>NZ_CP051299.1:1310368-2620736 GCF_012530535.1 Microcella flavibacter
ATCGAGTCGGAGCGGCTGCCCCAGGGCGCCGACTCCCGCCGGCACCTCAAGCTCGGCCGCGGCTCGCTCAGCGACGTCGAGTGGTGCGTGCAGCTGCTGCAGCTCGGCCACGCGGCCGAGGTGCCCGCGCTGCGCACGACCTCGACGCTGCGCGCCCTCGCGGCGCTCGTCGACGCCGGGCTGCTGCCCGCGGACGAGGCCGCGCGCCTGCGCGAGGCGTGGCTCATCGCCTCGCGCGCCCGCTCGGCCATGACGCTGTGGAGCGCGAAGACCGTCGACGTGCTGCCGACCGAGCGCGGGCAGCTCGACGGCGTCGCGCGGCTGCTGCGGTATCCGGCCGGCAGCGCCTCGCAGCTCGAGGAGGACTACCTGCGCACGACGCGGCTCGCCCGGCAGGTGTTCGAGCGCTGCTTCTACGGGTGACGGCGGCGGAGCATCCCGCGCATCGATCGCCGGGAACGGCGCGAGGGCCGCACCCCGATGGACGGGATGCGGCCCTCGCGGGTCGAGCGGTCGATCAGACCGAGTAGTACAGCTCGTACTCGATGGGCGTCGGGCGCTGCGCGGCCGCCAGGATCTCCTTCTCGCGCTTGTACGCGATCCAGGTCTCGATGAGGTCCTTGGTGAACACGCCGCCCTGTAGCAGGAACTCGTGGTCGGCCTCGAGCGCGTCGAGAGCGCCGGAGAGCGTCGCGGGCACCTGGGGGATGCTCTTGGCCTCCTCGGGCGGCAGCTCGTAGAGGTCCTTGTCGACGGGCTCGTGCGGCTCGATCTTGTTGAGGATGCCGTCGAGGCCCGCCATCATCTGCGCCGCGAAGGCGAGGTACGGGTTGCCCGAGGCGTCGGGCGCGCGGAACTCGATGCGCTTGGCCTTCGGGTTCGTGCCCGTGATGGGGATGCGGATCGCGGCCGAGCGGTTGCCCGCCGAGTAGACGAGGTTGACGGGGGCCTCGAAGCCGGGGATGAGGCGGCGGTACGAGTTCAGCGTCGGGTTCGTGAAGGCGAGCACGGCGGGGGCGTGCTTGAGCAGGCCGCCGATGTACCAGCGGGCGAGGTCGCTCAGGCCGCCGTAGCCGTTCTCGTCGTAGAACAGCGGGGTGCCGTCGTTCCACAGCGACTGGTGGGTGTGCATGCCCGAGCCGTTGTCGCCGAAGAGGGGCTTCGGCATGAACGTGGCGGTCTTGCCCCACTGCTCGGCCGTGTTCTTCACGATGTACTTGAACTTCAGGATGTCGTCGGCCGCGTGCACCATGGTGTCGAAGCGATAGTTGATCTCGGCCTGGCCGCCGGTGCCGACCTCGTGGTGTGCGCGCTCGAGGATGAGGCCCGCGTCGATCAGCTTGAGGCTGATGTCGTCACGCAGGTCGGCCTGCTTGTCGACGGGGGAGACGGGGAAGTAGCCGCCCTTGTAGGGGGTCTTGTTGGCGAGGTTGCCGCCCTCCTCGACGCGACCGGTGTTCCAGGCGCCCTCCTCCGAGTCGACGGAGAAGAAGCTCGCGTTCTGCTTCGTCTCGTAGCGCACGTCGTCGAAGATGTAGAACTCCGCCTCGGGGGCGAAGAAGGCGGTGTCGGCGATGCCGGTCGAGGCGAGGTACTTCTCGGCCTTCTTGGCGACCTGGCGCGGGTCGCGGCTGTAGATCTCGCCGGTGCGCGGGTTGTAGATGTCGAAGACCATGATGAGCGTGCGCTCGACGCGGAAGGGGTCGACGTACGCCGTGGTGACGTCGGGGATGAGCTGCATGTCGGACTCGTGGATCGACGCGAAGCCGCGGATCGAGGAGCCGTCGAAGAGCTGTCCGACCGAGAAGAACTCCTCGTCGACCGTCGAGGCGGGGATGTTGAAGTGCTGCTGCACGCCCGGAAGGTCGGTGAATCGGATGTCGAGGAACTTGACGTCGGTGTCCTTGATGAACTTCAGGACCTCGGAAGAATCACTAAACATGTGATGGGTCTCCTGGGTGGGTACCGGAAGGATGCGATCGCAACCTCACCCGAGGGTACGCAGAGGCGGTTTCCCCTCGGTGTCCCGTTTGTTTCGGGGATGTTACGCCGAATCCCGCTCGACAACGCCGCGACCGGCGGGGCCGTCGACGTCATCGAGCGGGGGCGGGATGCTCAGCCGACGGCCTGGGCGAAGGGCTCGGTCGACACGGCGAGCCCGCGCAGGGCATCCGGGATCGGCCGCCCCTTCGCGGTCATCGACTGCGCCCACAGGCGCCCCGCGCGGTAGCTGGAGCGCACGAGCGGACCGGCGAGCACGCCGAGGAACCCGATCTCGTCTGCCTCCTCCTTGATCTCGACGAACTCGGCGGGCTTGAGCCAGCGGTCGATGGGGTGGTGGCGCGGGGTGGGGCGCAGGTACTGGGTGATCGTGATGATGTCGGTGCCCGCGTCGTGCAGGTCGCGCAGGGCCTGCGAGATCTCCTCGCGCGTCTCGCCCATGCCGAGGATGAGGTTCGACTTGGTGATGAGGCCGAAGGCGCGGGCCTGCGAGATCACGTCGAGCGAGCGCTCGTAGCGGAACGCGGGCCGGATGCTCTTGAACAGGCGCGGCACGGTCTCCACGTTGTGCGCGAAGACCTCCGGCTGCGACTCGAACACGACCCGCAGCAGCTCGGGGTTGCCCGAGAAGTCGGTCGCCAGGATCTCGACGCCCGTGCCGGGGTTCGTCTCGTGGATGAGCCGTACGGTCTCGGCGTGCAGCCAGGCGCCCTCGTCGGGCAGGTCGTCGCGGGCGACGCCCGTCACGGTCGCGTAGCGCAGCTGCATCTCGCGCACGCTCTCGGCGACGCGCCGGGGTTCGTCGCGGTCGTAGTCGGAGGGCTTGCCGGTGTCGATCTGGCAGAAGTCGCAGCGGCGGGTGCACTGGCTGCCGCCGATGAGGAAGGTGGCCTCGCGGTCCTCCCAGCACTCGTAGATGTTCGGGCAGCCGGCCTCCTGGCACACGGTGTGCAGGGAGTTCTCGTTCACGAGCGCGCGCAGCTCGGTGTACTCGGGCCCCATCTTCGCGCGGGTCTTGATCCAGTCCGGCTTCTTCTCGATGGGGGTGGCGGCATTGCGCACCTCGAGGCGCAGCATCTTGCGGCCCTCGACGGGGGCGGTGGGGTGCACGGCGGTCATGAGGGGGCTCCAGAGAGGGTCGGGGCGGCCGACGGGCGGCCGAGGGGGAGGAGGACGTGCTCGGTGAAGCGCGCGCGCACGAGCGCGGCGGCCTCGGCGGGGTCGACCGTGCGGCCGAGCTCCCGGGTGATGGAGGTGGCGCCCGCGTCGGCGAGCCCGCAGGCGACGATGGCCGAGTAGGCGTCGAAGCCGTTGCTGCAGTTGAGGCTGAAGCCGTGCATGGTCACGCCGTGCGCCACGCGGATGCCGATCGCGGCGATCTTGTCGGTGCCGCGCATCCAGACGCCGCTGCGGCCCTCGACGCGGCCCGCGCCCGCGACGCCGAGATCTTCGAGGACGGCGATGAGCATTCCCTCGAGCGCGCGCACGTAGCGCACGACGTCGACGGGCTCGGGCAGGCGGATGATCGGGTAGCCGACGAGCTGGCCCGGGCCGTGCCAGGTGATCTTGCCGCCGCGGTCGACGTCGATGACGGGGGTGCCGTCGGTCGGCCGCTCGTGGGGCTCGGTGCGCTTGCCGGCCGTGTACACGCTCTCGTGCTCGAGCAGCATGACGGTATCGGGCGCCCGGCCCTCGACGACGGCGACGTGCAGAGCACGCTGCTGCTCGAGACCCGACAGGTACGGCACGGAGTTGGCGCTTAGCCCCGTGTCGACGAAGTCGATCACGAGGCCGAGTCTACGTCGCGATGCTGGGTGCGCCCGCGCGGCCTCGGCCCGGCGGGGCGGGGGATGCTCGCCGCGGCCCGCACAGAATGCCGAGGGCGCGCCGCCCTACGATCGTGAGCGTGACCACCGCACCCGCCACGCCCCCCACCTGGCCCGGCAAGCGCCTCGGGCTTCCCGAGTCCGGCCCGCGCTCGATCGCCCGGCTCGGCCGCCGACTCGGCGCGATCGCGATCGACTGGGGCATCGCGGTCGTGCTCTCGGTCGTGTTCTTCCAGTACAACCCGGTCGCGATGCAGCTGATCTTCCTCGGGATGCAGATCCTGCTGACGGTCGGCATCAACGCGAGCGCGGGGCACCTCGTGCTGGGGATGCGGCTGCAGCGCATCGAGGGCGGTCGCCTCGGCGTCGTGAAGCCGATCATCCGCGCCGTGCTGCTGACGCTGCTCATCCCCGCGATGATCTGGGACCAGGATCAGCGCGGGCTCCACGATCGGGCCGTCGGCACCATCCTGCTGCGCCGCTGACCGAAGGCGGGGCTAGCGGGGCTTCGGCGCCCGCGCCTTCGTCGGGTCGATGCCCTTGGGGATCGGCAGCGAACTCGCCTTGCTGAGCGAGTTCAGGCGGTTCGAGACGGCGTAGACCTCGGCCTTCGAGATCGCCTTCTTGATGCGGGTGATCGACTTCGGCAGCTTCTCCAGGGGCACGCTGTCGGCGTCGGGGCCCACGTGGATGATGTGCACGGGCACGTTCGGCACGATGCGCTTCACGTTGCGCTGCTCGTCCTCGAGCATCCGCTTCGTGCGCGACCGCGGCCCCTCGCCGATGAGCACCACCCCGGGCTTGCCGACGGCGCGGTAGACGGCGTCCTGCGTGCGGGGGCTCACGGCGACGGGCATCTCGCCGGCCTGCCAGGCGCGCCGCAGCGCGCTCTTGAGCACCGCGCCCACGGCGCCGGGCTGCCCCGAGATCTGCCGGTAGGCGACGCGCTCGGCACGCCGGCCGAGCACGAGGAGGAAGCCGAGGATGCCGCCCATGATGCCGGCGATGACGTACAGCACCTGCCCGATGATGTTGCCGCTCGAGACGAACGCGGCCAGCAGGATGCCGGCGACGACGGGGAGGATCGTCCAGAGGAGCATGAGCGGCAGCGCCGCCTTGTCGTTGCGGCGGGTCATCTGGAAGACCTGCCCCATCTGCTTCATCCGGCCGGGTTCCTTGGCGGGGGAGGAGGGTGCGGAGCTGCGGGCCATGCCCCCAGGATACTGCCCAGCGCCGCTCCTCACCGACGAGGAGTGCGAGCCGTCCGTCCCCACCGGCGCGCGTTCCTCGCGCGTCCGCCCGCGCAGCGCGGCACCCTGCGCCCATGTCCGACCCCGCGCC
Organism: Microcella flavibacter; assembly: GCF_012530535.1. Taxonomy (NCBI): domain Bacteria; kingdom Bacillati; phylum Actinomycetota; class Actinomycetes; order Micrococcales; family Microbacteriaceae; genus Microcella; species Microcella flavibacter. Next base: position 1,315,537 of record NZ_CP051299.1, read on the forward strand.
GCCCCGCCGCTCCTCCCGCCATCCCGCTCCCTCGCCGCGGTTCCGCCGACGACCCGCCGCGCAGCCGGCCGCCCCGAGCGCCGGCGGGGCAGGACGGGGGAGCGCGGTCCTGGTCCCCGCGACCACCGCGCCCGCGTCCGTCGGCGGCTACCGCGTCGTGCGCCGTCTCGGCGGGGGCGCCACCGCGACGGTCCTCCTCGCCCGGGGCGACGAGCGAAGCGTGGCGCTGCGGTGCTATCGCGATGGGGTGCACGACGCGCGAATCGATGCCGAGGTCGAGTGCCTGTCGCGCCTGCGCTCGCGCCATCTCGTCGCCCTGCGCGATCTCGCCACGGGGACCGACGGGCGCGTCGTCCCCGTGCTCGACGCCGTCGTCGGGCCGAGCCTCGACGACCTGCTCGCCGCGCGGAACGGCGCCCTGGACCCGGGCGAGGCCGTCACCGTGCTCGTGCCGCTCGCCGAGCTGCTGCAGGAGCTGCACGAGGTCGGGGTCGTGGTCGGCCGCTGGAATCCCGCGGGCGTGCGCATCGGCGCCGACGGCGCTCCCGTCCTGACCGCGCTGAGCGGCCTCGTCGCCGCCCCGCCGCTGCCGCAGCGCTTCCGCCGGCAGGAGCCGGGCATCCTCGCCGATCTCGCGGGGCTGCGATCGCTGGGCGAGCAGGTGGTCGGGGCGGTCCGATCGGGCCGTCGGGATGCCCTGCTCGACGCGCTCGGGAGCGTCGAGGACCCCCTCGCCCTCGAGCGGGCGCTCTTCGACGCCGCACGCCCGGCCCCGCTCGTGCTCGAGCTCGCCGTGCCCGAGCGCGCCGTCGATCGGTCCCCTCGCGCGGTCGGTGCCGGGGGCGACCGCGTCGAGTCGACCGGCCCGGCGGCCGAGCCTCCGGAGCCGAGCAGCACGAGCGGCCTGCGCGCGACGGTGCTGCGGGTGCTCGACGACCTCGGCCTCCCTCCGGCCCTCATCGACCCCCTGCGCGGATCCCCGCGGCCGACGGCGGCGACGCGCCGTCCGGGGCCGCGCCGACGGGCGGCAGCGGCATCCTCCGAGCGGAGCGCGGCGGCGCCCGGTGGGCGCGACCGGACGTCCCGGCGCTCTGCCACGGCGCGACCCCGGCGGTCCGTCGTGCTCGTCGGTGCCGGAGGCGGACTCGCGCTGCTCGCCGCGATCGCGTTGCTGGCTCTCGACGGCGACGACCCCGGCAGCGCCTCGCCGCCCTCCGTGTCACCGTCCTCGTCCTCGACGGTCGAGGCTCCCGCCGGGCCGGAGGGGGACGCCGACGGTGCGATGAGCGGGGCGTCCGCCTCGGACGACGCCGCTCCGGAGGGCACCTCCTCCCCGGCCGAGGCCGGCGCGGGGAGCGCGAGCGCGGACTCCGGCGCCGAGCCCCCGCCGGAGGAGTGGATCGGGCTCGTCATCGAGCTCGCCGCGCGCTGGAGCGCCTGCCGTACGGAGGTGCTCGCCGGCGGCGATCAGGAGCGGTGCGCCTCCGGCGTGGTGCAGCCCGGATCGGCGGCGGCCGAGCAGCTCGCCGCGCCCACCGGCACGGCGGCGGACGGGGTGCTGTCGCCCGCTCCGAGCGAGGCCGTGGTCGTCGACCGCCTCGGCTCGGCAGCGCTCATCGACCTCATCGACGAGGCGGGGACGCGAACGGCCTCGCTCCTCGTGATGAGGAGCGAGGCCGGGTGGCGCATCCGATCGGTGCTCGACTAGATGCCGAGATCCCCGTCGAAGTCGGCCTCCTCGAGGCGGTTCTTGACCGCGGTGAGGAAGCGGGCGGCGTCGGCGCCGTCGACGATGCGGTGGTCGTACGACAGGGCGAGGAAGACCGTCGAGCGGATCGCGATCGCGTCCGCGCCGTCCACCGTCACGACGGCGGGCTTCTTCACGACCACGCCGGTGCCGAGGATGGCGACCTGCGGCAGGAAGACGACCGGGGTGTCGAACAGCGCGCCGCGCGAGCCCGTGTTGGTCAGCGTGAACGTGCCGCCGGCGAGCTCGTCGGGCTTGAGCTGGTTGTCGCGGGTGCGCGTCGCGAGGTCGGCGATGTCCTTCGCGAGGTCGGCGATGCTCTTCTCGCCCGCGTCGCGGACGACGGGGGTGAGCAGGCCGCGCTCGGTGTCCACCGCGATCGAGAGGTTCTCGGTCTCGGGGTACACGATCGAGTCGCCGTCGACGGTGGCGTTGATGATTGGGAAGGACTTGAGGGCCTCCGTGGCCGCCTTCGCGAAGAAGGGGAGGAAGGAGAGCTTCACGCCGGTCTCGGCGAGGAACGCGTCCTTGACCGCCACGCGCAGCGCGGCGACCTTCGTGACGTCGACCTCGACCACCGAGGTGAGCTGCGCCGTCGACTGCATCGAGGCGACGGCGCGCTCGGCGATGACCTTGCGCAGACGCGACATCTTCACCGTGGTGCCGCGCAGCGGGGAGCTCTCGACCTCGGTGCGGGCCGGAGCGGCCGCGGCGGGGGCGCTCGACGCGCTCTCGGCGGCGGCGATGACGTCCTGACGACGGATCCGTCCGCCGACGCCCGTGCCCGTGAGCGAGGAGAGGTCGACGCCCTTCTCCTGCGCGAGCTTGCGCACGATCGGGGTGATGTAGCCGGCGTTGCCGCCCGCCGGAGCGTCGGAGTGCGCGGGTGCCGGAGCGGCCGCCGGCTCGGCCGGGGCGGGGGCCTCGGGCGCCGCAGCCGGCTGTGCGGGAGCACTCGCCGGCGGGGCGGGAGCCGCTGCTGCGGGCGGGGCCGCGGCGGGAGGCGCGGCGGCGGGCGGGGCCGCAGCCGGGGGCGCCGCTGCCGGCGGAGCAGCGGCGGGGGGTGCGGCCGCGGGGGCGGGCTGCTCGGCCTCGACGGGCTGCTCGGTCGAGGGCTGCACGGGCGCCGAGGGCTCCGCCGCGGGGGCTTCCGCCGGGGCGGCCGGCTGCTCGGCGGGAGCGGCGGGGGCTTCGGCAGGAGCGGCCGGCTGCTCGGCGGGCGCGGCGGGGGCCTCGGCAGGAGCGGCCGGCTGCTCGGCGGGCGCGGCAGGGGCCTCGGCGGGCTGCTCGGGCGCGGGCTGCTCCGCCGGGGCCGCCTCGGCCGCGGGCTCGGCTGCCGCGGGCTCGGCGGGGGCATCCCCACCGCCGGAGGCGCCGTCGCCGATGCGCACCAGGGGGGTGCCCACCTCGACGGTCTCATCCTCGGCGACGAGGATCTCCTCGATCACGCCCGCGACGGGCGAGGGGATCTCGGTGTCGACCTTGTCGGTCGAGACCTCGAGCAGGGGCTCGTCGACCTCGACGCGGTCGCCCACGTTCTTCAGCCAGCGGGTGACCGTGCCCTCGGTGACGCTCTCGCCGAGCGCCGGGAGGTTGACGGATTCGCTCATCAGTGATGCTCCTTTGAAGACCTGTAGTGATTCAGCTTATGGACGCGGCTCAGATGCCGTGCAGGGGCTTGCCGGCGAGCGCGAGGAAGGCCTCGCCGAGCGCCTCGTTCTGGGTGGGGTGCGCGTGGAGCAGCGGAGCGATGTCCTCCGGGTGCGCCTCCCAGTTCACGGCGAGCTGGGCCTCGCCGATGAGCTCGCCCACGCGCGCACCGATCATGTGCACGCCGACGACGGGGCCGTCGACGACGCGGACGACCTTGATCGATCCGGCGGTCTCGAGGATGTGGCTCTTGCCGTTGCCCGCGAGGTTGTAGTCGTAGGTCGCGATGGCGTCGGCGCCGTGCTTCTCCTTGGCCTTCGCCTCGCTGAGGCCGACCGAGGCGACCTCGGGCTCGCTGTAGGTGACCTTGGGGATGTCAACGTCGCTGATGACGACGGGGTTGAGCCCGGCGATCTCCTCGGCGACGAAGATGCCGTGCTGGAAGCCGCGGTGCGCGAGCTGCAGGCCGGGCACGATGTCGCCGACGGCGTAGACGCCCGGGATGTTCGTGCGCAGTCGCTCATCGGTGAGCACGAAGCCGCGATCCATCGTGACGCCGACCTCCTCGAAGCCCATGTTCGCGGTCGAGGGGCCGCGGCCCACGGCGACCAGCAGGAGGTCGGCCTCGATCGTCTCGCCGCTCTCGAGGGTGATGACGACGCCGTTCTCGTTCTGCGTGACGCCCTGGAAGCGCACGCCGAGCTTGAACTCGATGCCGCGCTTGCGGTACGCGCGCTCGAACTGCTTCGAGATCGCCTCGTCCTCATTCGGCACGAGGTGGGGGAGCGCCTCGATGATGACGACCTCGGCACCGAAGGAGCGCCAGACGCTGGAGAACTCGACGCCGATGACACCGCCGCCGAGGACGGCGACCTTCTTCGGAACGTAGTCGAGCTGGAGCGCCTGCTCGGACGTGATGACCCGGCCGCCGATCTCGAGGCCCGGCAGCGAGCGCGAGTACGAGCCGGTGGCGAGGATCACGTTCTTACCCGTGATCGTGTGCTCGCCGACCTGCACGGTCGTGGGCGACGTGAGGCGGCCCTCGCCCTCGATGGTCGTGATGCCGCGCGCCTTGATGAGACCCTGCAGGCCCTTGTACTTGCTGGCCACGATGCCGTCGCGGTACGCGTTCACGGCGGGCACGTCGATGCCTTCGAGAGTGGCCTTGACGCCGAACCGGGCGGAGTCGCGCGCGGCGTCGGCGATCTCGCCGGCGTGCAGCAGCGCCTTGGTGGGGATGCACCCCACGTGCAGGCAGGTGCCCCCGACCTTGCTCTTCTCGATCAGCCCGACGGTCATGCCGAGCTGGCTCGCGCGCAGGGCCGCGGCGTAGCCGCCGCTCCCGGCACCGAGGATGACCAGGTCAAAGTTCTGTTCCGACACCGAGGAGTCTCCCTTGTGGATGCGTGCGGGGCCGACCCATGGGTGGCACGTCGGCCTGGAGAGCGGCACGCGGTTCCGCGCGCCAGGAAATGAGCCTACTACCGCTGCAGGCCGCTGTCGGCGAGTCCGCGGGCGAGCTCCACGAGCAGCCGCACCGTCACGCCCGACGGGCCCTTGGGGGTGTGCCCGTACGCCGCGGTGCCGTTGTTGGCCGGTCCGGCGATGTCGAGGTGGGCCCAGGGGATGCGCGGCGCATCCTGGGCGTCCCCTGTGCGTCCGACGAACTCCTGCAGGAAGACGCCCGCGATGAGCATCCCCGCGGCGGTGTTGCCCGGCTTCGCGTTGGCGATGTCGGCGATCTCGCTCGAGATGATGGAGCGCAGGTCGGCCGGCAGCGGCATCGGCCACACGAGCTCGCCCGTCGCCGCGGCGGCCTCCTGGACGCGGCCGACGAGCGCGTCGTCGCCCATGAGGCCCGCGTAGCGGTCGCCGAGCGCGACCCGCGCCGCGCCCGTGAGCGTCGCCACGTCGACGATGGCGTCGGGGTGCTCCTCGCTCGCGGCGACGAGGCCGTCGGCGAGCACGAGGCGGCCCTCGGCGTCGGTGTTGAGCACCTCGACCGTGGTTCCGCCGCGGATGGTCAGCACGTCGTTCGGGCGCATGGCGGTCGAGGAGGGCAGGTTCTCGGCCAGGCAGAGCCAGGCCGTCACGCGGATGGGCAGCCCGAGTCGCGCGATCGCGAGCGTCACGCCGAGCACGGTGGCGGCGCCGGTCATGTCGTACTTCATGCCGACCATCGCGGCCGGCGGCTTGAGGGAGAGGCCGCCCGAGTCGAAGGTGATGCCCTTGCCCACGAGGGCGAGGTGCTGCTCGGCGCCCTCCGGGGCGTAGCGCACCGCCACGAGGCGGGGCGGGCGCGAGGAGCCCTGCCCGACGCCGAGGATGCCGCCGAAGCCGCCCTCCTGCAGCGCCGGCACGTCCCACTCCTGGATCTCGACGGGCAGGCCCTCGGCGAGCTCGTGCGCGCGGGCCGCGAAGCTCGCGGGGTAGAGGTCGTTGGGCGGCGTGTTGACGAGGTCGCGCACGGCGACGACCGCCTCGGCGACCGCCTCGGCGGTCTCGGCCGCCGCCGCGGCGTCGTCGACCGCCGAGCTCAGCTCGACCCGCGCGAGCGCGGGCTTCTGCTCGCCCGAGCGGTAGGCCGTGTAGCGGTAGCCGCCGAGGGCGGCGCCCTCGAGCACGGCCTGCACCTGGGCCGCATCGGCCGTCGGCAGCGCGAGGGCGAGGCGCTCGGCGCCGGCCGCGGCGCGTGCGGCCGAGCCGGCGGCGCTGCGGAGCGAGTCCGCGGTCGGGGAGGAGCCGAGCCCGACGAGGAGCACCGCCGCGGCGGCGACGCCCTCCGGGGACGGGTGGCGCGCGGTCTCGTCGGCGGCGCCCGTGATGCCCAGTGCGCCGAGCGACGCGGCGAGGGGGGAGAGGCGCGCGTCCTCCGCTCCGGCGAGGGCGGGGCCCTCGGGCGTCGAGACCACGCCGACGACGAGCAGGTCGGCCTCGAGGTCGGCGGCGGGGGAGGACGTGACGGCGAGGGAGGGGCAGGTCATGGGCTCCATCGTAGAGCGGGGCGGATGAGGCGACGGGCCGTGCGCCGGGCATCCCGCACCGCCTGTTCGCTGTCGGCAGGTGCGCGCGGCGCGGGACCGGCACCGGGGTCGACCTAGCATTGAGGCATGCGCGATCCCGACAACCTCTACCGCCTCCTGCCCGGCGACGACGAGGTTCCGCGCGGTCTTCCGCTCGTCGCGGGCCTCACCGGGTTCTCCGACGCGGGCGGAGCCGTCGCGCAGGTCTCCGAGTACCTGCTCGACGAGCTCGAGCACCGCGACCTGGCCGTCTTCGACAACGACGAGCTGCTCGACTGGCGCGCCCGCCGGCCGGTGATCGTCTTCGACGAGACGCGCATCACCGAGTTCCGGATGCCCTCCCTGGCCCTGCGCCTCGCCGAGGACGAGCTCGGCGCACCCTTCCTGCTGCTGACCGGCTACGAGCCCGACTTCCACTGGGAGGCGTTCGTCGCCGCGGTGCGGTCGCTCATCGACCGCTTCGAGGTCTCGTCGACCACGTGGGTGCACGCGATCCCCATGCCCGTGCCGCACACCCGGCCGATCGGCGTGACGGTGAGCGGCAGTCGGGAGGACCTCATCGAGGCGCTCTCGGTCTGGCGCCCGCGCACCCAGGCGCCCGGCAACGCGATGCACCTGCTCGAGCACCGGCTGCACGGCAGCGGGCACCCCGTGACCGGGTTCGTGCTGCTCGTGCCGCACTACCTCGGCGACACCGAGTTCCCCTCCGCGGCCGTCACGGCGCTCGAGAGCCTGACCGCCGCGACGGGCCTGCTCTTCCCGACCGACCGGCTGCGCGAGGAGGGCCGGGAGTTCCTCGGCAAGATCGACGATCAGGTCGACGGCAACCCCGAGCTCGCCCGCCTGGTCGGCACGCTCGAGGAGCGCCACGACTCCTACATGGAGGACAACCCCCTGCGGTCGCCGCTCACGGACGAGGACGGCGAGCTGCCGAGCGCGGACTCCATCGCCGCGGAGCTCGAGAACTTCCTCGCCGTGCGCCGCGCGACGGACGACGAGCGGGAGCTCTGAGCGCCCGACGCGCGGCCGTAGGCTGATCCGGTGGATTCCCGTCGGGCCGTCGTCGTGCTCGTCATCGCCGGGGCCGCGTACGTCACGGCGATCCTCCAGCGCACCTCGCTGAGCGTCGCCGGCGTCGTCGCGACCGACCGCTTCGCCGTCGACGCGACCGCCCTGTCGTCGCTCGCGGTGCTGCAGCTGCTCGTCTACGCCACGCTGCAGATCCCCGTCGGCGTGCTCGTCGACCGGTTCGGCCCGCGGGCGCTCATCGGCATCGGCGCGGTCGTGATGGCGGCGGGGCAGCTCGTGCTGGCGATCGCCCCCGATATCGCGGTCGCGGTGCTCGGGCGCATCCTCGTCGGCGCCGGCGACGCCATGACCTTCATCTCGGTGCTGCGCCTGCTCGGGCACTGGTTCAGCCCCCGCCGCCTCCCCGTGCTGTCGCAGTGGGTCGGCACGCTGGGGCAGAGCGGGCAGCTGCTCTCCGCCGTGCCGCTCGGGGCCGTGCTCGCGACCGCGGGGTGGCAGCCGGCCTTCCTCGGCCTCGCGGCCGTCTCGGTGGTGGTCGCGGCCGCCGTCCTGCTCGGCGTGCGCGACGCGCCTCCCGGGGCGGAGCGCGGGCGCGCGGCCTCGCTCGCGATCGCCCTCGGCCAGCTGAGGGATGCCCTGCGCCGCCCGGGCACCCGACTCGCGTTCTGGGCCCACGCCGTCAGCGGCTCGCCCGGCACGGTGCTCGTCATGCTGTGGGGGTTCCCGGCGCTCTCCGTCGGTCTCGGTTACGGACCGACCCTCGCCTCGGCGCTGCTGAGCATCGTGGTGGTGGCCGGAGCTCTCATCGGGCCCGTCATCGGGCTCCTCTCGGCGCGGTTCCCGTACCGGCGCTCGAGCATCGTGCTCGGCATCGTCGCCGCGATGGGGGCGGCGTGGGCGGTCGTCCTGCTCTGGCCGGACCGGCCCCCGCTCGCGGTGATCGTCGGCCTGCTCGTCGTGATCGCGGTCGGCGGCCCCGGCTCGCTCATCGGCTTCGATTTCGCGCGCACCTTCAACCCCGGCCCGAGCCAGGGCGCGGCATCGGGGTTCGTGAACGTGGGCGGGTTCTCGATCTCGGTCGTGCTGCTGCTGGCGATCGGGCTGGCCCTCGACGCGCTGAGCCCGGGCGCGGCGCCGGCCGAGCTCTACGCCTGGGAGAACTGGAGGATCGCCTTCGCGATCCAGTTCCCGGTCATCGCCGCGGCGCTCGTGCCGCTGCTGCTGGCCCGACGGCGCACGCGGCGCCGCCTGCAGGAGGACGAGGGCATCGCGGTCGCGCCCCTGTGGGTCGCGATGGTGCGCCGGCGACGTGCGCGTCGCTCTCGCAAAGATGTGCGATAATTGAGGTTCACGACCCGGTCGGTCGCACCGCCCGCATCGCTCTCCTGCAGAGCGCGCGAGCACCGCGACTTGACATGGGTCGTTGTTCTGCCCGGAGGCGGCGTCTCCCGGCTGCAATGCCCGGCGGCTCCGCCGCGGGATGATCGCGAAAGAGGGTTCCATGGCCACCCGAACCACCACCGACGCCCCCGCGTCGACCGAGACCGAGGCGCCCACCGGCGCCGGCACCACGACGACCGCCGCGAAGGCGGCTCCCGCCAAGAAGGCCCCGGCGAAGAAGCCGGCCGCCGCCAAGGCACCGGCAGCGGCCGAGACGACCGCGGCTGCGCCCGCCAAGAAGGCGCCCGTGAAGAAGACGGCCGCGAAGAAGGCCGCGAGCGCGGCCGGGGCGGACGAGGGCGAGTCCGATGAGGACGATGCCGAGCCCGTCGTGGTCGAGGCGGCGGGGAGCGAAGCTCCCGCGGCCGCGAGCGATGACAGCGCCGACGACGCCGATGACGACGACGACGAGAAGGACGCCGCCGCGGCGGGCCCGCTCCCGACCGGCGCCATCGTGCTCAACAACTCCGACGACGACGAGGTGCCGGTCTACTCGCAGACCATCACCGGAGCGACCGCCGACCCGGTCAAGGACTACCTGAAGCAGATCGGCAAGGTGCCCCTCCTCAACGCCGCGGAGGAGGTCGAGCTCGCCATGCGGATCGAGGCGGGGCTCTTCGCCGAGGAGAAGCTCGGCTCGATGACCGACAAGGAGAAGCGCACGCAGCTCGGCCGCGAGCTCTCCTGGGTCGTGAAGGACGGCCAGCGCGCCAAGAACCACCTGCTCGGCGCGAACCTGCGACTCGTCGTCTCCCTCGCCAAGCGCTACACCGGGCGCGGCATGCAGTTCCTCGACCTCATCCAGGAGGGCAACCTCGGCCTCATCCGCGCCGTCGAGAAGTTCGACTACACCAAGGGCTTCAAGTTCTCGACGTACGCGACCTGGTGGATCCGCCAGGCGATCACGCGCGCCATGGCCGACCAGGCCCGCACCATCCGCATCCCGGTGCACATGGTCGAGGTCATCAACAAGCTGGCCCGCGTCCAGCGGCAGATGCTGCAGGATCTCGGGCGCGAGCCCACGCCCGAGGAGCTCAGCCGCGAGCTCGACATGACCCCCGAGAAGGTCATCGAGGTGCAGAAGTACGGTCGCGAGCCGATCTCGCTGCACACGCCCCTCGGCGAGGACGGCGACAGCGAGTTCGGCGACCTGATCGAGGACACCGAGGCCGTCGTGCCGGCGGACGCCGTCGGGTTCACGATGCTGCAGAAGCAGCTCGAGAGCCTGCTCGATTCGCTCTCCGAGCGCGAGGCGGGCGTCATCCGCATGCGTTTCGGCCTCGGCGACGGCATGCCGAAGACGCTCGACCAGATCGGCGATACCTTCGGGGTGACGCGCGAGCGGATCCGCCAGATCGAGTCGAAGACGATGGCGAAGCTGCGGCACCCCTCGCGGTCGCAGGCGCTGCGCGACTACCTCGAGTAGACCGCCGCACCGCACCCAGCGACAGGAGAGCACCGCATGACCGCCACCCCCGACGCCGCGACGCCCAACGAGGGCAAGACCCTCGCGGTCGAGATCGACGGCGCCCGCTACTCGCGCATCCCGCTGCGCACCCACGTCGTGACCGCCGACGACGACATCGTCGAGGTCGTGACGCGCTACACGGCGGGCCACCTGCAGCCGGGCGACCTGCTGTTCGTGACCGAGAAGATCGTCGCGATCTCGCAGGGGCGCTCGTTCCCAATGGAGGACATCGAGCCGCGCAAGCTCGCGACCTTCCTGTCGAAGTACGTGACGAAGACCTCGTTCGGCATCGGCCTGGGCATCCCGGAGACGATGGAGATGGCGCTGCGCGAGTGCGGCACGCCGCGCATCCTGCTCGCGGCCGGCGTCTCGGCCGTCACGAAGGTCTTCGGCCGTACGGGCGACTTCTACCGCGTGGCCGGGCCCAAGGCTCGAGGGATCGACGGGCCCACGGCCCACACGATCCCGCCGTACAACCACCAGGTCGTGCTCGTGCCCGAGAACCCGAAGCGGGTGGCGGCGCAGCTGAAGCGGGCGCTGCCGGTGGCGGTCGACGTCGCCGTCGTCGACATCAACGACCTCGGCGGCAACATCCTCGGGTCGACGGTCTCGGCGGAGCGCGAGCGGCTGCTCGTGCGCATCCTGAAGGACAACCCGCTCGGTCAGGGGCACGAGAGCACGCCGCTCGGCATCGTCCGCCCCGCATGAGCCTGGCGCGCTCCAGCGCCGTCATCGCCGTCGGCACGCTCGCATCGCGGGCGAGCGGGCTGCTGCGCACGATCGTGCTGGTGGCCGCGATCGGCGCGATCGGTCAGGCGAGCGACGCCTTCGCCACCGCGAACCAGCTGCCGAACGCCCTGCTCATGGTCATCTCGACCGGCCTGCTCACGGGCGTGATCGTGCCGCACGTCGTCGCCGTGAGCGCGCAGCCCGACGGCGGGCGCTCGGTGCTGCCGAAGCTGCTCACGATGGGGGTCGTGCTGCTGCTGGTCGTCACGATCATCGCGACGCTGCTGGCACCGGCGCTCGTCTGGCTGTTCGCGGCGAAGTTCACCGCCGAGCAGCAGGCGCTCGCGACGGCGTTCGCCTACTGGTGCATGCCGCAGCTGTTCTTCTACGGCATGTTCGCGCTCATGGGCGAGACGCTCAACGCTCGGGGCATCTTCGCGCCGTACGCCTGGGCTCCCATCGTCAACAACGTCGTCTCGATCGCCGGCTTCGTCGTCGTCATCGCCGTGTTCGGCGCCGATCGCACCGACCTCGACCAGTGGAGCCCGGTCGGCATCGCGGCGCTGGCGGGCACCGCGACCCTCGGCATCATCGCGCAGACCCTGCTGCTGCTGCTGTTCTGGCGGCGGACGGGCATCCCGCTGCGGTTCGACTTCCACTGGCGCGGCATGGGGCTGCGCGGGCTCAGCCGCCGCGCGGGCTGGACCTTCGCGACCATGCTCGTGGGGCTCTCCGCCGGCATCCTGCAGCAGCAGCAGATCTCCGACGTCTCCGGCGATGACGCCTCGGTGTTCGTCTGGCAGAACGCCTGGCTCGTCTACATGCTGCCCTACTCGCTCATCGTGCTGTCGATCGGAACGCCGTACTTCACGCGCATCAGCGAGCACGTCGCGGCGGAGCGCCACGAGGAGCTGCGCGCCGACATCGACAGCGCGATCCGCGTGCTCGGCCTCTTCATCGTCGTCGCTGCCGCCGCCGTGATCGCCGCCGCCGCCCCGGCGGCGCGCATCTTCACGAACAACACGGCCGACGCCCTCGCCTCCGCCCCGGTGCTCATCGCGTTCCTTTTCGCGCTGACGCCGATGGCGGTGCTGTTCGTCGTGCAGCGCACCTTCTACGCCTACGGCGACACCCGCACGCCCTTCTGGTTCACCCTCGTGCAGGGCTCGCTCGTCGTCATCCTCACCTTCGTCGCGGTGGCGCTCGCGAGCGACGCCACGCTGACCGCCGCCGTGGCCGCGGGGCAGACCGTCGCGGGCATCGTGCAGCTGGCGCTCGCGGCCGTGCTGCTGCGCCGCCGCATCGGCCCCTTCGGTCTCGGTCGCGCGCTCGGCGCGCTCGCGCGCTTCGCCGTGGCCGCGATCCCGGCGGGCGCGGCCGGCTGGGGCGCGTACCTGATGAGCGGCGGCCCCGAGGGGTGGATGCTCGCGGACAAGCTGTTCGGAGCGCTCGGCACGCTCGTGATCGGGCTCGTCGCCGTCGTCGTCTACGTCGCCGTGCTGGCCGCGCTGCGCGCGCCGGAGCTGCGGCTGGGCATCGGTCTGCTGCGCGGCCGCTTCGGCCGCTGAGACGCGGCGGCGGGTCTCAGCGTCGGCGGTCGAGCACGCCGGGACCGACCGCGTCGCGGTAGCGGTCGAGCAGGCCGGTGCGGATGCCCGATGCTGAGGGCTTCATCTGGAACACGCTCGAGTTGTGGTTCGCCTCGATGAGCGCGGGCCCGTCCGGCGTGATCGCGATGTCCCATCCGACGTAGGGCACGGTCGGGAGCCGGCGGGAGGCCTCGTCGATCATGGTGAGCACCGCGTCGTACTCCGGCACGGCGAAGCCGGGGATCGCGACACCGGTGACGGGGTGCTCGCGGTAGATGTTCGACTGCTTATCGACGCCCGGCCAGAGCGCGACCCCGTGCTCGTCGAGCATGGTGAACATGCCGCCGCCGGCGAAGTTGTCGATGACGCCGCCGTTGCCGATGCGCAGCACGGCGGCGATGACGACGAGCTCGCCGTCGGGCTTGCGGTAGGTGATCATGCGCACGGTGTTGACGCTGCCGGGGTAGAGGGCGGCCATCCGCTCGTGCTGGGGGATGACCTCCTCGATGAGGCTCTGCCCACGGTCGATGATCGACTGCCGCCAGGCGGCCACGTCGACGATGTCCTCGCCCAGCGCGTAGATGCTGATGCCCGCGCCGCCCTCGCCGTGCGGGGGCTTCGCCAGTACGCGGGGGTGGCGGGCGAGGAAGGCCTCGACCTCGGGCAGCCCGGCGTCAGCCGCATCGAGCCATTCGCGGCGGATCATGTCGGCGAAGTCGCGGTAGAAGCGCGGCTTGTCGCCGAGGATCGCGCGCGAGTCCGCGCCGTTGAGTGTCGTGTTGAGGCGGAACGCCTTCGGGTGGGTCATCCACGTCGCGCGCTCGGCGGCCGACAGCGAGCGGATGTCCCACACGGCGTAGTCGCGGAACGCCATCTCGTAGCGCACTGAGCACCAGAGCATGTCGGCGACGATGACCGGCAGCGGGGCCTTCGAGATGCGCTTCGCCTGCCGCGCGCACTCCATGAGGTTGGTGGGGTTGAGGCGCACGGCCCGTTCGGCGAGGTAGCGGAGACGGAGACCGGATTGGCGCATTCGATCACGGTACACGCTCGCCCGCGGCCGCTCCGGGCGCCCGCGCCGCGATAGTCTGGCTGCTCGCCGTCGGCATCGGGAGCGCATCGTCCCGCGGCCGACGACCCGTGGGAAGGGCGCACGAACCGTCATGGCAATCTCTCTGAAGGCGCGGGCGCGCTACCTCGCGAACCGGGCCCGATCGTTCCGGCTCGGCCGCGTCTGGGGCTTCGCCACCCAGATCTCGAAGGAGCAGGGCAAGCACCCCGTGCCGGTGCTCGTCGACATGCTGTACTCCGCCGCGTTCCGCGACACGGCCTACCTCGACTACTACGAGGCCGATTTCGCGCTGCTCACCCGCGCCGAGCGCGCGACCTTCATGACCTCGCTGCTGCAGCACCACCTCGCGACCGCGCTCAACGACCGCGAGGCCTCGAAGACCTTCGAGAACAAGATCGCCTTCAACACGGCCTTCGCCGAGTTCCTGCACCGGGAGTGGATCGAGCTCGGCACGGCCGACGCCGAGGCGCTGCGCGCCTTCGCCGAGCGACACCCCGTCATCATCGCGAAGGTGCCGGTCAGCCGGGAGGGCAAGGGCGTCTTCCGCTACGACACGGCCGAGGTCTCCGACTGGCCGGCGTTCCACGCGGACCTGGTCGAGAAGGGGCAGGTGCTCATCGAGCAGCCCATCGTCCAGCATCCCTATCTCGCGAAGTACTGCGCCGGCACGGTCAACACCACGCGCATCACCACCTACTTCGACGGCGAGACGGTGCGGCCCGTCGTCGTCGCGCAGAAGTTCGGCCGCGGCGCGGTGAGCGACCAGTTCACCTGGGGCGGCTTCTTCACGATGCTCGACGAGCACGGGCGCGCGGTCGGCCCGGGCCACACCGGGCGGCACAAGAGCCGCTACGAGACCCACCCCGATTCCGGCGAGTCGATCGTCGACTTCCAGCTGCCGCTCTGGGACGAGGCGCTCGCCATGCTCGACGAGGCGGCGCGGCGCATCCCCGAGGTGCCCTACGTGGGCTGGGACGTCGCCATCGGCCCCGACCGACCGGTGCTGCTCGAGGGCAACTGGATCCCCGGCCTCTACGAGACGCGCGTGAGCGCGACCGGCATCCGGCGGGGCACGCGGCCGCTGCACGAGCGGGCCATCCGCGACGCCGGGACGCGGTGAGCGCACCCGGTGCGGGCGGCCCGCTGACGGCGCCCGTCCTTCGCCTCTCCCGGTCGGCGCTGCGGTCGAACGCGGCCGTCCTCGCCGCGAGCGACCCCGAGGCGGTCGCCGATCTGCGACGGGATGCCCGGGGCTGCGGCCTCGAGCGCATCGGCCGGGTGCTCGCCGAGGCCGGGCTGCGCCGCGCGGTGCTCGACGAGGCCGACGTCGCCGCGGCGCGCGCCCTCGGGCTGGAGCCGGCCGAGCCGCCCGCCGACCTCGACCTCGACCTGCTGCTCGGCCTGTCCGGGTCGGGCGGGTCGCCGGTCTGCACGCTCGTCTCCTCGGTGGCCTCGACCAAGGCGCTGCGCGCGGGGGAGGGCGTCTCGTACGGCCTCACCCACCGGGCGGCGCACGACACCCGCATCGCGCTCGTGCCCGGCGGCTACAGCCACGGCATCGTGCGCGCACTCGGCAACGCCGCCGCGGTGGCGATCGAGGGGCGTCGCCGTCCGATCGTCGGGCGCGTGGCGATGGACGTCCTGGTCGTCGATCTCGGCGACCTCGACGTCGCCGTCGGCGCACCGGTCGTGCTGCTCGGGGCGGCCGAGCGCGGCGAGCCCGTGCTCGATGAGTGGGCCGCCATCACCGGCATGACGGGGCCGGAGCTGCTCACCGCGATCGCGCTGCGCTGCGCGCGGGAGGACGTCGCATGAGCGCCCCCGCCGCCTACAGCGCCCCCGCGCTCGTCGTCGACCACACCGCGCTGCGCGACAACCTCGAGGCGGTGCGTGCGCGCGTCGCGCCCGCCGAACTCATCCTCGTCGTGAAGGACGACGCCTACGGGCAGGGGCTCGCGCCGGTCGTCCGCACGGCGATCGACGCCGGCGTCACGAGCTTCGGCGTCTCCGACCTCGGCACCGCGCTCGCGGTGCGGAGGCTGGTGGGGGAGGGACCCCGCATCATCGCCTGGCCGGCGGGAGCATCCCCGTTGCTCGGCGCCGCCGTCGACGCCGCCATCGATCTCGGTCTCGGCGACGCCGCGCAGCTCGAGGAGGTGGCCGCGATCGCGGCGGCCCGCGGCGCGACCGCCCGCGTGCACCTCAAGGTCGACACCGGTCTGCACCGCAACGGCTTCCGCCCCGAGGAGTGGTCGCCCGCCGTCGCCCGCGCGCGCGTGCACGAGGAGGCCGGGGCGATCGTCATCGTCGGCGCCTGGAGCCATATCGCCGAGGCGAGCGACGCCGAGGACGACGCGGCGCGGGCGCTCTTCGACGCGGCGCTCGAGCAGCTCGCCGTCGCCGGCTGCCGCATCGAGCTGCGCCACCTGGCGGCGAGCGCGGCGGCCTTCGCCCGCCCGGAGTTCCGCTACGACGCGGTGCGCATCGGGGCCTTCTGCTACGGCGTGCGCTCCGCCGACGGTCCGCGGGCGGCCGAGCTCGGCCTGCGCCCGGTGGCGGCGCTGCGGGGTGCGGTCACGGCCGTCGGCGAGGACGAGGTGCTCGTCGGGATCGGATCGCTCGACGGCGTGCCGTCGACGCTCGCGGGGCGGGTCGAGGTGGGGACGCCCGAGGGCCCGCGCGCGCTCCAGCGGGTCGACGCCGATACCCTCGCGGTGGCGCGCTGGCCGGGCGCGGCCGTCGGCGATCCGGTGACCGTCTTCGGCCCCGGCGGCCAGGGCGAGCGCTCGGCCACGACGCTGGCCGAGGCGATCGGGACGATCGGGGAGGAGATCCTGCTGCGGGTCTCGCCGCGCATCCCGCGCGTGCACCTGCCGGTCGGCATCGACCGGTCGCACCGACCTTAATGCCGAGAACCCGGCACGGGGCCGGGTTCTCGGGGTGGATCGTGGGCGCTCAGCACGCCGGAGCTCAGTCGTGCAGACGGCTCGACTCGTCGTGCCAGGCGAGGGCCTGACCGGAGAGCTTCTCGCGGAACTTCGTGCCGTGGTGCGCGCAGAACAGCAGCTCGCCGGTGGCGAGGGTCACGCGCACGTAGGCCTGGGCGCCGCAGCTGTCGCAGCGGTCGGCCACCGTGAGGGGCTGGGCGGTGACGATCTCGGGGCTCTCGCTGGTGAGTTGCGTCATGGGGGTTTCCCTCGCTTCCTGGATCGTCAGCAAAACCTGCTGACCTGTATTCGAACACACCGGCCCTGAGGTTCGGTGCCAATCGACGGGCGTTTTCGCTGACCGCGGAAGGCCCGGCCACAGCGTAGGCGCGGCCCGCGTGGGGGCGGGGCGCCGGGGTCGCGCGCGAATAGGCTGTCGGAGGCCCCGGCGAGGGCCGCAGCATCCCGCATCGACCCGAATCATCACCGACGCACCAAGGCGGTTCCCGTGGCCCAATCCGATTACAACGCCCACCACCTCTCGGTGCTCGAGGGGCTCGAGGCGGTGCGCAAGCGCCCCGGCATGTACATCGGATCGACCGACTCGCGCGGGCTCATGCACTGCCTGTGGGAGATCATCGACAACTCGGTCGATGAGGCGCTCGGCGGGCACGGCTCATCGATCGAGGTCATCCTGCACGCCGACCAGAGTGTCGAGGTGCGCGACCGCGCCCGCGGCATCCCCGTCGACATCGAGCCCAAGACGGGGCTCTCGGGCGTCGAGGTCGTCTTCACGAAGCTGCACGCCGGCGGCAAGTTCGGCTCCGGCTCCTACGCGGCCTCCGGCGGACTGCACGGCGTCGGCGCCTCGGTCGTCAACGCCCTCTCCGAGCGACTCGACGTCGAGGTCGACCGCGCCGGCCGCACCTGGGCGATGTCGTTCCACCGCGGCGAGCCCGGCATCTTCGACGACGGTCCTGAGGGCCCGCGCCCCGACGCGCCCTTCACGCCCTTCGTCTCGAACAGCGTGCTGCGCGACGTCGGGAAGGTGGCGAAGGCGACCACCGGCACGCGCATCCGGTACTGGGCCGACCCGCAGATCTTCACCCGCGGGGCCGCCTTCCAGACCGAGGACCTCGTCGGGCGCGCCCGGCAGACCGCCTTCCTGGTGCCGGGCCTGCGCATCTCCATCGCCGACGAACGGGGGGATGCGCCGAGCACCGAGACCTTCGAGTACGCGGGCGGCATCAGCGAGTA
The DNA here is from genome assembly GCF_012530535.1 of Microcella flavibacter. Classification (NCBI taxonomy): domain Bacteria; kingdom Bacillati; phylum Actinomycetota; class Actinomycetes; order Micrococcales; family Microbacteriaceae; genus Microcella; species Microcella flavibacter. The sequence goes on from NZ_CP051299.1 coordinate 1,333,468, forward strand.
CGCCGAGTACCTCGCCGCCGACGCCCCCCTCACCGACACCTGGCGCATCACCGGCACGGGCACCTTCACCGAGACGGTGCCCGTGCTGCAGGCCAACGGGCACATGGTGCCGACCGAGCTCGAGCGCGAGTGCGTCGTCGACATCGCCCTCCGCTGGGGCACCGGGTACGAGACCGTGCTGAAGAGCTACGTCAACATCATCGCCACGCCGAAGGGCGGCACCCACCAGGCCGGCTTCGAGCAGGGGCTGCTGAAGCTCCTGCGCGCCGAGGTGGAGAAGAACGCGCGCCGTCTGAAGGCGGGCTCGGACAAGCTGGAGAAGGACGACGTGCTCGCGGGCCTCACCGCGGTGCTCACCGTGCGCATCCCCGAGCCGCAGTTCGAGGGTCAGACGAAGGAGATCCTCGGCACGCCCGGAGCGCGCTCCATCGTCGCCGCGGTGCTGACGAGCGCGCTGAAGGAGCGCTTCGCCTCGCCGAAGCGCGACGACAAGGCGCAGACCTCGCTCGTGCTCGACAAGGTCGTCTCCGAGATGAAGAGCCGCATCTCGGCCCGCGCCCACAAGGAGACCCAGCGGCGCAAGAACGCCCTCGAGAGCTCGTCCCTGCCGGCCAAGCTCGTCGACTGCCGCTCGAACGACGTGGAGAACAGCGAGCTGTTCATCGTCGAGGGCGACAGCGCGCTCGGCACCGCGAAGCTCGGGCGCGACAGCGAGTACCAGGCGCTGCTGCCCATCCGCGGCAAGATCCTCAACGTGCAGAAGGCCTCGGTGAGCGACATGCTCTCGAACGCCGAGTGCGCCTCGATCATCCAGGTCATCGGCGCCGGCTCGGGCCGCACCTTCGACCTCGCGCAGGCCCGCTACGGCAAGGTCATCATCATGGCCGACGCCGACGTCGACGGCGCCCACATCCGCACGCTGCTGCTCACCCTCTTCTTCCGCTACATGCGCCCCATGATCGACGAGGGCCGCGTCTTCGCCGCCGTGCCGCCGCTGCACCGGGTCGTCGTCATGAACCCCGGCTCGAAGCCGAACGAGACGATCTACACCTACAGCGAGAAGGAGCTGCAGGGCGTGCTCGCCGCCCTGAAGAAGTCGGGCAAGCGGTACCAGGACCCGATCCAGCGCTACAAGGGCCTCGGCGAGATGGACGCCGACCAGCTCGCCGACACGACGATGAGCCGCCGCCACCGCACCCTGCGCCGCGTCCGCGTCAGCGACGCCGAGATGTCGTCGAAGGTCTTCGAGCTGCTCATGGGCAACGAGGTCGCGCCCCGCAAGGACTTCATCATCGCCGGGCAGGGCCTCGACCGGGATCGCATCGACGTCTGAGCGCCGAATGGATGCTCCGCTCGCGGTGAGCGGAGCATCCCGCCTCACCGCCCTCAGGCGATCGGCGAGCCGATCGACCCGATCACGGCGTCGAGCGGCGTGCCCGAGCCGTCGCGGCGGGCGCCGCCCTCGGGCAGCGTTCGCGCGGCGCCGTCGGGCCCGACCGCGAGAGGGACCGCTCCGACCCAGGCGAGCTGCAGCGCGTCCTCGCCCTTGAGGAACGCGTGGCAGCGTACGCCGCCGGTCGCGCGGCCCTTGCCGGGGAACTCGGAGAAGTCGCTGACCTTGGCGCGGCCGGGATCGGTGCCCGCGATGGTCTGGCTCGATCCGGACACCGTGACGACGGTCGCCGCCGTTGGGTCGACGACCGAGAAGTGCACGACGCGCGCACCGGCGCCGAGCTTGACGCCGGCCATGCCGCCGGCGGGCATCCCCTGGGGGCGCACCTGCTCGGCACCGAAGTGCAGCAGCTGCGCATCCGAGGTGACGAAGACGAGCTCGCGGTCGTCGGGCGCGGGGGCGGCGCCGACGACCTCGTCGCCGGCCTTCAGGGCGATGACCTCGCCCTCCGGCTTCGGCGGGTAGGCGCCCGGGGTCACCCGCTTGACGACGCCGTCGCGCGTGCCGATCGCGAGGGGGGCGGGATGCGCGGGGTCGACGATCGCGACGATCGACTCCGTCGCGTCCGTGAGCCCGATGTAGTCGCGCAGACGCGTGCCGGCCGCCAGCTGCATGGAGTTGGCGGGCACGCCCGGCAGGCCGACGGGCGTGAAGCGCACGAAGCGGCCGCGCGAGGTGATCGCGACGAGGTCGCCGCGGGCGGTCGTGTCGACGGCGCTGAGGATGGCGTCGTGCTTGCTGCGCCGGGCGGGCGGGGTGAGCGGGGCATCCTCGCCGAGGTCGACGCGCACCGCGCGGCCCGTCGTCGACAGGAGCACCCGGCAGGGCGAGTCGGCGATCTCGAGCAGGGGCGCCGCCCCGCGCGATCGCGGCGCCGCGATGGATGCGCTGGCCTCGGTGAGCAGCGTGCGGCGAGGGGTCCCGAAGCGCTCGGCGGTGGCCTCGAGCTCGTCGCCCACGACCGCCCGCACCCGCTGCGGATCGCCGAGCAGCGTCTCGAGCTCGGCGATCTCGGCGCGCAGCTGATCGCGTTCGGCCTCGAGCTCGATGCGGCTGAAGCGGGTCAGGCGGCGCAGCCGCAGCTCGAGGATGTAGTCGCTCTGCAGGGTCGACAGGTCGAACACGCTCATGAGCCTCTGCCGCGCCTGGTCGGCGTCGTCGGAGGCGCGGATGACCTGGATGACCTCGTCGATGTCGAGGATCGCGACGAGCAGCCCTTCGACGAGGTGCAGGCGCTCGCGCCGGCGGTCGAGGCGGTAGCGGCTGCGGCGCGTGACGACGCGGATGCGGTGGTCGACGTAGACCTGCAGCAGCTCCCGCAGGCCGAGGGTCTGCGGCCGGCCGTCGACCAGGGCCACGGCGTTGATCGAGAAGCCGTCCTCGAGGGGCGTGTACCGGTAGAGCTGCTCGAGCACGGCGTCCGGGCTGAAGCCCGTCTTGATGCCGATCACGAGGCGCAGCCCGTGGGTGCGGTCGGTCAGGTCGGTGACGTCGCTGATGCCGGCGAGCTTCTTCGACTGCACGCCGTCCTTGATCTTCTCGATCACCTTCTCGGGGCCGACGAGGTACGGCAGCTCGGTGACGACGATGCCGGTCTTGCGCGCGGTGATGGGCTCGATCGACACCTTGGCCCGCGTCTTGAACGAGCCGCGGCCGGTCGCGTAAGCGTCCTTGATGCCGTCGAGGCCGATGATCGTGCCGCCGGTCGGCAGGTCGGGGCCGGGCACGTAGGCCATCAGCTCGTCGAGTGAGGCCCCGGGGTTGTCCAGCAGGTGCCGCGCGGCCCCGACGACCTCGATGAGGTTGTGCGGGGCCATGTTCGTCGCCATGCCGACGGCGATGCCGCTCGCGCCGTTGACGAGCAGGGCGGGGAAGGCTGCGGGCAGCACCTCGGGCTGCAGCAGCTGGTTGTCGTAGTTGGGCACGAAGTCGACGACGTCCTCGCCGAGGTCGTCGACCATCGCCATCGCGGGCGGGGCCATGCGGGCCTCGGTGTAGCGGGCGGCGGCCGGGCCGTCGTCGAGCGAGCCGAAGTTGCCGTGCCCGTCGACGAGCGGCACGCGCAGGGTGAAGTCCTGCGCGAGGCGCACGAGCGCGTCGTAGATGGCGGTGTCGCCGTGCGGGTGCAGCTTGCCCATGACCTCGCCGACTACGCGCGCCGACTTGACGTGCCCGCGGTCGGGCCGCAGCCCCATCTCGCTCATCATGTAGAGGATGCGTCGCTGCACGGGCTTGAGGCCGTCGCGCGCATCGGGCAGAGCGCGGGAGTAGATGACCGAGTACGCGTACTCGAGGAACGAGCCCTGCATCTCGTCGTTCAGATCGACGTCGTCGATGCGTTCGCCGAGGGGCTCGTCGGTGCTGGCAGGGGACGATCGGGGCGCAGGAGGGGGAGTCATAGGATGGCCCCCATGCTACCGGCGAGGGGGGCGCAGACCCCGTCACTGCGGCACGTGCTCGCGGGCGCGTCGGCCTCCCTCACGGGCGGGCAGTCGCTGCTCTCCCTGCCTCCCGCGCGCAGCGCCGCCGTGGTGCTCGTCGACGGCCTGGGCTCGGCGCCGCTCGGCGCTCGCGCGGGGCATGCGCGGCGGATGCTCGCCGCGGTGCCCAAGAAGGGCGGGAGCATCCACTCGGGCTTCCCTCCACCACCTCGTCGGCGCTCGCGAGCCTCACCACCGGCCTGCTGCCGGGCGAGCACGGGCTGACGGGCTACAGCGCGGTGGATGCCGCGCACGACCGCGTCGTCACGCTCCTCTCCGACTGGGGCGAGCGCATGGCGCCGCGCGACTGGCAGCCGAACCCCACCGTCTTCGAGACCGCAGCCGACGACGGCGTCGAGCCGGTCGTCGTCGCGCCGGAGCGGTACCGCTCCACGGGCTTCACCGAGGCCGTGCTGCGCGGGGCGCGCTATGTCGGGGCCGCGAGCATCGCCGATCGCATCGACGCGGCCCTCGCCGAGCTCGCTGCCCCGGGCCGCCGCCTGGTCTACGTCTACATCCCCGAGCTCGACTCGGCCGGGCACGCCCACGGCGCCGCCTCCGAGCAGTGGCTGCACCGCTTGGAGGAGCTGGATGCCGCGCTCGCGCCCGTCGAGCGGCTCCTGCCCGCCGACGCCGGGCTCCTGCTGACCGCCGACCACGGCATGCTCGACGTGCCCGAGCACCGCCGGCTCGTGATCGCGGCCGACGATCCGGTGTGGGAGGGCGTGCGCCACGTGGCGGGGGAGCCGCGCTGCCTGCAGCTCGCCCTCGAGGACGACGCCGATCCCGCGGCGGTGCTCGAGCGGTGGCGGGCGGCGGAGGGCGCGCGCGCCTGGGTGGTCACGCGACAGGAGGCGATCGACGCGGGCTGGTTCGGCGCCGTGCGCCCGGAGGTGCTGCCGCGCATCGGCGACGTGCTCGTCGCGGCGCGCGCCGCGGTCGCGTACTACGACGAGCGGACGGCGACGCCGCGCTCGCTGGCGATGGTCGGGCAGCACGGATCGCTGTCGCCGGAGGAGACGCGCATCCCGCTCGCGCGCTGGGGCGCCTACGCCGCCTGACCCCCACCGCGCCGAGGCGCAGGGGCGGGGCTCAGGCCGGGTCCTCGTCCGGCCGGGCGCCGAACACGATCTCGTCCCAGCTGGGCATCGCGGCGCGGCCGCGACGGTTCGCGGTGCGGCCCGCATCGGCGCCGTCGATGGGCGCGATGGATCGGGGTGCGGGAGCGTCGTCCTCCGGCTCGGCGGCCGCGTCCTCGCCCATGTCCAGCGGGATGTCGATGATGCGGATGCTCCCCGTCGACGGGTGCGCCGCCCGCGAGGTCTCCCGGTCGTCCTGGGGGGCCGGCTCCCGCTCCCCGCGGCGGCGGCGCAGCGCCTCGAGCAGGTCGGCGGTGTTGGAGACGTCCGCGGTCTGCTCCTGCTCCGGGGCCGTCCGCACGCCGGTGCGGGCGGGAGCGATCGAGATCGGCGCGGCGGGCGAGGAGGCGGGGGAGGACGGCGAGCTGATCGCCACCGGCGCGTCGCCGAGGTCGTCGGAGAGCAGGAAGGCGCCGCTGTCGAAGCGGCTGCGGTCGTCGGCGTCGGCCGCGGGCACGGCGCGCAGGCGGGGGATGAGGGTCGCCGGGGTCTCGCTCTGCTGCGAGAGGGACTGGGCCTCGTGGTTCGCGGGGACGAGCGCCGACTTCTTCGGCTCGAAGGTCCACCGCGCCTCGCGCTCCGTCTCGCCCTCGAGGAAGGAGACGGTCACGAGCCAGTGCTGCTCGAGCTTGCGGCTCGCCCAGCGCACCTCCGTCGCCGAGACGTCGTCGAGCCGCGAGTCGATGACCCCGCCGAAGGTGTGGGCGGCGACGCCGGTCTCGGTGTCGGCGGCCACGGCGACGGGGACGCTGCGCGCGGCGGTGACGACGTACTCGCGCTCGGCGAGCACCGGGCCCTCGAAGCGCTGCACGTACTCGAGGGGCTCACCCGTGCGCTCGACGACCTCGGCGGCCGAGAGGCCCGAGCGGATGAGCGTCTGCACCTCCCGCGGCGACACCCGGTGGGCCGCCGCGGCGGCCGGCCGGTTCTGCCGCAGAGCGGTGTGGAGCGCCTCGGTGATGGGAACGCGGTAGCGCGCTCCGTCAGCGGAGACGACGATCAGGGCGCCGTTCTCGGCTCCGATGGCGGTGAGTTCGTCCATGACGAGACCCTCTCGTTCGCGGTGGTCGGGCACAGCATCCCACGGCGGGGGGCCGCATCCCGGGAATAGCGCGGGCGTGCCGCGAGTTGGCGCTCGAGCAGGCCCGAGATGAGGGTTCTGAGAGGGTTTGCGTTTCGCAGGGCCTTCCTGCAAACTGTGCCCGCCGACCGCGGCCCTCGACGTCTTCCTGCAGCGTCCTCCCCTCGATCCACCCTCCTGAGACACCCCCAGAACGGACACCATGGCTACCGATTACGACGCACCCCGCAAGACCGACGAGGACACCGACTCGATCCAGGCCTTGCAGGAGCGCGTGCCCGACAAGATGTCGGGCGTCGTCGACGCCGAGGACGCCGACAACCCCGGGTTCGAGCTCGGCGGCGCCGACCTCGCCGACCTCGACCTCGACGTCGTCGTGCTGCCGCCGCAGGCCGACGAGTTCACCTGCGTGAGCTGCTTCCTCGTGAAGCACCGCTCGCAGCTCGACCACGAGGAGAAGCTCGGCGCCGTCTGCCGGGAGTGCGCCGCCTGACGCACCATCACGACCTCACGGCCGTCGCCCCTCACCCGGGGCGGCGGCCGTTCACGTTGTGCGGCGCCGTCGCCGGCGGCGGGTCCCCGCGGGTCGAGCGGCGCGAACCTCAGGCCGCCGCGGCCGCGCGCTCGGCGCGCAGCGCGGCCACGAGCTGCTCCGGCCGCCGGGTCGACAGCAGCCAGTAGGGGGCGGGGTCGTCGGGGTCGAGCACCGCGATGCGCACGACCGGCTCGACCCAGCCGCGCAGCATGAGCCAGGCGCGAGCATCCCCGCCCGGGCCCTTCTCGTGCCGCGCGTCGTCGCCGCGGGCCACGACCGCCTCGCCGGTGAGGGCGACGGGGATGCTCGCGCGGCCCGCGCGGAGCATCCCGTCGCCCACCGCGATCTCGGGGGCCGACGTCAGCAGCAGCGCGGTGCTGCCGGCGGCGAGCACGATCGCGACGACCCCGCCGACGATGAGGTCGATGGGGGAGAAGACGAGCAGTGTCGCGGGGATGACGAGCGCGATGACGCCGTACATCCAGGCGGAGGGCCACAGTCGCTCGCGATAGCTCGTCATGCCCCCTATTCGACCATGCACTAGCCTCGACGCGTGCCGAACGACGTCGAGGTGCTCATCCAGGGCGAGCGGGTTCCGCAGTACGCGCACCCCGGCGACGCGGGCGCCGATCTGCTGGCCGCGGAGGCCGTGGTCATCCCCCCGGGGGAGCGCGCGACGATCGGCACCGGCACCGCCATCGCCCTGCCGGACGGCTGCGTCGCCCTCATCGTGCCCCGCAGCGGTCTCGCCGCGCGGCACGGCATCACGATCGTCAACAGCCCCGGCACCGTCGACGCCGGCTACCGCGGCGAGATCCGTGTGACGCTGCTCAACACCGACGCCCGCGAGGCCTTCGAGGTGCGGGTCGGCGACCGCATCGCGCAGATGATCGTGCAGGAGGTGCTGCGCGCCCGGTTCGTGCCCGTCGAGACGCTGCCGGGCAGCCACCGCGGTGAGCGGGGCTTCGGGTCGACGGGCTACCGTGGAGCACCCGCCTCGATCGAAGGAGCACCCGAGTGACCGACACGAGCCTGACCGACGGTCCGCTGCCCGACGACGCCAAGTCGGCGCCGGAGGACCGCGAGTCCGCCGGACCGCTCGACGAGAGCGAGGCCAACGCGGTGCGCCCCTACGTCGATCTCGGCGGGGTGAAGATCGTGCCCCGGCCCGACCTGCAGCTGCGGCTCGAGGTGGAGGAGGGCTCGAAGCGGGTCATCGCCGTCGGCATCGACTACGCCGGCTCGACGCTGCAGGTGCAGCCCTTCGCCGCCCCCCGCACGAGCGGGCTCTGGCACGAGGTGCGGGCGCAGATCACCGAGCAGATCAAGAAGCAGGGCGGCGAGACCTCCGAGCGCGCGGGCGCTTTCGGCCCCGAGATCATCGCCCGCATCCCCGTCGCCGGCGGCGATGCGGGCGCGATGCGCATCGCCCGCTTCATCGGCGTCGACGGGCCCCGGTGGTTCCTGCGCGGCGTCGTCGCCGGTCAGGGCGCCGTCGACGCGGCGGCCGCCGAGCAGATCGACGATGTCTTCCGCAGCATCGTGGTCGTCCGCGGCCAGACGCCGATGCCGCCGCGCGACCTCATCCCGCTCACGGTGCCCGCCGGGGCGACGCAGTCCGCCGCGACGCCCGGTGCCGCGGGCTCGGCCGCCGCCGCTCCTCCCGCACCCCCCGCATGAGCCCGGAGCCGCGCCCCGAGGAGGGCCCGCGCGACGAGGCCCCGCGCCCCGCGAGCGACCCGCGGACGGCCGACGGTGCCGCCGACCCCGCTCCCTCGGTGACGGATGCCCTCTCCGAGGCCGCGCGCAAGTCCGCGTTCGCGCGCGTCGCGCCCGGCGAGCGGCCCACCGCGGCCGACCTCTGGGCCGCCGTGGGCGGCGTGCGCGGGCTCGTTGAGTCGCTGCTGCCCGGGTTCCTCTTCCTCGTGGTCTTCACCATCACGGGGGAGGTCGCCCCCTCGGTGCTGGTGCCCCTCGGCATGGCCGTGGTGTTCGTGCTCGTGCGAGCCGTCACCCGCACTCCCATCCTTCCCGCGGTGGTGGGACTGATCGGCATCGCGATCTCGGCGGGGCTCGCCCTGGCGACCGGCCGCGCCGAGGAGAACTTCCTCCTCGGGCTGATCATCAACGCGGTGTGGCTGACGGCGCTGCTCGTCAGCCTGGCGGTGCGCCGGCCGCTCATCGGTGTGATCACCGCGCTTCTGACCGGCGACGCCGGGTGGCGTCAGGATCCGGCGAAGCGCTCGGTGCTGACGGTGACCACCTGGTTGTGGGTGGGGATGTTCTCGCTCCGGCTCGGGGTGCAGGTGCCGCTGTATTTCGGCGAGCAGGCGGGCGCGCTCGCCGCGACCCGACTGCTCATGGGCGTGCCGCTCTACGCGGCGGTGCTCTGGGTCACCTGGCTCATGGTGCGCTCGGTCTACGCGCGCCGCGCGGCCTGAGAGCGGACGCGCACCGGCTGCCGGTGCTACCATGAAGTATCTCGACATCAAGATAAATTTCCGGGCTCACCGCTCGCGATGTCGCACCGTCTTGCCCCCCTGGGGCGAGCGCGCCCCGGCGGCTAGGCTGACCGGTGGCCGGTGCGCGGATGCCCGGCAGATCTCAAGGAGACGGCGACGTGTCAGCAGTGAACAGCTTCGATTCGACGGACACCCTGGATGTCGGAGGCACCGAGTACCAGGTGTTCCGCATCGACAAGGTGGCGGGCTACGACAAGCTCCCCTTCAGTCTCAAGGTCCTCCTCGAGAACCTGCTGCGCACGGAGGACGGCAAGAACGTCACCGCCGAGCAGATCCGCGCCCTCGGCTCGTGGCAGCCCTCGGCCGAGCCCGACACCGAGATCCAGTTCACCCCCGCGCGCGTGGTCATGCAGGACTTCACCGGCGTGCCCTGCATCGTCGACCTCGCGACGATGCGCGAGGCGGTCGCGGCCCTCGGCGGCGACCCCCACAAGATCAACCCGCTGGCCCCCGCCGAGCTCGTCATCGACCACTCGGTCATCGCCGACCTCTTCGGCTCGGCCAACGCCCTCGAGCGCAACGTCGAGATCGAGTACGAGCGCAACGGCGAGCGCTACCAGTTCCTGCGCTGGGGCCAGACCGCCTTCGACGACTTCAAGGTCGTCCCCCCGGGCACCGGCATCGTGCACCAGGTGAACATCGAGCACCTCGCCAAGGTCACCTACACGCGCACGGTCGACGGCGTGCTGCGCGCCTACCCCGACACCTGCGTCGGCACCGACTCGCACACCACGATGGTCAACGGCCTCGGCGTGCTCGGGTGGGGCGTGGGCGGCATCGAGGCCGAGGCCGCGATGCTCGGCCAGCCCGTGTCGATGCTCATCCCGAAGGTCGTCGGCTTCAAGCTCTCCGGCGCCATCCCGACCGGCGTGACCGCGACCGACGTCGTGCTCACCATCACCGACATGCTGCGCAAGCACGGGGTCGTCGGCAAGTTCGTCGAGTTCTACGGCGAGGGCGTCGCCTCGGTGCCGCTCGCCAACCGCGCGACCATCGGCAACATGAGCCCCGAGTTCGGCTCGACCGCCGCGATGTTCCCGATCGACGACGTCACCCTCGACTACCTGCGCCTCACCGGCCGCAGCGAGAGCCAGGTGGCGCTCGTCGAGGCCTACGCCAAGCTGCAGTCGCTCTGGCACGACCCGAGCACCGAGCCCGTCTTCAGCGAGTACCTCGAGCTCGACCTCGCCACGGTCGTCCCCTCGATCGCCGGCCCGCGCCGCCCGCAGGACCGCATCGAGCTCACCGAGGCCAAGTCGGCCTTCGAGACCGCGCTCGTCGACTACACCAGCCACGACCACTCCAAGGTCGACGCCGCCGTCGAGGGCACCTTCCCGGCCTCCGACCCGATCGGGCTCACCCCGCAGGACGAGGACTCGGCCCACGAGCTCTCGCACCGGCACCGCTCGCACTCGCCCGTCACCGCCTCGGCGCCCATCGACGTGACCGTCGACGGCACCGACTTCACGCTCGACCACGGCGCCGTCACCATCGCCGCGATCACGTCGTGCACGAACACCTCGAACCCCTCGGTCATGCTCGCCGCGGGCCTGCTGGCCCGTAACGCGGTGCAGCGCGGCCTGAAGGCCAAGCCCTGGGTCAAGACGACCCTCGCTCCTGGGTCGAAGGTCGTCACCGACTACTACGAGAAGGCCGGCCTGACCGACGATCTCGAGGCCCTGGGCTTCTTCACCGTCGGCTACGGCTGCACGACGTGCATCGGCAACTCGGGTCCGCTCGCCGAGGAGATCTCGGCCGCGATCGCCGAGAACGATCTCGCCGTCACCGCGGTGCTCTCGGGCAACCGCAACTTCGAGGGCCGCATCAACCCCGACGTGAAGATGAACTACCTCGCGAGCCCGCCGCTCGTCATCGCCTACGCGCTCGCCGGCTCGATGAACTTCGACTTCGAGAAGGATGCCCTCGGCACCGACTCCGAGGGCGTCGAGGTCTTCCTCAAGGACATCTGGCCCGATGCGGCCGAGGTGCAGTCGACGATCGACTCGTCGATCGACACCGCGATGTTCGACACGCAGTACGCCTCGGTGTTCGAGGGCGACGAGCGCTGGCGCTCGCTGCCGACGCCCGCCGGCGCGACCTTCGAGTGGGACTCCGAGTCGACCTACGTGCGCAAGCCCCCGTACTTCGACGGCATGACGCTCGAGACCTCGCCCGTCACCGACATCGTCGACGCGCGCGTGCTGGCGAAGCTCGGCGACTCGGTCACGACCGACCACATCAGCCCCGCCGGCTCGATCAAGGCCGACTCGCCCGCCGGCGCCTACCTCATGGAGCACGGCGTGGACCGCAAGGACTTCAACTCCTACGGCTCGCGCCGCGGCAACCACGAGGTCATGATCCGCGGAACCTTCGCGAACATCCGACTGCGCAACCAGCTGCTCGACGGCGTCGAGGGCGGCTACACCCGCGACTTCACCGAGGCGGATGCCCCCCAGGCGTTCATCTACGACGCCAGCCAGCGCTACCAGGCCGCGGGCATCCCGCTCGTCATCCTGGCCGGCAAGGAGTACGGATCGGGCTCGAGCCGCGACTGGGCGGCGAAGGGCACGAGCCTCCTCGGCGTCAGCGCCGTGATCGCCGAGAGCTTCGAGCGCATCCACCGGTCGAACCTGATCGGCATGGGCGTCGTGCCGCTGCAGTTCCCCGCGGGGGAGTCGGCCGGCTCGCTCGGCCTCGACGGCACCGAGAGCATCTCGATCGCCGGCATCGAGCAGCTCAACGAGGGCACCACGCCGAAGACCGTCCGCGTCACCGCGACGCCGACCGCGCACTCGGCCGCGGGTCGCGAGCCGATCGAGTTCGACGCGGTCGTGCGCATCGACACCCCCGGCGAGGCGGACTACTACCGCAACGGCGGCATCCTGCAGTACGTGCTGCGCAGCCTCGTCTGAGCATCCCGCACCCTGCGGAGGGCCCGATCGAGCGATCGATCGGGCCCTCCGGCGTTCCCGCCGACGGCGCGGCATCAGCGTGCCGTCGCGTTCAGGCCACGCACCGGAAACATCCAGCGAGCAGGCGGCGGGGCACCCGGGATCCGGCAGTCGCTCTGGCGTAGAGTGCGGGAATGGCACTGCTCGACAGCATCGACGGACCTCGCGATCTCGATCGCCTCAGCGATGAGGAGATGGTCGAGCTCGCCGCGGAGATCCGCCGCTTCCTGGTCGCCGAGGTCTCCAAGACCGGCGGCCACCTCGGCCCGAACCTCGGCGTGGTCGAGACCACGCTCGCGATCCATCGGGTGTTCGACTCGCCCCGGGACGCGATCGTCTGGGACACCGGGCACCAGTCGTACGTGCACAAGCTGCTCACCGGGCGCAAGGACTTCTCTCGGCTCCGCCAGAAGGGCGGCCTCGCCGGCTACCCGCAGCGATCGGAGAGCCCGCACGACATCGTCGAGAGCTCTCACGCCTCGAGCTCGCTCAGCTGGGCCGACGGCATCTCGCGCGCCTTCACGATGACGGGCCAGGCCGATCGGCACGTCGTCGCGGTCGTGGGCGACGGGGCGCTCACCGGCGGCATGACGTGGGAGGCGCTGAACAACATCAGCGACGACAACAGCCGCAACCTCGTCCTCATCGTCAACGACAACGGGCGCTCCTACGCCCCCACCATCGGCGGCATGGCGCGCTTCCTCTCCGACGTGCGCACGCGGCGCTCGTACCGGCGCTTCCGCAGCTCGACCGAGACCTTCTTCGGGCACCTCGGCGCCCCCGGCCGCGCGCTCTACCGCGGCGTGCGGGGCGGCCTGCACGGCTTCCTCTCCCGCTTCAGCAACAACGAGGCGCTCTACTCGAACCTCGACATCAAGTACATCGGGCCGGTCGACGGCCACGACCTCCGCGACATGGAGCGCGCGCTGCGGCAGGCCAAGGAGTACGGCGCCCCGGTCATCGTGCACACCATCACGCAGAAGGGCCGCGGCTACGAGCCCGCCCTCGCCGACGTCGCCGACCAGTTCCACGCGGTCGGGCAGATCGACCCCGAGACGGGCGAGTCGGTCGAGACCTCCACCCGCCCCTCGTGGACGAGCGTGTTCTCGGAGGAGCTCGTCGCCCTCGCCGACCGCGACGAGCGCATCGTCGGGATCACCGCGGCCATGCTGCGACCCACCGGTCTGCACAAGCTCGCGGAGAAGGATCCCGGTCGCGTGCTCGACGTCGGCATCGCCGAGCAGCACGCCGTGACCTCGGCGGCGGGGCTCGCCTTCGGCGGCATGCACCCCGTCGTCGCCGTCTACGCGACCTTCATCAACCGCGCCTTCGACCAGGTGCTCATGGACGTCGCGCTGCACAAGGCCGGCGTCACCTTCGTGCTCGACCGCGCGGGCGTGACCGGCCCCGACGGGCCGAGCCACCACGGCATCTGGGATCTCGCGATCCTGCAGGTGGTCCCGGGCATCCGCCTCGCGGCGCCGCGCGACGCCACCCGCCTCCGCGAGGAGCTCGCCGAGGCCGTCGCGGTGCAGGATGCTCCCACCGTGCTGCGCTTCTCGAAGGGCTCCGTCGGCACCGAGTTCGACGCCGTCCGGCGCACGTCCGACGGCGTCGACGTGCTCCGCGAGGCGCCGCACAAGGACGTCCTCATCGTCACCGTCGGCCCCATGGCGAAGCTCGGGCTCGACGTCGCCGACCGCCTCGCCGCACAGGGGATCGGCGCGACCGTCGTCGACCCCCGATGGGTCGTGCCCGTCCCCGCCAGCATCATCGACCTCGCCCGCGACCACCGCATCGTCGTCAGCATCGAGGACGGCATCCGGGTCGGCGGCATCGGTACCCGCATCCGCCAGGATCTGCGGGCGGCGGGCGTCGACACGGCCGTCGACGAGCTCGGCCTCCCGGACGAGTTCCTCCATCACGCCTCGCGCGACGAGATCCTCGAGGAGGTCGGGCTGACGCCCCAGGCGATCGCCCGAGACCTCGTCGCCCAGGTGCTCGGGCGCCGCATCCCCGTCGCCCGGCCGCTGCCCCACGACGGATCGGACGAGTTCGACGACGAGTCCGCCGCGGCCGAGCACGATCGGGACGAGCAGCAGCGCTGATCGCCGCGACCCCGATGTCGCTCTGAACGGCCGACGGCCCCCGCCCCGCGCGAGCGGGGACGGGGGCCGTCGAAATGAAGCAGGCGTCCGGTCAGCCGACGCCCTGGATGCGCGGGTCGTGGAAGGTCGCCCCGAACACGCGCTCCGACGCCCCGACCCGATCGAGGAACGGCGTCACACCGCCCATCTGGAAGGGCCAGCCGGCGCCGAGGATCATGCACAGGTCGATGTCCTCGGCCGCGCTCACGACGCCCGAGTCGAGCATCCGGTGGATCTCGTCGGCGAGGCCGTCCTCGAGGCGGGCCGTCAGCTCCGCGACCGTCGACGGGCGAGAGCTCTCGGGACGGTGCTTCGCTACGATCTTCACGGCCTTCTTGTCGATGCCGGTCGGGTTGCCCTTGCCGTCCTTCTCCAGCAGCACGCCGGCCTCGGCCAGCTCGTGCAGCGCCGCCGAGGGGAAGAACCGCTCGGGGAAGGCCGCGTGGTGCGTGTCGAGCACGTGCGCGCCGACCTTGAGGCCGACGAGGTCGAGCAGCACGAACGGGTCCATCGGCAGGCCGAAGTGGCGCTGCGCGGCGACGACGTCCTCGAAGGGGGTGCCGTTCTCGACCGCGTGCATCGCCTCGCCGAGCAGCTTCGCGAGGATCCGGTTCACGACGAAGCCGGGGGTGTCAGCGGTGATGACCGCGTTCTTCCGCAGCTTCTGCGCCACGCCCATCGCCGTGGCGAGCGTCGCGTCGTCCGTGGCGGGCGCGTTGACGACCTCGATGAGCGGCATGACGGCGACGGGGTTGAAGAAGTGGAACCCAACGACGCGCTCGGGGTGCTGCAGCGTCGCGCCGATCTGCTTGACCGACAGGGAGGACGTGTTCGTGGCGAGCACGGCCTCGGGCGAGACGTGCTGCTCGATCTCGGCGAAGACCTGCTGCTTGATCGACAGCTCCTCGAAGACGGCCTCGATCACCCAGTCGCAGTCGGCGAAGTCGGCCTTGTCGACCGTGCCCGAGACGAGCGCGCGCAGGCGGTTCGCCTCGTCGGGGTCGAGACGGCCCTTCTGCTGCAGCTCGTCGAGCTCGCCGTGGATGTAGGCGAGACCCTTGTCGACGCGCGCCTGATCGAGGTCGGTGATGATCACCGGCACCTGCAGGCGGCGCAGGAAGAGCAGCGCGAACTGGCTGGCCATGAGTCCGGCGCCGAGCACGCCGACCTTCGTCACGGGCTTCGCGAGCGCCTTGTCCGGGGCGCCGGCCGGGCGCTTCGCCCGCTTCTGCACCAGATTGAAGGCGTAGATGGATGCTCGGAACTGGTCACCCGAGATGAGCTCGCCGAGCGCCTCGTCCTCGGCGGCGAAACCCTGCGCCTTGGTGCTGGACTTCGCTGCCTTGAGCAGGTCGAGCGCGACGTACGGGCTCTTCGCGACCGTGCCGATGCGCTTCTCGAGCATCTTCCGGGCGATGCCGATCGCGGCGTCCCACTTCACGGCGCGCTCGATCTTGCCGGGCTCGTTCGCGCGCTTGACCTTGGTGCGTCCGGCGATGACGCCGTCGGCCCAACGGATCGAGTCCTCGAGGAAGCTGGCGGAGTCGAACATGGCATCCGCCATCCCGAGCTCGAACGCCTGGGGCGCCTTGAGCATCCGGTTGTTCTTGAGCGGGTTCTCGACCACGACCTTGAGGGCGTTCTCGATGCCGATCAGGTTGGGCAGCAGCCAGGCGCCGCCCCAGCCGGGGATGATGCCGAGGAACACCTCGGGCAGTGCGATGCCGGCCGCGTTGCGGTCGATCGTGCGGTAGTCCGCGTTGAGAGCGACCTCGACGCCGCCGCCGAGCGCGAGCCCGTTGATGAAGACGAAGGAGGGCACGCCGAGCTCGCCCAGCTTGCCGAGGGCGTAGTGCCCGAGCTGCGCCATGGCGACGCCGGCCTCCCGGCTGGGGATGTCGCCGACCTTCGAGAGGTCGGCGCCCGCAGCGAGGATGAACGGCTTGCCGGTCACCGCCACGGCGGCGATCTCGCCGCGCGCGGCCCGGGCGGCCTGGTCGTCCATCACCCGCGCGAACTCGAGCAGCCCCTGGGGGCCGAGCGTGCTGGGGCGCGTGTGGTCGCGGCCGTTGTCGAGCGTGACGAGCGCGAGCACGCCGCCGCTCGGCAGCGGCACGTCGCGCAGGAAGGAGTGCGTCACGACCTCGTCGTCGCTGAGGGCGAGGAGGCTGTCGAACTGGCCGACGGAGTACTGGCTGATGGCGCTGGCCATGGTCACTTCTTTCCCTTGTAGTGCGGGTTCTCCCAGATGACGCTGCCGCCCTGGCCGAGGCCGACGCACATGGCCGTGAGGCCGTAGCGCACGTCGGGGCGCTCCTCGAAGTGGCGCGCGAGCTGGATCATGAGGCGCACGCCGGAGCTCGCGAGGGGGTGCCCCACGGCGATCGCGCCGCCCCAGGGGTTGACCCGGGGGTCGTCGTCGTCGATGCCGAAGTGGTCGAGCAGGCTCAGCACCTGCACGGCGAAGGCCTCGTTGAGCTCGAAGAGCCCGATGTCGTCGATCGTGAGGCCCGCCTTGCGCAGCGCCTTCTCGGTCGAGGGGATGGGACCGATGCCCATGACCTCCGGGGCGACGCCCGCGAAGGCGAAGCTGACCATGCGCATCTTGACGCCCAGGCCGAGCTCCTTCGCCGCATCGTTGCTCGCGAGCAGGCTCACGGTGGCGCCGTCGGTGAGGGGCGAGGCGTTGCCCGCCGTCACGCGGCCGTGAGGGCGGAACGGCGTCTTGAGCGTCGCGAGGCCCTCCATCGTGGTGCCGGGGCGCAGACCCTCGTCCTGCGTCGCGAGTCCGTATCCCTGCTCGCTGCGGAGGGCGACGGGCACGAGGTCGGGCTGGATCTTGCCCGCCTCGTACGCGGCGGCGACCTTCTGCTGGCTGCGCATGCCGAAGCGGTCGGAGCGCTCCTTGGTGAGCTGGGGGAACCGGTCGTGCAGGCGCTCGGCGGTCATGCCCATGTTGAGGGCGTCGCCGCTCACGAGCTTCTCGGCCAGGAACCGCGGGTTCGGGTCGGCGTCCAGACCCATCGGGTGGCGGCCCATGTGCTCGACGCCGCCGGCGATCGCCACGTCGTACGCGCCGAAGGCGATGGCGCCGGCGACGGTGGTGGTCGCGGTCATGGCGCCCGCGCACATGCGGTCGATCGCGTAGCCGGGCACCGACATCGGCAGGCCCGCGAGGATCGCGGCGGTGCGGCCGAGCGTGAGGCCCTGGTCGCCCTGCTGGGTGGTCGCAGCGATGGCGACATCGTCGATGCGATCCTTCGGCAGGGAGGGGTTGCGCTCCAGCAGCCCGATCATCGCCTTGACGATCAGATCATCGGCGCGGGTGCCCCAGTACATCCCCTTCTCGCCCGCACGTCCGAACGGGGTGCGAACCCCGTCCACGAATACGACTTCGGCTCGATCGGCCACAGTGCCTCCCTCTGTTCGGACAACGCCCGCCAGCCTAGGAGCCCCCCGGCGCGCGGCCGGGATCGTGTGCTCAACCCTACGAAGGGGTCTCGGCGGCCTCGGCGGGCGCTTGGCCCGCATCGACAAAGGCACGGGCGATCACCTGTGCTGTTGCGTCAATCTGCCACGAGCGCGCTCCGAGAGCGGCGAGGGCCTCGCCGATCGACTCGGCGTCGACGCGAGCCGGCGGATTCCACGCGAGCCGCCGCAGATGATCGGGTGTCAGCAGGTTCTCGAGCGGGATGTCCCGCTCCTCGCCGACGGCGGCCACGGCGGGCTTCGCGGCCTTGAGCCGACGGTCGGCCTCGGGGTTGCGATCGGCCCACGAGCGCGGCGGCGGGATGCTCTCCTCACCGGATCGCAGCACGGGCAGATCGTCCGTCGTGCGCCCCGCCTCGATGGCGGCCCACCAGCGGTCGAGCTGCGAGCGGCTCGCCCGACCGTGGAAGCCTTGCAGCGCCGCGAGCTCCCGCTTGCTGCCGACCGCGGAGCGGACGGCGACGATGAGCGAGGCGTCGGGCAGCAGCCGACCGGGGGCACTGTCGATCTCGCGCGCGTAGGCGTCGCGGGCGAGCCAGAGCTCGCGGGCGACGGCGAGCGCGCGCTGCCCGCGGACGGTGTGCAGGCCGGAGAGGCGGCGCCAGGGCTCGGCCTTCGGCTCGGGCGCGACCTTCGCGAGCACGGCGGCGAACTCCTCGGCGGCGAGCTCCGCCTTGCCCGCGGCCTCGAGCCGCGCGGCGATGACGTCGCGCACGTCGACGAGCAGCTCGACGTCGAGCGCGGCGTAGGTGAGCCAGGAGGCCGGCAGCGGGCGCGTCGACCAGTCCGCGGCCGAGTGCTCCTTGGCGAGGTGGAGGCCGAGGGTCTCCTCCACGACGGCGCCGAGGCCCACGCGGGGGAGGCCCGCGAGCCGCGCTCCGAGCTCGGTGTCGAAGAGCCTGCGGGGCTCGAGCTCGAGCTCACGGAGGCAGGGGAGGTCCTGGCTGGCCGCGTGCAGCACCCACTCCTCGTCGCCGATCGCCTGCTGGAGCTCGGAGAAGTCGCCGACGGCGGGGGGATCGAACATGAAGGTGCCGGAGCCGCGGCGGAAGACCTGGATGAGGTAGGCCCGCTGGGAGTAGCGGAAGCCGCTCGCGCGCTCCGCATCCACCGCCACGGGCCCATGGCCCGCCCGCAGCGCGTCGACGGCCGCGAGGTAGTCCTCCCGCGTCTCGATGACGACGGGCGCCTGCGCGGGCACCGCGGTCGGCAGCGGCGGGCGCTCGGGCTCGACCGCGGCGGGCGGCTCGTCCGCGACCGGTGCCGGCACGACGGGGGCCGACGCGGCGGGCTTCGGATCGGTCGCGTCGGGGGTCGGGACGGAGGGCGCCGTCGGCGTCGAGGGGGGCTCCGAGGGCGCCGCCGCTCCACTCGATGCGCGCCGACCGGGCATGCGGGCACGCACCGACTCGGGCACGGCGAAGGGATCGGGGATGGAGTCAGGCACGGGGGCTCCGTCGTCGGGGGAGGGCGACGACGCCCTCGGGAGTGGGCGGGTAGCCGGCGACCATGCACAGCAGCTCGGCCCAGCCCTCGACGTGCGCGGCGAGATCGTCGTCGAGCGGGGTCCACGAGGCGCGCAGCTCGATCTGCGCCCCGCTGCCCTGCGCGGCGAGCTCGCCGTAACCGGTGGAGAGGATGCGCGTGGCCGTGCCGCTGGCCGCCGTGTGACCGGCGCCGCGGGCCGCGAGGGCGTCGGTGAGCCACGCCCACGCGACGTCGGCCACGAAGGGATCGAGGCCGATGTCGTTCTCGAGCGGGGCCTGGACGAGGCAGATGATGCGCGTCGTCCCTCCCCATCCCTCGGGCGCCTCGGGGTCGAACAGCAGGATCAGCCGGCCGGTGCCGAGATCGGCGTCGTCGGCGTGCCGCGCCGGGTTCACGTCGGCCGCGAGCGCGTGCGCGTAGGGGGCGAGCCCCGTCGGCGCCGGGATCCTCGAGACGACGAGCTCCTCACGCAGCACCGCGGCGTCGAGCGAGGCGACGAGGGCCGCGAAGACGGCCGCGGGTTCGGTGGCGACGGGGGAGGCGGGCACGTGTGCAGACTAGGAGCAGTTGCTAGGTTCGTCGCGTGAGACTCGCCGGACCGCCGCGACGCGCGCTGCCGCGCGCCCGATGAGCCCGTCGCCCGGCTCCCGCGCCGGCATCCTCCTCGGCGCGATCGTGGTCGGCGCAGCCGTCGCCGCGATGTCGGCGACCGCCGCGGTCGCGGTCGGCATGGCGCGTCGCGTCGTCACGCCAGCCGTGCGGCGCGAGGAGGACGTCGCGATCCACGGCGTCGACCTGGATGCGCGGTGGATCCGCCTCGGCCGTACGCCCGACACCGCCGTTCCGGGCCGCTACGGGCTCTGGTTCGCCGGCGGGGCGGGGCACGCGCGCGTCGGGCGCATCCTGACCACCACGCCGACGACCGTCACCCGGGTGCTCGAGAGCGTGCAGAGCGGTCGCATCCAGGAGGCCCGGCGGGGCCGCTGGGGCGCCTGGTTCCATCTGAACCCGGCCGACCTCGGGCTCGACGCCGAGGAGGTCGCCGTCGCGACCGAGCTCGGGCCGGCCCCCGCCTGGGTCGTGCACCCGGCGAGCGGGCCCTCGACCGACTGGGTCGTGCAGGTGCACGGCCGGGGCGTCACCCGCGCAGAGGGGCTGCGCGCACTGCCGGTGTTCCGCCGCGCCGGCTTCTCGAGCCTGCTCATCAGCTACCGCAACGACGGTCTCGCCCCGCCGAGCGCCGACGGCCGCTACGCCCTCGGGCTCGAGGAGTGGCGCGACCTGGAATCGGCGGTCGCCGAGGCTCTGCGGCGCGGCGCCGCGCGCATCGTCGTCATGGGGTGGTCGATGGGCGGGGCCATCACCCTGCAGTTCCTCACCCGATCCCCGCTCGCCCATCACGTCGTCGGCGCCGTGCTCGAGTCGCCCGTCGTCGACTGGCGGACGGTGCTGCGGTTCCACGCGGCGCTCTCCGGGCTGCCGAGGCCGGTCGGCGAGGTCGCCCTCGGCGTGCTCGGCTCCGCGGGCGCTCGTCCGCTGCTCGGCATCGGGGCGCCCATCGACCTGGCCGAGCTCGACCTCGTCGCCCGCGCCGACGAGCTGACGGTGCCGCTGCTGCTGCTGCACAGCGACGACGACGGCTACGTGCCGCCCGGCGCCTCGCTCGCGCTGGCGGCGGCCCGACCCGACATCGTGACGCTCGAGCGGTTCGCCGTCGCCCGGCACACCAAGCTGTGGAACGTCGACCCCGTGCGCTGGGAGGCGGTCATCGAGCGGTGGCTCCGGGCCCGGGCTCAGGCGGGGACGGCTCGCGACCAGCGCGCGTAGGAGAGCCCCTCGGCGTCGACGAGCAGCTGGGTGCGCTGCCAGGTCGTGAGCGGAGCATCCCCCTCGCCCAGGAGGGGCAGCGCGCGGCCGCCCAGCCGCGGGGCGGTGGTGAGGCACAGCTCGTCGAGGAGGTCCGCCTCGAGGAGCGAGCGGATGACCGAGGGGCCGCCCTCCGCGACGAGCGAGCGCAGGCCGAGACCGCGCAGCGCATCGACCGCCTCGCTGATCGAGAAGGAGTGCTCGGCGACGACGACCGCACGGTGAGGGAGGACGCCGAGAGAGGCCGCGACCCGCTCCGCCCCGGCGGCGGTCGTCAGCACGACGACCGGGGGCGCGCCCTCGCGCGGCGCGAGACGGTGCCCGTCGAGACGACCGCTCGCCGAGACGATCGCGAGAGGCGCCCTCGACGGCAGACGGTAGCCCTCGGCGCGCACGGTGCCGGCACCGACGAGCACCGCGTCGGCGCTCTCGCGGATGACGCCGAGGATCATGCGGTCGGTGCGGCTGCTGAGCGAGTCCGAGAGGCCGTCGCCGCCGGCCGCCCGCCCGTCGATGGTGACGACGAGGTTGCACCGGATGCCCTCCGCGCCCTCCGGCGCGTACCACTCGAGCAGCCGATCCCGAGCACCCGGCGCCGCGACGTCGAGCTCGTCGCCCGGTGCCGGCAGCAGCCGACGCAGGATCACGCGGCGGTCTTCTCGCGCACCTGGCGCTTGATGCGGCCGAGCATCCCGGTCATGCCCCGCAAGCGCAGCGGGCTGACGGCGGTGGTGAGCCCGAGATCGAAGGCGAAGTCGTCGGGCACGGCGAGCACGGTCGCCGCGTCGAGGCCGGAGAGCCCCTGCACGAGGATCGAGGCGAACCCCCGCGTCGTCGGGGATTCGGCCGGCGCGGTCGCGTGGACCGCGACGACGTCGCCCTTGACGGCGACGAAGAGGAACACCGGCGACTGGCACTCCTCGACGCGCTCGAGCAGCTCGGGGCGGTCCCGGTACTCCTCCGGCAGGTTGGGCAGCTCGTTCGAGAACTCCAGCAGCAGCTGCAGGCGATCCTTCTCGGTCAGCGCGAGAAAGTCCTCGCGGGTCTCGGCGAGGGCGGGGGGCAGGTCGGCGGTCACGACTCGAGGCTATCGAGCGGGCGCGTCGCCGGGCTCGGTGCCGGTGGTGATGGGCACGCGCACGGCGCTGCCCCACTCCGTCCACGAGCCGTCGTAGTTGCGCACCTTCTCGACGCCCAGCAGGTGGGTGAGCACGAACCAGGTGTGGCTCGAACGCTCGCCGATGCGGCAGTAGGCGATCACGTCGTCCGCGTCGCCGACGCCGGCCTCGTCGCGGTAGATGGCGGAGAGCTCGTCGAGCGGGCGGAAGGTGCCGTCCTCGTTCGCGGCGCGGCTCCACGGCACGCTGCGCGCGGTCGGGATGTGGCCCGCGCGCAGGGCGCCCTCCTCGGGGTACGCGGGCGCGGTCGTCCGCTGACCGCTGTACTCCTCGGGGCTGCGCACGTCGATGAGCGGCTTGCCGAGGTGGTCGAGCACGTCCTCCTTGAAGGCGCGGATGCTCTCATCGCGCCGCTCGACGACGGGGTAGTCGGTCGGGGTCGGCGTCGGGGCGTCGGTCGTGATCGCTCGGCCCTCGGCGACCCAGCGGTCGCGGCCGCCGTCGAGCAGCCGCACGTCCTCGTGCCCGAAGAGCGTGAAGACCCACAGCGCGTACGCGGCCCACCAGTTGCTCTTGTCGCCGTAGATCACGACGGTCGAGTCGCGGGCGATGCCCTTCGCGCTCATGAGCGCGGAGAACTGCGCGCCGTCGATGTAGTCGCGCATGACGGGGTCGTTGAGCTCGGTGTGCCAGTCGACCTTCACCGCGCCGGGGATGTGCCCCACCTCGTACAGCAGCACGTCCTCGTCGGACTCGACGACGACGAGGCCCTCGGCGCCGAGGTGCTGCTCGAGCCACTCGGTCGAGACGAGGCGCTCGGGGTGGGCGTAGTGCTGGAACTTCGCAGTGCTGTCGACGGGGATCGTCATGGCGCTTCTCCTGGCTCGTCGGCGTCCGGATCGGACGGCGGGGGATCGGGGGCGGGCCCCCGGTTATCCTGGGAGCGACCGCGCCCGACGAATCTACGCACTCCGGCTGGGCGCCGACCACGATCCGGCACTGATGCGCCGCACCCGAGGAGCTCGACACCGGTGGATTCCGCGACGACCGCACTGCGCCTCATCGACCGCAATCCCGGGCTCGCCGCCGCCGAGCTGCTGGAGCACCTGGCCCCGCCGCCGCAGTTCGCGGCCGCCAGCCTCGAGAGCTACGTGCCCGACCCCGCGCATCCCTCGCAGTCGGAGGCGGTCGAGGCGGTGCGGCGGTTCGCCGACGGCGTGCCGGACGCGCCCGCCACGGGGCTCGCCGGACTCTTCCGCCGCAAGGCCCCGGTGGTGGTCGACAAGCCGGGCATCTACCTCGACGGCGGCTTCGGCGTCGGCAAGACCCACCTGCTCGCCGCACTCTGGCACCGCACCCCGGGCCGCAAGCACTTCGGCACCTTCATCGAGTACACCGCGCTCGTCGGCGCGCTCGGCTACGCGCAGGCGGTCGCGGCGCTGTCGGGCGCGCGGCTCATCGCGATCGACGAGTTCGAGCTCGACGACCCGGGGGACACGATGGTGATGTCGCGCCTGCTCGGTCAGCTGGTGGCGGGCGGAACGCGCATCGCCGCCACCTCGAACACCCCGCCGCACGCGCTCGGCGAGGGGCGCTTCGCGGCCCAGGACTTCCTGCGCGAGATCACCGCGCTCGCCGACCGCTTCGACATCCTCCGCATCGACGGCGACGACTACCGCAAGCGCGACATCGAGGGGCACGCGGTCACGCTCGACGAGGCCGCCTTCGAGGAGCGGATGCGCGAGGAGACCGCGCGCGGCACCGCCACCATCGACGACTTCGCCGCGGTGCTGCACCACCTCTCGACCGTGCACCCGAGCCGGTACATCGGTCTCATCGACGGGCTGACGGCGATCGGGCTGCGCGACGTGACGGTGCTGCGCAACCAGACCGACGCCCTGCGGCTCGTGGCGCTCGTCGACCGGCTCTACGACGCGCAGATCCGCATCGCGACGACCGGCGTGCCGCTCGACGGCATCTTCACCGACGACATGCTGTCGGGCGGCTACCGCAAGAAGTACCTGCGCGCCGTCTCGCGCATGATCGCGCTCACCACGGCCTGAACGGCGTCCAGGGGATGCTCCCTCGGCACCGGTAGACTTCCCAGTCAGGAGCGCCGGGAAGTCTGGTCGGCCCCTCGGCGCGCAGCCGAGCGGATCCGCACCGTCGACGGCGGAACCCGTCGGCCACGCCCCAGAGGACCCCATGCTCCCTCCCTGCCCGACGACCGCCCGCCCGGCACCGACGGCGGCGCCGTGAGCCTTATCGTGCTGCTCGGCGGCGCGCTCGCGACGGTCGGCCTCACCATGCTGGCGACCCGTCTCATCGGGCGCGACGCCGGCTGGATCGCCGCGGCCGCGCTGGCCGCTCTGGCCGTGCTCGTGGGCGTCCAGGCCGCGCCCGTGATCGCGGGAGGCGAGGCGGTGCGCGAGACGATCGCGTGGATGCCCACCCTCGACATCGCCGTCCGCCTGCGGCTCGACGGGCTCGCCGCGCTGTTCCTCCTCATCGTGCTCGGCATCGGCGCGCTCGTCATGGCCTACTCCGCCCGGTATCTCTCCGAGCGCTCGGTGCACGCCCACACGGGCTACTTCGCGTGGATGCTCCTCTTCGCGTTCGCGATGACCGGGCTCGTCCTGGCAGATGACCTCGTGCTGCTCTTCGTCTTCTGGGAGCTCACGACCCTGTGCTCCTTCGCCCTCATCAACCGCTCGGGCCACCGGGCGAGCGCGCCGGCCGTGCGAACGCTGCTCATCACGGCCACCGGGGGTCTCGCGCTCCTCTTCGCCGTCGTCCTGATCGTCGTGCGCACGGGCACGACGGTGCTCAGCGACGCGCTGGGCGACGCCGCGTGGCAGACCGACGCGGGCTTCACGGCCGGCGTCGCCGTGCTCGTCGCCCTCGCCGCGATGACGAAGTCGGCGCAGTTCCCGTTCCACCTCTGGCTGCCCGACGCGATGGTCGCACCGACCCCGGTGAGCGCCTACCTGCACGCCGCGGCGATGGTGAAGGCCGGCATCTACCTGCTCATGCTCTTCTCGCCCGCGCTGGCCGGAACCGTCGTCTGGCAGTCGGTCCTCGTGACGACGGGTCTCATCACGGCGATCATGGGCGCGGTCTTCGCCCTGCGGCGCTTCGATCTGAAGGAGATCATGGCGTACTCGACGGTGAGCCAGCTCGGCTTCATCGTCGCGCTCATCGGCGTCGGAACGCCCTCCGCGCTGACCACCGCGGCGCTGTACACGCTCGCGCACGCGCTCTTCAAGGCATCGCTCTTCATGGTCGTCGGCATCGTCGACCGGCAGGCGGGCACGCGCGACATCCGGCTGCTCCGCGGACTGAGGAGAGCGCTGCCGAGCACCTTCGTCGCCACGGTGCTCGCCGGGCTGTCGATGGCCGGGGTGTTCCCGCTGCTCGGATTCGTCTCGAAGGAGTACCTGCTCGGCGGCATGCTCGAGCCGGGCGGGCCGGAATGGCTGGGCGCGCTCCTCGCGACCACGGCCGTGATCGGAGCGACCGCGACCTTCGCGTACACGGGGCGCATCATCCTCGGCGGGTTCACCGACTACCGGGGCACCGACCGCATCGACGAGGCCCTCGACACGCACCGGATGCCCCAGATCGTGTCGGAGGCCTCACCGCTGTTCCTCATCCCGGCCGTCGTCCCCGCGCTCCTCGGCCTGCTCCTCGGCCCGTCGGTCGCGATGCTCCGGCCGTTGACCGGAGCCGCGGGCAGCGCCGCCGCGGGGGAGACCTACGAGGCGAGCTTCGCGATCTTCAGCGGGTTCACGCCCGAGCTCGCCCTGTCGATCACGATCATCGTGCTCGGGCTCGTCGTGATCGGCCAGCGCCGACGGCTCGACCGGGTCTTCGAGGCGCGCATCCTGCCGTTCACGGCCATCGACGTCGTCGAGCGGATCCGCACCGGCGCGATCCGCCTCGGCAGGCGGGTCGGCGGTGCGACGCGCACGGATGCTCAGCCGCTGCACCTCGGCGTGCCGTGGCTGCTGCTCGCCCTCGTCATCGGCGCCGCGCTCGTGATGTCGCCCGCGGTGGGCGAGGTCGTCGAGCCGGGGGAGCCGTGGACGGACGCGCTGCTGCTCGGGCTGCTGGTCGTGACGGTGGTCCCGGCGGTGCTCACCCGATCGCGGCTGACCGCGCTCATCCTCGTCGGCGGCGCCGGCTTCGTCGTCGCCCTCTGGTTCTTCGCCCTCGGCGCCATCGACGTCGGGCTCACGCAGCTGCTCGTCGAGCTGCTGACGGTCGTCGCGCTCGTCCTCATCCTCCGGCGCCTGCCGCCGCTCTTCCACCGCGTGGCGCGCAGCCGCCAGCTGGCGAGCGCCGCCCTGGCAGTCGGCGTGGGCGCGGCCGCGACCGCCGCCACGCTGTTCTTCACCGGTCGGCGAGAGCTGTCCGCGGTGGGACGGTACTTCCTCGACGAGGCCTACGAGGACACCGGCGGCTCGAACGTCGTCAACACGATCCTCGTGGACTACCGGGCGCTCGACACCCTCGGCGAGCTCACCGTCATCGCCGTGACCGGCATCGTGCTCATGGGCGTCCTCGCCCGCCGGCCGCTGCTGCCCGAGCGCACACCCGACATCTCCCATTGGTCGAGAACCGCCCTCGCCCGCAGCACTGACAACACGCTGCCCATCCGGGTCGTCGCCCGCTGGGCCGCGCCCGTGGTCATCCTCCTCTCGCTGTACCTGCTGCTGCGCGGGCACTACGAACCGGGCGGCGGCTTCATCGCCGCGCTCGTCGGGGGCACCGGATTCGCCCTGGCCTACCTGGGCGCCGCCACCGATCGCCGGGCACCGATCACCTGGCCGTACCGGGGTCTGCTGGCCGCCGGCATCGTCGTCGGCGTCGCGAGCGGCATCGGCGGCTACCTCGTCGGCTCGTTCCTCAAGCCCGTGCGCTTCGGCATCCCCCTGCCGTGGGGCGGCGAGTACGGCTTCACCAGCGCGCTGATCTTCGACCTCGGCGTCTACTTCGCCGTCATCGCCATCGTCATCGCCGTGCTCAACGAGCTCGGCGGCGTCACCGAGCGGCGGGGGAGCGACGACGTCATCGAGGGCGCCGAGCCCACCGTCGATCCCGCATCCGACCCGAGCCGGAAGGAGGCGGTCTCATGAGTCTCGCCATCAGCATCGGCATCCTCACCGCCGCCGGGGTGTTCCTCGTACTGCAGCGCGGCATGATCCGCATCATCCTGGGCTTCGTCCTGCTCACCCATGCCGTCAACCTGCTCATCATCGCGGCGGGCGGGGTCGGCCGGCGCGAGGCGCCCTTCTTCGGCGGCGACACGAGCAGCGCCGCGGACGCCCTGCCGCAGGCGTTCGTGCTCACGGCCATCGTCATCGCCTTCGCGATCACCGTCGTCCTCGCGACCTTCGCCGTGATCGGGCGACGCGATGATGACACCGAGGCGGCCGATGAGTCGTCGCCGGTCGAGAGCGGCGCGGAGGCAGAGCGATGACCGGCGCGCTGCAGAGCCTCCTGCCGATGTTCGTCGGGGCCCCGCTGCTGCTGGGCGGCATCCTGCTAGTCGTGACGCGGCACCAACGTCTGCGCCAGGGCATCGGGATGGCGACGCTCCTGATCCTCCTCGGCGGCGCGATCGCGCTGCTGGTGATGACCGCCGACGGCTCCGTGGTCGCCGAGCAGATCGCCCTCTGGCCCGGCGGGGTGGCGATCCCGTTCATCGCGGACGCCTTCTCGAGCCTGATCCTCACTATCGCGCTCCTCGTGGCCGTCGTGAGCTACCAGTACCTGGTCGCCAGCCGCGAGGCGCGCGACCCCTCGATCACCTCCTTCGTGCTCGTCCTCATCGGCGGAGTCGCAGGCGCCCTGCTGACCGCCGATCTGTTCAACCTGTTCGTCTTCATCGAAGTGATGCTGCTGCCGTCCTACGGACTGCTCGTCATCCTCAGTCGCCGCGGCGACATGGCCGGCTCGCGCCTCTACGTGACGGTGAACCTGCTCGCCTCGACGCTCTTCCTCACCGGGGTCGGACTCATCTACGCCGTGGAGGGCACGGTCAATCTCGGCGAGCTCGCGGGAGCCGCCGACGACCCCGTCACCGCGATCGCGGCAGCGGTGTGCCTCTCGGCGATCGCCGTGAAGGCCGCGGTGTTCCCCGTGCACGGCTGGCTCGCGCGCGCGTACCGCTCGGCGTCCCCGGCCGTCGCCGCACTCTTCTCGGGTCTGCACACCAAGGTCGCGGTCTACATCATCTACCGCATCGTCTCGGTCGTCTTCGAGGGCGACGAGCGGTGGATGTCCGCGATCCTGATCCTCGCGGCGATCACCCTCGTCGTGGGAGCCCTGGCCGGCCTCGGCGAGCGCGAGGTGCGACCCATGCTGCTCTTCCAGATGGTGAGCGGGATCGGCTTCATCCTCGTCGGGGTGACGCTCTCCACGCCGCTCGGCCTCACGGCGGGGATCGCCTACATGGTGCACCACATGGTCGTCATGGGCTCGTTGCTGCTCGTCGCCAGCGCGATCGAGCAGACGTACGGCACGGGCCGCCTCGATCGTGTCTCCGGGCTGCGGTCGCGCGAGCCGCTGCTCACCGTCGCGTTCATCATCGCGGCGCTGTCGCTCGCGGGTCTGCCCCCGTTCTCCGGCTTCATCGCGAAGTACGCCCTCGTGCTCGCGAGTGCCGACGCCGGTCGGGTGCTCGTCGCCGGACTGCTCGTGCTCGTCAGCCTGCTCTCGCTCATGGCGATGATGCGGATCTGGGCGGACGTCTTCAACGGCAAACGCCACGCCGACGTCGAGCTGCTCGCCGCCGAGTCGCGTCTGCGGCTCGAGCGCGGGCTGTTCGACGACGAGCCGATCGATCGCGCGGCGGTGGCCGCCGAGGCGGAGGACGCCGTCGAGCGCCTGGCGCCGCCGAAGCGGGCGACCACGACGGAGGAGGATCCGCACGAGCACCGGGGCACACGCATCCCGACCGCCCTCATCGTGCCCGCCCTCCTCCTCGCCGCGGTCTCGGTCGGCCTCGGGCTCGGCGGCGAGCTGCTGCTCGCGATGTCGGAGCGGGCAGGGGCCGCGCTGCTCGACACCGCCGGGTACGTCAGGGCGGTGATGGGGCGATGATGAACTCCAGTTGGAGCCTGCCGCTGCGCTGCCTCGCCTTCATCGGGTGGTTCACCGGTCAGTTCCTCGTGACGAGCCTGCAGGTGAGCGCCCTGATCCTCACGCCCGGGCGCCAGCCGGAGCCGGGCATCGTCCGTTTCGCACTGGCGGAGCTCAGCGAGGCTGAACTCACCCTGCTCATCGCCCTGGTCACGATCACGCCCGACACTCTGGTCATCGCGGTCGACCGCGAGCGGCACGAGATGTTCGTGCACGGGATGTTCGTGGGAGACGATCCCGAGCAGCTGCGGGCCGGACTGCGCACGACCCAGGACCGCTTGATCCGCGGGGTCCGACGGCGACCCGACGCCGCGCCCGCACGGAAGGACGCCGCATGATCCCCGACGCCGTCGCCGCGATCGTCCTCGCCCTCCTGGCGCTGACCATCGTGCTCGCCGTGATCCGCATCGTGCGGGGCCCGACCGCCGGCGATTCCGCCGCGGCGGGCGACCTGATCTTCTTCGCCTTCATCGGCGTCGTCGCCGTCTTCGGTCTGCAGTTCGCGATCGGCGCGGTGATCGACATCATCCTCGTGGCGGCAGTGCTCGGGTTCCTCTCGATCCTCTCGCTCGCGCGACTGCTCCAAGGGGGCAAGCGATGACCGGCGAGCTCCTCGTGACCGTGCTCGGCAGCGCGCTCCTCATCAGCGGGGCGCTCGTCCTCGTCGTCGCGGGCATCGGCCTCATCCGGCTGCCCGACCTCTACACGAGGACCAGCGCCATCGGGACGGCGGCAGGACTCGGGGTCGCGCTGCTGATCCTCGGCGTCGTGGTGCTCGATTTCAGCATCCTGAATCTCATCAAGGGGCTGCTCGCCATCGTGGCGCAGCTGCTGACGAGCGCGATCGGCAGCTTCGCGCTCGCGCGAGCGGGCTACCTCACGGGCAGCGAGCCTGTCGCGACCACCTCGCCCGATGAGCTCCGCGATTCCGCCTCACGCGCTGATGCCGCGCGCTCCGACGGGACGCCGGACGGGGGAGGACGCAGGGGGACTGCATAGCCTCCGAGCACCGCTGCGAAACCCGATGTTTACATCGGGGCGGATCGCGTAACACTCGGGAAACACGGCGACACTCCCGCCGAAACCTCTCGCACGGACACTGAGGACGCGCCCGACCTCGTCGGGGGATCCACGACCCGCGGATCCCCGAGCCGGGCCGTCCTTCCCACGGTACAAGAGAGGTTCGACATGGATCAGGGCAACACCGCCTTCCTCCTGTTCGCCGCAGCACTCGTCCTGCTCATGACTCCCGGTCTCGCGTTCTTCTACGGAGGACTCGTCAAGGCCAAGAGCGTGATCAGCATGATGATGCTCAGCTTCGGAGCGATGGCCCTCATCGGAGTCCTCTGGGTGCTCTACGGCTACGCGATCACGTTCTCCAACGAGGGCGTCGGCGGCTTCGTCGGCGTCGACGGCATCCTCGGCATCGACACCGCGGAGATCGGACTCGCGGGCGTGTACGCCGAGGCCGGCGACCCGCAGGGCGGCTTCCCCCTGATCGCCTTCGCCGCCTTCCAGGCGACGTTCGCCATCATCACCGTGGCGCTCATCTCGGGCGCCATCGCCGACCGCGCGAAGTTCGGCGCCTGGATGGTCTTCGCGGGCCTGTGGGCGACGCTGGTGTACTTCCCGGTCGCCAGCTGGGTCTTCAACTTCACCCTCGGTGAGGACGGCAGCGTCGTCGACGGCGGCTGGATCGCCTACACGGTCGGCGCGATCGACTTCGCCGGCGGCACCGCGGTGCACATCAACGCCGGAGCGGCGGCGCTCGCGCTCGCCCTCGTGCTCGGCAAGCGCATCGGCTTCGCCAAGGGCGCGCACGTGCCGCACAACCCGCCGTTCGTGCTCCTCGGCGCCGGCCTGCTCTGGTTCGGCTGGTTCGGCTTCAACGCCGGCTCCGAGCTCGCCGCCGACGGCATCGCCGCGATCGCCTTCATGAACACGATCGCCGCCCCCGCCGCCGCCATCATCGGCTGGCTCATCATCGAGAAGATCAAGGACGGCAAGGCCACCTCGGTGGGCGCCGCCTCGGGCGCCGTCGCGGGCCTCGTCGCCATCACCCCGGCCTGCGCCGTGCTGACCCCCTTCTGGGCGATCGTGCTCGGGCTCGTCGCCGGTGTGCTCTGCGCGCTCGCCGTCGACCTGAAGTTCAAGCTCGGCTTCGACGACTCGCTCGACGTCGTGGGAATCCACCTCGTCGGCGGTCTCATCGGCACGCTCTACATCGGCCTCCTCGGCGAGGGCGTCGGCCTCTTCTTCGGCTTCGGTGCCGAGCAGCTCGGCAAGCAGGCCATCGCCGCCTTCGCGGTGATGATCTACTCCTTCGTGGTCGCCTACATCATCGGCCTCGCGATCGAGAAGACCATGGGCTTCCGCGTCACGCAGGAGGACGAGCTCGCGGGCATCGACCCCGTCGTCCACGGCGAGGAGGGCTACGTGCTCGAGACCCGCTAACGGTCCGAACGCACCACCCGGCGGGGCGCTACTCTACCCACAGAGAGCAGCGCCCCGCCTTCGTCTGCCTGCGGCCGAGCACGAGGAGCCCCGATGAGCGATCCGCTCCTGCAGCTGCTCTGCTCCGCTCTCGTCCTCCTCATCCCCCTCGGCGTCGGTCTCGTCCTGCCCGTCGTCGGCGCCGATCGTGTCGCCGCCGTCGCCTCGGGCGTCGTCGGGGGAGCGGCCCCGCTGCTCTCCGCCGCCGCCGTCGGGCACCTCGCGGATCCCCCCGCCCGCCTCCTCGATGCCGTCCTCGCCGCCTCGGTGACCGCGGTGGTCGCCCTGCTGGCGATGGCGCGACTCGGCCGCGTCGGGGGCGCCGTGTTCGCCGCGGGCTACGGGGCGCTCATCGGTCCGGTCGCTCTCGCCGCCGTGCTGGGGGAGTACCCGTCCATCGTCTCCACGGTCTTCGGTGCGATCGACTACGCCGGAGTCGTCGCCACCCACGTGGCACCCGCTGCAGCCCTGCTGGTGGTCGCCCTGCTCCCCGCGCGCAGCGCGGTGCCCGACCGCCCTCGCGCCTCCCCGCGCCGGTCCGCCCTGGGGTCCGCGCTCGTCGCCGTCGGTGCGCTCGGGTGGCTCGTCGGCGTCGAACGGGTCATCGACGAGGCGACGGGGCGGATCCTCGCCAACGGAGCCCTCGGGATCCTGCTCGCGACCGTCGCCTGGGTGGTGATGGAGCGCATCCGCTGGGCGCGCTTCACACCCGAGGGCCTCGTCGGGGGCGTTGTCGCCGGCTGGGCGGTGATCGGGGTCGGCGCACCGTTCCTCGCCCCGGTGGCGCTGGTCGCGACGGCCGTGCTCGGCGGACTGGCGGCGGGGGCCGCGCGCGGCGATCACCGTCGCAACGGCGCGGGGGTGGGGCCGGGAGCATCCCGCGCCGTCATCGCCGCCGCGCTGGCGGGAGGCGTCGTCACGTCGCTGCTCGCCGACGGCTTCGGACTGGCCGCAACGGGCACGCTCGTGCTCACCGCCGGTCAGATCGGGGCCGTCATGGGAACGGGGCTCGCGAGCGCCGTGCTGGCCCTCCCGTGCTGGGCCCTCGCCGCGGTCGTCCGAGAGGCGGCGGCGCACTGGTCGGCTCGGCGGCGGCGCGCTGCGATCGAGACGGCCGACGACGGGCGCTGAGTCCGGCTCGGCACGGAACGGGCTGCGAGGAGCATGAGCGGGAGTGGTGGGCGATACCGGACTCGAACCGATGACCTCTTCCGTGTGAAGGAAGCGCGCTACCAACTGCGCCAATCGCCCGTCGGCTCCCATCCTGCCATATCCGGAGGCCCTGCTCAGCACCACGGGAGGAGGGGAGGACACGCCCGGTCCGCTCGGTTTGGCATCCTCATCACGGGTCGGCTATGGTTTCAACGCACGCCGGAAACGGCGGGTGACATGCGGATGTGGCGCAGTGGTAGCGCATCACCTTGCCAAGGTGAGGGTCGCGAGTTCGAATCTCGTCATCCGCTCGAGTAGGGCCTCGCGGTAACGCGGGGCCCCGCCCACGGTGGCGTGGCCGAGAGGCGAGGCAGCGGCCTGCAAAGCCGTGCACACGGGTTCGAATCCCGTCGCCACCTCACCGCTGCCATGCACCACCGGCAGCACACCATCACACGATGGGCGATTGGCGCAGCGGTAGCGCGCTTCCCTGACACGGAAGAGGTCACTGGTTCGATCCCAGTATCGCCCACCAGCACAGCTCCTAACACTCGAAGCCCCCGGCCTGACCGGGGGTTTTCGCATTCCGTGGGTCCCGATCCCGCTGATGATCGCGCGCGGCCGCCGCCGGTAGGCTCGTACGGTCCCTGCCGCCCGTCCTGAGGAGCACCGTGTCCGAGCCCGTCGCCGAGCATCCCGCCGCCCCCTCGCCCGAGGGCGCGCCGGCCACGACGACCAACGCCCCGGCACCCGTCACGGCGACGGAGGAGACCGACGGCTTCGGCCTGTTCGCGGACCGCTCGGTCGTCGCGATGCGCGTCGACGGCGAGCTGCGCGACCTCGCGCACCGGGTTCAGCCCGGCACCCTCGTCGAGCCCGTGACGATCTCCTCGCCCGACGGCCTCGCCATCCTGCGCCACTCGGCCGCGCACGTGCTCGCCCAGGCGGTGCAGCAGATCAACCCCGAGGCGCGGCTGGGCATCGGCCCGCCGGTCACCGACGGCTTCTACTACGACTTCGACGTCGCCGAGCCCTTCACGCCCGAGCAGCTCAAGGAGCTGACGAAGGCGATGGAGCGCATCATCCGCCAGGGCCAGCGCTTCGTTCGCCGCGTCGTCACCGAGGACGAGGCCCGCGCCGAGCTCGTTGATGAGCCGTACAAGCTCGAGCTCATCGGGCTCAAGGGTGCGGCCGCCGAGGGCGCGGACGGCGAGAGCGTCGAGGTCGGCGGCGCCGAGCTGACGATCTACGACAACGTCGACCCTCGCTCGGGCGAGGTGCACTGGAAGGACCTCTGCCGAGGCCCGCACCTGCCGAGCACGCGCATGATCGGCAACGGCTTCGCCCTGCAGCGCGTCGCCGCCGCCTACTGGCGCGGCTCGGAGAAGAACCCGCAGCTGCAGCGCATCTACGGCACGGCCTGGCCGTCCAAGGACGAGCTGCGCGCGTTCCAGTCGCGCCTCGAGGAGGCCGCGAAGCGCGACCACCGCAAGCTCGGCGTCGAGCTCGACCTGTTCTCCTTCCCCGACGAGATCGGCTCGGGCCTCGCGGTGTTCCACCCGAAGGGCGGCATCATCCGGGCCGAGATCGAGGACTACATGCGCGAGCGCCTCGTCGAGAACGGCTACGAGCTCGTCTACTCGCCGCACATCACGAAGGGCCAGCTCTTCGAGACGAGCGGCCACCTGCAGTGGTACGAGGACGGCATGTTCCCGGCGATGCACCTCGACGAGGAGCGCGACGCCGAGGGCAACGTCACCAAGCAGGGGCAGAACTACTACCTCAAGCCGATGAACTGCCCGTTCCACAACCTGATCTTCCGGGCGCGCGGGCGCAGCTACCGCGAGCTGCCGCTGCGGCTCGCGGAGTTCGGGACCGTCTACCGCTACGAGAAGAGCGGCACGCTCTCGGGCCTCACGCGCGTGCGCGGCCTCACCCAGGACGACGCCCACATCTACGTCACGCCCGACCAGGTGAAGGCCGAGGTCGCGAGCCAGCTGCAGTTCGTGCTCGAGACGCTGCGCGGCTACGGCCTCGACGACTTCTACCTCGAGCTCTCGACGAAGAACCCGGAGAAGTACGTCGGCGACGACGCGGTCTGGGACCAGGCGACCGACACCCTGCGCGAGGTCGCGATCGAGTCGGGCCTCGAGCTCGTGCCCGATCCCGGGGGAGCGGCCTTCTACGGCCCGAAGATCTCGGTTCAGGCCCGCGACGCGATCGGCCGCACCTGGCAGCTCTCGACGGTGCAGCTCGACTTCAACCAGCCCGAGCGCTTCGACCTGCAGTACACCGCGACCGACGGCACGCGCCAGCAGCCCGTCATGATCCATCGCGCGCTGCTGGGCTCGATCGAGCGCTTCTTCGCGATCCTGCTCGAGCACTACGCGGGCGCGTTCCCGGCCTGGCTCGCGCCCGAGCAGGTCGTCGGCATCCCCGTGGCCGAGGATCACGCCGAGCACCTCGAGGACGTCATCGCGCAGCTGCGTGCCGCGGGAGTGCGGGCGCACGTCGACCGCTCCGACGACCGCATGCAGAAGAAGATCCGCACGCACACCACGGGCAAGGTGCCGTACCTCCTGCTCGCGGGCGCGGAGGACGTCGCGAACGGCGCCGTGAGCTTCCGCTTCCGCGACGGCACGCAGGTGAACGGCGTGCCCGTCGCCGAGGCGATCGCCCGCATCACGAGCACGATCGCCTCGCGGTCGGCCGAGCTGTAGGCGGGCATCCCCTCATGACCGGTACGGATGCCCCGCCCCCCTCGCTCGACGGCGTCGACGCCGAGCCGGGCGCCGCGTTCGCGGCGGTGCCCGACGCGTTCCAGCGCCTGTGGACCCCGCACCGCCTCGTCTACATCGAGAACGGCCAGCAGCCGGAGGACGACGCCTGCCCCTTCTGCCGTGCGCCGGAGATGCCCGACGAGCAGGCGCTCATCGTCGCACGGGGCGAGCACGCCTACGTGCTGCTCAACCTGTTCCCGTACAACAGCGGCCACCTGCTGGTCTGCCCGTACCGCCACATCGCGACCTACGACGAGGCCAGCCCTGCGGAGGTCGCCGAGATCGGCGCGCTCACGCAGACCGCGATGCGCGTGCTCACCGAGACGGCGCACTGCCAGGGCTTCAACATCGGCATGAACCAGGGCCGCATCGCGGGGGCGGGCATCGCGGCGCACCTGCACCAGCACATCGTGCCGCGGTGGGCGCTCGACTCGAACTTCTTCCCCATCATCGCCGGCACCAAGGCCGTGCCCCGCCTGCTGGGGGAGGTGCGCGACGAGATCGCGCGCGCCTGGCCCTCAGACAGCGCGCAGTAGACTCGGCCCGCCGCCACGCACACCACTCCGCGCGCCCCTCGCGCGCGTCTGACAGCGCCGAATCCCGGCGCGGATGAAAGGGCACACACGCAATGAGCGAGACCACCTCCCCGGGCATCCAGGGCACCCCCCGCGTCAAGCGCGGCCTCGCCGACATGCTCAAGGGCGGCGTGATCATGGACGTCGTCAACGCCGAGCAGGCGCGCATCGCGGAGGACGCGGGCGCCGTGGCCGTCATGGCCCTCGAGCGCGTGCCGGCCGACATCCGCGCGCAGGGCGGCGTCGCCCGCATGAGCGACCCCGACCTGATCGACGAGATCATCGCGACCGTCTCCATCCCCGTCATGGCGAAGGCCCGCATCGGCCACTTCGTCGAGGCGCAGGTGCTGCAGTCGCTCGGCGTCGACTACATCGACGAGTCCGAGGTGCTGAGCCCCGCCGACTACGTCAACCACATCGAGAAGCAGGACTTCACGGTGCCCTTCGTCTGCGGCGCGACCAACCTGGGCGAGGCGCTTCGCCGCATCACCGAGGGCGCGGCGATGATCCGCTCCAAGGGCGAGGCCGGCACGGGCGACGTCTCCGAGGCGACCAAGCACATCCGCACCATCCTCGGTGAGATCCGCGCGCTCGCGGCGAAGACCCCCGACGAGTGGTACGTCGCCGCCAAGGAGCTCCAGGCGCCCTACGACCTCGTCGCCGAGGTCGCGCGCACCGGCAAGCTGCCCGTCGTGCTCTTCACCGCGGGCGGCGTCGCCACCCCGGCCGACGCCGCGATGATGATGCAGCTCGGCGCCGACGGCGTCTTCGTCGGCTCGGGCGTGTTCAAGTCGGGCAACCCGGCAGCCCGCGCCGCCGCCATCGTCAAGGCGACCGCCGCGTACGAGGACGCCGACGTCATCGCCGAGGCCTCGCGCGGCCTCGGCGAGGCGATGGTCGGCATCAACGTCGCCGACCTCCCCGCCCCGCACCGCCTCGCCGAGCGTGGCTGGTAGCACCCCGCCCGTCACCGTCGGCGTCCTCGCCCTGCAGGGCGACGTGCGCGAGCACCTCTCGGTGCTGCGCACCCTGCAGGTCGAGGCCGTCGAGGTGCGCCGGCCCGCCGACCTCGAGCGCGTCGACGGCCTCGTGATCCCCGGCGGCGAGTCGAGCGTCATGGACAAGCTCGTCCGGCTCTTCGGTCTGCAGGCGCCGCTGCGCGCCCGCATCGCCGAGGGGATGCCCGTCTACGGCACCTGCGCCGGCCTCATCCTGCTCGCCGACACGATCGAGAACCCCATCGCGGGGCAGCAGTCGCTCGGCGGGCTGGACGCGGTCGTGCGCCGCAACGCCTTCGGATCCCAGTCGGACTCGTTCGAGACCGACCTCGACGTGCCCGCCCTCGGCGAGGCCCCCGTGCACGCGACCTTCATCCGGGCGCCCGTGGTCGAGAGCGTCGGCGCCGGCGTCGAGGTGCTCGCGCGGCTCGACGACGGCCGCATCGTCGCCGTCGAGCAGGGCCCGCTGCTCGGTACCTCCTTCCACCCCGAGGTCGAGGGGGAGGACCGCTTCCACCGCCGGTTCCTCGAGAAGGTGCGCTCCGCCGCCGCGTCGCGCCGCTGAGCCGCGCCCCTCGGGGCACCATGGGCTCGTGCAGCTCTACTCGGACTACCCGCGCCGGCGCACGGCGCAGATCGCCGCCGATGCAGTCGCCTTCGTGCTGGTCGTCGTCAGCATCACGACCGCCCTCGCCCTCGCCGCCGCGATCCGCTCGTTCGCGCAGTTCGGGCGCGACCTCGAGGCGGCGGGCGGCTCGTTCCGCGACGGGCTCGGCGACGCGGCCGAGCAGCTGGGCGGGGTGCCGCTCATCGGCGAGGGCATCCGCGCGCCGCTCGACGCCGCCGCGGGCGCCGGGGGAGCGGTCGTCGACGCCGGGCGGGGCCAGCAGGATCTCGTCGAGACGGTCGCGCAGACGGTCGGGGCGGTCGCCGTGCTCGTGCCGCTGGCGATCATCGCCCTCGTGTGGCTGCTGCCGCGCATCCGCTTCGTGCGCCGAGCGGGCCGGGTGCGCCGGATGCTCGCCGCGGGCCTCGGCGCCGACACCCTCGCCGCGCGCGCCGTCGCGACCGCGCCGCTGCGCCGGCTCACGGCCGTGCATCCCGACCCCGGGTCGGCCTACCGGGCCGGAGACGCCGGAGTGATCCGCGCGCTCGCGGCCCTCGAGCTCGAGCGCGCCGGCATCCGCGCGGACGCCCTGCCCTAGACTGGGGCGGTTGTCCCCCAGCGTTGAAGGAGCCCCATGTCCGGCCATTCCAAGTGGGCGACGACGAAGCACAAGAAGGCGATCATCGACAGCCGCCGTGCCAAGTCGTTCGCGAAGCTCATCAAGAACATCGAGGTCGCCGCGAAGATCGGCGGCGCCGACATGAACGGCAACCCGACGCTCGTCGACGCCGTGCAGAAGGCCAAGAAGACCTCGGTGCCGAACGACAACATCGACCGCGCCATCAAGCGCGGCGCGGGCCTCACGGGCGACTCGGTCGACTACCAGACCATCATGTACGAGGGTTACGGCCCCGGCGGTCTGGCCCTGCTCATCGAGTGCCTCACCGACAACCGCAACCGCGCGGCGGCCGAGGTGCGCACGGCGATGAGCCGCAACGGCGGCACCATGGCCGACCCGGGCAGCGTCGCCTACAACTTCGCCCGCAAGGGCGTCATCTCGATCACGAAGACCGAGGCCGTCACCGAGGACGACATCCTGCTCGCCGTGCTCGACGCGGGCGCCGAGGAGGTCGTCGACCAGGGCGGCGGCTTCGAGGTCGTCACCGATCCCTCGCAGCTGACCGCGGCCCGCGCGGCCCTCACCGAGGCCGGCATCGAGTACGACGAGGCCGAGGCCGAGTTCGTCGCGAGCGTGCAGATCGAGGCCGACGCCGACACGGCGCGCAAGCTGTTCCGCCTCGTCGACGCGATGGACGAGCTCGACGACGTGCAGAACGTCTACACGAACGTCTCCCTGACCCCCGAGGTGCGCGCGGCGCTCGACGACGACGAGGAGTAGGCGCCCGTGGCCCTGCGGGTGCTCGGCGTCGACCCCGGGCTGACGCGCTGCGGCGTCGGAGTCGTCGACATCGCGCCCGACCGCGGGGCGACCCTCGTGCACGTCAGCGTCATCCGCACCGACCCCGCGACGCCGCTCGAGCAGCGCGTCCTCGCGATCGCTGAGGGGGTTGCCGCCCTCCTCGACGAGCACGCCCCGCACGTCGTCGCGCTCGAGCGGGTCTTCGCGCAGAACAACGTGCGCACGGTCATGGGCACGGCCCAGGCGAGCGGCGTCGTGCTGAGCGCGGCCGCCGCCCGCGGGCTCGCCGTCGCGCTGCATACGCCGAGCGAGGTCAAGGCCGCGGTCACCGGCCACGGCGGCGCCGACAAGAAGCAGGTCTCGGCCATGGTGCAGCGCATCCTGCGATTGGATGCCCCGCCCACGCCCGCCGACGCCGCCGACGCCCTGGCGCTCGCGATCTGCCACGGGTGGCGCCGCGCTGCGGTCGCCCCCGCCGGCGTGGCGGGGCCGGATCAGCTCACGCCCGCCCAGCGAGCGTGGCGCGCGGCCGAGAAGTCGGCGGCCGCCCCTAGGGTCGAGGGGTGATCGCCAGCCTCCGCGGAACCCTTGTCTCGCTCGGCACCTCGCGCGCCGTCGTCGAGGTGAACGGCATCGGGTACGGCGTCGCGATCTCCGAGCGCCACGCGCTCGAGCTGCACCTCGGCGAGACGGTGCAGCTGCGCACCGCGATGATCGTGCGCGAGGACGACATCAGCCTGTTCGGCTTCGTCGACGAGCTCGAGCTCGGCCTGTTCGAGCTGCTGCGCACCGTCGGCGGCGTCGGCCCGAAGTCGGCGCTCGGCGTGCTCGGGCAGATGGAGCCCGCCGCGATCGCCCGCGCCATCGCCGAGGGCGATGACGCACCGTTCCGCAAGGTCTCGGGCATCGGTCCGAAGACCGCCAAGCTCATCGTCGTGACGCTCGCCGGCAAGGTCGTCGCGCCCGCCGGGGCACCGCCCGTGGTCGGCGCTCCGCCCCAGAGCGCCTCGACCCGCACCGCGGGCGCGCTCGTCGACGCCCTCACGGGCCTCGGCTGGCCCGAGCGCAGCGCCATCGAGGCCGCCGAGAGCGTGCTCAACGCGGAGGCCGGTGCCGAGGCGCAGCCGCTGCCCGTGCTGCTGCGGCGCGCCCTCGCCGAGCTGGGGCCGCGGGCATCCCGCCCCGATGAGCGCGGAGCGCGCTCGTGAGCGACGAGATCCGCCGGCCCGAGGCCGATGACACCGAGCTCGCCTTCGAGGGCGCGCTGCGACCGCAGAGCCTCGACGAGTTCGTCGGGCAGCAGAAGGTGCGCCGGCAGCTCGAGCTGCTGCTGCAGGCCGCCGTGCTGCAGAACCGGGCCCCCGACCACATCCTGCTCGCCGGCCCGCCCGGGCTCGGCAAGACGACGCTCGCGATGATCGTCGCCCACGAGGGCCGCCGCCCGCTGCGCATGACGAGCGGCCCGGCCATCCAGCACGCGGGCGATCTCGCGGCCGTGCTCTCCTCGCTCGTGCCGGGCGAGGTGCTCTTCATCGACGAGATCCACCGCATGGCCCGCTCGGCCGAGGAGATGCTCTACCTCGCCATGGAGGACTTCCGCGTCGACATCATGGTCGGGAAGGGCGCGGGGGCCACGAGCATCCCGCTCGAGCTCGCCCCCTTCACGCTCGTCGGCGCGACGACCCGCTCGGGCCTGCTGCCGAACCCCCTGCGCGACCGCTTCGGCTTCACCGCGCACCTCGAGTTCTACGAGCCCGGCGAGCTGTTCCGCGTCATCGAGCGGGCCGCGACGCTGCTGCGCCTCGACGTCGACGGGGATGCCCTGCACGAGATCAGCGGGCGCAGCCGGGGCACCCCCCGCATCGCCAACCGCCTGCTGCGCCGAGTGCGCGACTACGCCCTCGTGCACGGCGGGCGGGCGGATCGCACGGCGGTGCGCGCCGCGCTCGAGCTCTACGACGTCGACGAGCAGGGGCTCGACCGGCTCGACCGCGCCGTGCTGCACGTCATCGTCGACCGCTTCGCCGGCGGGCCCGTCGGCCTCTCGACCCTCGCCGTGTCGGTGGGGGAGGAGGCCGAGACGATCGAGGCCGTGGTGGAGCCGTTCCTCGTGCGATCCGGCCTGCTGGCGCGCACCCCGCGCGGGCGCGTCGCGACCGCGGAGGCCTGGCGGCACCTCGGGCGCGAGCCCGAGGGCGGTTCGGGGCATGACCTATAGTTGACGGCAGGTCGCACCGGAGCATCCATCGCATGCAGGTGACCGCCGTGATGGCACGACCGCCGACATCCCCCGAAAGGCTCACCACCCCATGGATCCGTTGACCATCGTCATGCTGGCCGTCCTGGCCCTGCTCATCTTCTTCATGTTCCGCAACTCGAAGAAGCGCAAGGAGGCCATCGCCGAGCTGCAGGACAAGATGGTCCCCGGCGCCGAGGTGATGACGAACTTCGGTCTCTTCGGCACCCTCGTCTCCGTCGACGAGGAGAACAACATCGCGGTCATCGAGACCTCGCCCGGCGTGACCGCGCGCGTGCACCGTCAGACGCTCGCCCGCGTCGTCGAGGACGACGAGGCCCTGGAGGCCGAGGGCGAGGTCGACTCCGACGCGGCCGAGCACGAGGCGCCGCAGCTCAACGTGTCGAGCGCCGACAGCGTCGGCGACGAGAAGCGCCCCGGCGACAAGTAGCCCCCAGCGCT
Source organism: Microcella flavibacter (assembly GCF_012530535.1). Classification (NCBI taxonomy): domain Bacteria; kingdom Bacillati; phylum Actinomycetota; class Actinomycetes; order Micrococcales; family Microbacteriaceae; genus Microcella; species Microcella flavibacter. The sequence continues at coordinate 1,375,606 of NZ_CP051299.1, forward strand.
CCGCGGCGCGCCCGTCATCGCACGGCGCGCCCTTTCGATCCTGCAGAAATGAGTTCCTGAGGTGGCACGAAGCACTCCCGAGCGCAAGGCCCTGCGCTCCCTGGTCTGGCTGCTCGTCATCATCGTCGCCCTCATCGGCGCCAATGGTGCGAGCGTCGCCTTCAACAACGGCGCGTGGACCCCGAAGCTCGCCCTCGACCTCGAGGGCGGCACGCAGCTGATCCTCACTGCGCAGCTGGAGTCGGGGGCGCAGCCCTCGCAGGAGCAGATGGATCAGGCCGTTGGGATCATCCGCCAGCGCGTCGACGCCGCGGGCGTGAGCGAGTCGGAGATCAACACCCAGGGCGGCACGAACATCGTCGTCTCCATCCCCGGATCCCCCGACGAGGCCACGCTCGAGCGCATCCGCCGATCGGCGCAGCTCGAGTTCCGTCCGGTGCTCGCCGCCGACCTCGCCTCCCAAAGCACGATCGACGAGGGCGCCGATCCCAGTGCGAGCCCGAGTCCCGACGGGACCGGCCCCTTGCCTAGCGCGAGCGACCCCTCGGTCGCGCCGAGCGCGTCTGCCGAGAGCGAGGCCGCTCCGGATGGCCCGGCCGAAGAGGGAGTGACCGAGGAGAACCCGGCCCCCACCCCGAGTGTCGAGCCGACCGACGCGAGCGACCTGAACTGGATCTCGCCGGAGCTGCAAGAGCGGTTCGAGGGCTTCGATTGCGCGACCCTCGACGAGACGGGCACGAACATCGCCCCCCGCGACGAGCCCCTCATCACGTGCGAGGAGCAGGGCGAACAGGACATCAAATACATCCTCGGACCCGTGGAGGTCACAGGCGAGGCGATCGATGGCGCCACGGCGGGCCTCGTGCCCTCCTCGACGGGAGCGACCACGAACGAGTGGGGCGTCTTCATCGACTTCGACGGGGAGGGATCGCAGCAGTTCCGCACTGTGACGGAACGGCTCGTTGCTTTGCAGGGCGTGCGCAACCAGTTCGCGATCGTTCTCGACGGCCGCGTCATCAGCGCGCCCCAGACCAACGTCGCGATCACCGACGGTAATCCGCAGATCTCAGGCAACTTCACACAGGAGAGCTCGCAGACGCTCGCCGACCAGCTGCGCTTCGGCGCCCTCCCGATCGGGTTCGAGCTGCAGTCGAGCGAGAACATCTCCGCGACGCTCGGCATCTCGCAGCTGCAGAGCGGCGTCATCGCCGGCCTCATCGGCCTGCTGCTCGTCGTCCTGTACGCCTTCGGCCAGTACCGCGCCCTCGGCGGCGTCACCGTCGCCTCGCTCATGATCGCCAGCGTCCTCACCTACCTGGTCATCACGTACCTCTCGAACGAGTCGGGCTACCGCCTGTCGCTCGCCGGCGTCGCGGGACTCATCATCTCGGTCGGCGTCATCGCGGACTCGTTCATCGTCTACTTCGAGCGCATCCGGGACGAGCTGCGCGACGGACGCCGCGTCGACGGCGCGGTCGAGGCCGGCTGGCGCCGCGCCTTCCGCACCATCCTCATCTCCGACGTGATCAACGTCATCGCGGCGATCGTGCTGTTCGTGCTCGCGGTCGGCAACGTGCGCGGCTTCGCCTTCACGCTCGGCATCATCACGGTCATCGACCTCGTGGTCGTGGCGCTCTTCACGCACCCGCTCATGCAGCTCGTGGCGCGCACCCCGTTCTTCACGAACGGGCACCGCCTCAGCGGCCTCGATCCGAAGGCGCTCGGCGCGGTGTACCGGGGTCGCGCGCAGTTCCGACCCTCGGTCGAGGTGGGAGCGACGAAGAAGGCCTCGAGCAGTCGGGAGGCGCAGAAGCGCCAGACCATCGCCGAGCGCAAGGCGGCGCAGGAGCGCGGCGAAGGGACGGACGCCTGATGAGCAGGTTCACCACATTCGGCAACGACCTCTACACGGGGGCGCGCTCGATCGACTTCGTCGGCCGCCGCAAGCTCTGGTACGCGATCGCGCTCGTGCTCATCGTGCTCACGGTGCTCATCACGGTCGTGCGCGGCGGCTTCAACCCCGGCATCGAGTTCCGCGGCGGATCCGAGTTCCGCGTCTCCTCGGTGGCCGAGGCCGCGCAGGATCCCGCGGCGGCGACCGCCCAGGGCGAGGAGGTCGTCGGCGAGCTCGTCGAGGGCTCGAGCCCCCGCGTCTCGATCGTCGGCGGCGACTCCGTGCGCATCCAGACCGAGCAGCTCACCCCGGAGGAGACCCTCCAGGTGCAGTCGGCCCTCGCGGAGTCGTTCGACGTCGCCCCCGAGCAGGTCAGCGCCTCCTTCATCGGCGCCACCTGGGGCCAGGACATCACGCGCCAGGCGCTCATCGCGCTCGTCGTCTTCCTCACCCTCGCGAGCCTCGTGCTGGCGGTCTACTTCCGCACCTGGAAGATGTCGGTCGCCGCGCTCATCGCGCTCGCCCACGACCTCGTGCTCACCGCGGGCATCTACGGCGTCTTCGGCTTCGAGATCACGCCGGCGGCGGTGATCGGGTTCCTCACCATCCTCGGGTACTCGCTCTACGACACGGTCGTCGTGTTCGACAAGGTGCGCGAGAACACGGGCGAGGACGGCGTCGAATCGCGCCGCACCTTCGCGCAGTCGGTGAACCTCGCCGTCAACCAGACGCTCGTACGATCGATCAACACCTCGATCATCGCGACGCTGCCGGTCGCGGCCATCCTCATCATCGGGGCGCTGCTGCTCGGCGCGGGCACGCTGTTCGACATCGCCCTGGCGCTGTTCATCGGCACCATCGTCGGCACCTACTCGTCGATCTTCATCGCGGCCCCGCTCTACGTGCAGTTGCGTGAGAACGAGCCCGAGGTGCAGAAGCAGGGCGCCCGCACGCAGCGCGCGCTCAGCGACTCCGGCGCCGTCCGCTGAGCGGCACCGACGCGCCGGATCGCACAGCCGCCCGAGCGTACAATCACGCGGGAGGAGGCCGCCCCATGACGGAGACGACGCAGGGCCAGGCGCCGGGTGCGCCCGGCACGTCGCCCGCGAGCGCCTCGGCCCCGCCGACGCAGAGCACCGCGAGCCTTCGCGCCCTCCTTCCCCGCCTGTTCTCCCGCGCCCAGCCCGTGGGCGGCTTCGAGCGCCTGGTGAAGACCGTGCGATCGCAGAACCCGAAGGCCGACATCGCCCTGCTCGAGCGGGCCTACCAGGTCGCCGAACGCGCGCACCGCGGCCAGAAGCGCAAGAGCGGCGAGCCGTACATCACGCACCCCGTGGCCGTCACGCAGATCCTCGCCGAGCTCGGCATCGGGGTGAAGACGCTCGCCGCCTCCCTGCTGCACGACACCGTCGAGGACACCCCCTACACGCTCGACCAGCTGCGAGCCGACTTCGGCGACGAGATCGCGATGCTCGTCGACGGCGTCACCAAGCTCGACAAGGTCAAGTACGGCGATGCCGCGCAGGCCGAGACGGTGCGCAAGATGATCGTCGCGATGTCGAAGGACATCCGGGTGCTGCTCATCAAGCTCGCCGACCGCCTGCACAACGCGCGCACCTGGGGCTTCGTCGAGGGGGAGTCCGCCCGGCGCAAGGCGCAGGAGACCATCGACATCTACTCGCCGCTCGCCCACCGGCTCGGCATCTCCACGATCAAGTGGGAGCTGGAGGACCTCTCGTTCGCCGTGCTGCAGCCGAAGCTGTACGTCGAGATCGAGAGCCTCGTGCGCAACCGCACGCCCGAGCGCGAGGCGTTCGTGCAGCAGGTCATCGATGCCGTGACGAGCGACCTGCGCCAGTCGCGCATCAAGGCGCAGATCGTCGGCCGGCCGAAGCAGTACTACTCGATCTACCAGAAGATGGTCAACCGCGGTCGCGACTTCGACGAGATCTACGACCTCACCGGCATCCGCATCCTCGTCAACTCCATCCGCGACTGCTACGCCGTGCTCGGCGCGGTGCACGCGCGCTGGAACCCGATGCCCGGTCGCTTCAAGGACTACATCGCGACCCCGAAGTTCAACCTGTACCAGTCGCTGCACACGACGGTCTTCGGGCCGGGCGGCCGCCCCGTCGAGATCCAGATCCGCACCCAGGAGATGCACCAGCGCGCCGAGTTCGGCGTCGCGGCGCACTGGAAGTACAAGGAGCGGATGAACTCGGGCCGCAGCGAGCTCGATGGCGGCCGCAGCGACACCGACATGGCCTGGCTCGCGCACATCAGCGACTGGCAGGCCGAGACGAGCGACCCGGGCGAGTTCCTCGACAACCTGCGCTACGAGATCGGCGCGAAGGAGGTCTACGTCTTCACGCCGCAGGGCAAGGTCATCGGCCTGCCGAGCGGCGCGACGCCCGTCGACTTCGCCTACGCCGTGCACACCGAGGTCGGGCATCGCACGATGGGCTCGAAGGTCAACGGGCGCCTCGTGCCGCTCGAGACGGTGCTGAGCTCGGGCGACACCGTCGAGGTCTTCACCTCGAAGAACCCCGACGCCGGGCCGAGCCAGGACTGGCTGGCCTTCGTCACCAGCCAGCGCGCCCGCTCGAAGATCCGGCAGTGGTTCACGAAGGAGCGCCGCGACGAGGCGGTCGAGCAGGGCAAGGACGCGATCGCCCGGGCGATGCGCAAGCAGAACCTGCCGCTGCAACGGCTCATGGCGCAGGACTCCCTCGCGCACGTCTCCTCCCAGCTGCGCTACGAGACGGTCGAGGCCCTCTACGCCGCGGTCGGCGAGGGCCACGTCTCGACGCAGTCGGTGATCGAGAAGATCGTCGCCGCGCTGCACGTGGAGTCGGAGAGCGAGGACGAGGCCTTCGTCGTGCCGACACGGGCGCGCACGCCCGTGCGCGCGAGCGACTCGGGCGTGCTCGTGCGCGGCGCCCCCGACATCCTGGTGAAGCTCGCCAAGTGCTGCACCCCGGTGCCGGGCGACGCCATCGTCGGCTTCGTCACGCGCGGGCAGGGCGTCAGCGTGCACCGGGGCGACTGCACCAACGTGCAGTCACTGCTCGCGGAGCCGGATCGCATCATCGAGGTCGAGTGGGCCCCGACGACGAAGAGCGTCTTCCTCGTGCAGATCCAGGTCGAGGCTCTCGACCGCTCGGGCCTGCTCTCGGACGTGACGCGCGTGCTCTCCGAGCACCACGTCAACATCCTGTCGGCGAGCGTCAACACCTCACGCGACCGCCTCGCCCTCAGCCGGTTCGTCTTCGAGATGGGCGATACGACGCACCTCGACCGCGTGCTCAACGCCGTGCGCCGCATCGACACCGTCTACGACGTCTACCGCGTCAGCAACGGCTGACCCGGGTCGCTCGGCCGCCAGCAGCTCGGCGGCCGCCCGCACGCGATCGTGGGCGCGGCGGCGACCCGCGGAGCTCGGCCGGCGGTCGGCGATCATTCCGACGCGCATGGCCGAGAGCCCGTGCCGGCGCATGCCGGCGGCGATGAGCACCACCACGTCGTCGCCCTCGTCGTGCCGGGCGAGGTCGACGATCGTGCGCGCAGGGCTCGTGACGGCGACACCGCCGGGACGCTGCAGCTCGTCGCCGTCGATGACGACCTCGCGGGCGCGGAAGCCCCGGCGGTGGGTCGTCGAGATGCGCGCGCTCGCGTCGATGCAGATGGCGACGCCGACCCGTCGGCTCGTCCACCCCCAGACCCACGCGGCGGTGCGGTCGGCGATGATCGCGCGCGGCGGCAGCTCCGGGCGCAGGGAGAGCGCCCGGGCGGCCGCGCTCGGGGGCAGATCGGCGGGCTGCCATCCGGCCCCGATCGCGAACAGCTCGCCGTCGAGCTCGGCGGCGCGCAGCTCGACGGCGGAGAGGAGCGGGGGATGGAGGACGGCGGGGAGGAGTCGGCTCATGCCCGCGAGGATCGCGCGCCGAGCATCCCGATGCCGACCCCGCGGCCGATCGGGGGAGAACGCGACGAGAGGGCCGCCCTGGGGATAACCCCGGGACGGCCCTCTCGGGACGCGGGCGACCGGATTCCGGTCGTTCGGCCCCGTGCGCCTAGCGGTCGACCGCCGAGAGCCAGGCCCGACGCGCCTCGAGCGCCTCGGTCAGCTCAGCGGTGCGCGCGGCGTCCTTCGCGGCGGTCGCGGCGGCGAGGTCGGCCTCGAGCGCGGCGATCGCGTCCTGCAGCTGGCCCGCGAGCCCCTCGGCGCGCGCCTTCTTCTCGGGGTCGTTCTTCTTCCAGTGATCCTCTTCGAGGGTGCGCACGGCCGTCTCGATCGCCCGCAGGCGGTCCTCCACGACGCGGACCTGGTCGCGGGGGACCTTGCCGATCGCGTCCCACTTGCGCTGGATGCCCGTCAGGGTCGCGCGGGCCTTGACCCGGTCGGTGGCCTTCAGCAACGGCTCGGCCTCGATGAGCAGGGCCTTCTTCGCCTCGAGGTTGGCGCTGAACTCCTCGTTCTCCTGCGCGTCGACCTCGGCCTTGGCCGCGTAGAGCACGTCGCCCGCGGCCTTGAAGGCGGCCCACAGCGCGTCGTCGACCTTCTTGCCGGCGCGGCCCGCGAGCTTCCACTCGTCGAGCAGCCGGCGGTACGCGGGGATGCCGCCGGTGCCCTGCGGCGCGAGCGCCTCGGCCTGCGCCACGAGGGCCTGCTTGCGCTGCTTGGCCTCCTTGTGCTCGGCGTCGAGGCCGGCGAAGAACGAGCGACGGTGCGTCTCGACGGTGCTGCGGGCGGTGCGGAACCGCTTCCACAGCTCGTCGGCCTCCTTCTTCGGCAGGCGGGGACCGTTCTGCTGGTGGTCCTTCCACTGCGCGAAGAGCGTCTCGAGGGTCGCGGTCGCCTGCTTCCACTGGATGCTCTGCGGATCCTTCGCGGCCAGCGCCTCCGCCTCGACCACGAGGCCGGTGCGGTGCTCGAGCGCGGCCGCGACGGCGGCGCGCTGCTCGGCCTGCTGCTCCTCCGTGAGCTTCTCGACGGCACCCGTGAGGGCGCCGACCCGCGTGCGCAGGGCCTCGAGGTCGCCGACGGCCGCGGGCTCCTCGAGCGCCGCGGTGAGCGAGTGGACGGTCTTCACGACGTCGGCGGCGGGGGCGCCGCCCTTGGCGCGCTGCTCGAGCAGGCGCACCTGGCCCTCGAGCTCGGTGAACTTGCGGGTGAAGTACGCGAGCGCCTCCTCCGGGGTGCCGTCGGGGTACTGGCCCACGGCGCGCTCGGCTCCGCGATCGGTCACGTACACGGTGCCGGTCTCATCGACCCGGCCCCAGACGGTCTGCTGGTTCTCTGCCACCACGCCTCTTATCCCCATCGACTGCACCGGCTCGCCGTGCGCGCGCCGGACGGTTGTTCAGCATATTCCACCGCCCGTCGGGCGGAGGGCGGCCCGGAGGCGACGCCCGGTTTCGCTACTGGATCGTGATGCCGCTGATGAGCGCGGGGTTCGCGGGCCGCCCGTCGGGCGCGCCGTTCTCGGTGCCGCCCTCGACGATCCCGGTGCGCAGCCCCTCGAGGCCGCTCGTGACCCGCCCGAGCACGGTGTAGCCGCCGGCGGCGTCCGAGGGGATGCTCGACTCCTCGTAGACGATGAAGAACTGGCTGCCCTGGCTCTCGGCGTCGCCGCCCTGCCGCGCCATGGCGAGCACGCCCTCGGCGTAGACGTCGTCCGCGGGCGCGTTCTCGATGGGCCCGAAGCGGTAGTCGGGGCCGCCGGCGCCGGTGCCGTCGGGGTCGCCGCACTGCAGCACGAAGATGCCCTCGGTGGTGAGGCGGTGGCAGGACGTGCCGTCGAAGAAGCCGTCCTGGGCGAGCGTCACGAAGGAGGCGACGGCCTGCGGGGCGGCGGCGCCGTCGAGCTCGATGCCGAGCGGGTCGATGCCCTCGATCGCGAGCTCGCCCGTCCAGGTGCGGTTCTCGCTGAGCGCCGGGTCGGGGGCCTGCGCGGCGGCGTCGTCGCTCGGCGCGGGGCTCGCGCTGGGCGAGGCGTCAGGGGAGGGGCTCGCGCTCGGCGCGGTCTCGGGCGCGCCCGGCCCGGCGCCGAAGTAGAGCAGCTGCGCGCCGACGGCGAGCGCGATCACGAGCAGCCCGACGACGAGGCCGAGCAGGTTGTCGCGACGGCGCCGGTCGATCTGCGTGCGGTGCACGGTCTGCCGCGCCTCGTAGCGCTTCAGCCGCTCGCGCGCCTCGCGCGCCTCGCGGTCCTGCCCTGCGATCCGTGCCACCGATTGCCTCCTCGTCGCCGTCGTGCGGGTGCCGGGGGAACTCTAGTCGAGCATCCCGGCGCGCCCGCCGCGGGGGCGCGCGAGCGGCGGCGATGTCGGCGGCGGCCGATACGATCGCCGAATGGATGCCGCTCCCGGCCTCGGCAGCGCCGCGGTCCCCCTCGCCGTGCGCATGCGTCCCACGCGTCTGGACGAGGTGGCGGGTCAGACGCATCTGCTCGGCGCCGGATCCCCGCTCGTCAGCCTCGCCCGCGACGACGGCGCCCCGCCCTCGGCGGTCTCGGTCATCCTCTGGGGCCCGCCCGGCACGGGCAAGACGACGCTCGCGCAGGCGATCGCCCGGCAGTCGGGCCGCCGCTTCGTCGAGCTGTCGGCGATCACGGCGGGCGTGCGCGACGTGCGCGAGGTGATGGAGCGCGCGCTCTCCGACCGCGACCTCTACGGCTCCTCGACCGTGCTGTTCCTCGACGAGATCCACCGCTTCACGAAGGCCCAGCAGGACGCCCTGCTGCCCGGCGTCGAGAACGGCTGGGTCATCCTCATCGCGGCGACGACCGAGAACCCGAGCTTCTCCGTGATCTCGCCGCTGCTGAGCCGCTCGCTGCTGCTGACGCTCGAGGCGCTCTCCGACGTCGACCTCGGCGTGCTCGTCGATCGCGCCGTGAGCGACCCGCGCGGGCTCGCCGGCGCCGTGGTGCTGGCCGACGACGGGCGCGAGTCGATCATCCGCCTCGCCTCGGGGGATGCCCGCCGGGCGCTCACGGCCCTCGAGGCCGCGGCGCAGTCGGCCCGGGCCACCCCGGCTCCGGCCGCGAAGGGCAGGAAGGCGGCGGGGGCGGCGGCGCCGACGATCACCGCCGAGACGGTGGCCGCCGCGGTCGACCGGGCCCTGCTGCGCTACGACAAGAACGGCGACGAGCACTACGACGTCATCAGCGCCTTCATCAAGTCGATCCGGGGCAGCGACCCCGACGCCGCACTGCACTACCTGGCGCGCATGATCGAGGCGGGGGAGGACCCCCGCTTCATCGCCCGCCGCGTCATCATCTCGGCCGCCGAGGACATCGGCGTCGCCGACCCGCACGCCCTCCCGCTCGCCGTGGCCGCCGCGCAGGCCGTGCAGCTCATCGGCATGCCCGAGGGGCGCATCCCGCTCGCCGAGGCCGTCGTCTACCTCGCGACGGCGCCGAAGTCGAACGCCGCCTACCTCGGCATCGACGAGGCCATCGCCGACGTTCGCGCCGGGCGCATCGGCCGGGTGCCGAAGCCGCTGCGCGACGCGCACTACCCCGGGGCGAAGCGGCTCGGGCACGGCAAGGGCTACGTCTACCCGCACGACGACGCGCTCGGCGTCGTCGCCCAGCAGCACCTGCCCGATCCGGTGAAGCGGCGCGAGTACTACCGGCCGACCGAGCGCGGGGCCGAGCGCGAGATCGGCGCGCGGCTCGCGAAGCTGCGGGCGATCATCCGCGGCGCCGCGCGCGGGGAGTGAGCGCGCCGGGCGGCACGACCCCCGTCTGCTAAGCTCTACCGGCCCGTCAGATATGGGCACACCCTCCCCTGCGCATCGAGTTCATCGATGCTGTTCCCCGAAGCGCCTCGGCGTGCGCCTCGGATCGGACGGAGCGGTCGTACGTCCGTGAGCCGTGAGATCCCCGGCCACGAGCATGGAAGGACACCTGTGTCGACCAAGTCGCGCACCCGCAGCAAGACCCGCCTCTCCCGGGCCCTGGGCATCGCCCTCACCCCGAAGGCGGCCAAGTACCTCGAGAAGCGCCCCTACGCCCCCGGCGAGCACGGCCGCACCAAGCGGAAGGCCGACAGCGACTACGCCGTCCGCCTCCGTGAGAAGCAGCGTCTCCGCGCCCAGTACGGCATCCGCGAGGCCCAGCTCCGCATCATCTTCCAGGAGGCCCGTCGCACGGCCGGCCTGACCGGTGAGAACCTCGTCGAGCTGCTCGAGATGCGTCTCGACGCGCTCGTGCTGCGCGCCGGCTTCGCCCGCACCACTGCGCAGGCCCGTCAGATGGTCGTGCACCGCCACATCCTCGTCGACGGCAAGATCGTGGACCGCCCGAGCTTCCGCGTGAAGCCCGAGCAGACCATCCACGTCAAGCCCAAGAGCGAGGGCATGGAGCCGTTCCAGGTCGCCGCCGCCGGCGGTCACGTCGACGTGCTGCCCAAGACGCCCGCGTACCTCGAGGTCGAGCTCGACAAGCTGCAGGCGCGCCTCGTGCGCCGCCCGAAGCGCGCCGAGGTGCCCGTGACGTGCGAGGTCCAGCTCGTCGTCGAGTACTACGCCGCGCGCTAGCACCGACCCGCACCGCCTCCGACGGGGGCCCGGCCTCGCGCCGGGCCCCCGTCGTCGTCCCCGCTGCCGCTGAGGATGGCGACGGGCGGCTCGCGCACCCGGCCCTCCGGGCGCGCGCCGCTAGGGTGGAGGGGCGTCAGCGGCCCCGCGCCGCGCATCCTGCACGCACCATCGAGACGCGCACCACACCCGCGCTCACGATCGCAAGGAGACCCCCATGAAGAACGCTCTCTGGCTCGTCCTCGGCGTCGCCCTCGGCGCCGTCGTCGCCCACCAGGCCTCCAAGACCCCGCAGGGCCGGCACTTCTTCGACGAGATCGATGCCAAGACCCGCGAGTTCACCGACGCGGTGCTCGAGGGCTACCAGCAGCGCGAGGCCGAGCTCCGCGCCGCCGTCGCGGAGGCCGAGGAGACGATCGCCGACCTCACCGACCGCCTGAAGTAAGCCCCCGGCCGGGCCCCGGCCGCCCTCCGCATCACCCACCCCTCAGGACACCGCGCCCCATGCAGACCGCCGACATCCAGCGCCGCTGGCTCGACTTCTTCGGAGACCGCGGCCACACGGTCGTGCCCTCCGCCTCGCTCGTCAGCGACGACCCCTCGCTGCTGTTCACCGTCGCCGGCATGGTGCCCTTCGTGCCCTACCTCACCGGCGTCGTGCCCGCCCCGTACCCGCGGGCCACGAGCGTGCAGAAGTGCATCCGCACGAACGACATCGAGGAGGTCGGCAAGACCCCCCGCCACGGCACGTTCTTCCAGATGAACGGCAACTTCTCGTTCGGCGACTACTTCAAGGAGGGCGCGATCTCGTACGCCTGGGAGCTCCTGACGAGCGCGCAGAGCGACGGCGGGATGGGGTTCCAGGAGAAGGACCTCTGGGTCACCGTGTACGAGGACGACGACGAGGCGATCCGCCTCTGGAAGCAGATCGCGGGCCTGCCCGACGAGCGCATCCAGCGCCTCGGCATGGACACCAACTACTGGTCGACCGGCCAGCCCGGCCCCGCCGGCCCCTGCTCCGAGATCTTCTTCGACCGCGGCCCCGCCTACGGCATCGACGGCGGCCCCGCCACCGATGACGACCGCTACGTCGAGATCTGGAACCTCGTCTTCATGCAGTACCTGCGCGGCGAGGGCACCGGCAAGAACGACTTCGAGATCCTCGGCGAGCTGCCGCAGCAGAACATCGACACGGGCATGGGCATGGAGCGCGTCGCCTTCCTGACCCAGGGCGTCGAGAACATGTACGAGATCGACCAGGTACGACCGGTGCTCGACGCCGCCGCGGCGATGTCCGGCCGGCGCTACGGGGCCGACCACGGCGACGACGTGCGCATGCGCGTCATCGCCGACCACGTGCGCTCGAGCCTCATGCTCATGACCGACGGCGTCGCGCCCGGCAACGAGGGCCGCGGGTACATCCTGCGCCGCCTGCTGCGGCGGAGCATCCGCGCCATGCGCCTGCTGGGCGTCGACGCCCCGAGCTTCGATGTGCTCTTCGCCGCCTCGCGCGATGCGATGAGCGCCGCGTACCCCGAGATCACCGAGCATTACGACCGCGTCTCGCGCCTCGCCCTCGGCGAGGAGGAGGCATTCCTGCGCACGCTCACGGCCGGCACGAGCATCCTCGACCTCGCCGTCGCCGACACGCAGAAGCAGGGCGTCTCGACGATCGCGGGCGACACGGCCTTCCAGCTGCACGACACCTTCGGGTTCCCGATCGACCTCACGCTCGAGATGGCCGAGGAGGCGGGGCTCAGCGTCGACCGCGAGGCCTTCGACCGGCTCATGTCGGAGCAGCGCGCGCGGGCGAAGGCCGACGCCAAGTCGAAGAAGGGGCAGCTCGCCGACCTCAGCGTCTACGGGGCGTTCCGCGCCGCGGGCGAGACCCGGTTCCTCGGCTACGACCAGCTCGAGACCGAGTCGAGCGTGCTCGGCATCATCGTCGGCGGCACGAGCGTCGACGTCGCCCAGGAGGGCGAGATCGCCGAGGTCATCCTCGCCGAGACCACCCTCTACGCCGAGTCGGGCGGACAGGAGTCGGACGAGGGCTCGATCGTCGGCACCGGCTTCGACCTCGAGGTGCTCGACGTGCAGCGCCCGGTCGCGGGGCTGTTCAGCCACACCGTGCAGGTGCGCCGCGGCGAGGTGCGCGTCGGCGCGCTCGCCCGCACCCAGGTCGACCCGGTCTGGCGCCGCTCCGCGGCGCAGGCCCACTCGGCCACGCACGTCATCCACGCCGCGCTGCGTCAGACGCTCGGCGACGAGGCGCACCAGTCGGGCTCGTACAACAAGGCCGGCTACATGCGCCTCGACTTCAGCTGGAACCAGGCGCTGTCGGCCGCGACCCGCAGCGAGCTCGAGGAGATCAGCAACATCGCCGTGCGCGACAACCTGCCCGTCGAGACCCGCGTCATGGGCCTCGACGAGGCCAAGTCGCTCGGCGCGATGGCGCTCTTCGGCGAGAAGTACGGCGACCGCGTGCGCGTCGTCGACATCGGCGGGCCGTGGTCGCGCGAGCTCTGCGCGGGCACCCACGTCGGCTCGAGCGCCGAGATCGGCATGATCAGCCTCGTCAGCGAGTCCTCAGTCGGCTCGGCCAACCGCCGCGTCGAGGCGCTCGTCGGCCTCGAGGCCTTCCGCGAGTTCGCCGCCGAGCGCGCGCTCGTGCAGCAGCTCAGCGCGAACCTCAAGACGCCCCGCGACCAGCTCGTCAGCCGCATCGCCGACCTCGGCGCGCAGCTCAAGGCGGCCGAGAAGAAGCTCGCGCAGGTCGAGTCGAGCCGGCTCGGCGAGAAAGTGCCCGCCCTCGTCGCCGGGGCCGCGCCGCACGGGCCGTTCACCGTGGTCGCCCGCTCGCTCGGCTCGCTCGGCTCCGCCGACGACCTGCGCCAGCTCGCCACCGCGGTGCGCGAGCGCCTCAGCGCCCAGGCCGCCGTCGTGATCCTCGCCGCCGAGGTGGCGGGCAAGGCCGCGGTCATCGTCGCCACCACCCCCGCCGCTCGCGAGGCCGGAGCGAAGGCGGGCGCCCTCGCCCGCGTCGCCTCGGGCGTGCTCGGCGGCGGCGGCGGCGGCAAGGACGACCTCGCCCAGGGCGGCGGCACCGATGCGGCCGCGATCCCGGCCGCGCTCGAGGCCGTGCTGGCCGAGCTGCGCGGCTGAGGCCCACCGCCATGCGCATCGGCGTGCGGCTCGGCGTCGACGTGGGCACCGCCCGGGTCGGCGTCGCGCGGTGCGATGCGCACGGGATCCTCGCGACGCCGGTCGAGACGCTGCCGCGCAAGAAGGGGCTCATGGCGGGCATCCACCGCCTCGTGGCCGAGTGGGAGCCGATCGAGATCGTCGTCGGTCTGCCCATCGCGCTCTCGGGGTCGGAGACCGCCTCGACGCAGGACGCGCGCGACGTCGCGGCGCTCATCGCCCGCCAGGTCGCCGTGCCGGTGCGGCTCGTCGACGAGCGGCTCACGACCGTGAGCGCCGCCCGCTCGCTGCGGGAGTCGGGGCGGGACGGGCGCACCTCGCGCGCCGTGATCGACCAAGCGGCCGCTGTTATCCTGCTCCAGCACGCGCTGGACCACGAGAAGTCGCGGGGAGAAGCCCCCGGCGAGCTGCTGGTTCCCGACGGAGGATCACCCTGACTGTGAGCGACGACGACGCCTGGGACGCGATCTTCCGATCGCAGCCCGACACCGCCCGACCCGAGCAGGGCGCCCCCGCAGCCCCCGCCGCCGGCCCGGCCGCGACCGGGGCGGCCGCCGCTCCCGCCAGCCGGGCCGCCGCGCGGGAGCAGACCGGCGCGGGCGATCGCCGGTCCGCCCGGCAGATGCTCGACGAGGATCGGCCCCCGAAGCGGCGCCGCGCCTGGCCCTGGGTGCTCGGCGTGCTCGTGCTGCTGCTCGGACTCGGCGGCGGCGCCGTCGCCTACGCCTGGGCGAACTACGAGCCGCAGCTGCGCGAGGCGCTCGGCTGGGAGCTGCCGAACGACTACGAGGGCGGCGGCAACGGCACCGAGGTGCTCGTCACCATCATGCCCGGCGAGATTGGCTCCGACGTGGCGACGAGCCTGCAGGAATCCGGCGTCACCATGACCTACGACGCCTTCTACGACCTGCTGCTCGCCGACCCCTCGATCGCCTTCCAGCCGGGCACCTACGCCCTGCAGGAGGAGATGTCGGCGCAGTCGGCGCTGGATGCCCTGCTCGACCCCGCGAACCGCCGCGAGTCGACCGCCACCATCCGCGAGGGCCTGCGCGCCGGCCAGGTCATCGACATCCTCTCCGCCGCGACCGGCGTGCCGATCGCGGACTACGAAGCCGCGATCGCCGACCCCGCCGCGCTCGGGCTGCCCGCCGAGGCCCCGACCGTCGAGGGCTACCTGTTCCCGGCGACGTACACCTTCGAGCCCGGCACCTCGGCCGCGGCGCAGATCCAGCGGCTCGTGAGCGAGACCTTCCAGCGCCTCGACGGCCGCGGCGTGGCCCCCGAGGACCGCCACCGCGTGCTGACGCTCGCCTCCCTCATCCAGAGCGAGGCGCGCCTCGAGGACGACTTCTACCGCGTGAGCCGCGTCATCCAGAACCGGCTCGACGACGGCTGGCGGCTCGAGTTCGACTCGACGGCCCAGTACGGCAGCGCCCAGGCCGACGGATCGGTCTTCTCCACGCAGGAGACGCTCGACGCCGACAACCCCTACAACACCTACGTCATCGAGGGGCTGCCCATCGGGCCGATCGGCAACCCGGGCGACCTCGCGGTCGACGCGGCGATCAACCCGGCCGACGGGCCGTGGCTCTTCTTCGTGACCGTCAACCTCGACACGGGCGAGACGGTCTTCTCCGAGACGGTCGCCCAGCACGAGGAGGGCGTCGCGCAGCTGCGGGCCTGGTGCCGCGACGCCGAGACCTCGGCCTGTGGCTGATCCGGCTGCGGCCTCCGGGCCGCACCGGCTCGCGGTCATCGGCTCGCCGATCGAGCACTCGCTCTCCCCGGCGCTGCACGGCGCCGCCTCCGCCCATCTCGGGCTCGACTGGGACTACGGGCGCCACGAGGTCGACGAGGCCGGGCTGCCCGCCTTCCTCGACGGTCTCGACGGCTCCTGGCGGGGCCTCTCGGCGACGATGCCGCTCAAGGAGGCCCTGCTGCCCCTGCTCGACGAGGTCGACGAGGACGTCGCCCTGACCGGCGCGGCGAACACCGTGCTGCTCGACGGCGGCCGCCGCATCGGCCGCAACACCGACATCGCGGGCGTCCGCACCGCCCTCGAGCGCGCGGGCATCACGACGCTCCGCCGGGCCGCGATCGTCGGGGCCGGCGCGACCGCGCGCTCCATCGTCGTCGCCCTCGCGCGGCTCGGGGCGGTCGAGCTCGACGTGCTCGTGCGTGACGAGGCCCGCGCCGGGGCGCTGCTCGACCTCGCCGAGCGCCTCGGGCTCGCCGCCTCGCCCCGGCCGCTCGGCGACCTCGAGCGGCTCGTGCCGGCGCACGAGGTCGTGGCGTGGACGCTGCCCAACGGGGTCGCGCCCGGCGGGGTCGTCCCCGAAGCGGTGCGCCGGGCATCCACCCTGCTCGACGTCACCTACCACCCCTGGCCGAGCCCGCTCGCGCAGCAGTGGCAGCAGGTCGACGGCGCCATCGCCTCGGGCCGCGACATGCTGCTGCACCAGGCCGTGCGGCAGGTGCGGCTCTTCGTCGGCGGACCGGATGCCGCGCCCCTCGCCGATGAGGCAGGCCTCGAGCGGGCCATGGCCGGCGCCCTGCGCTGAGGCCCGTCCGCGGCCGCCGGCATGGCGCGGACTCCCCGTGACCGCGTGCGAGGATGGGGGCATGTTGCGCTGGTTGACCGCCGGAGAATCCCACGGCCCCGAGCTCATCGCCGTCATCGAGGGGATGCCCGCGGGCGTCCCCGTGACGCGCGAGGCGATCCAGGCCGACCTGCAGCGGCGCACGCTCGGCTACGGCCGCGGCGCCCGCATGAAGTTCGAGCAGGACGAGCTCACGATCTCGGGCGGCGTGCGCCACGGCCTCACGATGGGCAGCCCCGTCGCCCTGCGCATCGGCAACACCGAGTGGCCGAAGTGGACGACGGTCATGAGCGCCGACCCCGTCGACGCGAGCGAGCTCACCGGCGGTCGCGCCGCCCCGCTCACCCGCCCGCGCCCCGGCCACGCCGATCTCGTCGGCATGCAGAAGCACGGCTTCGACGAGGCGCGCCCCGTGCTCGAGCGCGCGAGCGCCCGCGAGACCGCCGCCCGCGTCGCCCTCGGCGCCGTCGCCCGCTCCTTCCTCGGCGAGCTCGGCATCCGGCTCGTCGCCCACACCCTCTCCATCGGCGCCGTCCGCGTGCCCGACGACGCCCCCCTGCCGCTGCCCGCCGACGTCGACCTGCTCGATGCCGACCCGCTGCGCTGCCTGCACCCCGAGACGAGCGCCCGCATGGTCGCCGAGGTCGACGACGCCCATAAGACCGGCGACACGCTCGGCGGGGTCGTCGAGGTGCTCGCCTACGGCCTGCCCCCGGGGCTCGGCTCGTACGTGCACTGGGACCGCCGGCTCGACTCGCGGCTCGCCGGCGCGCTCATGGGCATCCAGGCCATCAAGGGCGTCGAGGTCGGCGACGGCTTCGAGACCACCGAGCGCCGCGGATCGGCCGCCCACGACGAGCTCGTCGTCGGCGCCGCCGGCATCGAGCGCCTCAGCGACCGCGCGGGCGGCGTCGAAGGCGGCATGAGCACCGGCACTGTGCTGCGCGTGCGCGCCGGCATGAAGCCCATCGCGACCGTGCCGCACGCCCTGCGCACGATCGACGTCGCCACGGGCGACGCGGCTCCGGCCCACCACCAGCGCTCCGACGTCTGCGCCGTGCCGGCCGCGGGCGTCGTCGCCGAGGCGATGGTGGCGCTCGTGCTCGCCGAGGCCGTGCTGGAGAAGTTCGGCGGCGACGCGGTCGCCGAGACGCGCCGCAACCTCGAGGGCTACCTCGCCGCGATGCCCGAGTCGCTCACCACCGTCGTCGCCGACGGCGGCGCCTGAGCCTCGCGATCGTGGCCGAACCGCACCCGGGCGGTCCGCCGACGGTGCCGGGCGACGGCGCTCCCGCGGTCGTGCTGATCGGCCCGCCCGCCGCGGGCAAGAGCCGCCTCGGCCGCCGCCTCGCGCGCCTGCTGCAGCTGCCCCTCATCGACACCGACCGCGTCGTCGTCGAGGCCCACGGGCCGATCCCGGCGATCTTCGCCGAGCACGGCGAGCCCGTCTTCCGCGCCTGGGAGCGCGAGGCCGTCGAGGCCGCGCTGCGCGAGCGCGCGATCGTCTCGCTGGGCGGGGGAGCGGTGCTCGACGCCGCGACGCAGCGGCAGCTGCACGGGATGCCCGTGGTGCTGCTGACCATCACGCCCGAGGCCGCCGCCGCCCGTCTCGACGGGTCCTCCCGCCCGCTCGCCGGCGGCATCGAGGCCTGGACGACCCTCGTCGCGGCGCGCACCCCGCTCTACGAGTCGCTCGCCGCCGCGACGTGGGACACCTCGCGCCGCCCCATCGACCGCATCGCGCAGGAGATCGCCGACTGGGTGCTCGCGCGCGAGACCGCCCGCGACTCCGCCCCCGCCGCCCATCCCGAGTCCGGAGAGGACACCCCGTGACCGACGCCCCGCCCACGATCATCGAGGTCACCGGCTCCGCCCCGCACGCCATCCACGTCGGCCGCGGGCTCGTCGCCGACCTCGAGGCGCACCTGCCGTCCACCGTCGCGAAGGTGCTCGTCGTGCACGCGCCGCCGCTCGCGGCCGTCGCCGAGCGCCTGCGCGAGCAGCTCGCCGGGCGCATCGAGGTGCTGCTCGCCGAGGTGCCCGACGCCGAGGGCGCGAAGCGCATCGAGGTGGCCGCCTTCTGCTGGCAGGTCATGGGGCAGACCGACTTCACCCGCACCGACGCGGTCGTCGGGCTCGGCGGGGGAGCGACCACCGACCTCGCGGGCTTCGTCGCCGCCACCTGGCTGCGCGGCGTGCCGCTCGTGCAGGTGCCGACCACCGTGCTCGGCATGGTCGACGCCGCGGTCGGCGGCAAGACCGGCATCAACACGGCCGAGGGCAAGAACCTCGTCGGCGCCTTCTACGCGCCGCGCAGCGTCATCGTCGACCTCGACCTGCTGGAGGGGCTCGCGACCCACGAGATCCTCGCCGGCTTCGCCGAGATCGTGAAGGCCGGGTTCATCGCCGACCCCGTCATCCTCGACCTGCTCGAGGCCGACGTCACGGTGGCGACCGACCCCGCGACGCCCGTGTTCCGCGAGCTGGTCGAGCGCAGCATCCGCGTCAAGGCGGCCGTCGTCAGCGACGACTTCACCGAGCAGGGGCGGCGCGAGTTCCTCAACTACGGCCATACCCTCGGGCACGCGATCGAGCACGCCGAGCGCTACCGCTGGCGGCACGGGGCCGCCGTGGCCGTCGGCATGGTGTTCGCCGCCGAGCTGAGCCGGCTCGCCGGCGGCCTCGACGACGCGACGGTGGAGCGCACGCGCCGCATCCTCGCCTCGCTCACCCTGCCGACGGGCTACCCGCTCGGGCGCTGGAAGACCCTGCTCGCCACCATGCAGCGCGACAAGAAGGCGCGCGCCGGCATGCTGCGCTTCATCATCCTCGAGGCCGAGGGACGACCGCGCGTGCTCAACGGCACCGACGAGTCGATGCTGTTCGCCGCGTACCAGGAGGTCGGCGAGGAGCGCCAGGGCGCCATCCGCCGCTGAGTAGGCTCGACCCATGACCGACCCGCGCCGCATCCTCGTGCTCAACGGCCCCAACCTCAACCGCCTGGGCACGCGCGAGCCCGACGTCTACGGAACCGCGACGCTCGCCGACCTCGAGACCGAGCTGCGGGATGCGGCGCCCGCGGGCGTCGAGGTCGACCTGCGGCAGACGAACGACGAGGCCGAGCTCATCGGCTGGCTGCACGAGGCCGTCGACACCCGCAGCCCCGTCATCCTCAACCCGGCGGCCTTCACTCACTACTCCTACGCGCTGCGCGACGCCGCGGCGCTCGTCACCGGCGCCGGGCTGCCGCTCATCGAGGTGCACCTCTCCAACCCGCATGCGCGCGAGGAGTTCCGGCGCACGAGCGTCATCTCGGGCGTGGCGACCGGGGTCATCGCCGGGCTGGGCTTCGGCTCGTACCGCCTCGCCCTCGCGCACATCGCCGGCTCGGCATAGCCTCGACGGATCGGGCCCGCCGCGGCCTCGACTAGACTGCCTCCTCGGCGTGCCCGCACGCCCCCCGCACCACCCGATACGGAAACGGACACCCCCTTCGCCATGGCTTCGACGAACGACATCAAGAACGGCAGCGTGCTGAACCTGGACGGTCAGCTCTGGAACATCATCGAGTTCCAGCACGTGAAGCCCGGCAAGGGCGGCGCGTTCGTGCGCACCAAGATGCGCAACGTGCGCTCGGGCAAGGTCGTCGACAAGACGTTCAACGCCGGGCTCAAGGTCGACTTCGCGACCGTCGACCGGGGCGACTACCAGTACCTGTACCAGGACGGCGAGGACTTCGTCTTCATGGACACCACGCACTACGAGCAGATCACCGTGCCCGGCGTCATCGTCGGCGACGCGAAGAACTTCATGCTCGAGAACCAGATGGTGACGATCGCCATCCACGAGGGCGAGGCGCTGTACATCGAGCTGCCCGCCTCGGTCGTGCTCGAGGTCACCTACACCGAGCCCGGCCTGCAGGGCGACCGCTCCACCGGCGGCACCAAGCCCGCGACGGTCGAGACGGGCTACGAGATCCAGGTCCCCCTCTTCCTCGAGACGGGCACGAAGGTCAAGGTCGACACCCGCACGGGCGACTACCTCGGCCGCGTCTCCGAGTAGTGGGCGCCCGCACGAAGGCCCGCAAGCGGGCCCTGGACATGCTGTACATCGCCGACGTGCGCCAGCTGCCCCTCGCCGACGTGCTCGTCGAGGAGGGCGAGCGCGCCGCGGCCCAGCCGCAGCGCGCGTCGAGCTGGCCCTACGCGCAGGACATCGCGCGCGGCGTCATCGACAACGGGGCGTCTATCGACCGCCTCATCGAGGACAACGCGCACGGCTGGACGCTCGCGCGCATGCCCGCCGTCGACCGCGCCATCCTGCGCCTCGCCGTCTGGGAGCTCGTGCACAACCCCGACGTGCCCGAGGCGGTGGCGATCGCCGAGGCCGTCGAGTTCGCCCAGGTGCTGTCGACGGACGACTCCTCGTCGTTCGTCAACGGCGTGCTCGGCGCGATCTCCGACGCGATGCACCGCACGGCCTGAGCCCGCGGCACCGCGGCCGGCGCCGGCGGCCGCATCCCGCGGCGACACGCCGCGGACGACGCAATGTGACGCCGTGTTGCACTGCGTTGCGTCGCGTTTCCCGCGCTTTTGCGAGGGGTGGAGGCCGCTTCGTAGGGTGACGGGCATGTCCTCCACCACTCGCGCCCGCGCCGCGACCGCCAGCCCGGCCCTGCCGGTGGCGCTGCACGGCGTCGGCCGCGACTTCCCGGGGGCGCGCGGCGAGGAGCCGCGCATCGTGCTGCGCGACGTCGAGCTCACGATCACGCCCGGCGAGATCGTCGCGCTGCTCGGCCCCTCCGGCTGCGGCAAATCCACCCTGCTGCGCCAGATCAGCGGGCTCGACCGGCCGACGAGCGGCAGCCTCACCATCGACGGCGCCCGCGTCGCGCCCGCCGACCAGCGCTGCGCGGTCGCCTTCCAGGAGCCGCGCCTGCTGCCCTGGCGCACGGTCGCCCGCAACATCGAGCTCGGCCTGCCCCGCGGCCTCGACCGCGACGCCGGTCGCGCCCGGGTCGACGAGCTGCTCGAGCTCGTGCAGCTGCAGCACGCCGCGCAGCTGAAGCCGCGCGCGATCTCCGGCGGCATGGCGCAGCGCGTCTCACTCGCCCGGGCGCTCGCCCGCGGACCGGGCGTGCTGCTGCTCGACGAGCCCTTCGGAGCCCTCGACGCGCTCACGCGGCTGACGATGCAGGACCTCCTCATCGACATCCACCGGGCCGAGCCCGCCACGATCGTGCTCGTCACCCACGACGTCGACGAGGCGCTCATGCTCGCCGACCGGGTGGTGCTGCTCGGCACCCGCTTCGACCGGCCCGGCGCGACGATCAGCCGCGTGATGGAGGTGCCCGGCGGGCGACCCCGGGACCGAGCATCCACCGTGCTCGCCCGCCTGCGCGCGCAGCTGCTCGACGGCCTCGGCGTGCCGAGCCACCACGGCCGCTGACGGCCCCCACGAACCCCGGTCGACCGACCGGTGCACCACCCCACCCCACCGCTCCACGCCCCGAAAGGCCATCATGACCACCCGTAGCCGCCTCACCCTGCTGACCGCGACCGCCGCCGCGGCGGCCATGGTCATGACGGGTTGCGTCGCCGGTGAGGGCCAGACCGCGCCGGAGCCCGCCGAGGGCGCCGAGTGGTCGGCCACCGAGCTCACCCTCGACTTCGCCACCTACAACCCGCTGAGCCTGATCATCAAGGAGCAGGGCTGGCTCGAGGACGAGCTCGGCGACGAGGTCACCGTGAGCTGGGTGCAGTCGGCCGGCTCCAACAAGGCCAACGAGGCGCTGCGCGCGGGCGCCATCGACGTCGGCTCGACTGCCGGCTCGGCCGCGCTGCTCGCCCGATCGAACGGCAGCCCGATCAAGACCATCGACGTGTACACGCAGCCGAACTGGGCCTCGATCCTCGTGCCGACCGGCTCCGACATCGACTCCATCGACGACCTGGCGGGTCGCACGGTCGCCGCCACCAAGGGCACCGACCCCTACTTCTTCCTGCTGCAGGCGCTCGCCACCGAGGGCCTCGCGCTCGAGGACGTGCAGCTGCAGAACCTGCAGCACGCCGACGGCAAGACCGCCCTCGAGACGGGCGCCGTCGAGGCGTGGTCGGGCCTCGACCCGCTGCTGTCGACCTCGGTCTACAACGGCTCGGCCGAGATCATCTACGACAACGTCGACTTCAACTCCTACGGCTTCCTCAACGCGACGGAGAGCTTCCTCGCCGAGAGCCCCGACCTCGCCCAGCTCGTCGTGAACGCCTACGAGAAGGCCCGCGCCTGGGCGCTGGAGAACCCGGAGGAGACCGCGGCGATCCTCGCCGAGGTCGCCGGCATCGAGGTGCCCATCGCCGAGGCGACGATCGAGCGCACCGTGATCGACATCGACCCCGTCCCGGGTCAGACCCAGCGCGACGTGCTCGAGATCATCGGCCCGATCTTCGTCGAGAGCGGCGACGTCACCAGCCAGGAGCAGATCGACACCGCGCTCGAGACCCTGTTCGACGACACGTACGCGGCGGCCGCCGACCCGGACGCCCTCGCCGGCGAATGAGCTTCGACGAGCGCGGCGCCGCCCTCGTCCCTCGCCCCTCCTCGGAGGGTGCGCGCGGGGCGGGGGCGCCGCCGCGCGCCGACGATCGACCGCAGGAGCAGCGCCGGCGGCCCTCGTTGCTCGCCTTCGCCTCGTCCTACGGCTTCTCCGCGGCGGGCGCCGACCTCCCCGAGGTCACCCGCGGCCGGCTGCGCGCGCGCACCATCGTGCTCGGCCTCGTCGTGCCGCTCGCGCTGCTCACCGTCTGGTGGGTCGCCGCCGAGTACACCGACATCGCCGACTTCCTGCTGCCCTCGCCGGCGCAGGTCGTCGACGCGGGCGTCGAGCTCGCGCAGGCGGGGCTGCTCGCGCCGTACATCCTCATCTCGCTGCAGCGCGTGCTCATCGGTTTCGCGATCGGCGCCTCCATCGGGCTCGCCCTCGGAGCGCTGGTCGGGCTCTCCCGCATCGCCTCCGAGCTGCTGAGCCCGCTGCTCGGGGCCATCCGCGCCGTGCCCTCGCTCGCCTGGGTGCCGCTGCTGCTCATCTACCTCGGTATCTACGAGGAGCCGAAGCTCACCCTCATCGCGATCGGCGCCGCCTTCCCCGTGTTCACCACGGTGGCGGGAGCGCTGCGGCACGTCGACCCGCACCTCGTGGAGGTCGGCCGCGCCTACGGCCTCGGCCGGCTGGAGCTGCTGACGACGGTGCAGCTGCCCGCCGTCGTGCCGGCGATTGTCTCCGGCCTGCGCCTCGCGCTCGCCCAGGCGTGGCTCTTCCTCGTCGCCGCCGAGCTCATCTCCTCCTCGATGGGGCTCGGGTTCCTGCTCACCGACTCGCAGAACAACGGCCGCATGGATCGCATCTACCTCGCGATCATCCTGCTCGCCGTGCTCGGCAAGACGACCGACGCCCTCGTGGGGCTCGGCGAGCGGGCGCTCCTCCAGCGCTGGGGCTGATCCCCACCTCTCCGACGAGTTGCCCCAGGGTCGACGCATGTTTACCCTGGGGCAACGCGCCGACCGGTGCGGCCCCCGCCGTGAGAGGACCCTCGTGCCCGAGCAGCCCGCCCTGACCGAGACCGCCGTGCTCCCCGCCGTCGACGCCCTCGTCGACGCCTTCCGCCGCACCGACGGCCCGGCCTACTTCGCCTGCTTCCACGCGGACGCCACCTTCCTCTTCCCCGATCGGGATGCCCGCCTCGAGTCCCGTGCCGCCTACGAGCGCCTCTGGGCCGAGTGGGTCGCCGAGGGCTGGAGCGTGCTCGACTGCACGAGCTCCGACCGCCGGGTGCAGCTGATCGGAGACGCCGCCGTGTTCACGCACCGGGTGCGCACGGTCGTGGCGACGGGGGAGGGGAGCGGCTCCGCGGTGCTCGACGAGCGCGAGACGATCGTGCTCGCCCGTGGGGCGGACGGCACGCTGCTCGCCGTGCACGAGCACCTCTCGGCGACGCCCGCGGCGGCGGGCGACGCCGCGCCGGCGGGGGAGACCGCGGCGTGAGCATCCCGCTGGCCGGTCGTCGCCTCGTCGATCTCAGCCGCCCGCTGCGGACGGGCATGACGGTGTTCCCCGGTGATCCCGCGGTGCGCATCGAATCGGCGGCGACCCTCGAGCAGGACGGCTTCGCCGTGAGCGCCCTGCACCTGGGCTCGCACAGCGGCACGCACGTCGACGCGCCCTCGCACAGCATCGCGGGCGGCGCGAGCATCGACGCGGTGCCGCTCGGGCAGCTCATCGTCCCGCTCGTCGTGCTGCGCGCCCGCGATCGCGCTCCGGGCACGGTCATCGGCTGGGCCGAGCTCGAGTCGCAGGCCGAGCTCGTGCGCGCGGGCGACGCCGTCGTCGTGGAGACGGGCTGGGACGCCCGCTTCGACGACGCCGACGCGGTCGACCACCCGAGCCTCGCTCCCGAGGTCGCCGAGCGGCTGCTCGCCCGCGGCGTGCGCGTCATCGGCACCGATGCCCTCAGCCCCGACGCCAGCCGCCCGGGCCCGGACGGCGCCTGGCGGCTGCCCGTGCACGAGCTCGTGCTCGGCGCGGGCGGGCTCATCCTCGAGAACCTCGCCGGGCTCGCCGCGGTACCCGCCCACGGCGCCGAGCTCATCGCCCTGCCGCTCGCCCTCCCCGGCGTCGACGGCTCGCCCGTCCGCGCCGTCGCCGTCCTGCCGTCGGAGGCCCGCGATACCGACGCCGCCCGCTAGGCTGGCGGCACCGACATCCTTTAAGAGCCGTCCCGAGAGGCGGGGAAGGAGGTCAGAGTGGTCGCACGCACCGTGCTCGACGACGCTGACATCGCGCGCGCCCTGCGCCGCATCGCCCACGAGGTGGTCGAATCCCGCCGCGGCGACGGCCGCATCGTCTTCCTGGGCATCCCCACGCGGGGCACCGTGCTCGCCGAGCGGGTGCACGCGCTCGTCGAGGCCATCGAGCCCGGCTCGAGCAGCGTCGGCTCGCTCGACATCACGCTCTACCGCGACGATCTCGGCCGCACGCCCACCCGCGCGCCCGCCCCGACGCGCATCCCCGCCGAGGGGGTCGACGACGCGATCGTCGTGCTCGTCGACGACGTGCTCTACTCGGGCCGCACCGTGCGGGCGGCGCTCGACGCGCTCGCCGACCACGGCCGCCCGCGGGCCGTGCGCCTCGCGGTGCTCATCGACCGCGGCCACCGCGAGCTGCCCATCCGCGCCGACTTCGTCGGCAAGAACCTGCCCTCCGCGACCAGCGAGCGCGTGCGCGTGCGCCTCGTCGACGTCGACGGCGTCGAGGAGGTGACGATCGAGCCGTGAAGCACCTGCTCTCCACCCGCGATCTCGACCGGGCCGCCGCCGTGCGGCTGCTCGACGTCGCCGAGGACATGGCCCTCACCGCCACCCGCGAGGTGCGCAAGCTGCCGACCCTGCGCGGCCGCACCGTCGTCAACCTCTTCTTCGAGGACAGCACCCGCACGCGGCTCTCGTTCGAGTCGGCGGCCAAGCGCCTCAGCGCCGACGTGATCACCTTCAGCGCGAAGGGCTCGAGCGTCTCGAAGGGCGAGAGCCTCAAGGACACCGCGCAGACCCTGCAGGCGATGGGCGCCGACGCGATCGTGGTGCGGCACCCCTCCTCGGGCGCCGCGCACCAGCTCGCCCACAGCGGCTGGATCGATGCGCACGTGCTCAACGCCGGCGACGGCACGCACGAGCACCCCACGCAGGCCCTCCTCGATGCGTTCACGATGCGGTCGCGCCGCTTCGGTGGCGATTCCCGCGGTCGCGATCTGAACGGGATGCGCGTGCTCATCGTCGGCGACGTGCTGCACTCGCGCGTCGCGCGCTCGAACGTCTGGCTGCTCGAGACCCTCGGAGCCGAGGTGCACCTCTGCGCGCCGCGCACGCTGCTGCCCGCCGGGGTCGGCAGCTGGCCCGCGCGCATCCACCACGACCTCGACGCCGCCCTCGCGACCGGGCCCGACGCGGTGATGATGCTGCGGGTGCAGCAGGAGCGGATGCACGACGCCTTCTTCCCGAGCGCGCTCGAGTACGCGCGCGAGTACGGGCTCACCGCGGAACGTTTCGGCCGGTTGGAGGCCGATACGATGGTCATGCACCCCGGCCCGATGAATCGGGGCCTGGAGATCTCGTCCGCCGCCGCCGACTCCGCGAGGTCGACGGTGCTCGAACAAGTCACGAACGGGGTCTTCATCCGCATGGCATCGCTCTACCTGCTCATCGCCGGCGCCGACGACGCGCCCCGCCCCTCGGGGGCCGACGCATGACCGGCCTGCTGATCCGCGGCGCGACGACGCTCGGCGGCGCGCAGGAGGACATCCGGGTGCGGGAGGGCCGCATCGTCGCGACCGGCTCCCTGCTGCCCGAGCTGCGCGAGACGGTCATCGACGCCGCGGGACTCGTCGCCCTGCCCGGCCTCGTCGACCTGCACACCCACCTGCGCGAGCCGGGCGGCGAGGCGAGCGAGACGGTGCTCACCGGCACCCGCGCCGCCGCGGCCGGCGGGTTCACCGCCGTCTTCGCCATGGCCAACACGAGCCCCGTGGCCGACACCGCGGGCGTCGTCGAGCAGGTCGCGAGCCTCGGGCACCGCCACGGCTACGCGACCGTGCGGCCGATCGGCGCCGTGACGGTCGGCCTCGCGGGGGAGCGCCTCAGCGAGATCGGCGCCATGGCCCGCTCGCGCGCCGCCGTGCGGGTGTTCAGCGACGACGGGAAGTGCGTGCACGACGCCCTGCTCATGCGCCGCGCGCTCGAGTACGTCGCGACCTTCGACGGCGTGATCGCCCAGCACGCGCAGGAGCCCCGTCTCACCGAGGGCGCCCAGATGAACGAGGGCGCGCTCTCGGGCGAGCTCGGCCTCGCCGGCTGGCCCGCCGTCGCCGAGGAGGCGATCATCGCCCGTGACGTGCTGCTCGCCCAGCACGTGGGCGCGCGCCTGCACGTCTGCCACGTCTCGACCGCCGGCAGCGTCGACGTCATCCGCTGGGCGAAGGCACGCGGCATCGCCGTGACCGCCGAGGTCACCCCGCACCACCTGCTGCTCACCGAGGAGCTCGCCCGCGGCTACGACGCCCGCTTCAAGGTCAACCCGCCGCTGCGCCGCGACGAGGACGTGCACGCCCTGCGCACCGCCCTCGCCGACGGCACGATCGACATCGTCGCCACCGACCACGCCCCGCACCCCGCCGAGGCGAAGGAGTGCACCTGGGCCGAGGCCGCCTTCGGCATGGTCGGCCTCGAATCGGCGCTGCCGGTCGTGCAGACGGCGATGATCGAGACGGGGATGCTCGGCTGGGCCGACATCGCGCGCGTGCTGTCGACCGCCCCCGCCGCCATCGGGCGCCTCGAGGGTTACGAGTCCCCGCTCGCCGAGGGCTCGGCCGCGCACCTCACGCTCGTCGACCCGGCCGCGCGCCGCACCTGGGGCGCCGACGACCTGCACGGCCGCTCCTCGAACACGCCCTACACGGGCGTCGAGCTCGCGGGCGCGATCGTCGCCACCGTGCACGGCGGCGTGCCGACCCTGCTCGACGGGGCGCTCCGCCCCGCCGAGGAGGTTGCCCGTGGATAGGCTCACCCCCGCGCTCATCGTGATCTCGATCCTGCTGCTGGCCTTCGCGCTCATGCTGCTCGGCTGGCGCAACCGCCGGCGCCGGCAGGCGGGGCTCGGACGCCCGGAGCCGCTGCCTGCGGGGATCGGCGAGCCGGGCATCCGCGTGCCCGTGCTCTACGTCGCCACGACGCGCGCCGACGCCCCGCTCGATCGCATCGCCGTGCACGGCCTCGGCTTCCGCTCGCGCGGCGAGGTCGGCGTGCACCCCGAGGGCGTCGTGCTCGCGCTGCGCGGCCAGGAGCCGGTCTACGTGCCCGCCGCCGCCGTGCGCGGCGCGACCCGCGCCACCTGGACCATCGACCGCGTCGTCGAGGAGGGCGGGCTCGTGATGCTCGCCTGGACGCTCGACGGCACCGAGGTCGACAGCTACCTGCGCGTCACCGACGATCGCGCGGCCGAGCTGCTCGCCGCCCTGCGCGCAGTCGCGCCCGCGGACGGCACCGCCCCCGACGCCTCCGACCCCCACCCCGACGAGCCCGCGCTCCGCCCCGACGAAAGGCCCGCCTCATGACCTCCGCCCCCGCCGTGCTCGTGCTCGAAGACGGCACCCGATTCCCCGGCCGCGCCTACGGCGCCGAGGGCCGCACCGTCGGCGAGGCCGTCTTCGCCACCGGCATGAGCGGCTACCAGGAGACCCTGACCGACCCGAGCTACGCCGGCCAGATCGTCGTGCAGACCGCGCCGCACATCGGCAACACGGGCATGAACGACGAGGACCCGGAGAGCCGCCGCATCTGGGTCGACGGCTACGTCGTGCGCGACCCCTCCCGCGTCGTCTCGAACCACCGCGCCGTGCGCAGCCTCGACGACGAGCTCGTCGAGCAGGGCGTCGTCGGCATCAGCGGCATCGACACGCGCGCCCTCACCCGCCGGCTGCGCGATGCGGGCGTGATGCGCGCCGGCATCTTCTCCGGTGAGGATGCCCGGCTCGACCCCGAGCAGCAGCTCGAGCTCGTGCGGGCGGGCGCCGGCATGGCCGGCCGCAACCTGTCCGCCGAGGTCTCGGTCGGCGAGACGCTCGTCGTGCCCGCCGTCGGCGAGGGGATCGGCCGCCTCGCGGTGCTCGACCTCGGCGTCAAGGCCTCGACGCTGCGCCACCTGTCCGAGCGCGGCTTCGAGGTGCACGTGCTGCCCCAGTCGGTCACCCTCGACGAGCTGCGCGCCCTCGACCCGGTCGCGGTCTTCTACTCGAACGGCCCCGGCGACCCCGCGGCGAGCGACGGCCACGTCGAGCTGCTGCAGGGCGTGCTGCGCGACGGCCTGCCCTTCTTCGGCATCTGCTTCGGCAACCAGCTGCTCGGCCGCGCGCTCGGCTTCGGCACCTACAAGCTGCCCTTCGGGCACCGCGGCATCAACCAGCCGGTGCTCGACAAGCAGACCGGCCGCATCGAGATCACGGCGCACAACCACGGCTTCGCCGTCGACGCCCCCACGGAGGGCGTCGTCGAGAGCCCCGCGGGCTTCGGCCGCGTCGAGGTGAGCCACGTCGGCCTCAACGATCAGGTGGTCGAGGGCCTGCGCGCGCTCGACATCCCCGCCTTCTCGGTGCAGTACCACCCCGAGGCCGCCGCCGGCCCGCACGACTCCACCTACCTCTTCGACCGCTTCCGCGACGCCGTCATCGCGCACCGCGCCGCGGCGGCCAGCACCCAGAACGAAAGCGACCACTGATGCCCAAGCGCGACGACATCCGCTCCGTCCTCGTCATCGGCTCCGGCCCGATCGTCATCGGCCAGGCGGCCGAATTCGACTACTCGGGCACCCAGGCCTGCCGCGTGCTGCGCGAGGAGGGCATCCGCGTCATCCTCGTCAACTCCAACCCGGCGACGATCATGACCGACCCCGACTTCGCCGACGCGACCTACATCGAGCCGATCACGGCCGAGGTCATCGAGGCGATCATCGTCAAGGAGCGCCCCGACGCGGTGCTGCCGACGCTCGGCGGCCAGACGGCGCTCAACGCGGCGATCGCGCTGCACGAGCAGGGCATCCTGAAGCGCCACGGGGTGGAGCTCATCGGCGCCTCCTTCGAGGCGATCCACAAGGCCGAGGACCGCCAACTGTTCAAGCAGCTGGTGCTGGATGCCGGTGCCGACGTCGCCCGCAGCCACATCGCGCACACCGTGGCCGAGGCCGTCGAGTTCGCGGAGGACCTCGGCTACCCGCTCGTCATCCGTCCCTCCTTCACGATGGGCGGGCTCGGCTCGGGCTTCGCCTACGACCGCGAGCAGCTGGAGCGCATGGTCGCCGACGGACTGCACCAGTCGCCGACGACCGAGGTGCTGCTCGAGGAGTCGATCCTCGGCTGGAAGGAGTACGAGCTCGAGCTCATGCGCGACCGCGCCGACAACACCGTCGTGGTCTGCTCGATCGAGAACGTCGACCCCGTCGGCGTGCACACGGGCGACTCGATCACCGTCGCCCCCGCGCTCACGCTCACCGACCGCGAGTACCAGAACCTGCGCGACATCGGCATCCGCATCATCCGCGATGTCGGCGTCGACACGGGCGGCTGCAACGTGCAGTTCGCCGTCGACCCCGCCACGGGCCGCGTCATCGTCATCGAGATGAACCCGCGGGTCTCCCGCTCGAGCGCGCTCGCCTCGAAGGCCACGGGATTCCCGATCGCGAAGATCGCCGCGAAGCTCGCCATCGGCTACCGCCTCGACGAGATCCCCAACGACATCACCCGCGTCACCCCGGCGAGCTTCGAGCCCACGCTCGACTACGTCGTGGTGAAGGTGCCGCGCTTCGCCTTCGAGAAGTTCCCCGGCGCCGACACGGGCCTCACGACCACGATGAAGTCGGTCGGCGAGGCGATGGCCATCGGCCGCAACTACTCCACCGCCCTGCAGAAGGCGCTGCGCTCGCTCGAGAAGCGCGGCTCCAGCTTCCACTGGGAGGGCGAGCCCGGCGACAAGGACGCCCTGCTCGCGCTCGCGGCAATGCCCACCGACGGCCGCATCGTCACGCTGCAGCAGGCCATGCGGGCCGGGGCGAGCATCCAGGAGGCCTTCGACGCCACCGGGATCGACCCCTGGTTCCTCGATCAGATGGCGCTCATCAACAAGGTCGCCGCCGAGGTCGCCGCGGCCGACGCCCTCGACCCGTCCCTCATGCGGCACGCCAAGCAGCACGGCTTCAGCGACGCGCAGCTCGCCCAGCTGCGCGGGCTGACCGAGCGCGACATCCGCGCCATCCGCACGGACGCGGGCCTGCGGCCGGTCTTCAAGACGGTCGACACCTGCGCGGGGGAGTTCCCGGCGCTCACGCCGTACCACTACTCGAGCTACGAGACCGAGACGGAGGTCGCCCCGAGCGACGCCCGCAAGGTCGTCATCCTCGGTTCGGGTCCGAACCGCATCGGGCAGGGCATCGAGTTCGACTACAGCTGCGTGCACGCGAGCTTCGCGCTGCGCGACGCCGGGTTCGAGACCATCATGATCAACTGCAACCCCGAGACGGTCTCGACCGACTACGACACCTCCGACCGGCTCTACTTCGAGCCGCTCACCCTCGAGGACGTGCTCGAGGTCATCCACGCCGAGCAGGCCTCGGGCGAGCTCGTCGGCGTCATCGTGCAGCTCGGCGGGCAGACCGCGCTCGGCCTCGCGCACGGCCTCGCCGACGCGGGCGTGCCCATCCTCGGCACGAGCCCCGACGCGATCGACCTGGCCGAGGAGCGCGGCGCCTTCTCGCGCATCCTCGACGAGGCCGGCCTCGTGGCCCCCCGCAACGGCACGGCGACCGACGTCGACAGCGCCGTCTCCGTGGCCGAGACGATCGGCTACCCCGTGCTGGTGCGCCCGAGCTTCGTGCTCGGCGGCCGCGGCATGGAGATCGTCTACGACAGCCCCTCGCTCGTCGACTACTTCGACCGCGTGCGCGACCAGGCCATCATCGGACCCGGCCAGCCGCTGCTCGTCGACCGGTTCCTCGACGACGCCGTCGAGATCGACGTCGACGCCCTCTACGACGGCGAGGAGCTCTACGTCGGCGGCATCATGGAGCACATCGAGGAGGCCGGCGTGCACTCGGGCGACTCGGCCTGCACCCTGCCGCCCGTGACCCTCGGCCGCGACATCATCGACCGAGTGCGCACGGCCACCGAGGCGATCGCGAACGGCATCGGCGTGCGCGGCCTCATCAACGTGCAGTTCGCGATCGGCGCGGGCGTGCTCTACGTGCTCGAGGCGAACCCGCGGGCGTCCCGCACCGTGCCCTTCGTCTCGAAGGCCCTCGGCATCCCGCTCGCGAAGGCGGCCTCGCTCGTCATGACCGGCGCGAGCATCCGCTCGCTCGTCGAGCAGGGCATGCTGCCCGCGCAGGACGGCTCGATCGTGCCGATCGACTCGCCCGTCGCCGTCAAGGAGGCCGTGCTGCCGTTCAAGCGGTTCCGCACCGTCGAGGGCCGCATCGTCGACAGCGTGCTCGGGCCGGAGATGCGTTCCACCGGCGAGGTCATGGGCATCGACCGCGACTTCCCGCGCGCCTTCGCCAAGAGCCAGGACGCCGCGTACGGCGGCCTGCCCGCCTCGGGCGTCGTCTTCGTCTCGGTCGCCGACCGCGACAAGCGCGCCATCACGCTGCCGGTGCTGCGCCTGCAGCAGCTCGGCTTCGAGATCTGGGCGACCGACGGCACCGCCGAGGTGCTCGCGCGCAACGGCATCCCCGCCCGCATCGTGCGCAAGCACGGCGAGGCCTTCCTCAAGCCCGGCGACGACCCCGACGAGCCC
This sequence comes from Microcella flavibacter, assembly GCF_012530535.1. NCBI lineage: Bacteria > Bacillati > Actinomycetota > Actinomycetes > Micrococcales > Microbacteriaceae > Microcella > Microcella flavibacter. Next base: position 1,408,226 of record NZ_CP051299.1, read on the forward strand.
TCGATCGTCGACCGCATCAACGCGGGCGAGGTCGAGATCGTCGTCAACACGCCCAGCGGTCGCAGCGCCCGCGCCGACGGCTTCGAGATCCGCACCGCGACGGTCGCGGCCGACAAGCCGCTGTTCACGACCATCGCGCAGCTCGGCGCGGCCGTCGCCTCGCTCGAGAGCCGCGGCGAGCCGGTCAGCGTCACGAGCCTGCAGGACTACGCGATCGCGCGGGCGGAGCGGGTGTGACCGCGGTCGATGCCGGCCGAGCCCCGGTCGTGGGCACAGGCTTCGGCGCGCGCCTGACCGAGGCGATGGATGCCCGCGGCCCCCTCTGCGTCGGCATCGACCCGCACGCCGCCCTCCTCGAGCGCTGGGGTCTTCCCGACGACGCGCAAGGTGCGCGCGAGCTCGCCCTGCGGGTCGTGGAGGCGGCGGCCGGGTCGGTCGGCATCGTCAAGCCGCAGGTCGCGTTCTTCGAGCGCTTCGGCGCGGCCGGCTACGCCGTGCTCGAGGAGGTCATCGCCGCCGCGCGCACCGCCGGCCTCCTCGTCATCGCCGATGCGAAGCGCGGCGACGTCGGCTCGACGCTCGCCGCCTACGCCGCCGCCTGGCTGGGGGAGGGCTCGCCGCTGCGGGCCGACGCCATGACGGCCGTCGCCTTCCAGGGCCTCGGCTCGCTGGAGGAGGCGATCGCCGCCGACGGCGGGGTCTTCGTGCTCGCCGCGACCTCGAATCCCGAGGGCCGCGCGCTGCAGGCCTCCCGCGACGAGGCGGGCCGCACCGTCTCGGCGCAGCTCGTGCACGAGGTCGCCCAGCGCAACGCCGCCGCGCCCGGCACCGGCCTCGGCGACCTCGGCGTCGTCATCGGCGCGACGCGCCCCCTCGCCGAGACCGGCATCGACCCCGCCGACCTCGCGCGCACGCCCGTCCTCGCCCCCGGCTTCGGCGCGCAGGGCGCGCGGCTCGGCGAGCTCGAGCAGCTGTTCGGGGCGGCCTGGCCCGCGGTGATCCCGACCGTGTCGCGCAGCGTGCTCGGCGACGGCGCCGACGGGGTGCGCGCGGCGATCGCGGCCCACCGCGCGGAGCTCGGGCGATGACCGGGCAGGGGCGGCAGCATCCCGCGATGCCCGACGTCGACCGCGCGGCCGCCTCGCGCGCCGCCGTCGAGGCCCGCCGCGCCCGGGCGGCCGTCAAGCAGGCCGTGCGGGCGGGGGAGCGCAGCGCCCTCTCGGTCGCCGAGGCCGCCTGGCGCGACGCCGAGGGCGTCGAGGCCGGGATGCGCGTGCGCGACCTCATCGGAACGCTCAAGGGCCTCGGCCCCACCCGCACGCTCGCGGCGCTCGAGTCGCTCGGCATCGCCGAGGTCAAGCGCCTCGGCGGGCTCGGGCACCGGCAGCGGCAGTCCCTGCGCGCCTGGCTGCGCGCCCGGGAGGCCGTCGCGGGGCACGGGCGGCTGGTCGTGCTCGCCGGCCCGACCGCGGTCGGCAAGGGCACGGTCTCGTCGTACATCCGCGAGAACTTCCCCGAGGTGCTGCTGAGCGTCTCGGCCACGACGCGCACGCCGCGCCCGGGCGAGATCGACGGCGTGCACTACTTCTTCCTCGACGACGAGCGCTTCGACGCGATGGTCGCCGACGACGAGTTCCTCGAGTGGGCCGTGGTGCACAACCGCAGCCGCTACGGCACGCCGCGGCCGCCCGTCGCCGCCGCCCTCGCGGAGGGCCGCAGCGTGCTGCTCGAGATCGACCTCGACGGGGCGCGCCAGGTGCGGCGCGCGAGCCCTGAGGCCGTGCTGGTGTTCCTCCTGCCGCCGACGTGGGACGAGCTCGTGCGCCGACTGGTCGGACGCGGCACCGAATCCGCGGAGGAGCAGGCTCGCCGGCTCGAGACCGCGCAGGTCGAACTGGCCGCCCAGGACGAGTTCGACGTGCTCGTCGTCAACGACGATGTCGAGCGCGCGGCCCGCGAGGTCGTAGACTTGCTGGCAGTGCCCCGCGCCGATCCGCGCGGCTGAGCACGCCGACGCGATCGCAGCGACACCGGCAGCATCACGAGCAGACGACGAATTACGGAGCAGACATGGCCGCCAGCAAGACCCAGGGCATCATCGATCCCCCCATCGACCAGCTGCTGACGAAGGTCGACTCCAAGTACCAGCTCGTCATCTTCGCCTCGAAGCGCGCGCGCCAGATCAACGATTACTACGCCGACCTGCACGAGGGCTCGCTCTTCGACAACGTCGGCCCGCTCGTCGACTCGACCGTCGACGACAAGCCGCTCTCGGTCGCAATGCACGAGATCAGCGAGGGCAAGCTGATCCTCACCAAGCTCCCCGAGTAGCACCGGCACCATGACGGGGTCGTCCGAGGCCCGGCCCGGCCGACTGACGGTCGTCGTCGGCATCACGGGCGGTATCGCGGCCTACAAGGCCGTCGGCGTCGCCCGCGGCTTCGTGCTCGCCGGGCACGACGTCCACGTCATCGCCACCGAGGGCGCGCTGCGCTTCGTCGGGCGCCCGACGCTCGAGGCGATCAGCCGCAACCCGGTGCACACCGACCTCTACGAGGGGGTCGCCGAGGTGCGCCACGTCGCCCTCGGGCAGCGCGCCGACCTCATCGTGATCGCGCCCGCGACGGCGCACGCGATCGCCTCCCTCGCGGCGGGCCTCGCGGGCGATCTGCTCGGCACGACCGTGCTCGCCTCCGAGGCGCCGCTCGTCGTCGCCCCCGCGATGCACACCGAGATGTGGGGCAACGCCGCCACGCGGGCGAACATCGACACGCTCCGCGGCCGCGGCGTGCACATCGTCGGCCCCGCCTCCGGCGCGCTCACCGGCACCGACGTGGGCCCCGGCCGCATGGCCGAGCCCGACGACATCGTCGCCGAGGCGCTCGCGCTCGTCGGCCCCCGCGACCTCGTCGGCCGGCGCATCCTCGTCTCGGCCGGCGGCACGCGCGAGCCCCTCGATCCCGTCCGGTTCCTCGGCAACCGCTCGAGCGGCCGCCAGGGCACGGCCCTCGCGCGCGCCGCGCTCGCCCGCGGCGCCGAGGTCACCCTCGTCGCCGCCCATCTCGAGGTGGATGCCCCCGCCGGGGCCGTCGTCGAGCACGTCGAGACCACGGCCGACCTCCTGGAGGCCATGACGCGCCTCGCTCCCGCCCACGACACGGTCATCATGGCCGCGGCCGTCGCCGACTTCCGCCCGCGCGAGGTCGCGGCGGGCAAGCTCAAGAAGAGCGACGACGACCGGGGCCTGACCCTCGAGCTGGAGCGCACGCCCGACGTGCTCGCCGCCCTCGCCGCGGCCCGCACGGCCGACCAGCGCATCGTGGGTTTCGCCGCCGAGACCGAGCAGGACGAGCGCGCGCTCGTCGCGCTCGCGGCGGGCAAGGCGCAGCGCAAGGGCGCCGACCTCATCGTCGTGAACCGGGTCGGCTGGAGCGAGGGCTTCGGGGCGACGACCAACAGCGTCATGATGGTGCGCGCCGACGGTAGCGTGGTCTCCGCAGCCTCGGGGGACAAGCTGTCGGTGGCGGACCGTATCCTCGACGCGATCGGCTGATCCGGCCCCGCTGCCACGCTCGACAACCGCTGCCCCGCCCGAGAACCGCACCACGCTCGACGCAGCACCGTTCACCACCGCCACGTTCGACACCGATGGGAATGCTCCGCCATGACCGATCTGCGCCTCTTCACCTCCGAATCGGTCACCGAGGGCCACCCCGACAAGATCTGCGACCAGGTCTCCGACTCGATCCTCGATGCGCTCCTCGCGGTCGACCCGCACGCGCGCGTCGCCGTCGAGACCCTCGTCACGACCGGGCTCGTGCACGTCGCGGGCGAGGTCTCGACGATCGGCTACGTCGACATCCCCGGCATCGTGCGCCGGCGCGTCACCGACATCGGCTACACCTCCTCCGACGTCTGGTTCGACGGCCGCTCCTGCGGCGTCTCGATCTCGATCGGCGGGCAGTCGCCCGACATCGCGCAGGGCGTCGACGCGGCCTACGAGTCGCGCGAGCAGGCCAGCGCCGACGCGGGCGACGTGCAGGGCGCGGGCGACCAGGGCATCATGTTCGGCTACGCCACGCGCGAGACGACGCAGCTCATGCCGCTGCCGATCTGGCTCGCGCACCGCCTGGCCGAGCGGCTCGCCGAGGTGCGCAAGACCGGCGTGCTCGACTACCTCGCGCCCGACGGCAAGACGCAGGTGACCGTGGGCTACGAGGGCCAGGTGCCGAAGACGATCGAGACGATCGTGCTCTCGACCCAGCACCTCGACTCGGTCACGACCGAGCAGCTGCGCGCCGAGGTCGAGCAGCAGGTGATCCGCCCCGTGCTCGAAGCGCACGGCTTCGCCGACCAGCGCCCGCGCATCCTCATCAACCCCACCGGCCGCTTCGTCATCGGCGGGCCGCAGGGCGACGCCGGCCTCACCGGCCGCAAGATCATCGTCGACACCTACGGCGGCGCCTCGCGGCACGGCGGCGGCGCCTTCTCGGGCAAGGACCCGTCGAAGGTCGACCGCTCCGCCGCCTACGCCATGCGCTGGGTCGCGAAGAACGCCGTCGCCGCCGGCCTCGCCGACCGGCTCGAGGTGCAGGTCGCCTACGCCATCGGCAAGGCCTCGCCCGTCGGGCTCTACGTCGAGACCTTCGGCACGCACCACGTGCCGGAGGCGCGCATCCAGTCCGCCATCCAGGAGGTCTTCGACCTGCGCCCCGGCGCGATCGTGCGCGACCTCGACCTGTTGCGCCCCATCTACGCGCGCACCTCGACCTACGGCCACTTCGGGCGCGAGCTGCCCGAGTTCACGTGGGAGCGCACCGACCGCGCCGACGACCTGCGCGCGGCGGCCGGCCTCTGAGCATTCCAGAGCGCGCCGCTCCGGCGCGCACCATGACCGACGCGGGCGTCGAGCCGGGCTCGGCCGTCGCGCGCGTGCTGCTCGACTCACCGCTGCCGCAGCTCGACCGCCTGTTCGACTACCGCATCCCCGCGCGCCTCCGCGCGGCCGCGATCCCCGGGGTGCGCGTCACCGTGCCGCTGCGCGCCGCCGGCCGGCAGGCGAGCGGCTACCTCGTCGAGGTGGTCGAGGAGCAGTCCTTCGAGGGCGTGCTGAGCGAGCTCGTCGACGTGGTCTCGGCGGCGCCCGTGCTGAGCCCCGACGTCTACCGGCTCATCCGCCGCGCGGCCGATCGCGCCGCGGGCACCGCGAGCGACCTCGCGCGTCTCGTCATCCCGACCCGGCAGGTGCGGGTGGAGAAGGCCTGGCTCGCCCGCCGCGAGGCCGAGGGCGCGACCCCCGCGGCGCCCGTCGTCGACGCCCCCGCGGTCGTCGGCTACGACCCGGCCGCGATCGAGGCGCTCCTCGACCCCGCCGCCCCCGGGCAGCGCCGCCGCATGGCCCTCGCCGCCATCCCCGAGCCCGCCCCGGTGCCCGACCCCGAGGCCCCCTCCGGGCAGCGCTGGATGCCCGCCGCGGCCCGCACGCTCGCCGAGCTCGCCGCCGCCACGCTCGCCCGCGGCCGCTCGGCCATCGTCAGCGTGCCCGACTACCGCGACCTCGAGAACGTCGCCGCAGCCCTCGCGGCGCTCGTCCCGGCCGACGGAGTCGCCCGCGTCGACGCCGGCCAGTCGAACCCCGACCGCTACCGCGGGTTCCTGCGGGCGCTCGAGCCCCGCCCCGTCATCGTGCTCGGCATGCGCACCGCCGTCGCCGCTCCCGCGCACGCGCTCGGCCTCATCGCCCTGTGGGACGACGGCGACGGCCTGCACGTCGAGCAGCACGCCCCGGGCGTGCACACCCGCGACCTCGCGCTGCTGCGGCAGGAGGACTCCGGCGCGGCGCTCGTGCTCGCCTCGCACGCGCGCACGACCGACGTGCAGCGCCTGGTCGAGGTGGGGTACGTCGACGAGCTCGCTCCGAGCCCCGCGCGTCGGCGGCGCATCACCCCCACGGCGCAGCTCACGAGCGCCGACGGGCCCGCGGCGCGGGCCCGCATCCCCTCGGCCGCCTGGCGCGCCGTCGCGGCCGCGCTCGAGGAGGGGCCCGTGCTCGTGCAGGTCGCCCGGCCCGGCTACGCCCCGCGGATCGCCTGCGCCGACTGCGGCGAGACCGCCCGCTGCACGGCCTGCCAGGGCCCGATCGCGCAGAAGCGCGCGGGCGCGACGCCCGCCTGCCAGTGGTGCGGGGCCCTCGCGGTCGAGTGGCGCTGCTCGCGCTGCGAGGGCGAGCGCTGGCGCACGGTCGGCAGCGGCTCCGGGCGCACGGCCGACGAGCTCGGCCGGGCCTTCCCGGGCGCGCGCATCATCGTCGCCGACGGCGAGGCCGGCGTGCAGCACGTCCCCGCCGGCCGCACCCTCGTCGTCGCGACGCGCGGGGCCGAGCCGGTCGCCGAGGGTGGCTACCGCGCCGTGCTGCTGCTCGACGGCGAGCGGATGCTCGCGCGCGAGAGCCTGCGCGTCGTCGAGGACTGCGTGCGCTGGTGGTGCACCGCGGCGGCCCTCGCCGCGCGCGACGCCCCGGTGATCCTGGTCGGCGTCGGGGGCTCCGTCGCCTCGGCCCTCGCGATGGGGCAGCCCGAGCGCATCGCGGCCGAGGAGCTCGCCGACCGGCGGCTGCTGCGGTTCCCGCCCGCGGTGCGCGTCGCCGCGATGGTGGGCGAGCCCGAGCAGGTCGCGCGGGCCTCCGCGGAGGTCGCCGCGCTCGAGAGCGTCGACGTGCTCGGCCCGGTCGAGCTCGACGAGGAGCGCGTCCGCGCGATCGTCCGTTTCGACTACGCCCGCGGCGCCGAGGTCGCCGAGACGCTCAAGGTCGCGCTCATCCGCTCGGCCACCGCGAAGCCCCGCCGCGTCGACGGCCGCCCGCCGCGCCGCCGCGCCCCCGGGCTGCGCGTGCGCTTCGACGACCACGAGCCCTTCGACGATCCCGCGGGCGGCCCGCCGTCGGCTTCGGCGCGCGCGGGCGGCGCCCCCGGCCAGGGGAGAATGGGGGGATGACCGCTCTGCGCCTCGTCGTCGCCGGCAGCCCCGCCGCCGCCGTCCCGACCCTCGACGCCCTCGCCGCGGGCCCGCACGAGATCGTGCGCGTCATCACGCGCCCGGCCTCGCCGCTCGGCCGCAAGCGCGTCATCACCCCGACCCCGGTGGCGCAGGCCGCCGAGCGCCACGGCATCCCCGTCGTCGAGGCCGCGCGCCTCGCCGACGTGCAGGAGGAGCTGCTCGCCCTTCAGGTCGACCTCGGCGTCATCGTCGCCTACGGCGGGCTCGTCCGCGCGCCGCTGCTGCAGTGGCCCCGCCTCGGCTGGATCAACCTGCACTTCTCGCTGCTGCCCGCCTGGCGGGGCGCCGCGCCCGTGCAGCGCGCGATCATGGCGGGGGAGGAGCGCACCGGGGCGACGGTGTTCCAGCTCACCGAGGGCCTCGACGAGGGCGACTGGTACGCCCGGCTCGAGGAGCCCATCGGCGCGCACCGCACCGCCGGCGCCCTGCTCAAGAGCCTCAGCGCCTCGGGTGCGGCGCTCACCGCGCGGGTCGTCGACGAGCTCGCCGCGGGCACCGCCGTCGCCCGACCCCAGGAGGGCGAGGTGACGCTCGCCCCGAAGCTCGTCCGCGACGACGCCCGCATCCGCTGGGACGCCCCCGTCGAATCGGTGCACGCCCGCGTGCGCGGCGTCACGCCCGAGCCGGGCGCCTTCACGATGATCGCGGGCACGGATGCCGTGCTCAAGGTCCACGAGGCGGCCCCCGCCCGCGAGGCCGCGCCGCTCCCGCCCGGCCGGCTCGCGATCGACGGCGGCCGCGCCCTCGTCGGCACGGCGTCGCAGGCCCTGGAGCTGCTGCGGGTGCAGCCCGCCGGCAAGCCCGCCATGCCCGCCGCCGACTGGGCGCGCGGCCTCGACGCCGCCGCGCTGCCGGTGCTCGCATGAGCCCCGCACCCCGCCGTCCCGGCCGCGCCGGCGGCGACCGGCGCGACGACCGGCGCAGCGCGCACCGCGACGGCGAGAGGAACGACGCCCGCGCCGCGCGCGACCCGCGCCGCCCCGCCGTGCGCGAGCAGGCGACGCCCCGGCGCATCGCGTACGACGTCGTGCACGCCGTCTCGGCGGAGGACGCCTACGCGAACCTCGTGCTGCCGCAGCGCCTGCGCCGGGCATCCCTTCACGGCGCCGACGCCGCCTTCGCCACGGAGCTCGCCTACGGCACCCTGCGCCGCCGCGGCTTCTACGACGCCGTCATCCGCGAGGCCTCGGGCCGCGAGCTCGACGCGATCGACCCCGGCGCGCTCGACCTGCTCTGCCTCGGCGCGCACCAGCTGCTCGCGATGAGCACCCCGGTGCACGCCGCCGTCGACGAGACGGTCGGGCTCACGCGCCCGCTCGGGCTGCAGCGCGCCACGGGCTTCGTCAACGCCGTCATGCGGCGCATCAGCGAGCGCACGCTCGAGGAGTGGACGGCGCTGCTGCTGCGCGGCGTCGACGACCCCGACGAGCGGCTCGCCATCACCACCGCCCATCCGCTCTGGGTGGTCGACGCGCTGCGCGCCGCCCTCGAGCGCGAGGGCCGCGGCGACGAGCTCGAGGCCCTGCTCGAGGCCGACAACGTGCCCGCGCGGGTGACCCTCGTCGCCCTGCCCGGCCTCGCGCGGCCCGGTGACATCGGCGCCGAGGTCGACGCGACGCCGTACTCGCCGTTCGGGCGGCGCGCGGCCTCCGGCGACCCGGGCGACGACCCCGCCGTCGCCGCCGGGCGCGTGCGCGTGCAGGACGAGGGCTCGCAGCTCGCCGCCCTCGCCCTCAGCCGCGCCCGCCCCGTCGCCGCGGGGGAGCGCTGGCTCGACCTCTGCGCGGGCCCCGGCGGCAAGGCCGCCCTGCTCGCCGCCGAGGCACGGCAGCACGGCGCGCACCTCACCGCCAACGAGGTCGTGCCCGCGCGAGCCGGTCTCGTGCGCCGCGCCCTGACCGCCGTCGACCCCGCGGTCGAGGTGCGCGTCGCCGACGGCCGCGAGATCGGCCGCACCGACCCGGCCGGCTTCGACCGCGTCCTGCTCGACGCGCCCTGCACGGGCCTCGGCGCCCTCCGCCGCCGCCCCGAGGCGCGCTGGCGCAAGCGCTCGGGCGACGTGCCCGAGCTCGCCGCGCTGCAGACGCAGCTGCTCGACGCCGCCCTCGACGCCCTCGCCCCCGGGGGAGTGCTCGCCTACGTCACCTGCTCGCCCCATCCCGACGAGACGACCGCGGTCGTCGACGCGGTGGTGGATGCCCGTTCCGACGTCGCCCGCATCGACACCGCCGCCGTGCTCGCCGGCGTCGTGCGCGAACCCCTCGACCTCGGAGACCTCGGCGGCGCCGTGCAGCTCTGGCCGCACCGCCACGGCACCGACGCCATGTTCATCCAGCTCCTGACGGTGCGGGCGGCGGGCGACGCGGCCGATCACCCCGGCGCCGCGACCGCTGCCGCGCCCGCCGATACCCTGGGCGCGTGAGCCAGCGCATCCACCCGAGCATCCTGTCGGCCGACTTCGTCAACCTCGAGCAGGAGGTCGCCCGCATCGGCTCCGCCGACGCCGTGCACGTCGACGTCATGGACAACCACTTCGTGCCGAACCTGACGTTCGGGCCGCAGATGGTCGAGCGCCTGCAGGCCGTGTCGGGCATCCCGCTCGACGTGCACCTCATGATCGCCGACGTCGACCGCTGGGGGCCCGGCTACGCCGAGCTCGGCGTCGAGTGCGTGACCTTCCACGCCGAGGCGGCCGACGACGTCGTCGCCACGGCCCGCGCGCTGCGCGAGCGGGGGGCGCTCGCGGGCCTCGCCGTGAAGCCCGGCACGCCGATCGAGCCCTACCTCGAGCTGCTGCCCGAGTTCGACCAGGTGCTCGTCATGACGGTCGAGCCCGGCTTCGGCGGTCAGTCGTTCATGGCCGAGACCATGCCGAAGCTCCGCGCGCTCCGCGCCGCCCTGCGCTCCGACGACCGCGCCATCCGCCTCCAGGTCGACGGCGGCATCACCGCCGACACGATCGGCATCGCGGCCGAGGCCGGGGCCGACACCTTCGTCGCCGGCTCGAGCGTCTACGGCGCCGACGACGTCGAGGCGGCGATCGCGGGTCTGCGCGCCGCCGCCGCCGCGCACGCGCACTGACCCTCACCGAGCGCTCGTCCATCGCGCCCCGGCCGCGTCGCCTCCTCCCGGGCCGGTCTGCTTGGATGGAGCCATGACCAATCTGAGCAAGCCAGAGATCGACTTCTTCGAGGGCCCCGCGCCCCAGGAGCTCGTCATCACCGACCTCGTCGTCGGCGACGGAGCCGAGGCCACGCCCGGCGCCACCGTCGACGTGCACTACCTCGGCGTCGAGTTCGAGACCGGCGAGGAGTTCGACGCCTCGTGGAACCGCGGCTCGAGCATCAACTTCCCCCTCGGCAGCCTCATCGCGGGCTGGCAGCAGGGCATCCCGGGCATGAAGGTCGGCGGCCGCCGGCAGCTCGTCTGCCCGCCCGCCCTCGCATACGGCCCCGCCGGCGGCGGCCACCGCCTCTCCGGCAAGACCCTCGTCTTCGTGATCGATCTGCTCGGCGTCAGCTGAGCGAACCTCCTCGGGGCCGGGCGGCAGGCGCCGCCCGGTACCCTGGACGGTTGTGAAGACCTTCGATGCGCTGTTCGCCGAGCTGAGCGAGACCGCCCGCACCCGTCCCGCCGGATCCGGCACCGTCGAGCGGCTCGATGCGGGCATCCATTCGATCGGCAAGAAGATCGTCGAGGAGGCCGCCGAGGTGTGGATGGCGGCCGAGCACGAGACCGACGAGGCCACCGCGGAGGAGATCTCGCAGCTGCTGTACCACCTGCAGGTGCTCATGCTCGCGAAGGGCCTCACCCTCGACGACGTGTACCGCAACCTCTAGCGCGTCGAGCCCGCGATGAGCATCCCGAACCGCCCGCCCCTCGCGCCTCGCCGCGCGCGTGATGAAGAGACCCCCATGCTGAGAATCGCGGTGCCCAACAAGGGCTCCCTCTCCGAGACCGCCGTCGAGATGCTCGTCGAGGCCGGCTACGCCGGTCGCCGCGACCCCCGCGCCCTCACGGTGGCCGACCCGCGCAACGGGGTGGAGTTCTTCTACCTTCGCCCGCGCGACATCGCCACCTACGTCGGCTCGGGCGCGCTCGACGTCGGCATCACCGGCCGCGACCTGCTGCTCGACTCCTCGAGCGAGGCGCAGGAGATCCAGACGCTCGACTTCGGCGACTCGACCTTCCGCTTCGCCGCCGCGCCCGGCACCGTGCACGAGCTCGGCGACCTCGAGGGCCTGCGCGTGGCCACGAGCTACCCGACCCTCGTCGGCGAGTTCCTCGCCCGCCACGGCGTCACCGCGCGCCTCGTCAAGCTCGACGGCGCCGTCGAGTCCGCCATCCGCCTCGGCGTCGCCGATGCCGTCGCCGACGTCGTCTCGACCGGCTCGACGCTGCGCGCGCAGGGGCTCGAGATCATCGGCCCCGTCATCCTCGAGTCGACGGCCGTGCTCATCTCCGCGCGCCCCGAGGTCGAGGGCATCGCCACGCTGCAGCGCCGCCTCCAGGGCGTGCTCGTCGCCCGGCAGTACGTGCTCATGGACTACGACCTGCCGCGCGCGCTGCTCGCGCAGGCGCAGGCCGTCACCCCCGGCCTCGAGTCGCCGACGGTGAGCCCGCTCGCCGATCCCGACTGGGTCGCCGTGCGCGCCATGGTGCCCAAGGACGACACGAACCACGTCATGGACGCCCTCTACGACATCGGCGCCCGCGCCATCCTCGTCAGCCCCATCCACGCCGCGCGCATCTGATGAGCGTCGCCGTCCGGGTGATCCCCTGCCTCGACGTGGCCGCCGGTCGCGTCGTCAAGGGCGTCAACTTCATGGGCCTGCGGGATGCGGGCGATCCGATCGAGCTCGCCCGCAAGTACTACGAGCAGGGCGCCGATGAGATCACCTTCCTCGACGTGAAGGCGACCGTCGACGACCGCGACACCATGTACGACGTCGTGCGGGCGACGGCCGAGCAGGTCTTCATCCCGCTCACCGTCGGCGGGGGCGTGCGCACGACGGAGGACGTCGCGCGCCTGCTCGCGCACGGCGCCGACAAGATCGGCGTCAACTCGGCCGCCATCCTGCGCCCCGCCCTCATCGACGAGATCGCCGACCGCTTCGGCGCGCAGGTCTGCGTGCTCTCCCTCGACGTCACCCGCAGCGCGAGCGCGCCGAGCGGCTTCGTCGTCACGACGCACGGCGGGCGCCGCACCACCGACATCGACGCGCTCGCCTGGGCGACCGAGGCGATGCAGCGCGGCGCGGGCGAGCTGCTCGTCAACTCGATCGACGCCGATGGCACGAAGGCCGGCTTCGACACCGAGCTCATCCGCGCCATCGTCGGCGTCGCGACGGTGCCCGTGATCGCCTCGGGCGGCGCGGGCGCCCTCGAGCACTTCACCCCCGCGATCACCGCGGGCGCCGACGCCGTGCTCGCCGCGAGCGTGTTCCACAACGCCGAGCTCACCATCGGCGAGGTCAAGGGCGCCCTGCGCGCCGAGGGGGTCAGCGTGCGATGAACCCGACCCCCTCCGACGCCACGATGACCGAGCAGGATGCCGCTGCCGTCGTCGCCCGAGCGCGCTTCGACGCCGCCGGGCTCCTGCCCGCGGTCGTGCAGCAGTGGGATTCCCGCGAGGTGCTCATGGTCGGCTACATGAACGCCGAGGCGCTGCGCCGCACCCTCGTCGAGGGCCGCGTCACGTACTGGAGCCGCTCGCGCCAGGAGTACTGGCGCAAGGGCGACACGAGCGGCCACACCCAGCACCTGCGCGGCGCCGAGCTCGACTGCGACGCCGACGCCCTGCTGCTGCAGGTCGAGCAGCACGGCCCCGCCTGCCACACGGGTGAGCGCCGCTGCTTCGACGTCGACCCGTTCCTGCCGCTCCCGACCCCGGGGGCCGGCACCGACGACCCGGAGGGCACGCCATGACGGGCACCACCCGCGCCGAGTTCGACGCCCGTGCGGCCGACGCGCGCGTCGTGCCGGTCATCCGCACCGTCTTCGCCGACGCGCTCACGCCCGTCGGCCTCTACCGCTCGCTCGCCGAGGGCCGCCCGGGCGGCTTCCTGCTCGAATCCGCCGAGCAGGGCGGCATCTGGTCGCGCTACTCCTTCATGGGGGTGCGCTCCTTCGGCGTGCTCACCGAGCACGACGGCTCGGCGGTCTGGCGGGCGTCCGGCCTCGATGCCGATCGCGCGTTCGGCGGCGCCGTGCCCGCCGATCCGCTCGCCGCGCTCGACGCGCTCTCGGCCCGGTGGGAGTCGCCCCGCGATCCCGCCCACCCGCCGCTCACCGGCGGTCTCGTCGGCTTCATGGGGTGGGACGCGGTGCGCCGCATCGAGAACCTGCCGGATGCCCCTCCGAGCGACTTCCCGTGCCCCGAGCTCGCCTTCGCCTTCGTGAGCGAGCTCGTCGTCATGGACCACCGCCAGGGCACCGTCGACCTCGTCGTCTCGGTGCTGGCGGACGACGGGACGGCGGACGGCGCCGACCGCGACGCCGACGCCCTCTGGGACGACGCCCAGCGCCGCCTCGACGCCCTCGAGGCCGCGCTCGCGACGCCCGCGGCCCCCGAGCCCCGCCGCATCGACCTCACGACCGCGCCCGAGCCGCGCTACCGCTCGACCCACGACGAGTACCTCGCCGCCGTCGCCCGCTCGAAAGAGTTCATCCGCGACGGCGACGTCTTCCAGGTCGTCGTCGCCCAGCGCTTCGACCACGCGCTCGAGGCGACCCCGCTCGAGGTCTACCGCGTGCTGCGCGCGCTCAACCCCTCGCCGTACATGTACGTGCTCACGCACGAGAGCGCCGACGGCGAGCCCTACGCCATCGTCGGCTCCTCGCCCGAGGCGCTCGTCAAGGTCACCGACGGCCGCGTGCACATGCACCCGATCGCCGGATCGCGCCCGCGCGGCGACACGCCCGAGGCCGATCAGCAGCTCGCCGACGGCCTCCTCGCCGACGAGAAGGAGCAGGCCGAGCACCTCATGCTCGTCGACCTCGCCCGCAACGACCTCTCGAAGGTGTGCCGCGCCGGCAGCGTCGAGGTCACCGAGTTCATGCAGGTCGAGCGCTTCAGCCACATCATGCACCTCGTCTCGAGCGTCGAGGGCGACCAGCGCCCCGAGGCGAGCCACGTCGACGTGTTCCGCGCGACCTTCCCCGCGGGCACCCTGAGCGGGGCGCCGAAGCCGCGCGCGCTCGAGATCATCGACGAGCTCGAGCCCGCCCGCCGCGGCGTCTACGGGGGAGTGGTGGGCTACTTCTCGTTCTCGGGGGATGCCGATCTCGCGATCGCGATCCGCACCGCCTTCCTGCAGAACGGCACCGCCCGGGTGCAGGCCGGTGCGGGGCTCGTCGCCGACTCCGTGCCCGAGTCGGAGTACCAGGAGACCATCAGCAAGGCCGCGGCCCCCCTGCGAGCCGTCGCGATCGCCAACGCGCTGCGCCGCGCGGCCCCCGAGGCCGGGGGAGCCGGGTCGTGACCCCCGCGCGTGTGCGGCTCGTCTCGCTGCTGGCCCCCGGCCTGCTCGGCGCGCTCGCCCTGCTGACGTGGACCCAGCCCTGGGTCGACGCGACCCTCGTCGAGGGCCCGCTCGTCACGGTCGCGGGCGACGTGGCCGCCCCGGCGCTGCCGGCGCTCGCCCTCGCGATGCTCGCCCTCGTCGCCGCCCTCGCCCTCGCCGGCCGCGTCTTCCGCATCGTCCTCGGGCTGCTGCTGAGCCTGCTCGGGGCGGCGATCGCCACCTCGGCGGCGCTCGTGCTCGCGCAGCCGGTCGCGGCGGCCGGCCCCGCGGTCACCGAGCTCACCGGGGTCGAGGGCGCCGACTCGGTCGCCGCGCTCGTCGCGAGCGCCGCGCTCACCCCGTGGCCCGGCATCGCGCTCGTCGTGGGCGCGCTCGGCGTGCTGACGGGCATCCTCGTCGCCGCCCTCTCGGGGCGCTGGCCCGAGCGCACCCGCCGCTACGACGCCGTGCGCCTGAAGCAGGCGGGCGCCGCCGACGCGCCTCCCGCCGCGCGCGACCGCTTCGACGACTGGGACGCCCTGAGCGACGGCCGCGACCCGACCGATCAGGGGCGGATGCCCGGCGTTCCCCGGCCCAGCACCCAGTCGGGCGCCGATGGGCCCGGGGTAGACTCGTGACCGCACCCGCCCCCTACCGCAGGAGAACCATGAACGCCCAGTCTGAGCTCGGCCACGGACACTCGATCGCCGCCTGGACGGCCGTGACGATCATCCTCGTCGCGTTCACGATCGGCACGTTCGCCTTCTGGTTCGAGATCGTCTGGCTCGTCTGGGCGAGCGCCGCGCTCGCGCTCGCCGGCTGGGTCGCCGGGGGCGTCATGGCCAAGGCCGGGTACGGTGCGGGCGGCGACCGCTCCACCGCCAAGGCGCACTCCTAGATGCTCGGCGACCTCGTCGCCGGATCCCTCGCCGACGCCGCCGAGCGGCGCGCGACCCGACCGCTCTCCGCGGTCGAGGCCGATGCGCTCGCTCGTCCGCCGGCGCTGGACGCCCGGGCCGCCCTCCAGCGCGCCGACCGCATCAAGGTGATCGCCGAGGTGAAGCGCGCGAGCCCCTCGCGCGGCAGCCTCGCCGCGATCGCCGACCCCGCGGCTCTCGCCCGGCAGTACGCCGAGGGGGGAGCGAGCGCGATCAGCGTGCTCACCGAGCAGCGCCGCTTCGGCGGCAGCCTCGCCGACCTCGAGGCCGTGCGCGCCGCCGTGCCGACGCCCCTGCTGCGCAAGGACTTCATCGCCGAGCCGTACCAGGTGCTCGAGGCGCGCGCCGCGGGCGCCGATCTCGTGCTGCTCATCGCGGCCGCGCTCGACGACGCGCAGCTCGCCGAGCTGCACGCCCTCGTGCTCGACCTCGGCATGACGCCGCTCGTCGAGACCCACTCCGAGGAGGAGGTCCGTCGGGCCGTCGACCTCGGGGCGCAGGTCATCGGGGTCAACGCCCGCGACCTGTCCACCTTCGAGCTCGACCGCGACCTGTTCGCCCGGCTCGCCCCCCTCATCCCCGACGGCACCGTCCGCATCGCCGAATCGGCGGTGCTCGGCGTCGACGACGTCGCGCACTACCGCCGCGGCGGCGCCGACGTCGTGCTCGTCGGCGAGGCCCTCGTCACCGGCGGCGATCCTGTCGCCGCCCTCACAGAATTCCTGGCCGTCTCATGAGTCTCCGCACCCACTCCGGGCCGTACTTCGGCTCCTTCGGCGGGCGCTTCGTGCCCGAGTCCCTCATCGCCGCGCTCGACGAGCTCGACGCCGCGTACGAGTCCGCGAAGGCCGATCCCGCTTTCGCCGAGGAGCTGGCCGAGCTGCACCGCAGCTACACGGGCCGCCCCTCGATCATCACCGAGGCCCCGCGGTTCGCCGCGACGGCGGGCGGTGCCCGCATCTTCCTCAAGCGCGAAGACCTCAACCACACGGGCAGCCACAAGATCAACAACGTGCTCGGGCAGGCGCTGCTCGCCAAGCGCCTCGGCAAGACGCGCATCATCGCCGAGACCGGCGCCGGTCAGCACGGCGTCGCGAGCGCGACGGCCGCGGCCCTCTTCGGCCTCGACTGCGTCGTCTACATGGGCGAGGTCGACACCGAGCGCCAGGCCCTCAACGTCGCCCGCATGAAGCTGCTCGGCGCCGAGGTCGTGCCCGTCACCACGGGCTCGCGCACGCTCAAGGACGCCATCAACGAGGCCCTGCGCGACTGGGTCGCCAACGTCGAGAGCACGCACTACCTGCTCGGCACCGTCGCCGGCCCGCACCCGTTCCCGGCGATGGTGCGCGACTTCCACTCCGTCATCGGCACCGAGGCGCGCGAGCAGATGCTCGCCCTCACCGGCCGCCTGCCCGACGTCATCGCCGCCTGCGTCGGCGGCGGCAGCAACGCGATGGGCATCTTCCACCCCTTCCTCGACGACGAGTCGGTGCGCCTGGTCGGCCTCGAGGCCGCGGGCGATGGCGTCGACACCCTCTTCCACGCCGCGACGATCTCGAAGGGCCGCCCCGGCGTGCTCCACGGCGCGCGCAGCCTCATGCTGCAGGACGAGGACGGCCAGACGATGGAGTCGCACTCCATCAGCGCGGGCCTCGACTACCCGGGCGTCGGCCCCGAGCACGCCTGGCTCGACGAGATCGGGCGCGCCGAGTACCGCGGCGTCACCGACCGCGAGGCGATGGATGCTCTGCGCCTGCTGAGCCGCTCCGAGGGCATCATCCCCGCCATCGAGACGGCGCACGCCCTGCACGGCGCCCTGCAGCTCGCCCGCGAGCTGGGGCCGGAGGGCATCGTGCTCGTCAACCTCAGCGGCCGCGGCGACAAGGACATGGAGACGGCGGCCCGCTACTTCGGCCTGCTCGACGCCCAGGAGGCGGCCGACGCGGCCGTCCTCGAGGCGCAGCGCGGCGCCGACGCGAAGGGCAGCGTCGAGCCGCACGCCGGCGCGACGGTCGGCGACGAGGAGGGCGCGCGATGACCGCCTCGACCGTCGAGCAGACGATCCGCACGCGCGTCGACGCGGGCTCCGGCGCGCTCATCGGCTACCTGCCGGTGGGCTTCCCCGACCTCGACACGAGCGTCGACGCGGCCGTCGCGCTCGTCGAGAACGGCGTCGACATCATCGAGCTCGGGCTGCCGTACAGCGATCCGGTGATGGACGGCCTCGTCATCCAGCGCGCCACGCAGACCGCGCTGCAGGGCGGCTTCAAGCTCAGCCACGGCTTCGAGGCGGTCGAGCGCATCCGCTCGCGCGTCGACGCCCCGCTGCTCGTGATGACCTACTGGAACCCGGTCATCCAGTACGGGGTTGAGCGCTTCGCGACCGATCTCGAGAACGCCGGGGGAGCGGGCCTCATCACGCCCGACCTCGTGCCCGACGAGGCCCGAGAGTGGATGGAGGCGAGCGAGCAGCACGAGCTCGACCGCGTCTTCCTCGCCGCGCCCTCCTCGAGCGAGGCGCGCATGAAGCAGGCCGTCGACTCCAGCCGCGGCTTCGTCTACGCGGTGTCCACGATGGGCATCACCGGCGCGCGCACCGACATGGACCGCGCGGCGCGCGACGTCATCGGCCGCCTCCGCGAGGCGGGCGCGACGAGCGCCTGCGTCGGCATCGGCATCTCGACGGCCGAGCAGGTCCGCGACGTGCTCGGGTACGCCGACGGCGCGATCGTCGGCTCGGCGCTCGTCTCGGCCCTTGCCGAGGGCGGCGTCGCCGCGGTCGGCCGCACGGCGGCCGAGCTCGCCGCCGGCACGCGCTGACCGTCGACCCCCGCGCCCGCCGGTAGGCTGGCCCGCGCCCCTACGAGAAAGGTCCCCCCTCACCGTGATCCTCCCCACGAGCATTCCGAGCCCCGCTCCGGAGTGGCAGGTCTTCAACCTCGGCCAGTGGCTGCGCGACATCGGGCTGACCTGGTTCGCCTTCGACGTGAACATCTACGCCTACGCGATCTGCATCCTCGTCGGCATCCTCGCCGCGGTCGTACTGACGAACCACCGCCTCACCCGTCGCGGCGCCGAGCCCTGGATCACGCTCGACATCGCCCTGTTCGCGGTGCCGCTCGGCATCATCGGCGGCCGCATCTACCACGTGCTCACGCACCCCGACGACTACTTCTTCCCCGGCGCCGACCCCTTCGCCCCGCTCTACATCTGGGAGGGCGGCATGGCGATCTTCGGCGCCCTGATCGGCGGCGCCCTCGGCGTGGCCCTCGGCTGCCGGGTCACGGGCATCCGGTTCTGGACCTTCGCCGACGCCCTCGCGCCCGGCCTGCTGCTCGCCCAGGCCTTCGGCCGGCTCGGCAACTGGTTCAACCAGGAGCTCTTCGGGCTGCCGACCGACCTGCCGTGGGGCCTCGAGATCGACCCGGGCAACAGCGCCATCCCGGTCGGCCTGCCCGAGGGCACGCTGTTCCACCCGACCTTCCTCTACGAGATCGTCTGGAATGTCGCCGGCGTCCTGCTCCTCCTGGCGCTGGATGCCCGGCTGAAGGTGCAGTGGGGCAAGCTCCTCGGCGGCTACCTCATCTGGTACGGCGTCGGCCGCAGCGTCTTCGAGTCGATCCGCCTCGACCCGAGCGAGCTCTTCCTCGGCATCCGGGTGAACGTCTGGGCCGCGTGGGCGGCGGTCGTCCTCGGGCTGCTCATCATCATCATCCAGCGCCGCCGGCACCCGGGCACCGAGCCGAGCCCGTACACCGACGGTCACCGGTGGGAGGAGAGCGCTGGGGTAGACTCCGATGACGTCTACACCGAGACGGACGATGACGGCAATGACGCCGACCTCGTCGCTGCACCCGCGGCGTCGGCCTCCACCGGTACCGCACCCTCCGCCACCACCGGAGCGCATCCCACCGCATCAGCTGCCGCCACAAGCGGCACTGCGACACGCGACACCGCCGCGCGGCCGTGACGATCAGCATCCGCTGAACCCGCGCCGTTCCCACCACGGCATCCCCCGCGGCTCCTGCCGCGGCCCGCGCCACCTCGCGCGCACCCTCCATCGGGCCGACGACGTCCCACCCTCCCCAGCGTCACGTGAGGACGGTTCTCCCATGGAACGTATCCAGCAGCCCTACCAGCGGTTCTCCGCGATCCCGGCCGCCCAGGGCATGTACGACCCCGAGCTCGAGCGCGATGCGTGCGGCCTCGCGATGGTCGCAACGCTCCGCGGCTCGGCCGGCCACGACATCATCCAGGCGGCGCTCGACGCCCTGCGCAACCTCGAGCATCGCGGTGCGGTCGGCTCGGACGCCGGCACGGGCGACGGCGCGGGCATCCTGACCCAGGTGCCCGACTCGCTGTTCCGCGCCGTCGTGCCCTTCGCCCTCCCCGAGGCCGGCCGCTACGCCGTCGGAACCGCGTTCCTGCCCACCGATCGGGCCGAGCGCGAGACCGAGAAGGCCGCGATCGAGGCGATCGCCGCCGAGGAGGCCCTCGCCGTCCTCGGCTGGCGCGAGGTCCCCATCGACCCCGCGCACGTCGGCACCCTGGCCCACGCCGCCATGCCGGCCTTCGAGCAGCTCTTCGTCGCCTCCACCCGCGCCGATGCGGCGGGCGAGGCTCTCGACGGCATCGAGCTCGACCGCCAGACCTTCCGCCTGCGCAAGCGCGCCGAGCGCGAGCTGGGCTCGTACTTCCCCTCGCTGTCGAGCCGCACCATCGTCTACAAGGGCATGGTCACGACCCTGCAGCTCGAGCCGTTCTACCCCGACCTCAGCGACGAGCGCTTCGTCTCGCGCCTGGCGCTCGTGCACTCCCGCTACTCGACGAACACGTTCCCGTCGTGGCCGCTCGCGCAGCCCTTCCGCGGCATCGCCCACAACGGCGAGATCAACACCGTGCAGGGCAACCGCAACTGGATGCGCGCCCGCCAGTCGCAGCTGAGCTCCGAGCTCTTCGGCGACCTGCGCGACGTCTTCCCGATCGTCACCCCCGGCGCGAGCGACTCGGCGTCCTTCGACGAGGTCGTGGAGCTGCTCACGCTCGGCGGCCGGTCCCTGCCGCACGCCATCATGATGATGGTGCCCGAGGCGTGGGAGAACCAGACCGAGATCGACCCGGCGCTGCGCGACTTCTACGAGTACCACGGCATGCTCATGGAGCCGTGGGACGGCCCCGCCGCCCTCTCCTTCACCGACGGCTCGCTCGTCGGCGCGACGCTCGACCGCAACGGCCTGCGCCCCGGCCGCTTCCTCGTCACCGACGACGGCCTCGTGGTGCTCGCGAGCGAGATCGGCGTGCTCGACATCGACCCGGCCCGCGTCGTGCGCAAGGGGCGTCTGCGCCCCGGCAAGATGTTCCTCGTCGACACGGTCGAGGGCCGCATCATCGAGGACGACGAGATCAAGTCGCAGCTCGCCCAGGCCGAGCCGTGGGGCGAGTGGCTCGACGGCAACCGCATCAACCTGCACGACCTGCCCGAGCGCGAGCACATCGTGCACACCCCGGCCTCGATCGTGCGCCGCCAGCGCACCTTCGGGTACACCGAGGAGGAGGTGCGCGTGCTGCTCACCCCCATGGCGCAGAAAGGGGCGGAGCCGCTCGGAGCGATGGGCTCCGACACGCCGATCGCCGTGCTCTCCGACCGCGCGCGCCTGCTGTTCGACTACTTCACGCAGCAGTTCGCGCAGGTCACGAACCCGCCGCTCGACTCCATCCGCGAGGAGGTCGTCACCTCGATGCGCCTGGGGCTCGGCCCCGAGCGCAACCTGCTGCAGGCCGGCCCCAAGCACGCCCGCCAGGTGGTGCTCGACTTCCCCGTCATCGACAACGATGAGCTCGCGAAGATCCAGCACATCGACCCCCGCCCCGGCTCCTCGCTCACCACGACGATCAAGGGCCTGTACCGCGTCGACAAGGGCCCCAAGGCCCTCGAGAAGCGCATCCAGGCCATGTGCGACGAGGTCGACGAGGCCATCGCCGACGGCGCGCAGTTCATCGTGCTGAGCGACCGCGACTCGACGGCCGATCTCGCCCCGGTGCCCTCGCTGCTCATGCTCGCGGCCGTGCACCACCACCTCATCCGCACCGAGAAGCGCATGCAGGTCGGCATCATCGTCGAGGCGGGCGACGTGCGCGAGGTGCACCACGTCGCGCTCCTCATCGGCTACGGCGCCTCGGCGATCAACCCGTACCTCGCGATGGAGTCGGTCGAGAACCTCGTGCGCAGCGGCATGATCACGGGCATGACCCCCGAGAAGGCCGTGCGCAACATCATCACGGCGCTCGGCAAGGGCGTGCTGAAGATCATGTCGAAGATGGGCATCTCGACGGTGGGCTCCTACGCGGGCGCCCAGGCCTTCGAGGCCGTGGGCCTCAGCCAGGAGTTCGTCGACAAGTACTTCACCGGCACCTCGAGCGTGCTCGGCGGCGTCGGCATCGACATGATCGCCACCGAGAACGCGCAGCGGCACGCGCTCGCGTACCCGCCGAGCGCCCCCGTGAACCCGCACGAGCGCCTGCAGACGGGCGGCGAGTACCAGTGGCGCCGCGAGGGGCCGCCCCACCTCTTCAACCCCGAGACGGTGTTCCGCCTGCAGCACGCGACCCGGTCGAAGCGCTACGACATCTACCGCGAGTACACGCACACCGTCGACTCGCAGGCCGAGAAGCTCATGACGCTGCGCGGCCTGTTCCGCCTGCGCACCGACGACCGCGCGCCCGTGCCGATCGACGAGGTCGAGTCGGTCGCCTCGATCGTGCGCCGGTTCACGACCGGTGCGATGAGCATGGGCGCCATCAGCCCCGAGATGCACGAGACGCTGGCGATCGCCATGAACCGCATCGGCGGGCGCAGCAACACGGGGGAGGGCGGCGAGAGCCCCGAGCGCCTGCTCGACCCCGAGCGCCGCAGCGCCATCAAGCAGGTCGCGAGCGGCCGCTTCGGCGTGACGAGCCTGTACCTCAGCCACGCCGACGACATCCAGATCAAGATGGCGCAGGGCGCCAAGCCCGGCGAGGGCGGCCAGCTGCCGGCGAACAAGGTGTACCCGTGGATCGCGCAGCTGCGCCACGGCACGCCCGGCGTCGGCCTCATCTCGCCGCCGCCGCACCACGACATCTACTCGATCGAAGACCTCAAGCAGCTCATCTTCGACCTCAAGCGCTCGAACCCCGGCGCCCGCGTGCACGTCAAGCTCGTGAGCCAGTCGGGCATCGGCGCGGTCGCGGCCGGCGTCGCGAAGGCCAAGAGCGACGTCATCCTCATCTCGGGCCACGACGGCGGCACGGGCGCGAGCCCGCTCAACTCGCTCAAGCACGCCGGCACCCCGTGGGAGCTCGGCCTCGCCGAGGCGCAGCAGACGCTCATGCTCAACAAGCTGCGCGGCCGCGTGACGGTGCAGGCCGACGGGCAGATGAAGACCGGGCGCGACGTCATCATCGCGGCGCTGCTCGGCGCCGAGGAGTACGGCTTCGCGACCGCCCCCATGGTCGTCTCCGGCTGCATCCTCATGCGCGTCTGCCACCTCGACACCTGCCCCGTGGGCGTCGCGACGCAGAACCCCGAGCTGCGCAAGCGCTTCACCGGCACGCCCGAGTTCGTCATCACCTTCATGGAGTTCCTCGCCCAGGAGGTGCGCGAGTACCTCGCCGCCCTCGGCTTCCGCTCGATGGAGGAGGCGATCGGCCGCAGCGACCTGCTCGACGTCGACCGCGCCATCCGGCACTGGAAGGCCGACGGCCTCGACCTCTCACCCATCCTCTCCGGGCCCGTGTTCGACGAGGGCGCGGCCCGCACGAAGCGCGAGGAGCAGGATCACGAGCTCGAGGAGCACTTCGACAACGAGCTCATCCGGCTCAGCGCCGACGCGATCGAGCACGGCGCCCCCGTGCGCATCGACCTGCCCATCCGCAACACCGAGCGGGCGGTCGGCACCATGCTCGGCCACCACGTGACGATGGCGCAGGGCGAGCACGGCCTCGCCCCCGACACGATCGACGTCACGCTCACCGGCTCGGCCGGCCAGAGCCTCGGCGCGTTCATGCCCCGGGGCATCACGCTCCGCCTCTACGGCGACAGCAACGACTACGTCGGCAAGGGCCTCTCGGGCGGGCGCGTCATCGTGCGCCCCGCGCGCGAGGCCGCCTTCGCCGCGGAGGAGAACGTCATCGCGGGCAACGTCATCGGCTACGGCGCCACGAGCGGCGAGATGTTCATCCGCGGCATCGTGGGCGAGCGGTTCCTCGTGCGCAACTCCGGCGCGACGGCGGTCGTCGAGGGCGTGGGCGACCACGCGCTCGAGTACATGACCGGCGGCACGGCCCTCATTATCGGCGGCACGGGGCGCAACCTCGGCGCGGGGATGTCGGGCGGCACCGCCTACGTGCTCGACCTCGAGCGCGAGCGCGTCAACACCCAGGCCCTGGCCACGGGCGAGCTCGAGCTCGGCCCGCTCGACGCCGAGGACCGCGTCGTCGTCGCCGATCTGCTGCGCCGCCACCACGACGAGACGGGCTCGGCCGTGGCCGAGCGCCTCCTCGCCGAGGGCTCCGCCGCCCTCGACCGCATCGTGAAGGTGCTCCCTCGCGACTTCGCCGCCGTGCTCGCCACGCGGCAGACCGCACTCGACGAAGGCCTCGACCCCGACGGAGACGTCGTGTGGGGCCGCATCCTGGAGGTGACCGGTGGCTGACCCCCGCGGCTTCATCAACGTCCCCGAGCGCGAGCTCCCGCCCCGCCGACCGGTCCCCATCCGTCTGATGGACTGGAAGGAGGTGTACGAGCAGGGCGACCAGGCCGTGCTCAAGCGCCAGGCCGGCCGCTGCATGGACTGCGGCGTCGCCTTCTGCCACCACGGCTGCCCGCTCGGCAACCTCATCCCCGAGTGGAACGACCTCACCTGGCGCGGCGAGGGCCGGCAGGCCATCGAGCGCCTCCACGCGACGAACAACTTCCCCGAGTTCACGGGCAAGCTGTGCCCCGCGCCGTGCGAGTCCTCCTGCGTGCTCGGCATCAACCAGCCGCCCGTGACCATCAAGCAGGTCGAGGCCTCGATCATCGAGCAGGCCTGGCAGAACGGGTGGGTCGAGCCCGCCCCGCCCGAGCGGCTGACCGGCAAGACGGTCGCGGTCGTCGGATCCGGCCCGGCCGGGCTCGCCGCCGCGCAGCAGCTCACCCGCGTGGGGCACACGGTCGCCGTCTTCGAGCGGGACGACCGCATCGGCGGGCTGCTGCGGTACGGCATCCCCGATTTCAAGATGGAGAAGCGCCACCTGGATGCCCGGCTCACGCAGATGCAGGCCGAGGGCACCCGGTTCCGCGCCGGGGTCGAGATCGGCCGCGACATCACCTGGGACGAGCTGCGCCGGCGCTACGACGCCGTCGTCATCGCCACGGGCGCGCCCGTGCCCCGCGACCTGCCCATCCCGGGCCGCGACGCGCTCGGCATCCACTACGCCATGGAGTACCTGACGCAGTCGAACCACGTGCAGGCCGGCGACACGGTGGCCGACCAGATCACCGCCGAGGGCAAGCACGTCGTCGTGCTCGGCGGCGGCGACACGGGCGCCGACTGCATCGGCACCGCGCACCGGCAGGGCGCGCTCAGCGTCACCAACCTCGCGATCGGCGTGCAGCCGCCCGCCGAGCGGCCCGAGCACCAGCCCTGGCCGGTGCAGCCCACCCTCTTCGAGGTGCAGAGCGCGCACGAGGAGGGCGGCGAGCGCATGTTCCTCGCCTCGACGGTCGAGTTCCTCACGAACGAGGTCGGCGAGGTGCGCGCGCTGCGCGTCGCCGAGACCGAGTACGTCGACGGCCGGCGCATCCCCAAGGCGGGCACCGAGCGCGAGATCCCCGCCGATCTCGTGCTGCTCGCGCTGGGCTTCACCGGCGTCGAGCGCTCGACGCTCGACGAGCAGCTCTCCCTGCCGCTCGACGAACGCGGTAGCGTGGCGCGCGGTGCGGACTACACGACCAGCGAGTCGGGGGTCTTCGTCGCCGGCGACGCGGGTCGCGGCGCCTCGCTCATCGTCTGGGCGATCGCCGAGGGCCGGGCCGTCGCGGCGCAGGTCGACACGTTCCTGCAGGGCGAGACCCTGCTGCCCGCACCGGTGACGGCGCACGACCGGCCGCTCGCCGCCGCCCCGTTCTGATCCTCACCACGACCGGTCCGCACACCCCCGTCCCGTCGCGCCCGCTCGGCGCGCCGGGCGGTTGCACCATGACCACCACACCACCACCACCCCTGTAAGGAAGTCATGAGACGAGCAAAGATCGTCGCCACCCTCGGGCCCGCCACCGCGAGCTACGAGAACATCCGCGCCATCATCGAGGCGGGCGTCGACGTCGCCCGCATGAACCTCAGCCACGGCACGTACGACGTGCACGAGGAGGTCTACCGCAACGTCCGCCAGGCCGCCGCCGACGCCGCGCACCCCGTGGCCGTGCTCGTCGACCTGCAGGGCCCCAAGATCCGCCTCGGCAAGTTCGCCGACGGCCCCCACGAGCTCGCCGAGGGCGACGTCTTCACGATCACCACGGAGGACGTGCTCGGCACGAAGGAGCTCGTCGGCACGACGTTCAAGGGCCTGCCCGACGACGTCAAGCCCGGCGACTTCCTGCTCATCGACGACGGCAAGGTCAAGGTCAAGGTGCTCGACACCGACGGCGTGCGCGTGCGCACCGAGGTCGTCGTCGCCGGCCCCGTCTCGAACAACAAGGGCATCAACCTCCCCGGCGTCGCGGTCAACGTGCCCGCGCTCTCGGAGAAGGACGAGGACGACCTGCGCTGGGGCCTCAAGCTCGGCGCCGACTACATCGCGCTCTCCTTCGTGCGCAACGCCTCCGACGTCGTGCGCGTGCACGAGATCATGGCCGAGGAGGGGCGCACCATCCCCGTCATCGCCAAGATCGAGAAGCCGCAGGCGGTCGACGCCCTCGAGGAGATCATCGACGCCTTCGACGGCATCATGGTCGCCCGCGGCGACCTCGGCGTCGAGCTGCCGCTCGAGGCCGTGCCGATCGTGCAGAAGCGCGCCGTCGAGCTCTCGCGCCGCATGGCGAAGCCCGTCATCGTCGCGACGCAGATGCTCGAGTCGATGATCTCGAGCCCCATCCCGACGCGCGCCGAGACCTCCGACGTCGCCAACGCGGTGCTCGACGGCGCCGACGCGGTCATGCTCTCCGGCGAGACGAGCGTGGGGGAGTTCCCCGTCATCACCGTCTCGACCATGGCCCGCATCGTGGCCTCCACCGAGGAGCACGGCCTCGAGCGCATCCCGCCGCTCGGCACGAAGCCGCGCACCCAGGGCGGCGCGATCACCCTCGCCGCCGCCGAGGTCGCCGACTTCGTCGAGGCGAAGTACGTCTGCGTCTTCACCGAGTCGGGCGACTCGGCCCGCCGCATGTCGCGCCTGCGCTTCCGCATCCCGATGAAGGCGTTCACCCCGTCCGAGTCGATCCAGCGCCGCATGTCGCTCACCTGGGGCATCGAGTCGTTCCTGGTCGACCGCGTCGACCACACCGACGCCATGTACCACCAGGTCGACGAGGTGCTGCTGCGCGAGGGGCTGGCCGAGGTCGGCGACAAGGTCGTCGTCATCTCCGGGTCCCCTCCCGGCATCGCGGGCTCGACCAACGACCTGCGCGTGCACACGATCGGCGACGCCGTCAACGCGAAGGCCCCGGCCTGGCAGAGCGGCGACCACGCCGACTGACGACGCCTCGATCCCGGCCTCGATGAGGCGACGAGATGCGAACGGCCCGGCCCCCGCTCACGCGGGTGCCGGGCCGTTCGACGTGCCGGGGCTGCGCCCCGGCCGAGGGTCAGCGCGGGTCGAGCCCGAGGCCCGCCCGGTCCACCTTGCGGTGGAACCGCATGCCGGCGAGCCCGCCGACGACGGCGCCGAGCAGGCTGACGAGCAGCGCGACGACGGCGGTGATGATGCCGATGGTCGTCAGCTCGCCCTCGCCGATCGGCAGGCGGGGGAACCCGTTGACGTTGGCGAGCACGTTGAGGTCGGCGCCGCCGAGCGCGCCGATGATGGCGACGACGACGGCGATGACGAGCGCCCAGACCCACACGGCGACGCCCTGCTTGGCGCCGCTGAGACGCGCCATGCGGCCGGCGACGTAGCCGCCGGCGTAGTAGGCGACGAACACGATGACCGCGAGCAGCACGGCGCCGATGATGCCGACGGTGTCGACGCTCTGCGCGGCGCCGTCGAGCGCCTCGTCGGGGGTCGTGTCGGTGGCGAGGCCGAGCGCGGTGCCGGTGCCGGCGACGAGCGCGGTGAGCAGCACCGCGGTGCCGATCGAGGTCAGCCAGCCGAAGAACGCCGAGCCCCACTGGATGCCGCCGAAGGCCGCCTTCTCGCGCGCGATGACCTCGCGCTGCACGGCGCGGGGGTCGTCCGTCACGGGGTCGGCGTGCCGGGCGCGGTCGTCGACGGAAGCGCCGGTCGCGGCGGCCGCGGCCGGGACGGCCCGGGTCGGGGCGGCGTGGTCGCCGTGATCGCCGTGATCGCGCCGTGAGGCGTCGTCGACGGGGTCGACGCGGTCGGCGTGATCGGCACGGTCCGCGTGATCGGCGCGATCGAGCCGCTCGGTGCGGGCGGCGTCGTCGCGATCGGCGGGAGGGGTGCGCGGCATGCGCTCGCGGTCGTCGGGAGTGCTCATGGTGACCTCCAATAGTCGGAGCCCATCGAAGCGCACTCTCCGCGCGGCCGCAGGGGGCTTGACAGCCCGCGCACAGGTGGGGGAGGGGAAGAACCGGGTGCCGAGCATCCCGATCAGTGACGTACCGACTGTGGGACTCGAACCCACACGCCCTCTCGGACAGCGCATTTTGAGTGCGCCGCGTCTGCCATTCCGCCAAGTCGGCGCAGCCCGCGAGGGGGCGGCAGGTCGACGATACCGTAGGCTCTACAACCGTGAGTGACCAGGAACAGAGCACCGTCGCCCCCCGTCGTGTCGTCGTCGCCGAGGACGAGTCGTTGATCCGCATGGACATCGTCGAGATCCTGCGCGACAACGGCTTCGACGTCGTCGGCGAGGCCGGTGACGGCGAGACGGCCGTCGCCCTCGCCACCGAGCTGCGCCCCGACCTGGTCGTCATGGACATCCGCATGCCCCAGCTCGACGGCATCGAGGCGGCGAAGCGCCTGAGCGAGAACCACATCGCCCCCGTGGTGCTGCTGACCGCCTTCTCGCAGAAGGAGCTCGTCGAGCAGGCGAGCGAGGCCGGCGCGCTGGCCTACGTCGTCAAGCCGTTCACCCCGAACGACCTGCTGCCCGCGATCGAGATCGCCCTCAGCCGGTACCAGCAGATCCTCACGCTCGAAGCCGAGGTCGCCGACCTCGTCGAGCGCTTCGAGACCCGCAAGCTCGTCGACCGCGCGAAGGGCCTGCTCAACGAGCGCATGGGCCTCACCGAGCCCGAGGCGTTCCGCTGGATCCAGAAGGCATCGATGGACCGCCGCACCACCATGCAGGCCGTCGCGCACGCGATCATCGACCAGCTCGCCCCGAAGAAGGAGCCGCGCAAGGCCGCGGCCGCCGAGGACGACGCGGCCGAGTAGGCCCCGCTCCGGTCTCCGGAGCGCAGCGCGCAGAACCGGTCAGCGGTCGCGCAGCATGTTGGTCATGCGCACGGTCGAGAGCCGGCGGCCCTCCCCGTCGGTGATGACGATCTCGTGCGTGGCGAGCGTGCGACCGAGCACGAGCGCCGTGCAGGTGCCCGTCACCCAGCCCTCGGTGACCGAGCGGGAGTGGGTGGCGTTGATCTCGATGCCGACGGCGTAGCGCCCCGCTCCGGCGTGGATGGCGGAGGAGATCGAGCCGAGGCTCTCGCCGAGCACGACGTGGGCGCCCCCGTGCAGCAGACCGATCACCTGCGTGTTGCCCTCGACGGGCATCCTCGCGACCGATCGCTCGGCGCCCAGCTCGCTGAACTCGATCCCCATCTTGCGGGTGAGCGCGCCCCCGCCGGAGGTGATGAGGCGCTCGTAGAGCTCGGGGTCGAGGTCGGCGGGGAACAGCGTCATCGCGAGGTCCTTCGAGGGGTGTCGGGAGGGCCGCCGGGCGCCCGGCGCGGTGTCGGAGCACGGCAGTAGGCTGGCGGCGTGACCGACTCCGGGAAGCCTACTCTGCTCATCGTCGACGGCCATTCGCTGGCCTTCCGGGCGTTCTACGCCCTGCCGGTCGACAGCTTCGTCACCCACGACGGGCAGCACACGAACGCCATCCACGGCTTCATCTCGATGTTCCTCGGCCTCCTCGCGAAGGAGAAGCCCACGCACGTCGCCGTCGCCTTCGACATCTCGCGCTACTCCTTCCGCACCCGCGAGTACCCCGAGTACAAGGGCACGCGCGCCGAGACGCCGGCGGAGTTCGTGGGGCAGGTCCCCCTCCTGCAGGAGGCCCTCGCCGCGATGAACGTGACGACGATCACGAAGGAGGACTACGAGGCCGACGACATCCTCGCCACGCTCGCCCTCCAGGGCGCGGAGAAGGGCTACCACGTGCTCGTCGTCTCGGGCGACCGCGACGCCATCCAGCTCGTCAACGAGAACGTGACCCTGCTCTACCCGAACGCGCGCGGCGTGAGCGAGCTCAAGCGCTACGACCCCGAGACGGTGCGCGAGCGCTACGGCATCGCCCCCGAGCAGTACCCCGAGATCGCGGCGCTCGTCGGCGAGACGAGCGACAACCTCATCGGCATCGACAAGGTCGGCGAGAAGACCGCCGTGAAGTGGATCACGCAGTACGGCTCGCTCGAGAACCTGCTCGCGCACGCCGACGAGATCGGCGGCGTGGTCGGCAACAACCTGCGCGAGCAGCGCGAACGGGCCGAGCGCAACCGCCGCCTCAACCGCCTGCTCACCGACGTCGAGCTGCCGGTCGGCCCCGACGACCTCGAGCGCGGCCCGATGGACGTCCCCGCCGTGAAGAGCGTCTTCGAGCGCCTGCAGTTCCGCACGCTCACCGAGCGCGTGCTGAAGATCGCCGCGGCCGAGGGCGCGGACATGTCCTCCGAGGGCGACGCCGCCGGGCCCGCGGCCGACGCCCCGCCCATCGCCACCCTCGTCGACGAGGAGCTCGCGGCGTGGCTGCGCGCCGCGGTCGCCGCCGGCGATCCGATCGCGCTGGTGGTGGATGCCCCGCTCGGGCACCTCGAGGGCTTCGGCCTCGCCGCCGCCTCCAGTCCCACGGTGCACGTCAACTGGGCCGCCGGGCGGCCCGACTACGCGGCGCTGGAGGAGTGGCTCGGCGACGCCGCGGCGCCGAAGCTCGTCGTCGACGCGAAGCGCGCGGCGGGCATCCTCGCCGATCACGGCCTGCGCCTGGAAGGCGTCGTGTGGGATGCCGCCCTCGCCGCCTGGCTCGAACGGCCGGGCTCGAAGCCCCAGTCCCTCGCAGAGCTCGTGAGCGCGGCGCTCGGCGAGAGCCTTCCCGAGTCCGACCCGAACCAGCTCGTGCCCGACACCGCGGGCACGCCGCCGGCCACGGGCGCCTGGTTCCTCGGCCGCGTCGTCGCCGCCCAGCGCGAGCGCCTCGCCGAGAGCAGCACCCGCGTGCTCACCACCATCGAGCTGCCGGTCACCCCCGTGATCGCCCGCATGGAGCGCACGGGCGTCGCCGTCGACCGGCCCGCCCTCACCGCGCTCAACGCCGAGCTCGGCACGACCGCGGGCGAGCTCGCCGAGAAGGCGTACGGCGAGATCGGCCGCGAGGTCAACCTCGGCTCGCCGAAGCAGCTGCAGCAGGTGCTCTTCGACGAGCTCGGCATGCCGAAGACCCGCGCGACGAAGACCGGCTACTCGACCGACGCCGCCTCGCTCGCCGACCTGCAGGAGAAGCACCCGCACCCCTTCCTCGGCCTGCTGCTGCAGCACCGCGACGCGACGAAGCTGCGCCAGATCATCGAGAGCCTCGAGAAGGCGACGGCCGAGGACGGCCGCATCCACACCACCTACGACCAGACGGGCACGACGACGGGGCGCATCTCGTCGACCGATCCGAACCTGCAGAACATCCCCGTGCGCACCGAGGTCGGCCACCGCATCCGGGCCGCCTTCGTCGCGGGGGAGGGCTTCGAGGGGCTGCTGACCGCCGACTACTCGCAGATCGAGATGCGCATCATGGCGCACCTCTCCGGCGACGAGGGCCTCATCGAGGCCTTCACGATCGGCGAGGACCTGCACCGCTTCGTCGGCGCGCGCATCTTCGGCGTGCCGCCGGAGGAGGTCACGGCGCTCATGCGCACGAAGGTCAAGGCGATGAGCTACGGGCTCGCCTACGGCCTGAGCGCCTTCGGTCTCAGCAAGCAGCTGCGCATCGAGTCCGCCGAGGCGAAGCAGCTCATGAGCGACTACTTCGCCCGCTTCGGCGCCGTGCGCGAGTACCTGCGCGGGGTCGTCGTGCAGGCGAAGGAGGACGGCTACACCGAGACGATCTTCGGCCGCCGCCGCCCCTTCGCCGACCTCAGCTCGCCGAACCGCGTGCTGCGCGAGAACGCCGAGCGCGCCGCCCTCAACGCACCCATCCAGGGCACCGCGGCCGACATCATGAAGATCGCGATGATCGGCGTCGACGCCGACATGCGCGAGCGGTCGATGACCTCGCGGATGCTCCTGCAGGTGCACGACGAGCTCGTCTTCGAGGTGGCCGCGGGGGAGCGCGAGGCCCTGGAGGAGATCGTGCGCGCCCGCATGGGCGGCGCGGCCGAGCTGCGCGTGCCGCTCGAGGTGCAGGTGGGAGTGGGCAAGGACTGGGACGAGGCCGCGCACTAGGATCCTTCGCATGTCTGACACCGCTGCCGGCCGTACGCCGACCCCCGTTGACCGCATCGCCGAGCAGTGGGTGCAGACCCTCTCCGCCCTGAGCCCCGAGCTCGCCACCTACATCGGCGGCTCCGAGAAGCTCGACGAGTACAGCGACTACTCGCCGACGGGCCGCGCCGAGCTCATGGGCGCCGCGAAGCGCACCCTCGCCCAGCTCGACGCCGCCACCCCCGTCGACGACACCGACCGCGTCACCATCACCGACCTCTCCGCCGAGCTGCGGCTCGACATCGAGCTCGAGGAGGCCGGCTGGGCGGCGCGCGACATCAACGTGCTCGCCTCGCCCGCGCAGGGCATCCGCGAGATCTACGACCTCATGCCGACCGCCACGGAGGACGACTGGGCCGTGATCGCCCGGCGCCTCGACCGCGTCAGCGGCGCCCTCGAGGGCTACGCCGAGACCCTGCGCGAGGGCATCGCGAACGGCAACACCCCCGCCGTGCGCCAGGTGCGCGAGGTGCTCGGGCAGGTGCGCACCAACGCCGCCCGCGACGGCTTCTTCGCCGAGTTCACGAGCGGCGCCGAGGTCCCCGAGAGCCTGAAGGCCGATCTCGCGGCCGCCGCGGAGCGGGCCGCCGACGCCTACGGCCGCTTCGGCGACGTCCTCGAGGGCGAGCTCGCCCCCGCCGCCCGCCAGGACGACGCGGTCGGGCGCGAGCTGTACGGCCTCATGTCGCGCCGCTTCCTCGGCGCCACGATCGACCTCGACGAGACCTACGAGTGGGGCAAGGAGGAGCTCGCGCGCATGGTCGAGGAGCAGACGCGCATCGCCGACGAGATCCTGCCCGGCGCGAGCGTCGAGGAGGCCATCGCGCACCTGGAGAAGGACGAGTCCCGCAAGCTGCACGGCCGCGACGCCCTCAAGGCCTGGATGCAGCAGCTGAGCGACACCGCCGTCGACGAGCTCTCGCGCACCCACTTCGACATCCCCGAGCCCGTCAAGGCGCTCGAGTGCATGATCGCCCCCACCCCGGGCGGCGCCATCTACTACACCGGCCCCACCGACGACTTCTCGCGGCCCGGCCGCATGTGGTGGTCGATCCCCGAGGGCGTCGACTCCTTCGACACCTGGCGCGAGACGACGACGGTCTACCACGAGGGTGTTCCGGGCCACCACCTGCAGATCGGCCAGGCCGTCTACAACCGGGGGCAGCTCAACTCGTGGCGCCGTCTGCTCGCCGGCACGAGCGGCCACGCCGAGGGCTGGGCGCTCTACGCCGAGCGCCTCATGGAGGAGCTGGGCTACCTCGACGACCCGGCCGACCGCCTCGGCATGCTCGACGGGCAGCGCATGCGCGCCGCGCGCGTGGTGCTCGACATCGGCGTGCACCTCGGCAAGGAGCATCCCACCACCGGCCGCGCCTGGACGAGCGACGACGCGTTCGCGTTCATGCGCAGCAACGTCAACATGAACGACGGCTTCGTGCAGTTCGAGGTGAACCGCTACCTCGGCTGGCCGGGCCAGGCGCCCTCGTACAAGGTCGGGCAGCGCATCTGGGAGCAGATCCGCGACGAGTACAAGGCCCGCGAGGGCGCGACGTTCTCGAACAAGGCGT
Source organism: Microcella flavibacter (assembly GCF_012530535.1). Taxonomy (NCBI): domain Bacteria; kingdom Bacillati; phylum Actinomycetota; class Actinomycetes; order Micrococcales; family Microbacteriaceae; genus Microcella; species Microcella flavibacter. The sequence continues at coordinate 1,442,123 of NZ_CP051299.1, forward strand.
TCCACAAGAAGGCGCTCGACCTCGGTGGCGTCGGCCTCGACACGCTCAAGACGGCCCTGCTCGGATGACCGCCCCGGAGCGCCCCGACGACGACGACGACACCGCCCCCGCGGGCCGCGTCGTCATCGCCGGGGCCTCCGGCTTCATCGGCGCGCGGCTCGAGCAGGCCTACCGAGCGCGGGGATGGCGCGTCGACCGCATCGGGCGCCGCGAGCCCGTGAGCTGGGGTGAGACGGCATCGATCGCCGCGCTGCTCGACGGCGCTGACGTGCTCGTCAACCTCGCCGGCAAGAGCGTCAACTGCCGGTACTCCGACGAGAACCGCGCCGAGATCCTGCGCTCGCGGGTCGAGACCACCCGCGAGCTCGGTCGGGCGATCGCCCGCGCCACGACACCGCCGCCGCTCTGGATCAACGCCTCCACCGCGACGATCTACCGCCATGCGATGGACCGCCCGCAGACCGAGTCGACGGGCGAGATCGGGCGGGGCTTCTCGGTCTCGGTCGCGACCGCCTGGGAGGGGGCGCTCTTCGACGCCGACCTCCCCGGCACCCGTCGTGTTGCGCTGCGCCTGCCGATCGTGCTCGGCGAGGGCAGCGCCCTCGAGCCGCTCGCCGCGCTCACCCGGCTCGGCCTCGGGGGAAAGCAGAGCGACGGCGTGTGGTTCCCGTCGCGCCGGCGCCGCGCGGTGGGTACCGAGCACCAGCAGCGCAGCCGCGACGGTCAGCAGCGCTTCAGCTGGGTGCACCTCGACGACGTCGTGCGCATCGTCGAGTGGCTCGAGACCCGTCCCGACATCGACGGCCCGATCAACGCCGCCGCCCCGAACCCCGAGACGAACGCCGAGCTGATGGCGCACCTTCGCCGCATCCTGGGCCGGCCGTTCGGGCTGGCGATGCCGCGATGGATGCTCGAGCTGGGCTCGATCGCGATCCGCACCGAGAGCGAGCTCGTGCTCAAGAGCCGCTGGGTCGTGCCGGAGCGGCTCGAGGCCGCCGGCTTCCGCTTCGCGCACCCGCACCTCGAGGAGGCTCTGCGGAGCATCCTCGCCCCGTCGCCCGGCTGAACGGCCGGCGAACGGCCCTCCGTGCGTTTGCCGCCGGGTCACCGCGCGGGATAGGCTGGGGAGTCGTCGATTCGACGTTCATCCTGTCCGCTTGCCCGGGCACCGCCAGCACCGCGTCAGCACCAGCTGCGTGAGCACCACGGCGGCATCACCACCTGCGACAACACCAGCATCCCGCACCGCGCGATGCGTCGCCCCGGGCCCGATCCATGTCCGCATCGGAGCACCTACTACATGACCATCATTACGACCAAGGCCCCCAAGCAGATCGCCATCAACGACATCGGCTCTGCTGAAGACTTCCTGGCCGCGGTCGAGAAGACCCTCAAGTTCTTCAACGACGGCGACCTCATCGAGGGCACCGTGGTGAAGATCGACCGCGACGAGGTCCTCCTCGACGTCGGCTACAAGACCGAGGGCGTCATCCCCTCGCGCGAGCTCTCGATCAAGCACGACGTCGACCCCACCGAGGTCGTCAGCGTCGGCGACACCGTCGAGGCCCTCGTCCTCCAGAAGGAGGACAAGGAAGGCCGCCTCATCCTGTCCAAGAAGCGCGCCCAGTACGAGCGCGCATGGGGCGACGTCGAGAAGATCAAGGACGCCGACGGCGTGGTGACCGGTCAGGTCATCGAGGTCGTCAAGGGCGGCCTCATCGTCGACATCGGCCTCCGCGGCTTCCTCCCCGCCTCGCTCATCGAGCTGCGCCGCGTGCGCGACCTCACCCCGTACCTGGGTCAGGAGCTCGAGGCGAAGATCCTGGAGCTCGACAAGAACCGCAACAACGTGGTCCTGTCGCGCCGCGCCCTGCTCGAGCAGACGCAGTCCGAGAGCCGCACGACGTTCCTCAACAACCTCGCCAAGGGCCAGGTCCGCAAGGGCGTCGTCTCGTCGATCGTCAACTTCGGCGCGTTCGTCGACCTCGGCGGCGTCGACGGTCTCGTCCACGTCTCCGAGCTCAGCTGGAAGCACATCGAGCACGCCAGCGAGGTCGTCGAGGTGGGCCAGGAGGTCACCGTCGAGATCCTCGAGGTCGACCTCGAGCGCGAGCGCGTGTCGCTGTCGCTCAAGGCGACGCAGGAGGACCCGTGGCAGGTCTTCGCCCGCACGCACGCGATCGGTCAGGTCGCCCCGGGCAAGGTCACGAAGCTCGTCCCGTTCGGCGCCTTCGTGCGTGTGGCGGACGGCATCGAGGGCCTCGTGCACATCTCGGAGCTGTCGGGCAAGCACGTCGAGCTCGCCGAGCAGATCGTCGCCGTCGGCGACGAGGTGTTCGTCAAGGTCATCGACATCGACCTCGAGCGCCGTCGCATCTCGCTGAGCCTCAAGCAGGCCAACGAGGGCGTCGACCCCGAGGGCACCGAGTTCGACCCCGCGGTGTACGGCATGCCGACCGAGTACGACGAGGCCGGCAACTACAAGTACCCCGAGGGGTTCGACCCCGAGTCGGGCGAATGGAAGGACGGCTTCGACGAGCAGCGCGCCAAGTGGGAGCAGGACTACGCTGCCGCCCAGGCCCGCTACGAGGCGCACAAGAAGCAGGTCGCCGCGTCGCTCACCGAGGAGGCCGCTCTCGACCTCCCCAGCGGCTCGACGTTCAGCTCGGACGCCGCCGGCAGCGGAACGCTCGCCGACGACGAGTCGCTCGCCGCTCTGCGCGAGAAGCTCTCGAGCAACAGCTAGTCACCGCAGCACCGCGAACGGGCCGCTCTCCTCACGGAGGGCGGCCCGTTCCGCGTTCCGGGGTGCCGAGCGCGTGCGGCCGCGCCGATCATCTGCTGGCCTGCGGCGTCAGATCGGGGCGACCGACTGCCGTCGCCGGCGCGCCCGCCGCAGCGCGAGCACGACGATCACGACCGCCCCGATGAGCGTCACGACGACGAGCACGGGGATGACCAGGGCGAGCACGCTCAGCAGCAGCGCCCCGGCGTCCTCCGCGGCGGAGAGCACCGGCGCGGCGGCCCCGGCCGTGAGGGCGTTCGCCGCGGGGCGGATCGCCATCTTGGCGAGGTGCACGAGCAGGGCGATGACGACGCCGATGACGACGGGCACCCAGTCGCCGGATTCGAGGAAGGCCCCGGGGTCGCTCACCGCCGCCGTCTCGCTCGTCGCGCCGGTGCCGAAGACGATGCCGCCGGATGCCGGGCGCACGATCGTCTGCAGCCAGTCGTTGATCGTGTCCACCACCGGAACCTTGTCGGCCACGAGCTCGATGACGAGCAGCACCGCGATGACGCCGAGCACCCACTCGTTCTCGAGCCAGGCCCAGCCGGCGGGCAGCTGCACGACGTCGAGGAACCGGCCGGCGAGGCCGAGGGCGAGCAGCGGCACGTAGGCGTTGAGCCCCGCGGCGACCGCGAGGCCCGTCCCGGTCAGCACTTCGAGCACGGGGCCTCCTCCGGTCGTCGGTGCCGCCATGGTAGCGGCCGGTACGCTCGGCCGTATGGACGTCATCGGACTCACGGGCGGCATCGCCGCGGGCAAGTCGGCGGTCGCGGCGCGCTTCGCCGAGCACGGCGCGCGCATCATCGACGCCGACGCGCTCGCCCGTGAGGCGGTGGAGCCCGGCACTCCCGCGCTCGCGGCCATCGTGGAGCGCTTCGGCCCGGGCGTGCTCGGCGCCGACGGCGCGCTCGACCGGGCGGCCCTCGGCGCGATCGTCTTCGGCGACGGGCGACAGCGGCTCGCCCTCAACGCGATCGTGCACCCCGCGGTGCGCGACGCCTACGCCCGTCGCGTGGCCGCGATCGAGGCGGAGGACCCCGCGGCGATCATCATCTACGACGTGCCGCTGCTCGTCGAGGTGCGCGCCGCGAGCGAGTTCTCCTCCGTCATCGTGGTGGATGCCCCTGCCGCCACCCGCATCGAGCGCCTCGTCGCCCTGCGCGGCATGGAGCGCCCGGCCGCCGAGGCCCGCGTCGCCGCCCAGATCCCCGACGCCGAGCGCCGGGCCCTCGCCGATCACGTCATCGACGCCTCGGGCACCCTCGAGCGCACGATCGAGCAGGTGGATGCGCTGTGGGAGTCGATCGTCGCCGAGCGCGCGGCGGGCATCCCGCGCCCCTGACCGCCCGCCCAGCCGGATGTCGGTGGTGCGTCCTAGGCTCGTCGCATGCAACCCACGCGCTCGGTCCGCCCCTTCGAGGTCGTCAGCGAGTACACGCCGAGCGGTGACCAGCCGCAGGCGATCGCCGAGCTGACGGCGCGCATCAACGCCGGTGAGACCGACATCGTGCTGCTCGGCGCGACCGGCACCGGCAAGTCGGCCACGACCGCCTGGCTCATCGAGCAGGTGCAGCGGCCGACGCTCGTGCTCGCGCACAACAAGACCCTCGCGGCGCAGCTCGCCACCGAGTTCCGCGAGCTCATGCCGCACAACGCGGTCGAGTACTTCGTCTCGTACTACGACTACTACCAGCCCGAGGCCTACGTGCCGCAGACCGACACCTTCATCGAGAAGGACAGCTCGGTGAACGCCGAGGTCGAGCGCCTCCGGCACTCCACGACCAACTCGCTGCTGAGCCGGCGCGACGTCGTCGTCGTCTCGACGGTCTCGTGCATCTACGGCCTCGGCGCAGCGGAGGAGTACCTCGAGGCGATGGTGGCCCTGCAGGTGGGGGAGCAGATCTCGCGCGAGACCCTCATCCGTCGCTTCGTCGGCATGCAGTACCAGCGCAACGACATCGACTTCTCGCGGGGCAAGTTCCGCGTGCGCGGCGACACGATCGAGATCATCCCCGTCTACGAGGAGCTCGCGATCCGCATCGAGATGTTCGGCGACGAGATCGAGGGGCTCTTCGCCCTGCACCCCCTGACGGGCGCCGTCGTCAAGAAGCTCGACGCCGTCTCGGTCTTCCCCGCGACGCACTACGCCGCCTCGCCCGACACGATGCAGCGCGCGATGGTCACCATCCGGGAGGAGCTGGAGCCCCGGCTCGCCGAGCTCGAGCGCCAGGGCAAGCTGCTCGAGGCGCAGCGGCTGCGCATGCGCACCACCTTCGACCTCGAGATGATGGAGCAGATCGGCTTCTGCAACGGCATCGAGAACTACTCGCGCCACATCGACGGCCGGCAGCCGGGGGAGGCCCCGAACTGCCTGCTCGACTACTTCCCCGACGACTTCCTCGTCGTCATCGACGAGAGCCACGTGACGGTGCCGCAGATCGGCGCCATGTACGAGGGCGACGCCTCGCGCAAGCGCACGCTCGTCGAGCACGGGTTCCGCCTGCCGAGCGCGCTCGACAACCGGCCGCTGCGGTGGGAGGAGTTCCTCGACCGCACGGGCCAGAAGGTCTACCTCTCGGCGACGCCCGGCAAGTACGAGCTCGGCATCACCGACACGGTCGTCGAGCAGATCATCCGCCCCACCGGCCTCGTCGACCCGCAGATCGTCGTCAAGCCGAGCCTCGGCCAGATCGACGACCTGCTCGAGCAGGTGCGGCTGCGCGTCGAGCGCGACGAGCGCGTGCTCGTCACGACGCTCACGAAGAAGATGGCGGAGGAGCTGACGGCCTTCCTGCAGGACGCCGGGGTGCGCGTGCAGTACCTGCACTCCGACGTCGACACCCTTCGGCGCGTCGAGCTGCTGCGCGAGCTGCGGCAGGGCGTCTTCGACGTCCTGGTCGGCATCAACCTGCTGCGCGAGGGGCTCGACCTCCCCGAGGTCTCGCTCGTGGCCATCCTCGACGCGGACAAGGAGGGCTTCCTGCGCTCCTCGACCTCCCTCATCCAGACCATCGGCCGTGCGGCCCGCAACGTCTCCGGCGAGGTGCACATGTACGCCGACGTCGTGACGCCCTCGATGGCCCAGGCCATCGAGGAGACCACGCGACGCCGCGAGCGCCAGGTCGAGTACAACCGGGCCAACGGCATCGACCCGACGCCGCTGCGCAAGAAGATCGCCGACATCACCGATCAGCTCGTGCGCGAGGGCGAGGACACCGCCGCGCTGCTCGCCGCCCGCCAGCAGGGCGGCAAGAAGTCGCCCACCCCGCGCCTGCGGCGCGAAGGCAAGGCCGCCGAGGGCGCCGCCGAGCTCGAATCGATCGTCGCCGACCTCACGGCCCAGATGCTGCAGGCGGCGGAGGAGCTGAAGTTCGAGCTCGCCGGGCGACTGCGCGACGAGGTGCAGGAGCTCAAGCGCGAGCTGCGGCAGATGGTCGAGGCGGGGCACGTCCGCTGATGCGTGCGGGCTGGGCGCCCACGGGGGAATGTCGGGGGTCGCACCTAGAATGACGCGAGTGCCGGCATCCCCTCTCGACCTCCATTCCCACCTGAGCGTCCGCGGCGCACGGGTCCACAATCTGCGCGACGTCGACGTGGTGATCCCGCGGGATTCGCTCGTCGTCTTCACCGGGCTCTCGGGCTCCGGCAAGAGCTCGCTCGCCTTCGACACGATCTTCGCCGAGGGCCAGCGCCGGTACGTCGAGTCCCTCTCGGCGTACGCGCGGCAGTTCCTCGGGCAGGTCGACCGCCCCGATGTCGACTTCATCGAGGGCCTGAGCCCCGCCGTCTCGATCGACCAGAAGTCGACCAACCGCAACCCGCGATCGACGGTCGGCACGATCACCGAGATCTACGACTACATGCGCCTGCTGTGGGCGCGGGTCGGCATCCCGCACTGCCCCGTCTGCGGCGAGCCCATCCAGCGCCAGACGGTGCAGCAGATCGCCGACGAGCTCATGACGCTCGAGACCGGCACCCGCTTCCAGATCCTCGCCCCGGTCGTCAGCCAGAAGAAGGGCGAGTTCGTCGACCTCTTCGCCGAGCTCGCGCAGGGCGGCTTCTCGCGCGCGGTCGTCGACGGCGAGATGATCCAGCTCAGCGAGCCCCCCGCGCTCAAGAAGCAGGTCAAGCACGACATCTCCGTCGTCGTCGACCGCCTCGTCGCCAACGACGAGGGCCTCACCCGGCTCACCGACTCGCTCGAGACCGCCCTGCGACTCACCGACGGCCTCGTCGTCGTCGACTACGTCGACCGCGAGGAGAAGGCGGCCGATCGCCGGCGCACCTTCAGCGAGAAGCTCAGCTGCCCCAACCGGCACCCGCTGCAGCTCACCGAGATCGAGCCGCGCACGTTCTCCTTCAACGCTCCCTTCGGCGCCTGCCCGGTCTGCTCGGGTCTCGGCACCCGCATGGCGGTCGACGTCGACCTGCTCATCGGTGATCCGAGCCTCAGCCTCAACGACGGCGTCGTCCTGCCGTGGAACCAGCAGGGCAAGGGCCTCTACAGCTACTTCCAGAAGCTCCTCGCGGGTCTCTCGCGCGACCTGGGCTTCTCGCTCGACACGCCGTGGGGCGACCTGGAGGAGAGCACGCAGGACGCCATCCTCCACGGCAACGACTTCGAGGTGCGCGTCAAGTGGCGCAACCGCTACGGCCGCGACGTCACCTACTCGACCGGCTTCGAGGGCGTCATCCCGTACATCGAGCGCAAGTACGCCGAGGCCGAGAGCGACTGGTCGCAGCAGCGCTTCGCCGAGTACCTGCGCGAGGTCCCCTGCCCCGAGTGCGACGGCGCGCGCCTCAAGCCCGAGGTGCTCGCGGTTCAGGTAAACGGCAACAGCATCGCTCAGGTCGCCGAGCTCAGCCTGCAGAACGCGTACGACTTCATGCAGGGCATCCGCCTCACCGAGCGCGAGGCCACGATCGCCGCTGCCGTGCTGCGCGAGATCCGGGCCCGGCTCGAGTTCCTGCTCGAGGTCGGTCTCGGCTACCTCAGCATGGCCCGCGCGGCCGGCACCCTCTCCGGCGGCGAGGCGCAGCGCATCCGCCTCGCGACGCAGATCGGCTCGGGCCTCACGGGCGTGCTGTACGTGCTCGACGAGCCCTCGATCGGTCTGCACCAGCGCGACAACCGACGCCTCATCGACACCCTGGTGAAGCTCAAGAACCTCGGCAACACGCTCATCGTCGTCGAGCACGACGAGGACACCATCCGCACCGCCGACTGGATCGTCGACATCGGCCCCGGAGCGGGCGAGCACGGCGGCGAGGTGGTGCACTCGGGCAGCTACGAGGGGCTCCTCGCCAACGAGAAGTCGATCACGGGCGATTACCTCGCGGGCCGGCGGCAGGTCGTCGAGACCGTCCGGCGCCGCCCCGTCGACCTCGGCCGCACGCTGACGATCGAGGGCGCGCGGGCCAACAACCTGCGCGACGTCACCGTCGACATCCCGCTGGGCGTCTTCGTCGCCGTCACGGGCGTCAGCGGCTCGGGCAAGAGCTCGCTCGTCAACGACATCCTCTACAAGGTGCTCGCCAACAAGCTCAACGGGGCCCGGCAGGTCCCCGGCAAGCACACCCGCATCACCGGGCTCGAGCACCTCGACAAGGTCGTCCACGTCGACCAGGCGCCCATCGGGCGCACCCCCCGCTCGAACCCGGCCACCTACACGGGCGTGTTCGACCGCATCCGCACCCTCTTCGCCGAGACGCAGGAGGCGAAGATGCGCGGCTACCTGCCGGGCCGCTTCAGCTTCAACGTCAAGGGCGGCCGCTGCGAGAACTGCGCGGGCGACGGCACGATCAAGATCGAGATGAACTTCCTGCCCGACGTCTACGTCGCGTGCGAGGTCTGCGGCGGCGCTCGGTACAACCGCGACACGCTCTCGGTGCACTACAAGGGCAAGAACATCGCCGAGGTGCTCGACATGCCGATCGAGGAGGCCGCTGACTTCTTCGAGCCGATCAGCGCCATCCACCGGTTCCTCAAGACGCTCGTCGAGGTCGGCCTCGGCTACGTGCGGCTCGGGCAGAGCGCCACGACCCTCTCGGGCGGCGAGGCGCAGCGCGTCAAGCTCGCCACCGAGCTGCAGAAGCGCTCGAACGGCCGCAGCATCTACGTGCTCGACGAGCCGACCACGGGTCTGCACTTCGAGGACGTCCGCAAGCTGCTCGCCGTGCTCGGCGGGCTCGTCGACAAGGGCAACTCGGTCGTCGTGATCGAGCACAACCTCGACGTCATCCGCGCCGCCGACTGGCTCATCGACCTCGGGCCCGAGGGCGGCTCGGGCGGCGGCTCCGTGCTCGCCTCCGGCACGCCCGAGCAGCTCGCCGGCGTCGAGGGCAGCCACACCGGGCGGTTCCTCGCCGAGCTGCTGCCCGAGACCGATGTGATCGAGGCTCCGGTCACGGGCCCGCGTGGACGAGCGACGAAGAGCGCGACGGGGACGAAGCCCGCCTCCAAGACCGGTGCCGCGAAGAAGTCGACGGCGACCGCGAAGAAGGCGAAGGGCGCCGCGGCCGGGAGCGTCGCGCCGAAGCGCGCGGCACGATCGCGGGCGGCGGGCTGAGCATCCGTGCAGGCGGCGGGATGACCCCCCAGGAGACGCGCGACGCGTGGCGGCCCCGTCGCGGCGAGATCCCGACCGAGCCGGGCGTCTACCGGTTCCGGGACGACGCGGGGCGCGTGCTCTACGTCGGCAAGGCGAAGAACCTGCGGCAGCGCCTCAGCAACTACTTCCAGCCGCTGCACACGCTGCACGAGCGCACCCGGCGGATGGTCACCACGGCCCGGGGCGTCGAGTGGACGGTCGTCGGCAGCGAGCTCGAGGCCCTGCAGCTCGAGTACGGCTGGATCAAGGAGTTCGCGCCGCCGTTCAACGTCAAGTTCCGCGACGACAAGACCTACCCGTACCTCGCGATCACCCTCGGCGACGCGGTGCCGCGGGTCATGGTGACCCGCACCCGCGGCATCCCCGGGGCCCGCTACTTCGGCCCGTACACGAAGGTCTGGGCGGTGCGCGAGACGGTCGACATCATGCTCAAGGCCTTCCCGATGCGCTCGTGCTCCGACGCGACGTACAAGCGGGCCCGCGACCGCAAGCGACCGTGCCTGCTCGGCGACATCGGCAAGTGCGCCGCCCCCTGCGTCGACCGCATCAGCAAGGCCGACCACAAGTCGATCGCCGTCGACTTCGCCTCCTTCATGGCCGGCAACGACGCGAGCCACGTGCGCGAGCTGCGATCGCGGATGACCGCCGCCGCCGCCGAGATGGACTACGAGTCCGCCGCCCGCCTGCGCGACCAGATCGGGGCGCTCGAGACCGCGCTGTCGAAGAGCTCGATCGTGCTGCAGGAGGACGTCGACGTCGACGTCTTCGGCATCGCCCACGACGAGCTGGCCGCCGCCGTGCAGCTCTTCGTGGTGCGCGGCGGGCGCATCCGCGGCGTGCGCGGCTGGGTCGTCGACACCGAGCTCGACGTGGCGCTGCCCGAGCTCGTCGACCAGGTGCTGCAGAACGCCTACGACGAGGTCGTGGTCCCCGCGCGCGAGGTGATCGTGCCCGAGATCCCCGACGACGCCGCCGCGCTGCAGCAGGTGCTGAGCGAGCGACGCCGCGCCGCGGGGGAGCGTGGATCGGTCGTGGTCAAGACCGCCCGGCGCGGCGACAAGGCCACCCTCGCCGAGACGGTCACGACGAACGCCCGCAACGCGCTGCAGGTCTACAAGACCCGGCGCAGCGGCGACTTCACCGCGCGCTCGCAGGCCCTCGCCGACATCCAGGAGGCGCTGGGGCTCGCCGAGGCCCCGCTGCGGCTCGAGTGCTTCGACGTCTCGCACCTCGGCGGCACCAACCAGGTCGCCTCGATGGTCGTGTTCGAGGACGGCCTGCCGAAGAAGGACCAGTACCGGAAGTTCTCGATCGCCTCGGCACGCGACGACACGGACGCCGTGTACCAGGTGCTCAGCCGGCGGCTCGCCTACCTGCGGCCCGGCGCCGCCGGCGTCGAGGTGCCCGCCGACACCGAGCTCGCGGCCGACGCGGTCGCCGCGGCCGAGTCCGCGGCGGTCGACGGCGCGGCGGGGACGGCGGCCTCGGAGGCCGCGGCCGCCGAGGCGCCCGTCGCGACGGGCACCCGCAAGGCCTTCCACTACCGACCGGGCCTGCTCGTCATCGACGGCGGGCAGCCGCAGGTCGCCGCCGCCGCCCGCGCCCTCGCCGACGCCGGCATCGACGACATCGCCGTCTGCGGCATCGCGAAGCGGCTGGAGGAGATCTGGCTGCCCGACAGCGACTACCCGGTGATCCTGCCGCGCAGCTCCGACGCCCTCTTCCTGCTGCAGCGACTGCGCGACGAGGCGCACCGGTTCGCGCTGCGCTACCAGCGCACGAAGCGGTCGGCCGACATCCAGACCCAGTTGTCGAGCATCCCGGGTCTCGGGCCGGCGCGGGTCAAGCAGCTGCTCACGCACTTCGGCTCGGTGACGCGCCTGCGGGCCGCGACGGTCGACGAGCTCGTCGCCGTCGACGGCATCGGCCGCATCACCGCCGAGCAGGTGCACCGGGCGGTGCGGCAGGGCGGCCCCGGTAGGCTGAAGGCCCCGACGAACGAGGCCCGATCATGATCCAGACCGCGCACGACGTGCTCATCGTCACCGGGATGTCCGGCGCCGGTCGCTCGACGGTCGCGAACGCCCTCGAGGACCTCGGCTGGTACGTCGTCGACAACCTGCCCCCGCAGATGCTGCGCCCTCTCGTCGACCTCGCCGTGCACCCGGGCAGCGCGCTGCCCAAGATCGCCGCCGTCGTCGACGTCCGCGGCGGCAAGCTCTTCGCCGACCTCGCGCTCATCATCGACGAGCTGCGCGACCGCGCGACCGTGCGCGTGCTCTTCCTCGAGGCGACCGATGCGGCGCTCGTCCGGCGCTTCGAGCAGGTGCGCCGCCCGCACCCGCTGCAGCTCGACGGCACGCTCCTCGACGGCATCGGCCGCGAGCGGGAGCGCATGCTCGAGGTGCGCGAGCTCAGCGACATCGTGATCGACACGAGCGAGCTCAACATCCACCAGCTGGCCACGACGGTGAGCCAGATCTTCGCCCCGGCCGGGACGGCCGACGTGAAGCTCACGCTCGAGAGCTTCGGCTTCAAGTACGGCGCCCCGACCGACGTCGACATGATCGCGGACGCGCGGTTCCTGCCGAACCCGTTCTGGCAGGAGGAGCTGCGCAGCTCGACCGGGCTCGACGGCGCGGTGAGCGATTACGTGCTGGGGCAGGAGGGCGCCCTCGACTTCCTCGACGCCTACTTCGCCGCGCTGCAGCCGGTGCTCGCCGGCTACGCCCGCGAGAACAAGCGCCACGCGACCATCGCGATCGGCTGCACCGGCGGCAAGCACCGCTCCGTGGCGATGATCGAGCAGCTGGCGGCGCGCGTGCGCACCCTGCCCGGCATCGCGGTCACCGTGAAGCATCGCGACCTCGGTCGCGAGTAGGCTCGACTGTCGCCCTGGCGCGACGCAGAGAACGACGACGACGATCGAGAGGAAGACCGTGGCATTGACCGCCGATGTGAAAGAGGAACTCGCACAGCTGGCGGTCACCAAGACCACGGTGCGCGCCGCCGAGCTGGCGACGATCCTCCGGTTCGCTGGCGGTCTGCACCTCATCTCGGGCCGCGTCGCGGTCGAGGTCGAGCTCGATGCCGCGACGACGGCGCACCGCGTGCGCCGCGACCTCGCCGAGCTCTACGGCATGCGCAGCGACGGCGCGATGATGTCCGCGAGCGGCATCCGCCGCACCCCCACCTACGTCGTCCGCGTCGTCGACGGCGGCGAGACGCTCGCCCGGCAGACGGGCCTCCTGGATGCTCGGCGCCGGCCCGTCCGCGGCCTCCCCAACCGGCTCACGACGGGCTCCCGCGAAGAGCTCGCGGCGGTGTGGCGCGGCGCGTTCCTCGCGCACGGATCGCTGACCGACCCCGGTCGCTCCGCCGCCCTCGAGATCACCTGCCCCGGCAACGAGTCCGCGATGGCCCTCGTGGGCGCCGCGGGTCGGCTGGGCATCCCGGCGAAGGCGCGCGAGGTGCGCGGCGTGCACCGCGTCGTCATCCGCGACGGCGAGAAGATCAGCCAGATGCTGCGCCTCATGGGCGCCACCGACACGGTGGGGGAGTGGGAGGAGATGCGGCAGCGCCGCGAGGTGCGCGCGACCGCGAACCGCCTCGTCAACTTCGACGACGCCAACCTGCGCCGCTCCGCCCAGGCCGCCGTCGCCGCCTGCGCGCGCGTCGAGCGCGCGCTCGAGATCCTCGGCGACGAGGTGCCCGAGCACCTGCAGTACGCCGGCCGGCTGCGCCTCGCGCACCGCGACGCGAGCCTCGACGAGCTCGGCCACCACGCCGACCCGCCCATGACGAAGGACGCGGTGGCGGGGCGCATCCGCCGCCTGCTCGCCATGGCCGACAAGCGCGCCGAGCAGCTCGGCATCGGCGGCACCGACGCCAACCTTCCCTCCGAGGACGACTGAGCCCGTCATCGCTGAGAGGTGCGTGTGCAGCGGGAACAGCCGCGCCGCCTGAGCGGTTGCCGTCCGTAGACTGACAGCCGTCAGCGGGGTCGCTCGACGCGGCCTCAGCACAACCGCGAGGAGAATGCACGCATGCCCGTTTACAGCCTTCCGGAGCTCCCCTACGACTACGCCGCGCTCGAGCCCCACATCAGCGCCCGCATCATGGAGCTCCACCACTCCAAGCACCACGCCGCCTACGTCGCCGGTGCGAACGGCGCGCTCGACGCGCTCGCGGCGGCGCGCGACTCGAACGACTTCGCCAACGTCAACCGGCTGGAGAAGGACCTCGCCTTCCACCTCGGCGGCCACGTCAACCACTCGATCTTCTGGACGAACCTCTCGCCCGAGGGCGGCGACCGGCCCGAGGGCGAGCTCGCTGCGGCGATCGACGAGTTCTTCGGCTCCTTCGACAAGTTCCAGGCGCACTTCACGGCCGCGTCCCTCGGGCTGCAGGGCTCCGGCTGGGGCGTGCTGTCGTGGGATCCGATCGGGCGCCGCCTGATCATCCAGCAGCTCTTCGACCAGCAGGCCAACACGGCGCAGACCACCGTGCCGCTGCTGCAGCTCGACATGTGGGAGCACGCCTTCTATCTCGACTACGTCAACGTCAAGGCCGACTACGTCAAGGCCTTCTGGAACATCGTCGACTGGGGCAACGTCGCCGCCCGCTTCCAGGCGGCCCGCTCGACGACGGACGGCCTACTGCTACTGTCGTAAAGGCGTCGTGGCCGGGGCCTTGGCCCCGGCCATCGCCGTCTCCCGCACCGCATCACCACCCCACCACCACCACCACCCCACGGCGCCGTGCAGCGCCAGAGCAACAGGAGATCCCGTGAGCGTGAAAGTCGGCATCAACGGATTCGGCCGCATCGGCCGCAACTACCTCCGGGCGGCTCTCGCCCAGGGCAGCGACCTCGAGATCGTCGCCGTCAACGACCTCAGCGACAACGCGGCGCTCGCGCACCTCCTGAAGTACGACTCGGTGGGCGGGGTCCTCCCGCAGGAGGTCTCGCACGACGGCGACTCGATCACCGTCGACGGCCGCCGCATCCGCGTGTTCGAGGAGCGCGACCCGGCGAACCTCCCCTGGGGCGAGCTCGGCGTCGACATCGTCATCGAGTCGACCGGCCGCTTCACCAAGGCGGAGGACGCCAGGAAGCACATCGCCGGCGGCGCGAAGAAGGTCCTCATCTCTGCGCCCGCCTCGGGAGACGACGCCACGATCGTCATGGGCGTCAACGAGGAGTCCTACGACCCCGCGACCGACGTCATCATCTCCAACGCCTCCTGCACCACCAACTGCCTCGCGCCGCTCGCCAAGGTCTTCAACGACGCCTTCGGCATCGAGCGCGGCTTCATGATGACGGCGCACGCGTACACGGCCGACCAGAACCTGCAGGACGGCCCGCACGCCGACCTGCGCCGCGCGCGCGGCGCCGCGATCAACATCGTGCCCGCCTCGACCGGTGCCGCGAAGGCCATCGGCCTCGTGCTGCCCGAGCTGCAGGGCAAGCTCAGCGGCTCGTCCTACCGGGTGCCCGTGCCCACCGGCTCGATCGTCGACCTCACCATCGTCACGCCGACCGACGGCCTCACGGTCGACCAGATCAACGCCGCCTACAAGGCCGCCGCGGCCGAGGGCCGGCTCAAGGGCTTCCTCGAGTACACCGAGGACCCGATCGTCTCCAGCGACATCCAGCAGAACCCGCACTCGTCGATCTTCGACGCCGAGCTCACCAACGTGAGTGGCAACCTCGTCAAGGTCTCGGCCTGGTACGACAACGAGTGGGGCTACTCGAACCGCCTGGTCGACCTCACCGAGTACGTCGCCGAGCGCCTCTAAGCGCGGGGACGGGCCATGAGCCTCCGGACCATCGACTCGCTCGGCGAGCTCGCCGGTCGTCGCGTCATCGTGCGCTGCGACCTCAACGTGCCGCTGAAGGACGGCGCGGTGACGGACGACGGACGCATCCGCGCGTCCCTCCCGACCCTCAACGCGCTGCTCCACCGCGGCGCGCGCGTGATCGTGGTGTCGCACCTCGGTCGTCCCGAGGGCTCGCCCGATGCGCGCTACAGCCTCAAGCCGGTCGCCCAGCGGCTCTCCGAGCTGCTGGGCGCACCGGTCGCCTTCGCCGGCGACACCGTCGGCGACAGCGCGCAGGAAACGGTCGCCGGTCTCGAGGACGGCGGCATCGCCGTGCTCGAGAACCTGCGGTTCAACCCGGGGGAGACCAGCAAGAGCGCCGAGGAGCGGCAGGCCTTCGCCGACCGCCTCGCGGCCCTCGGCGACGTGCTCGTGAGCGACGGCTTCGGCGTCGTGCACCGCGAGCAGGCGAGCGTCTTCGAGCTCGCCAGCACGGTGCCGAGCGCGGCGGGCTCGCTCATCGCCGCCGAGACGGACGTGCTCGAGCGCCTCACCGAGAAGCCGGAGCGCCCGTACACGGTCGTGCTCGGCGGCTCGAAGGTCTCCGACAAGCTCGGCGTGATCGCGCACCTGCTGCCGCGGGTCGACCGTCTGCTCATCGGCGGCGGGATGCTCTTCACCTTCCTCAAGGCGCAGGGCCACGCCGTCGGCGCGAGCCTCCTCGAGGAGGACCAGCTCGACACGGTGCGCGGCTACCTCGCCGAGGCCGAGGAGCGGGGCGTCGAGATCGTGCTGCCGACCGACGTGGTCGTCGCCGAGCGCTTCGCCGCGGACGCGCCGCACGTCGTGCTCGCCGCGGATGCGCTCGAGAGCGGCCCGGCAGGAGCATCCGGCATCGGGCTCGACATCGGCCCCGAGACCGCCGCCCGCTTCGCGGAGGCTGTCGCCGGCTCGGCCACGGTGTTCTGGAACGGCCCCATGGGCGTGTTCGAGTTCCCCGCGTTCGCCCACGGCACCCGTGCCGTCGCGGAGGCGCTCACGAAGGTCTCGGGGCTCGGCGTCGTCGGCGGCGGCGACTCCGCCGCGGCCGTGCGGGCGCTGGGCTTCAGCGACGACGATTTCGGCCACGTCTCCACCGGCGGCGGGGCCAGCCTCGAGTTCCTCGAGGGCAAGAAGCTTCCCGGACTGGAGGTCCTCGGATGGGCGTAGCCCGCACCCCGCTGATTGCGGGCAACTGGAAGATGAACCTCGACCACCTGCAGGCGATCGCCTTCGTGCAGAAGCTCGCGTGGTCGCTCAAGGACGCCAAGCACAGCGTCGGTGATGCGGAGGTGGCGGTGTTCCCGCCCTTCACCGATCTCCGCAGCGTGCAGACGCTCATCGCCGCCGACAAGCTCGAGCTCGTGCACGGCGCGCAGGACATCTCGATCCACGACAGCGGCGCGTACACCGGCGAGATCTCGGGCGCCTTCCTGAAGGCGCTCGCCTGCAGCTACGTGATCATCGGGCACTCCGAGCGCCGGCAGTACCACCACGAGGACGACGACGTGGTCGCGCAGAAGACGCTCGCCGCGCTGAAGCACGGCGTCACCCCGGTGGTCTGCGTCGGCGAGACCGCGGAGGACCTCGAGGCGCACGGCCCCGCGGCCGTGCCCGTGGGCCAGCTGGCGACCGTGCTCGACGCGATCGTCGCCGGCCCCTCGGGCGCCGATGCCGAGATCGTGGTCGCCTACGAGCCCGTGTGGGCGATCGGCTCCGGCCAGGCGGCGAGCCCCGAGCAGGCCCAGCAGGTCTGCGCGGCGCTGCGGTCGGCGATCGTCGAGAAGCTGGGGGAGGACGCGGGCGCACGCACGCGCATCCTCTACGGCGGCAGTGTGAAGTCGGGCAACATCGCCGGATTCATGGCGCAGAAGGACGTCGACGGCGCCCTCGTCGGCGGTGCGAGCCTCGATGCGGCCGAGTTCTCGGCGATCGCGCGCTTCCGCAGCCACGTCGGCACCGTCTGACCGAGAGACCCGCTCCCGTCGGCGGCGCGCCCGCCGAGCGCCGCGGCCCGTCGCGCGACCGGCCGCGGCGCCGCCCTGCGCTAGAGTAGGCAACTGTTCTGAAACCCCGAGAGGTCGCCCCCGTGGAAATCCTTCAGGTCCTGCTCCAGGTCGTCCTGGGCATCACCAGCCTGCTGCTCACCCTGATGATCCTGCTCCACCGCGGTCGCGGCGGCGGGCTCTCCGACATGTTCGGCGGCGGCGTCTCGTCGAACCTCGGCGCCTCCGGGGTCGCCGAACGCAATCTCAACCGCATCACGATCGTGCTCGCCCTCGTCTGGGTGACCTCGATCGTGATCCTCGGTCTCATCACGCGTTTCGACGCGGTCTAGGAAGGGAGCACCACATGGTCTCCGGTGGCAGTGCGATCCGCGGCTCGCGGGTCGGGTCAGGCCCCATGGGCGAGCAGGATCGCGGCGTCCACGCCGAGCGCATCGCCGTCTCGTACTGGGACGCCTCGGGCAACGAGACGGTGCGGCACTTCGCGGCGAACCTCCCGGAGGAGGAGATCCCCGAGGTCATCGACTCCCCGACGACCGGCCTCCCCGCCGGCCGTGACAAGGCGAACCCGCCCCAGGTGGCGAAGAACGAGCCGTACAAGACCCACCTCGCCTACGTGAAGGAGCGCCGCTCCGAGGACGAGGCGAAGCAGATCCTCGACGAGGCGCTGCAGAAGCTCCGCGAGCGGCGCGGCACCTCCGCCTGACGCCCAGTCACGAGAACGGCCCCGGTCATCCGAATGGATGCCGGGGCCGTTCTCGTTCGCGGCGGCGAGCCGCGCGGCGCTAGCGTCCGCCGGGCGCCCGCGTCGGCAGCCAGTCCGACTGGTCCATCGCGCCCGTCCAGTAGGAGGTGGGCATGATGAGCGACTCGGGCACGTCGGTCGAGGCAGCGGCGTCGATGAAGAACACGGTGCGCTTGGTGCCGAGCACGCCCGCGACGGGCACCTCCTGCACCGAGGCGCCGGCGAGGGCGAGCCCGAGGGCGGGGGCCTTGTCGGCGCCGGTGAGCACGAGCCAGATGCGCTCGGAGCTGTTGATGAGCGGCATCGTCAGGCTGAGCCGGCCGGCGGGAGGCTTGGGGGAGTCGTGCACGGCGATGACGCCGGGCACCGTGACGGTGGGCCCTTCGCGCTCGGGGAACAGCGAGGCGACGTGGCCGTCGGGCCCCACCCCGAGGAAGGTGATGGCGAAGCGGGGGAAATCGGCGCCCTCGGCCGCGTGGGCGCGCAGCTCGTCGGCGTACCGCGCGGCGGCCTCGTCGATGTCGAGCCCCTCGTCGCTCGCGGGGAACGGGTGCACGCGGCTCTCGTCGACGGGCACGTGGTCGAGCAGCGCCCGGCGGGCCTGCGTCTCGTTGCGCTCGTCGTCCCCGCGCGGCAGCCAGCGCTCATCCCCCCACCACACGTGCACGAGCGACCAGTCGATGCTGTTGCGCGCGGGCGACTGGGCGATGGCCCGCAGCACCTCGGTGCCGACGGAGCCGCCGGTGAGCACGATGTGGGCCTCGCCCTCGTCCTCGATGAGGTCGATGACCTTCGTGAGGAACCGCGCCGCGACGGAGGCGGCGAGGGCGGGGCGGTCGGGGTGCACGAGCACGCGTCGTTCGGTCGTCACGTCGGTGTGAACCTCTCTGCTGCGGATCGGGGGCGGGATGCTCGGCCGCGGCTCGGGAGCCGCGCGGTCGACGGCCTCAGGCCGCGGGCTCGAGTCCCGAGCGCAGCACGTCGCCGAACACGTCGTCGGGGTCGAGCCTACGCAGTTCCTCGGCGAGGCATTCGCGCAGGGTGCGCCGCGGAAGCGACAGCTCGTGGGTCGGCTGCCCGGCCTGCGTGAGCCGCGCGATGGCCGGCTCGGTGCGCTCGAGCGTGAGCGGGCCGGACGAGCGGTGCAGCACGACGCGCGAGAGCCCCGCGGTCGCGTCGTCGCCGACGACGCGCACCTCGACGGGCACCTGCAGCTGACGGCGCAGCCAGGCGGCGAGCAGCACGGTGGAGGGGGAGTCGGGCGGGCCCTCGACCTCGACGCGCTCCACGGGCTCGTACGGCGGCTGGTCGAGCGCGGCGGCGAGCTGGGCGCGCCACAGCGTGAGCCGCGTCCAGGCGAAGTCGGTGTCGCCGGGCTCGTACTCGCGGGCGAGCCGCTCGAGGCGGGCGAGGGGGTCGGCCGAGGCCGCGGCGTCGGTGATCCGGCGCTGCGCGAGATCGCCGAGCGGCGTCTCGCCGGGCCGCGACGGGCACTCGCCGGGCCACCAGGTCACGACGGGGGCGTCGGGCAGCAGCAGCCCGGTCACGAGGCCGTGCTGGTCGCGCGCCGCGTCGCCGTGGGCGCGCAGCACGACGACCTCGCTCGCGCCCGCGTCACCGCCGACCCGGATCTCGGCGTCGAGCCGGGCATCCGCGTCGGCGCTGTCGGTCGAGACGACGATGATGCGCATCGGATGCTCGCGCGAGGCGTCGTTCGCGGCCGCGATGACGTCCTCCTCCTCGCCGATGGTCGTGGCGATGATGAGCGTCAGCACGCGACCGAGCGCCACGGCGCCGGCCTCGTCGCGGATGCGCACGAGCGTCTTGGTGACCTTGCTGGTCGTGGTGTCGGGCAGGGTGATGATCACGGGCGCCTCCAGACGCGGCCGTCGCGGGCGAGCAGGTCGTCCGCGGACTTCGGGCCCCAGGTGCCGGGCGCGTACTGCTCGGGGCGCCCCTGGGTGGCCCAGTACTCCTCGATCGGGTCGAGGATCTTCCAGCTGAGCTCGACCTCCTCGTGGCGGGGGAACAGCGGCGGCTCGCCGAGCAGCACGTCGAGGATGAGCCGCTCGTAGGCCTCGGGGCTCGCCTCGGTGAAGGCGTGGCCGTAACCGAAGTCCATGGTGACGTCGCGCACCTGCATGCCGGCGCCGGGCACCTTCGAGCCGAAGCGCATCGTGACGCCCTCGTCGGGCTGCACGCGGATGACGAGCGCGTTCTGGCCGAGCGCCGAGGTCTGGCTCTCGGCGAACAGGTACTGCGGGGCCCGCTTGAAGACGACGGCGATCTCGGTGACGCGGCGGCCGAGGCGCTTGCCGGCGCGCAGGTAGAAGGGCACGCCCGCCCAGCGGCGGGTGCCGATGTCGAGGCGCATGGCGGCGTAGGTCTCGGTGACCGACTCCGGGTTCATGCCGTCCTCCTCGAGGAACCCGAGCACGTGCTCGCCGCCCTGCCACCCGCCGGCGTACTGGCCGCGGGCGGTCGCGGCGCCGAGATCCTTCGGCAGGCGCACGGCCGAGAGCACCTTCTCCTTCTCGGCGCGCAGGTCGGCGGCGTCGAACGAGACGGGCTCCTCCATCGCCGTGAGCGCGAGCAGCTGCAGCAGGTGGTTCTGGATGACGTCGCGCGCCGCCCCGATGCCGTCGTAGTAGCCCGCGCGCCCGCCGACCCCGATGTCCTCCGCCATGGTGATCTGCACGTGGTCGACGTAGTTCGCGTTCCAGATCGGCTCGTACATCATGTTGGCGAAGCGCAGCGCGAGGATGTTCTGAACCGTCTCCTTGCCCAGGTAGTGGTCGATGCGGAACACCGAGTCGGGCGGGAACACCGATTCGACGACGGCGTTCAGCTCGCGCGCCGTCGTGAGGTCGCTGCCGAAGGGCTTCTCGATGACGACGCGGCGCCACTGGCCGTCCTCCGCCTCGGCGAGGCCGCTGCGGCGCAGCTGCTGGGTCACCTGAGGGAACGACTTCGGCGGGATCGACAGGTAGAAGGCGTGGTTGCCCATCGTGCCGCGCTCGCGGTCGAGCTCGGCGATCGTCGCCGACAGCCGCTCGAAGGCCGCGTCGTCATCGAACTCGCCCGAGACGAAGCGGATGCCCGCCGCGAGCTGCTTCCAGACGTCCTCGTTGAAGGGCGTGCGCGCGTGCTCCTGCACGGCGTCGTGCACGACCTTCTCGAAGTCCTGGTCCTCCCAGTCGCGCCGCGCGAAGCCGACGAGCGCGAAGCCCGGCGGCAGGAGGCCGCGGTTCGCCAGGTCGTAGACGGCGGGCATGAGCTTCTTGCGCGACAGGTCGCCGGTGACCCCGAAGATGACGAGCCCGCTCGGACCGGCGATGCGGTTCAGGCGGCGATCATCGGGGGAGCGCAGCGGGTTGCTGTCCGGCGAGATGTCGACCGGGGGCATGGATCTCCTCGTACGGGAAGGGTGGTCGGTGCTCGGGCGAGCGGCGCTCAGGCGAGCGCGGTGATGAGCGCGGCGATGGCGCTCGCATCGGAGACCGTGAGCGTCACGACCGGTCGCCCGTGGTCGGCGAGCACGCGGGCGTCGCCGGCCGCCTGCGCGGCGATGAGCTGCCCGAAGGTGAACGGCCGGTCGGCGATCTCGAGGTCGCCCTCGGCCGTCGAGACGATCTGCAGGAACACCCCGTGCGCGGGACCGCCCTTGTGGTACTGGCCGGTCGAGTGCAGGAAGCGCGGACCCCAGCCGAAGGTGGTCGGCCGTCCGCTCGCGGCCGCGATGCGGTGGCGCACGGCCTCGAGCTCGGGGTGCGCGGTGCGATCGAGGTAGGCCTGCACGGCGACGTAGCCGTCGGCGGGCACCGCCGCGAGCAGGCGGTCGACGGCCTCGCTCACGGTCGTGGCGCCCTCGAGCAGGGCTTGCGGCCCGGCGACGCCGACCCCGCCGTCGACGAACAGCGGTTCGACCGGCTCGGGGCGCGCGTCGAGCAGGCCGCGGGCGGCGACCTTCGCCGACTCGACGTCGGGCTGGTCGAAGGGGTTGATGCCGAGCATCATGCCGGCGATGGCGGTCGCGTACTCCCAGGTCATGATGAGCGCGCCGAGCGATCCGGAGAGCTCGATCTCGCCCTCGGCGACCTCCTCGGTCGCGCGGGCGTCGGCGACGAGGCGCACGACCTGGACGTCGGGGGCGTGGGAGACGAGCTCCGGCGCGTCGATCCCGACGACGACCGGCAGGATGCCCGTGCCGTCCTTGCCCGTCGACTCCGCGATCAGCTGCTCGACCCAATCCCCGAGCCCCACGACGTGCGTGCCGTCGGCGACGAGCACGAGCTTGTCGCGCCGGGGCTCGGTGCCCGCGATGGCCGCCGCGAGCTGCAGCCCGGGGTTCGAGGGGCTGTCGATGGAGAGCGGCGCGAGCGCGGCATCCGCCTCGTCGAGCAGTTCGGCGATGTCGGCGCCGGCGAGGCCGGAGGGCACGAGGCCGAAGGCGGTGAGCGCCGAGTAGCGCCCGCCGACGGTCGGGTCGGCGGTGAAGACGCGGTACCCGGCGGCGCGCGAGGCCTGCTCGAGCGGCGAGCCCGGGTCGGTGACGATGATGATGCGCTCGGCGGGGTCGATGCCGGCGGCGGTGAAGGCCGCCTCGAAGGCGCGCTTCTGGCTGTCGGTCTCGACGGTGGAGCCGGACTTGGAGGAGACGACGACGGCCGTCGAGGCGAGGTCGTGCTCGACGACGCCGCGCACCTGGTGCGGGTCGGTGGCGTCGAGGACGACGAGCGGCGCGCCCGCCGTCGCGGTGATGACCTCGGGGGCGAGCGAGGAGCCG
The DNA here is from genome assembly GCF_012530535.1 of Microcella flavibacter. Taxonomy (NCBI): domain Bacteria; kingdom Bacillati; phylum Actinomycetota; class Actinomycetes; order Micrococcales; family Microbacteriaceae; genus Microcella; species Microcella flavibacter. The sequence continues at coordinate 1,464,918 of NZ_CP051299.1, forward strand.
CCCATCCCGCATAGCACGATGCGGGTCACGCCGCGCTCGGCGAGCTCCTCGCGCAGCTGCTCGATCTCGGCCACGAGCGGGCGCGAGACGCCGACCGCCTGGATCCAGCCGAGCCGCACGGAGGCCTCGGCCTCGGCGGCAGGGCCCCAGAGCGTCGCGTCGCCCGCGGTGAGGCGGCTCGCGACGAGCTGCTCGACCAGCGCCGGTACGTGCCGCTCGATCGCCTCGGCGGCCGCGCCGCGCGCGCCGACGGTGGCGGTCACTTGGCCGCCTCGAGCGCGGCCGACACGGTGTCGAGCAGCTCGTTCCAGCTGACGATGAACTTCTCCACGCCCTCCTTCTCGAGCAGCGCGGTGACCTCGGCGATCGAGACGCCCTGCTCCTCGAGGGCCGCGAGCACGGCGCGCGAGGCCTCGTACGAGCCGCTGACCTCGTCGCCTTCGACCACTGCGTGGTCGAAGGTCGCCTCGAGGGTCTTCTCCGGCATGGTGTTCACGGTGTCGCCGACGGCGAGGGCCGTGACGTAGAGGGTGTCGGGCAGCGCCGGGTCCTTGACGCCGGTCGAGGCCCAGAGCGGGCGCTGCACGTTGGCGCCGGCCTCGAGCAGGGCCGCGGCGCGGGGCTCGGCGAAGGCCTGCTCGAAGAGCTCGTAGGCGAGGCGGGCGTTCGCGATGCCGGCCTTGCTCTTGAGGGCGAGCGCCTCGGGGGTGCCGATCGCCTCGAGCCGCTTGTCGATCTCGGAGTCGACGCGCGAGACGAAGAAGGAGGCGACGGAGTGGATGGTCGCGAGGTCGTGCCCGGCGTCGCGCGCCTTCTCGAGCCCGGCGAGGTAGGCGTCGATCACGGCGCGGTACCGCTCGAGGCTGAAGATGAGCGTGACGTTGACGCTGATGCCGGCGCCGATGGTCTCGGTGATCGCCTCGAGCCCCTCGAGCGTCGCGGGGATCTTGATCATCGCGTTCGGGCGGTCGACCTTCGCCCAGAGCTGGCGCGCCTGCTCGATCGTGCCGGCGGCGTCGTGGGCGAGGCCCGGCTCGACCTCGATCGAGACGCGGCCGTCGCGGCCTGCGGTCGACGCGTACACGGGGGCGAAGATGTCGCTCGCCGCGGCCACGTCGTCGGTGGTGATCTCGAAGACGGCGTCGGTCACATCGACGCCGGCGGCCGCGAGGTCGCGGATCTGGTCGTCGTAGGTCGTGCCGGTCGCGAGCGCCGCCGCGAAGATCGTGGGGTTGGTCGTGACGCCGACGACGTCGCGGTCGGTGATGATCGCGGCGAGCCCGCCGGAGGAGATGCGATCGCGCGAGAGGTCGTCGAGCCAGATGCTGACGCCGAGCGCGCTGAGCTGAGCGGTGGGGGTGGAGGTCATGCTGTCCTCGGTTCTCTGGTGCTGCGGGGGAGGTGGGGGTCGGTGGGGGAGCGGGTTCAGCCCGCGGCGAGCGACTCGTGCGCGGCGGCCACGGCGGCCTCGGTCGTGATGCCGAACTCGCGGTACAGGGTCTGGTAGTCCGCCGAGGCGCCGAAGTGCTCGATCGAGACCGCGCGACCGCGCACCCCGAGGTAGCGGTGCCAGCTCAGCGAGAGGCCCGCCTCGATGCTGACGCGGGCGGTGACAGCGGCCGGCAGCACGGACTCGCGGTACTCGGCGCTCTGCTCCTCGAACCACTCCAGGCTCGGAGCCGAGACGACGCGGGCGTGGACGCCCTCGCCGGCGAGCACCTCGCGGGCCTCGAGCGCGATCTGCACCTCGGAGCCGGTCGCGATGAGGATGACGTCGGGCGAGCCGTTCGCAGCCTCGGCGAGCACGTAGGCGCCGCGCGCGACGTGATGGGCCGCGGCGAGCACCTCGCCCGAGGCGACGTCGTCGCCGCGCTCGAACACGGGCACGTTCTGGCGGGTCAGCGCGAGACCGGCCGGGTGGCTGTGCCGGTCGAGGATCGTCTTCCACGCCCAGGCGGTCTCGTTCGCGTCGGCCGGGCGCACGATGTCGAGCCCCGGGATGGCGCGCAGCGCCGCGAGCTGCTCGACCGGCTGGTGCGTCGGGCCGTCCTCGCCGAGCGCGACCGAGTCGTGCGTCCAGACGTAGGTGACCGGCACGCCCATGAGGGCGGCGAGGCGCACGGCGGGGCGCATGTAGTCGCTGAAGATGAGGAAGGTGCCGCCGAAGACGCGCGTGCGGCCGTGGAGGGCGATGCCGTTGAGGATCGCGCCCATCGCGTGCTCGCGGATGCCGAAGTGCAGGATGCGGCCGTAGGGGTCGGCCTGCCACTCGTGCGTGGAGTGCTCGGCGGGCACGAACGAGCCGCCGCCCGCGATGGTCGTGAGGTTCGACTCGGCGAGGTCGGCCGAGCCGCCCCAGAACTCGGGAACCACGCCGGCGATGGCGTTGATGACCTTGCCGCTCGCGGCGCGGGTCGACACGCTCGTGCCGCCCTCGAACACCGGCAGCGCCTCGGTGAGGCCCTCGGGCAGCTCGCCCGCGAGCATCCGGTCGAGGAGGGCCTTCTTCTCGGGGTTCGCGGTCGCCCAGGCGTCGAAGCCCTGCTGCCACTCGGCGTGGCGCTCGGCGCCGCGCTCGACGGCGGCACGCGTGTGCGCGATGACCTCGTCGCTGACGACGAAGCTCTGCTCGGGGTCGAAGCCCATGATCGTCTTCGTCGCGGCGAGCTCCTCGCCGCCGAGGGCCGAGCCGTGGATCTTGCCGGTGTTCTGCTTGGTCGGGGCCGGCCAGCCGATGATCGTCTTGAGGATCACGAGGCTCGGGCGCCCGGTCTCGGCCTTCGCCGCCTCGAGCGCGGCGTGCAGCGCGTGCACGTCCTCGACGTACTCGCCGGTCTGCTTCCAGTCCACCGTCTGCACGTGCCAGCCGTACGACTCGTAGCGCGCGGCGACGTCCTCGGTGAAGGCGATGTCGGTGTCGTCCTCGATCGAGATCTGGTTCGAGTCGTAGATCGCGATGAGGTTGCCGAGCTGCTGGTGGCCGGCGAGCGAGCCGGCCTCGCTCGTGACGCCCTCCTGCAGGTCGCCGTCGCCGGCGATGACGTAGACGTGGTGGTCGAAGGGGCTCTCGCCGGCCGGGGCGCCGGGGTCGAGCAGGCCGCGCTCGAAGCGGGCGGCGTAGGCGAAGCCGACGGCGGAGGCGAGGCCCTGCCCGAGCGGGCCGGTCGTGATCTCGACGCCGTCGGTGTGGCCGTACTCGGGGTGGCCGGGGGTCTTCGAGCCCCAGGTGCGCAGCGACTTGAGGTCGTCGAGCTCGAGGCCGTAGCCGCCGAGGTAGAGCTGCACGTACTGCGTCAGCGAGCTGTGCCCGGCCGAGAGGATGAAGCGGTCGCGCCCGAGCCACTGCGGGTCGGCGGGGTCGTGCCGCATCGTCTTCTGGTGCAGCAGGTAGGCCACGGGGGCGAGGCTCATCGCGGTGCCGGGATGCCCGTTGCCGACCTTCTCGACGGCGTCCGCCGCGAGCATTCGTGCCGTGTCGACAGCGGCGGAGTCCAGCGGGTCCCAGGTGAGGTCGGTCATGACGGGGGTACAGCCCTTTCTCGATGCGAGCTCAGGGGCGATCCGGGTGGTGCTGCCCCTGGCGGGAACCTTGCCGTGATCGTCATCGATCGTGACCGCGGCCCACTCGGGCACCCGTGAGGGCGCCCCCGTTCGAGAGACGGACGTGGCGGCTGACAAGCTCGCCCCAGTATAGGGAGGGCCTCTGTCGTGCGGGGGCGCGGGCCGAGCATCCCCCCAGCACCGCTCCCGTAGACTCGACGGCGAACCCGCCGCGCGAAGAGGAGACATGGATACTGCGCTCGACCCGTCGATCACGACCCGTCCGCGCACCCTCAAGCGCACCGTGGCGGCGTACGTCGCCCTGACGAAGCCGCGGGTCATCGAGCTGCTGCTCGTGACGACCGCCCCGGTCATGATCCTCGCGGAGGGCGGGCTGCCGAGCCTCTGGCTCGTGCTCGCGACCCTCATCGGCGGCGCCCTCTCGGCCGGATCGGCCGGCGCGTTCAACATGTACATCGACCGCGACATCGACCGCATCATGCAGCGCACGCAGAACCGGCCGCTCGTGACGGGCGAGCTCACCGACCGGCAGGCGCTCGTCTTCGCCTACGTGCTCGGCGTCGTCTCCATCGTCTGGCTGCTCATCACGACGAACTGGCTCGCCGCGTCGCTCGCGCTCGCCGCCATCCTCTTCTACGTCGTCATCTACACGCTCGTGCTCAAGCGCCGCACCGAGCAGAACATCATCTGGGGCGGCATCGCCGGCTGCTTCCCGGTCGTCATCGGCTGGACGGCCGTGACCGGCTCGCTCGACTGGCCGCCGCTCATCCTCTTCCTCGTCGTGTTCCTCTGGACGCCGCCGCACTACTGGCCGCTGTCGCTCAAGTACCGCGACGACTACGCCTCGGCCTCCGTGCCCATGCTCGGCGTCGTGCGCGGGCGCGCCATGGTCGGCCTGCAGACGATCCTGTACGCCTGGGCCACGGTCGCCTGCTCGCTGCTGCTCATCCCCGTCGCCGACATGGGTGCGCTCTACTCGGGCGCCGCGGTGCTCGCGGGGGCCTGGTTCATCATCGAGAGCCACCGCCTCTACTCGCGCGCGCTGCACGGCCGCGAGGCGAAGCCGATGAAGGTCTTCCACGCCAGCATCACCTACCTGACGCTGCTCTTCGTGGCCGTCGGCATCGACCCGCTGCTGCCGTACTAGCGGCCGCGTCCCGCCGAGCGGGCTAGCGGGCGACGAGCTCCGGCTCCGCGGTTGCGGCGGTGAGAGCGGCGTCCTCGTCGCGGGTCGTCCGCATCTCCAGCAGCACGCGCGTCACCGCGGCGATGAGCACGCAGGCGAGCACCATGTGCGCCCCGACGAGGATCTCGGGCAGGCCGAGCCGCGCCTGGGCCACGCCGATGACGATCTGCGCCCCCTCGACGAGCAGCAGGCCCACGGCGGCGCGCTGCACGCGGGCCAGCCCGAGCCGCGCGGCGACGACGAGCAGCGCCAGGCTCAGGCCGGCGGTGATGTAGGCCGGCCAGGAGTGCACGTGCTGCAGCAGCTCCGAGTCGAGGCCGTTGCGCGCCGCGCCGCCGTCGCCCGCGTGCGGGCCCGAGCCGGTGACCACGATGCCGACGAGCACGGTGACCCAGGCGCCGACGGCGGTCGCGAGGCCGAGCATCCGCACCGGGGCCGGCACGGCGAGCGAGCGCGAGGCCGGCCCGCGGTAGACGCGGAAGACGAAGACGGTCGCGAGCGCGACGAGCGCGGTCGAGACGACGAAGTGCAGGCCGACGATCCACGGGTCGAGGTTCGTCAGCACGGTGATGCCGCCGATGATCGCCTGCGCCGGGATGCCCAGGCCGAGGGCCACGGAGAGGCGCAGCAGCTCGGGGCGCTCGCGTCGCATGCGCACGACGAAGGCGAAGGCGGCGATGGCGATGATGACGAGCACGAAGGTGAGCAGGCGGTTGCCGAACTCGACGATGCCGTGGATGCCCATCTCGGGCGTCGCGACGAACGAGTCCGCCGTGCACCGCGGCCACGTCGGGCAGCCGAGGCCCGAGCCGGTGAGGCGCACCGCGCCGCCGGTGCCGACGATGAGGGTCTGGCTGACGAGGGAGGCCCAGGCGATGAACCGCACGCGCCGATCGACCGTCGTCGGGAGCCACGCGCGCGCCGCGCGCACCGAGCCGACCAGGTTCTGCCACAGGCGATTCACGGTGCCGCACCCTCTCCGTCCAGGCTGAGCACGGTAGACTTCCAGCGCTCACCATCAGTGTCGATAGCGGGTGCCTCCGCGGGTTCCGCGTGGGGCATCGACCCGCCAGAGTCCAGTGTAAATCGGGCTCCATGAGCATCCGCCCTCAACAACCCCATCGCGTCCCGCGAGGGGAATGGGCCGCCATCGCCACCGGTTGGGTTCGGCAACAGAGAGGAACATCGTGTCTGACGTGCTTATCGATCGACCCGAGCTGGAAGGTCTGGGGCAGTACGAGTTCGGCTGGTCCGACTCCGACGCCGCCGGCAGCACCGCCCGCCGCGGCATCAGCACCGAGGTGGTCTCCGACATCTCCGCGCTCAAGAGCGAGCCCGAGTGGATGCTCAAGACGCGCCTGAAGGGCTACGACCTCTTCGGCAAGAAGCCGATGCCGAACTGGGGCGCCGACCTCTCGGGCATCGACTTCGACAACATCAAGTACTTCGTGCGCTCGACCGAGAAGCAGGCCACCACGTGGGAGGAGCTCCCCGAGGACATCAAGGCCACGTACGAGAAGCTCGGCATCCCCGAGGCCGAGCGCCAGCGCCTCGTCTCCGGCGTCGCCGCCCAGTACGAGTCCGAGGTCGTCTACCACCAGATCCGCGAGGACCTGGAGGAGCAGGGCGTCATCTTCATGGACACCGACACGGCGCTGCGCGAGCACCCGGAGCTGTTCCAGGAGTACTTCGGCACGGTCATCCCGCCCGGCGACAACAAGTTCGCCGCGCTCAACACGGCCGTCTGGTCGGGCGGATCGTTCGTCTACGTGCCGCCCGGCGTGCACGTCGAGATCCCGCTGCAGGCCTACTTCCGCATCAACACGGAGAACATGGGCCAGTTCGAGCGCACGCTGATCATCGCGGACGAGGGCTCGTACGTGCACTACATCGAGGGCTGCACGGCGCCGATCTACAAGAGCGACTCGCTGCACTCGGCCGTCGTCGAGATCATCGTGAAGAAGAACGCCCGCGTTCGGTACACGACGATCCAGAACTGGTCGAACAACGTCTACAACCTCGTCACGAAGCGCGCCGTCGCCCACGAGGGCGCCACCATGGAGTGGATCGACGGCAACATCGGCTCGAAGGTCACGATGAAGTACCCGTCGATCTTCCTCGTCGGCGAGCACGCCAAGGGCGAGACGCTCTCGGTCGCCTTCGCCGGCCCGGGCCAGCACCAGGACGCCGGCGCCAAGATGATCCACATGGCGCCGTACACGACGTCGTCGATCATCTCGAAGTCGATCGCCCGCGGCGGCGGTCGCGCCGGCTACCGCGGCGAGGTGCGGGTGGATGCCGCCGCGCACCACTCCGCCAACACCGTGCGCTGCGACGCCCTGCTCGTCGACACCATCTCGCGCTCCGACACATACCCGGCGATCGACATCCGCGTCGACGACGTGCAGCTGGGGCACGAGGCCACGGTCTCGCGCGTGAGCGAGGAGCAGCTGTTCTACCTGCAGTCGCGCGGCCTGCCCGAGGACGAGGCCATGGCGATGATCGTGCGCGGCTTCATCGAGCCGATCGCGCGCGAGCTGCCCATGGAGTACGCGCTCGAGCTCAACAAGCTCATCGAGATGAACATGGAGGGCAGCGTCGGCTGATCGCCCGCGCCGCCGCCCTCCCGCCCCCCACGAAAGGACCCCCAGGCTCGATGACCGAGACCCTGATCGCCGACGCCCTCGCCGCCCGACTGGCGGACGTGCCCATCCAGACCCGATCCGCCCGGCCGACCTCGTTCGAGCCGGCGGACTTCGCCGCCCCCTCGGCGCGCGAGGTCAACTGGAAGCTCAGCGACCTGCAGCGGCTCGCGCCCCTGTTCGTCGACGAGGCGGGCGGGCACGGCACGGTCGACTACGAGGTGGATGCCCCCGCCGGGGTGCACGTCCCCTCCGAGGGCCTCGACGCCCCCGTCCGCGGGGAGATCTTCCGCCCGGAGGACCTGCCGAGCGCCATCGCGTGGAAGCGCAGCGAGAACGCCCTGCACCTGCGGCTGCGCGCGGGCGAGGTGCTCGAGCAGCCGGTGCGCGTGCGCCTGCACGGCACCGATGCGTCCGGTCACGCCAACGCCCACATCGTCATCGAGGCCGAGCGCGACGCGCACGGCACCGTGGTGCTCGAGCACACGGGCAGCGCGCAGTACGCCCAGAACGTCGAGATCATCGTGCGCGACGGCGCGGCGCTGACCGTGCTCTCGCTGCAGACGTGGGAGGACGACGCCGTGCACGCCGCGGCGCATCAGGCAGTGGTCGGGCGCCGGGCATCCCTCACGCACTTCGTCGTCAGCCTCGGCGGCGCGGTCGTGCGCGTGAACCCGAGCGTTCGGCTCGCCGGCGAGGGCAGCCACGCCGAGCTCTACGGCCTCTCCTTCGCCGACAGCGGCCAGCACCTCGAGAGCCAGGTGTACATGTTCCACGAGGGGCCCGCGACCAAGGGCAACGTGCTCTACAAGAGCGCGCTGCAGGGCGCCAAGGCGCGCACCGTCTGGATCGGCGACGTGCTCATCGGCGCCGACGCGGTCGACACCGACTCCTACGAGGCGAACCGCAACCTCGTGCTCACCGACGGCGCCCGCGCCGACAGCATCCCGAACCTCGAGATCGAGACCGGCGAGATCGCCGGCGCCGGTCACGCGAGCGCCACGGGCCGCTTCGACGACGAGCAGCTGTTCTACCTGCGCTCGCGCGGCATCTCCGAGAAGGAGTCGCGCCGCCTGGTCGTGCTCGGCTTCCTCATGGAGATCGTGCAGAAGATCACCGTCGAGGACGTCCGCGCGCGGCTCATCGACGCCGTCGAGGCCGAGCTCGCGACCATGGAGGTCGACTGACATGGCCGGCACCCGCGTCTGCGCCGACAGCGAGCTCGCGCCCGCCACGGCCATGAAGGTCGTCATCGACGGCAAGCCGATCGCCGTCGTGAAGGACTCATCCGGCGCCGTGCACGCGCTCGGCGACACCTGCACCCACGGCGATATCTCGCTGAGCGAGGGCTTCGTCGAGGACGGCACGCTCGAGTGCTGGGCGCACGGGTCGAAGTTCGACCTCGCGACCGGCGCCCCCAAGAACTTCCCGGCCTTCGAGCCGGTGCCCGTCTACGCGGTGACCGTCGAGAACGGCGAGATCCTCGTGGACGCCGCGACGACCATCGCGCCCTGACCGGCGCCCCTCAGCAGCAACCGCCCGCTCCCGCGGGCACGACGAGCAGCAACCTCCCGCTCCCGCGGGCACGACGACGAACGGAACCCCACGACATGTCCACACTTGAGATCCGCGACCTGCACGTCTCGATCGCCACCGATCAGGGCCCCAAGGAGATCCTCCGCGGCGTCGACCTGACCATCAACAAGGGCGAGATCCACGCGATCATGGGCCCCAACGGCTCGGGCAAGTCGACGCTCGCGTACACGATCGCCGGGCACCCCCGCTACACCGTCGACTCGGGCTCGATCACGCTCGACGGCGAGGACGTCCTCGCGATGAGCGTGGACGAGCGCGCCAAGGCGGGCCTGTTCCTCGCCATGCAGTACCCGGTCGAGATCCCCGGCGTGACGGTGTCGAACTTCCTCCGCACCGCGAAGACCGCCCTCGACGGCGAGGCCCCGCCCCTGCGCAGCTGGGTCAAGGACCTCAAGAGCTCGATGGAGGCCCTGCGCATGGACCGCGGCTTCTCGGAGCGCAACGTCAACGAGGGCTTCTCGGGCGGCGAGAAGAAGCGCCACGAGATCGTGCAGCTCGAGCTGCTCAAGCCCAAGTTCGCCGTGCTCGACGAGACCGACTCCGGCCTCGACGTCGACGCGCTCAAGATCGTCTCGGAGGGCGTGAACCGCGTCAAGGAGTCGACCGGCCTCGGCGTGCTCCTCATCACGCACTACACGCGCATCCTGCGCTACATCAAGCCCGACTTCGTGCACGTCTTCGTCGAGGGCCGCATCGCCGAGCAGGGTGGCGCCGAGCTGGCGGATCGCCTCGAGAACGAGGGCTACGATCGCTTCGTCACCGAGACGCCGGTAGCCTGACCGCATGCCCGTCGCACTCGAACCGAAGCTCTTCGACCAGGTCGAGGAGGGTCTCAAGGACGTCATCGACCCCGAGCTCGGGGTCAACATCGTCGACCTGGGGCTCGTCTACGACCTCGCGTGGGACGAGGAGTCCGACGCCCTCATCATCTCGATGACCCTCACCTCGGCCGGCTGCCCGCTCACCGACGTCATCGAGGAGTCGGTCGCCAACTCGCTCGACGGCATCGTCGCGCAGTTCCGCATCAACTGGGTGTGGATGCCGCCGTGGGGCCCCGAGCGCATCACCGACGACGGTCGCGACATGATGCGCGCGCTGGGCTTCAGCATCTGACCTCCGCCATCGCGTCGAATGGAGAACGCCCCCGCCGATCATTCGGCGGGGGCGTTCTGCATGCGGGATGCGCGGGCTGTCAGGCCTCGTCGGCGCGACGCGCCTCGGCCGCACGCCAGAGCGCGGGCATGAGCGCGGCGGCGATGCCGGCCTTGATGAGGCCGCCGATGATGAACGGCACGAAGCCCGAGGCGAGCACGGCGCCGAGGTCGTTCGGCAGGCCGAGCTGGCCGAGCGACATCGCGAGCCAGGGGAGTCCGACCGCGAAGACGACGAGGGAGCCGCCGATGAAGGTGACCGCGGCCTTCAGCCATCCGCGGTCCCACTGGCGCTCGGCGGCCCAGCCGACGATCGCGGCGGCGAGCACGAAGCCGATGATGTAACCCCCGGTCGGGCCCGCGATGATGCTCCAGCCCGACTCCGCGTCGCTGAACACCGGCAGGCCGAGGCCGCCGACGATGGCGTAGAGCGCGAGCGAGGCTGCGCCGCGGGCCGCGCCGAGCGAGGCGCCGACGATGAGCACGGCGAGGGTCTGACCCGTGACGGGCACGGGCCAGAGCGGCACGGCGATCTGGGCGAGGGCGGCGACGAGCGCCGTGCCGCCCATGACGAGGATGACGTCGGTGGCGAGGGTGCGGGTCTGGACGCGGTCCACGAGAGTGGGACGGGCGAGGGTGATGGCGTTCGTCACGGCGGTGGCGTTCCTCACGGGATTCGAGGGTCAGGGGACCTCGGTAGACTATCGGGCTGACCCCCCGTCGCCCCGGCTGACGAAACCCACCAAAGAAACGGACCTCCGCTGTGCTCGCTGTTCAGGATCTCGAGATCCGGGTCGGCGCGCGCCTGCTCATGGAGAACGTCGCCTTCCGGGTGGACAAGGGCGACAAGGTCGGCCTCGTGGGGCGCAACGGCGCCGGCAAGACGACGCTCACCAAGGTGCTCGCGGGGGACGAGCTGCCCGCCGCGGGCAGCGTGCAGCGCACGGGGGAGCTCGGCTACCTGCCGCAGGATCCGCGCTCGGGGGATCCCGAGCAGCTCGCCCGCACGCGCATCCTCGACGCCCGCGGTCTCGGCCAGATCGTCATCGACATGCAGCAGGCGACGCAGGACATGGCGAGCCCCGACCCCGAGGTGAGCGAGAAGGCGATGAACCGCTACGGGCGGCTCACCGACCGCTTCCTCGCCCTCGGCGGCTACGCGGCCGAGGCCGAGGCCGCGTCGATCGCGAGCAACCTCAACCTGCCCGATCGCATCCTCAGCCAGCCGCTCAACACGCTCTCGGGCGGTCAGCGCCGCCGCATCGAGCTCGCCCGCATCCTGTTCAGCGATGCCGAGACGATGATCCTCGACGAGCCGACCAACCACCTCGACGCCGACTCGGTGGTGTGGCTGCGCGAGTTCCTCGGCAGCTACCAGGGCGGCTTCATCGTGATCAGCCACGACATCCACCTGGTGGAGGAGACCGTCAACAAGGTCTTCTACCTCGACGCGAACCGCCAGGTCATCGACATCTACAACATGGGCTGGAAGCACTACCTGCGCCAGCGCGAGGCCGACGAGGAGCGCCGCAAGAAGGAGCGCGCCAACGTCGAGAAGAAGGCCACCTCGCTGCAGCAGCAGGCCGCGCGCTTCGGCGCCAAGGCCTCGAAGGCCGCCTCGGCGCACCAGATGGTCGCCCGGGCCGAGAAGATGCTCTCGGGCCTCGAGGAGGTGCGCGCCGTCGATCGGGTGGCGAAGCTGCGGTTCCCCGATCCGGCGCCCGTCGGCAAGACGCCGCTGCAGGCCCGCAATCTGTCGAAAAGCTACGGCTCGCTCGAGATCTTCACCGCCGTCGACCTGGCGGTGGACCGCGGCTCCCGCGTGGTCATCCTGGGCCTCAACGGCGCCGGCAAGACCACGCTGCTGCGCATCCTCGCGGGCGTGGACGCGCCCGACACGGGCGAGCTCGAGCCCGGTCACGGCCTGCGCGTCGGCTACTACGCGCAGGAGCACGAGACGCTCGACGTGAAGCGCAGCGTGCTCGAGAACATGATGTCGGCCTCCGAGACGATCACCGAGCGCGAGGCGCGCAGCGTGCTCGGCTCATTCCTCTTCCTCGGCGACGACACCGCCAAGCCGGCCGGCGTGCTCTCGGGCGGCGAGAAGACGCGCCTCTCGCTGGCGATGCTCGTCGTCTCGAAGGCGAACCTGCTGCTGCTCGACGAGCCGACGAACAACCTCGACCCGGCCAGCCGCCTCGAGATCCTCGGCGCGCTGTCGAGCTACGCCGGCTCCGTCATCCTCGTCAGCCACGACGAGGGCGCGGTCGAGGCGCTCAACCCCGAGCGGGTGCTCATCATGCCCGACGGCGTCGAGGACCTCTGGACGAAGGACTACGCCGAGCTCATCTCGCTCGCCTAGCGCGGTCGACCCTCAGCGCGGGGCGTCGAGCAGCGCGTCCTCCTCGTCGGCGTCGCTCGGGCGGCGCCGGGCCGGCTCGGCCACGGGCACCCCGGTGCGCTCGGATTCGAGGGCCCGGGCATCCTGCCGCAGCGCCCACCCGAAGCCGATGAAGGCGAGGATCGCGAAGACGTACCACTGGAACGTGTAGCTGAGGTGGGGGCCCTCGTCGAGGACGGGGCGCTGGGCCGGGAGCGGGCGCTGCGCGGGCGCCGGGTCCTCGGCGATGAGCTGGCCGTAGGCGGTCGTCTCGACCTCGGGGCCCAGCAGCTCGGCGATCTGCGGCAGGTTGATGGTCGCGATCTGGCCCTCGGGCGCCCCGCGGCCGGCGATGGTGGGCTCGCCGGGCTTGAGGCGCGCGGTGACCTCGACGCGACCGGCGGGCGCCTCGGGCACGACGTCGGGGGAGTCCTGCGCCGAGCCGATCGGCAGCCAGCCGCGGTCGATGACCACGACGGTGCCGTCGTCGAGCTGCAGCGGGGTGAGCACCCCGAAGCCCGGCCGGCCGTCGCGCGGGCGGTTGCGGGCGAGCAGCTGGTCCTCGGCGAGGTACTCGCCCTCGAGCAGCACGGGCAGCCACTCGTCAGCCGGGTCGAATCCCTCGCCCATGGCCTCGGCGTAGTCGACGGGCTCGGCGTCGTAGTTGTCCTCGATGAGGCTGATCTCGGCGACCGCCTCCTCGCGGCGCGCCCACTGCCAGAGCCCGAAGCCGACGCAGACGATCGCGACGATCACGGTGAGGGCGAGGTAGCCGAGCCACTTGCGCGACAGGGCCAGGCGCGCGATGCTCATGCGCTCATTCTCCCCGATCGGGCACGCGGCCGACGACGACGCCCGCGGGCGTGATCGTCACGGGGAAGCCGCGCTGGTCGACGAAGTCGTACAGGAAGTCGCGGTGCTCCTCGCAGGCGAGCCAGACCTTCACCCGGTCGGGGGTGTGGATGCTCGGGTTGCGCCAGTTGACGGCCCACACCGCCTCGGCGCGGCAGCCGGCCCGCGAGCAGCGCGTGCCCGAGATCTCGCCAGGTAGGGAGATCACGCGGAGGGCCCGGGCCCGCCGGGGGCGTACGGCAGCATCTGGCCGGGGCGCTCGACGGCGGGGCCGGTGGTCGGCGCGACGTTGTTGGCGACGAGCACGGCGAAGGAGGGCAGGATGACCGCGCCGAGCGCGGGGATGAGCAGCCACCACCCGGGGGTGACGAAGCAGGCGGCGATGCAGACCAGGCGGATGCCCATCGCGACGGCGTACTTCACCATGCGGGTGTGCCGCTCCTCGGCGGGAGAGGCGGGGATGCTCGTGATGGCGGCGCCCGGCGTCTGCTTCATGTCGGCTCGATCCTACGAGCGCAGCCTGCGCATAAGCTTGAGGGTCATGACCTCTCAGCGCACCGTTCTCATCACCGGCGGCAACCGCGGCATCGGCTTCGCGATCGCCGAGGAGTTCCTCGCCCAGGGCCACCGCGTGGCCGTGACCGCCCGCTCCGGCTCCGGCCCGGAGGGCGCGCTGACCGTCACCGCCGATGTGACCGACGCCGCCTCGCTCGACGCCGCGTACCGCGAGGTCGAGGAGGCGTACGGGCCCATCGAGGTCGTCGTGGCGAACGCCGGCATCACCCGCGACACCCTGCTGCTGCGCATGAGCGACGACGACTTCCAGCAGGTGGTCGACACGAACCTGACGGGCGCCTTCCGCACCGTGAAGCGGGCGACGAAGGGGATGCTCAAGGCGCGTTTCGGCCGCATCGTGCTCATCTCGAGCGTGGTCGGCCTCTACGGCTCGGCCGGGCAGGTCAACTACAGCGCCTCGAAGTCGGCCCTGGTCGGGATGGCGCGCTCCCTCACGCGGGAGCTCGGCGGTCGCGGCATCACCGCGAACGTCGTCGCCCCCGGCTTCATCGAGACCGACATGACGGCGGCCCTGCCCGAGGAGCAGCAGAAGGCGTACCGCGACGCGATCCCCGCGGGCCGCTTCGCCAGCGCCCAGGAGGTCGCCCGCGTCGTCGCGTGGATCGCCTCGGACGACGCCGGCTACATCTCCGGCGCGGTCATCCCCGTCGACGGCGGCCTCGGCATGGGGCACTAGGCCCCGCAGCCTCCCCTGCCCGCCCGACCTCGGGTCGCGGTCTAGCCGCGCAGGCCCAGCACGGCGAGGACCGCCGAGAGGTCGCGGCGCGGCAGGCTGAGATGCGCGGCCGCGCGCACCACCGGCTTCGCGTCGAAGGCGATCGAGAGGCCGGCCGCCGCCATCATGCCGAGGTCGTTGGCGCCGTCGCCGACGGCGATCGTGCGGGCGAGCGGCACGTCGAGCTCGTCGGCCCACTGCCGGAGGGCCTCGGCCTTCGCTCCGGCGTCGATCACGGGGCCCGAGGTGCGGCCGGTGAACCGTCCGCCATCGAGCTCGAGCCGGTTGGCGCGGTGGCGATCGAGGCGCAGTCGCGCCGCGATCGGGTCGAGCAGCTCGTGGAATCCGCCGGAGACCACGGCCGCGGCGCCGCCGGCGGCGTGGACGCCCTCGATCAGCTGCTCGGCGCCGGCCGTGAGGGTGATGCGGTCGGCGACGCCGGCGCAGCATCCCGCATCGAGACCGGCGAGCAGGGCGACGCGCTCGGCGAGCGAGGCGGCGAAGTCGAGCTCGCCCGCCATCGCGCGCTCGGTGATGCGCGCCACCTCGGGGCCCGTGCCCGCCTCGTCGGCGAGCAGCTCGATCGCCTCCTGCTCGATGAGCGTGGAGTCGACGTCGAGCACGACGAGGAAGCGGGGCATGCGGGGCTCCTGGAGGGCGCGTGGGCGCGCGCGGTCGGGACGGTCGGGCGGTGGCGCGATCGGCGGGGCGGTGACCGCCTAGACGACGTGGGTGCCCTTGCCCACCACGGTGATGCCGGTCTCGGTCACGGTGAAGCCGCGGGCGCGGTCGGCGTCGTGATCGACCCCGACCTGCGCCCCGGGTGCCACGACGACCTCCTTGTCGAGGATGGCGCGGCGGACGACCGCGCCGGCGCCGATGACCGTGCGCTCGAACACGACGGAGTCGATGACCTCGGCCGACTCGATCGTGACGGCGGTGCCGAGCACGCTTCGCTCGATGAGCGAGCCCGAGACCACGGCGCCGAGCGAGACGATCGAGTCGACGACGTTGCCGGTGCGGCCCTGGCCGTCGCGCACGAACTTCGCCGGCGGCATGTTGAGCTGCTGCGTGTAAATCGGCCAGTCGGCGTTGTACAGGTTGAACACCGGCAGCGCCGAGATCAGATCCTGGTGGGCGTCGAAGAAGGACTCGATCGTGCCCACGTCGCGCCAGTAGAAGCGGTCGCGCTCGGTCGCCCCGGGCACGAGGTTGTGGTTGAGGTCGTAGACGAAGGCCTCGCCGCGGTTCACGAAGTCGGGCACGATGTCGCCGCCCATGTCGTGGTCGGAGTCGTCGTTGCGCCCATCGCGGATGACGGCGTCCATGAGCACGTCGGCGTCGAAGACGTAGTTGCCCATCGAGGCGAGCACCTCGTGCGGCGAGTCGGCGAGCCCCTCGGGGTTCTTCGGCTTCTCGTGGAAGGCCGCGATGCGCTGCGGGTTCGCGGGGTCGGTCTCGATGACCCCGAACTGGTCGGCGAGCCCGATCGGCTGGCGGATGCCCGCGACCGTGACGCCCGCGCCGTTGGCGATGTGCGCGTCGATCATCTGGCGGAAGTCCATGCGGTACACGTGGTCGGCGCCGACCACGACGACGATGTCGGGCTTCTCGTCGCGGATGAGGTTGAGGCTCTGCAGGATGGCGTCGGCCGAGCCGGAGAACCAGCGCTTGCCGAGGCGCTGCTGCGCCGGCACCGAGGCGACGTAGGCGTTGAGCATGCCGCTGAGGCGCCACGTCTGCGAGATGTGGCGGTCGAGCGAGTGGCTCTTGTACTGCGTGAGCACGACCACCTGGCGCAACCCCGAGTTGATGAGGTTGGACAGGGCGAAGTCGATCAGCCGGTAGCCGCCCGCGAAGGGCACGCCGGGCTTGGCCCGGTCGGCGGTGAGCGGCATGAGCCGCTTGCCCTCTCCACCGGCGAGGACGATTCCGAAGATCTTGGGTGCGGCCATACCCCCACAGTAGGTGAGAGGGCCGCCGCCGTACTAGCGTCGTCGTCATGCGCGTCGACGTCATCAGCCGGGAGTACCCGCCCGAGGTCTACGGGGGAGCGGGCGTGCACGTCGCCGAGCTGGTCCGGGCCCTCCGCTCCGAGCTCGAGGTGCGCGTGCGCTGCTTCGGCGCGCCGCGCGAGGAGGAGGGCACGCAGGCGTACCTCGTGCCGGGCATCCTCGCCGGGGCGAACCCCGCCCTCGCCACGCTCGGCGTCGACCTCGCGATCGCCGAGGACGTCGTCGGCGCCGACCTCGTGCACTCGCACACCTGGTACGCGAACGCCGCCGGCCAGCTCGCGCAGATGCTGCACGGCATCCCGCACGTCGTCACCGCCCACAGCCTCGAGCCGCTGCGGCCGTGGAAGGCCGAGCAGCTCGGCGGCGGCTACCGCATCTCCAGCTGGATCGAGCGCCAGGCCTTCGAGACCGCCGACGCCGTCATCGCCGTGAGCGACGGCATGCGCCGCGACATCCTGCGCTCGTACCCGGCCCTCGACGAGGCGCGCGTCTCGGTCATCCACAACGGCATCGACCTCGAGGGCTGGCGGCGCACCATCGACCCCGACTTCGTGCGCTCGCTCGGCATCGACCCCGACCGCCCGACCGTCGTCTTCGTCGGCCGCATCACGCGGCAGAAGGGCCTGCCCTACCTGCTGCAGGCCATGCGCCGCCTGCCGCACGACGTGCAGCTCGTCCTCTGCGCGGGCGCGCCCGACACCCCGGAGATCCTGCAGGAGGTGCAGGAGGGCGTCGCCGCGCTGCAGTCCGAGCGCACGGGCGTGGTCTGGATCGAGCGCATGCTGCCGCAGCACGAGCTCGCCACCGTGCTCTCGCACGCGACCGTCTTCGTCTGCCCGAGCGTCTACGAGCCCCTCGGCATCGTCAACCTCGAGGCCATGGCCTGCGGCGTCGCCGTGGTCGGCACCGCGACGGGCGGCATCCCCGAGGTCGTCGACGACGGCGTCACCGGGCGCCTCGTGCCGATCGAGCAGATGCAGGACGGCACGGGCACGCCCATCGACCCCGAGCGCTTCATCGGCGACCTCGCCGACGTGCTGCGCGAGGTCGTGATGGATGCCCCGCGCGCCCTCGCGATGGGCGAGGCCGGTCGGCACCGCGCCGAGCAGCACTTCGCCTGGGACGCGATCGCCCAGCGCACGCGCAGCCTGTACAAGAGCCTGCTCGTCTGACCCCGTTCGAGCCGGGAGCGGCGATAGGCTGATCGCACCATGGCCAGTGTTCTCGAGTTCGACGACGTCACCCTCACGCGCGATGGCACGGCCATCCTCGATTCGGTCCACTGGCGGGTGGAGGACAGCGACCGCTGGGTCGTGCTCGGCCCGAACGGCGCCGGCAAGACCACGCTGCTGCAGCTCGCCGCCGCGCTGCTGCACCCGACGACCGGCACCGTCACGGTGCTCGACGAGCGGATCGGCTCGAGCGATCTGGCCGAGCTGCGCCCGCGCATCGGCTTCGCCTCGACGGCCATGGCCCGCCGCATCCCCGCCGACGAGCGCGTGCTCGACGTCGTGATGACCGCTGCGCACTCCGTCGCCGGCCGCTGGAACGAAACCTACGAGGAGGTCGACGAGCGCCGCGCCCACCGCGTGCTGCGCGAGTGGCGCCTCGACCGCTTCGCCGACCGGCGCTTCGGCAGCCTCAGCGACGGCGAGCAGAAGCGCGTTCAGATCGCGCGCTCGATCATGACCGACCCCGAGCTGCTGCTGCTCGACGAGCCGGCCGCGAGCCTCGACCTCGGCGCCCGCGAGGAGCTGCTGCAGCTGCTCGGCGCCTACGCGTCCTCCGACGAGTCGCCCGCGATGATCATGGTCACGCACCACGTCGAGGAGATCCCGACCGGCTTCTCGCACGCGCTGCTGCTCGCCGAGGGCTCGGTCTCGGCCGCCGGCCCCATCGACGAGGTCGTCACCGACGAGCGGCTCAGCGCCGCCTTCGGGCTCGCCCTCTCGGTGCACCGCGACGGCGACCGCTTCTCGGCGCGCGCGGCCTGACCGCGCCGCGCTGTCGCGCCGCGGCAGCCCGCACCGGTTCTGATAGTCTTGAGAGTCGGCCCGCGGAGCCCTGCGCTCCCGCCGCCCTTCACACGTGCACCGCTGAATCCACCTCGACCGAATCCAAGGAACCGTTCATGAAGACTGACACCCACCCCGAGTACAAGGCGATCGTGTTCCGCGACCTCGCGTCGGGGGAGACCTTCCTCACCCGCTCGACCGTCACGAGCGACAAGACGATCGAGCTCGACGGCGTGGAGTACCCCGTCATCGACGTGGAGATCTCGTCGGCCTCGCACCCGTTCTACACGGGCAAGCAGCGCATCATGGACTCGGCCGGCCGCGTCGAGAAGTTCAACCAGCGCTTCAAGAACTTCGGCGCGTAGTCGCTCCCGAGTTCTGCACGACGAAGGCCCCGCTCCGGCGGGGCCTTCGTCGTTCCCGGGGGCTCGTGCGGGCGGATGCCCGACTCAGTGCCGCACGGGCCAGCCGCGGTCGGCCGTGAACCGGTGGTCGCGCTCGCGGCGCATGTAGTCCTCGAACGAGTCGCACTGCGCGTCGTGCCAGGCGACCTGGGCGGCGTGCAGCGCCTCGAGCGTCGTCGGCAGCGCCGCGGCGTGGCGGGCGGCCACGGCCTGGGCGACGCGCCCGGCCGCGATGGCGTCGACGCCCGCGTCGTGCGCGCCGCTGAGGGCGACGCCGTACTCGGCGGCCGCGGCCTCGAGGGTGCGCTTGCCGCGCCGGTACCGGTCGACGGCCTTGTCGATGACGAGGGGGTCGACGACGGGCGTCGGCTGCTCCAGGGGCGGCAGGCCGTGCCGGAGGGCCTCGTGGCGCAGCAGGCTGAGGTCGTACGGGGCGTTGTAGATCACGAGGGGCAGCGGGCGGGCGAGGAGCGCACGGAGGGCATCCAGGATCTCGGCGACGACCTGCGCGGCCGGCGCCCCGTGCTCGCGCGCGTGCTCGGTGCTGATGCCGTGCACGGCCTGCGCCCCCGCGGGGATCTCGACGCCCGGATCGGCGAGCCAGGCCCGCGACTCGAGCGGCTCGCCGTCGGGGCCGATGACCCCGACGTGCGCCGTGACGATGCGGGCCGTCGCGACGTCGACCCCCGTGGTCTCGAGGTCGAAGACGGCGAGGGTGCTGAGCAGACCGGTCATGCCGCGGAGCCTAGGCGTGACCGCCGACGCCGAAGCCCGTGCCGTGGTGCGGGTGCGGATCGCGGTCGCCCACGTGCAGCCAGTAGAAGCTCTGCGTGGCCATCGTCAGCGTGACCGTGCCGTCGTCGTTCACGCTCGGGAAGTCGGCGCCGCCGAAGAGATCCCACAGCGGGGCCCCTTCGTGGCCGTCGAGCGTGATCGTCGCCGCCACCGGGTTGTGCGCGAAGGAGAAGACGCAGAGGATGCGCTCGGGCGCGTCGCCGAGGTGCGTGCCGCTGCCGCCGTACTCGCGCACGAAGGCGAGCACCGACTCGTGGTCGGTCTGCAGCACGCGGATGGTGCCGAGGCCGAAGGTCGGGTGGGCCTTGCGCACGTGGATGACGTTGCGCACCCAGTGCAGCAGCGAGCGCGACTGGGCGAGCTGGCTCTCGACGTTGATCTGGTTGTAGTGGTACACCAGCGACTGCACGACGGGCAGGAAGAGCTTGCCCGGGTCGGCGTGCGAGAAGCCCGCGTTGCGGTCGGGAGTCCACTGCATGGGCGTTCGCGAGCTGTCGCGGTCGGGCAGCCAGATGTTGTCGCCCATGCCGATCTCGTCCCCGTAGTAGAGGAACGGGCTGCCGGGCAGGCTGAAGAGCAGCGCGTGCGCGAGCTCGAGCTCGGCGCGCGAGTTGTCGAGCAGCGGCGCGAGCCGGCGGCGGATGCCGATGTTGGCCCGCATGCGCGGGTCGTAGGCGTACCAGCCGTACATCGCCTGGCGGTACTCCTCGCTCACCATCTCGAGCGTCAGCTCGTCGTGGTTGCGCAGGAACACGCCCCAGGCCGCGCCCTCGGGCGCGTCGATCTCCTCGCGCAGCTGGCGCTCGAGCTCGGTCGCCTGCTGCGAGCGCAGGGCGTAGAAGATGCGGGGCATGACGGGGAAGTCGAAGGCCATGTGGCACTCCGGCTCCTCCGTCGTGCCGAAGAACTGCACGACCTCGTTGGGCCACTGGTTCGCCTCGGCGATGAGCACCCGGCCGGGGTACTCCTTGTCGACCATGGCGCGCAGTGTCTTGATGAACTCGTGCGTGGCGGGCTCGCCCTCGCCGTTGCCGCCGTCGCTCTCGTAGAGGTACGGGATGGCGTCGAGCCGGAACCCGTCGACGCCGAGGTCGAGCCAGAAGCGCACGACGTTGAAGATCGCCTCGTGCACGGCCGGGTTCTCGAAGTTGAGGTCGGGCTGGTGCGAGAAGAAGCGGTGCCAGTAGAACTGCCGGCGCTCGGCGTCGAACGCCCAGTTCGACTCCTCCGTGTCGACGAAGATGATGCGCACGTCCTCGTACTTCTCGTCGGTGTCGCTCCAGACGTAGAAGTCGCCGTAGGGGCCCTCGGGGTCGCTGCGGGACTGCTGGAACCACTCGTGCTGGTCGCTGGTGTGGTTGACGACGAGGTCGATCACGACGCGCATGTTGCGCTCGTGCGCCTTCGTCACGAGCTCGCGGAACTCCTCGATCGTGCCGAACTCGGGCAGGATCGCCGTGTAGTCGCTGATGTCGTAGCCGCCGTCGCGCAGCGGGCTCTGGAAGAACGGCGGCAGCCACAGGGCGTCGATGCCGAGCCACTGCAGGTAGTCGAGCTTGCCGATGAGACCGCCCAGGTCGCCGGTGCCGTCGCCGTTCGCATCCATGAACGACCGCACCATGACCTCGTAGAACACGCTGCGGCGGTACCACTGCGGGTCGAGGGCGAGACCCGGCAGGGTGATGGGGGCGGTGAAGTTCACGCGACTCCTCGGGGGTGGGCGGATCGGTTTCAGGGCGAGTCAACCCTAACCGTGGTGCTGCCGACCGCCGCACCTGCCGCGCCCCTAGAATCGGCCGGGTGCCCGTCCCCTCCCCGTACGCCGACGCCCTGTCGCGCATCCCGCGCCGCGAGTCGCGGCTCGAGGTGCTGGGCGCCTCGACGGCCGTCGTCGAGTACGGCCCGGTGGATGCCGAGCGCACGCTCGTCGTCGTGCACGGCTTCCGCGGCGATCACCACGGGCTCGAGCCCGTCGTGGCGCAGCTGCCCCACCTGCGCATCATCGCGCCGGATCTTCCGGGGTTCGGCGCCTCGTCCCCGTTGCCCGACCGGCCGCACGACATCGCGGGCTACACGGCCTGGCTCGACGCGTTCCTCGGCGCGAGCGGCGTGCGCGGCACCGCGGTGCTGCTCGGCCACTCCTTCGGCTCGATCGTCGTCGCCGCGGCCGTCGCTGCGCGGGTGCCCTCGCCGCGGGTGATCCTCGTCAACCCGATCGGCCAGCCCGCCCTCGCGGGCCCGCGCGGGGTGCTGACCCGGGCCGCGGTCGGCTTCTACCGCGTGGGCGCCGCCCTGCCCGAGCGCCTCGGCTTCGCGGCGCTGCGCAGTCGCCTCGTGACGCGCATCATGAGCGCCTCCATGGCGAAGACCCGCGAGCCCGCGCTGCGGCGGTGGATCCACGAGGAGCACGACCGCTACTTCTCGGCCTTCGCGAGCCGGCAGAGCCTGCTGGAGTCGTTCCGGGCATCCGTCTCGCACGACGTCTCGGAGTACGCCGCCCGCATCGCGCAGCCGACCCTCCTCATCGCCGCGCAGCGCGACGACATCACCCCCATCGAGGCGCAGCACCGGCTCGTCACGCTGTTCCCCGATGCGCGCCTCGTCGCCATCCCCGAGGTGGGCCACCTCATCCACTACGAGACCCCGGCGGTCGCGGCGCGCGCGATCGAGGAGTTCCTGGCGTGAGCGGCGAGCCCGCCACCCATCTGGTGATCGACTGCCGCTACACGCGCCTCGGCGCGCACGACGGCATCAGCCGCTTCACCGCGAGCCTCGTCGAGCACCTGCTGCCGCTGCTGCGCGACGACGAACGGCTGACGATGCTCATCAGCGACGAGCGGCAGCGCGCGATGCTGCCCGCGGGCGTCGCGGCGCACCGCGTCAGCGGTCCGACGAGCGCGCGCGAGCTCTTCGTCGCCCGGCAGGTCAACCGGCTCGCACCCGACGTCGTCTTCAGCCCCATGCAGACGATGGGCTCGCGCGGGCGGCGCTACCCGCTCGCCCTCACGCTGCACGACCTCATCTACTACGCGCATCCCACGCCGCCGCGCGACCTGCCCGGCCCCGTGCGACTGCTCTGGCGGCTGTACCACCGCGCCTGGTGGCCGCAGCGGATGCTGCTGAACGGCGCCGACGCGATCGTCACCGTGAGCGAGACAACCCGCGGGCTCATCGAACGGCACCGGCTCACTCGTCGGCCCGTCGTCGTCGTGCCGAACGCGGCCGACCGGCCCGACCCGGCGCCGCAGCGCACGCGGCCCGAGGGCGGCATCGAGCTCGTCTACATGGGCTCGTTCATGCCGTACAAGAATGTCGAGACGCTCGCGCGGGCGCTGCACGGGATGCCCGGCGCGCGCCTGCACCTGCTGAGCCGCATCCGTCCCGCCGACCGCGACCGCCTGCTCGCCCTCGCGCCCGCGGGCGCGATCGTCGCCCACGACGGGGTCAGCGACGAGGAGTACCGCGCGCTGCTCGACGGCGCGACGGCCCTCGTGCACGCCTCGCGCGACGAGGGCTTCGGCATCCCGCTCGTCGAGGCGATGGGGCGCGGCACGCCCGTCATCGCCAGCGACACCCCGATCTTCCGCGAGATCGGCGGGGATGCGGCGCTGTACGCGCCGGCCGACGACCCGCAGGCCTTCGCCGCCGCCGTCGCAACGCTGCTCGCGCCGGGGGAGTGGGAGGCGCGCTCGCGCGCCGGCATCGCCCAGGCCGCGCGCTTCGACTGGGGTCGGAGTGCGGCGCTGCTGCTCGAGCTGCTGCGCGAGCTCGCGGCGCGAGGGCGCGCGAGCGGGCGCTAGCGCTCGCGCCCGGCCAGCGGGTTCTGCTGCTCGAAGTCCTCGGCGAACGGGAAGATCGACGCCTCATCGAGCGGGTCGTCGAAGGCCACGAGCTCGAGCGCCCCGTCGGCGTGCTGGAAGGAGTGCACCGAGCCGTTCGTGATCGGCTCGCGGTGGCGACCCGGGGCGACCGATTCGAGCACGCTGCGGATGACGCCGCCGTGGCAGACGACGATGATCGCCTCGCCGGGGTGCTCGGCGGCGACGCGGTGGAGGCCGGCGATGACGCGCTCGGCGACCGCCTCGCGCGATTCACGGCCGGGAACCTCCGTGCCGTCGGGGAAGCGGGCGTCGAGCTCGGCGCCCGTGCAGCCCTCCGCCTCGCCGTAGTTGCGCTCGACGAAGGCCTCGTCGAGCTCGGGGCCGGGCATCCCGACCCCCTCGGCGATGATCGCGGCGGTCTCGGCGGCGCGCGACAGCGGCGAGGCGATGATGCGGCTCCACTGCCGGCCGCGCAGCAGGGCGCCGGCCGCGGCGGCCTGCTCGCGCCCGGTGTCGTTGAGGGGGATGTCGGTCGAGCCCTGGATGCGGCGGGCGCGGTTCCAGTCGGTCTCGCCGTGGCGCACGAGCGCGAACGCGGTCATGGTGTCCTTCCGGGTGGGGGCCGGAACGATCCTAGGGGCGCTTCTCAGGCGCGCAGCGCGTCGCGCAGGGCCGCGAGGGTCTCGGTCGTGCCGGCCTCGATCTTGACGGCCGCGCGCGAGTCGGCCTTCGTCGCACCGCGGTTGACGATGACGGTCGGGATGCGGCGCTTCTGCGCGAGCCCGACGAGGCGGATGCCCGAGTTGACGACGAGGGAGGAGCCGAGGATGAGCAGCGCGTCGGCGCGGGCGACGATGCCGCGGGCCTCCTCGAACTTCACGGGCGGCACGAACTCGCCGAAGAAGACGACGTCGGGCTTGAGGGTGCCGCCGCAGACGCTGCACTCGGGGATGGCGAAGCGGCTGACGTCGTCGACCTCGGCGTCGCCGTCGGGGTTGATGGCGTGCGGGCCCTCGGGGTCGAGCCAGGGGTTGAGCGCCTCGATGCGCTCGGCGATCGACTCGCGCGCGAAGAACTGGCCGCAGTGCAGGCAGGTGACGCGATACATCGAGCCGTGCAGGTCGACGACGCGGCGGGAGCCGGCGCGCACGTGCAGGCCGTCGACGTTCTGCGTGATGATGCCCGCGACGACGCCCTCGGCCTCGAGCTCGGCGAGCGTGCGGTGGCCGTCGTTCGGGCGGGCCTCGGAGAAGCGCTTCCAGCCGAGGTGGCTGCCCGCCCAGTAGCGGCGGCGGTAGGTGTCGTCGGCGAGGAACTGGCTGTACGTCATGGGCGTGCGCACGGGGGCGCCGGCGCCGCGGTAGTCGGGGATGCCCGAGTCGGTGCTCACGCCCGCCCCGGTCAGCACGGCGATGCGCGCGCCCTTCAGCACGGTCGTCGCGGCCTCGAGGGCGGTGCGCGCCTCGTCGCTCAGGGCCGCAGCGCGCGCCGCAGGATCGGCCGCGCTGGCGGCCGGAGCGGCGGACGACGACATGCGGCTCCTCTCGAGCGGACCCCTCCAGAGTAAGCGCGCGCGGTTTCCGATATGTTTCCCCGGGCTGTACGCCCGGAGCGGAAGGCGGGCGCGGCATGCGCATCGAGACCATCACGAGCGTCGACGACCCCGGACTCGCCGACTACGCGCGGCTCACCGATGTCGCGCTGCGCCGCGTCACCGAGCCCGAGGGCGGGCTGTACATCGCCGAGTCGCTCACCGTCATCGGCCGGGCCCTGCGGGCCGGCCACCGGCCGCGCTCGGTGCTGACGAGCGAGAAGTGGCTGCCCGAGCTCGAGCGCCTGCTCGAGGGCCACGACGTCACCGTGCACGTCGGCGCGGCGGGCGTGCTCGAGGAGCTCACCGGGTTCCACCTGCATCGCGGCGCGCTCGCGAGCATGCACCGGCCGCCCGCCGTCGACCCGGCGACGCTGCTGCGGGATGCCCGGCGCGTCGTCATCGTCGAGGACGTCGTCGACCACACCAACGTCGGGGCGATCTTCCGCTCGGTGGCCGGACTCGGCGCCGACGCCGTGCTCGTCACGCCGCGCTGCGCCGACCCGCTGTACCGCCGCAGCGTGCGCGTCAGCATGGGCACCGTGCTGCAGGTGCCGTGGACGCGGCTGCCGGAGTGGGACGAGGCCGCGCCGATGCTGCACGCCGCGGGCTTCACGATCGCCGCGCTCGCCCTCGCCGACGACGCCGTGAGCCTGCGGGAGTTCGCAGCCTCCGCGCCCGAGCGCGTCGCGATCCTCGTCGGCGCCGAGGGCGACGGCCTCAGCCGCCCCGCCCTCGCGGCCGCCGACGTCGTCGTGACGATCCCCATGCAGCACGGGGTCGACTCGCTCAACGTCGCGGCCGCGAGCGCGGTCGCGCTGTACGCGCTGGGCTAGGCGGGCCGCGGGGACACCGATCGCTGCAGCGACGGCGTCGTCGACCGCCTCGCCGAACTGAGGGTTCGTGTCGAGTTGGGGTTTCGGAAGCCGCATCTCGGCATCGAAAGCTCAACTCGGCGCGTCTCGACGCGCGCGGGCACCGCGGGCCCGGCGCGCCCGCTACGGCTGCTCGACGGCGCGGGCGTGCAGCACGAGCGCCTGCTCCGGCGCGAGCAGCGGCACGGGCAGGCCGAGCTCGGCGAGGGCCCGGCCGCTCGCCGTGATGCCGCCGGCGGCGAGCCACTGCGGGGGAGCATCCTGCACCGCGCGCGGAGCGCCCCCCAGCTCGATCGGCTCGATGCGGTAGCGGCGCTCGGGATCGAGCCCCGGGAACCGCAGCGGCGGCGGCACCGAGACGGGCGAGGCCGCGAGGGTGACGAGCGCGATGAGCGCCTCGCCGCCGTCGTGGGCGACGACCCCGTGCACGAGGCGCGCGTCGTCGGCCTCGTCGGTGCGCACCGTGCGCCCGCCGTGCAGCAGCGGCCGCAGCGCCTTCACCTGCGCCACCCAGTTGCGCAAGGCGGCACGATCGTCGTCGGTCGCCCGCGTGACGTCCCACTCGATGCCCGCGTGGCCGAACAGCGCGGTCGCGAGACGGAAGGAGAGGTCGTGGGTGCGGCCCGTGATGTGCGCGCGCGGGGCGCCGACGTGGCCGCCGAGCAGCTCGGGCGGCAGCAGGATGCCCGTGTAGCGCTGGATGCGCTGGCGCTCGAGCGCGTCGTTGGTGTCGCTCGTCCAGAAGCGGTGCACGCGCGTGACGATGCCGAGGTCGATGCGCCCGCCGCCCGAGGCGCGGGACTCGATCGCGACGTGCGGGAACCGCGCGCGCAGCGCGTCGAGCAGGGCGTACAGCGCGCGGGTGTGGCCGCGTCGGAGGCGGCGTACAGGGTGGGCACGACGACGAGATCGTAATCGTCGAGCGCGGCGCCGGGGCGGACGACGTCCACCGTCACGCCGAGGGCGCGCAGCGCGCGGTGGTAGCGGCGGGCTTCGGGCAGGTACCGCAGCAGCGACGTCGGCAGCGTGTCGGCCTCGGTGGCCCAGCGCTCCTGCCAGCCGACGACCATGGCGGCGCGGGCGACGACGCGGGTTCCGACGACGGGCTCGAGCCGGTCGAGGAGGGCGGAGAGCCCGACGACGTCGTCCCACGCCGGGCCGGTCGCGCCGGCGTGCGGCACGAGCGCCGAGTGGAACTGCTCGGCGCCGCGCTGGGACGCGCGCCACTGGAAGAAGCAGATGGAGTCGGCGCCGCGGGCGATGTGCCCGAGCACGGTGCGCGCGAGCTCGCCCGGCCGCTTCGCGTGGTTCACCGGCTGCCAGCTGACGGCGCTCGTGGAGGTCTCCATGAGCATCCAGGGGGCGCCGGCGGCGAGGCCGCGGGTCCAGTCGGCGCTGAAGGCGAGCTCGGCGAGCGGGTCGGGCAGGCGGTGATCGAGGTAGTGGTCGTTCGCCACGAGGTCGAGGTCGCCCGTCCATGCCCAGTAGTCCTGGGTGGAGATGTGGTCGGTGACCATGAGGTTGGTCGTGACGGGCGCGGGGGAGTGCCGGCGCAGCACGGCGGCCTCGGCGCGGTAGTGGTCGAGCAGCGCGTCGGAGGAGAAGCGGCGGTAGTCGAGCTGATGGGCGGGGTTGCCGGCCGAGAGGGTGAAGCGCGGCGGCTGGATGTCGGCCCACTCGCTGTAGCGCTGGCTCCAGAAGGCGGTGCCCCAGGCAGCGTTGAGGGCCTCGATCGTGCCGTAGCGACCGCGCAGCCAGTCCCGGAACGCGGAGGCCGAGGTGTCGCAGAAGCAGCGGGCGTTGTGGCAGCCGAGCTCGTTGGAGACGTGCCAGAGCGCCAGCGCGGGGTGCTGCCCGTAGCGCTCGGCGACCTTCTCGACGAGGGCGAGCGCCCGGGCGCGGAACTCGGGGGAGCTCGGGCACCAGGCCTGGCGGCCGCCCGGCCAGGCGGTGACGCCCTCGGCCGTGCGGGGAAGGATCTCGGGGCTGACGCGGCTGAGCCACGGCGGCGGCGAGGCGGTGCCGGTGCCGAGGTTCACCCGGATGCCCGCCTCGTGCAGCATCGCCATGATCGCGTCGAGGCCGCGGAAGTCGTACTCGCCCGGGCGGGGCTCGAGGTGGGCCCAGCCGAAGATGTTGATCGCGACGAGGTCGACGCCGAGCTCGGCCATGAGCGCGACGTCCTCGCGCCAGACGGACTCGTTCCACTGCTCGGGGTTGTAGTCGCAGCCCAGCAGGATCGACCGCGTCGACCACCCGGGCACGAGGGAGGCCTCGGCGGGGCGGGAGAGGGCGGGGGTGCTGGTCACGGGAACGGTCCTCGCAAGATCGTCGGTCAACATCGTCGTCGCCCCGATCCCGGCCCCTCTGTGAGCGTGCACAGATTGCGCTGCGCGATCACGGGGAGGAGGTTTCTGTGAGCGTTCACAGAGTAGACACGGCGCGGCCGCGGTGTCAACATCCGCCTCCCCGATCGGCGGGGGAGCCGCGATTACACTGACGACCGTGACCGACACCCGCCCGCGCCCGAAGCGCGCCACGATCTTCGACGTGGCCGCCGAGGCGAAGGTCTCGCGGGGCACCGTCTCGCGCGTGCTCAACGGCGAGCCGTACGTCTCCGACTCCTCGCGGGCGGCCATCGAGGCGGCGATCCGCAAGGTCGGCTACGTGCGCAACACGGCCGCGCGCAACCTCGCCACGCAGTCCTCCGGCGCGATCGCGCTCATCGTGCACGAGCCGCACTCCGTGTTCGTCGACGACCCCAACATCGGCAACATCCTGCTCGGCACCAACGCCGCCCTGAGCGACGCCGACTACCAGCTCGTCTCCCTCGTCATCGACACCGAGCGCGACTCCGAGCGCGTCACCGGCTACCTCGGCGGCGGCTTCGTCGACGGCGCCATCATCGTCTCCGCCCGCGAGGGCGACCCGATCTCGAAGGCCATCGCCGACCTCCACCTTCCCGCGGTCATGGTCGGCCGCCCCGACAACCAGCCCCAGCTGCCCTGGATCGGCATCGACAACCGCGGCGCGGCCCGGCAGATCGTCGAGCGCCTCGTCGGCACCGGCCGCCGTCGGGTCGGGATGATCGCCGCGGGCCTCGACCGCGACTCGGGCCGCGACCGCCTCGCCGGATTCCGGGATGCGCTCGGCGACGACCTCGACCCCGCCCTCGTCAGCGAGCAGGAGCTCTACTCCTTCCGCGCCGGACTCGTCGGCATGACCGAGCTGCTCGAGCGCGCGCCCGACCTCGACGGCGTGTTCTGCGCCTCCGACGCCGTCGCCGCCGGGGCGCTCGACGCCCTGCGCTCCGCCGGCCGCCGCGTGCCCGAGGACGTCGGGGTGGTCGGCTTCGACGACAGCGCCTGGGCGCTGCGCTGCCAGCCCCTGCTGTCGACGGTGCGCCAGCCGGCCGGCGTGCTCGGCGCGCGCGCTGCCGAGCTCGTGCTCGAGCAGATCCGCTCGGGAGGCCGCGGCGCCCAGAGCGGCGTGCTGCTCGACACCCGCATCGTCTGGCGCGACTCCGCGTGAGCAGCGCACCCGGGTTCGGCCCCGCCTTCCGTCGCGCGCGCGGTCCGCGCCCCCGTCTGCGCGCCGGCATCGCCGCGATCGTCGGCGCCGGCCTGCTCGCCAGCGTCACCGGCGCCTACACCGCCTACGCCCTCGCCCTGCCGCTGCCGGCGATCGCGCCCGAGGTGCAGCCTCGGGCGGCCATCAGCACGCCCGCCGCCGAGGTCGCGCTGCCCGGCTACGGCGCCGCCGCGATCGGCGAGCAGGATGCCCCCGGCACCGTCCTCGCCGGCAACGACCTCGACTCACCCCGCTCCATCGCCTCCATCACGAAGGTCGTCACGGCGCTCGTGGTGCTCGACGCCCGCCCCATCGAGGGCGACGACCGCGGCGAGACGATCACGCTCACCGCCGAGGACGAGCAGCGCGTCGCCGACTACCGGGCGATCGTCGGCGTCGTCGCCCCCGCGCCGGCCGGCACCGAGATCACGCAGCGCTCCGTCATCGAGCTCATGCTCGTGCACTCGGCCAACAACTACGCCGACACCCTCGCCGCCTGGGCCTTCGGCTCGGTCGACGCCTACGTCGAAGCCGCGAACGCCTGGCTCGCCGAGAACGGGCTCGAGGGCATCACGGTCGCCGACGCCACCGGCTTCGCCACCGAGAGCGCCGGCACGCCGCGCGCCCTGCTCGACCTCGCCCGCCTCGCGCTCGCGCATCCCGTGACGGCGACCGCGGCGGGCCTGCCGGTCGTCGAGGTGCCCGGCATCGGGCGGTTCGAGAGCCGCAACCCCGTGCTCGGGCAGGACGGCATCACCGGGCTCAAGACCGGCACGACGAACGCCGCCGGCTCGTGCCTGCTGTTCTCCGCCGACGCCGAGGAGGCCGGCGAGACCGTGCCCCTCGTCGGCGTCGTGCTCGGCGGGCCGACCAGCCCGATCGTCGGCGGCGACGTGCGCGCCCTGCTCGCGAGCACCCGCGACGACTTCCGCCGCATCGACCTCGCCGCCGACGGCGAGGTCGTCGCCCGGTACGAGGCGCCGTGGGGCGGCAGCGCCGAACTGCGCGTCGCGGAGGACTCGGCGGCGGTGACGTGGGGGGCGGCGACGAGCTCGAGCCTGATCCCGGCGCCCCGGCTGCGACCGGGCGACCCGCCGGAGCCCCAGGACATGCTCGTGCAGCTCGGGGACGAGCAGCTGCGGGTGGGCCTGGAGTGGAGCGGGAGCATCCCGGCACCGGATCTCTCGTGGCGCCTCGAGCAGCCGCTGCGCCTGTGGGGCGTGCTGCCGGCGGAGGAGTCGCTCGCGCGCTGACCCGCGCGCGGGGTGCTCGTCAGACGAAGGGCCCGGGGCGCTTCGGCGTGACGGCGTCACCGGAGGACTGGTGCCGGATGCGGCGCACCACCCAGGGCACGAGGTACTCGCGCGCCCAGCCCATGTCGTCGACGCGCGCCTGCTGCCAGGTTCGGCCCGGCATCGGCTCGGGCGCGTAGGGGGCGAGATCGTGCGGCACCGCGAGGGCGTCGAGCACCGCGCGGGCGATCGTATGGTGGCCGAGCGGGGAGAAGTGCAGGCGGTCGGGCGCCCACATGCGCGGGTCCTGCAGCTCGCGCAGCGCCCACATGTCGGCGACGATCGCGTCGTGCTTGGCCGCGATGTACCGCAGGTTCTCGTTGTAGATCGCGACCTTGCCGCGCACGCGCCGCAGCACGGGGGTCATGCCGATGTCCGGTCCGTTGAACATGACGACCGTCGCCCCGTTCGAGCGCAGCCGCTCGATCGCGGCCTCGAAGCGGGTGGCGACCTCGTCGGGGTCGGTGCCGGGGCGGATGATGTCGTTGCCGCCGCCGGAGATCGAGATGAGGTCGGGCCGCAGCTCGAGCGCCGCGGGGATCTGCTCGTCGGCGATCTGCTGCAGCAGGCGCCCGCGGATCGCGAGGTTGGCGTAGGCGAAGCCCTCGGTGCGCTCAGCGAGGTTCTCCGCCACCCGGTCGGCCCAGCCGCGGTGCCCGCCGGGGGAGTCGGGCTCGGGATCGCCGATGCCCTCCGTGAACGAGTCCCCGATCGCGACGTAGCGCGACCAGGGATGCAGGTGAGACATGCTCCCAGCGTGGCAGAGGGTGCCGGAACCGCAAAACTGGGAACGCGCTGAATGCTTACGCGCCCCCCGTCCGGGGGTGTGCTTAGATTTTGGCCGAGCGATTCCACCGAATCGCTTGTGAGCCCCCTAAGAACCAACCGTGTTCTTGAACCACAGATAAAGGAGCACCATATGGGCATCCTCGCCTTCCTCCTCCTCGGCCTCATCGCCGGCGCCATCGCCA
This sequence comes from Microcella flavibacter, assembly GCF_012530535.1. NCBI lineage: Bacteria > Bacillati > Actinomycetota > Actinomycetes > Micrococcales > Microbacteriaceae > Microcella > Microcella flavibacter. The sequence continues at coordinate 1,496,926 of NZ_CP051299.1, forward strand.
AGCTGATCCTCCCGGGTCGTCAGGGCGGCGGCTGGCTCATCACCCTCGTCCTCGGCGTCGTCGGCGCCCTCCTGGGCGGCTTCATCGGCAGCGCCGTGTTCGGCGTCGGCATCGAGAGCTTCTTCGACATCGGCACCTGGCTCGTCGCCATCGGCGGCGCGCTCATCGTGCTCGTCATCTACGGCGCCGTGACCGGCCGCAAGCGCGCCTAGTAGCCGCTTCCCGCACCGCCCGATGGGGGCGGGGCGTCCTCGGACGCTCCGCCCCCATCGGCGTTCGTGCACGTCGGCGTTCGCACGCGTCGGTGGTCGGTGGTCGGTGGTCGGTGCGAGGATGCTCGCGTGAGGGGCGGGCGATGAGCAAGCAGGACGGCACGGGTCGGCAGACGACCGAGACGCCCTCGGACGACCTCAGCGCGGGCATCCTGCACCTCGACATGGACGCCTTCTTCGCCTCGGTGGAGCTGCTCGACCGGCCCGAGCTGCGGGGGCGCCCCGTCATCGTGGGGCACCGCGGCATGCGCTCCGTCGTCACCGCCGCCACGTACGAGGCGCGGCGCTACGGCGTCAACTCGGCGATGCCCATGGCCGTCGCGCTGCGGCGCTGCCCGCAGGCCGTCGTGCTCGAGCCGCACTACGAGCAGTACCAGCGCTGGTCGCGGCACGTCATGGCGATCCTCGGCGACATGACGCCGCTCGTCGAGCCGCTGTCGATCGACGAGGCCTTCCTCGACGTGCGCGGCGCCACCGGGCTCTTCGGGCCGCCCTGGCAGATCGGCCGGGCGCTGCGCGAGCGCATCCGCCGCGAGACGGGGCTCAACGCCTCCGTCGGCGCGGCCGCGACCAAGTTCGTCGCCAAGCTCGCCTCCGGGCGCGCGAAGCCCGACGGCCTGCTCGTCGTGCCCGAGCGCGACACCCTCTCCTTCCTGCACCCGCAGCCGATCTCCGCCCTGTGGGGCGTGGGCGCGGCGACGGAGGAGAAGCTCGTGCGCCTGGGGCTGCGCACCATCGGCGACCTCGCGGGCACGCCGGTGGATGCCCTCGCGCGCGCCATCGGCGACGCCGGCGCCGCACGGCTGCACGCCCTGTCGTGGGGCCGCGATGCGCGCGCCGTCGTCCCCGAGCACGACGAGAAGTCGATCGGCCACGAGATGACATTCGAGCGCGACGTGCTCGACCGCGCCGCCCTCGAGCGCGAGCTGCTGCGGCTGTCGACGAAGGTCGCCGAGCGCCTGCGCCGAGGGGGCTGGGTCGCGCGCACCGTGGCGATCAAGGTGCGCTTCGGCGACTTCCGCACCATCACGCGCTCGATCACCGTTCCCGAGCCCACCGACGTCGCCGACCGCATCGCGCGGGAGGCGCGGGCGCTCTACGGGGCGGCGAACGCCGACGGCGCGGGGATCCGGCTCATCGGCGTGCGCGCCGAGAACCTGCTGCCGACGGGATCGATCGCGCGCGGGCTCTGGGACGACGACGAGACCTGGCGCGATGCCGAGACGACGATCGACGCGGTCGCCGACCGGTTCGGGCGGGGAGCGGTGCAGCGCGCATCCCTGCTCGGCCCCGCCGTCGCCCGCCGCCGCTCGGCCCTCTCGCGGCTCGACGCCCCCGACAGCGAGTAGCCTCGATGCACGTGAGCCAGCCCGACCGCGCAGCACCCCATGTGGGCACCTTCGCCGCCGAGCACCTCTCCCCGTCATTCCCCGAGCGGGCCGCGCGCGGCACCGCCGGCCGCCTCCGCGCCTGGCAGGCCGAGGCCCTCGACCGCTACTTCGCCTCCGAGCCGAAGGACTTCCTCGCCGCCGCGACCCCCGGCGCCGGCAAGACGACCTTCGCGCTGCGGCTCGCCACCGAGCTGCTCGCGCGCCGCACCGTCGACCGCGTCGTCGTGGTCGCGCCGACCGAGCACCTCAAGCGGCAGTGGGCGGATGCGGCGCACCGCGTGGGCATCCGCCTCGACCCCGCCTTCCGCAACAGCCAGCGCTCGGTCGCCCGGGCCTACCACGGCGCCGCCGTCACCTACGCGCAGGTCGCCGCGAAGCCCTACGTGCACCGCATCATCACCGAGTCGGCCCGCACCCTCGTCATCCTCGACGAGGTGCACCACGGCGGCGACGCGCTCAGCTGGGGCGACGCCATCCGCGAGGCCTACGACGGGGCCGTGCGGCGCCTCTCGCTCACGGGCACGCCGTTCCGCTCCGACACCTCGCCGATCCCGTTCGTGACCTACCTGCCCGACGAGCAGGGCATCCGCATCTCGCAGACCGACTACGCCTACGGCTACGGCCGCGCCCTTGCCGACGGCGTCGTGCGTCCCGTGCTGTTCATGTCCTACGCGGGAAAGGTGCGCTGGCGCACGACGACGGGCGACGAGATGGAGGCGAGCCTCGGCCAGGGCGACACGCAGGACGTCACCTCGCAGGCCTGGCGCACCGCCCTCGACCCCGAGGGCCAGTGGATGCCCGGCGTGCTGCGCGCGGCCGACCGGCGTCTCACCGAGGTGCGCCACGCGATCCCCGATGCCGGGGGCCTCGTCATCGCCACCGATCAGACCGCAGCCCGCGCCTACGCGCAGCTGCTGCGGGCGATCACCGGCGAGATGCCCACCGTCGTGCTCTCGGACGAGCTCGGCGCGAGCGAGCGGATCCAGGAGTACGCCGACGCCGAGAGCCGCTGGCTCGTGGCCGTGCGCATGGTCTCGGAGGGCGTCGACGTGCCGCGCCTCGCCGTCGGGGTGTACGCCACGAGCTCGTCGACCCCGCTGTTCTTCGCCCAGGCCATCGGGCGGTTCGTGCGCGCCCGGCGCCGCGGCGAGACGGCGTCGATCTTCATCCCGAGCGTGCCGCCCATCCTCGGTCTCGCCAGCGAGCTCGAGCGCGAGCGCGATCACGCCCTCGACCGCGAGGGTGCCGGCGAGCTGCTCGCCGACGACCTGCTGCACGCGGCCGAGACGCCCGACAGCGCGAGCGACGCGCTCACCGAGACCTACACGTTCAAGGCGCTGGAGTCGGAGGCGCAGTTCGACAAGGTGCTCTACGAGGGCGCCGAGTTCGGCCAGCAGGCGGAGGTGGGCAGCCTCGAGGAGCTCGACTTCCTCGGCCTGCCGGGCATCCTCGAACCCGACCAGGTGCACGAGCTGCTGCGCTCGCGCTACCAGCGCCAGATGAGGCGCGTCGCCGAGCGCCCGCCCTCGGAGCAGCAGCCCGCGGTGCCGCTCTACCGCTCCCTCAAGGAGCAGCGCACGCTGCTCAACAGCCTCGTCGGTCTTCGCGCGAAGCTCACCGGGCAGCCGCATGGGCACGTGCACGCCGAGCTGCGCCGAATCTGCGGCGGCCCGGCGGTCGGCCACGCGAGCGTGGCGCAGCTGCAGTCGCGCATCGACTTCCTGCGGAAGCAGATGGCGCAGGGCGGCTGAGCGCTGGGCGACCGGGTGCGGTGCTTCTGGTCGGGAGGCCGCTGAGCACCGTGACCGGCCCGCGGCGCGGCAGGATGGGGCCATGCGCGACACCCCCTTCCTCGTCGTCGACGTCGAGCTGCTCGAGCAGAACCTCGCCGGCATGGCGGCCCACGCCCGCCGGCTCGGCCTCGCCCTGCGGCCGCACGCGAAGACGCACAAGACCGTCGAGATCGCCCGCCGCCAGCTCGCGCACGGCGCGGTCGGGCTGACCGTCGCGACGGTCGCCGAGGCCGAGATCTTCGCCGACCACGGCATCGACGACCTGTTCATCGCGTACCCGGTGTGGGCGGCGGGCCCGCGGGCCGAGCGCCTGCGCGCGCTCGCCGACCGGGTGCGGCTGCGCGTCGGGGTCGACTCGATCGAGGGGGTGCGGATGCTCGCCGCGAGCCGAGCGGTCGTGACGGTGGCCGTCGAGATCGACAGCGGGCACGCGCGCAGCGGGGTCGCTCCGGCGGAGGCCGCCGCGGTCGCCTCGGTGGCGCTCGACGCCGGGCTCGGCGTGGACGGGGTGTTCACGTTCCCCGGGCACTCCTACGCTCCCGACCGGAGGGCGGCCGCGGCCGCCGACGAGCAGCGGGCGCTGCAGACCGCGCGCGACGGGATGCTCGCGCAGGGCATCCCGTGCCCCCTCGTCAGCGGGGGCTCGACGCCGAGCGTCGAGCACACGGCGCCGGGCCTGCTCACCGAGCTGCGCCCGGGGGTCTACCCGCTGCTCGACGCGCAGCAGTGGGAGCTCGGCTCCGCCGACCCCGGCCGCATCGCCCTCACCGCGCACGCCACGGTCGTGAGCCGGCGCGGGCGGCGCGTGATCGTCGATGCCGGCAACAAGGCGCTCGGCGCCGACCGGCTCGCCTTCGCGACCGGCTTCGGGCGCCTGCCCGACCACCCCGAGGCGCGCATCGTGGCGCTGTCGGAGCACCACGCCACGATCGAGCTGCCCGAGACGGCGGCGGTGCCCGCGCTCGGCACGGTGCTGCGGTTGGCGCCGAACCACGTGTGCTCGGCCATGAACCTCGCCGACCGGGTGGTGGCGGTGCACCCGGATGGGCGCGAGGAGGAGTGGGCGGTGGCGGCACGGGGCGCGAACACGTGATGGCGGGCGGCGCGGAGCGCCGATGTCGGACGGCGCGAGGCTCGAGCCGCCCGGAGCGCGGTCGCCCTCGCGGCGCGCTCGGCGCGACCCGCTAGATGCGCGAGAGCCGCGCCCGGGCGAAGCCGTAGACGCCGTAGACGATGAGCCCGGCCCCGATGAGGCTGAGGATCACCGGGCCGAGGAACACCTCGCGCACGGCGGAGAAGGCGCCGTCGAGCCCCGTCATGCCCTCGGCGTCGGCCTCGAGGGTCTCGACGATGATGAGGCCGGCGAGCAGCAGGAACGCGACCCCTCGGGCGACGTAGCCGATGAGCCCCGCGATGCGCACGGCGCGGCCGCGCCGGGGCGGCAGGGGGCGCAGCTCCCACGAGAAGCGGCGCAGCACGCCCTTGACCACGAAGTAGCCGCCTGCGACGGCGACGCCGAGACCGACGAGCACGAGGACGACCGCGCCGAACGGCGTGCCGATGAGCATCGCGCTGAGCCGGCGGGCCGCGCCGCCCGACTGCAGCTCGCCGCCGAGCAGCAGGATGAGCGGCAGCACGGCGATCGCGAGGTACATGAGGCCCTGGGCCGCGCTCGACACGGCCGAGGTGGGGCGGTGCATGGGGCCCTGGTTGAGCACGGCGTCGGCGATCATCCAGACGCCGAGGCCCGCGAGCGAGATCGTGACCGCGGCGAGCAGCACGCCGCCGAGGGGCGGGGAGGCCAGGGCTTCGAAGGCGCCGACCTCGTCGGCGCGGACATCCCGATTGCCGACGGCGAGGGCGATGGCGAGCCCGCCGATGAGGAGGTGGAGCAGCCCGGTGACGGCCCAGCCGGAGCGGGCGAGGATCGTGAAGGGGCGGCTCTCGAGCGCGGTGCGCGCGGTGCCGGCCGAGCTCTCGATGGTGGGATCGAGCGGGGTGTCCGGGCCGAGCGCCTTCGCCGCGCGCGCGGCGGGGCGCAGCGGTTCGTCGGGAGCGGCCATCGGATCAGGCTACCGGCCGCGGCCGCCTCAGAGCCTCGCGAGGCGGGCGCGGGCGAAGCAGTAGACACCGTAGGCGATGAGGCCGCCGCCGACGATCGTGAGCAGCACGGTGCCGAACGGCAGAGCGGCGATCATGCGCAGAGCGTCATCGATGCCGCCCGCCTCGCTCGCGTCGGTGGAGATCGCGGCGGTGGCGAGCAGGCCGCCGACGGCCGCGAGGGCGACGCCCTTCGCGGTGTAGCCGGCGACGCCGAGCGCGGTGACGCCGCGGTCGAGCGGGGATCGGGGCAGGCGGATGTCGTCGAGGAACCGCCGCTTGACGCCCTTGACGACGAAGTAGCCGCCGATGCCGAGCATGATCGCGGCGCCGGCGATGAGCACGAAGACGCCGCCGGGCGTCCGCAGCAGGAAGGCGCTGACCTCCTGCACGTCCTCGTCGGATTCGCTGGAGACGCCCATGAGCACGCTGACGACGGGGGCGCAGAGCGCGAGGTAGACGAGACCCTTGGCGAGGGTCACCCCGGTCTTGAGCCACCGCTTGTCGGGTGTCGGACGGGGTCGGTTCTCGAGGAACGCCTCGACGACGAGCCAGAGCCCCAGGGCGAGCAGGCCCACCAGCACGACGTAGAGCACGAGCACGCCGCCGGGGCTCTCGGCGATGCTGCGCAGCGCCCCGCCCTGGTCGGCGTCGTCGCCGCCGGTGGTGCCGTGCGCGATGGCGAGCGCGAGCGCGCCGATGAGGATGTGGAGCAGCCCGTTGACGGCGAAGCCGCCGCGAGCGGCGAGGCGGAACGCGGGATGCTCGTGCACCGCGGTGACGGCGTCCTCCGCGCGGTCGCTCTTGCTGGGGGATGCCGTGCCGCCGTCTGCCATGGGCTCACGGTACCGCGGCACGAGGCCGCTGCGGCACGCTCATCGGGGGAGTGCCGCGTCGCGGCCGGCGCGCTCCGCGCGTCGTGGCTCACCGGTCGCGGGTCACCGGAAGTCCCGGCTCGGCATCGTCGCCGTGAGCGGCAGGGCCTCCACCCTGTCGGCGACGATGTTGATGACGCCCTCCGCCGAGCGCTCGAGGGTGCCGCGCACGATGAGGGCCTTCGCCTCGCGCACGACGCGGCGGTAGCGGCCCCAGAGGCCGACGCTGCAGATGACGTTGACGAGCCCGGTCTCGTCCTCGAGGTTGATGAAGGTGATGCCGCTCGCCGTGGCGGGGCGCTGCCGGTGGGTGACGACCCCGGCGACCTCGACGCGGCGGCCGGGCTCGGCGGTGCGCAGCGCGCGGGCGCTGAGCACGCCGCGCCGGCCGAGCGCCGGGCGGGCGTAGCGCACGGGGTGGTCGCCGGGGGCGATGCCCGTCGACACGAGGTTGGCGACCATCGTCTCGCCGTCGTCGAGGTCGGTGAACAGCGGCGGCTGCACGGCGACGACGCTGCCCGGCAGGTACTCGGGGCGGGCCTGGGCCGCGGCGCCCGCGGCCCAGAGGGCTTCGCGCCGGGTGAGGCCGAGCACGTCGAAGGCGCCGGCGGTGGCGAGGGCCTCGACCTGCGCGGCGGTGAGCCCGGTGCGGTACACGAGCTCGGTGAGGTCGCGGTACGGGCCGCCGCGCTCGCGCTCGGCGACGATGCGCTCGGCGGTGGGGCGGCCGATGCCGGTCACCGCTCCGAGGCCGAGCCGCACGGCCAGGTCGCCGTCGCGGCGGTGGGCGGCGCAGTCGTCGGCGGTGCCCCCGGGGCCCGCGGCGTCGAACTCGGGCACGGGCGGCTGCCGGCGGTGGAGGCACTGCTCGCGCCCGGTCGCGGCGGCGCGCCGGGCATCCACCGGGATGGGCGCCCACGCGTCGTCGACGACGAGGTCGACCCTCTCCATGCCGGCCTCGACGCCGGAGCGCAGGATGCACGGGGTGCGCACCTCGACGCCGTGCCGCTCGGCGTCGGCGGTGAGGCTCGCGGGGGAGTAGAAGCCCATGGGCTGGGCGCGCAGCAGCGAGGCGAGGAAGATGCCGGGGTGGTGCAGCTTGATCCACGAGCTGGCGTAGACGAGCAGGCCGAAGCTGAGGGAGTGGCTCTCGGCGAAGCCGAAGTTGGCGAAGGCCTGGATGCGGCCGTAGATCTCGTCGGCGAGGCGCCCGGTGATGCCGTTGCCCGCCATGCCGGCGTAGAGGGTCTCGCGCAGCGACTCGATGCGCTCGAGGCCGCGCTTGCTGCCCATGGCGCGGCGCAGCAGGTCGGCGTCGTCGCCCGTGCAGCCGCCAACGGCCATAGCGATCTGCATGAGCTGCTCCTGGAAGACGGGCACGCCGAGCGTGCGCTCGAGCGGCTCGACGAGTTTCGGGTGGTCGTAGACGATGGGCTCCTCGCCGAGCTTGCGGCGCACGAAGGGGTGCACGGCGCCGCCCTGGATAGGGCCGGGGCGCACGAGGGCGATCTGCACGACGAGGTCGTAGAACTTGCGCGGCTGCAGGCGCGGCAGCAGGCCCATCTGCGCCCGGCTCTCGACCTGGAACACGCCGATCGAGTCGGCGCGGCAGAGCATGTCGTAGACGGCCTGCTCCTCCTTCGGCAGGGTCGCGAGCTCCCAGTCCTCGTCGAGGTGCTCGCGCATGAGGTCGAAGGCGTACTGCAGGGCGGCGAGCATGCCGAGTCCGAGCAGGTCGAACTTGACGAGGCCCATCCAGGCGCAGTCGTCCTTGTCCCACTGCAGAACCGTGCGCCCCTCCATGCGGGCGTGCTCGATGGGCACGATCTCGCCGACGGGCCGATCGGTGAGCACCATGCCGCCGGAGTGGATGCCGAGGTGCCGCGGGTAGGTGAGCACCTGCTGGGCGAGGGCGACGACGGGGGCGGGGATGTCGTGGTCGTCGCTCGAGAGCACGGCGCCCCAGCGCTCGACCTGCTTCGACCAGGCGTCCTGCTGGCCCGTCGAGTGCCCGAGCGCGCGCGCCATGTCTCGGACGGCGTTCTTGGGGCGGTAGCTGATGACGTTGGCGACCTGGGCGGCGTTGCGGCGGCCGTACTTCGTAAAGACGTACTGGATGACCTCCTCGCGCCGGTCGGAGTCGAAGTCGACGTCGATGTCGGGCTCCTCGTCGCGCAGCGCGGAGAGGAACCGCTCGAAGGGCAGCTTGTAGGCGATGGAATCGACGGCGGTGATGTCGAGCAGGTAGCAGACGGCCGAGTTCGCGGCCGAGCCGCGGCCCTGGCAGAGGATGCCGCGGGAGCGGGCGAACTGCACGATGTCGTGCACGATGAGGAAGTAGCCGGGGAAGTCCTTCTGCTCGATGACGTCGAGCTCGCGGCCGATGCGGGCGCGGTCGGCCTCGGTGGCCTCGGGGTAGCGGCGCGGCACGGCCGCCCAGACGAGGTGCCGCAGCCAGCTCATCGGGGTGTGCCCCTCGGGCACCCGCTGCCTGGGCAGCGCGGGCTTCGCCTGCCGCAGCGGGAACCCGAGCTGCTGCGCGAGCTCGACGCTGCACTCGACGGCCCCGGGGTGGCGGGCGAAGCGCTCGGCCATCTCGGTGCCGCTGCGCAGGTGGGCGGTACCGGCGGGCGGCAGCCAGCCCTCCATCTCGTCGAGGCTTCGGCGGGCGCGCAGCGCGGCGAAGGCGCTCGCGAGGGGGTGCCGGGCGGGGGAGGCGTAGTGCACGGCGCCCGTGGCGACGATCGGCAGGCCGCGCTCGCGGGCGAGGGCGGCGAGCACGTCGTTGTGCACGGTGTCGAGGGGGCGGCCGTGGTCGATGAGCTCGACGACGACGGAGTCCGCTCCGAACCGGTCGACGAGGGCGTCGAGCGCGCGGCCGGCGGCATCGCGCGCCGCCCGGGTCGGCAGCGCGGCATCGCCGAGGGCGGCGCGCACGGCGCCCTTGCGGCATCCGGTGAGGATGACCCACTCGCCCCGCCCGCTGTCGGCCAGATCGTCGAGCCGGTACACCGGGCGCCCCTTCTCGCCGCCGGCGAGCTGCCCCTCGGTGAGGGCGGCCGCGAGCCGGTGGTAGCCCGACTGCCCCCGGGCCAGCACGAGCAGGTGCGTGCCCTCGGGGTCGGCGACGCCCTGCTGCGGGCCGGTGAGGTCGAGGCTCAGCTCGGCGCCGAAGACGGTGGTGAGCCCGTGCGCCTCGGCCGCCTCGGCGAGCCGAACGACGCCGTAGAGGCCGTCGTGGTCGGTGAGGGCGAGCCCGGTGAGGCCGAGCCGCGCGGCCTCCTCCAAGAGCTCCTCGGGGCTCGAGGCCCCGTCGAGGAACGAGAACGAGGAGTGCGCGTGCAGCTCGGCGTAGGGGACGAGCTGATCGTCATCGGGCCGCTCGATCGCGGCGGGCTGGTAGGGCGCGCGCTTGGCCGACCAGGCGGGGGAGTCGCCGCCGTCGGCCCCGGGCGGCGGGGCCGTGCCGGGGCGGGTGCCGTCGCGCAGGGCGCGCTCGAACTCGCTCCACGGGATGGGCGGGTTGTGCCAGCCGGCCATCAGCGCACCGCCCCGCTCGTCGCTGCGCGCTCAGTCATACTTCGCCTCCGCCCACCAGCTCGTGCCCTCGAGCACGAGCAGCCAGGCGATGCCGGCGGCGTCGACGACCTGCAGCCGGTGCGCGCGGCGGGCGCGCGCCGGATCCCACCAGCGCTCGTCGAGCGGCCAGGGCCCCGCCCAGGATCCGATGGGGCGCACCGCCCCGCCGGCGCTGGGGGAGAAGCCCGCGGGCGGCGCGCTGAGCCGCAGGCGCTCGTCGACCGTGACGACCTCGCCCCGGGCATCCAGCACGGTGACGGGGTGGCGCGAGGGGTAGACGGTCGCGGGGGCGGGCTGCGGCAGCGCCCCGGGCCACGGCCGGTCGACGGGGCGGGCGAGCACGGCGCGGTCGCCCCAGGGCACGAGCACCCGCCGCTCGGCGGGGGTGCGCCCGCCCGAGCGCTGCGGGGTGAGCACGGCCTCGTGCCCGAGCAGGCTCTGCACGCGCGAGAGGGCGTGGTGCACGCGCTCGTCGGGCCCGGAGCCCCAGAGCCCCGGCTCGTGGTGGGCGAGGGCGTCGAGGCTCTCGGGCACGATGCGTACGCGCGTGATGGGGGCGCGCAGGTCGGGCAGTCCCGGGCCCATCGCGCCGCCGCCCGGCCCCGGCGCACCGCCGCCGCCCGCACCACCGGGCCGCGCCCCGAGCACGCGCGTCGCCCCGCTGAGCTGCCAGCGCACGCGGTCGACGATCTCGCTCGGCCGGAACGAGCGCGGGTGCAGCCAGGCGCGCTCCTGCTCGCCGCCGAGCTCGTCGCGGAACCCGATGCGGATCGCGGTGGCGACGAGCCGGTGCCCGGCGAGGGTCTCGACGACCTCGTCGGCGAGCCGGCGCACGGCGAAGGCGACCTGGTCGACCCGGTCGAGGGGAGGCTCGAACTCGATGACGCGCTCGAGGTCGAGCGGCGGGATGCGCGGCACGAGCAGGCTCGCATCGTGAGCCGAGGCGAGCGCGTGCCGGTGGGCCCCCCGCTCGCCGAACCGCGCGCGCACGGCCTCGTCGGGCAGGGCGGCGAACTCGCCGAGGGTGCGGATGCCGAGCCGGCGCAGCAGGGTGGCGAGCTCGGGGTCGTCGAGCACGGTGACGGGGTGGGCGGCGAGGAACGCCGCCGAGGCGCCGGCCGGCACGATGCGCACGGGGGCGTCGGCGGGGGCATCCCGCGCGGCGAGGTCGGCGGTGAAGGCGCCGTCGGCGATGCCGATGCGCGCGTCGGTCACCCCATCCTCGATGAGAGCGGCGCGCAGCGCGAGCGCGGCCGCCCGCTCGCCGCCGTAGTAGCGGGAGGGCCCGCGGGCGCCGATCACGACGAGCCCGGGCCGCACGACCTGCACCCCGGCGACGAGCCCCTCGAGGGCGTCCACGAGCGGGCCGAAGACCCGGTGGTCGCGGTCGTCGTCGTGCGGCACGACGGTGAGCGCCGGGGCGAGCGACTGCGCCTCGCGGCGTCGCATGCCCCGCCGCACGCCCTGCGCCCGGGCCGCGGCCGAGCAGGCAACGACGCGGTTGGCGCTCACGACGGCGAGCACGGCGCCGGGCTTCGCCTGCCCGTCGCGCACGACGGCGAGCACCGGCCAGTCGGGCACCCAGAGGCAGAGCGCGCGCAGCATCAGCCGACCTCGCGCCAGCGCTGCTCGGCGCGGACGGCGGCGGGCCGGGTGCGCCCCGCGCCGAGCGGCGGGTCGAGCCGACGGATGCCCTGCTCGGGGTCGGGCATGAGCAGCCGCCCGCTCGCGGGCCGCCCCGAGCGCCTGCTCGTCACCGTGAGGGTCACCTCGCGACTGGTCAGGTAGCCGGAGCCCGCTCCGAGCCCCGACCACCGGCTCTCGGTGAGGCTGATCATCGCCTCGGTCTGCGGCCAGGCGCCGAGCACGAGCAGGGTCGAGCCGCGCTCGCGCAGCCGGCCGGCGAGCTTCGCCACCGCGCCGTCGCTGGCCGCCCGCCCGGGCTTGACGACGATGACGCCGAGCGCATCCGCGATGGAGGCCGTGACGGTGAGCCACTGGTCGCCGGGGTGCGGCACGAGCACGAGCCGGTCGAGGTCGATGCCCATGGCCTCGGCGGCCTCGATGCCGAACTCGGGCATGCCGACGACGCCGCACCACGAGCCCGCGGCGGAGGGGCCGGCGAGCAGCGCCATGATGAGCGCGCTGGAGCCGCTGACAGAGTAGGCGGCGCCCTCCTTCAGCCCGCCGTCGGGCAGCAGGTCGGCGAGCGCCTCGTGCGTCGGCTTCAGCCGGGTATCGAGGGTCGTGCGCTGCAGCGAGTCGATGCGGGCCTGCAGCGCCTGCACGGTGTCGACCGTCTGCAGCCGCGCCCCGCTCGGCGCTGCGGCGAGCGCCGCCGACCCCGAGCCCGACCCGGAACCGGAGACCGAGCCCGCACGCACCCCGGAGGCCGCGTCGAGCGACGCGGCAGGGGAGAGGGCGAGAGCCGGCATGACTCCATAGTCGAACATACGTTCGAATATGGCAACTGCCACCGACATTCGACGGCGTGTCGACGATCAGGGCGGGATGCTCGGCGCGTCTCGTTCACCGCCCCGTGTCCGTCCTGCACGGCGAATCGGGCGACACGCCGAGCGACGGGTCCTCTTCCGACGCGTCCGCTAGAAGTCCGCGCGAGACGGACACCCTGCGGCGGCCGGCTCCGCGACCCCGGCCTCTACAGCCCGAGCTCCTCGACCCGCGCCCGCAGGAACGCCGCCCCCGCGTGATCGTGCACGAGCTCGCCGAGCACGATCACCTCGTACTCGCGCTCGAGCACGCCGTCGGCGGGCCGCACGTCGACGTGGGCGACATCCAGACCGACGGCGTGCACGTGGTCGGCCATGAGGTAGTCCGAGCGCGAGTCGCCGACCGAGTACCAGCGGCGAGCGCCGACCCCGTGCGCCGAGAACCACTGCAGGGCCCGTTCGGCCCCGCGATCCTTGTCGAGGCGCACCGACTCGATGTCGGTCGAGATGATCGTCGGATCGATGCGGAACGGCACGGCGCCCGAGGCGTCGGGCAGCGAGCGGGAGCCGTACCGGATCCCCACCCCGAGCGAGCCGAGCAGCGAGTACGCCGCCGCCTGGAACGCCGTCTGGGCGGTGCGGTACACCTCGGCCGGGGCATCCACCCGCTGCTCGAGCGAGACCATGACGCGCTTGCCCTCGTCGACGAACATCGCGTGCCCGTAGTGCTCGCGCGCGAGCTGCTCGACGGCCGACCGCGCAGCAGCAGGCAGCGCGACGCTCTCGTCGATCTCGAGCGCGCCGAGCCCCGCGGGCGTGATGGGCGCCCACACCCCGCCCTTCTCGAACACCCCGAACACCAGAGCATCGGAGCGCAGACCCGAGGTCACGAGCCGCGACACCACCTGCGAGCGCATGAACTCGTCGCTGCGCCCGGTGATGAACGCGATCGGGATGCCGGCGTGCGCGAGCGTCAGCAGATCCTCGACGATCGAGGGGATCGCGATGGTGCGCGACTCGGGGCTCGCGATGGGCCCGTCCACGTCGAGCAGCAGCCCGAACGGGGCGATGATGTCTGCATGACCCGACTGAGCACCCTGACCCGTCACTGGACTCCTCGCGCCATCGTGTTCCTCGTTCTCGCGGTGATCGGCCTCGTCGGCACCTGGACGTACAACGTCATCGCCATCATCGAGCGCAACGACTTCCTGGGCGACTGGTTCAATAATGGCCCGGCCGTCGGATCCCTCACGACCGACCTGCTGATCATGGCCGTCACGGGCTGCGCCTTCATCGTCATCGAGGGCCGGCGCCTCGGCATGAGGCACCTGTGGGCGTACATCGCCTTCTCCGGCCTGACAGCGATCGCCTTCACCTTCCCGCTGTTCCTGGCGAACCGCGAGCGGGCGATCCAGCAGCGGGCCGAGAGCATGGCACCCTCGGTGGAATGAGTCTCCGATCCGACGCGGCCGTCCTGGCGCGCCGTCGGATCTTCGGGGTGCTGCGCCTGCTCGCGGCCGTCACGGGCGTGATCGCCCTCGTCGCGCGCTTCGACTACGGCCTCGGCTTCAGCGCCTTCGCCTCGGCGAACTTCTTCGCGTACCTCACCGTGCAGAGCAACATGGTGGCGGTGGTCGCGAACACCGCCTGCGGCATCGTGGCCCTGCGGCGCGCATCCGACCCCTGGTGGATGCCCGGCCTGCGCCTCGCCGTCACCAGCTTCCTCCTCGTCGCCGGCATCGTGTTCGCCATCCTCGCCGCGCAGGCCTCCGAGCGCGGCTACCGGCTCGACGTGCCGTGGAGCGACCAGATCCTGCACTACTGGCTGCCGGCGTACCTGCTGCTCGACTGGCTCTTCGCCCCGGGGGAGCGCCGGGTGAGCTGGCGCATCCTCGCCGTCGTCGTCGGCTACCCGATCGGCTGGGGCGTCGTCACCCTCATCCGCGGGCCGCTCGTCGGCTGGTACCCGTACTTCTTCCTCGACCCGGCGCAGGTGAGCGGCTTCGGCGAGTTCGCGCTGCTCAGCCTCGCCGCGCTGGCGCTCTTCGCCCTCATCGCCTCGCTGCTCATCCTCGAGGGCCGGTTCCACCCGCTGCGGCGCCTCGAATCGGCGATCGGGATGCTGCGCCTCAGTCGCGCAGGAACGGCTCCAGCGCCGCGACCACCGCGTCGGTGGCCTGCTCGTCGCCGAGCCCCGCGAACCGCCGGGCCTCCGCCCCGCTGAGCAGCCCCACGAGCACGGCGTCGCCCGTCACGGGCTGGAGGTTGACCCAGGTGCGGATGTCGGGGCCGCCGTCGGTCGGCACGAGGCTCCAGGTCTCGGCGCGCTCCGTCCAGACCGCCTCGGCGTAGCGCACCCACACGGTCTCGAGGTACCCGACCCCGAGCGCGGCGATGCCCCGGCGGTTGACGAGCGGCAGCTCGGGCTCGAAGGTGATGCCGCCCGACTGCAGCACGCCCAGCGGCACGGTCATGACGGCGCGGTCGACGGTGAGCGACTCGCCCGCCCCGAGGCGCAGGCTCAGCGAGCCCTCGTCGCGCTGCACGGTGGTGACCGCGCTCGACTGCAGCACGTCGATGCCGTCGAGCAGCGAGTCGACGTAGCGCGCGAGCCCGCCGATCGAGAGCAGCCGGTCGCCGCTCGGCAGCTCGTCGAGCGCGTAGCGGGTGGAGATGCGGCGGGCCTCTGCGCCCGTGGCGATGCCGAGCCCGTCCGTGTAGAGCCCGACGGCGGCGCGCGGGCTGGGCGCGCTCGGCGCGGGGGCCTCGTCGGGGAGCGCGCCGAGCAGGGCGATCGCGCCGCTCACGGGGAGGTCGAAGGCGACGGTCTCGGCCGTGGCGGCGACGGAGGCGTCGATCGCGACGACCGCTTCCTCCACGAGGGCCGCGTCGAGCTGCTGCTCGGCCGTGCGCACGCTCGTGCGCCGCAGCGGCGCGGTCTCGACCCCGGCCTCCTCGAGGGCGGCGAGCAGCACGTCGTCGCGCCCCTCGCGCAGCCACAGCGCGCCGAGCTCGTCGGGCTGCTGGTCGTCGCCGTCGATCGTGCGGATGCGGCCGCCGACGCGCTCGCGCGCCTCGATGAGCAGCACCTCGAAGCCGGCGTCGCGGATGCGCCGGGCGGCGATCGCCCCGGCGAGCCCCGCGCCGACGACGGCGATGCGCTCGCCCTCCGCCGCGACGGCGAGCAGCTCCTCCGCGGCGCGCTCGCCGCTCTCGCGCGCGCCCTCGAGGCTGCTGGGGGCCGTGCGCGAGGTCGCCTCGCCGGCGAAGAAGAGGCGGTCGTCGACGGGGGCGGCGAGGTCGTCGCGCCGGTCGGGCGTCTCGCCGACGGGGATGAAGCTCGTCGCGCCCTGCGCGAAGCCGTCCCGCGTCCAGTCGCTGCGGCGGATCGAGAGCGGCCGCAGCGGATCGACGGGGGGAGGGGTGGTGGCGGTCGGCGCGGGCCGCGGCGGATCCGGCGTGCACGCGGCGAGCGCCAGCACCGAGACGCCGGCGGCACCGGCGAGGAGGCTGCGTCGCGTCACGGTCATCGCGCGCAACCCTACCGGGAGCATCCCTCGCCCGGATCGTCGCGACGGACGGACGGGACGAGCACGCCCCGGAACGACCGAACGGCCCCGGGAGCGATGCTCACCGGGGCCGTTCACCTGACGGATCAGGCCTGTCTCAACCAGGTCGTAAACCGGGTCTCACGGTCGAGCGGAGTCGAGCTCCATCCGACCGGACCAGCGTGCGCGAGGGGGGACTTGAACCCCCACGCCCTATCCGGGCACTAGCACCTCAAGCTAGCGCGTCTGCCATTTCCGCCACCCGCGCTGGTCCGGCTGCTCCGCACGAGGGCGGGGCAACCGAGAGACGACATTAGCACGTCCTCGGGGCCCCCTCGCACCGCGGCGAGCGCCGGGTAGCGTGGTCGTCATGGCAGGCGACGAGCTCCACGACACCGCCCGGATCGCGCGCGATCTCATCCGCTTCGACACGAGCAACTACGGCGAGGGGCGCAGCAACGGCGAGACCGAGGCGGCCGAGTACGTCGGCGCGCTGCTCACCGGGATGGGGCTCGAACCCGAGTTCATCGACGCCGCACCGGGGCGCACGAGCGTGATCGCCCGCGTCGACGGCTCGTACGAGCATCCCGTCGACACCGCCCGCGGCGAGCGTCCCGCGCTCGTCGTGCACGGCCACCTCGACGTCGTGCCCGCCGACCCCGCGAACTGGTCGGTCGACCCCTTCGCCGGCGAGATCCGCGACGGGATGCTGTGGGGCCGCGGCGCCGTCGACATGAAGAACATGGACGCGATGATCCTCACCGCGCTCGGCGAGATCCTCGGCTCGGGGGCGCGGCCGAACCGCGACCTCGTCGTGGCGTTCTTCTCCGACGAGGAGAACGGCGGCGTCTACGGCTCGCACCACCTCGTGCACCACCGCCCCGAGCACTTCGCCGGTGCGACGGAGGCCATCAGCGAGGTCGGCGGCTACTCGGTCGAGATCGGCGGCAAGCGCGCCTACCTGCTGCAGACGGGCGAGAAGGCCCTCGTCTGGATCCGCCTGCGCACCCGCGGCACGGCGGCCCACGGATCGCGCGTCATCCACGACAACGCGGTCACGAAGCTCGCCGAGGCGATCGCGCTCATCGGGCGGCGCGAGTGGCCGCTGCACCTCACCGGCACGACCGAGCGGCTGCTGGGCGAGATCGCCCGGCTGCTCGGCGTCGACCCCGAGCGCACCGGGCCCGACGAGCTCATGCTGCGCTCCGGCACCGCCGCGGGGTTCCTCACGGCGACCCTGCGCACGACGAGCAACCCGACGCTGCTGCAGGCCGGGTACAAGCACAACGTCATCCCCGACACGGCCGAGGCGCTCGTCGACATCCGCACCCTGCCTGGGGAGGAGGACGCCGTGCTCGCCGAGGTGCGGGCGATGCTGCCCGACGACGTCGAGATCGAGGTCGTCGTGCGAGATGTGGGCCTCGAGAACCCCTTCGAGGGGCCGCTCGTCGAGGCCATGGTCGCCACCCTGCAGCGGCACGACCCCGAGGCGCAGGTGCTGCCCTACCTGCTCAGCGGCGGCACCGACAACAAGGCGCTCAGCGAGCTCGGCATCACCGGCTACGGCTTCGCCCCGCTCAAGCTCACGCCCGACCTCGACTTCCCCGCCATGTTCCACGGGGTCGACGAGCGCGTGCCGCTCTCGGCGCTCGAGTTCGGCCACGCCGCGCTCACCGACCTGCTGCGCCGCTACTAGAGTCTGCGGGTGTCGTTCCTCGAAGCCCTCGTCCTCGGCCTCATCCAGGGCCTGACCGAGTTCCTGCCGATCTCCTCCAGCGCCCACCTCCGCATCGCCGGCGAGATCCTGCCGAGCGCGCAGGATCCGGGCGCGACCTTCACCGCGATCACGCAGATCGGCACGGAGCTCGCGGTGCTGCTCTACTTCTGGAAGGACATCACGCGCATCATCGGCGCGTGGTTCCGGCACGTGCTGCGGCGCGAGCTGCCCGCGAACCACCCCGACGTGCGGATGGGCTGGCTCATCATCATCGGCACGATCCCGATCGTCGTGGTCGGCTACCTCGCGCAGGAGTACATCCGCACCGCGTTCCGCTCGCTGTGGCTCGTGGCGATCGTGCTCATCGTCTTCGGCATCATCCTCGGCCTCGCCGACCGCCTCGGCCGGCGCGACCGCGAGCTGAACGAGCTGACCTACCCGCACGGGCTCGCCTACGGCGCCGCGCAGATGCTCGCGCTCGTGCCCGGCGTCTCGCGCTCCGGCGCGACGACGACCATGGGCCTCGCCCTCGGGTACACCCGGCCGGCGGCCGCGCGCTACGCGTTCCTGCTGGCCGTGCCCGCCGTCTTCGGCAGCGGGCTCTACGAGCTCGTCACGGCCATCCGCGAGCCGGGCGCGAGCCCCTTCTCGGCGCTCGAGATCACCGCCGCGACGGTCGTCGCCTTCGGGGTCGGCCTCGCCGTCATCGCGGGGCTCATGCGGTACATCTCGAAGCGCTCGTTCCTGCCCTTCGTGATCTACCGCGTCGTGCTCGGCAGCGCGCTGCTGATCCTGCTGGCGACGGGCGTGCTCGACCCGCTGTAGGCGCCCGAGCGGTCAGGCCGCCGAGGCCGGTCCGCTGCCGGTGCCGCTGTCGCCCTCGTCGTCCGCGGGAGCGGCCGCATCCGGATCGTCCGACTCCTGGGCCTCGCCCGGCTCCTCGTCGTCCTCGTGCGTGCGCAGGTACCGCTCGAACTCCTGCGCGATCGCCTCGCCGCTCGCCTCGGGCGCCTCCACGGCATCCCGGGCCCTCTCGAGCGCGACGATGTACGACGACATCTCCTCGTCGTCCTCGGCGAGGGAGTCGATGCCCTCCTCCCACGCGCGGGCCTCGTCGACGAGGTCGCCGCGGGGGATGGTCACGTCGACGAACTCCTCGAGCTTGTCGAGCAGGGCGAGGATGGCCTTGGGGGAGGGCGCGTTGTGCACGTAGTGGGGCACCGAGGCCCACAGCGTGACGACGGGGATGCCCACCTCCTCCGCCGCTGCCGCGATGACGCTGAGGATGCCGACGGGCCCCTCGTAGGTCGAGCGCTCGATCTCGAGCTCCTCCCGCACCTGCGCGTTCTCGCTGGAGGCGTGCACCGCGATCGGCCGCGAGTGCGGCACGTCGGCGAGCAGCGCGCCGAGCATGATGATGCCCGTGATATCGGCGGTGAGCGCCTGATCCATCGTCTCGGTGGCGAAGGTTCGCCAGCCGCGGCTCGGCTCGGTGCCGACGAGCAGGTAGATGTTGTCGTGGTTGGTGCCGCTGACGTTGAGGGGCGCCTCGGGCACGACGTCGCGGGGGAGACCGTCGTCGTTGGCGGGGCCGAACATCGTCACCGAGGGCCAGCGCAGCACGCGCCGCCCGTCGTCGGTCGTCTCGATCTGCGGCCGGTTCAGCTGGAAGTCGTAGTAGTCCTCGGGGTCGATGTCGGCGATCTCGACGACGTCGAGCACCTCCTTGAGGGCCTTGACCGCCCCGCTCGCCGCCTCGCCGGCGTCGTTCCAGCCCTCGAAGGCCACGACGAGCAGCCGTCCGCTGCGGAACAGATCGGTGGAGGTCACGCACTCGCCTTAGGGAATCGGGGGCCGTCCGCGCGGGCTCGCGCGGGGGACTCCCCAGGATAGAACGCCTCTAGACTCGACCGTCGTGACCACACCGCATCACGCCCCCGACCGGCCCGCCGCCGTGCTGTGGGACATGGACGGCACGATCGTCGACACCGAGCCGTACTGGATGTCCGCCGAGACCGCGCTCGTCGCCGAGCACGGCGGCACCTGGAGCCATGACGACGCCATGCAGCTCGTCGGCTCGGGCCTGGAGAATTCCGCCCGCATCCTGCAGCAGGCGGGTGTCTCCCTGTCGACGACGGCGATCATCGACCACCTGACCGATCGCGTCATGGCGCAGATCGCCGAGAGCGTGCCCTGGCGCCCGGGAGCGCGCGAGCTGCTGGCGGCGCTGCGCGCGGAGGGCATCCCCGTCGCCCTCGTCACCATGTCGCTGCGGCGCATGGCGCTCGCCGTGGCCGAGGCGATCGGCGACGACGTCTTCGCGGTGGTCGTCGCCGGCGACGACGTCGAGCACGCCAAGCCCCACCCCGAGCCGTACCTGCTGGCCGCCGAGCGCCTGGGCGTGCCCATCGAGCGCTGCGCCGCCATCGAGGACAGCGAGTTCGGGCTCGTCTCGGCCATCGCCTCGGGCGCGGCCGCGATCGGCGTGCCCTGCCACGTCGAGCTGCACGAGGCCCCGACCCACGTGCTCTGGCCGACCCTCGACGGTCGCGGCGTCGACGACCTGGCGCTCGCCCTGCACCGCCACCACCATCCGGAAGGCACCTCATGACCCTGCGCCGCCAGTCCGGCCCCTTCGTCATCGGCGATCAGGTGCAGCTCACCGACCCCAAGGGCCGGATGACGACCGTGACGCTCGAACCCGGCAAGGCCCTGCACACGCACCGCGGCATCCTGCCCCACGAGCAGCTCATCGGCCTCTCCGACGGCAGCGTCGTCGAGAACTCCGCCGGCGTCGTGTACCTGGCGCTGCGGCCGCTGCTCAACGATTTCGTGATGTCGATGCCGCGCGGTGCCGCGATCGTCTACCCGAAGGACGCGGGGCAGATCGTCTCGATCGCCGACGTGTTCCCGGGCGCGACGGTCGTCGAGGCCGGCGTGGGCTCGGGGGCTCTCTCGATGTCGCTGCTGCGCGCGATCGGCCCGACCGGCCGCCTGCTGAGCTTCGAGCGCCGGGCCGAGTTCGCCGACATCGCCCGCGGCAACGCCGCCGCCTTCTTCGGCGAGGCGCCCGAGAACTGGACGATCACCCTCGGCGATCTGCAGGATGCCCTGCCCGAGACCTGCGCGCCGGCCACGGTCGACCGGGTCGTGCTCGACATGCTCGCCCCCTGGGAGTGCCTCCCCGCCGTGGCCGAGGCGCTCGCCCCCGGCGGCGTCGTGCTCTGCTACGTCGCGACCGCGACCCAGCTCTCCCGCACGGCCGAGGCCATCCGGGGCATGGAGCGCTTCACCGAGCCGCTCTCCAGCGAGACGATGGTGCGGGGCTGGAACGTCGACGGCCTCTCGGTGCGCCCCGACCACCGCATGGTCGCCCACACCGGCTTCCTCATCACCGCGCGGCTGCTCGCTTCCGGCGCGCCGCCGTTCACGAAGGCGCGCCGCGGCTCGAAGACCGAGCACAGCGAGGAGGACGTCGAGCTGTGGACGCCCGGCGCGCTGGGCGACCGGCAGGCGAGCGACAAGCGCCTGCGCAAGGTCGTGCGCGAGTCGCAGTCGCTGGCCGAGCGCTCCGCCCTCCGCAACGCCCCGCGCGAGGCGCCCGCCGCGTCCTCCGACGATGCGTCCGAGGGCCCCGCCGCGACCCCCGATCAGCCCGAGGCCAGCCGGTAGAGTGGTCAGGCCCACCCCCACCGCGACAAGAAGAGGTTCCGTGCGCACTCCCGCTGCCGCGATCGTCCTGAGCGGCGTCCTGCTCGCCACCCTCACGGCATGCACGGTCCCTCCCGCCGACTGCGAGCCGCTCGTCGGCACCGGCCCTGGTGCCGCGACGGTCGACGCGAGCGGCGAGGTGGGGCAGACCCCCGAGGTGAGCTTCCCGACGCCCCTCATCTCCGAGGGCGCCGAGCAGTCCGTGCTCGTCGGGGGCGACGGCGCGCTCGTGCGCGAGGGCGCGATCGTCGACCTCGAGGTCAGCCTGTTCGACGCCGCGAGCGGCGAGCTCATCACCGCGACCGCGTACGACGACGAGCAGGACCCGCTGCGCACCACCGCGGGCGAGCCGGCCGAGGGCGCGACCACGCCGCTCTTCGCCGAGGTCGTGCAGTGCGCCGAGGTCGGCTCGCGCATCGCCGCGACCGCGACGATCGCCGACGTCTTCGGCTCGGGCGCGCTCGACCCCGCGCTCGGCTTCGAGGACGACGCACCCGTCGTCGCCGTCATCGACGTGGTGCAGAGCTACCTGGGCCGCGCGACGGGCCAGCCCCAGCTCGGCGCGCGGGGCGTGCCGGCCGTCGTCACGAGCCCCGAGGGCGTGCCCGGCGTCACCATCCCCGACGAGGAGGCCCCTGCCGAACTGCGCACGCACGTGCTCGTCACGGGCGACGGCGAGGAGGTCGCCGAGGGCGACCGCGTCGTGCTGCACTACACCGGCCTGCTCTGGGACGAGAAGACCGTGTTCGACTCGAGCTGGGAGCGCGGCGCAGCCTCCACCTTCACCGCCGCGAGCTTCGAGGACGACCCGGAGGGCGTCGTCCCCGGGCTCGCCGAGGGGCTCATCGGGCAGACCGTCGGCTCGCAGGTGATCGTCATCATCCCGCCGGAGGACGGCTACCCCGAGGGCCAGGCTCCCGCGAGCATCCCGCCGGGCTCGACGATGGTCTTCGTCGTCGACGTGCTCGGCATCGAGCAGTAGCGGGCCCCGTGGCCGCCCGCCGCTCCGCCGACGCGCCCGCCGCGTCCGGCGCCGTGCGCGCCCGCGTGCCGGTCGAGCGGCGCCAGTTCAACCTCGTGCTCGCGCTCGTCGCGACGACGCAGGGCCTCACGAAGCACGAGCTGCTGTCGACCGTGCACGGCTACGCCGAGCGCTACGCCGTCGCCGCCGACCGAGACAACCTCGAGCGCCAGTTCGAGCGCGACAAGGACGACCTGCGCGACCTCGGCGTGCCGCTCGAGACGGTCGCGCCCCCGGGCGCGGAGGACGACACCAAGCAGCAGCGCTACCGCATCGCCAAGGAGCGCTACCAGCTGCCCGACGACGTCGAGTTCTCGGCCGAGGAGTACGCCCTGCTGACCCTCGCCGGCCAGGTCTGGCGCGAGGGCTCGCTCTCCGAGCACTCCCGCCGCGCCCTCGTGAAGCTGCGCTCCTTCGGCCTCTCGGTCGATGCGCAGGAGCTGGGCTTCGCCCCCTCCATCGGCACCCGCGACCCCTCCTACGATCCGCTCGCGGCCGCGATCGACCGCGGTCGGCAGGTGAGCTTCCCCTATCTCAAAGCGGGCCGCGGTGAGCCCGAGCGCCGCACGGTCTCGCCGCTCGCGCTCGTGAACCACGAGGGCCGCTGGCACCTCCAGGCCCACGACGAGGTCGCCGGCGGGCCGCGCACCTTCCTGCTGCGCCGCATCGTGGGCGCCGTGCGCATCGAGGATGCCCCCGCCCGCCCCGCGGCGCCCGACGAGGCCGCGCGGGCCGGCGCCGAGCTGCAGCGCGTCTGGGAGCGCACCACGGCCCTCGTGCGCACGACGAGCGGGAGCGAGGCCGACGTCGTGCTGCGCAACCGCGCCGGCACCGAGGTCGAGGCGGTGCCCGACGCCGCGACGGGCGACGACGGCGAGGCCCTGCGCATCCGCACGACCGACCTCGACGTGCTCGCCGACGAGCTCGCCGCCTTCGGCGCGGGCGTGCGCGTGCTCGAGCCCGAGAGCCTGCGCGCCGCGGTGCTCGACCGCTGGCGCGCGGTGGCGGCGGCCCATGGCTGAGCGCCGCGCCCCGCAGAAGTCCGGCGAGAAGCTCGCCTTCCTGCTCGCCCTCGTCCCGTACCTCATCGACCAGGCGCGAGTGACGGTCGCCGAGGCCGCCGAGCACTTCGGCGTCACGCCCGCCCAGATGCGCGAGTACGTCACCTACCTCACCGCCACGGGGGATCCCGGGGCGGAGGGGCTCTACCAGCACGACGGCCTCTTCGACATCGACTGGGACGACTTCGACGAGCGCGACGTCATCCGGTTCCGCGCGGCGCCCCTGCAGCAGCGGCCGCGCTTCTCGGCGCGCGAGGCCGCGGCCCTGCTGGCCGGTCTGCAGTCGGTGGCGGCGCTGCCCGCGTTCGCCGAGCGGCCCGAGATCGGGCAGCTCATGGCGAAGCTGGCGCGCGGCTCGGCCTCGACGGTGACGCCGCTCGCCGTGCATCCCACCGCCGTCGACCCGCTGCGCACGATCGTCGCCGCCGCGGTCGCCAGCCGGGAGCGCCTGCGCATCGACTACGTCACGAGCGCGGGGGAGCGCGAGCTGCGCGAGGTCGACCCGCTGCGCCTCGAATCCATCGACGACGTCTGGTACCTGCGCGGCTGGAGCCTCAGCCGCGACGCGGAGCGCACCTTCCGCCTCGACCGCATGGCGAGCGCCGAGCCGATCGGCCCCGCGGCCGAGCACCCCGCCTCCTCGGCGCCGGGGGAGCTCTTCCGCGGCGACGCCGACGACCTGCGGGTGACGGTCGGGATGCCCGCCTCGGCCCTCGGCCTGCTGCACGACTTCCTCGGCCCCGAGGACGAGGTGGTGTACGCGGGCGACGAGGCGACCGTCACGATCCCGCTCGCGCACGAGGGCATGATCGGCCGCCTCGCGGCGCGGCTCGCGGGCGTCGGCGTCATCACGGCCCCCGAGCACGCGCGCCGGACGGCCGCGGAGTGGGCGCGGGCGGCCCTCGCGGCGGCGGGGGAGCGGCCGCCGGCGTAGGGCGATCGCACGGCGTCCTCCCGGGCGGCGCCGCGGAGGGTGCGGGGAGCGGGCGCTAGACTGACGGCGCTTCGCACCCCGACTCAAGAGACGGACGCTGTCATGCCTCAACTCTCCGGCTGGACCGGCCTCATCCTGCTGCTGGTCATCCTGCTCCTCTTCGCCGCGCCCAAGCTGCCCCAGCTCGCCAAGAGCCTCGGCCAGTCCGCGACGATCTTCAAGAAGGAGATCAAGGCGGGCAAGGAGGAGGACGCGACCGACGCCGGCACGGCCACGAGCACCGCCGCCCCGAGCGACTCCGCCCCCGCCGCGCAGCCCTCGGCCGCTCCGGCCCCCCGCACCGGCGACGGCACCGACTCCACCGCCACGAAGTAGCCGGTGGCCGGTCGCACCGCGCGGCCCCGGAATCCCGAGGGCCGCATGACCCTCGGCGCGCACCTCGTCGAGCTGCGCAAGCGCATCACCATCGCCGGGCTCTCGATCGTCGTCGCGGCGATCCCGGCCTGGTGGGCGGTCGATCCGATCTGGGCGGCGCTCAGTGCGCCCGTCCTCGTGCGGGCCGAAGCAGACGAGAACGTCCAGGCGACTCTCAATTACACGACCATCGGTGAGGCCTTCGACACGCGCCTGCTGATCATGATCGTCGTCGGCATCATCGCCTCCTCGCCGATCTGGCTCTACCAGTTGTGGGCCTTCATCGTCCCCGCGCTCCACCGCGAGGAGAAGAGATACGCCATCGGCTTCCTCGCGGCCACCGCTCCGCTCTTCGTCGGCGGCTGCCTCGCCGCGTGGTACGTCTTCCCGAACATCGTCACCCTGCTCACGAGCTTCTCGTTCGACGAGTCGGCGACCTTTCTCAGCGCTCGCATCTACCTCGATTTCGCCATCAAGTTCATCCTCGCGATCGGCGTCGGCTTCATCTTCCCCGTCGTCCTCGTGGCCCTCAACTTCGCCCGCGTCATCACCGGGGGCAGCATCCTCAAGGCCTGGCGCTGGGCCATCCTCGGCGTCGCCACCTTCACGGCCCTCGCCACCCCCGCCGCCGACGTGCTCTCGATGGTGCTCCTCGCCATCCCCATGATCGGGCTGTACTTCCTCGCGGCGGCGGTCGCGGTGCTGCACGACAGGCGGGTCGCCAAGAAGGATGCGGCGTTCGCGGCCGAGTACGGCATCGACACGGCCCCCGCATGAGCGATCCGACCCCGGCCGAGCGGTTCGCGGCCGCCGCGGCCCTGCGCAAGCATCCCCGCCTGAAGGCCTTCCGCGAGCAGGCCGCCTTCGACCTCGACCCCTTCCAGCAGACCGCCTGCGCCGCGCTCGAGGAGGGGCGCAGCGTGCTCGTCGCCGCCCCGACCGGCGCCGGCAAGACGATCGTCGCCGAGTTCGGCGTGTTCCTGGCGATGTTCGACCCGCGGGCGAAGATCTTCTACACCGCCCCGATGAAGGCGCTCAGCAACCAGAAGTACAACGAGTTCGTCGCCACCTACGGCGCGAGCGAGGTCGGCCTGCTCACGGGCGACACCAACATCAACGCCTCCGCGCGGATCGTCGTCATGACGACCGAGGTGCTGCGCAACATGCTCTACGCCGACTCCGACCTGCTGCGCGACCTCGCCTACGTCGTCATGGACGAGGTGCACTACCTCGCCGACCGGTTCCGCGGCGCGGTGTGGGAGGAGGTCATCATCCACCTGCCCTCCCACGTGGCGCTCATCTCGCTCAGCGCGACGGTGTCGAACGCCGAGGAGTTCGGCGACTGGCTGCAGGCCGTGCGCGGCGACACCGACGTCATCGTCAGCGAGACCCGGCCCGTGCCGCTCGAGCAGCACGTCGTCGTGCGCTCCAAGATGGTCGACCTCTTCGACTCGAGCGGGCAGGCGGCGACCAACCGCGTCAACCCCGAGCTCGTGCAGCTCGCGCGCGCGGGCGGGCACACCCCGCACCGCGGGCGGCAGCACCACCCGCGCCGGTGGGAGAAGCGCGCGGACGGCGACGGCCGGGCATCCCGCGCCGACATCGTGGGGATGCTGCAGCAGCGCAACCTGCTGCCCGCCATCTTCTTCATCTTCAGCCGGGCCGGCTGCGACGGCGCCGTCACCCAGCTGCTGCGCACCGGCGTGCGGTTGACGGAGGCGCACGAGCGCGAGGAGATCCGCCAGATCGTCGAGGAGCGCTGCCGCACGCTGCGCGACGACGACCTCGCGGTGCTCGGCTACTGGGAGTGGCTCGACGGCCTGCAGCGCGGGGTCGCCGCGCACCACGCCGGAATGCTGCCCGCCTTCAAGGAGGTGGTGGAGGAGCTCTTCCAGAAGAAGCTCGTCAAGGTCGTCTTCGCCACCGAGACCCTGGCGCTCGGAATCAACATGCCCGCGCGCACGGTCGTGCTGGAGAAGCTCGAGAAGTTCAACGGCGAGGCGCGCGTGCCGATCACGCCGGGGGAGTACACGCAGCTCACCGGCCGGGCCGGGCGCCGCGGCATCGACACCCAGGGGCACTCGGTCATCCAGTGGACGGGCGGGCTCGACCCGCAGGCCGTCGCCTCGCTCGCCTCGCGCCGCACCTACCCGCTGAACTCGAGCTTCCGGCCGACGTACAACATGGCCGTCAACCTCATCGAGCAGTTCGGGCGCCAGCGCACCCGCGAGATCCTCGAGAGCTCGTTCGCGCAGTTCCAGGCCGACCGCGCGGTCGTCGACCTCGCCCGCACGGTGCGGAAGCAGCAGGCCTCGCTCGAGGGCTACGCGCAGTCGATGCAGTGCCACCTCGGCGACTTCGGCGAGTACGCGGCGCTGCGACGCGAGCTCAGCGACCTCGAGCGCCTGCGCGCGCAGAAGGGCGAGGCCGGCGGACGGGCGGAGCGCGATCGGCGCCAGCGCCAGATCGAGGGCGTGCGCACCCGCATGCGCAAGCACCCCTGCCACGGCTGCGCCGACCGCGAGGCGCACTCGCGCTGGGCCGAGCGCTGGTGGCGCCTGAAGCGCGAGACCGACAAGGTGAGCCGCCAGATCCACGGCCGCACGGGCGCCGTCGCGCAGGTCTTCGATCGCGTCGTCGACGTGCTGCGCCGCCTCGACTACCTCGTGCCCGACGAGCACGGCCGCCTCGGCCTCTCGCACGACGGCCGGGCGCTGCGCCGCATCTACGGAGAGCGCGACCTGCTCGTCGCGGAGAGCCTGCGGACGGGCCTCTGGAACGACCTCGACGCCCCCTCGCTCGCGGCGATGGCCTGCGCGATCGTCTTCGAGGCGCGGCGCGACGACGGCCAGGCGCCCGAGTACGCCCTGCCGCGCGGCGCCTTCCGCCCCGCGCTCGAGCGCACGCAGCTGCTCTGGGCCGAGCTCGACGACCTCGAGCAGGAGCACCAGCTTCCCGGCACCATCATGCTCGCCACGACCCTCGCCCTGCCTATGTACCAGTGGGCGAAGGGCGCCCCGCTCGAGAAGGTCCTGCGCGACGCCGGGCTCGCGGCGGGCGACTTCGTGCGCTGGTGCAAGCAGACCATCGACCTGCTCGATCAGATCTCGGTGGTCGCCGACGGGCCGGTCGGGCGCACCGCGCGCGCGGCCCTCGACGGGGTGCGGCGCGGCATCGTCGCCTACAGCTCGGTGGCGTGAGCATCCATCGTCGCGCTCGTAGACTCGATCGGGTGATGCATGCCGCGCTCGCCCCGCACCCCCGCACCCCCCTCCTCGGCCCGCCGCCGACGTCGTCGCAAGCCGATGCCGGCATGCCGATCGGGCTGGCCCTGCTCGCCGCCGCGGCCGGCGGGCTGCTGCTCGACGCCGGGTTCCCCGACCGCGGCTGGTGGCCGCTGTCGATCGGGGGCACCGCGCTCTTCCTGCTGAGCCTGCGGGGTCGCAGCCTGCGCGGGGCGCTGCTCGTCGGCGCGGTGGGGGGCTTCGTCTACTACGGTGCGCTCATCGAGTGGCTCACCGTCTACCTCGGGCCCGTGCCGTGGCTGGCGCTCACGATCGCCCAGGTGCTGTGGGTGGCGTTCGGCGCCGTACCGATCGCGCTGGCCTGGCGCTGGCTGCCGCGCGCGTTCCCCGGGCCGGCGGGCCGCCTCGTTCTGCTCCCCGTCGTGCTCGCCGCCCTGTGGATGCTCCGCGAGGGCATCGCGAACGTGTTCCCCTGGGGCGGCTTCGCGTGGGGCCGGCTCGCGGTCACGCAGGCGGAGGGGCCGCTCGCCGGCTGGGTCGGCTGGGTCGGGATGTCGGGGCTCAGCTTCCTCGTCGCGCTCCTCGCAGCGGCGCTCGCGGCCGTCGTCGTCGAGCGCCGCACACCGGTGCTCGCCCGCGGGACGGGCGTCGTCGCCCTCGCGGCCCTCCTGCTCGTCTGGCCGGCCTTCCCGACGGTCACCTCCGGCACCGCCCGGGTGGCCGCGGTGCAGGGCGACTCCGAGGCGGGGCTGTTCGCCGGCCGCGAGCGGGGCGCCATCCTGCAGGACCACTACGACGCGACGCGACCCCTCTTCGACGCGGGGGAGGAGCTCGACCTCGTCGTCTGGCCCGAGAACTCCAGCGACATCGATCCGCTGCGCGACCAGTACTCGGCGTCGGTGCTCGACGTCGTGACGCGCAACCTCGACGCACCCCTCATCGTCGGAACGATCACGCAGGAGGGGGACGAGACCTTCAACTCGGCCCTGCTCTGGCGCGAGGGGGAGGGCAGCGTCGACCAGTACGACAAGATCCACCCGGTGCCCTTCGCCGAGTACCTGCCCGAGCGCGACTTCTTCTACCCGCTTGCCCCCGACCTCTTCGACCTCGTGCCGCGCGACTACTCCTTCGGCCAGCGAGACACGATCCTCGACGACGCCGAGCTCGTCGCCCGCGGGGTCGTCACCGGCATCGCCATCTGCTACGACATCGTCGACGACGAGGTGCTCGCGCGCATCGTGGACGAGGGCGCGACCCTCATCGCCGCGCCGACGAACAACGCCGACTTCGGCCGCAGCGACCAGAACGTGCAGCAGCTCGCCATCGCCCGATTGCGCGCCATCGAGCGGGGCCGCAGCGTCGTGCAGGCCTCCACCGTGGGCGCGAGCGCGATCATCGGCCCCGACGGCCGCGACATCGACAGCCTGCCGCTCTACGAGGCGGGGACAATGGTCGCCGACGTGCCGCTCAGCACCGTCATCACCCCCGCGCACGCGCTCGGCCGCACCCTCGAATTCGGGCTCGGGATGCTCGGCCTCGCCTCCCTCGCCCTGGCGGCCCTGCACCTCGGGCGCGCGGGGCGGCGCGCAGCGGACCCCCGCCGATCCGACCCGCACGGCCTCGCGCCGTCGACCCCGGAGCCGCTCGCGTGACCCGCCGCCCCGACGCCGACGTGCTCGTCGTGCTGCCCACGTACGACGAGGCGGGCAGCATCCGCGCCGTCATCGATCGCGTGCGCATCGCTGTGCCCGCCGCCGACGTGCTCGTCGTCGACGACGCCTCGCCCGACGGCACGGGCCGCATCGTCGACGAGTTCGCCGCGGTCGACCCCGCCGTGTCCGCGCTGCACCGCGACGGCAAGCGCGGTCTCGGCTCCGCCTACCTCGCCGGTTTCGCCCGGGCGCGCGAGCAGGGCTACCGGTTCGTCGTCGAGATCGACGCCGACGGCTCGCACGATCCGGCCGAGCTGCTGGCGATGATCGCGCTCGCCGAGGCGCACGCCGCCGACCTCGTGATCGGCTCGCGCTGGATCGAGGGCGGCAGCGTCGTCAACTGGCCGTGGGTGCGACGGGCGATCTCGCGCTCGGGCAACCGCTACGCCGGGCGCCTGCTGCGCTCGGGCATCGCCGACATCACGGCGGGCTTCCGGGTCTACCGCGTCACGGCGCTCGAGGGCGTCGACGAGGCGGTCGTCTCCTCGCACGGGTACTGCTTCCAGGTGGAGACGGCGTGGATGCTCGAGCGCGCGGGCAGACGCATCCTCGAGCATCCCATCGCCTTCGTCGAGCGCGCGTCGGGCCGCTCGAAGATGCACGCGGGCATCGTCGCCGAGGCGCTCTGGCGCGTCACCGCGTGGGGCGTGCGAGACCGCCTGCGCGGCGGGGCCGACGCGGCCACGGGGCGGAGCTAGGCCCCGAGCCTCTCGCTGCCCGCGGTGCCGCGTCGCTCGCGCAGCAGCTGCAGGCGCTCCTCGAGCAGCTCCTCGAGCTCGGCGATGCTGCGGCGCTCGAGCAGCATGTCCCAGTGGGTGCGGGCGGCCTTGACCTCGCCCTGCACGATGTCGATCGGCGTGCCGTCGGGCGCGAGCAGCACGCCCTCCTGGCCGCTCTTCGGCGACTCCCACGTGTCGGGCAGCTCAGCGTCGGCCGAGAACACGATCTCGAAGTGCTCGCCGTCGGTCGTGCGGTACTGCGCGCGCTGGCGCGAGGCGAACTCGACGCCCTCCTCGCTCTGCAGGCTCTGCGAGCCCAAGCGCATCCCGCGCAATGTGCGATCGGCCATGATCCACCCCCGTCTCGTGACGTCGTCCGCTCGTCGAATCTATGTATAGGTATAGACCTGGTGCCGGGGCGCCCTCGCGGAGGGAGGTCCTTTCCCAGACCATTGCCAGTGTCATGCCAGCGAGCGCAGCACCTCCACGGCGAGGTCGGCGCGGTCGGTCACGACGCCGTCGACGCCCCGCTCGAGCAGGGCGCGCATGGTCGTCGGGTCGTTGATCGTCCAGACGTGCACCTCGACGCCGGCGTCGTGGAAGGCGCGCAGCAGCGGGGGAGCGGTGGTCTCGATGCCGAGCGCGCGCTCGGGGATCTGCACCGCGTCGAGGCCGGCGAGGGCGCGGCGCACGAGCGGCCGCAGCCCCACCCGGGCGGCGAGGAGCGCGGCGGCGAACCGCGGCCCGGAGGCGCTCGTGGCGACGCCCGGCGCGAGCCGCACGGCGGCCGCGCGCCGCCGCTCGCTGAAGGAGGTGAGCAGCACGCGATGCTCGGCCCGGTGCCGGCGCACGGCCTCGGCGGTCGGCGCGATGGCGGCGGCGCTCTTGACGTCGATGTTGAACCGCGCCTCGGGAAAAGCCTCGAGCGCGGCGTCGAGCGTCGGCATGCCGTGACCGCCGCCGAGGTCGAGCCGCCCGAGCGCGCGGGCGTCGAGCTCGGCGACGCCGCCGGGGCGGCCGGCCACGCGCTGAAGCTCGGCGTCGTGCGCGATCACGGCGACGCCGTCGCGGCTCGCGTGCACGTCGGTCTCGATGTGGGTGATGCCGAGGGCGAGGGCGTGCGCGAAGGCCAGCAGGGTGTTCTCGGGGGCCGCGGTCGCCAGCCCCCGGTGCGCGAGCACGCGGGGGCCGGCAGCGGCGAGGTACGGGTGCGCGGGCACCTAGCGGGCGGGCCCGGCCGGGGGAGCGGCGTTCGGGTGGCCGGGAGCGGCGGTCGGCTGACCGGGTGCGCCGCCGCCGGGGAAGAACCCGGCGCCGATGCCCTTGAGCGCCTCGGTGAGCTCGCTCGGGATGATCCACATCTTGTTGGCGTCGCCCTCGGCGAGCTTCGGCAGCGTCTGCAGGTACTCGTAGGCGAGCAGCTTGCTGTCGGGGTTGCCGGCGTGGATGGCGCCGAAGACGATCTTGATCGACTCGGCCTCGGCCTCGGCGCGCAGCACCTGGGCCTTCGCATCGCCCTCGGCCTTGAGGATGGCCGACTGGCGGGCGCCCTCGGCCTCGAGGATCTGCGACTGCTTCGAGCCCTCCGAGGTGAGGATGACGGCGCGGCGGTCGCGCTCGGCGCGCATCTGCTTCTCCATCGAGTCCTGGATCGAGGCGGGCGGGTCGATCGCCTTGAGCTCGACGCGGTTGACGCGCAGACCCCACTTGCCGGTGGCCTCGTCGAGCACGACGCGCAGCTGCCCGTTGATGTTGTCGCGGCTGGTCAGCGCCTCCTCGAGGTTCAGGCCGCCCACCACGTTGCGCAGGGTCGTGACGGTCAGCTGCTCGACGCCGGCGAGGTAGTTGGCGATCTCGTACGTGGCGGCGCGGGCGTCGTTGACCTGGAAGTAGATGACCGTGTCGATCGAGACGACGAGGTTGTCCTCGGTGATGACCGGCTGCGGCGGGAACGACACGACCTGCTCGCGCATGTCGACGAGCGGCTTCAGCCGGTCGATGAAGGGAACGAGGATGTTGAGGCCCGGCTGCAAGGTCTTGTGGTAGCGCCCGAGGCGCTCGACGACGCCGTTGTAGGCCTGCGGCACGATGCGGATCGACCGGATGAGGACGACCACGACGAAGATGCCGAGGACGACCAGCAGGGCGATGACGAACAGCTGCCCGATGAACTCGGTGGGGGTGGTCACGCGGGGGCGCTCCTTTCCTCGGGGGCGACCTCGACGGTCGCTCCGTCGACGCGGACGACGATCACGCGATCGCCCTCCGTGAGGGTGGTGGTCTCGTGGGCCGGGGCGAGCCGGGCCGTCCAGGTCTCGCCGTTGGCGAGCTTCGCGAACCCCTGGCCGTGCCCGTCGAAGGGGGCGGTGACGCGAGCGCGCATCCCGGCCAGCGCGTCGACGTTCGTGTTCGAGCCGCGCACGTCGCCGCCGCGGCGCAGGGTCTTCAGCAGCAGGGGCCGGATGGTGAACAGCAGCAGGGCCGCGACGATCGCGGCGGCCGCAACCTGCCAGTACCACTCGCCGCCGAGCAGATTGACGCCGAGGCCGCCGATGAGGCTGCCGGCGCCGATCATGAGGAAGGTGAACTCGAGCGTCAGCAGCTCGATGATGACGCAGATCAGCACGAAGACGATCCAGACGATCCAGAGGTACTGGGTCAGATCCACGAGCATCGGCGCCCCTTCCCGGGTCGAGTGGTGCCGACGCTATCACCGGCCTCCGACGGCCGCCCGGCTCCCTCCCCGCCCGCGGACGACGCGATAGTGTCGGCGCTGTGAACAGCCCTCTCCCCGCCGGCGTGCTCGCCGGAAAGACCGTCCTCGTCACCGGCTCCTCCCGCGGCATCGGCGCCGACACCGTCCGCCTCTTCGCCGAGGCCGGCGCGAACGTCGTCATCAACTACCGCTCGAAGGCGCCCCGCGCGCAGAAGCTGCTGACCGAGCTCGAGGCCGCCGGAACCGAGGGGCTCGCGATCGGCGCCGACCTCACCGATCCCGACTCGGTCGCCGCGATGATGGATGCCGTGCGCGCGCGCTTCGGATCGCTCGACGTGCTCGTGCTCAACGCCTCCGGCGGCATGGAGGCGAACATGGGCGAGGACTACGCTCTGCGCCTCAACCGCGACGCGCAGCTCAACGTGCTCGACGCCGCCCTCCCGCTGCTCGGCACCGGATCCCGCGTGGTCTTCGTCACGAGCCACCAGGCCCACTTCATCCGCACCGTGCCGACGATGCCCGAGTACGAGCCGGTGGCGCTGTCGAAGCGCGCAGGCGAGGACGCCCTGCGCGAGCGCATCCCGCACCTCGAGGCCGCCGGCATCGGCTTCACCGTCGTCTCGGGCGACATGATCGAGGGCACCATCACCGCGACCCTGCTCGAGCGCGCGAACCCGGGCGCGATCGACGCCCGCAAGCAGGACGCGGGGCGTCTGTACAACGTGGCCGAGTTCGCCGCCGAGGTCGCGCAGGCCGCCGTCGACCCCGTGCCCGCCGACAACACGCGCTTGGTCGGCGACACCTCCTCCTTCACCGCCGCGGGGGAGTAGCCCTCCGTGGTCGCCACCCCGGGGCTGCGCCGCACCTCGCGCATCCTGCTTCTCGCCCCCGACGGCGCGGCGCTGCTGTTCATGACGGCGGCGCCCGACTCCTCGCGGTTCGCCCGCTGGATCACGCCCGGCGGCGGGGTCGACCCGGGGGAGTCGCACGCCGACGCCGCCGTGCGCGAGCTCTTCGAGGAGACGGGGCTGCGCATCGACGGCGTCGACGGGCCGGTCTTCTCCCTCGACTTCCCGGTCGCCTGGGACGAGGCCGACCACGACCGGGGCCACGCCGAGTACTACCTCGTGCGCGTGCCCGAGCGCTTCGCGCCGAGCTCCGAGAACTGGACGGACGACGAGCACGTCGACGTCACCGCCCACCGCTGGGTCACCGCCGACGAGCTCGAGGCGGGCGCGGAGCCCTTCGAACCCGCCGAGCTGCCGGCCCTGCTGCGACGCTTCGCCCCGACGGCGCCGGCATGACCCCGACGAGGGATGCCCGCCCCAAGCTGCTCGCCCTGCTCGAGCGCGTCCGCGCCGACGAGCGCGAGTCGCTCCTGCCGGCCTTCGCGCACGCCGACGCCGTCGACCTCGGCTCGCGCGCCCTGACGCTCGCCGTCGAACGGTCGCTCCCCGTCGCCATCCGCGTCACGCGCGGCGACCAGCTCGCCTTCCACGCGGTGACGGACGGGACGAGCGCCGACAACGACGCGTGGATCGAGCGGAAGATCCGGCTCGTGCGCAGGCTCGAGATCAGCAGCCTGCAGGCCCGCGTGCGGCACGAGCTCGACGACGGCGACCTGGGGTGGCTCGACCCGGTGCACTACGCGCTGGCCGGTGGGTGCATCCCGTTGCGGATGGCCGGGGGAGCGCTCGTCGGCACCCTCACGGTCTCGGGCCTGCCCGACGTCCAGGACCACGATCTTGCGATGGAGGCCGTGCGCGCGCACCTCGCCGGGTGACGCTCCGAGCCGATCGTGGTTCACTGCAGCCATGAATCTCACGGCGCAGGCAGCAGGGGAGTCGGCCCGGCTCGCCGCGCGCGCCCTCGTCGACGTGATCCCGGGCACGCAGTACGACCGTGCCGCGACGGTCGGGCCCTTCTTCTCCAGCTGGGTCTCGATCGTCATGATCCTGCTGGTCGTGATGTGGGGCGCGGCGTTCGCCTCGATCGCCGCCCACCGCGAGGGGATGCCCCCGCGCGCGCTCATCGGATGGATCGTGGTCGTCATGGTCGGCGGCCCGATCGGCGTCGCCCTCTGGTTCCGCATCGGCGCCCGGCACCGCGCCGCCGACTAGGGATCGGCACGGGGCGGCCCGCAGCGGAGGAATGCTCGCGCTCGCGCCCTCGAGGTGCTTGACTGCCGGCATGCCCATCGCACTGGCAGGCTCCGCCGCCGAGACCGCGAATCCGACGCTGCCCGCCGCCTACGACCTCGCGTGGACGATCGTGCCGATCCTGATGATCGCGCTCATCGCCGTCTCGCTCGTGTCGATCGCGCGCCACACCGACGGACTGTCGTCGATGGCGACCGCCGTCTGGTCGGCCGTCGTGATCTTCGCCACGCTCCTCGGGCCGATCGCCTGGTTCCTCATCGGCCGCCCGGCGGCGCGGGCGGCGCAGCTCACGACGCCGACTCGCACTCAGCGGGGCTGAGCGGCGAGCGAGGCCCCGATCGACACCGTCGGCCACACTCCGATAATCATCATTATGTCAGCTCAAGTCGGGCATGAGTCCCATACGCACGATTGGTCTCCCTCCCCGATCGGACTGACGCGGTGTCCATAACACGGCCGCCATCTTGGTTTTCCTTCAGAGCGACTCGATCCATGAGTAGCGGAAAGCCCGCCGAGTGATGCATCTGATGCATCACGTGAACCTCGCTCTGACCGGCATTTTCGTCTCGGATGTTGCATCTGATGCATCATTGGTGCAGATTCTGACACGGAGGTGGTCATGGAGCAGACGGGTCGGATTCGCCTGTTTCGATCGCCCGACGCCGCCATCGACGCCGAATCGCTGTGCATCGCAATGCTCGACGGATGGACTCACGCTCAGCTGTCGCAAGGGTTCCAGCAACGCACCGCAGCCAGGCGCCAGCGAACCGTTCGCAGATTCATGGACTGGTCAGGCAAATACCCGTGGCAGTGGACGCAATTGGAGGCGCACGACTTCTTCGCCGAGCTGCGAGGCATCCAGCACCTTTCCCCGTCTACGATCCGTGCGATCCAGAACGATCTCGCGCTGTTCTTGGCCTACATCGCCGACGGTCAAGTCCCAGGTAGTGGTGTAGCGCGGTCCTTCGAAGTGATGGGTTAAGCGCTGAGTTCGAGGACGGTGTGAATCGCCCCGGGTTTAGTGGAGGGCGGGTTCTCCCAACGTCGGCTGACGCTGGGGGTTGATCTCACGGTAGTACTGGTTCTCCATCTCGATGGGTGTGAGGTATCCGATCGATGAGTGCAGTCGGTTCTCGTTGAACCAGTGCACCCAGGAGAGGGTCGCGA
Organism: Microcella flavibacter; assembly: GCF_012530535.1. NCBI lineage: Bacteria > Bacillati > Actinomycetota > Actinomycetes > Micrococcales > Microbacteriaceae > Microcella > Microcella flavibacter. The sequence goes on from NZ_CP051299.1 coordinate 1,533,510, forward strand.
GTTCGAGGTCGTCAACCCCGCGGAACGGTCCGTCGATCTTCACGCACTCGTTCTTGTAGAGCCCGACCACGCTCTCGGCGAGAGCATTGTCGTAGCTGTCGCCGACGGTGCCGATCGACGCGATCGCGCCGGCGTCGGCGAGTCTGTCGGCGTAGCGAATCGCGGTGTATTGCGCTCCCGCATCCGAATGTTGGATCACGCCGGTGACGTCTTCACCGGCGCGATCACGAACCCAGAGTGCCATCTCGAGCGCGTCCAACGGCAGCTCGGTTGGCATTCGATTCATCGTGCGCCAGCCAACGATCCGCCGGGAGAACACATCGGTGACGAACGCGGTGAACGCCATCCCGGACCATGTTGGAACATAGGTGAAGTCCACGACCCAGAGCTCGTTTGGACGGTCTGCGCGGAAGCAACGCTCGACGTGATCAGCCGGGCGGGCCGCCTTGTCGTCAGAGCGGGTCGTGACGAACTGCTTGCCCCGACGAACCCCACGCAGACCCTCTTGCCGCATGAGACGTTCGACAGTGCAGCGCGCCACCACGATGCCTTCTCGGCGCAGCAGATGCCACATCTTCCGGACCCCGCTGATCCCGCGCCCGAGGCTCCGATCCGTGAAGACTCGGCGGAGCTCGATGACGAGCTCCGCATCGCTGGCCGCTCGCGCCGATATCGGACGGGACTTGAAGGCGTAGTAACCAGACGGGGCGATCTTGACGCCGTGCTCGGAGAGCACCCGGCAGATCGGCTCGACCCCGAACCGGTCACGATGATCGTCAATGAACTGAACTACCACGGCAGTCGCGGGTCGAGCTCCCGCGCGAAGAACGAGGAGGCCGCCAACAGAATCTCGTTGGCACGCTTCAGCTCGCGGTTCTCCGCCTCGAGCTGCTTGATCCGAGCCGCATCGCCGGTCGTGGTCCCGGGCCGCTCACCGGCATCGATAGCGGCCTGCTTGCACCACCCACGCAACGTGTCGGCATTCACCCCCGTCCGCTGCCCGATCCGGACCACCGCCGCGTTCAGCGACAGCTCCGAATCCTCCTTACGCGCCTCTTGCACGAGCCGAATAGCCCGCTCCCGCAATTCCTGCGGATACTTCCTCAGTGCTGGCATGATCCGATCCTCTCGGGGAATCAGACCCTCCATCAAACCCGGGGCGATTCACCGATCGCTTCGCTTGCTGGTCACTTCAACCTCATTTCGGCCCCGCCCCGCTCGTGCTCAACAGGTACCTCTTTGCGTCGCGGTCGTTCCGCGTCTGGCTGAGCGTCGGACTGCTGAGGGTTTGGGTGACTCCTGACCTGCGGCGACGAAGGTCGCTGCTGGAAAGTTCACGCCCTGATCGACGACTCTGTTCGTGAAGTTCACCTCAATTATTCTAGGTCTTTTGTCAAGGGCTCGGTGGTTCTCGGCGGGTCAGAGGTTCCGGCTGCATGTCCACCAAGAGGGAGCGGTGGCAATGAGAGCGAATTCTGATCAGCTCACTCGGGAGGCGCGTTCCACGGCGCGGTAGACAGTCGCACGGGCAACACCGAATAACTCCGCGAGCTCGCCGGAAGTGTGTGCGCCCGCGCGATGAAGGCTGACGAGGTGCGCCTCCTGAGTCGGGGAGAGCTTCGGCTTCTTGCCGCGCAGACGGCCCTTTGCTCGGGCTATCGCCATGCCCTCGCGGGTGCGAGCCCGGATGAGATCTGCCTCGAACTCGGCGACCATGCCGAGCACGTTGAACAACAACCGACCAACGGGGTCTGTCGGGTCGTAGAGGCTTCCGCCGAGGCTCAGACGCACGCCCTTCGCAGCGAGCTCGTCGGCGATGTCGCGGGCGTCCGGCAGGGAGCGTGCGAGCCGGTCGAGCTTCGACACCACGAGGGTGTCGCCTTCGCGACACGCGGCTAGGGCCTCGCGCAGGCCCGGCCGAGCACGGTTCGTGCCGGTCAGTCCGTGGTCGACGTGGATGTTCCGTTCCTCGACTCCGAGAGCCATCAGTGCATCCTGTTGGACGGTCAGATCCTGCTCGATGGTGGAGACGCGCGCATACCCGATCAGCATGCGACGACGGTAGCCTTTGACGCCCCCTCATCGGGCATATTTGCGGGCGGGTCCAACGGGAATGTCCAGATCGAGCATCCAGCCCGATCTCGATCGGCGCCGCTGTCACTTCGAAGTGTCCCGGTGAGGGTTCCCCTTACGGGCATGCGATCTGGGCTGACGCCTGTGACCGAGTGTTCAGTGCGCGCTGTATAGTTCAGTCCATGCTGACTATTGCTTCGCGTCTCGACGTGATGAACCGCCTGGGTCGTGCACTGGCCGACCCCACTCGATCCCGGATCATCTTGACCCTGCTCGACCATCCCGCTTACCCGGCGGAACTGGCCCGAGATCTGGACCTGACACGCCCGAACGTGTCCAACCACCTGGCATGCCTGCGCGATTGCGGGATCGTCGTCTCCGAGCCCGAGGGTCGTCGGACACGATATGAGATCGCCGATTCGCACCTGGCGCAGGCGCTGACGGCACTGGTCGATGCCACCCTGGCAGTGGACGAAGACGCCCCGTGCATCGATCCCGCCTGCTCGCTTCCCGGATGCGACGCAGCTGGGGAGGGCGCATGATCCTCACCTCGGTCTTGCAGGCGATGGGCCTGTTCGCAGCGACCAACATCGACGACATCATCGTGCTCTCCCTCTTCTTCGCGCGAGGGGCAGGCCAGCGCGGCACTACCGCCCGCATTCTGGCCGGCCAGTACCTCGGATTCGCCGGCATCCTCGGTGCCGCGGTCCTGGTGACCATCGGTGCCGGAGCATTCCTGCCCTCGGCAGCCATCCCGTACTTCGGTCTCATCCCTCTGGGCCTCGGCCTCTGGGCCGCATGGCAGGCCTGGCGCGGAGACGATGACGACGATGACGACGAGGCCAAGGTTGCCGGCAAGAAGGTCGGCGTGTGGACAGTCGCAGGCGTCACCCTTGCCAACGGCGGCGACAACATCGGCGTCTACACCCCTGTCTTCCTCAGCGTGGAACCTCTCGCAGTAGTCGCCTACTGCATCGTCTTCCTCGCGCTCGTCGCGGTCCTGGTGGCCCTGGCAAAGTTCGTCGCCACCCGCCCCCCGATCGCCGAAGTGCTCGAACGCTGGGAGCACATCCTCTTCCCCATCGTTCTCATCGGCCTCGGCATCGTGATCCTCGTCAGCGGCGGAGCCTTCGGACTCTGATGTAGCGGCAGCGATCCAAACGGCCCCGACCGGGCGCACCCCTCTCGGTTCAGACCGCGACACCTACCTGCAGCCAGCCCTGCGTGATCGCGGCAACAAGACCGCCACGGAGCGCTGCAAAAACCCCGCCACCAAGCGAACGAAGCCACAGTCAGACACTCTCGGTCGGTACGGCTGCCAACAGCGACCTCACGACCTACGGCGATATCTCTTAGATCCAGTCGCGCAGAAGCTCCTATCCTGAGTCCCGCCCCAGTCCTCGCGGAGCGGTCTACGCGTCAACGCCCGCCGGCACCCACTTCGGGCACCTCGGGCGGCTCGGGCACGACCCGCAGACCCGCGGGAGTGTTGCTGAGCCGGACGAGCTCCTCGACCCAGGCGCGGTTGAGCCGCGGCTCGCGACTGCCGTCGAAGTCGAACTGCAGCGGGATAGTCGGGTTGATCCAGATCGAGCTGTGCCCGCTGCCGGAGGCGACCGAGTACTCCCACGAGAAGGTGAAGCTCTCGCCGCGCCGCACCTTCGACAGGATGACGATCTTGAGGTGCGCGAGCACCCGGTCGTCGAACTCGACGGTGATCGACGGGGTTCCGTAGATGAATCGGCCCACGATTACCGCCCCAGCCCGTCGTCGATGTCGGCCATCATGGCGTCGATGTCCTCGGCCGTCCGCTCCGCCTGCGGGTCGGTCTCGATGGTCGCGACGAGCCCGATGATGGGCAGCTCCGGAACGGGGAACCGCAACGCCTCGTGGTCGACGTGCAGGTCGTCCCCGGCCGACACCTCGATCTGCGTGTCGGCGCCGACCACGAAGGTGCTGACCGAGGTCTGCCCGTCGTCACCGAGCACCGGGATGTCGACCGAGACGCTGCCCTCGGTGGCGGGCACCGAGGTGATGTACTCCACGAGCGCGGCCGCGACCGCGTCGCCCGTGACGACCTCGCCGCTGCCGAACCGAATGCGCTTCATGGGCTGAGCGTATCCCGCGGAACGGCGCGCGTTAACCGCCGGCTTCCGCGAGGTGCTGCCCCAGGTGCTCGAGCACCGAGACGTGCCCCTCGCCGTCGTGGATCGCGAGTCGGGCATCCCGCAGCCGACCGCCGAGCAGCGCGGCGTGGGCGACGGGGATGATGCGGTCCTGCGTGCCGTGCACGACCGTCACCGGGGCGCCGACCGCGGCGAGCGGGAACCCCCAGTCGGTGACGAAGGCGACGTCGTCATCGACCGCTCCCCCGTCCATGAGCTCGTCCGAGGCGCCGGCGTCCTCGCCGAGAACGCCCCACTCCCCCTCGAGCGCCGCGTAGTCGCGAGCCGTGAACGACCGGGGCTCCCAGACCTCGGGATGCCCGTCGCGCGCCGCGATGCCCTCGACCGCCGCGCGCAGCGCACCCGGGTCGACCATGCCGGCGAACCACTCGTCGCCTCCCGAGTACGGGGCGGGGCATCCCGCGACGACGACCGCCCGGATGCGCGTCGGTTCGGCGGCCGCGAGGGCGAGCGCGTGCGGCCCGCCGCCCGAGTACCCCGCGACGTGCACGTCGTGCAGGTCGTGCTGCCGCAGCAGGAGGGCGGTGTCGGCCGCGCCCTCGGCGACGCTGCGGCCCCGGTGCCGGGGCGCACCGCCGTAACCGGGCCGCGCGACGCAGACCAGCTCTCGGTCGAGCGCTCGGGCGAGGGCGAGCACGGGCGCGAGCAGTCGGCCGGTGTGCGGAGTGCCGCCGTGCCAGAGCAGCACGCGCGACGCGGGGGTCAGGGTCGCGGACGCGTGGACGATCATCGTGCGCTCGATCCGGCGGCGAGGTCGCGGCCGGGCGACGACTCCGCGGGATCGTCGCCCGCGACGCCTTCCCCCTCCGGCTGCCAGCGCAGCAGGTCGCCCGGCTGGCAGTCGAGCGCCGCGCAGAGCGCGTCGAGCGTCGTGAAGCGCACCGCCTTGGCGCGCCCGTTCTTGAGCACGGCGAGGTTGGCGGGCGTGATGCCGACGAGCTCGGCGAGCGTGCCGACCGCCATCGAGCGCCGCGCGAGCATGGCGTCGATGTCGACGACGATCGGCATCAGATCACCTCCTGCAGCTCGGAGCGCAGCGCGCGCGCCTCGGTCTCGCGCTCGACGGCCTGCGCGAGCAGCACGCGCATGACGACCATGAGCAGCGCGACGCCGCCGATGACGAGGGCCGCGCCCCCGATGAGGCCGACGACGCCCGGGGCCACTCCCCCGGGAACGAGCAGCAGGCCGAGCCCGGCCATGAGGGCCGCGGCGACGAGGATCGCCCCGATGATGACGTCGACGTACCGGAACGCCGCGCGGCTGAACACCGAGCCGCGCCGCACCATCGTCAGCAGGCGCCAGATGCAGACGGCGCTGACCTGCAGGGTGACGACGCCGGCGCCGATGAGCAGCACGAAGAGGGTGCGCGACAGCTCGGGCGCCCCGGCGAGGTCCTCCCAGACGAGCGGCAGGATCATGCCCTGCACGAGCAGCGAGCCGAGCAGGCTGAGCGCGATGACGACGCGCAGCGCCATCACCAGGCCGGCGGTGAAGAACGATGTCGAGGAGGTCATGACGGAAATCTATCGATAGTCGATAGATTCCGCAACGCTGACCGCGCCGCCCCTCCCCCGTATCCTGACCGCATGACCGCCGCCTCCGCCGCTCCGAGCCCCGCCGCACCGGCTCGCCCCGCGACGGATGCCCGGCACCCGGCCGACACGCACGACCTGATCCGCGTGGTCGGCGCGCGCGAGAACAATCTGCGCGAGGTGAGCGTCGACATCCCGAAGCGCCGCCTCACCGTGTTCACGGGCGTCTCGGGCTCGGGCAAGAGCTCCCTCGTCTTCGACACCATCGCCGCCGAGTCGCAGCGCATGATCAACGAGACCTACAGCGCCTTCGTGCAGGGCTTCATGCCGAGTCAGGCGCGCCCCGACGTGGACCTGCTCGAGGGCGTCACGACGGCGATCATCGTCGACCAGGAGCGGATGGGCGCCAACGCCCGGTCCACGGTCGGCACGGCCACCGACGCGAACGCGATGCTGCGCATCCTGTTCAGCAGGCTCGGCGAGCCGTTCATCGGGGCCCCGAACGCGTTCTCGTTCAACATCCCGACGAGCCGCACGAGCGGGGTGCGCACGACGGCCACCGGCGAGCGCATCGTCGTCGACGACGAGGTGTACCTCGGCGGCATGTGCCCGCGGTGCGAAGGCATGGGCTCGGTCTCCGACATCGACCTCGCGCAGCTCTACGACGACAGCCTCTCGCTCGCCGAGGGCGCCCTCACCATGCCCGGCTACACGGTCGACGGCTGGATGGTGCGCATCTTCGCCGAGTCCGGCTTCCTCGACCCCACCAAGCCCATCCGCGACTACACCGAGACCGAGCGGCAGGACTTCCTCTACCGCGAGCCCACCAAGGTGCAGCTGCAGTCGATGAAGATGACGTACGAGGGGCTCGTCCCGAAGATCCAGAAGTCCTTTCTGCAGAAGGACCGCGAGGCGATGCAGCCGCACGTGCGCGCCTTCGTCGACCGGGCGGTGACCTTCACCCGCTGCCCCGAGTGCGAGGGCACTCGGCTGAACGCGGCGGCGCGGTCCTCGCGCATCCAGGGGGTCTCGATCGCCGATGCGTGCGCGATGCAGATCAGCGACCTCGCCGCCTGGGTGCGCGGGCTCGACGACCCCGCCGTGGCGCCGCTGCTGTCCGTGCTGCAGCAGACCCTCGACTCCTTCGTCGAGATCGGGCTCGGCTACCTCTCGCTCGACCGGCCGTCGGGCACGCTCTCGGGGGGCGAGTCGCAGCGCACGAAGATGATCCGGCACCTCGGCTCGTCGCTCACCGACGTCACCTACGTCTTCGACGAGCCCACGATCGGCCTGCACCCGCACGACATCCAGCGCATGAACGAGCTGCTGCTGCGCCTGCGCGACAAGGGCAACACCGTGCTCGTGGTCGAGCACAAGCCCGAGACGATCGCCATCGCCGACCATGTCGTCGATCTGGGGCCCGGGGCGGGCACCGCGGGCGGCACGATCTGCTTCGAGGGCACCCTCGCCGAGCTCACGGCGAGCGGCACCCTCACCGGCCGCCATCTGCACGATCGCGTGCTGGTGAAGGATGCCCCGCGCACGCCGCGCGGAACGATCGAGGTGCGCGACGCCCGCTCGCACAACCTGCACGGGGTCGACGTCGACATCCCGCTCGGCGTGCTCGTCGCCGTCACCGGAGTAGCCGGGTCCGGCAAGAGCTCGCTCATCCACGGGTCCGTCGCTCCTCGGCCCGGCGTCGTCGCCATCGACCAGGGCGCCATCCGCGGGTCGCGGCGCAGCAGCCCCGCGACCTACACGGGCATGCTCGACTCGATCCGCACCGCCTTCGCCAAAGCCAACGGGGTCACGCCGGCGCTGTTCAGCGCGAACTCCGAAGGCGCCTGCCCGGTGTGCAAGGGCGCGGGCGTCATCGAGATCGATCTCGGCATGATGGCCGGCGTCGCGAGCCCCTGCGAGGCCTGCGAGGGCCGCCGGTTCCAGGCGAGCGTGCTCGAGCACCGATTCGGCGGCAAGGACATCAGCGAGGTGCTCGCGATGCCCGCCGCCGATGCCGAGGCCTTCTTCGCCGAGGGGCCCGGCCGCATCCCCGCGGCGCACGCCATCGCGCACCGGCTCGTCGAGGTGGGACTGGGCTACATCGGGCTGGGGCAGCCGCTCACGACGCTCTCGGGCGGCGAGCGTCAGCGACTCAAGCTCGCGACCCACCTCGGCGAGAAGGGTGACGTCATCGTGCTCGACGAGCCCACCGCGGGTCTGCACCTCGCCGACGTGCAGACCCTGCTCGGGCTGCTCGACCGCCTGGTCGACGCGGGCCGCTCGGTCATCGTCATCGAGCACCACCAGGCCGTCATGGCGCACGCCGACTGGATCATCGACCTCGGCCCCGGGGCCGGTCACGACGGCGGCCGCATCGTCTTCGAGGGAACGCCGGCCGAGCTCGTCGCGGCGCGCTCCACCCTCACCGGCGAGCACCTCGCCCGGTACGTCGGGGCCTGATCGCCGTGGCGCGCGTCCTCGTCCTCGGCGGCACGGCCTGGCTCGGCCGGCTCATCGCGGCGAGCCTCGTCGCCCGCGGCGACGACGTCACGTGCCTCGCGCGCGGAGCATCCGGGGATGCGTCCGCCGGCGCCGCGCTCATCACCCGCGACCGGCGCGAGCCCGGGGCGTACGACGTGGTGGGCGGCTCGCACTGGGACGCCGTGATCGAGCTCGCCTCCGAGCCGTCGCTCGTCACGGGAGCGCTGGAGGCGCTGGCCCCGGCGGCCGAGCACTGGACGCTCGTCTCCTCCGTCTCGGTGTACGCCGCGAACGACGAGCCCGGCGCCGACGAGACGGCGGCCCTCGTCGAGCCCACCGACCTCACCGACTACGCGCACGCGAAGGTCGCGGCCGAGCAGGCGACGGCCGACCGGGTCGGCGACCGGCTGCTGATCGCGCGGCCCGGCCTCATCGTCGGCCCGGGCGACGGCAGCGACCGCTTCGGCTACTGGGCGGGCCGCTTCGCGCTCGCGGGCGCGGAGCCCGTGCTCGTGCCGGGACGCGCGCGGCAGACGGCGCAGGTCATCGACGCCCGCGACCTCGCCGACTGGATCGCCGACGCCGCCCGCTCGCGCGTGACCGGCGTCGTCAACGCCGTCGGCGACCCGCTGCCGCTCGAGGAGATGCTCGCGCTCGCCGCCGACGTCGCCGGCGCGACGGCCCCGCTCGTCAGCGCCGACGACGAGGCGCTCGTCGCGCACGGCGTCGCCCCATGGGCGGGCCCGCGCTCGCTGCCGCTCTGGTTGCCCGCGGGGTACGAGGGCTTCGCGCGCCGCTCGGGCGAGCGGTACCGCGCGGCGGGCGGGCGCACCCGGCCGCTGCGCAGCACCCTCGTCGACGTGCTCGCCGACGAGCGCGCGCGGGGGCTCGACCGCCCTCGCCGCGCGGGGCTCACCCGCGCCGAGGAGCTCGAGGTCATCGCGGCGCTCGCCGACGGGTGACGTCGCAGTGCGCTCAGCCGGCGAAGGCCTCCTCGTACAGCGCGCGCAGCTCGGGGCTCTCCGGCCCCGTCAACCCGCACGACGCCGCTGCGCCATCGGTGACGGCGACGAGGTAGTCGCCGCCGGCGACGAACTCGCCCGTCGAGTACTCGAGATTCGGATCGGTGCCCTGCGCGACGATGACCTCGTCGGTCACCTCCCCGCGGAAGCGCTCGGTCACCGCCAGCGCGACCTCGTCGCCGTCGACGCTCGTGACGGTCGCCGCGAAGGCGACCTCGTTCATCGCGAGCCCCTCGGCGGTGAGCACGGCGCAGGACGTGGCGGGGCCGACGGCCTCCGGCGCGACGAACCGCGTCGGCGAGGCGCCGCCGCCCGTGCCGATGACGACGGCGGCGGCGATCGCCGCGGCGGCGCCGGTCAGCGCGACCGGCAGGATCCACCGGGGCCGTCGGGCGTCCCCCTCGGTGCCGGCGGGGGCGGGGGTGCGGATGCTGCTGCTCATGATCGTCTCCGTGATCTGCTCGAGCCGCCGGGCGGCGGCAGGGTCGGCCTCGGCAGCCGGATCCGCGCGGCGCAGTCGGCGCCGCAGCACCTCGTCCTCGTCGCCCATCACCGGCTCCCTCCGTCATCCCCGACATGTCCGGCATCGAGCCCGACCTTTCCGAACCCGGGCTGTTCCGTCCCGATCGGCGCGGCACCGGCCCGCTCGAGCTCGGCCCGCAGCGCCTTCTTCGCCCGGTGCAGCCGGATCGACACGGCGTTCGCGCTGATGCCGAGCACGACCGCGATCCGCCCGGGCGCGAGCTCCTCCCAGGCCCAGAGGCGCAGCACCTCGGCCTCGGCCGGGCGCAGGCGCCGGAGGGCGGCGTGCAGCTCGGCGTCCGCCGCGGCGGCGCCGCCCGTGCGCGCTCTCTCGGCGGCGGAGGGCGCCGGCTGCGGCGGATCGACGACGCGGATGCGCTGCACCAGCCGCTCGCGGCGACGAGCGGCCCGGCGGGCGTTGGCGAGGCAGTTGCTCGCGACGACGTAGACCCAGGGCAGAGCATCCACCGGGATCTCATCGAGCCGCCGCCAGCACACCAGCAGAACCTCGCTCAGCACGTCGTCCGCGGTGTCGGGGTCGGTGCGGCGGCGCAGGTAGCGCTGCAGGGGCTCGCCGCACTCGGCGACGAGCGCGGCGAAACGCGCACGGCGGGCGGAGTCGACGGCGGTCGTCACATGAGGGTCATGTCCGCACCGCGCGCGATCTTTCCGCGGGACGGCCGGCGGCGCTCGCCGCCCCGGCTCCCCTAGCCTGAAGCGCATGCGCTGCCCCTGCCTGAGCGGACTCCCCCTCGCCGAGTGCTGCGCGCCCCTCCACGCCGGCGCCCCCGCGCCCACGGCCGAGCGCCTCATGCGCTCGCGCTTCTCCGCCTTCGCCCTCGGTGACGCCGCGTACCTGCTCGCGAGCCACCACGCCTCGACCCGCCCGGCACCGCTCACGCTCGACGCGGAGCTGCGCTGGTACCGCCTCGACATCCTGCGCACCGAGCGCGGCGGCCCGCTCGACCGTGAGGGGCGCGTCGAGTTCGAGGCCTTCTTCCGCTCCCCCGAGGGCGGCGGCTCGCAGCACGAGACGAGCCGCTTCGTGCGCGAGGGCGGCCACTGGTTCTACGTCGACGGGGTCTAGCGGCACCGGGCGGCGCGCTTCAGCGCCGCTTCAGGCCCCCGCCTCCACACTGTGGGGATGCGCGTGCTCATCGTCGACGACGAGGTCCGGCTCGCCGACGGAATCCGTCGCGGCCTCGAGGCCGAGGGCTTCGCCGTCGACGTCGCCGGCAACGGGGTCGACGGGCTCTGGTACGCGCAGGAGCACCGGTACGACGCCATCCTGCTCGACATCATGATGCCGGGCATGAGCGGGTACCGCGTCTGCCGCACCCTCCGGGAGAGCGGCGACTGGACTCCCGTGCTGATGCTGACGGCGAAGGACGGCGAGTGGGACGAGGTCGAGGGGCTCGATACCGGGGCCGACGACTACGTGGTGAAGCCCGTGCACTTCGCCGTGCTCGTCGCCCGCATCCGCGCGCTCGTGCGGCGCGGCGCGCGCGAGCGGCCCGTCACGATCGAGCTCGGCGACCTGCGGGTCGATCCGGCGGCGCGGACGGTGCATCGCGGCGCCCAGCACATCCCGCTGACCGCCCGCGAGTTCGCCGTGCTCGCGTACCTCGCCCGCCACGCGGGCATCGTCGTCAGCAAGCGCGACGTGATCGACGGCGTGTGGGACGCCGACTTCGAGGGCGACCAGAACATCGTCGAGGTGTACATAGGCCACCTGCGCGCGAAGATCGATCGACCCTTCGGGCGATCGGCCATCACGACCCTGCGCGGAGCGGGCTACCGGTTGGCGCCCGACGGTGGCTGAACCGCGGCCGAGCTCCGCCCGAGCGCAGCGAAGGCCGAGGGGCATGCGCGGGCGGATCACGGCGGTGACCGCGGCCGCCGTCGCGGCGGGCCTCGCGATCATCGGCCTCGCCTTCGTGGGGGTTCTCGGCACCACCCTGACCGCCAGCGAGGCGACCACCGCCGAGCAGCTCGCCGAGCAGCTCGCCGACCGACTCGAGGCGACGGGCGGCACCCGGCTCGACGACGTCGAGGACGGCGTCGCCCAGGTGCAGCGCGACGGCGTCGTGCTCGCCACCTCCGACGACGACGTCGCGCAGCCGCTGCCGCTCGAGGGGCTCGCGCGCACCGACGAGGGCGAGGTCGTCACCTCCAGCACCGACGCCGAGATCGGCGGAGCGGAGCTCGACGTCGTCGTGGCGCGCGATCTCGAGCAGGTCGCGGCGGCGACGACCACGGTCGGTGCCCTGCTCGCCCTGCTGCTGCCCCTCCTCACCGCGGCGATCGCGCTCACGGTGTGGGTCGTCGTCGGCCGAGCGCTCCGGCCCGTCGATCGCATCCGTCGCGACGTCGACGCCATCGGCTCCGCGCAGCTCGACCGGCGCGTCGACGTGCCGCCGACGCGGGACGAGGTCGCGACGCTCGCCCGCACGATGAATCGCATGCTCGACCGGCTCGAGCAGGCGCAGCTCGCGCAGCGGCGGTTCCTCTCCGACGCCTCGCACGAGCTCCGCTCCCCGGTCGCCTCGCTCGCGCAGCACGCGCAGCTCGCGCAGCAGCACCCGGGCGCCACCGACCTGGCGACGCTCGCCGAGGTCGTCGACGCCGAGAGCACCCGCCTCACCGAGCTCGTGGAATCGATGCTCGCCCTGACCCGCGCCGAGGAGGGGGCCCTGCGGCGGGAGGCGGTCGACCTCGACGACCTCGCCCTCGCCGAGGCGGCGCGGCTGCGCGCCGAGACGGGTCTCTCGATCAGCACCGCGGGCGTGTCCGCCGTCCAGCTGATCGCCGACCCCGCCGCCCTGCGGCGCGCCCTGCGCAACCTCGGCGACAACGCGCGTCGGCACGCGGCGACGAGCGTGAGCATCGCGACGTCGCGGGAGGGCGGCACCGCGGTGATCGCCGTCGAGGATGACGGACCGGGCGTGCCCGAGCACGAACGGCAGCGGGTTCTGGAGCGCTTCCACCGTCTCGACGACGCACGGTCGCGCGACGCTGGCGGCTCCGGTCTCGGGCTCGCCATCGTCGCGGGCACGGCCGCCGCGCACGGCGGCGAGGTGCGCATCCTCGCGTCGGCGCTCGGCGGCGCTCGCGCGGAGATCCGGCTGCCTCTGGGCCTCGATGCATCGATCTCCCCCGGCGACGACAGCGGGCCGCGCCCTTCCTGAAATCCGCTTCAGGTCGCTTCAGCGGCGCTTCAGTGCTCGTCTTCCACAGTGGACCCATGACCGACCGCACCGACTCCCCCTCCTCCCCGCCCCCCGCCCCCGCGTCGCCGACTGCACCGGCCTCGACGCCCGCTCCGGAGCGCTCGTCGCGCCGCACCCGCCTCGGGCTCGGCATCGCCGCCGCCGCACTCGGCGTCATCGCTCTCACCGCCGGCGTCACCGCCGTCGCCGTCGACGCCTTCGACGACGACGACGATGACGACCGCTCCTCCCTCGTGGCCGACTCCTCCGGCGACCGGGGTGTCGGCGCGGACGGTAGCGGCGCGTCCGAGCGCGGCGACGACGACGCGAGCACGTCGGCGAGCACGGCGAGCGGCGGCAGCACCGCCGACGTCGAGCAGTTCGAGAGCGCGCGCGACGCCGCCCTCGACGCGGCCGACGGCGAGCAGCTGCTCGAGCTCGAGCGCACGCGCGACGGCTGGAGCGCGGAGGTGCTGCGCGCCGATGGCACGGATGTCGACGTCGCCCTCACCGAGGCGCTCGAGGCCACCGTCGGCACCCCCGACACCGACGACGATCGGCGCGAGCAGGGCTCCTTCGCCGACGACGGCATCGCCCGCGCCATCGAGGCCGCGCTCGCCGAGACCGGCGGCGGCGAGGCGCACGAGATCGCCCTCACCGACGACGACGGCGCCTACGAGATCTCGGTGCGCGGCGAGGTGCGCGCGGAAATCACGCTCGACGCCTCCTACGCCGTCGTCGAGGTCGACCTCGACTGATCCCGCCGCGATCGGATCGAGCGCGCGCTCAGCTCCGGCCGAGCGCGCGCTCGAGGTCCCGCCACAGGTCCTCGACGCCCTCGAGCCCGATCGACAGCCGCAGGATCCCCGCCCCCGGCCGCGCGTCCGGGGCGATCGGCCGGTGCGTGAGCGAGGCGGGATGCTGCACCAGCGAGTCCACGCCCCCGAGCGACACGGCGTGGGTGAACAGCCCGAGCGCCCCGACGACGGCCGAGGCGGCGGGGTACCCGCCCGCGAGGTCGAGGGTCAGCATCGCTCCGGCCCCCCGCATCTGGCGCCCGACGAGACCCGTCGGATCGCCGCCGCCGAGCCCCGGGTAGTGCACCGCTGCGACGGCCTCGTGCTGCGCCAGGCGCTCGGCGAGCATCCCGGCCGTCGCCTGCTGCGCGCGCACCCGCAGCGCGAGCGTCGGCAGCCCGCGGTGCAGCAGGTACGCGCCGAGCGGGTGCAGCAGGGCGCCCGTGATGGCGCGGACCGGCCGCAGCGCCTCGGCCCACTGGGTCGAGCAGGCGATGACGCCGCCCATGGCGTCGCCGTGCCCGCCGAGGTACTTGGTGGCGCTGTGCAGCACGAGGGCGGCACCGAGCGCGGCCGGGTTCTGCAGCACGGGGGTGGCGAAGGTGTTGTCGACGAGCACGGGCGCGTCCCCCGCCGCCGCGACGACGGCCGCGATGTCGACGAGCTCGAGCGTCGGGTTCGCGGGCGTCTCGAGCACGACGAGGCAGGTGTCGGGACGCATCGCGGCGGCGACGCCGGCCGCATCGACGTAGGTGGTCTCGACGCTCAGCAGCCCCGAGGCGAGCAGGTGGTCGGTGCCGCCGTACATCGGCCGCACGGCGACGACGTGGCGCCCCCTCCCCCGGCTCGCGGCGGCGAGCACGGCGGCGGTGAAGGCCGCCATGCCGGTCGAGAACGCGACGGCCTCCTCGGTGCGCTCCAGCACCGCGAGCGCCTCCTCGAACCGCGCGACCGTCGGGTTCCACAGGCGGGCGTAGACCGCTCCGCCCTCGGTGGGCCGGTGGCCGGTCGCGATCGATTCGTAGGATGCCCCGCCGCTCTCGATCCCGGGCAGAGGGTTCGTCGTCGACAGGTCGAGGGGCAGCGCGTGCACGCCCAGCCCGGCGAGGTCCGCCCGTCCGGCGTGCACGGCGAGGGTCTCGAAGGCGGCGTCATCGTCCATCCCGCGAGGCTGGCGCGCCCTGCGGCAAAGCGCAAGATGCTCCGCAGTACGCGCGACATGCTGCATGATCGGCGCGCATCCTGCATGATGGCCCGATGACGGATGCCCCGCCGCCGCAGATCGCGCGCCCCACCCCCCTCGATGCCGTCGACATGGTGCTGCTCGCCGAGCTCGAGTCGAACGCCCGCCTCACGAACGCGGCGCTCGCCGCCCGGGCGGGCATCGCCGAGTCGACCTGCACGCAGCGGCTGCGGGCGCTCCGGGCCGGAGGCGCCATCCGACGCTTCCGCGCCGACGTCGACCCCGCCGCCCTCGGCCTCACCATGCAAGCCGTCATCAAGGTGCGGCTCGCGAGCCACAGCCGCGATCAGGTGCACGCCTTCCGCGAGCTGCTGCCGAGCATCCCGAACGTGCTGACGATCTTCCACCTCGCCGGGGCCGACGATTACCTGCTGCACGTCGCCGTCGACTCGGCCGTCGCGCTGCGCGACCTCGTGCTCGAGCACATCACCGTGCACCCGGGCGTGCGGCACACCGAGACGCAGCTGGTGTTCGAGGTCATCGACGGGGCGGGGCTGCTGCCCCGGCCGCGCGAGCAGCGCTAGGAGCGCCGGCGCAGCGCCTCGGGCTTGTGCACGGCCTCGCCGCCGCTCTTCTCGCTGCGCACGAGGTACTGCGGCTCGTCCTCCGAGGCGCGCACCGTGCGGCCGCCCGCCTCGGTGTCGCTCGTGATCTTCCGCACGACCTCGCCGACGGCCTCGTCGCCGTGCGAATCCCATGCCACCTTGTCGCCCTTACGGAAGCTCGTCGTCATGCGCCGACGGTAACCCGGGCCGCCGAGGGTCGGAAGCGCGCTCTCGGCCGGCGTCCAGCCCCCCGCTGGGAGGCGGCCGGGAGCGGGCTCGACCCCGCCGCGCCGGGCGAGCACCCTGGAGGCATGAGCGACGACGACGACACGACGACCGAGACCGAGTTCCGCGAGGTCGTGACCATGGCCCCCGCCGAGCTCGAGCGCTGGCTCGACACCGAGGAGTCCCGCTCCGTCGGGCAGTCCGACGGCGGCGAGTCGACCGGGCATCGCAGCGGCCGGCGCATCGTCGAGATCCTGCGCACCAAGAAGGCCGACCTCACCGAGGCCGACCGCGCCCACATGCGGAAGGTCGTCGGCTACGTCCGCCGGCACCTCGCCCAGCGCCCCCAGGGCGACGTCAGCGAGACGCGGTGGCGGTACTCGCTCATGAACTGCGGCCACGATCCGCTCGACTGAGCGGCCGCGCGCCGTCGATGACCGGCGAAGGGATGCTCAGCGCTGGGTGGCCGCGGCCCACGCCGCAAGCTTCCCGGCCGCGGCGCCCGAGTCGATCGACTCGGCCGCGACCGCCATCTGCTCGCGCAGGCGCTCGACGAGCGGCCGCGAGACCTGCGCCGGATCCTGCGCGAGCCGCCACGACACCAGCCCCGCCGCCGCGTTGAGCAGCACGATGTCGCGCACGGCGCCGGGCTCCCCCACCAGCACCCGGCGCGCGATCGCGGCGTTGTGCTCCGGCCCCTCGCCGAGGATGTCGGCGATGCTGCTGTAGGCGATGCCGAGATCGCGCGGGTCGATGTCGTGCTCGGTCACGGCGCCGCGCGACACCTCCCACACGTGGCTGTGCCCCGTCGTGGTGAGCTTGTCGATGCCGTCGTCCCCGCGGTAGACGAGCGCCGTCGCCCCGCGCGTGCGGAACACGCCGACGATGAGCGGCACCCGCTCGAGGCTCGCGACACCGACCGCGCTGGCCTCGGGCCGCGCCGGGTTGACGAGCGGGCCGAGCACGTTGAACAGGGTCGAGACGCCGAGCTCGCGCCGCGCCGCGCCGGCATGCCGGAACCCGGGGTGCAGCACGGCCGCGTTGAGGTACGTGAGCCCGACCTCGTCGAAGACGCGTGCCAGCCGATCCGGCTCGAGGTCGAGGGCGATGCCGAGAGCGCCCAGCACGTCGGAGGCGCCCGAGGCGCTGCTCGCTGCGCGGTTGCCGTGCTTGGCCACCGGTACGCCGGCGGCCGCCGCGACGATCGACGCCACCGAGGAGACGTTGACCACGGCGCCGTAGGGGTCGCCGCCGGTTCCGACGATGTCGAGCACCATGGCCGGGATGCCCACCGGCAGCGCGTGCGCGAGAGCAGCATCCCGGAACCCGACGATCTCATCGATCGTCTCGCCCTTGGCCCGCAGCGCCACCAGGAACCCCGCCAGCTGAACCGGTGTCGCCTCCCCCGCCATGACCTGCTCCATGGCCCAGCTGGACTCGGCGATCGACAGATCCTGCCGCTCCAGCAATCGGGTGAGCAGCGCGGGCCAGGTCGGGGTGGCGGACATGTGAGAAGGCTAGCCAATCACCGCGAGAAGGCATGTCGTCGGGCAAGAACTTCCAGGATCATCGGTCATAATGGACGAGTGACCAGCACCTCTCTCTCGAGCTCGCTCAGCGCTCCCACGATCAACCGCCCGAATACCGTCGCGGTCGGCACGATCGTGTGGCTGGGCAGCGAAGTCATGTTCTTCGCCGGCCTCTTCGCGATCTACTTCACCCTGCGATCCACCTCGCCGGAGCTGTGGGAGGCGGGCACGGAGTTGTTCAACGTCCCCTTCGCGGCGGTGAACACCACCATCCTCGTGCTCTCCTCGGTCACCGCCCAGTTCGGCGTGTTCGCCGCCGAGCGCTTGCAGCCGCGGCGCACGGGCTGGAAGCCGACGCAGTGGGGCATGGTCGAGTGGTTCTTCCTGACGTTCGCGATGGGCGCGGTCTTCGTCGTCGGCCAGGTCTACGAATACGCGATCCTCGTCAGTGAATCCGTCACGCTCACCTCGGACGCCTTCGGCTCGTCCTTCTACCTCACCACGGGCTTCCACGGCCTGCATGTGACCGGCGGTCTCATCGCCTTCCTCCTCGTCATCGGCCGCGCGTACGCCGTCAAGGTGTTCACCCACCGCGACGCCATGAGCGCGATCGTCGTGTCGTACTACTGGCACTTCGTCGACGTGGTCTGGATCGGTCTCTTCATCGTCATCTACGTCCTCCAGTAAGCAACGGAAACGAGACGCACTCCCCATGGCACCCTCCTCTTCCTCCTCCTCCGCGGCGGCGCCGACACGACGCACCGGTCGACGGCATCCGCTCGTGGCCGCAGCCCTGCTCGTCATCGGCCTGCTTGCGACCGGCGGCGCCTACGCGGTCGCGACGACGACTGCAACCGCCGAGTCGACCACCGCGAGCACCAAGATGGTCGATGAGGGCGGCAAGCTGTTCGCCGCCAACTGCGCCAGCTGCCACGGTCTGCAGGGCCAGGGCGCCGAGACCGGCCCGAGCCTCGTGGGCGTGGGCGCTCTCGCCGTGGACTTCCAGGTCGGAACCGGCCGCATGCCCATGGCAGCCTCCGGCCCCCAGGCCGAGGTCAAACCCGTCCAGTTCACGCAGGATCAGATCGACGCCATGGGCGCCTGGGTCGCCCAGCTCGGCCCGGGCCCGGCGATCCCCGCCGATGAGTACATCGCCGGCGACGGCGACGCCGCGATCGGCGCGGAGCTCTTCCGCGTCAACTGCGCCATGTGCCACAACGTGGCCGGCGCGGGCGGCGCGCTCACCGAGGGCAAGTACGCCCCCAGCCTCGCCGGGGTCGACCCCGTCCACATCTACGGCGCCATGGTGACCGGTCCGCAGAACATGCCCGTGTTCAGCGACCTGAACCTCACGCCCGAGGAGAAGAACGACATCATCACCTACCTCACCTACCTCGAGGAGAACCCCTCGGTCGGCGGCATCGACCTGGGAAGCCTCGGGCCGGTGTCGGAGGGCCTCTTCATCTGGATCTTCGGTCTCGGCGGCCTCATCGCCGTGACCATCTGGCTGACCGCGAAGTCGAACTGACGACCCGTGGGTCGCACGAGGAAGGAACGATAATGGCGGACCCCCACGACGGCGCTGCGCAGAGCGACGCCGCCGAGACGGCTGTCGAGCGGCGCGAGAGCGCCGCTCCCTCCTCGGGCGTCGCCGTCGCACGGACCGACCGCGTCCCCAACCCCGGCTTCCCGGCGGAGCGCCTCCGGGTCACCGACATGGACCCGGCGAAGGAGAGGCAGGCCGAGCGCACCGTGAGCGGACTCTTCCTGCTCTCGGTCGTCGGCAGCGTGCTCGCGGTCGTCGCGTACATCGCCTTCCCGATCGACGAGGCCGACCCGAGCACCATCCGCCTCAACAACCTCTTCCTGGGTCTCGGCATCACCCTGGGCCTGCTCGGCATCGGCATCGGCGCGGTGCACTGGTCTAAGGCGCTCATGCACGGCCACGAGCTGGTCGAGCAGCGCCACCCGACCCGCGGCGACGACGAGACGCGCGCCAAGGCGCTCGAGATCTTCTCCGAGAGCAACAAGGAGTCGGGCTTCACCCGCCGCAGCCTCGTGCGCAACACCCTCATCGGCGCCATCGTGGCCACGCCCATCCCGGCGGTCGTCCTGTTCCGCGACCTCGCGCCGGCGGAGGACCCGGTCGGCCTGCTGCGCCAGACCATGTGGGAGGCCGGCACGCGGCTTGCGCGCGACCCCTCGGGCACGCCCATCCTCGCCTCCGAGGTCACGATCGGGTCGGCGTTCCATGTCATCCCCGACGGCCTCGCGCAGCTCGAGTCGCACCGCCTGGAGGAGAAGGCCAAGGCCGCCGTCCTCCTCATGCGCCTCCCGATCGACCGCCTCAACGAGACCGAGGATCGCCGCTCCTGGTCCTACGACGGCATCGTCGCCTATTCCAAGATCTGCACGCACGTCGGATGCCCCGTCGCGCTGTACGAGCAGCAGACCCACACTCTGCTGTGCCCCTGCCACCAGTCCGAGTTCGACGTCGCGAACCACGCGGCGGTCATCTTCGGACCGGCGGCCCGTCCTCTTCCCCAGCTCCCGATCAGCGTGGACGACGAGGGTTATCTCATCGCGACGAGCGATTTCACCGAACCTGTGGGTCCGAGCTTCTGGGAGCGTGAACTGTGAGCACCATCACGGAGCCCTCCACCTCCGCCGCCCCCGCGCCCTCGCGCGGCATGCGGTTCACCGGGTGGGCGGCCAACTACATTGACGAGCGCACGAGCGCCTCCACGGCGGTCAAGGCGCTGGGGCGCAAGATCTTCCCCGACCACTGGTCGTTCATGCTCGGCGAGGTGGCGCTGTACAGCTTCGTCGTCATCCTCCTGAGCGGAACCTTCCTGACCTTCTTCTTCGACCCGTCGATGACGGAGGTCGAGTACGAGGGCTCTTACCTGCCGCTCAACGGCATCCCGATGTCGGTGGCGTACCACTCCTCCCTCGATATCTCGTTCGAGATCCGGGGCGGCCTGCTCATGCGCCAGGTGCATCACTGGGCGGCACTGCTGTTCGTGGCCTCGATCGGCCTGCACATGCTGCGCGTCTTCTTCACCGGCGCCTTCCGCAAGCCGCGCGAGCTCAACTGGGTCATCGGCTTCCTGCTGTTCGTGCTCGCCATGGCGCTCGGCTTCACGGGCTACTCGCTCCCCGACGACCTGCTCTCGGGCAACGGCCTGCGCATCATCGACGGCATGATCAAGGCGGTCCCGCTCGCCGGCGCCTGGATCTCCTACCTGCTGTTCGGGAACGAATTTCCGGGCACGGATATCATCCCCCGCCTCTACGTCCTGCATATCCTGCTGCTGCCGGCCATCCTGATCGCCCTCATCGGGGCGCACATGGTGCTGCTCATCGTCAACAAGCACACGCAGTTCGCGGCCCCCGGTCGCACCAACGACAACGTCGTCGGCGCACCCATCATGCCGGTGTTCGCGGCCAAGGCCGGCGGGTTCTTCTTCCTCGTCTTCGGCGTCATCGTGCTCATCGCCTCGCTCTTCACGATCAATCCGATCTGGAACTACGGCCCCTACGACCCGTCCCCGGTGTCGGCGGGCACGCAACCCGACTGGTACATCGGATTCGCCGACGGCGCCCTGCGGCTCATCCCGCCGCACCTCGAGTCGGTCATCCTCGGCTACACGTTCTCGTGGAACATCCTGATCCCGCTCGTCGGGCTCCTGGTCTTCCTCGCGGTCGTCGCCGCCTACCCGTTCCTCGAGGCCTGGGTCACGGGCGACCGTCGCGAGCACCACATCGCCGACCGCCCGCGCAACGCCCCCACCCGCACCGCCATCGGCGCGGCCGGCGTCACGTTCTACGCGGGCCTCTGGGCCGCGGCGAGCTCCGACATCATCGCGACGCACTTCCGGCTCACGATCGAAGGCGTCATCTTCGCTCTGCAGATGGTGACCGTCTTCGGCCCGATCGTCGCCTACTTCGTCACGAAGCGCGTCTGCCTGGCGCTCATGCGCAAGGACCGCGAGATCGCCCTCCACGGCTTCGAGTCCGGTCGCATCGTGCGTCTGCCCGGTGGCGAGTACATCGAGGTGCACGAGCAGCTCGACGACTACGAGCGCTGGAAGCTCGTGAGCTTCGAGGAGTACCAGCCGCTCGTCGTGCGCCCCGACGCCCGTGGCCGCATCACGGCCCGTCAGCGGGTGCGTGCCGGCCTGTCGCGCTGGTTCTTCGAGGACCGCATCGCGCCCGTCACGCAGAACGAGATCGAGTCGCAGAAGCACTGACCCGCTCGGCACTGACCAGCAGCACCTCGACGGCCCCGCTCCTCCTCCGGGAGGGCGGGGCCGTCGTCGTTCCCGTGGCAGCGCGGCGCCGCAGCGCGTAGCGTGAACGCATGAGCCCCGCACCCCTCACCACCGTCCTCCTCGACGTCAACGAGACGCTGACCGACCTGCGCCCCGTCGACGAGTGGATGCGCGGCCACGGCCTGCCCGCCGGCTCGGCGTCGGCCTGGCTCGCGGCCGTGCTGCGCGACGGCTTCGCCGCCTCGCTCGCCGGGCTGCCGGCATCGTTCGGCCCGCTCGGGGCCTCCGCACTGTCGGATCTCGCGGCCGCGCACATCGACGCCGACGCCGGGGAGTCGATGCAGCAGGAGCTGCCCGGGGTGGTGGCGGGTCTGCCCGCCCACGACGACGTCGAGCCGGGCATCCGCAGCATGATCGAGGCCGGCCTCGGCGTCGCGACGCTCACGAACGGCTCCCCCGCGATCGCCGCGGGCCTGCTCGAGCGCCTCGGCCTCGCGGGCGAGGGCATCGGCCTGATCAGCGTCGACGGCACGCGCACGTGGAAGCCGCACGCCGAGGCCTACCTCGGTGCCTGCGACCGGCTCGGCGTCATGCCCGAGCAGACGGCGCTCGTCGCCTGCCACCCCTGGGACATCATCGGCGCGCAGCGCGCCGGCCTGCAGGGCGTGTGGCTGCCGCGCGGCCGCTCGTGGCCGGCCGGGTACCCGGCGCCCGACCGCACGATCGCGCAGCTGTCAGAGGTGACGGGCTGAGGCGTCGGGCCACGTCGGACGACGGGACGGAGTGCGGGCGGAGCGTCAGAAGACGCGACGCATGTACTCCGCGTTCTGGCTGTAGCCGAGGCGGTCGTAGAACCCGCCGGCGCGACGGCTCGCGACGGTGATCTGGCGCACGCCGCGGCGGATGCACTCCGCCTCGACGGCGTGGACGAGCTCGGTGCCGAGATCCTGACCGCGAGCGGAGGCGTCGACCGCGATCTCCTGCAGCTGGGCCGACATGCCGTTGGTCGACAGCAGACGGGCGACTGTCGTCAGGGCGTAGCCCAAAACCGCGCCCTCCGCATCCTCGGCGACGAGCAGGAAGAGGTCGGCGTCCTCGCCCGCCCCGACCGCGGCCGTGAAGCTCGCATCGAAGGCGCCGCGCACGGGCACGAATGCCGCACCCAACTGCTGCACGAGGGCGAAGACGGCGTCCGCATCGGCGGCCCGCGCTGCGCGGACGACCATCAGCGGGCGAAGTTGCCGCGGTAGTACTCGTACGTCCAGCCGACGATCGCGATGAGGGCGAGCGGGATGGCGTAGTACGTGATCCAGATGCCGGTCGCGAGACCGAGGAAGACGAGCGCGGCACCACCGGCGAGGAACACCGGCCACCAACTCCACGGCGAGAAGTAGCCGAGCTCGGCGTCGCCGTCATCGATGTCGGCGTCGAGGCGGTCCTCCGGCAGCGTGCCGCCGATGGATCGGTTGGCGAGCCGCAGGTAGAAGGCGATGAACAGCGACAGCACGGCGCTGAGGCCGATGCCGAGCGTGCCCACCCACTCCACCTGACCGGTGTCGATGATCGCCCAGGTGACGTAGACCGCGGCCAGCGCGACGAAGAAGACCGCGAGGACCCAGAACAGGTTGATGTTGGTCTTCATGGGTCAGCTCACTTCACCTTCTCGTCGCCGAGGTCGTACGTGGGGGCGTCCGGGGCGTCCTTCGCCGGCCCGATGCCGACGGGGATGCCGGCCTCCGGGTGGTTGAGGTCGAACGCGGGCGACTCCGAGCGGATGCGCGGGATCGAGGTGAAGTTGTGGCGCGGCGGCGGGCACGAGGTGGCCCACTCGAGCGAGCGGCCGTAGCCCCACGGGTCATTCACGGTCACCTTGGGTGCACGGCGCGCGGTGATGTAGACGTTCAGGAGGAACGGGATCATCGAAGCCGCGAGCAGGAACGCCCCGAAGGTCGACAGCTGGTTCATCCAGGTGAAGCCGTCCTCGACCGCGTAGGTCGCGTAGCGACGGGGCATCCCCACGACGCCCAGCCAGTGCTGGATGAGGAACGTCGTGTGGAAGCCCACGAACAGCGTCCAGAAGTGGATCTGACCGAGGCGCTCGTTGAGCATCTTGCCCGTCCACTTCGGCCACCAGAAGTAGAAGCCCGCGAACATCGCGAACACGACCGTGCCGAAGACGACGTAGTGGAAGTGCGCGACGACGAAGTAGGAGTCGGAGACCGCGAAGTCGAGCGGCGGCGAGGCGAGGATGACGCCGGTGAGGCCGCCGAAGACGAAGGTGATGAGGAAGCCGATCGACCACATCATGGGTGTCTCGAAGGTGACCGAACCGCGCCACATCGTGCCGACCCAGTTGAAGATCTTCACGCCCGTCGGCACCGCGATGAGCATCGTCATGAGCGAGAAGAAGGGCAGAAGCACCGAGCCGGTGACGTACATGTGGTGCGCCCACACGGTCATCGAGAGGGCGGCGATCGCGATGGTCGCGTAGACGAGCGTCTTGTAGCCGAAGATCGGCTTGCGGCTGAACACCGGGAGGATCTCGGAGACGATGCCGAAGAACGGCAGCGCGATGATGTACACCTCGGGGTGCCCGAAGAACCAGAACAGGTGCTGCCAGAGGATCGCGCCGCCGTTGGCCGGGTCGAAGAAGTGCGAGCCGAACACGCGGTCGGAGCCGAGTGCGAAGAGCGCGGCGGCGAGCACGGGGAAGGCCATGAGCACGAGCAGCGAGGTGACGAGGGTGTTCCACGTGAAGATCGGCATGCGCCACATCGTCATCCCGGGAGCGCGCATGCAGATGATCGTCGTGATGAAGTTCACGGCGCCGAGGATGGTGCCGAATCCGCTCATGATGAGACCGAAGACCCAGAGGTTGCCGCCGAGCCCTGGTGAGAAGGTCTGACTGGACAGCGGGGCGTAGGCGAACCAGCCGAACGAGGCCGCGCCCTGCGGGGTGAAGAAGCCGGCGACGGCGATGAGCGAGCCGAAGGAGTAGAGCCAGTACGCGAAGGCGTTGAGGCGCGGGAACGCGACGTCGGGGGCGCCGATCTGCAGCGGCATGAGCACGTTGGCGAAGCCGGCGAAGAGCGGCGTCGCGAACATCAGCAGCATGATCGTGCCGTGCATCGTGAAGAGCTGGTTGTACTGCTCCTTCGTGGCCACGATCTCGAGGCCCGGCGCGAAGAGCTGCGCGCGGATGACGAGCGCCATGACGCCGCCGACGAGGAAGTAGATGAAGGAGGTGATCAGGTACATGTACCCGATGGTCTTGTGGTCGGTGGAGGTGATCCAGCCGACGAAGACGTTGCCCTTCCTCTCGACACCCGGGCGGCTGTAGCCCGGCTCGGTGCCGACGGTAGGACGCGGTGCGGTCGTCGTCATGTGCCGACTACTCCTCTTCGCTGGCGCCGGTGGTGCCCGGCAGGTTCTGGTTAGTGTTGAACTCTACGCCGAGTCGGCCCTCGTTGCCCGCGTCGCGCAGCGAGGCGGTGTAGGCCTCGTACTCCTCGACGGAGACGACCTCGACGTTGAACAGCATGAGCGAGTGGTACTCGCCGCAGAGCTCGGCGCACTTGCCCTGGTACGAGCCCTCCTTCTCAGGGATGAAGTACCAGTAGTTGGACTTCGCGGGGACCATGTCCTTCTTGTAGAGGAAGTCCACGATCCAGAAGGAGTGCAGCACGTCGCGCGACTCGATCTTGATCTCGACCTTCTGGCCGACCGGCAGGTACAGGGTCGGCAGCGAGTCGAAAGTGATCCCGTTCTCGCCCTCCTGCGCCTGGATGCCCTGGTAGTAGACGTCGTCGGTCAGGTAGTTGAAGTCCCAGGCCCAGCGCTTGCCGTAGACCTCGATCTGCACGTCGGGGTCGGCGAGGGGCTCCTCGATCGCGGCCTGGTCGCGCGCGGTGAAGGCGAAGAAGCCGATCACGAGGATGAGCGGGATCACCGTGTAGAGGATCTCGATCGGCATGTTGTAGCGCAGCTGCACCGGCAGGCCCGTCTGGCCCTTGCGGCGGCGGTAGACGATGGCGGCCCAGATGATGAGGCCCCACGTGATGGCGCCCACGACGAGGAGCACGATCCACGAGGTGGTCCAGAGGCCGATGACGCGGTCCACCTGGTTCGTCGTCCCGGGCTCCGTCGGCAGCCAGCCCAGCGTCTGCTGGGGGGTGCACGCGGCGAGAACGAGGGTGGTCACGATGGCGAGGGGGATCGCCGCCATGCGGAGTCGACGGTTGGAGCGCACCGGGGGCCTCTCGGAGGGAAGACGGATTGTGGAACGGGCTTCAGTCTACGTCACCCGCATCCCCCGGCCTTCCCGGCGACGCTCCGAAACAGGCGTGAGAATCGGCATGCGAACGGGGTGCTCGGGCCCGCGAACGGCGACGGCGCGGGCATCCACCGCTCGATGGATGCCCGCGCCGGTCGCACGGTTCGCGGGCGATTCGCAGGCCGGGGCCCGCGTCGCGCCGCCGCCTAGTGGAAGCTGTCGCCGCAGGCGCAGGACCCGCCGGCGTTGGGGTTGTCGATCGTGAAGCCCTGCTTCTGGATGGTGTCCTCGAAGTCGATCGAGGCGCCGTCGAGGTAGGGCACGCTCATCTTGTCGACGACGACCTCGACACCGTCGAAGTCGCGCGCGATGTCGCCGTCGAGCATGCGCTCGTCGAAGTACAGCTGGTAGATCAGGCCCGAGCAGCCGCCGGGCTGCACGGCGAGGCGCAGACGCAGGTCGTCGCGGCCCTCCTGCTCGAGCAGGCTCTTGACCTTCGACGCGGCCGCGTCGGTCAGGGCGACGCCGTGGGTGGAGATGGCGGTGTCGGTCATGGGTTCGCTCCTCGGTGCGTAGGCGGTCGGGGGCCAGTGTACGTCGGCACCCTGTCAGGGTGAACAGCCGACGGGGGCGTTTTATTCGGCGTCGCGGGATGCGCTGCCGGCGTCGACCGCACCGCCGAGGCGGGCCAGCAGCACGGCCTCGGTGAGCACGGCCCGGTGCAGTACGCCCAGGTGCAGCGACTCGTTCGGGCTGTGGGCCCGCGTGTCGGGATCCTCCACGCCCGTGACGAGCACGTGCGCCTCGGGGAAGGTGTCGTTGAGCTGCGCGATGAAGGGGATCGATCCGCCCACGCCGACGAGCCGGGGCTCCTCCCCCCATGCCTCGTGCATGGCGGTGAGCGCCTCGTCGACGGCCCAGCCGCTCGTGTCCACGAGGAAGGGGTTGCCGCAGTCGATGCTCGAGAACTCGAGGTGCGCGCCGAAGGGCACGTGCGCCTCGAGGTGGGCGCGGATGGCCTCGAAGGCCTCGCGGGCGTCCTGCCCGGGGGCGACTCGAGCGCTGATCTTCACCGAGACCTTCGGCAGGAGGGTGTTGGACGCGTTCTTCACGCTCGGGGCGTCGATGCCGGTGACCGTGATCGCGGGCTGCGCCCAGAGCCGGTGCAGGATCTCGCCGCGGCCGATCGAGCGCACGCCCTCGAGCAGGGCGGCCTCCTCGCGCAGACGCTGCTCGTCGAAGGCGGGGACGGACTGCTCGTGGGCGCGCATCCCCTCGACGGCGACCGCGCCGTCGTCGTCGTGCAGCGTCGCGAGCAGGCGCACGGCGGCGAGCATCGCGTCGGGGGCCGCACCGCCGAACATGCCGGAGTGCGAGGCGTGGCCGAGCGTCGAGACGGTGAGGGTGAAGGCGGCGTTGCCGCGCAGGCCGACGGTGAGCGAGGGGGTCGTGACGTTCCAGTTGTCGGAGTCGGCGACGACGATGACGTCGGCGGCGAGCAGGTCGCGGTGCTTTGCCAGCAGAGCGCCGAAGGAGCGCGAGCCGAACTCCTCCTCCCCCTCGATGAAGACGGCGATGCCGAGCTCGGGGTCGCCCGAGGTCTCGACGAGCGCGCGGATGGCGGCGACGTGCGCGATGACGCCCGCCTTGTCGTCGGCCGCGCCTCGGCCGTAGAGCCTGTCGCCGATCACGGTCGGCTCGTAGGGCGGGGTCTGCCAGTCGGCCTCGTCGCCGGGGGGCTGCACGTCGTGGTGCGCGTAGAGCAGGATGGTCGGCTTGCCGCCGCGGGCCGCGCGGCGCGCGAAGACGGCGGGCTGGCCGAGCACGCCCTCGGTGCCGGGGATCTCGACGCGGTCGACCACGACGGTGTCGAAGACCTCGAGCTCGGTGAGCAGGCGGGCGACCTCGGCCGCCGAAGCCTCGACGTGCGCGGGGTCGAAGCCGTCCCACGAGACCGAGGGGATGCGGACAAGCGTCGACAGATCGGCGATCGCCGCCGGCAGTCCGTCGCGCACGGCGTCGCGCAGGCGGTCGAGGAGATCGGCGGGGGTTGCGGGCCTCGTGGGCCGGGCGTCGAGCGTCATGGCGGTAATCTATAGCTCACGCCCACCGGAAGGATGTGCCGCCGTGGCCGCCCGAGACAACGCCAAGTCCGCCCCCCGCGCCGCCGAGAAGGCCGGCGCCGACGCCATCGCGCACGCCGAGGCGATCGCCGCCGGCAAGGGCCGGCCGACGCCCAGCCGCAAGGAGCGCGAGGCTGCCCGCAAGCGGCCGCTCGTGCCGAACGACCGCAAGGAGGCGGCGAAGGCGCACCGGGCGAAGATGAACGAGGCCCGCGAGCGCGCCCGCCTCGGCATGGCCGCCGGTGAGGAGCGCTACCTGCCGCAGCGCGACCGCGGGCCGCAGAAGAAGTTCGTGCGCGACTACGTCGACGCGCGCTGGAGCCTCGGCGAGTTCATGATCCCGGTGATGTTCGTCGTCATCATCATCACCTTCATCCCGACCCTCGACGTCTACGCGGTGCTCGCCCTGTGGGCCTTCTTCCTCGTCGCCATCATCGACTCCACCGTGCTCGGCTGGCTCGTGACCCGCGCGCTCGCCCGCAAGTACGGCAAGGACCGCGTCGAGAAGGTGCGCTTCTACGCGGCGATGCGCTCGCTGCAGCTGCGCGTGCTGCGCCTGCCGAAGCCGCAGGTCAAGCGCGGCGAGTTTCCCGCCTGAGCCGCGGCGCTCCCCCGTCGACGAGCCCTCGGCTCGGACCCGGGTGGACGCTCAGACGCGGGCGGAGACCGTGCGTCGCGCCAGCCCGCGGTTGATCGCGCGCGCCCAGCCCGGCCCGCGATAGAGGAACGCCGTGTACCCCTGGACGAGCGTCGCGCCGGCCTCGAGCCGCTCGGCGACGTCCTCGGCGGTGTCCACTCCCCCGACGGCGATGACGCAGTAGTCGGCGGGCACCGCGGCGCGCACGATGCGCAGCACCTCGAGGGCGCGGGCCCGCAGCGGCGCGCCGCTCAGTCCGCCCGCCCCGGCGGCATCCACCACCGAGGCATCGGTGCGCAGCCCCTCGCGGGCGATCGTCGTGTTCGTCGCGATGACGCCGCGCAGGCCCTTCGCGACGGCGAGGCGCGCGACGCCCTCGACGGCCTCGTCATCGAGATCGGGGGCGATCTTCACGAGCACCGGGGTCGCGCCGGCCTCCTCGAGCACGGCGTCGAGCAGCGGGCCGAGCATCGCCTCGTCCTGCAGGCCGCGCAGGCCGGGGGTGTTCGGCGAGGAGACGTTGACGGCGAGGTAGTCGGCGACGGGGGCGAGCAGCCGGGCCGACTCGCGGTAGTCGGCGATGGCGTCCTCCACGGCGACGACGCGGCTCTTGCCGATGTTCGCACCGATGATCGCTCGGGGCCGGCGGACGGACTCGCGGCGTACGCGCTCGGCGGCCCGGGCGGCCCCCTCGTTGTTGAAGCCCATGCGGTTGATGACGGCGCGGTCGTCGATCAGGCGGAAGAGCCGCGGCCGCGGATTGCCCTCCTGCGGCACCGCCGTCACGGTGCCGATCTCGACATGACCGAAGCCGAGGGCCCAGAGCCCGCGGATGCTCTCGGCGTTCTTGTCGAAGCCGGCGGCGACGCCGAACGGCGACTCGAAGCGCAGGCCGAGCGTCTCGACCGCGAGGGACGGGTCGGGCCGGGTGGCGCGGCGCACGAGACCGGTCAGGCCGAGGCGCGGGATGGCGCGGATGACCGCGACGGCGACGTGGTGCGCGCGCTCCGGGTCCATGCGGGCGAAGACCTGGCGGAACAGCAGGTCGTACGCGCTCACGTTGCTCAGCCCTTCTCGGGTCGCGCGGCGTCCTCGACGCGCAGCTGGGCGATCGCGGCCTCGAAGTCCTCGAGGTTCTCGAAGGCCTGGTAGACGCTCGCGAATCGGAGGAACGCGACCTCGTCGAGCTCGCGCAGCTCGGGCAGGATGGCGAGCCCGATGTCGTTGGCCTCGAGCTGCGAGGCGCCGGTCGCCCGCAGCGACTCCTCGACCTTCTGCGCGAGCAGGGCGAGGTCGCCGTCGGTGACGGGGCGGCCCTGGCAGGCTTTGCGCACGCCGGCCACGATCTTCTCGCGCGAGAACGGGACGACCGAGCCGTTGCGCTTGATGACCGAGAGGCTCGCGGTCTCGGTCGTCGAGAAGCGGCGACCGCATTCGGGGCACTGACGGCGTCGGCGGATGCTCAGCCCGTCATCGCTCGTGCGCGAGTCGATGACGCGGCTGTCGGAGTACCGGCAGAAGGGGCAGTGCATGGTTCCCGAGCCTAGCCGTCGGCGCCGGATCCGGCGGCCGGGCCGCCGTCCGCCGCCGGGTCGAACCGCACCTGCACCGCGCGGCCGTGCGCGGGCAGCTGCTCGGCCCCGCTCAGCGCCGAGACCTGATCGGCGACGACGGAGAGCGCGGCGCGGTCGTACTCGACGATCTGCTGCGGGCGCAGGAAGGTGTAGGCCCCGAGCCCCGAGGAGTAGCGCGCGGCGCCGCCCGTCGGCAGCACGTGGTTGGAGCCGGCGATGTAGTCGCCGAGGCTGACCGGGGTGTGATCGCCGACGAAGATGGCGCCGGCGTTCTCGAGGGCCGGCAGCAGCGCCTCCGGGTCGGCGACCTGCACCTCGAGGTGCTCGGGCGCGTAGGCGTTGCTGAAGGCGACCGCCTGCGCGAGGTCGTCGACGAGCACGATCGCCGACTGCGGGCCGGCGAAGCTCGTGGTGATGCGCTCGCGGTGGTGCGCCGCGGCGACCGCGGCGGGCAGCAGCCGCTCGACAGCGCGCGCGAGCTCGAGGTCGTCGGTGACGAGCACGCTGCCGGCGAGCTCGTCGTGCTCGGCCTGGCTCACGAGGTCGGCGACGACGTAGGCCGGATTCGCCGTGCGGTCGGCGATGACGAGGATCTCGGTCGGGCCGGCCTCGGAGTCGATGCCGACGACGCCGTTCACGGCGCGCTTCGCCGTCGCGACGAAGAGGTTGCCGGGACCGGTGATGACCTGCACGGGCTCGAGGCCGAGGTCGGGCACGCCGTGGGCGAGGGCGCCGATCGCGCCGGCGCCGCCCATGGCGTAGACCTCGTCGACGCCGAGCAGGTGGGCGGCCGCGAGGATCGTGGGGTGCACCGAGCCGCCGAAGGCCTCCTGGGCCGGGCTCGCGAGGGCGATCGAGCGCACGCCCGCGACCTGCGCCGCGACGACGTTCATGACGACGCTCGACGGGTAGACGGCCTTGCCGCCGGGCACGTAGAGGCCGACGCGGGCGACGGGAACCCAGCGCTGCACGATGCGCGCTCCCGGCGCCACCTCGGTGGTCACGGGCGGGGGCACCTGGCCGGCCGTGCCGCGCCGCACCCGGGTGATGGCCTCGTCGAGGGCATCCCGCACCGCCGGATCGAGCTGGGCGGCGGCGGCGGCGAGCGCCTCGGCCGGCACGCGCAGGTGCGGGGGCCGCACGCGATCGAAGCGCTCGGCCTGCTCGAGCAGGGCCGCGGAGCCGCGCTCGCGCACATCCGCGATGAGGGCGTCGACGACGGCGACCGCCGAGCCGACGTCGCTCGCGGAGCGCGGGACGAGGGCGAGCAGGTCGGCGGTCGAGAGGCTGCGACCGCGCAGATCGAGGGTCTGGATCATGGCGGCATCAGCCTAATCGGGGGCCGGCTCGGGAATAGCCGAGCGCCTCGGCTGTTGCATGCTTGCGTGATGACCACGACAGCCGACGCCACCGGATTCGACGCCTTCGCCCAAGCCTTCCGCCGCCACGCCGCCGGGGTCGCCGTCATCACCGCGCTGAGCCCCGAGGGGCGGCCGGTCGGCTTCACCGCCACCTCGCTCGCCTCGCTCGCGGCGGAGCCCCCGCTCGCCACCTTCAACATGGCCCGCATCGCCAGCAGCTGGCCCGCGATCGAGCAGACCGACCTCGTCGTCATCCACATGCTCGGCGAGGGCGACCTCGAGGTGGCGCGCATCATGGCCGGCCCCAACGCCGAGCGGTTCGACGGCGACCACTGGGAGCCGGGACCGCACGGGCTGCCGGTGCTGAAGAACGTGACGGCCTGGATGCTCGGCCGCATCGTCGCGCGCACGAACGTGGCCGAGAACGCCATGATCGCGGTGCAGATCGAGCAGGGCGCCCTCGGGGAGCCCGACGAGCCGCTGCTCTACCACGAGCGCGCGTACCGCGTGCTCGGCGCCCACCTCTAGGAGCGCGCTACTCGTCGCCGATCTTCTCGTCGATCGTCCCCTTGACGTCGTCGATCTGCTCGCTGAACTTGCCCCCGGTCAGCGAGTCGGCGAGGCCGGCCACACCGTCGAGCACCTTGTCGCTGACGCCCTCCGCCTGCTCGCTCGCGAGCATCCCCTTGACCTTCTCGTCGTTCAGGAACTCCTGCGCCTTCTTGGTGATGTCGTCGATGGCCATGGGCCGAGCCTTCCGTCACGGGGAGGCCGCGGGCGGGCATCCACTCCTGACGATCATGGATGACCGGGGGCCCCGGGGCAAGAGGCGGTCAGGCGAGCGCGCGCGGGCCCAGCAGGCTCTTGACCTCGCCGAAGAAGTCGGTGGTCGGGGCGATGCGGTGCGGCAGCTCGAACACGCGCGCGGCGTCGGCGCGCACGAGGCGCAGGCGAACCTCGGTCGTGCCGCGGTGCCGGCTCAGCACCGCGCCGAGCTCGGTCACGACGTCGACCGTCGCCCGCTGCTCGCGCACCGTGAGAGTCAGCGGCCCCGACTCGGTGGCGACCCCCATGTCGGGCATCTGCAACGTGATCGCCTGCAGCGTGATGCCGTCGTCGCGGTGGTTGACCCGGCCGCGCACCACCACGATCGAGTCGGCCGCGAGCCGCATGCCGAACTCCTGGTAGGTCTTGCCGAGGAACATGGCCTGCACCTCGCCGCCGAAGTCCTCGATCGTCACCATGCCGTAGGGGTTGCCCGAGTTGCGCGCCACCCGGTGCTGCACGCTCGTGATGAGGCCCGCGACCGTCACTTGCTCGCCATCGCCCGGGGGGTTGTCGTTGAGCTCGGCGATGCTCGAGCCCGCGTGCTTCGAGAGCGCGACCTCGAGCCCGGCGAGCGGGTGGTCGCTGACGTAGAGGCCGAGCATCTCGCGCTCGAAGGCGAGCTTGTCCTTCTTCGCCCACTCCGGGCGCTCGGGGACCAGCTCGGTCTGGGCGGGCTCGTCGAAGAGGCTGTCGAAGTCGAAGCCGACGTCGCCGTTGAGCTCGGCCCGCTTCTCCTTCACGGCCGCCTCGACGGCGCCCTCGTGGATCTCCATGAGCGCGCGGCGGGTCGACCCCAGCGAATCGAAGGCGCCCGCCTTGATGAGCGACTCGATCGCGCGCTTGTTCGCGACCGGGGCGGGCACCTTCTTGAGGAAGTCGAAGAAGCCCGTGAACGGCTCCTTCTGCTCGCGCGCCGAGCGGATGCCGTCGACGACGTTGGTGCCGACGTTGCGCACCGCGCCGAGGCCGAAGCGGATGTCGTCGCCGACGGCCGCGAAGAAGCCGATCGACTCGTTGACGTCGGGCGGCAGCACCGTGATGCCCATGCGGCGGCACTCGTTGAGGTACACCGCCATCTTGTCCTTCGAGTCGCCGACGCTCGTCAGCAGGGCGGCCATGTACTCGGCCGGGTAGTGCGCCTTCAGGTAGGCCGTCCAGTACGACACGACGCCGTAGGCCGCGGAGTGCGCCTTGTTGAAGGCGTAGTCGGAGAAGGGCAGCAGGATGTCCCAGAGCGTCTGCACCGCGGCCATCGAGTAGCCGTTCGCGGCCATCCCGGCACTGAAGTTCTCGAACTGCTTGTCGAGC
Source organism: Microcella flavibacter (assembly GCF_012530535.1). Classification (NCBI taxonomy): domain Bacteria; kingdom Bacillati; phylum Actinomycetota; class Actinomycetes; order Micrococcales; family Microbacteriaceae; genus Microcella; species Microcella flavibacter. Next base: position 1,567,252 of record NZ_CP051299.1, read on the forward strand.
TCGCTCTTCTTCTTCTTGCCCATCGCGCGCCGCAGCAGGTCTGCCTGGGCGAGCGTGTACCCGGCGAGCTTCTGCGCGATCGCCATGACCTGCTCCTGGTAGACGATGAGGCCGTAGGTCTGCCCCAGCACCTCCTCGAGCGGCTCGGCGAGCTCCGGGTGGATGGGCGTGATCTGCTGACGGCCGTTCTTGCGCAGCGCGTAGTTCGTGTGCGAGTCGGCGCCCATCGGGCCTGGCCGGTAGAGCGCGAGCACGGCCGAGATGTCCTCGAAGTTGTCGGGCTTCATCATGCGCAGCAGTGAGCGCATCGGCCCGCCGTCGAGCTGGAACACCCCGAGGGTGTCGCCGCGGGCCATGAGCTCGTACGCGGCGGGGTCGTCGAGCTCGAGCTCCTCGAGCACCAGCTTCTCGCCGCGGTTCGCCTCGATGTTGTCGAGCGCGTCGTCGATGATCGTGAGGTTGCGCAGCCCTAGGAAGTCCATCTTGATGAGCCCGAGGGACTCGCAGGCGGGGTAGTCGAACTGCGTGACGATCTGGCCGTCCTGCTCCCGCTTCATGATCGGGATGATGTCGAGCAGCGGCTCGCTCGACATGATGACGCCGGCCGCGTGCACGCCCCACTGCCGCTTGAGGTTCTCGAGCCCGAGCGCGGTGTCGAAGACGGTGCGCGCTTCGGCATCGGTCTCGATGACCGTGCGGAAGTCGGCGGCCTCCTTGAAGCGCTCGTGCGAGCGGTCGAGGATGCCCGACAGCGGCATGTCCTTGCCCATGATCGCCGGCGGCATCGCCTTCGTGAGCTTCTCGCCCATGCCGAACGGGAACCCGAGTACGCGCGAGCTGTCCTTGAGGGCCTGCTTGGCCTTGATGGTGCCGTAGGTGACGATCTGGGCGACGCGCTCGTCGCCGTACTTGTCCGTCACGTAGCGGATGACCTCGCCGCGGCGCCGGTCGTCGAAGTCGACGTCGAAGTCGGGCATCGAGACGCGGTCGGGGTTGAGGAAGCGCTCGAAGATGAGGCCGTGCCGGATGGGGTCGAGGTCGGTGATGCGCATCGCGTAGGCGACCATCGAGCCCGCGCCCGAGCCGCGGCCCGGCCCGACGCGGATGCCGTGGTTCTTCGACCAGTTGATGAAGTCGGCGACCACGAGGAAGTAGCTCGGGAACCCCATCTGCGTGATGACGCCGATCTCGTACTCCGCGCGCGCCCGCACCTCGGCGCTCACGCCGTCGGGGTAGCGGTAGGCGAGGCCCTTCTCGACCTCCTGCACGAACCAGCCGTCCTCCGTCTCGCCCTCCGGCACGGGGAACTTCGGCATGTAGTTCGCCTGCGTGTCGAAGCGCACGTCGACGCGCTCGGCGATGAGCAGCGTGTTGTCGCAGGCCTCGGGGTGGTCGCGGAACAGCTCGCGCATCTGCGCCGGCGTCTTCAGGTAGAACTCGTCGGCGTCGAACTTGAAGCGGTTCGGGTCGTGCAGGGTCGAGCCGGACTGCACGCACAGCAGCGCCGCGTGCGACTGGGCGTCGCCGGGGTGCGTGTAGTGCAGGTCGTTCGTCGCGACCATCGGCAGTCCGAGATCCTTCGCGAGCCGGATGAGGTCGCTCATGATGCGCCGCTCGATGCCGAGCCCGTGGTCCATGATCTCGGCGAAGTAGTTCTCGCGGCCGAAGATGTCGCGGAACTCCGCCGCCGCCTCCACGGCCTTGTCGTACTGCCCCAGGCGCAGGCGGGTCTGCACCTCGCCGCTCGGGCATCCGGTCGTGGCGATGATGCCCTTGCCGTAGGTGCTCAGCAGCTCGCGGTCCATGCGGGGCTTGAAGTAGTAGCCCTCGAGCGAGGCCTTCGACGACATGCGGAACAGGTTGTGCATGCCCTCCGTCGTCTCGGCGAGCATCGTGATGTGCGTGTAGGCGCCGGCTCCCGAGACGTCGTCCTCGCCGCCCGAGCCCCACTTCACGCGCGTCTTGTCCGTGCGGTGCGTGCCGGGCGTGAGGTAGGCCTCCGTGCCGATGATCGGCTTGATGCCCGCCTCGGTGGCGGTGCGCCAGAAGTCGAAGGCGCCGAACATGTTGCCGTGGTCGGTCACGGCGATCGCGGGCATGCCCTGAGCGACCGCCTCGGTGATGAGGGGCTTCACCCGGGCGGCGCCGTCGAGCATCGAGTACTCGCTGTGCACGTGGAGGTGGACGAACGAGTCGCCGGGAGATGTCACGGGAGCCTCCGCTGGGTGGGGTCGAGCAGTCAGTCTAGGTCGGCCGCGGAGGGCCCATCGGCGTGTCGGCCGAGCGTGTCCGGGGGTCGGCTCAGGGGGCCTCGAGCACGTCGAGCGCGTGCTGCAGATCGGCCGGGTACAGCGAGGAGAACCGCACCGCATCGCCGGTCGCGGGATGCGCGAAGCCGAGGTGCATGGCGTGCAGCCACTGCCGCCCGAGGCCGAGGCGCTCGCTCAGCCGCGGGTCGGCGCCGTACATCGCGTCGCCCGCGCAGGGGTGGCGCTGCGCGGCCATGTGCACGCGGATCTGGTGGGTGCGCCCCGTCTCGAGGTGCACCTCGAGGAGGGTCGCCGCCGGGAACGCCTCGAGCGTGTCGTAGTGGGTCACCGAGGGCTTGCCGTCGGCGACGACCGCGAACCGCCACGTCGAGCCGGGGTGCCGACCGATGGGCGCGTCGATCGTGCCGGAGAAGGGGTCGGGATGCCCCTGGACGAGCGCGTGGTAGATCTTCTCGACCTCGCGGTCGTGGAACTGCCGCTTGAGCTCGACGTAGGCCCGCTCGCTCTTCGCGACCACCATCAGACCGCTCGTGCCGGCGTCGAGACGGTGCACGATGCCCGCCCGCTCCGCGGGGCCCGAGGTCGCCGTGCGGACGCCGCCGGCGGCGAGGGCACCGAGCACGGTCGGACCCTCCCAGCCCATGCTGGGGTGCGCGGCCACGCCGACCGGCTTGTCGATCACGACGAGGTCGTCGTCCTCGTGCATGATCCGCAGGTCGTCGACCGCGCGCGGCTCGACCCGCACCTCGCGCCGCGGCTGCCACTCGACCTCGAGCCACGCGTCGCCCACCAGCCGGTCGCTCTTGCCGACCGCGCGGCCGTCGAGCCGGACTCCCCCGGCCTCGGCGATCTCGGCCGCCTGGGTGCGCGAGAAGCCGAGCAGCTTCGCGAGCCCGGCGTCGACGCGCTCGCCGGAAAGCCCGTCGGGGACGGGGAGCGATCGCGACTCGGTCACGATCGTGCTCCCCGTCCCCGACGGAGGGTGCTGCTCAGGAGCCGTAGCCCGGGAAGGTGCCCGGGGTCTGCTGCGGCTGGCCGAAGCTCGGCGCGGAGCCCGGGAAGCCGTAGCCGGGCGCGGGCGCGGAGGCCGGAGCGGCCGCCGAGCTCGCCGAGGCGGCGGAGCCCGCCGGCGCGGCGGGCGCGGCCGAGCTCTGCGAGCTGGTCTCGAGCTCGCGCAGCTGGCCCTGGATGTACGTGCGCAGCTGCGAGCGGTACTCGCGCTCGAAGACGCGCAGCTCCTCCACGCGGGTCTCGAGCGTGGCGCGCTCGGCGTTCAACGCGTCGACGATCTCGCGCTGCGTGCCCTCGGCCTCGGAGATGAGGCGCGCCTTGTGCGCCTCGCCCTCGGCGATGAGCTCGTCGCGCTTGGCGATGCCCTCTCGCACGTGCTCCTCGTGCAGGCGGCGGGCGAGCTGCAGCAGGTTGTTGGTGCTCGTCGTCTCGAGCTCGGACGAGGTCTGGCCGTAGGCCGGCGCCTCGACGGCCGGAGCGGCCGGGGCCGAGGGCACCGCGGGCGCGGGGGCCGGCGTCGGCTCGGGAGCGGGGGTCTCGGCGACGACCGGGCTCGGCGCGGGCGCGGAGGCGGGGGCCGAGGCCGGGAGCGCACCGCTGCGCTGCTGCTCGGCCATGCGGGCATCCGCGGCGACGAGCCGCTGGCGCAGCTCCTCGTTCTCCTGGTTGAGGCGGCGGAGCTCGACGACGATCTCGTCGAGGAAGTCGTCGACCTCGTCCTGGTCGTAGCCCTCGCGGAACTTGGTGGACTGGAAACGCTTGTTGACGACGTCTTCGGGCGTGAGTGCCATGTCCGTCACCTCGTGACTTTCTGGAGCGGGCGGATAACGATGGAGTAACGCTAGCAACAACGCATCACACGCGTCACATCAGCGACCCCAGCGTACAGACCCGAGCGCCTCGGCGCAGTGCCGATCGGGCCGGCGCGGTGAGACGACCGCTCGGACGCGCTCGCGGTCAGCCCGAGAAGGCGATGCTCTGCGCGATGATCATCAGGATGTAGACCACGATCAGCACGATCGTCCAGGCGAGATCGAGCTGCACGGCGCCGAGGCGGAGCGGCGGGATGACGCGGCGCACGGCCTTGATCGGCGGATCGGTGATCGTGTAGCTCAGCTCGGCCGCGATGATCACGCCGCCCTGCGGGCGCCACGACCGGTTGAGGGCCTGGATCCAGTCGAAGATGAACCTCGCCCACATGGCGATGAAGACGCCGAGGAGGGCGACGTAGATCGCTCCGAAGACGATGGAGAGCACGAGGGTCACGGGGGAAGTCTCTCAGATGCGCGCGGGAGGAACCTGCGCCCGGAGGACGGGCGCGGGCGTCGGCGGACGCCGCGCCGGGCACGGGGGCCCGGCGACGGATCAGCCGAGGAAGGAGGCGTCGACCTCGGACTCGACATCGGCCTGCTCGCCGCTCACGGCGACGTGCGCGGGCGACAGGAGGAAGACCTTGCTCGTGACGCGCTCGATCTTGCCGTAGAGGCCCTGCGACAGGCCACTGGCGAAGTCGATGAGGCGGCGGGCCTCGGACTCGGTCATCTGCGAGAGGTTGATGATGACGGGGATGCCGTCGCGGAAGCTCTCGGCGATGACCTGGGCGTCCTTGTAGTGGCGGGGGTGGACGGTGAGGATCTCGTTCATGTCGGCGGCTGCGGCATTCCGGGTCGGGGCGGGGCGGCGCAGCGGCGTCACGGGGGCGCGCTGCGGGCCGGGGGCGGGAGCCGCGGCTGCGGCGGCGGGAGCGGCGTGCGGGGCGCGGTCGTGCGGGGCGCGGTCGTGCGGGGCGCGGTCCTGCGCGGCCGGCGTCTCGTACTCCTCCTGCTCGTCGGCGAGGCCGAGGTACACCATGGTCTTGCGCAGCGGGTTGCTCATCATCCGTCCTAACGGTCGTCGTGCGGTTCGAGGCTAGAGGGGCGCGGGGCGTTTTCCGGTGATTGCCGTGCCGATGCGCAGGTGTGTCGCCCCCTCGGCGATCGCCTCGGCGTAATCGCCGGACATGCCCGCCGAGATCTGCGTGGCGGCGGGGGCGATCGCGCGCAGGCGCTCGCTGATCCGGCGCAGGCGGGCGAAGGCGGCGCGCGGCTCCTCGTCGAGGGGAGCGACGCCCATGACGCCGCGGAGGGAGAGGTGCTCGGCGGCGAGGACGACCTCGGCCAGGGCATCCACCGCATCGGGCGCAGCCCCGCCGCGACCCGGGTCGTCGGTGAGGTTCACCTCGAGGAACACGTCGAGCGGGGTCTGCGCTTTCGCGAGAGCGGTGACGAGGGATGCCCGGTCGACGGAGTGCACCGCGCTCGCGTACTGCGCCACGGCCTTGGCCTTGTTCGACTGCAGCTGGCCGACGAAGTGCCAGGTGAGCGGCTCGTCGGCGAGCTCGGCCGCCTTCGGCGCCGCGTCCTGATGCCGGTTCTCGCCGACGTGACGCACCCCGAGGCTCACGAGCTCGCGCACCAGCGAGGCGGGGTGGAACTTGGTGACGACGATGAGCGTCGGCGGGTCGTCGGCGCGCCCCGCCGCCCGGCAGGCCTCGGCGATGCCCCCGGTGACCGCGGCGTAGCGCTCGGCGAGCCCGGGATCGCCGGAGGGCGCCCCGCTCATCGGAGGCGCGCCGTCGAGCCCGGGGCGGGCGTCATCGCAGGAAGTCGGGGATGTCGAGATCGTCGTCGTCGCCGTCGGCCTCGAGCGGGTCGACGGTCGAGCGGGCGACGAGCCCGGGCGCCTCGGGAGCGGCGGGCGCCTGCTCGGCGCCCTCGGCCGGCTGGGCGGTGACGCTCTCCCCCGGCGCCGCGGCGACGAAGGTCGAGCGGCGGTCCTTGGCGACCGTGCTCGGCTCGCCGCCGTCGAAGCCCGCGGCGATGACGGTGACCCGCACCTCGTCGCCGAGCGAGTCGTCGATGACGGCGCCGAAGATGATGTTCGCCTCGGGGTGCACGGCCTCCTGCACGAGCTTGGCCGCGTCGTTGATCTCGAAGATGCCGAGGTTCGACCCGCCCTGGATCGACAGCAGCACGCCGTGCGCGCCGTCGATGCTCGCCTCGAGCAGCGGGCTCGCGACGGCGAGCTCGGCCGCCTTGATGGCGCGGTCGGCGCCGCGGCTGGAGCCGATGCCCATGAGCGCGCTGCCGGCGCCCTGCATGACGCTCTTGACGTCGGCGAAGTCGAGGTTGATGAGGCCGGGGGTCGTGATGAGGTCGGTGATGCCCTGCACGCCGGCGAGCAGCACCTGATCGGCGGTCGCGAAGGCCTCGAGCATCGAGATGCCGCGGTCGCTGATCTCGAGCAGGCGGTCGTTCGGCACGACGATGAGGGTGTCGACCTCGTTCTTGAGCATCGCCACGCCGTCCTCGGCCTGGGCCTGGCGGCGCTTGCCCTCGAAGCCGAAGGGCTTCGTGACGACGCCGATGGTCAGGGCGCCGATCGACTTGGCGATGCGCGCGACGACGGGCGCGCCGCCCGTGCCGGTGCCGCCGCCCTCGCCCGCGGTGACGAAGACCATGTCGGCCCCGGCGAGGGCCTCCTCGATCTCCTCCGCGTGATCCTCGGCGGCGCGACGGCCGACCTCGGGGTCGGCGCCGGCGCCGAGTCCGCGGGTGAGCTCGCGGCCCACGTCGAGCTTGACGTCGGCGTCGCTCATGAGCAGCGCCTGGGCGTCGGTGTTGATGGCGATGAACTCGACGCCCCGCAGCCCGAGCTCGATCATGCGGTTCACCGCATTGACGCCGCCGCCGCCGATGCCGACGACCTTGATCACGGCGAGGTAGTTCTGGTTGCTGGTCACGTCCGGCCTCCGCGTCAAACCTTAAACCTGTAGTTGAGGTCTAAAGTTATGCTCAGTATGTATTCCTGACACGACCGTAGGGGCGGGCATCCCCTCGTCGCCGAAGGACGCCCGCGTGTCGGCGGAATATCGCCGGGATGCGCATCCCGGGCGCGTCGGCGCGGCGGGCGCGCGGGATCAGAGGCGACGGGCGATGAGGCTGTCGGGCGCCGAGACGTCGTACTGCCAGGCGACCGACTGGTCGCTCGTGGCGATCGCCGCCGCGAGCACGCGCGCCTTGTAGTCGGAGCGCTCCGCGCTCCCCCACCGCACCCGGTGGCCGGTGTCGGCGAAGGAGAAGGTGACGTCGTCGCGGGTGGTCGCGCTGATCACGTCGATGCGGGCGACGAGGTCGGCGGGCAGGGCCGCGAGCACCGCCGCCGCGCTGCGGAAGGCGATCGACTCGGCATCGGCATCCCCCGCCTCGATGAGCGGCACCCCGGGCGGCCGCTCGGCGGTCGAGTCGACGACGACCCCCGCCGCGTCGACGAGCGCCACGCCGTCCGCCCGCTCGACGGCGCCGATCGGCGTGCGCTCGACGAGCCGCACGACCAGCGTGTGCGGCGGCACGACCTCGGTCGAGTACGAGCGGATGAGCGGGAAGGCGCGCAGGTCGTCGCGGATCGCGCCGTGGTCGAGCAGCGCGAGCGGGGTGCCGGTGTGCTCGTCGAGCGCCTCGGTCACCGCCGCGGGGTCGAGCCGCTCGGCGCCCGTCACGGTGATCTCGGTGAGCGCCATGAGCGGCGAGACGGTCACCGCGCCGACGCCCGCGACGAGCGCGACGAGCGCCCCCGAGGACGAGAGCACGAGGATTCGCCGACGGCGGCTGCGATGGGTGAAGCGGCGCACCTCGGCGCGCTCGGCGCGACGGGCGGCCCGGGCGGCGGCGCGGGCGCGACGATCGGCCTGGCGGGCCTGCGCGGCGGGGTCGACGGGGCGGGATGGGCGGGGCGCGCGCTCGGGGCGGGCACCGGGGCGCAGGCGGGCGAGCAGCGAGGAGCCCGCGACGGCGGCCCCGCCGGCCCCGCCCGGGCCGCGACCCGGGATCGACGGAGCCGTGCGCCCGGCGTCGACGCCGGACGGCGCGGGTGCGCCCTCGCGGGCCTCGTCGCCGCGCGCCGGGCGGGCGGCGACGCGGTCGCCCCCGCCGGCTCGACCGTCGCGCGGCCGCTCCCCCTCGTCGCCGCGCTGCCGGGCGTCGCCCCGTCGCGCACGGGCGGACGTCGTCGCGCGCGGTCCGCGCGGGGCTCCCGAGGTCTCCGGCGCCGCGGGCCCCTGCCCGCGGTCGAAGCCCTCGGGCCGCTTCATCGCTGCGGCTCCGCGGGTGCCGGGTCGCCGGTGGTGGACGCCGCGGTGGGATCGTCGGCCGACGCCGGCACGGACGCCGCCGTGGCGAGGATCGCCTCGCGCACCTGCGGGATGATGCGGTAGACGTCGCCGCAGCTGAGCGTCATGACGATGTCGCCGGGGCGCGCGATCTCGGCGACGCGCGCCGCGGCCTCCGCCCAGTCGGGCCGGTAGTCCACCCGCGCGGCGTCGACGAAGGCCCCGCTCACGAGCGCGCCGGTCACGCCGGGGATCGGGTCCTCCCGGGCGCCGAAGACGTCGAGCACGACCGTGTGGTCGGCGAGCCGCTCGTAGGCGGCCGCGAACTCGCCGCCGAGCTGCTGCGTGCGGCTGTAGAGGTGCGGCTGGTGGATGGCGATGACGCGGTGCCCCTCGGCGACCGAGCGCGCCGTCTGCAGCGCGGCCTCGACCTCGGTGGGGTGGTGCGCGTAGTCGTCGACGAGCCGCACGCCCGCCGCCTCGCCGTGCGACTCGAAGCGGCGCTGGGTGCCGGCGAAGCCGTCGAGCGAGGCGGCGGCCTCGGCGAGCGGGATGCCCAGCCCCAGCAGCACGGCGATGACGCCCGCGGCGTTGAGCGCGTTGTGGTGCCCGGGCACGGCGAGCGCGACCGTCGCCGTCGAGCTGCCGGCGTGCACGGTGAACACGATCGGACCGGTCTCGGCGACGTCGGTCACGCGCACGTCGGCCTCGGCCGACTCGCCGAAGGTGAGCACGCGCGGGCCGGAGGGGGCGCCGGGGGCCGCGGCGCGGGCCGCGAGCAGCGCCGTGAGCCGCTGCGCGGCCGGGTCGTCGGCGGAGATCGCGAGCACCTCGCGCACGGCGCGGGCGAACTGGGCGAAGGCCTGCTCGATCGCCTCGGCCGAGCCGTAGTGGTCGAGGTGGTCGGTGTCGATGTTGGTGACGATCGCGAGGCTCGCGTCGTACAGCAGGAAGGAGCCGTCGGACTCGTCGGCCTCGACCACGAAGAGCTCGCCCTCGCCCCATCCGGCGGAGGCTCCGGCGCCCTGGATGACCGCGCCGTTGACGAAGGAGGGGTCGCGGTCGAGGGCGCGCAGGGCCGTGACGAGCATCCCCGTCGAGGTGGACTTGCCGTGGGCGCCCGCGACCGCGACGAGGCGCTCGCCCCGCACGAGCCAGGCGAGGGCCTGCGAGCGGTGCAGCACGGGCAGGCCGCGACGCAGGGCCTCCAGGTACTCGGGGTTGTCCTGCCAGAGGGCTCCCGTGACGACGAGCGTGTCGGCCTCGCCGACGTGGGCGGCGTCGTGGCCGATCGCGACCGGGATGCCCCGCGAACGCAGCGCGTCGACCGCCCCGCTCTCGGATCGGTCGCTGCCGGTCACGGCGTACCCGCGGTCGTGGAACATGCGGGCGATGCCGCTCATGCCGCTGCCGCCGATGCCGACGAAGTGCAGACGGCCGAGGTCGTCGGGGAGGATGAGGTCGGGGTCGGGCTTGATCGTCATAGCGGCCTCACCCTACGCGCTCGTCGCGAGGGCCTCGCGCACCAGGCCGAGCAGCGCGGCGCTGCCGTCACGACGGCCGACCGTGCCCGCCGCGGCGGCCATCCGGGCGATGCCGGCGCGGTGCATGAGCATGGGCACGAGGGCGTCGCGCACCCACTCCGGGGTCGCGTCCGCGTCGTCGACGACGACCGCTCCCCCGGCCGCGACGAGCTCCCGCGCGTTGAGCCGCTGCTCGCCGTTGCCGACCGGGTAGGGCACGAGGACGGACGGCAGCCCGAGCGCGGCGAGCTCGCTGACCGTCGCGGAGCCCGAGCGGCACACGACGAGGTCGGCGAGGGCGAAGGCGAGATCCATGCGGTCGCAGTACTCGACGACGCGGTAGCCGGGGATGCCCGGGTCGTCGCCGCCGCGATCGCGGCCGGTGATGTGCAGCACCTGCCAGCCCGTGCCGAGGAGGTGGGCGATCGACTGCCCGACCGTCTGGTTGAGGCGGCGCGCGCCCGTCGAGCCGCCCGTGACGAGCAGGACGGGGCGGGCGGGGTCGAGATCGAAGAAGGCCCCCGCGACGGGGCGCGCGGCGACCCGGTCGAGCTGCAGGATCTCGCGTCGCAGCGGCATGCCGACGAGCCGGGCGCCGCGCATCGGCGTGCCGGCGAAGGTGATGCCGATGCGCCCGCCGAGCCGGTGCGCGAGGCGGTTCGCGATGCCCGGGCGGGCGTTCGCCTCGTGGGCGATGATGGGGATGCCCTCGAGCCGGGCCGCGAGGTAGGCGGGGGCCGAGGCGTAGCCCCCGAAGCCGACGACGACCTGCACCCCGCGATCGCGGATGATCGCTCGCGTGCGGGCGACCGCCTCGCGGAACCGCAGCGGGAACCGCAGGGCGGCCCCGTCCGGCCGGCGCGGGAAGGGCACGCGCGGGATGGTGAGCAGCTCGTAGCCGCGCGCGGGCACGAGCCGCGCCTCGAGCCCCTCGGCCGTGCCGAGGACGAGCAGCTCGGCGTCAGACTCCTGCTCGCGCCAGTGATCGGCGAGGGCGAGCAGCGGATTGACGTGGCCGGCGGTCCCTCCGCCGGCCAGGAGTGCGGTCGTCACGGGACCGGTCCCCGGGTGGGCGCGGCCGAGCGCGCCGCGGCGGTCGTGAACGAGCCCTCGCCGCTCGTGCGCGCCATCGAGAGCACCACGCCGAGCGCCATCAGGTTGGCGACCATCGCCGAGCCGCCCGCCGAGATGAGGGGCAGGGGCACGCCTAGCACGGGCAGCATGCCGAGCACCACGGCGATGTTGACGAAGGCCTGACCCACGATCCAGACCATGACGCCGCCGGTCGCGATGCGGCGCATCGGGTCGGCCTGCCCGCGCATGATGCGCAGCAGGCCGATGCCGAGCACGGCGAAGAGGCCGATGACGACGGCGCAGCCGACGAGCCCGAGCTCCTCGCCGATGATCGCGAAGATGTAGTCGTTCTCGGAGTGGGGCAGCCACGACCACTTCACGGCGGAATTGCCCAGACCCTGCCCAAGCAGGCCGCCCGAGCCGAGCGCCCACATGCCGTGGGTCGGCTGCCAGCACACGCCCTCGAGCTGCTCGGGCGTGCAGCCGTCGAGCCAGATGCGGATGCGGTCGGTGCGCGAGGAGCCGGTCAGGGCGAAGGCGATCGCACCGCCGACGCCGAGCCCGAGCATCACAGCGAGGTACCGCAGCGGCGCTCCGGCGAAGAAGAGGGAGGCGAAGACGATCGCGATCATGATCGCGGCCGTGCCGAGGTCGCCGCCGGCGAGCACGAGCAGGAGCGCGACGCCCGAGATCGGCAGCGCCGGGAAGACGACGCTCTTGAGATCGGGGAACGCGTCGGCGCGCCTGCTGAGCACGCTCGCGAGCCACACCACGAGCGCGAGCTTGAGGAACTCGGAGGGCTGGGCGCTGACGCCGCCGATCGAGATCCAGTTGCGATTTCCGCCGTAGGCGTAGCTCAGCCCCGGGATGAAGACGAGCACCTGCAGGCCGAGGCCGATGTAGACGAAGGTGCGGGCCCATCGGCGCCAAAACAGCACGGGCAGCCGTGCCATGACGAGCATGACCGGGATGCCGACGGCAGCGAAGAGCGACTGGCGCACGAAGACCCCGAAGGCGTCGCCGCCCCGACCCGACTGGACGAAGGACGACGACAGCACCATGACGAGCCCGAAGGCGACGAGGAAGATCGCCGTGCCGAGCACGAGCATGTAGTCCGTGCTCTGCGCCGTGAAGAGCTTGCGGACGGCGATGACGGCGGCCGGGCCCCGACCGGCGGAGGCCGCGGACTCAGTCGACGGTGCCGGGTGCGTCGTTCGGGTCGTCGCCATGCGGCGCCCCCTCCCCGTGATGCTGGTGCACGGCCGAGGCGAAGCGTCGTCCCCGGTCGGCGTAGTCGTCGAACTGATCCATGGATGCCGCTGCCGGGGCCAGCAGCACGGTGTCCCCATCGTGCGCCGCCGCGGCCGCCGCTCGCACGGCGCCGGTCATCACGCCTTCAGTGTCGTCGGGTTCGACCTCGAACACGGGCAGGTCGGGCGCGTGTCGCGCGAACGCCTCGAGCACGGCCGACCGATCGACCCCGAGCACGACGGCCGCCCGCAGCCGGGAGCGGTGGCGGGCGACGAGCGGGGCGATGTCGACGCCCTTGAGCAGGCCCCCGACGATCCAGACCACCGAGCGGAAGGCCGTGAGGGCCGATTCCGCCGCGTGCGGGTTGGTGGCCTTCGAGTCGTCCACCCAGACGATGCCGGCCGCCTCGAGCACGGTCTCGGTGCGGTGGGCGTCGACGCGGAACCGGCGGAGGGCATCCCGCACCGCGATGACGGGCGCACCGGCCGCACGCGCGAGGGCGGCGGCGGCGAGGGCGTTGGCGAGACCGTGGGGCGTCGCGAGGCCCGCGGCGGCGACGTCGGAGAGCGTGCCGAGCTCGAGCGCGGAGTGGCGGCGGTCGTCGTGGAAGGCGCGGTCGACGAGGATGCCGTCGACGAGCCCCACGTCGCTCGGCCCGGGGGTGTCGGCGGCGAAGCCGATCGCCCGGCAGCCCTCCTGCACCTCGGCCTGCTCGACCATGCGCATCGTGGCCTCGTCGCGGAGGTTGTAGACGCAGGCGACGCGCGTGTTCGCGTAGACCTTCGCCTTCGCGTCGCGGTAGGCCTCGGCCGAGCCGTGCCAGTCGTAGTGGTCCTCGGCGAGGTTGAGGCAGACGCTCGCGAGCGGGGCGAGGGCGCCCGGCCCGGCCGTCGGCAGCCGGTGCAGCTGGAAGCTCGACAGCTCGACCACGAGCACGTCGAAGCCCGCAGGATCGCGCACCGCGTCGAGCACGGGCACGCCGATGTTGCCGCAGGGCGCGACGCGCACGCCCGCCTCCTGCAGCATCGTCGCCGTCAGCTGGGTCGTCGTGGTCTTGCCGTTGGTGCCCGTGACGAGGATCCACTCGGCCGCGGGGGCGATCTTGTCGCGCACGCGCCAGGCGAGCTCGATGTCGCCCCAGACCGCGAGCCCCTCGCGCTCGGCCCACCGCAGCAGGGGATGCTCCGGCCGGAAGCCCGGCGAGACGACGAGCAGCTCGGGCTCGTGCGCCGCGAGGGCCGCGATGTCGGCCGCGTCGTCGCCCCCGCCGATCTCGACGAGATCGACGCCGATGACGGGCAGGATCCGCGCGCGCTCCTCGTCGGGCGCCGACGCCGCCACGAGCACGCGGGCGCCGAGCTCGGCGAGGGTGTCGGCGACGGCGAAGCCCGTCACGCCGAGGCCGAGCACGACGACGCGCAGCTGCGACCAGTCGGCGTGCCAGCTGGTGAGCCCGTCCAGCCGCTGCACGTTAGAGCACCGCCCACTCGAGGTAGAAGAGGCCGACGCCCATGGCGACGAAGAACCCGCCGATGAGCCAGAAGCGCACGACGACCGTCACCTCCGCCCAGCCCTTGAGCTCGAAGTGGTGGTGCAGCGGGCTCATGAGGAAGATGCGCTTGCCGCCGGTGAGCTTGAAGTAGATGCGCTGCACGATCACCGAGCCGGTGACGATGAGGAAGAGCCCGCCGATGAGGACGAGGAGGAGCTCGGTGCGGGTGAGGATGGCGAGCGCGGCGATGGTGCCGCCGAGGGCGAGCGAGCCGGTGTCTCCCATGAAGATCTGCGCGGGCGAGGTGTTCCACCAGAGGAACCCGATGAGCGAGGCCACGATCGCGGCGGCGACGATGGCGAGGTCGAGCGAGTCGCGCGCCTCGTAGCACTTGTACCGCACGGCCTCGTCGAGCGAGGGGCTGATGCAGCTCTGGTTGAACTGCCAGAAGGCGATGAGGATGTAGGCGCCGATCGAGAAGATCGAGGATCCGGTCGCGAGCCCGTCGAGGCCGTCGGCCACGTTGACCGCGTTGGACGCGCTCACCACGATGATGATCGTCCAGATCGTGAAGAGGATGCCGCCGATCACCGGGCCGCCGAGGAGCGCGAAGTCGAGCCACTCGATGTCGCGCACCGCCGAGATGGCGGTCGACGCCGGCGTGACGCCGCGCTCGTCGGGGAACCCGAGGGCGAGCACGGCGAAGACGGTCGCCGCGATGACCTGACCGGCGATCTTCGCCCATCCGCCGAGGCCGAGGCTGCGCTGCTTGCGCACCTTCGAGAAGTCGTCGATGAAGCCCACGAAGCCGAGGTTGACGAGCAGCAGGAGCACCAGGAGCGCGCTCACGGTGATGCGCTCCCCCGTGACGAGGTGCCCGAAGAAGTAGCCGCCGACCGCGCCGAGGATGACGACGATACCGCCCATCGTGGCGGTGCCGCGCTTGGTGTGATGCGACTGCGGGCCGTCGTCGCGGATGAACTGGCCCCACTCGAGGCGCTTGAAGAGCCGGATGAAGAGCGGCGTCGTGAAGAGCGTGAACGCGAGGGCGAAGGCGCCCGAGAGGAGCAGGACTACCACGAGGCCTCCTGGGTCAGGCGGTCGACCAGGTCGGCCAGCGGGGTGCGGGCCGCCGCGCTGATGAGCAGCGCGTCGCCCGGTCGGAGGTGCGATCGCAGCACAGCGTAGGCCTCGTCGAGGTCGGCGACGAGCACCGACTCCCCGTCCCACGAGCCCTCGAGCCCGGCCGCGGTCGCGGTGTGCCGGGCGCCGTGCCCGACGACGATGAGCTGCGAGACGTCGAGCCGCACGACGAGACGGCCGAGGCCGTCGTGCTCCTCGAACCACTCGGCGGGCTCGGAGTCGAGCTCGCCGAGCACGGCGAGCGAGCGGGTGCGGCCGCGCGTGGCGTCGGCGAGCACCTTGAGCGAGCGGCCGACCTCGTGCCGGGTCCGCGCCAGGGTGTCGTCGAGCAGCAGGGCGCCGTTGCCGAGCTCGATGCGGCGGCAGCGGCCGGGGATCTCGGGGGTGCGGGCGGCGGCGGCGAGGGCATCCGGCCAGCTCACCCCCTCGGCGAGGGTGGACTCGAGCATCGCGAGGGCCGCGTCGACGACGGCGTCGCCGAGCGCGGCGAGCCGGATCGTGCCCGTCTCGTCGCCGCGGCGCACCTCGACGATGGCGCCCTCGAGGCCGTGCTGCACGTCATCGACCACGATCGTCATCGCGGGCTCCAGCCGGCCTCGCGGAGGGCCGCGCGGGCCTCCTCGCGGGCGGAGTACTCGGTGCGCACGCCGCGGATGTCGCGGTAGTCCTGGTGGCCGGGGCCGGCCCAGAGGATGGAGTCGCCCTCGCGCGCCAGGTTGACCGCGACCCGGATGGCGGCCTCGGGCGGGCTGACCTCGTGGATCTCGGGGCGGTTCGTCGCGAGCGCGGCGCCCTCGAGCAGGGTCGCGCGGATCGACGCCGGATCCTCGAAGCGCGGGTGGTGGTCGGTGATGACGAGCACGTCGCAGCCCTCGGCCGAGACGCGGCCCATGTCGTGGCGCTTCGTCGCGTCGCGGTCGCCGTCGGCGCCGACGACCATGATCGTGCGGCCCGTCGTGAAGCGCCGCACGGCGGCGAGCGTGTTCTCGAAGGCGTCGGGGCTGTGGCCGAAGTCGACGTAGACGCTCGGCCCCTCCTCGCCCGAGACGCGCTCGATGCGGCCCGGCAGGTAGGCGTCGATGCCCGTCTCGCCGAGAGCGTGCGCGATGGCGTCGAGCTCGAAACCGGCCTCGACCATCATGACGAGCGCGAGCCCGGCGTTCGCGGCCATGTGCCGGCCGATGAGCGGCACGCGGGTCTCGATCGACTGCCCGCCGGGCCCGGTCAGGCGGAAGGCCGTCCACTGCGGCGTCTCCTCCGTGAGCCGCAAGCGCCACTCCGCGTCGACGTCGTCGCGCGCGCTGATCGTCGTCACCGGGATGCGCGCCGAGTCGACGACGCGCTGCCCGTAGGGCGAGTCGAGCGAGACGACGCCGCGGCGCCCGCGCTCCGGCTGGAAGAGCGGCAGCTTCGCCTGGAAGTACTCCTCCATGTCGGCGTAGTCGTCGAGGTGGTCGTGGCTGAGGTTGGTGAAGCCGACGACGTCGAAGACGATGCCGTCGACGCGGTGCCGGGTGAGGGCCTGCGCGCTCACCTCGACGGCGACGGCGCGCACGCCGGCCTCGCGCATGCGGGCGAGCAGCGCGTGCATCTCGCTCGCCTCGGGCGTGGTCAGGCGGCTCACGACCGTCAGATCGCCGATGTGGCGCTCGGTCGTCGACGAGAGCCCGGTCACGAGCCCGACCTGCCGCAGGATGCCCTCCAGCAGGTGGGAGGTGGAGGTCTTGCCGTTCGTGCCGGTCGTGCCGAAGAGCAGCGGCGGCTCCTCCATCGTGCGGTAGACCCAGGCCGAGACGTCGCCGAGGGCGGCGCGCGGGTCGTCGACGACGAGGATCGGGAGCGCGGCATCCCCCGCCAGGGCGGCGCCGGTCTCGTCGGTCATGATCGCGACCGCGCCCTTCTCCGCCGCGTCGCCCGCGAACTCCGCGCCGTGGCGGTGCTCGCCGCGCAGGCCCACGTAGAGGTCGCCGGGCTGCAGGTCGGCAGTGCTGAGCGTGATGCCGGTGATCTCGATGGCGTCGAGCGACCCGCGGGCCTCGATGCCGAACTCCTCGACGAGGCCGCTGAGCGGGCGCGCCGCGGGGTGCTCCGGTCGGAGGACGGGGGGGATGCGACCGGACAACACGACTTCTTTCTCGAGGGAGGCGCTACCAGGTGAGCGGCAGGCGGGGCGCGGGCTGCGTCGAGGGCGGTACCCGGTAGGTCTTCAGCACCTGGGTCATGATCGACTGGAAGGTGGGTGCCGCGGCGGCGGACACTTTCATCGTATCGGGCTTGCCGTACGTGACGATCACGAGGTACTGCGGGTCCTCCGCCGGGGCCATGCCGGCGACGCTCACGATGCGCTCGTTCGTGTACACGCCGTTCTCGGCGACCTCGGCGGTGCCCGTCTTCGCCGCCACGCGGTAGCCGGGGATGCTGAGCTGGCTGCTCAGCGCGCCGTCGGTGACGACGCCCTCGAGCATCGCCACGACGCCGTCGGCGGCGGACTCGGAGACCACCCGTACCCTCTCGGCAGAGGGCACGTCGGTCACGGTTCCGTCGGCGCGCTCGCACCCGGCGACGAGGGTCAGGGGAACCCGCACGCCGTCGTTCGCGATGACCTGGTAGGCCCCCGCCATCTGGGCGCTCGTCGCGGTGACCCCCTGGCCGAACATCTGCACGAACGCGCGGTGGCCGTCCACATTCTCGGCGGTGTCGACGAAGCCCGCCGACTCGCCGAGGAAGTCGACCCCCGAGTAGTCGCCGAGCCCGAAGCCGCGCAGGTACTGCTCGCGCTGCGCGATCGAGAGCCGTTCGGTCAGTTGCGCGGTGCCGATGTTCGACGAGTTGACGAGGATTCCCGCGCTGGTGAGCGCCAGGTCGCCATGCGGCCAGGCATCGCGGATGACGAAGTCGGAGATCGTCGCGTAGCCGTCGCGCACCGTGACCTTCTCGGAGGGAGTGGTCACGCCGGCATCGAGGAGAGCCGAGAAGGTCACGGGCTTCATGATCGATCCGGGCTCGTAGGGCGAGCTGAAGATACGGGACCCGAGGTTGTCGGGAGCGGTGCCGTTCACGTCGTTGGGGTCGACCGTGGGCCAGTCGGCCGCGGCGAGGATCTGCCCGTCGACGACGCGCACCACCATCGCGGTCGCCCAGTCGGCGCCGAGCGCCGAGCCCTGCGCCTCGATCGCCTGCTGCGCGAACCACTGCAGGTCGGTGTCGATAGTGGTGCGCAGCGTGCCACCGTCGGTTGCGGCCTGCTCCACAACCGTGGACCCGGGCAGTCGCACACCGTCGGCACCGCGCTCGTAGGTTGAGGTGCCGTTCGTGGCGGCCAGGCAGTCATCCATGCTCGCTTCGAGGCCCGTCTGAGGAGCATCCGTGCCGAGGAACCCGACGAGGTTGCCGGCCACCTGCCCGTTCGGGTAGGTGCGGGCCGGCTGCCGCTCGAAGTAGACCCACGGGATGCCGAGGTCGCGCACGGCGCGGTACACCTCGGTCGTGACGCCGCGCACGAGGTAGGCGTGGTCGTCGTCCGGGTCGGCGGCGAGCTCGGCGTCGATCGACGACTGCAGCTCGGGCGCCTCCTGCCCGGTGAGCGCGGCGATCGCGCCGAGCGCGTCGGCGACGGTGCGGGTCGAGCGCTCCCCGGTCTCGTCGTCGACGACGGTGGAATCGGCGACGAACTTGGGCGCCACGGTGATGTCGTAGCGGTAGACGGTGTCGGCGAGTACGGCGCCGTTGCGGTCGACGATGTCGCCGCGCGCGCCGTAGGTGAGCGTCGGCACCGAGCGCCGCTGCTCGGACGCCGCGGTGAGCTCCCCCGCCCGCACGACCTGGATGTCGACGAGGCGCACGAGGAACGCGACCACGATGGCCGCGACGATGATGACGGTGAAGGCCAGGCGGCGGCGCGTGCGGCGGACTGCGATCACGGGGTGCTCCTGCCTGATCCGGGGTGGATGCTCGTACCGGGGGGTGGTTCGCGTCACCGGGTGACCGGTGACGGCAGCGTCGTAGGCCGCTCGGGGGCGATGCCGTTCGCGGGCGAGGTTAGCGACCCCGGGGCCGGCGGCGTCGCGGCCACGCCGGGCGCCTCTCCCTCCGGCCCCGAGGTCACCAGCGGCACGTCGGTCAGCAGCACGTTGCCGATCGTGCCCGCACGCCCGTCGAGCACCCCTGCTCCGGCGTCGGCCGCGACCGGTGCACCCAGCACCGTCGCGTCAGCCAGCCGCAGGTACGCGGGACTGGCGTTCGCCACCATGCCGAGCGACTCGGCGTTGGCGGCGAGGTTCTGGGGGGAGCGCAGCGTCTCGAGGCTCTCGGTGAGCACCTGCGCCGATCGGTCGAGCTCGACCGCCTCGCCCTGCAGCGCGGCGATGCGGTACGCGCCGTCGCTGAGCGCGATGGAGAGCAGCAGCTGCGTCAGCAGGATGGCGAGCACGCCGGCCGTCGAGACCACCGCGTAGACGGCGCGGGGGCGGGCCCGGCGCTGGGCGCGCGTCGTGACGACCTCGACCGGGCGCGGGGCGCGGGGGGATGCCGGCGCCCCGGGTGCGGCGTCGGGCAGGCGGCGGGCCGTCGCCGTCGCGGCGCTCACGCGGCGATCCGCAGGCGCTCGGCGGCGCGCAGTCGCACGGGGATGGCGCGGGGGTTGCGTGCGCGCTCGGCCTCGTCGGCGAGCTCGGCGCCGCGCACGAGGAGGCGGAACTCGGGCCGGTGCTCGGGCAGCTCCATGGGGAGGCCGGCGGGTGCGGTGGAGCGGGAACGGGCGGCGAGCTCGCGCTTGACGATGCGATCCTCCAGGGACTGGTAGGCGAGGACGACGATGCGGCCGCCGATGGTGAGCGATTCGAGCGCCGCGGGCAGCGCGACCTCGAGGGCCGCCAGCTCGGCGTTCACCTCGATGCGGAGGGCCTGGTAGACGCGCTTGGCGGGGTGCCCCGTGCGCTGCGCCGAGCGCGGCGTGGCGTCGAAGATGATCTGGTTGAGCTCGGCGCTGCGCGCGATCGGGGCGCTGAGCCGCGCCTCGACGATGCGGCGGGCGTAGCGCGGCGCGAGCTTCTCCTCGCCGTAGGCGTAGAAGATACGGCGCAGCTCCTCCTCCGGGTACTCGGCGAGCACGTCGGCCGCGGTGGGGCCCGTCATGCGGTCCATGCGCATGTCGAGCGGAGCATCCTGCGAGTAGGCGAAGCCCCGCTCGGCCTCGTCGAGCTGCATGGAGGAGACGCCGAGGTCGAAGAGGACGGCGTCGGCCGCCGGCAGGTCGAGGTCGTCGAGCGCCTCGCGGATGCCGTCGTAGACCGTGTGCACGGGCCGGAAGCGGCTGCCGAAGCGCGCGAGCCGCTCGCCGGAGGCCGCGAGCGCGTCGGTGTCGCGGTCGAGACCGACCACGGTGAGGCCGGGGAAGCGGTCGAGGGCGGCCTCGGTGTGGCCGCCGAGGCCGAGCGTCGCGTCGACCATGACGGCGTCGGGGCGCTCGAGCGCCGGGGCGAGGAGGTCGAGCGATCGCTCGAGGAGCACGGGGACGTGGCGGGTCTCGGTCATGCGGTTCCGGTGGATCGGAGCGCGGGGCCCGGATCCCCATCCGTGCGACCTGGCACCGGGGAAGGTGCGCCAGGGCAGATCACGGCTGGGAGTCCGATGCCTCGCGATCAGAACAGGCCCGGGATCACCTCCTCCTCGGTGCTCGAGAACGCCTCCTCCTTCTCGGCGTAGTACGCCTCCCAGGCCTCGGTCGCCCAGATCTCGGCGCGGTCGCCCGCGCCGATCACGGTGAGGTCGCGGCCGAGGCCGGCGTAGTCGCGCAGCGCCGCTGGCACGGTGACGCGGTGCTGCTTGTCGGGCACCTCGTCGCTCGCGCCGGAGAGGAACATGCGCACGTAGTCGCGGGCGGCGCGGCTCGTGAGCGGGGCCTTGGTGATCGCCTCGACCTTCTCCTGGAAGGTCGGCCGGCTGAAGACGTAGACGCAGCGCTCCTGGCCGCGGGCGAGCACGACGCCGCCGGAGAGCTCCTCGCGGAACTTGGCCGGAAGGATGATGCGCCCCTTCTCGTCGAGCTTGGGGGTGTGCGTGCCGAGGAACATCGTCGCCCTCCCCCTTCCCATCTCCGGCCTGAAGATCTAGGTGAGCTCCACTTTACTCCACTTTGCTCCACAAAACTATGGCGCGGCACCACTGTAGCCCGAACTGGGGGCATCTTCGCCCGATATTCCGCGGAACTCCGGGGTGGAGGACGGTGGAGGGGATTTGGGCGCCGGGGAGGACGCGAGCATCCCGAACCGCGACGGGGCGGCGATGATGACCGCCAGCCCGGCGCGCGGGCACGAAAAAAGGGCCGACCCGGGAGGGCCGGCCCTGAAGAGGGAGGGGAGTGGAGCGGCTAGCGGTCGCCGTCCTGGCGGCGCTCCCAGCGCTCGTTGATCGTGTCCATGAAGGAGCCGCTGCGACGCGGCTTGCCGCCGCTGCGCGGGGCGGCGCCCGGGCGAGCGGCCGGCTCCGCGGTCGCGGAGCCCTTGCCGGGCGTGATGACGATGAGCACGCCGGCGAGCATGAGGGCGAAGCCGACGATGCCGATCACGGCGAGCTGCGTGATGACGCCGGCGACGAGGGCGCCGACGCCGCCGATGGCGAGCAGGGCGCCGAGCGCGATCTGCGTGTAGTTGGGCTTGCCGCGACGACCGGAGACGGTCGCCACGAAGTCGGCGTCGTTCTGGTAGAGATTGCGCTCCATCTCTTCGAGAAGGCGCTGCTCCTGCTCCGACAGCGGCATGCTGAACCCCTTGATGCTCGGCGCGATGGGTCGTCTCCCACCGCTCCCCCAGTGTAGGACCGCGCTCCTGGATAGGCTAGGCGAGTGCCTGAGAGATTGCGGTTAGTCGACCTGGTCAATGCCCGACTCGACGAGTTCCTGACCGAGCGGGGCAACCACCTGGCGACCATCGCCGACGAGCTCGACGTCTTCCTCGACGCCAGCCGCGATCTGCTGAGCGGGGGCAAGCGGTTCCGGGCCCTGTTCGCCTACTGGGGCTGGCACTCCGTCGCCGGCACCGTGCGCCAGGACGACCTGCTCGCCGAGCTCGACGACCACCCCGAGCTCGACGCCGTCATCGACCTCGCCGCGGCGCTGGAGATCTTCCACGCCGCCGCCCTCGTGCACGACGACATCATGGACAACTCCGACACCCGGCGCGGGATGCCCTCCGTGCACCGCCGCTTCCAGGCCGAGCACGCCCGCCGCGAGTGGGTCGGATCCTCCTCGGGCTACGGATCCGCGAGCGCCCTCCTCCACGGCGACCTGCTGCTCGGGTGGAGCGACGAGCTGCTCGCCCAGGGCCTCTCCCGCGTCGCCGACCGCGGCGCCGCCCGGCGGGCCCGCAGCGAGTTCCACCTCATGCGCACCGAGGTCACCGTCGGCCAGTACCTCGACATCCTCGAGGAGGTCGCCTGGCGCGAGGCGCCCGAGGAGGACCTCCTCCCCCGCGCCCACCGCGTCGTCACCTACAAGTCGGCGAAGTACTCCATCGAGGCGCCGCTCGCGCTCGGCGGCCTCATGGCCGGCGGCACCGACGAGCAGGTCGACGCCCTCCGCGCCTTCGGGCTGCCGCTCGGCGTCGCCTTCCAGCTGCGCGACGACCTGCTCGGCGTCTTCGGCGATCCGAGCGTCACCGGCAAGCCCGCGGGCGACGACCTGCGCGAGGGCAAGCGCACCGTGCTCATCGCCCTCGCCCGCGCGGCGCTGCCCGGCGGCGCGACCCGCCTCATCGACGAGCTGCTCGGCGACCCCGACCTCACCGAGGCGCAGATCCGCACCCTGCAGGCGACCATCCAGGAGAGCGGCGCCGTCGACACGGTCGAGCAGATCATCTCCCGCTCCGTGGCCCAGGCGATCGCCGCGATCGAGGATGCCCCGCTCAGCCGCTCCGCGCGCGCCGAGCTCATCGGCCTGAGCGACCTCGTCACGCGGCGCGCGCACTAGCGCGCCGCACGCCGCGGCCCTCGCGGGCCGACTAGGTCGGTCGGATCCGGCGCCGGGCCGGAAGGCGAGCGCTAGAAGGCGAGCGACTGGGCGACCCGGCGCACCTCGGCCTTGCGGCCCTCGCGCAGCGCGGCGATCGGGCTCGTGCCGAGCGCGTCGTCGTGGCTGAGCATCCAGCGCATCGCCTCGTCGTCGGAGTACCCGCTGTCGGCGAGCAGGACGAGGGTGCCGCGCAGCTCGTGCAGCGGCTCGCCGTCGCGCAGGAACTCCTCCGGCACGACGAGCACCTTGTCGCGGCGGATGCCGAGCAGCTGGCGATCCTCGAGCAGGCGGTGGATGCGGCCCGGTGAGACCCCGAGCATCTCGACGAGGTCGGGAACGGTCAGCCAGCGGGCGGAGTCAGCGGTCACCCCTCCAGGGTGCCATGCGCCGCGGCACCGCTGGAGCATCCCTGCATGTTTCGGGCTTGTTAACTGGAGCCCCATCCGCCACAGTGGTTGACACCCGTTGTATTCTGTGACCGCGGATGGGGGACATCCGCACGCGCCCGGCACTCCGACCGGCGCACCGCACCACCGGAGGGGACGGCGTCTCATGCCCGAGAGCAGCCACGAGAACGATCAGGCGCGCTGGCAGCAGCTGCAGACCGAGGGGCGCGATCGCGCCCGCGCGGTCTTCGGGGGCCTCGCGCCCCGCGGCGGTGCCGCCTCCGCCCCGACGAGCACCGCGACCGCTCTGGCCTCCTCGCCCGCCCCGACCTCCGCGCACGGCCACGACCGGATGCCCGAGCAGAGCCGCGCCGCCGCCCGCATGCGCAGCGCCGCGCGCAGCACCATGCCGATCGTGCTCACGGGCGCGATCGCGCTCGGCATCGGCCTGACCGGGCCGACCGACAGCGCGCACGCCGCGCCCCGCAAGCCGCTGAGCCCCAAGCCGCAGCAGGCGCTCGGGCCCAGCACGCTGCGCGCCGCGCTCGCCCACGTCGGCGCCGCGATCGCGCCCGGCGCCCTCGCCTCACAGGCCGTGGCGACGGCCGCCGCGCCGACGCAGTACACCGTGGTCGCCGGCGACACCGTCAGCGGCATCGCCGGGCGCTTCGGCCTCTCCACCGCCTCGGTGCTCGCGCTCAACGGCCTGAGCTGGAAGTCGACGATCTTCCCCGGCCAGCGGCTGACCCTCGCCTCCGGCCCGGTCAAGGCCGCTGCCGCCTCGACCCCGGCCGTGACCGGCGGGCAGTACGCGATCCGCTCGGGCGACACGCTCTCGGCCGTGGCCGCGCGCTTCGGCGTCTCGACGCAGTCGATCCTCGACGCGAACGGCCTCGGCTGGTCGAGCATCATCTACCCGGGCCAGGTCATCGTCATCCCCGGCACCGGGCCCGCCCCGCTCGCCGATGCCGTGCCGGCCGCCCACATCACGCCCGGGGGCGCCGCGGACGCCGCGATCAGCGCGTCGCCGGCACTGCCGGGCCCGCCGCCCGCCGCCGCGGCTCCCGCCCCCGCCGCCGCTCCGGCGGCACCGGCCGCCCCCGTCGCGCAGCCCGTGCCCGCTCCCCCGCAGCAGACGCCGCCCCCGGCCGGCACCATCTCGCCGCTGAGCGGTGAGGGCCGGCAGCACGCCCTCACGATCATCCAGGTCGGCCGCCAGCTCGGCGTGCCCGACTACGGCATCGTCATCGCGCTCGCCACCGCGATGCAGGAGTCGTCGATGCGCAACCTCACCTGGGGCGACCGCGACTCGGTCGGCCTCTTCCAGCAGCGGCCGAGCACCGGCTGGGGCACCGTCGCCGAGCTGCAGACGCCGGCCACCGCCGCGAGGCTGTTCTACGTCGGCCGCGAGGGACTCACCCGCGGTCTGCTCGACATCCCGGGATGGCAGTCGATGAGCCTGACGCAGGCCGCGCAGGCCGTGCAGATCTCGGCGTACCCCGACCACTACGCGAAGTGGGAGTCGAGCGCCTGGGCCTGGCTCTACGAACTGACCTGATCCGTGTGGCACCCGGGCCCGCCGCCGCACGCGACCTAGAATCGCTCGGGTGAGCACCTCGATGACCGACCCGATGATCGGCCGGCTCATCGACGGCCGGTACCAGGTGCGCTCGCGCATCGCGCGGGGCGGCATGGCGACCGTGTACCTCGCCACCGATCAGCGGCTCGAGCGCCTCGTCGCGGTCAAGATCATGCACGGGCACCTCGCCGACGACAGCACCTTCACCGAGCGCTTCATCCAGGAGGCGCGATCGGCCGCGCGCCTGGCCCACCCGAACGTGGTCAACGTCTTCGATCAGGGGCAGGATGCCGACTCGGCGTACCTCGTCATGGAGTACCTGCCCGGCATCACCCTGCGCGATCTGCTGCAGGAGTACGGCGCCCTCACGAGCGCGCAGACGATGGACATCGTCGAGGCGCTGCTCTCCGGGCTCTCCGCCGCCCATCGGGCCGGCATCGTGCACCGCGACCTCAAGCCCGAGAACGTGCTGCTCGCCGACGACGGCCGCATCAAGATCGGCGACTTCGGGCTCGCGCGGGCCGCGACCGCGGCGACCGCGACGGGCGCCGCCCTGCTCGGCACGATCGCCTACCTCTCCCCCGAGCTCGTGACCCGCGGCATCGCCGACACCCGCAGCGACATCTACGCGGTCGGCATCATGATGTTCGAGATGCTCACGGGCGAGCAGCCGTTCAAGGGCGAGCAGCCCATGCAGATCGCCTACCAGCACGCGAACGACTCGGTGCCCGCGCCGAGCGGCACGAACCCGAGGGTGCCCGCCGAGCTCGACGAGCTCGTGCTGTGGGCGACCGCCCGCGACCCCGAGGACCGCCCCGCCGACGCGCGGGCGCTGCTCGAGCAGGTGCAGGAGACCGCGCGCAACCTCGAGACCTCGCTCACCGGCACCGGGCCTCAGAAGACGATGGCCTTCACCACGCCCCTGGTGACGCGCGCCGACACCGCCGAGACCCAGGTGCTCGGCATGCGCGGCGCCGTCGTCACGGCCGCCGCGCCGACGAACCCGGCCGCTCTCGCCGCCTCGAGCGCCACCGGCGAGCTCGCGCGTGCGGCCGCGCCGCGCCGCCGCCGCGGCTGGATCCTCCTCCTCGTCGTCCTGCTGCTCGCCGGTCTCGCCGCGGGCGCCGGCTGGTGGTTCGGCGCCGGCCCCGGCGCGCAGGCGACCGTCGGCGACGTCCGCGGGCTGTCGGTCGAGGAGGCGCAGCTCGCGCTGACGGAGCAGAACGTGCTCGTCGGCGAGGAGCGCGGCGAGGCCTACGACCCCGAGATCGCCGCCGGCCTCGTGCTGGGCACCGATCCGCCCGCGGGCGAGGTCGTCGCGCGCGATGAGCCCGTGCGGCTCATCGTCTCGCTCGGTCGGGAGCCGACCACCGTTCCCGGCGTCATCGGCATCCCCGAGGCGGATGCCCGACTCGCGCTCGAGACCGCCGGGCTCGTCCCGGCTGAGGCGACGATCGCGCAGTTCGACGCCGGCATCGCCGAGGGCTCCGTCATCGCCGTCGTGAGCCTCGCCGAGGACGGTTCGGAGACCGTCGTCGAGCCCGAGTCGGGCTCCTTCGTCGGCACCCCCGTGAGCCTCGTCGTCTCCGTCGGCGCCGTCCCCGAGGTGATCGGCCTGTCGTCCGCCGACGCGATCCGCGCCTTCGAGGAGCGCGGTCTCGTCGCGACGATCGTGGGCGATCCCGTGTTCAACAACGACATCGCCGCCGACGGCGTCGTGAGCGTCGCCGGGCCCGAGGGCGCGATCCGCCCCGGTGCGGAGTTCGGCCTCACGATCTCGAAGGGGCCCGACCTCGTCGACGTGCCCGACGTGGTCGGCGAGAGCATCAACGCGGCGCGCGACATCCTGCAGGAGGCCGGCTTCGAGGTGACGATCGAGACGAACGCCCCGAGCGTGTTCTGGGGCCTCGCGATCGTGCAGGAGGTGCGCCCGGGCGACGCGCAGGTGCTGCGGGGCACGCCCATCACGATCGTCGCGTTCTTCGACTGACGCCGGGCGCCGTCTCGGCGACCGCGCCGCCCGCGGGCGGGCGCGGTCGCGACCGGGTCAGGCCTTGCTGAGCTCCTCGGCGACGAGGAAGGCCAGCTCGAGCGACTGCATGTGGTTGAGCCGCGGGTCGCAGAGCGACTCGTAGCGCGTGGCGAGCGTCGCCTCGTCGATCATCTCCGAGCCGCCCAGGCACTCGGTGACGTCGTCGCCGGTGAGCTCGACGTGGATGCCGCCGGGGTGCGTGCCCGCCGCGCGGTGCGCCTCGAAGAACCCCTTGACCTCGTCGACGACGTCGTCGAAGCGCCGCGTCTTGTATCCGGTGGGGGTGGTGAGGCCGTTGCCGTGCATCGGGTCGGTGACCCACAGCGGGGTGGCATCGAACGACTTGATGGCCTCGAGGAGCGGTGGGAGGGCATCCCGGATGGTGCCCGCGCCCATGCGCGTGATGAAGGTGATGCGGCCCGGCTCGCGATCGGGGTCGAGCACGTCGATGAGCTTCTCCATCGTCTCAGGGCTGGTCGACGGGCCGAGCTTGATGCCGATGGGGTTGCGGATGCGGCGGAAGAAGTCGACGTGCGCGTGGTCGAGGTCGCGCGTGCGCTCGCCGATCCAGAGGAAGTGCGCGCTCGTGTTGTACGGCGTGCCCGTGCGCGAGTCGATGCGGGTCATCGGGCGCTCGTAGTCCATGAGCAGTCCCTCGTGGCTGGAGTAGAACTCGACGCGCTTGAGCTCGTCGAAGTCGGCGCCGGCGGCCTCCATGAACTTGATGGCGCGGTCGATGTGACCGGCGAGGCCTTCGTAGCGCTGGTTGGCGGGGTTCGCCGCGAAGCCCTTGTTCCAGCTGTGCACCATGCGCAGGTCGGCGAAGCCGCCCTGCGTGAAGGCGCGGATGAGGTTCAGCGTCGAGGCGCTCGTGTGGTAGCCCTTCACGAGGCGGGCCGGGTCGGCCTGGCGCGACTCGGGCGTGAAGTCGTAGCCGTTGACGATGTCGCCGCGGTAGGCGGGCAGGGTCACGTCGCCGCGGGTCTCGTTGTCGCTCGAGCGGGGCTTGGCGAACTGGCCGGCCATGCGGCCCATCTTGATGACGGGCATGGAGGCGCCGTAGGTCAGCACGACGGCCATCTGCAGGATCGTCTTGACGCGGTTGCGGATCTGGTCGGCGGTCGCGCCGGCGAAGGTCTCGGCGCAGTCTCCGCCCTGCAGCAGGAAGGCGTCGCCGCGGGCCGCGCGGGCGAGGCGCTCGCGCAGCTGGTCGACCTCGCCCGCGAAGACCAGCGGGGGCATCGTGGCGAGCTCGGCCGAGGCGGCGGCGACGGCCGCGGCATCGGGCCAGGCGGGCTGCTGCTTGATCGGCAGCGTGCGCCAGTGGTCGAGACCGGCGAGCACGGCGGGATCGGCGGAGATGACGGGTTCGGTCGGATCGACCACGGCGGAACGTCCTTCGAGAGCGGTGGTGGGGTCGTCGGCCGCGCGCAGCGGCCTCGGTCGAGCCTAGTCGAGCGCGGGAGCCGCTCAGCGCGTGTGCGCGGGTCGGCGGTCCTTGACCGTCGTGGCGTAGACGTCGTCGTACTGCTGACCGCTCAGCCGGCCGAGCTCGTACATGATCTCGTCGGTGATCGAGCGCAGCACGAAGCGGTCGCCCTCGAGGCCGGCGAAGCGGCTGAAGTCGAGGGGCTCGCCGAACACGACGCCGGGGCGCATGACCTTGGGGATGCGCACGCCGATCGGCATGACCTTCTCGGTGTCGATCATCGCGACGGGCACGACCGGGGCGCCCGACTCGAGGATCATGCGGGCCACGCCCGTGCGGCCGCGGTACATGATGCCGTCGGGGCTGCGGGTGCCCTCCGGATAGATGCCGAGCGCGTAGCCGTCGGCGAGCACGCGCAGGCCGGTGTTGAGCGAGGCCTCGCTGGCCCGCCCGCCGGAGCGGTCGATGGGGATCTGCCCGCTCGCCTCGAAGAACACCTTCGTCATCCAGCCCTTGATGCCCTTGCCGGTGAAGTAGTCGCTCTTGGCGAGGAACACGACGCGGCGGTCGAGCACGAGCGGCAGGAAGACCGAGTCGACGAACGAGAGGTGGTTGCTCGCGAGGATGACAGGGCCGTTGCGGGGCACGTTCTCGATACCGCGCACCCAGGGGCGGAACACGGTGAGGAGGATGGGCCCGATGACGAGGTTCTTCATCAGCCAGTAGAACACCGGTGTCCCCTCCTCTCGACTGCGGTCGACGCCGCGCTCCACCCTAACCCCCGATCGGGGGCGGTCCGCGCCTCAGACCGCGGCGGCCGCGGCGTGGATGCGGGCGAGGTCGGCGGCGCCGACCACCCCCGCGTCGTTGACGAGCTCGGCGACGACGAAGCGCGGCTCGGGGTGGTAGCCGCGGGCCGGGAGGTGGCTCAGGTAGCTCTCGCGCACCGGGTCGAGCAGCAGATCGCCGGCGATCGACACTCCCCCGCCGAAGACGAACAGCTCGGGGTCGAGCACGGCCGAGAGGCTCGCGCAGGCCTGGCCGAGCCAGTGACCGAGCTGGCGCAGGGCGTGCAGGGCGCCCGGGTCGCCGTCGGCGATGTGCTCGGCGAGCAGCCCGCCGTCGAGCGCGCCGGCCCGCTCGCGCGCCGCAGCGAGGGTCAGGCCGATGCCGCCGGCGTCGGCGATCTCGTTGGCCATCCGCAGCAGGGCGCGGCCCGAGCCGTACTGCTCGATGCAGCCGTGCGCGCCGCAGCCGCAGGGCAGGCCGTCGGGGACGACGCGCAGATGCCCGAGTTCGCCGGCCGTGCCGAAGCCGCCGCGCAGCAGGCGGTCGCCCGTCACGATCGCGCCGCCGACCCCCGTGCCGATGGTGAGCATCGTCATGTCGTGGGCATCCCGCGCGGCGCCGAAGCGGAACTCGGCCCAGCCGGCGGCGTTGGCATCGTTGTCGATCGTGACGTCCATGCCGAGGCGGTCGCGCAGACGATCGCGGAAGGGCTCGTTGCGCCAGTTGATGTTCGGCGCGTAGTAAACGGTGCTCTGCGAGGAGTCGATGAAGCCGGCCGCGGCGACGCCCGTGGCGATGACCTGCTGCCCCGCGCCGAGCCGCTGCACCATCTCGACCACCGCGTCGACGATGGCGCCGGGGTCGCCGGCCGGGGTCGGGGTGCGCTCCTCCGCGAGGATCACCCCGTCATCAGCGACAAGCGCGCCCGCGATCTTGGTCCCACCGATGTCGATTCCCACAGCATGCACGGGAATGGAGCCTAGCGGGGCTCGTCGCCCCCGGGAGAGCGCCCGTTCAGCGGATAGACTGCGCCGACCACCCGTCCACCGGTACCGAAGGAGCTGCCGTGAAAGAATTCGTCGTCCCGGCCGTCGTCACACCCGACCCCCAGGCCAACGCGACCGACCTCCTCGTCGACCGCGTCGCCCTCGATCCGAACGCCGCGCTCTTCGCGCTGCCGACCGCCGACGGGGGGTGGCAGGACGTCTCGGCGGGCGAGTTCCACCGCCAGGTCGTCGCGCTCGCCAAGGGCTTCATGGCCTCCGGCGTGCAGGCCGGCGACAAGATCGGCTTCATCTGCAAGACCCGCTACGAGTGGACGCTGGTCGACTTCGCCGCCTGGTTCGCCGGCGCGGTGCTCGTGCCGATCTACGAGACGAGCTCGCCGAGCCAGATCCAGTACATCCTCGAGAACTCCGAGGCCACCGCGATCATCGTGGAGACCGCCGAGCACTTCTCGCGCTTCGACGAGATCGCGGGCGACGTCGCCCACGTCACGACGACGTGGCAGATGCACCTGGGCGACCTCGACAAGCTGGCCGCGCAGGGCACGACCGTCAGCGACGAGCAGGTCGAGGAGCGCCGCAGCATCGCCGTCGGCTCCGACCTCGCGACGCTCATCTACACCTCCGGCTCGACCGGCACCCCCAAGGGCTGCGTGCTCACCCACTCCAACTTCGTCGAGCTCAGCCGCAACGCCGCGGTCGCCATGAAGGAGGTGCTGGCGCCGGGAGCATCCACCCTGCTCTTCATCACCACGGCGCACGTCTTCGCGCGCTTCATCTCGATCCTCGCCGTGCACGCGGGCGCGAAGGTCGGCCACCAGGCCGACACGAAGCAGCTGCTGCCGGCCCTCGGCTCGTTCAAGCCGACCTTCCTGCTCGCGGTGCCCCGCGTGTTCGAGAAGGTCTACAACTCCTCCGAGCAGAAGGCCGAGGCCGGCGGCAAGGGCAAGATCTTCCGCAAGGCGGCCGACGTCGCCGTGGCGCACTCGCAGGCGCTCGACGCCGGCAGCGTGCCGTTCGGCCTCAAGGTGCAGTTCGCGCTCTTCGACCGCCTGGTCTACTCGAAGCTCAAGACCGCCATGGGTGGCCGCGTCGTCTACGCCGTCTCGGGCTCGGCGCCCCTCGGGCTGCGCCTCGGCCACTTCTTCCGCAGCATGGGCATCCGCATCCTCGAGGGCTACGGCCTCACCGAGACCACGGCCCCCGCGACGGTGAACCTCGTCAGCAAGTTCAAGATCGGCACCACCGGCCCGGCCCTGCCCGGCGTCGGGGTGAAGATCGCCGACGACGGCGAGATCCTCGTCAAGGGCATCAACGTCTTCGCCGGCTACTGGAAGAACGAGGCCGCGACCGCCGAGGTCATGGACGGCGAGTGGTTCCGCACCGGCGACATCGGTGTGCTCGACGACGACGGCTACCTCACGATCACCGGTCGCAAGAAGGAGATCATCGTGACCGCCGGCGGCAAGAACGTCGCCCCGGCCGGCCTGGAGGATCCGATCCGCTCGAACCCGATCATCGGCCAGGTCGTCGTCGTCGGCGACCAGAAGCCCTTCGTCTCGGCGCTCATCACGCTCGACAGCGAGATGCTGCCGGTGTGGCTCAACAACAACGGCGAGGAGGCCACGATGTCGCTCGACGCCGCGGCCCGGCACCCCAAGGTGCTCGCCGAGGTGCAGCGCGCCGTCGACGTGGCGAACTCCCGCGTCTCGCGGGCCGAGTCGATCCGCAAGTTCACCATCCTCGCCACCGAATTCACGGAGGCGAGCGGGCACCTCACGCCCAAGATGAGCATCAAGCGCAACGTCATCACGAGCGACTTCGCGTCGGTCATCGAGGGCATGTACGCCGGGGCTCCGCAGACGCAGGGCATCTCGCTGCAGGGCTAGAGCACCACGATCGGCGCGGGCGCTCCTCCTCACCGGAGGGGCGCCCGCGTCGTTCGTGCGCGCGGCGCGCGGCGGGCATCCCGAAACCGCGCAGCGGACGATCGAGACGGGATGCCCGGCGCGGGCTCAGCGGCCGAACCACTCCTGGCGGCGGATCGCGCGCATAGCCTCGCGCTTGACCTCGGGCTCGAGGCCCTCGATGTAGAGGCGGCCGTCGAGGTGGTCGGTCTCGTGCTGCAGCGCCTGGGCGAGCAGACCCTCCCCCGCGAGCTCGACGGGCGCGCCGTCGAGGTCGATGCCGGTGACGCGCGCCCACGGGTGGCGCAGCCGCGGGAACCCGACGCCCGGCACGGAGAGGCAGCCCTCGTCGACGGGTTCGGGCTCGCCCCGCACCTCGACGAGCACGGGGTTGAGCACGTAGCCGACCTCGCCGTCGACGTTGTAGCTGAACGCGCGCAGGCCGACGCCGATCTGGTTCGCGGCGACGCCCGCCCGGCCCGGCTCGCGCACGGTGTCGAGCAGGTCGGCCACCAGCCGCCGCGTGCCGTCGTCGATGGTCGCGATCTCGTCCGTGCGCGAGCGCAGCACGGGGTCGCCGAAGAGGCGGATGGGGCGGACGGTCATCGGGGCGGTCAGCGCTCCGCGACGGGCATGCCGTCCATGACGATGGCCGCGAGCTGCCGGGCGTAGTACCGGGTGGTTGAGTGCAGCGAGTCCCAGTTGATCGCGCTGCCGGCGGCGAGCTGCTCGTCGTACGGGATGCGCACGATGGCGCGCACGCGGGAGGCGAAGTGCGCCTCGATCTCGTCGAGCTTCACGAGGTTCGTGGCCTGCGTGCCGGCGTTGATCGCCACGACGGCGTTGCGCACGAGGGCGCCGTAGCCGTTCGCCTCGAGCCAGGTGAGCGTCTCGGAGGCCAGCCGCGCCTCGTCGACGCTGCCGCCCGAGACGATGACGATCGAGTCGGCGCGCTGCAGGGTCGCCCGCATGACCGAGTGCACGATGCCCGTGCCGCAGTCGGTGAGCACGATCGAGTAGTAGCGGGCGGCGAGGTCGGCCACGACGTTGTAGTCGTTCTCGTCGAAGGCCTCCGACAGCATCGGGTCGGTGTCGCTCGCGAGCACGTCGAGGCGCGTCTCGTCGCGCGAGACGAGCGTCGAGAAATCGGTGTACCCCTGGATGCTCGCGGCCCGGTTGACGACGTCGCGCACGGTCGCGCGCGTCTGCTTCGTGATCCGCTCGCTGAGGGTGCCGCGGTCGGGGTTCGCGTCGACGGCGATGATGCGGTCCTCGCGCACGGAGGCGAGCGCCATGCCGAGCAGGGCCGTCACGGTGGTCTTGCCGACGCCGCCCTTGCGCGTGAGGACGGGCACGAACCGGGCCCCGCCCTCGAGGGCGACGTCGATGCGGGCGTCGAGCTCCTTGCGCGCGCGCACCTTCGGCGAGTCGCCGAGGTTCACCCGGCGGAGGGTCGCGGAGTAGACGAAGCGCGGCCAGGCGCCCTCGGGCTGCGCCCGCCGCCCGCGGCGGCTGTCGATGAGGCGGTCGGCGGTGAGCATGGCGGCCGATTCGGGGCCGACGCGCTGGCCGTGCATCCGCTCGTGCCGGGTGTAGTCGGCGACCGCGACGCCGCCCGTGTCGGTGGGCGGCGAGGTGGTCGCGCGGGCGAGCGACTCGTCGGCGAGGGCGATCGTGGTCGTGCCCGTCTCGAGCACCTCGATGACGCTCGGGTCGATCGCCGAGCCCGGGATCGCGACGGCGGTCTCGTCGTCGGGAGCGACGCGCACCGGGGCGGGCAGGGCGACTTCGATCGTCAGCGACTCGGGCAGAGACGCGGCGAGGTCGTCGCCGGAGGGCTCGAGGCCGTCGTCGACGGTCGTCTCGTCGCGGCGGGCGCGATCAGGCACCATAGAGCGACCCTCCTCCTGTGTATGCGGCTCGCCAGTCTACCGTCCGGCTCGCCGGGCTCAGCCGACGACGACGAGCAGGTCGCCCGCCTCGACCTGCTGCGTGGCCGGCACGGCGAGCCGCTGCACGGTGCCCGCGACGGGGGCGGTGATCGCCGCCTCCATCTTCATGGCCTCGATGGTGGCGACGGTCTGGCCGACGGCGACCTTCTCGCCCTCGGCGACCTTGAGCGTCACGACGCCCATGAACGGCGCCGCGATCTGACCGGGCTGCGCGGGGTCGGCCTTCTCGGCGCTCACCGCGTCGACGGCCACCGAGCGGTCGCGCACCGTCACCGGGCGCATCTGCCCGTTGAGCGTCGCCATGACGCTGCGCATGCCCTTCTCGTCGGGCTCGCCGATCGCCTCGAGCGAGATGAACAGGCTCACGCCGCGCTCGATCTCGATCGTGTGCTCCACCCCGGGCTTCAGGCCGTAGAGGTAGTCGGGGGTGGCGAGCACCGAGAGGTCGCCGTACTGCTCGCGCACCTGCAGGAACTGCTGCGTCGGCTGGGCGAAGAGCAGCTGGTTGAGCATGAGTCGGCGGTCGTCGGTCGAGCCCGCGAGCTTGGCGCGCTGCTCGTCCGTGATCGGCGTCGTGCCGATCTTGACCGTGCGGCCCTCGAGCACCTTCGAGCGGAAGGGCTCGGGCCACCCGCCCGGCAGGTCGCCGAGCTCGCCGGCCATGAAGCCGATGACGGAGTCGGGGATGTCGTAGTTCTGCGGGTTCTGCTCGAAGTCGGCCGGGTCGGCGCCCGCGGCCGCCATCTGCAGCGCGAGGTCGCCGACGACCTTCGACGACGGCGTCACCTTCGTCGGGCGGCCGAGGATGCGGTTCGCCGCGGCGTACCAGTCCTCGATGAGCTCGAAGCGGTCGCCGAGGCCGAGCGCGATGGCCTGCTGGCGCAGGTTCGACAGCTGGCCGCCGGGGATCTCGTGCGTGTACACGCGCCCGGTGGGGCCCGGCAGCCCCGACTCGAAGGGCGCGTAGGCGCGGCGCACCGACTCCCAATAGGGCTCGAGATCGGTGACGGCCTCGAGCGGGATGCCCGTGTCGCGCTCGGTGTGCGCGAGCGCGGCGACGAGGGCCGAGAGCGAGGGCTGCGAGGTGGTGCCCGCCATGGGGGCGCTCGCGGCATCGACGGCGTCGGCCCCGGCGCGCGCGGCGGCGAGCAGCGTCGCGAGCTGACCGCCGGCGGTGTCGTGCGTGTGCACGTGCACGGGCAGGTCGAAGCGCTCGCGCAGGGCGCCGACGAGCTTCTCGGCCGCGCCGGCGCGCAGCAGCCCGGCCATGTCCTTGATGGCGAGGATGTGCGCGCCCGACTCGACCATCCGCTCGGCGAGCCGCAGGTAGTAGTCGAGCGTGTAGAGGTCCTCCGCCGGGTCGAGCAGGTCGCCCGAGTAGCACAGCGCCACCTCGGCTACCGTGGAGCCCGTGGCGAGCACCGCGTCGATCGCGGGCCGCATCTGGTCGACGTCGTTGAGCGCGTCGAAGATGCGGAACACGTCGATGCCGGTCGCGGCGGCCTCGGCGACGAAGGCGTCGGTCACCTCGGTCGGGTACGGCGTGTAGCCGACCGTGTTGCGCCCGCGCAGCAGCATCTGGATGGCGACGTTCGGGAGGGCCTCGCGCATGGCGGCGAGCCGCTGCCACGGGTCCTCCCCCAGGAAGCGGAGGGCGACGTCGTACGTCGCTCCGCCCCAGGCCTCGACGCTGAGCAGCTGCGGCGTCAGCCGCGCGACGTGCGGCATGACGGCGGTGAGGTCGCGCGAGCGCACCCGCGTGGCGAGGAGCGACTGGTGGGCATCCCGGAACGTCGTGTCGGTGACGGCGAGCGCGGTCTGCTCGCGCAGCGCGCGGGCGAAGCCCTGCGGCCCGAGCTCGAGCAGCCGCTGGCGCGAGCCCTCGGGCGCGGCGGTCTCGAGGTCGACGGACGGCAGCTTGAGCGCGGGGTCGATGATGCCGGCGCCCGCGCCGTGCGGCTGGTTGACGGTGACGTCGGCGAGCCAGCTCAGCACCTTCGTGCCGCGATCCTTCGAGGCGTTGCTGCGCACGAGGTGCGGCCGCTCCTCGATGAAGGAGGTGCTGAGGTCGCCGGCCTGGAAGGCCGGGTCGTCGAGCACGGCCTGCAGGAACGGGATGTTCGTGGTCACGCCGCGGATGCGGAACTCGGCGAGACCGCGGCGCGAGCGCGAGACGGCGGCGGCGAAGTCGCGGCCGCGGCAGGTCATCTTCGCGAGCATGGAGTCGAAGTGCGGCGAGATCTGCGCGCCCGAGGCGATCGTGCCGCCATCGAGGCGCACGCCGGCGCCGCCGGGCGAGCGGTAGGTCGTGATCTTGCCCGTGTCGGGGCGGAAGCCGCTCGCCGGGTCCTCCGTCGTGATGCGGCACTGCAGGGCGGCGCCGCGCAGGTGGATGCTCTCCTGCTCCAGGCCGAGCTCGGCGAGGGTCTGGCCGTAGGCGATGCGCATCTGCGACTGCACGAGGTCGACGTCGGTGACCTCCTCAGTCACGGTGTGCTCGACCTGGATGCGCGGGTTCATCTCGATGAAGACGTGCTCGCCCGCGCGCTCGCCCGCGGTGTCGAGCAGGAACTCGACCGTGCCGGCGTTGACGTAGCCGATCGACTTCGCGAAGGCGATCGCGTCGCGGTACATCGCCTGCCGCACGCCCTCGTCGAGGTTGGGGGCCGGGGCGATCTCGACGACCTTCTGGTGGCGCCGCTGCACCGAACAGTCGCGCTCGAACAGGTGCACCGTGCCGCCGTGGGCGTCGGCGAGGATCTGCACCTCGATGTGGCGAGGGCGCACGACGGCCTGCTCGACGAACATGGTCGCGTCGCCGAAGGCGCTGTCGGCCTCGCGCATGGCCGCCTTGAGGGCGTCCTCCAGCTCCTCGCGGCGCTCGACGCGGCGCATGCCGCGCCCGCCGCCGCCCGCGACCGCCTTGGCGAAGACGGGAAAGCCGATCTCGTCGGCGGCGTCGAGCAGCACCTGGATGTCGGTCGTCGCGGGGCTCGACTTCAGCACGGGCACGCCGGCGGCGATCGCCTTTTCCTTCGCCGAGACCTTGTTGCCGGCCATCTCGAGCACGGAGCGCGGCGGGCCGATGAAGGTGATGCCGGCGTCGGCGGCGGCCTGCGCGAGGTCGGGGTTCTCACTCAGGAAGCCGTAGCCGGGATAGATGGCGTCGGCGCCTGCGAGCTTCGCGACGCGGATGATCTCGGCCACGTCGAGATAGGCGCGCACGGGGTGCCCCGGCTCGCCGATCTGGTACGCCTCATCGGCTTTCAGCCGATGCATAGAGTTGCGATCCTCGTACGGGAAGACGGCGACCGTCTTGGCCCCCAGCTCGTAGGCGGCGCGGAAGGCGCGGATCGCGATCTCCCCGCGGTTGGCGACCAGGATTTTCCGGAACATCGATCCCTTTCGGCGTGCGGCAGGACAGGTGCGGGCGGCTGCCGGGAGCAGTGGTGGCGGCTCGTGCGACGGCGCGTGCGGTGCGCGGTTCCACCCTAGTGAAGGTAGGGTTGTTGATCGTGCACGTACTGAGCATCAGCTCCCTGAAGGGCGGCGTGGGGAAGACCACGGTGACGCTCGGGCTGGCATCGGCGGCGTTCTCGCGGGGCCTTCGCACCCTGGTGGTCGACCTCGATCCGCAGTCCGATGCGTCCACGGGCATGGACATCCAGATCGCCGGGCACCTCAACGTCGCCGACGTGCTCTCCTCCCCCAAGGAGAAGATCGTGCGCCAGGCGATCGCCCCGTCGGGCTGGACCCGCGGGCGCCAGGGCACCGTGGACGTGCTCATCGGCAGCCCCTCTGCCATCAACTTCGACGGGCCGCATCCGAGCATCCGCGAGATCTGGAAGCTCGAGGAGGCCCTCGCCCACGTCGAGGCCGACTACGACCTCGTGCTCATCGACTGCGCCCCCTCTCTCAACGCCCTCACCCGCACCGCCTGGGCCGCGAGCGACCGGGTCGTCGTCGTCACCGAGCCGGGCCTGTTCTCCGTCGCCGCCGCCGACCGCGCCCTCCGCGCGATCGAGGAGATCCGCCGCGGCCTCTCCCCCCGCCTCCAGCCGCTCGGCATCATCGTCAACCGCGCGCGCGTGCAGAGCCTCGAGCATCAGTTCCGCATCAAGGAGCTGCGCGACATGTTCGGCCCGCTCGTGCTCGCCCCGCAGCTGCCCGAGCGCACCTCGCTGCAGCAGGCGCAGGGCGCCGCGAAGCCGCTGCACATCTGGCCGGGCGAGAGCGCGCAGGAGATGGCGCGCAACTTCGACCAGCTGCTGGACCGCGTCATGCGCACGGGGCGGCTCGGGGAGTACGCGCAGCGCTAGCGGGGCATCCCGTCGCCGATCGCACGATCAGTGGATGCTCGGCGCGCCCCGCCCGCTGAGCCTGGCGGCACTGCCCGACGGCGGCGCTCGAGCGCCCTAGGAGGCGCGGGTCGCGCGGCGCGCGGCGAGCTCGTCGGAGGGATCCTCCGCCGGCGTGGAGTCGAGCTCGACGAGCGTGCTCTCGACCTCGCGCAGCACCTTGCCGACGGCGATGCCGAAGACGCCCTGGCCGCGGCTGACGAGGTCGATGACCTCGTGGTCGGAGGTGCAGAGGTAGACGCTCGCGCCGTCGCTCATGAGCGTGGTCTGGGCGAGGTCGCTGACGCCGGCCTCGCGCAGCTGGTTGACGGCCGTGCGGATCTGCTGGAGCGAGATGCCGGTGTCGAGGAGGCGCTTGACGAGCTTGAGCACGAGGATGTCGCGGAAGCCGTAGAGGCGCTGCGTGCCGGAGCCGGAGGCGCCGCGCACGGTGGGCTCGACGAGCTCGGTGCGGGCCCAGTAGTCGAGCTGGCGGTACGAGATGCCGGCGGCGCGGGCCGCGACGGCCCCGCGGTAGCCGGCCTGGTTGTCGAGCTCGGGCAGGCCGTCGGTGAAGAGCAGTTCCATGTCGTAGCGATCGTCGCTGCGGCGGACTTCGCTCATGGCCGATACCTAACCTTCATGTTCACCGTGACAGTTAGCGCCACGGGAGCCACCCTAGCGAGCCGCCGGGCGCGAACCGGAGACATCCGATCGGGCGTCCCGGCGTGTCGGGCTCGACTACGACTGTAGCCTGCCGAGCGCCGATCTGATCAGGCTCGAGCGCACGACTTCGAGCTGCGCGGCGATCTCGCGGGCGAGCTCGGCGGCGCGCGCGCGGCTCGAGGGATCGGCCCGGCGGGCCACGGGGATGAGCGCGCTCTCGATGAGCCCCAGCTCGCGCTCGGCGGCCGCGCGGAAGCCCCGCAGGTGCCGCGGCTCGATGCCCGAGCGCTGCAGCTCGACGAGGGCCTTGAGCACCTGCACGGCGTCGTCGCCGTAGGTGTCGGCCGGGGCGATGAGGGATGCCGTGATCGCGTCCCCGAGGAGGGCGGGGCTGGCCCCGGCCTCGCGCTGCAGCTCGTCGCGGCTGAAGCGCCGCTCGGTGGCGAGCATCGACGGCGCGGGCACCGGGCCGCCCATCGGCAGCGTCGGCGTGCGGCCGGCGTCGAGGTCGACGAGGTAGCCGCGGATGACCTTGAGCGGCAGGTAGTGGTCTCGCTGCATGGCGAGCACGAAGCGCACCCGGTCGACGTCGGCGGAGGAGAACTTGCGGTAGCCCGACTCGGTGCGCTGCGGCGTGACGAGCTGCTGCTCTTCCAGGAAGCGCAGCTTGGAGGGCGTGAGCTCCGGGAACTCGGGGCTCAGCTTCGCGAGCACCTGTCCGATGCTCAGCAGCGCCGGCCCCGCGGCCCCGGCTCGGGCGGCGGCGGACCGGGCGGCCACTAGGCGGCCGGCAGGTCGGTGCGGGAGGCGTAGAAGGTGAGGCGGAACTTGCCGACCTGCACCTCGGAGCCGTCGATGAGCGGGGCGGAGCCGTCGAAGCGCTCGCCGTTGAAGTAGGTGCCGTTGAGCGAGCCGAGGTCGCGCACGGCGAAGCTCGTGCCCGTGCGGGCGAACTCGGCGTGCTTGCGCGAGACCGTGACGTCGTCGAGGAAGATGTCGGCGTCGGGGTGGCGGCCGGCGACCGTCACATCGGCGTCGAGCAGGAAGCGGGCGCCGAGGGTCGGGCCGCGGCGCACGATGAGCAGCGCGGAGCCGGAGGGCAGGGCCGCGATGGCCTCCTGCTCCTCGAGGGAGACGCCGGCCTCCATCGCCGCGAGCTGCGCGGCGAACTCGGCACCGAGGTGCACCGTGGTGTCCTGACGGTTCACGTCGGACGGCGAACCGTCGGGGGTGATGCCCGCGGGTTCCGTGGGCGGGACTTCAGCCATCGGTCGACCTCCTTGAGTCGTCAACTCTATCTGATGACGCCGACGCCGACCGGCCGGATCCCCTGACCAGATCGAGGGTCTGACGCAGGTACAGCGCCCCCGCCCACCAGTACAGGAAGGCCCCCCAGAGCGCGAGCGCCCAGCCCAGCGGATCGGAGAACGCGCGCAGCTCGGGGAAGGCCTGACCGAGCACGAGGATCGGCAGCGCGTAGAACAGCGCGAAGGTCGCGAGCTTGCCGAGGTGGTGCACCGGCAGCGGGCCGTAGCGGTGCTGCGCGAGCACGACGCCGAGCAGCAGCAGCATGACGTCGCGCCCCACGATGACGGCGACGAGCCACCACGGCACCACCTCGCGCACGGCGAGCCCGATGACCGCGGCGAGGATGAACAGCCGGTCGGCGGCCGGGTCGAGCAGGCGTCCGAGGCGCGTCATCTGATCGAAGCGCCGCGCGATGACGCCGTCGAGGTAGTCGCTCGCCGAGGAGATGATGATGACGATGAGGGCCGCGAGGTCCTCGCCCGCCAGCACGAGCACGAGGAACACCGGCACGAGCAGCAGCCGGATGAAGCTCAGCAGGTTCGGGATGGTGAGGATGCGGTCGCTCACCGCGGGCCCGGGGGCCGGCGCGGGGACGGGGTGCTCGCTCACGCGGGTCAGCCTAGTGGCGGGCCGTGTCGGGCGGCCCCGCCCGAGCATCCCCTGACAGCCGCGGCGCGCCGCGGGAGCCGGCCCGATGGATGCCCGCCCGCGCGTTATCCTCGCCCGCATGTCGTGCATCCGGTTCAACACCCCCGCCCAGCGCCGGCAGCTCGCGGCGAGCGCCCCGACCATGGCCGCGCCGTCGGAGCCGGTGGCGCAGTTCCTCTCCCCCGCCGTGACGGCGTCGAAGATCGCGCGCATCCGCCGGCTCGCGGTCGACCCCGATCCGCGCATCCGCGAGAGCGCCGCGCTGTCGTACCACGCGCCCACCGAGGTCTACGAGGCCCTCGCCACGGATCCGGTGGTGAGCGTGCGCGCCTGCGTCGCCCGCAACGAGCACACGCCGTGCGACACGCTGCGCGCGCTCGCCCGCGACGAGAGCGAGATCGTGCGCGCCTGGGTCGCGATCAACTACTTCGTGCCCGCGGACGCGATGGAGCAGCTCGCGGCCGACCCGAGCGAGACCGTGCAGCGCCTCGTGGCGTGGAAGGCCTCGCTCGCCGAGGACGCCGACGCGCCCCAGCCCGCGCTCGTCTAGCCCCGCGCTCGTCTAGCGCGCCCGGCGGAACCCGCCGACCGCCGCCAGACGGTCGGGCAGCACCCGGGCGAGCCCGGCGAGCGCGCGGTACCGCACGGTCGGGATGACGACGGAGCGCCCGCGGTCGATGCCGCGCAGCGCCAGGCGCACGAGCTGCGGCGCCTCGAGCCACAGCGCGCGCGGGATGCCGTCGACCGCGACGCCCATGCGCTCGTGGAACTCGGTGCGCACGAAGCCCGGGCATACCGCGGTGACGCTCACGCCCCGCGGCCGGTAGCGCAGGTTCGCCCAGCGGGCGAAGGAGACGCCCCAGGCCTTCGCCGCGCCGTAGGTGCCGCGCGGCGTGAAGGCGGCGACGCTCGAGATGAGCACCACCCGGCCGCTGCCGCGCGGCAGCATGCCGCGCAGGGCCGTGCGGCTCAGCTGCAGGGGCACGGTGACGTGCAGGGCCAGGTGCTGCAGCTCCTGCTCGAGGGTCGAGTCGACGAGGTCGGTCACGAGGCCGAAGCCG
Source organism: Microcella flavibacter (assembly GCF_012530535.1). NCBI lineage: Bacteria > Bacillati > Actinomycetota > Actinomycetes > Micrococcales > Microbacteriaceae > Microcella > Microcella flavibacter. The sequence continues at coordinate 1,609,265 of NZ_CP051299.1, forward strand.
GCGTTGTTGATGAGCAGGTCGACGGGATGCTCCGCCTGGGCGAGCCGGGCATCCACCCGGGCCAGACCCGCCTCGTCGAGCAGATCGGCCGCGAGCACCTCGACGTCGACGCGGTGCTCGGCCCGCAGCGCGGCCGCGAGCACCTCGAGCCGATCGGCCGTGCGCGCCACGAGCACGAGGTCGTCGCCGCGCGCCGCGAGCTGCCGCGCGAACTCGGCGCCGATGCCCGCCGTCGCGCCGGTGACGAGCGCGCGGGTCACGGGCGCTCCAGCGGAGCCCAGCCCTCGGGGCCGTTCGAGCCGGCCGGGTACTCCTCGAGCGGTACCGCGCCCTCGCGCCAGGCGGCGAGGACGGGCTCGACGATGCGCCAGCACTCCTCGGCCACCTCGCCGGCGACCGCGAAGGTCGGGTCGTCGCCGAGGATGCCGGCGAGCACCTCGCCGTAGGCGTCGAGCCGGCCCGGCGAGAACTCCGTCTCGAGGGCGACGCGGTCGAGGTCGGTCGGGTCGCCGCTGCCGTTGATGTCGAGGTCGAGCGCGAGGCGCTCGGGGGTCAGCGCGATCGTGATCGCGGCGGGGCCCTCCTGGCCGGTGAGACCGCGCGGGCGGTCGCGGGGCGGGTCGAGCACGACGCGGATGCTCGAGGCGGGCGCCCCGACGGCCTTGCCGCTGCGCAGCAGCACCGGAACGCCCTCGAGGCGCGGGGTGCGCACCTCGAGCAGCACCTCGGCGAGGGTCTCGGTCGCGTTCTTGAGCTCGACCCCCTCCTCGGCGGTGTAGTCGGGCACGCTCTCGCCGTCGACCTCGCCCGCGGTGTACCGGGCGCGACGGCTCGAGGCGACGGGGTCGGAGCCGGCGATGTGCGTCGCGCGCAGCGCCGCCAGGATCGCGGCGTGCAGGTCGTCGGCCTCGAGGCTCGCCGGCGGCTCCATCGCCACGAGGGCGTGCACGAGCAGCAGATGGCTCTGGATCATGTCGACGAGCGCCCCGGCCGCGTCGTAGTAGCCGGCGCGACCCTCGAGGGCGAGCGTCTCGTCGAAGACAATCTCGATGCGGGCGATGCTCTCGCCGTTCCAGACCGCGCCCATGACGCGGTTCGCGAAGCGCAGGCCGAGCAGGTTGACGACGGTCGACATGCCGAGGAAGTGGTCGACGCGGAACAGGCGGTCCTCGGGCACGAGGCCGCCGAGGAGCCGGTTGAGCTCCTGCGCGCCCTCCCGGTCGGCGCCGAAGGGCTTCTCCATCGCCAGGCGCGTGCCGGCGGGCAGGTCGACGGCGGCGAGCGCCGCGACCGCCTTCAGCGTGACCGCGGGCGGCAGGGCGAAGTAGAGCACCGCCGGGTGGGCCGCCTGCTCGATGAGGGCGCGGAGGGCATCCCCGTCGGTCGCATCGGTGGCGATGTAGCGGGTGGCGGCCAGCACGCGCTCGCGCACGGCGGCCGGGGCGTCGGCGAGGCCGGCGGTGACGCGCTCGCGCCACTCGTCGTCGGAGTGGTCGGTGTGGCCGGCGCCGATGAGCTCGAGCTCGCCGACGACGCCCCCCTCGTCCTCGTCGAGGGCGAGCAGCCCGGCGAGCCCGGGCAGCAGCAGTCGCTGGAAGAGGTCGCCGAAGGCGCCGAGGACGATGAGGGTGCGGGGTTCGGGCATGGCTCCACGCTAGGCCCGCGCCGTGCGGGCGGCGAGGCGCGTGCACGACATTCGGAGCGGGGACTGATGCAATGGAGCCCATGCCCGCACCCATCGAGGACTACGCGCTCATCGGCGACGGCCACACCGCGGCCCTGGTGGGGAGGTCGGGCTCGATCGACTGGCTCTGCATGCCCCGGTTCGACTCCGCCTCGGTGTTCGCGCGACTGCTCGGGGATGAGAACCACGGGCACTGGAGCCTCGCGCCGACCGGCGAGGCGGAGCTCGTCGAGCGGCACTACGAGGAGGACACCTTCATCCTCGTCAGCCGCTGGCGCACCGCGACCGGCGAGGTCGAGGTCGTCGACCTCATGCCCTACGCCGACCGGCACGCCGACGTGGTGCGGCGTGTGCGGGGCATCCGCGGCGAGGTCGAGATGGAGCACCTGCTGCGCATCCGCTTCGACTACGCCTCGGCCATGCCGTGGGTGCGCCAGGCCGGCACCGAGGAGGCACCGGAGCTCGTCGCGATCGCCGGCCCCGACGCGATCGTCATGCGCGGTCTGCGGTTCCGCCCCGTCGATCACGCCCACCGCGCCGTCGTGACGGTGCGCGAGGGCGAGACGCACGACGCCGTGCTCACCTGGTTCCCCTCGCATCGCGACAACCCCGAGGCCCTCGACGTCGACGAGCAGATCGAGCGCACCCGCGGCTGGTGGCGCGACTGGGCGACCACCTGCTCGCCGCCCGGCGCCTACGACGCCGAGGTGCGCCGCTCGCTGCTCGTGCTGCGCGCCCTCACCCACGAGGACACCGGCGGCATCGTGGCCGCTCCGACGACGAGCCTGCCCGAGGACATCGGCGGGTCGCGCAACTGGGACTACCGCTACGTCTGGCTGCGGGATGCCGCGCTCACGCTCGAATCCCTCATGTTGCACGGCTACTCGGCCGAGGCCATGGCGTGGCGCGAGTGGCTGCTGCGCGCCATCGCCGGCGACCCCCACGACCTGCAGATCATGTACGGCATCGCCGGCGAGCGCCGGCTCGTCGAGTACGAGCTCGACTCGCTGCCCGGCTACGAGGGCTCCTCCCCCGTGCGCGTCGGCAACGGCGCGTACACGCAGTTCCAGGGCGACATCTTCGGCGAGGTGATGATCGCCCTCGACGAGGCGCGCGAGCTCGGCGTCGAGGAGGACGGCTTCTCCTGGTCGCTGCAGGTGGCGCTGCTGAGCTACGCCGAGCAGAACCTCGAGCGGGAGGACAACGGCATCTGGGAGATCCGCGGGCCGCACCGCCGCTTCACCCACTCGCGCGCCATGCTCTGGGCCGCCTTCGACCGCGGCGCGCACGCGGTGCGCGAGCACGGCATGAAGGGCGACGCCGAGCACTGGGAGCAGCTGCGCGACGGTCTGCGCGAGGAGATCATGGCGAACGGCGTGCACGCCGACGGCTACTTCACCCAGCACTACGACACCGACGAGGTCGACGCCTCGCTGCTGCAGCTCGCGCACGTCGGCTTGGTCGACTACGACGACCCGATGATGCTCGCGACCGTAGGGCAGATCGAGAGGACGCTGCTGCGCGACGGCCTGCCGCTGCGCTACCGGGTCGAGTCGGGCGTCGACGGGCTCGAGGGCGACGAGCACCCGTTCCTCGCCTGCGCCTTCTGGCTCGTCGAGAACTACGCCCTGGGCGGGCGGCTCCCCGACGCGGAGGCGCTCATGGATCGCCTCATCGGCCTGACCAACGACGTCGGCCTGCTGAGCGAGGAGTACGACGTCGAGACGCACCGGCACATCGGCAACACGCCGCAGGCGCTCTCGCACCTCGGGCTCGTGCGCGCCGCCGACGCCATCGCCCTCGCGCGCAGCGACGCCGGGGCGCGCGGCCGTAGCACCCAGCGCGGCGACGCCGCAACCGCCTGACGGGCTCCCGGCTTCACCGGGCATGCTGAGCGGATGCGACTGCGCCGCTCCTCCCCCGACTCCCCCGGCATCACCCGACGTCGCAGCGGGAAGGGCTTCAGCTATCGCGACGCCGAGGGTCAGGTGATCGCCGACGCCGAGGTGCGGGCGCGCATCGCCGCGCTCGCCATCCCCCCGGCGTGGACGGAGGTGTGGATCTGCCCCGACGAGCGCGGTCACGTGCAGGCGATGGGGCTCGACGCCGAGGGGCGCCGGCAGTACCGCTACCACGAGGCCTGGTCGGCGCGCGCCGACAAGCGCAAGTACGCCCGGGTGCGCGAGCTGGCCCAGTGCACCGGCCCGCTGCGTGCGCGGGTGACGCGCGACCTGCGCGGCGACGACCCCGAGGCGCGCGCGCTCGCCATCGCCGCCCGCCTCATCGACAGCCTCGGCATGCGGGTCGGCGAGGAGCGCTACGCCCTCGAGCGCGGCACCATCGGGGCCCTCACCCTCGGCTGGCAGCACGTCACCGTCGGCGCGAGCGCCATCCGGTTCGACTTCCCGGCGAAGTCGGGCGTGCGCTGGGAGGCGGAGCTGGCGGACGAGGACCTCGCCGCGGCCCTGCGATCCGCGCGCGCCCAGCGCGCGGGCGGAGGGGCGCGCACCGAGCGCGTCACCGAATGGGTCGACGACGCGGGGGATGCCCGGCGCACGTCGTCGCGGGCCCTCACCGCGTACCTCGCCGAGGCGAGCACGTGCACCGTGACGCCGAAGGATCTGCGCACGCTGCTCGGGTCGCGCACGGCGGCCGAGCACCTCGCGCGCACCGGGCCCGTGGCGGGCATCCGCCAGCAGGATCGCGTGGTCAGGGAGGCCGTCGTCGCCGTCGCGGAGCGTCTGCGGAACACCCCCGCGGTCGCGCGCACCTCGTACATCGACCCCCGGGTCATCGAGCGCTACCGCCGCGGCCGCACGGCGGCGCTCGGCCGCTCGGGGGTCAGCGACGCGGCGCTCGTCGAGCTGCTCTCGTGATGCCGCCGCCTACGCTGGGGGCATGAGCCCGGCCCCCGCCCCCACGAGCGCGCGGGTCGACGCCTGGGTGTGGGCCATCCGGCTGTACTCGACCCGCTCGGCCGCGACGGCCGCGTGCAAGGCCGGGCACGTCAAGGTCAACGGCGCCGCGGCGAAGCCCGCTCAGGTCGTGCGCCCGGGTGACACCGTGCGCGCCTACACGCCCGGCGGCGAGCGCATCGTCGAGGTGGCCGGCATCATCACGAAGCGCACGAGCGCGCCGCTCGCCGCGCAGCACTACGTCGACCGCACGCCCCCGCCGCCGCCGCGCGAGGAGCGCCCCGCGCGGGTCGAGCGCGAGCGCGGCGCCGGACGGCCGACGAAGCGCGACCGCCGCCTCATCGAGCGGCTGCGCGGCCGCGACGACTGAGCCGACGAGCCGGTCAGAGCCGGTCAGAGCCCGAGCGTGCCGATGGTGCGCCGCACCGCCTCGGCGCTGCGCTCGAAGGCCCGCTGCTCGCCGTCGGAGAACGGGACGTCGATGACGCGGGCGATGCCGCTCGAGTCGACCACGCTCGGCACGGAGAGCGCGACGCCGTCGACGCCGTGGTACCCCTCGAGCACCGAGCTGACCGGCAGCACCGCCTTCTCATCGCGCAGCACCGCCTCGACGATGCGCGCCCCCGAGAGCCCGATGGCGTAGTTCGTGGCCCCCTTGCCGGCGATGATCGCGTAGGCCGCGTTCTTGACCTCCTCGGCGAGCCGCTCGAGCTCGACCTCGTCGATGCGCGCGCCCTGCGGGTCGACCCACTCGCGCACGGGCACGGGGCCGATGCGCGACTGCGACCAGAGCGCGAACTCGCTGTCGCCGTGCTCGCCGACGATCATCGCGTGCACGCTCGTCGGCGAGACCCCGAGGCGCTCCGCGAGGCGCCAGCGCAGCCGACTGGAGTCGAGCACCGTGCCGCTGGAGAAGACCCGGGCGGGATCGAGCCCGCTGAAGCGCTGCGCGGCGACGGCGAGCACGTCGCAGGGGTTGGTCACGAGCAGGTGCACGGCATCGGGGGCGCGCTCGACGAGGCGCGGCATGAGCTCGCGCAGGATGCCGACGTTGGTCGCGGCGAGATCGAGGCGGCTCTGGCCCGGCCGCTGCTTCGCACCCGCGGTGATGACGACCATGCTCGCGCCCTCGATCGCGTCGAGGTCGCCGCCGCCGGTGATGCGCGAGGCCCCGGTGAACGGCGTGCCGTGCGCGAGGTCGAGCACCTCGGCCTCGGCTCGGGCGGCGTCGATGTCGTACAGCACGACCTCGCGGGCGGAGCCGCGGATGAGCGCGGCGTAGGCGAGGGAGGAGCCGACGGCGCCGGCGCCGATGATGGCGAGGCGGGAGTTCTCGATGACGGTCATGGCGCGAGCCTGGCGGCTGCGCGCGGCGCTGTCCAGGGCCGATGGCCCCCGCGGACGACGACGGCCGCCGCGCGGAGGCGGGGCGGCCGTCGGACCCGCATGAGCCTCCACGAGGATCCGGGCGGCGGAGCGGGAGGACTGCGGGGCGGCGCTAGGTGTACTCGGTCATGAGGTTGGTGACACTCGACTGATCGGTGGCAGGTCTTTGCAGGCGGTGTGGGGTCGATCGTAGTTGTAGTGGTCAAGCCAGGGCGCGAGGGCGTTGGCGCGTTCCTGGTTCGAGGTGAACGCGTGTCGATATGCCCACCCCTCCTGGAGGGTGCGATTGAAGCGTTCGGCTTTCCCGTTCTGCCAGGGCGAATACGGTCTCGTGAGCACGTGGGTGGCCGCCAACGACTCCATAACGCTTCGGAAGGCTGCGGAGTTTCGGTAGTTCAAGGCGTTGTCGGTCATGACCTGCCGGATCCTGATCCCGTGTCCGGTGAAGAACGCAGCAGCGTTGTTGAGGAACGCCGCGCAGGTTTCGCCCTTTTCATCCGGCAGCACCTGCGCGAACGCGAGCCGGGAGTGGTCATCGACCGCGACGTGGACGTAGTCGAAGCCGAGCCTCACGGATCGTTTCCGGCCGATGTTGTGCTCGATCGTTCCCAGACCGTTCAGGCGCCATCCGCCGCCGTCAGGGATGCGGCCGAGCTTCTTCACGTCGATATGGATCAGATCACCCGGCTGCTCGCGCTCGTATCGAAGACGGGTCCGGCGGCCTTGACGGATGCGAGTCCCGGTGACCGGGTCCAACTCATGCAGGGCAGGCAACCCCGCCTTCACGATCAGTCGGGACGCGGTCGAGGGGCTCACCGCGAAACGCCTCGCGAGCTCATCGCGGCCGAGCCTGTCGCGTTCCCGGGACGCGATCAGCGCTGCGGCCAGCTGCGGGGACGTGGTGCTGGGTGATCGGCGCGGCCGCGACGAGCGGTCCTCCAGCGCGCGGATTCCGTGCTCGCGGAAGCGGGTCACCCAGCGGTGAGCGCACTGGCGTGATACTCCGAGCTCTTTCGCGACATGCGACACAGGACGACCGGACAGCACCCGTCGGACCAGGATCAGTCGGCCGGCGGGAGCAAGGGGAGCGTTACGGTGGACCACGAGAAGGCCTTCCTCTTCAGGGCGTTTAGACACCACCCAGAATGAAGGCCTTCTCCTCTGCCTTGTGTCACCAACGTGCTGACCGGGTACAGCTAGGCCTGCGGGGCCTGCTCGCCGATGGCGAAGCGCACGGCGCCCTCCTCGCTGACCTGGGCGTCGAGCACCTTGTCGTCGAGGGCGGCGGAGGCGTTCGGCTCGAGGAAGACGCGGGCGGCGCCGGCCTCGACGACCTGGTCGCCGGGCTGCGGCTCCCCCGCGACCGAGACGGCGAACTCGGTGCTCTCGGGGGTGCCGGAGTCGATGCGGAGCCCGGCGGTCTCCGGTGCGCCCTCGCGGGCGACGAGGGTCTCGATGACGGTGCTGGCGGTCGGCGTCAGTGTGAGCATGGGGATGCTCCTTCCTGGTGCGGTCGTTCGCGGTCGTTCGGAAGCCGGCCACGATTCCGCAGCCGAGGGACCGCTCGCAAGCCCGAGCTCGATTCTCGGAGGCTCTTCGCAGGGGTGCGCCCGGCGATCACGCCGATCGGACGGGTGCCGCCTCCGCGATGACCGCGCGATCGGCGTCGACGAGGAAGGTCATCACCACGCGGGTGCCACGGGGCTCGTTCGCCTCGATCAAGATGACCGCCCCGACGCCGGTGAGGAGGGCGCGGACGATCCCGAGGCCGAGGCCGGTACCGGGCACCGCCTTCGTCCGCGCATCCTCCGTGCGGTAGAAGCGGTCGAAGACCTTCTCGCGATCCTCCGCGGGGATTCCCGGCCCCGTGTCCGCCACCACGATCTGCAGACGATCACCCGTCGCGACGAGGTCGACGTCGATGGTGCTGCCCGTGGGCGCGAACTTCACCGCGTTCGCCAGCACGTTGGTGACCGATCGGGTGACGGCGTCCTCGGTCGCGCGCACCCACGGCACGTCGCGCCCCGGGCTCGATGCGATGGAGATCGACCGCGCCGCCGCGAGGGGCCGGAGGTCGTCGACGACCTCGGCGGTGAGACGGGCGACGTCGACCGGGTGCAGGTCGTCGCCCTCCGCGCCCGAGCGCCGTGCCGCCGTGAGCAGCTCCTCCACCCGCTCCTGCAGGCGGTCCGCATTGCGCCGGATGGTCTCGACGAAGCGCTGCTGCGCATCGTCCAGCGCGGTCTCCTCCAGCGTCTCGATGTACCCGACGATGCTCGACAGGGGCGTGCGCAGCTCGTGGCTCACCGACGCGAGGAAGTCGTCCTTCTGGCCGGCGAGCTGCTGGTACTGGGCGGAGAGCGATCGCTCGCGCTCGACGATCCCCCGCAGGCGGCGCCCCTCCTCGCGGGCGGCGGTCACGTCGGTCAGCTCAACCGCGAGCACGTCGACGGCCTCCCCCGATCCCTGCTCGATCACGACGTCCATCGACATCGGGCCCCCGGCGAGCGAGAGCTCCAGCTCGCCGCGCCACGCGGGAACCGTCGGCGACATCGCGTTCAGGCCCGCGAGCAGCGGGTGGTGCGGGGGCAGCGCGACGTTGATCTCGGACGACCCCGAGAAGAAGTCGTCCTGCGGGTCGAGCCCGAGGGCCTCGAGCCCGCGGGAGTTGGCCTGCACGACGATGAAGACGTCCTCCATCAGGCGCTCGACGAGCAGCAGACCCGTCTGGGCCTGCTCGATCGATCGGCGCAGGATGGCGTCCTTCACCCGGGCGCGCTCCGCCGCCGCGTCGCCCTCCACCCGCTTCGCCCAGAGCACGAGCGTCGACGCCGCGAAGACGAAGAGGAAGACCTGCAGCAGGATGATCGACTCGCGGGCATCGATCCCGTCGAGGCTCCCCGCCCCGAACGGACCCCACCCGACGAGCGTGGCCGCACTGCTGAGCAGGGCGACCGCGAGGAGCTGGAGGGCGATCGTGACGGCGGACAGCCGGAGCGCCGCCCAGGCGAACAACGGCAGGGGCAGGAAGGCGAGCGGGAGGGAGTTGAGCGGCGAGAACACCGCGGCGATGGTGCCGAGCAGCAGCATCGTCTGCACGACCGTCTCGACGCCGGAGGCGCGGCGACCGTGATCGCGGCGCGCGAGAGCCAGCGGGGTCACCAGCAGCAGCGCGACGATGTGGGCGACGAGGCTGTCGATCGGCAGCACCGCCTGCAGCGGCAGTCCGGCCACGACCCGCGCGAGCAGGACGCCCGCGGCGAAGATGCTCGCCGCGACGACGGCCGCCACGACGAATCGGAGGACGAGCACGACCGAGTCGAGGCGCGGCAACCGGCCGGCGCGATCGACGAGCTGGCAGAAGACCACGACCTCGACCATGCGGATCACGGCCAGGACGCCGGCGAAGGCGAGCGCCTGACCGGCGACGATGTTCGCCGCGAACACGGCGAGCGAGCCGAGCACGATGACCGGGATGCGGTAGCGGGGGGTCGCGATGAGCGCCGCCGCCGCGAGCACCCCGAGGGCCGGCGCCCAGGGCGCCGTCCGCCCCGGCGCCTCCACGATCGAGGCCGAGAACGCGGCGAGGCCGAAGATGATGAGGATGGCCGCGGCCAACGCCAGGAGCGATCGCCCCGTCGACCAGCGGCGGATCAGCACCGCGACGCTCATGCCGACCATGTCATCCCCCGTCGTCGCCCTGCTCGTGCATTATCCTCGGGGTGCAGCGCGGGGGCGCGAGACACGGCGGGATCGTTGTGCAGTCCCGGGAGGGATGCACATGGCACGGGTACTCGTCGCCGACGACGACATCGACCTCAACGACCTCGTCACGATGAAGCTCGAGGGCGCCGGGCACGAGGTCACGAGCGTCTTCGACGGCGAGGACGCCCTCGTGCGGGCGCTGGCGGAGAAGCCCGACCTCATCGTGCTCGACTGGATGCTGCCGCGGCGCAACGGCCTCGAGGTGTGCCGCGCGGTGCGCTCGGACGGCACGCTCTCCGGCACGCGCATCCTCATGCTCACCGCGCGGGCGCAGGAGGTCGACGTCGAGCGCGCCTTCGCCGCCGGCGCCGAGGAGTACATCACGAAGCCGTTCAGCCCCCGCGAGCTGCTGCTGCGGGCGACCACCCTGCTCAACCGGTCGCGATGACCGGCCTGGTCGTGGCCGTGTGGGCGTCCTTCGGGGTGTGCCTGCTGCTGCTGGCCGCGGTGATCATCGTGATGCTGCGGCTGGCGCGGCTCGACCGCCGCGCCGCGCGGCGCCGCACCGAGGTCTCCGCCGTGCTGCGCAGCCTGCTGGTCGGCGACGTCGCCGCCGCCCCCGCGCCCCGACGGCTCAGCACGCTGCACGCCGTCGCCGCCGTCGCGTCCCGCGTGAGCGGGGAGGACCGCGAGGCGATCCAGACCTGGCTGCGCGAGCACGGCGCCATCACCCGCGCGCTCGCCGGGATGCGCTCGCGGCGGCCGTTGACCCGCGCGCGCTCCCTGCGCCTCTACGTGCGCTCGATCGATCGACCGTCGGCGGTCATCATGCAGCGGATGCTCGAGGACCACGACCGCCGCGTGCGCGGGGTCTGCGCGCTCGAGTGGGGCAGCACGGGCCGCTCGGAGGCCATCGCCCCCATGCTCGCCGCCGTGTGCCGGAGCGAGAACCGCCTCCCCCCGCTCGTCGCGTCGATCGCCATCATGCGCTGCCGGCTGCTCGACATCGCCTCGCTGCACGCCGCCTGGAGCACAGGCGACCCCGACGGTCTGCGCGTGGCGCTCGCCACCGGCAGCGCCGCGGGCCTCCCGGGCGTGCAGGCGCACGCGCTCGCGGCGCTCGACGACGACGACGTGCTCGTCCGCATCGCCGCGGCCGACGCGCTGCGCCGGGTGGGGACGCGGCCGTCGCTGCAGGCGCTCGGCGACCGCGCGCGGATCGAGCAGAACCCCGTGGCCCGCCGCCACCTGATCTCCGCGATCGGCGCGCTCGGCGGCGACCGATGATCGACCCCGTCGTCGCCCAGGTCGTCGAATCCGTGCTCGTCGTCGCGACGATCGCCTTCGCCTGCTACTTCCTGCTGTACCAGCTCATCTACCTCGTGATCGTCACGCGCGCCATCGGCGCCATCACGGACGAGCGCCGCTGGGCCTCGGACGACCTGCTCTCCGGCACCTTCGCGAGCCCGCTGACGCCCGGAGTGAGCGTGCTGGTGCCCGCGCACAACGAGAGCGCCGGCGTCGTCGCCTGCGTCGAGAGCCTGCTGCGGCTGCAGTACCCCCAGGTGCAGATCGTCGTCGTGGACGACGGGTCGACCGACGGCACCTCGGAGGTGCTGCGCGAGACGTACCCCATGCTGCGCACGGACGAGGACCCGGTGAACCCGCTCGAGCTGCTGAAGCCGGTCGAGGAGGTCTGGCGCTTCGTGGATCGCGATGCGCTGCTCGTGCGCAAGGTCTCCTCCGGCCGCCGCGCCGACGCCGTCAACGCGGCGCTGCAGTTCGCCCGGCACGAGCTCGTCTGCATGATCGACGGCGACTCCATCCTCGAGCCGACGGCGCTGCTGCGGGTCGTGCAGCCCTTCATCGACGATCCGACCGTCGTCGCCTCGGGCGGGATCGTGCGCCCCGCGAACGGCGCCGTGCTGCTCGACGCCGAGATCGACTCGGTCGAGGTTCCGAGGACGCTCATCGAGCGCATCCAGGTGCTGGAGTACCTGCGCGCCTTCCTCGTCGGACGCGCCGGCTGGTCGGCGATCAAGGGGCTGCTGATCATCTCGGGGGCGTTCGGGGTGTTCCGCCGCGACACCCTCGTGTCGTTCGGCGGGCTGGACGCGGCGAGCCTCGCCGAGGACGCCGAGCTCGTCGTCGCCGCGCACCGGCACCACCGCGCCGCGCGCGAGCCGTACCGCATCGTCTTCGTCGCCGACCCGGTCTGCTGGACGGAGGTGCCGTCGACCTGGGGCGCGGTGGCGCGCCAGCGCAAGCGGTGGTCGCAGGGCCTCGGCGAGCTGCTCAAGGGCGCGCGCGACATGATCATGCGCCCCCGGTTCGGCACGCTCGGCATGGTGACGCTGCCCTACTTCTGGCTGTTCGAGCAGTGGGGCGCCCCGATCGTCATGCTCGCCTTCGTCTTCACCGTGCTCACCGGGGCGCTCGGGCTCATCCCCTGGCCGGTCATCGGCCTCGCGCTCGCCGTCTCGTACTTCCTGGCCGTGGCGACCTCGCTGCTCGCCATCGCGATCGAGCTCTCCGCCACGCGCGACTACCGGCGCGCCCGATCGGTGGCCCGGCTCGTCGCCACGGCCTTCATCGAGCCGATCGTCTTCTACTTCCCGCACGCGGTGTGGCGCTCCATCGGCCTGCTGCGCGCGATCCTCTCCCGGCCGTCGGAGTGGGGCGTGCAGACCCGCGCCGGCTTCGTGCAGCGCGGCGGCGCTGTGCCGGTCGACGGGGAGGCGGGCGCGCGGCGCTGAGACGCCTCAGGCCCTGCCCTGCAGGATGAGCCGCCAGTACACCCGCGGCAGCACGTGCCGGTCGACGACCCACGTCGACCGCCGCTCGCGGGCGAGGCCCGGCCAGAACGGGATGGTCGGCTTCTGGCGCATCGCCTCGTCGAACTCGGCGAAGACGAGGGTGCCCCGCGAGACCGTGAAGGGGCACACCGAGTAGCCGTCGTACTCGGCCGTCGGGCGCGCGCCCCGCAGGGCGTCGATGACGTTGCGGGCGAGCGCCGTCGCCTGCGGCCGCAGCGCGCCGCCCGACTTCGAGTTGCGGGTGCCCGCCGCATCGCCGAGCGACCAGATCTCGGGATGCCGCACGTGCTGCAGCGTGCGCGGATCGACCTCGACGAAGGCGCCGGGGTCGTCGGCGGCGGCGAGGCCGCTCTCGGCGATCCAGCCCGGGGCGGACTGGGGCGGCACGACGTGCAGCACGTCGTACTCGAGGCGCTCGATCGGGCCGGCAGCGGCATCCCGCCCCGGACCGGAGACGGGGCCGATGTCGACCGTGCGCGCCGCGGCGTCGACCCCGCGCAGCTCGGAGGAGCAGCGCACCTCGATCCCGTACTCGGCGACCTTGCGCTCGAGCTCGCGGTCGATCGCGGGGATGCCGAACATCGTCGGATCGGGCAGCACGAGCACGACGCGCACGGCGTCGAGCACGCCCGCGCGGCGCCAGGCGTCGCAGGCGAGGTACATCGGCTTCTGGCTCGCGCCCGCGCAGGAGGCGGGGCCGGGCGGCTGCGTGAAGACGACGGTGCCCGAGCGCAGCTGCGAGAGCAGCGGCGCGGCCTTCACCGCGAGCTCGAGCTCGTAGTTCGAGGCGACCGCGGGCGTGCGGATCGCCTCCGCCAGCCCCGGCACGGCGTCCCAGCGGCGATGGATGCCCGGGCACACGATGAGCTGCTGATAGCCGACCGTGCCGCCCGAGGCGAGCGCGACCGTGCGCGCCCCCGGGTTCACCGACACGACCTCGTCGCGGATGCTGCCGACGCCGCGCGGCATGACCTGCGCCTGCGCGCGCACCGCGTCGGCGGCCGTCGCCGTGCCGCCCGCGATGTGCGAGAACATCGGCTGGTAGCGGTGCTCGTCGCTCGGCTCGATGACGACGACGTCGCGCACGCCCCCGCGCCGCAGGCGGCCGGCGACCGAGAGGCCCGCGTTGCCGCCGCCGATGACGACGACCTGGTGGGCGATGACGGGCGAGGGGTCGAGGCGGTCGTCGGGGGCGGGGAGCATGGGCCCGACCCTAGGCGCGGCGGCTCGGGGATCGGCCGGGTCGTCCAGCGGCCGCACAGCCGAGGACGACGACCGAGAGGCATCGGCCGTGAGCGATCAACCCTGCAGGCCTGATTCACTGCTCCTCACCCCTGAGGGGTTGACGCCTTCGATCCAGCGACGCGGCGTAGCATCGCGCCTGTGAGCGACGATGCGACCCCCGCCGACGAGCGCAGGGCCCCCGAGCACGCGGGCTACGCCCACGGCTGGACGACCCGCTCGGCGAGCGTGCGACAGACCCTGCTGCTCGCGGCGCTCGTCGCGACCGCCGTCATCGGGCTGGCGTACCAGCTCGGCGCCTCCGAGACCTCCTTCGACCGCCCGGGCCAGCTGCTGCTGCTCTTCGTCGACCTCGCGCCCGTGCTGTGGTTCGCCGCCGCGCCGATCATCCTGCACGCGCTGCGCTGGCGGGCGATCGCGGAGCGGTTCCGCTGGGTGGTCGTCGCCGCGGTCGTCGCGGCCGCCGCCGCCCTCGTCGCGCGGCTCACGATCGGGGGCGAGAGCCTGTCCGCCGCCCTGCTCGACCCCTTCACCGTCGCGTTCATCGCCGCCATCGGCGCCGCCGTGCTGTGGACGCGCGTGCGGGTCACCCGCATCGCCGCCGGCGACGACCGCGGCATCACCGTGGTCGGGCTCGCCCTCGGCTTCGCCGTCGCCGCGCTCGGCATCGCCCTCGGCTGGCTGCGCCTGCTGCTCGTGGGGCCCGTCGTGCCGGTCGGGGTCGCCACCGAGCCGATCGGCGCGGGATCGAGCATCCCGCTGCTCATCGCGACGACCTTCGTCATGGTCTCCGGCCTGTTCTGGCTGACCGACCGCACGCGCCGGCGCTGAGCGCGTCGGGGCTGAGCGCGGGCCGGGGCGCGGCGCGGGAGGGCGACCGTAGGCTCGGGAGGGTGACCGCTGCCGAGCATCCCGCCCTCGACGCCCTGCGCCGCGCCCTCGGCGACGCGCTCTCGACCGACCCGGCCGACCTCGACGCGGCGCGGGGCGACTACTCGGGCCAGCGCTCGGACTCGCCGCCGCTCGCCGTCGTGCACGCGCGCACCGCGGGCGACGTGCAGGCGGCGCTGCGCATCGCGACCGAGCACCGTCTGCCGGTCGTGCCCCGCGGCGCCGGCACCGGGCTCACCGGCGGCGCCATCGCCCGCGGCGGCGAGCTCGTCGTCAGCACGGCGCGCATGACCCGCATCCTCGCGATCGAGCCGGCCGACCAGCTGGCCGTCGTCGAGCCGGGCGTCATCGTCGCCGACCTCGGCGCCGCCGTCGCGCCGCACGGCCTGTTCTACGCGCCCGATCCGGCGAGCAGGGCGATCTGCTCGATCGGCGGCACGATCGCCACCAACGCGGGCGGCCTGCTCTGCGCCAAGTACGGCGTCACCCGCGAGGCCGTGCTGGGCCTCACGGTCGTGCTCGCCGACGGCACCCTACTCGAGCTGGGCCGCCGCACCGTCAAGGGCGTCACGGGTCTCGACCTGACGGCGCTCATGATCGGCAGCGAGGGCACGCTCGGCATCGTCGTCGAGGCGTCCCTGCGCCTGCTGCCGCTGCCCGAGGGCGAGCCCGCCACCCTCGCCGCGGCCTTCCCGAGCGTCGTCGCCGCCGCGGCCGCCGCCTCGGCGATCACGGCCGCGGGGCTGCGGCCCGCCGCCATGGAGCTCATCGATCCGCTCGCCCTTCGCCTCATCCACGCGCACCTCGGGCTGCCGCTCGAGGCCGAGGGCAGCGCCTCGCTCATCGTGCAGACCGACGGATCCGCCGCGGCGCGCGAGGCCGAGGCGGTGCTCGGCATCGTGCACGCCCACGGCGGCGCGGCCTCGATCGCGCGCGACGCCGCCGAGGGCGAGGGGATGCTCGCCGTGCGCCGCGGCTTCCACCCGGCCATGGCGGCGCAGGGCGAGGTGCTCATCGAGGACGTGTGCGTGCCGCGATCGCAGCTGCCCGCCATGGTCGCCGCGATCGAGCGCATCGGCGAGCGGCACGGGCTGCTCATCCCCTCGGTGGCGCACGCCGGCGACGGCAACATGCACCCGAACATCATCTACACGGGCGAGCAGGTGCCCGAGCAGGTGTGGACGGCCGCGGGCGAGATCTTCGCCGCCGCCCTCGAGCTCGGCGGCACCCTCACGGGCGAGCACGGCATCGGCACGCTCAAGCGGCAGTGGCTCGGCGACGAGCTCGGCACGACCCAGCTCGAGCTGCAGCGCCGCATCAAGGCCGTGTTCGACCCGCTCGGCATCATGAACCCGGGCAAGGTGCTGTAGCGACGTCAGATCGGCAGCAGGTCGCGAGCCACGTAGACCCCGTTCGTCGAGACGCCGCCCGTGACGGGGTTGTCGAAGGGCACGGTGTGGCCCTCGACGTGGCCGAACACCGCACCGAGCACGGTGAGGAAGGCCTCGTCGGGCTCGTCGTCGCTCCACAGCGCGAAGACGCCGCCGGGGTGCAGGTGCCGGGCCATGAGCCGCAGGCCGTCGGCCGTGTAGAAGCTCGTGTGGCTCACGTCGAGCGGGAAGCTCGGCGTGTGGTCGACGTCGAGCAGGATGGCGTGGGCGCGGGCGGGCACGGCCTCGTGGGCTCCGGGGTCGCCGCGCATGAGGGCGAAGAAGTCGGCGTGCACGAGGCGCGTGCGCGCGTCGTCGACGAGGGACGAGGAGACCGGGAGCAGGCCGGCCCGGTGCCAGTCGATGACGGCGGGCAGGGCATCCACCACCGAGACGGAGCGCACGCGATCGTCGCGCAGCGCCGCGACGGCGGTGTAGCCGAGCCCGAGGCCGCCGACGATCACGTCGAGCTCGCGCGCGTCGGGGGCGAGCGCGGCGAGGCCGAGGCGGCTGAGCTCCTCCTCCGCCACGGTGAACAGGCTCGACATGAGGTACTCCTCGCCGAGCTTGACCTCGTAGACCTCCGCATCGACGGAGGGCTCGTGGCGGCGCCGCAGCGTCAGCTCGCCCATCTCGGTGTCGACCCAGGCCAGCTCTTCGAAGCGGTGCATCAGGCCAGCCTAGGTCGCGGCCGACGCGTCACCGCCCGCGAGGCCGTGCCGGTGCGCGAAGACGACGAGCTGCACGCGGTCGCGCAGGCCGAGCTTGCCGAGCACGCTGCTGAGGTGCGTCTTGACCGTCGACTCGCTGAGGAACAGCGCCGTGCCGATCTCGGCGTTGCTGAGCCCGGTGGCGGCCGCGTCGAAGACGGCCCGCTCGCGCTCGGTGAGCGTGGCGACCGAGGCCGGGGCCGCGGGCGGGGTCGCGGCCTCGGCGAGCAGTGCCGTGAGGTCGCCCGCCGCGAGCACCGGGCTGCCGCCGTGCACCGCCCGCACGGCCGAGCAGAGGAACTCGGGGCTGGTGTCCTTCAGCAGGAACCCGCTCGCCCCGTACTGGATCGCCGCCCTGGCCTGCTCGTCGAGCGCGAAGGTCGTCAGCACGATGACGCGCAGCGGCGTCGCCCGATCGGCGGCGCGCTCGGGGCTGAACAGGCGTCGGGTCGCCTCGACGCCCGTCATCTCGGGCATCCGCACGTCCATGAGCACGACGTCGGCCTCGAGCCCGTCGAGCAGGGCGAGCGCCTCGACGCCCGTGCCGGCCTGCCCGACCACTGTCAGGTCGGGCTGCGCCTCGATGGCGGCGGCGACGCCCGCGCGGAACAGCGGCTGGTCGTCGACGAGCACGACCCTGATCGGGGCGCTCATGCCGCCTCCTCCGTCGTGATCGGCAGCGGGATGCTCGCCCGCGCCGTCATCGTGCCCTCGACGAGCTCGATCTCGAGCGCTCCGCCCACCTCGGCGAGCCGCGAGCGCATGCCGGGCACGCCCTGCCCGCCCGGGCCGGGAGCGGGCTCGCCCTCCGCGTCGGCCCCGGCAGCGGCATCCCCCACCACGGCGTTGCGCACGACGACGACGAGGGCCTCCGCCGTCCAGTACCGGTCGAGCCGCAGCTCGCCCGAGCGGTCGCCGTGCTTCAGGGCGTTGGTCAGAAGCTCCTGCGTGACCCGGTAGGCGACGGCGGCGATCTCGGGCGGCAGCGCGCGCCGAGGCCCGTGCTCGCCGCGTACGAGCGCGGGGCGGGCCGCCGCGACGTCGTCGATGAGACGGTCGAGGTCGTCGAGGGCGAGCGAGGCCCCGTGCTCGGCGGTCTCGAGATCGGTGGTGCGCTCGAGCACGCGCCGCACGTCGGCGAGCGAGCGGCGCGCCGTGCCGGCGATCGTGTCGACGGCGGCGAGCACGGCGCCCGGCTCGCGCTCGTGCAGGAACCGCACCGACTCTGCCTGGGCGATGATGACGGCGAGCGAGTGGCCGACGATGTCGTGCACGTCGCGGGCGAGGGCGGTGCGCTCGGCGCTGAGGTCGGCGATCTGCTGGGAGCGCTCGGCCTCGCGCTCGGCCTCGGCCTGCCGCAGCCGGGTGGCCTTCGCCTGGGTGACGGTGCGCCCGAGCAGTCCGAGCAGCCACGGCACGGCGAGCACGACGGCGAGCACCGCGGTCGTGATGAGCAGCTGCAGAATCGCCGTCGCCGGGCCCTGGAACCCGAGGTCGGAGACCACCCACGACCCGATGCCCAGCAGGTAGACGATCGCGAGCAGGGCGCCCAAGACGACCGAGACGCCGCTGAGCAGCAGCACGAGCCGGCTGCCGTGGCGGGCCGCGCCGTAGAGCACGAGCAGCAGGCCGAGCTGCAGCACCGAGGCGTCGAGCCCGCCCGCCATGTGCACGAGGGTCGAGGCCCAGGCGAGCAGCAGGCCGACGGCGGGCAGCTCGCGCCGCACGGTGATGCCGGCGCCGAGCAGCAGCGCCGCGAGCACGCGGGCGACGGAGGCGAAGGGCCCCGTGGCGGGGTCGCCGATGCCGCCGGGCCCCGAGACCGCCACCACCACGAGCAGCAGCAGCGCGGCGAGCCCGTCGACGACGAGGCGCTGCGTGCGGCGGTGCCGCTCGTCGGGGGTCATGCACCCCAGTCTGGCGAAGAGCCGCGGCGCGGGCATCCACCGATCGGACCGTCGGCCCGGTACTCGCGTGCCGGAGGGGCGGTACCGGGGGCGGCCGGCTCGGCCCCCGCGACCGATGCTGCGGGATGCCCCGCGCTCCTAGCGTCGTCGGCATGAACCTCCACACCTCACCAGCAGCGGCCTCCCCGGCCCCCGCCACCGTCCCCTCGGGCCGCACCCCCGTGGCCCGCGCCCTCGGCGTCTCGCGCATGTTCGGCGCCGGCTCGAGCGTCGTGCACGCCGTCGAGGGGGTCACCGTCGCCTTCGAGCGCGGCGTGCTCTCGGCCGTCATCGGACCGAGCGGGTCGGGCAAGACGACCCTCATGCACCTGCTCGCCGGCCTCGACGCCCCCACCGTGGGCGACGTCGAGCTCGACGGCGTGCCGCTCGGCGGCCTCGACGACACCGCGATGGCGGCGCTGCGGCACGAGCGCACGGGCTTCGTCTTCCAGTCGTTCAACCTCATGCCCGCGCTGACCGCGCTCGAGAACATCCGCCTGCCCGAGACGCTCGGCCGCCGGGTGCGGCAGAACGACCGGGTGTGGGAGCAGCAGCTCGTCAGCCGCCTCGGCATCGCTCCGCTGCTCGACCGCCGGCCGGGCGAGCTCTCGGGAGGGCAGCAGCAGCGCGTCGCGATCGCCCGGGCGCTCGCGCACCGCCCCGCCGTGGTCTTCGCCGACGAGCCGACGGGCAACCTCGACATGCGCACGAGCGGCGAGGTGCTCGCCCTGCTGTCGGAGCTCGTCACCGAGACCGACAGCGGCATCGTCATGGTCACCCACGATCCCGTCGCGGCGAGCCACGCCGGCCGGGTCGTCGCCCTCCGCGACGGCCGCATCGTGAGCGACACGGGCGCGCGCAGCGCCGAGCAGCTCGCCTCGGTCATGCTCGGAGCCTCGGCGACGGCCGGCGCGACGGCGGCCGGCCGATGACCACCCGGTCGGGCATGGTCGCGGCCATGACCGTGGTCGTGCTCAGCGCCTTCTACGGCGTGCTGCTGCTCATCACGACGAGCCTCATCTCGGCGGGCGTGCTGCAGACGGGCTTCGGCGACAACGACGCCACGGTCTTCGTGCTCGGCGTCCTGGCCTTCGCCTTCATCGCCGTGGCCGTCATCGTCGCCTCGAGCGTCATCTCGAGCGCCTTCACCCTCGTCACGGCCTCCCGGGTGCGCGAGATCGCCCTGCGCCGGCTGCTCGGGGCCTCGGCGCAACAGGAGCGCGGCCGCATCGCCCGGCAGGGCGCCGTCATGGGCGCGGTCGGGGCGACGGCGGGCACGGCGCTCGCGGTGCTCGCGGGTTTCGGCATGCTCGCCATCGGTCGGGGGCCCGACGGCGACGGGCTGCTGGCCGCGGCCGGACCGCTCGACGTGCTCTACCCGCTCGCGATCGTGCCGGCCGTCGCGGTCGCCGTGACGACCGCCGTGGCGGCGTGGCGCGGCTCCCACGGGGTGCTCTCCGCGCAGCCCGTGCTCGCCCTCGGCGCCGCGGCGACGCACGAGACGGGGGCGACCGGCGATGAGCGCGTGCGCATCTCGGCGCCCGCGGTCGCGCTGCTCGGCCTCGGGGTGCTGCTGCTCGCCGTCGCCGCCGTGCTCGGCGCCGTCAGCCCGCTCGCCGTCGTCGTCGGCCTCCTCGGCGGCGTACTGCTCGCCATCGGCGTCATGACGAGCATCGGCGGCACCCTGCCGCACCTGTTCCGCCTGCTCGGCCGCCTGCTGCCCCGCAGCGGCGCGGGCGGGGCCGCCCGGCGCAGCCTCGCCCAGCATCCCGTGCGGGCAGCCCGCGCCTCGCTCGGCGTCGTGCTGAGCACGGCGGTCGTCACGATGTTCGCGGTCGGCACGGCCATCTTCGAGCGGTCCATCATCGACGAGTACTACGGCACGGGCGATGAGGCCGAGGTCGCGGTGATCCTCACCGGCATCCTGGCCGTCGTCGGCGCGCTCGTCTCGGTGATCGCACTCATCTCGGCCATCGGGCTGACGACGACGGTGGCGCTCACCACCCGGCTGCGGGCCCGCGAGATCGCGACCGGCCGCGTGCTCGGGCAGAGCCGGCGGGATGCCGTGCGCGCGATCCTCGTCGAGACCGCGGTCGTCTGCACGAGCGCGGCCCTCGCGGGCCTGCTGCTCGGCACGGCGCTCGGCTGGGTCGGCGCGCAGAGCGTCATGGGCTTCTCGATGGCGGGTCGGATCGTGCCCTTCGTCATCCCGCCCGCCCTCGTCGTCGGGCTGCTCGTCGCCACCGTCGTGCTCGGCCTCGTGGCGAGCGCCTCCCCCGCCCGCTTCGTGCTCGCCGACTCCCCGGCGCGGGCCTTCGCGCGGGCCTGAGCGGCGACCCCGGCACCGCCCGCGGCAAGGCCCGCGGCACCGCCTCCGGCACGACGACGCCCCGCCCCGCGATCAGCGGGACGGGGCGTCGTCGTGAGCAGCGCCGGGCTCAGCGGGGGGCGGGGCCCGCCGCACGCTCCGGCAGCTCGGTCAGCTGCTTCTGCCCGGCCGTCTCGTCGGGCTCGAGCGTCGACGTGAGGTCGGGGCTCGCGCCGACGGGCGTCGCGAGCGCGGCATCCGTCGCGGCGCGGTCCTTCGTGAAGCGGCGGCGCAGGCCGCTGAGCAGACCGCGGGGATCGCGCTCGGCAGGGGCATCCACTTCGAGGCCGTAGTACTCGCCGATGTGGTCGACGAACGCGGCGCGGCGGGCGCGGTCGTAGGCCCGCGCCTCCCGCTGGAAGGCGATCGCGGTGGCCCAGCAGGCAGCCAGCATCACGACCGAGAACGGCAGCGCGATGATGATCGCCGCCGTCTGCAGCGCTCCGAGCCCGCCCGCGAGGATGAGCGCGATGGCGAGCAGGGCCGTCGCCAAGACGAAGAAGACCCGCAGGCGCTTGGCCGGGTCGACGTCGCCGCCGCTCGCGATCATCGCCATCACGAGGGCTCCGGAGTCGGAGGAGGTGATGAAGAAGATGGCGATGAGGAGGATCGCGCCGATCGTCAGCGCGATGCCGCCGGGCAGGTCGCCGAGCAGACCGAACAGAGCCGCCTCGGTATCGACCGCGCCGTCCGCGCCGACGAGCCCGCCGCCGCCGAACAGCTCGCGGTACAGGGCGCTGCCGCCGAGCACGGAGAACCACAGGAAGGTGATCGCGGTCGGCACGAGCATGACGCCGAACACGAACTCCCGCACGGTGCGGCCCTTCGAGATGCGGGCGATGAAGATGGCGACGAACGGCGCCCACGAGATCCACCAACCCCAGTAGAAGCTCGTCCACGCGGCCTGCCAGGCCTCGCCCTCGGCGCCGGCGAAGGCGCTCACGGTGAAGCTCAAGCCGACGAAGTCCTGCAGGTAGTTGCCGAGCGACTGCACGAACTCGCGGAGCAGGAACTGGGTGGGGCCGACGATGATGAGGAACAGCACGAGCGCGCCGGCGAGGGCGAGGTTCGTGACCGAGAGCCACTTCATGCCGCGATTGACGCCCGAGAGCACCGAGAACAGCACCGCCACGGTGATGACCGCGATGATGATGATCGTCGACAGGTCGCTCGCGGGCATGATGCCCGCCTCCTCGAGGCCGGCACCGATCTGCAGCACCCCCAGGCCGAGCGACGTGGCGACGCCGAAGATCGTGCCGACGAGGGCGGCGATGTCGATGACATTGCCCCAGCCGCCCTGCACGCGTTTGCCGAGCAGGGGCTCGAGGGCCCAGCGGATCGACACCGGGCGCTTGCGGCGGTGGATGGCGTAAGCGAGGGCGAGGCCCAGCACGACGTAGATCGACCAGGCGTGCACGCCCCAGTGCAGGTACGTCTGCGACATCGCCTTCTGGGCGAGCTCGACGTCGGTTCCGGTGACGCCGGGGCGCGGGTTCGCGAAGTGGCTGAGCGGCTCGCTCACGCCCCAGAACACGAGGCCGATGCCCATGCCGGCGGCGAAGAGCAGGGCGAACCACGACACCAGCGAGAACTCGGGCCTGTCGTCGTCGTTGCCGAGTCGCAGATGGCCGTGGCGGCTGAAGCCGGCCCACAGGGCGAAAGCTACGAAGAAGGCGGCGATGAGCACGTAGTACCAGTTGAAGTTGGCGATGATGGTCGACTGGACGGCGCCGAATGCCTCGCCCGAGGCCTCCGGGGCGATGAGCGCGATGGCCGTGAACACGAGGACGATGACGGCGGTGGGCCAGAAGACCCAGCGTTGGACGGGGGCACGGGTATCGGTCTGCAGATCTGTCACGTGCATCGAGGCTACGAGCCGTCGTCGGCCGTCTCCGTGGATCCGGCCAGGTGCCGCGGAGGGTGATGTGACACCGCGCGCGTGATATCGAAGGGCTCGCGATGCCTCAAGTCGAGCGGGTCACGATCAGGGCACGGGGTCGGCGCGCAGACCCCCCTGCTACGGTCGCCCCACCGGTGAACGTCATCGGGCAATCTCAGGGAAGACTCTCGTCCGCCTCCTCTGACTCGATCAGAGGAGCACTCCCGTGCCCGGCATCAACCGTCCCGTCCCCTCCGACCGCCGCGCGCTCGGGCATCCCGATCGCCCCGCCCCGCTGCCGCACCGCGCCGTGACCGCCGTCGTCTACTGCGAGGGCCAGTTCGGCGAGCAGGACGGCAAGACCGCCAACGGCCTCGTGCGCCGCAGCGAGCGCTACGAGATCGTGAGCGTCATCGACAGCACGCTCGCCGGCCGCGACGCGGGCGACGTGCTCGACGGGGCCGCGGCGGGCATCCCGATCGTCACCGACCTCGAGGCGGCGATCGCCGACCACGGCACGGTTCCCGACTACCTCATCTGCGGCGTCGCCCCCGCCGACGGGCTGCTCTCGCCGGCCCAGCGGCTCGTGCTGCTCGACGGCATCGCCCGCGGCATGCACATCATCAACGGGCTGCACGAGTTCCTCGCCGACGACGTCGAGTTCGCCGCCGCGGCGCTGCTCGCGAACGTCACCATCCTCGACATCCGCCGACCCAAGCCGACCGCCGAGCTGCACCTGTACTCGGGCCGCATCGACGCGGTCACCTGCCCCCGCATCGCCGTGCTCGGCACCGACGGCGCCATCGGCAAGCGCACGACCGCCATCCTGCTGGTGGATGCCCTGCGCGCGGTCGGCATCAACGCCGTGCTCGTCGGCACGGGCCAGACGACGATCATCCAGGGCGGCCGCTACGGCGTCGCGCTCGACGCCCTCGTGCCGCAGTTCTGCTCGGGCGAGGTCGAGCACCAGGTGGTGCGCGCCTTCGAGGCCGAGAACCCCGACATCATCGTCGTCGAGGGCCAGGGCGCCCTCAGCCACCCCGCCTACCTGACCTCGGCGCACATCCTGCGCGGCAGCAGGCCGCAGGGCGTCATCGTGCAGCACGCGCCGACGCGGCTCGTGCGCGGCGACTTCCCGATGTCGCCCATGCCGAGCGTGGCCAGCGAGATCGCCCTCATCGAGGCCTTCGCCGACACGCGCGTGATCGGCATCACCGTCAACCACGAGGGGATGCTCGACCACGAGATCGGCGCCGTCATCGACGAGTACGAGCTCGCGTTCGGGCTCGTGGCCACCGACCCGCTCACGCGGCCGCGCGAGCGGCTCGTCGACATGGTGCTCGCGGCGTTCCCCGTGCTGGCCGCGACGGCGCAGCGCGGGGACGACGCGCTCGTCGGCTAGAAGCCGACGCGGATCATCTTCTTGTTGACGAACTCGTCGATGCCGAAGGTGCCGAGCTCGCGGCCCGAGCCGGAGCGCTTGATGCCGCCGAACGGCAGCTCCGCGCCCTCGGCGCCGACGGCGTTGATGAAGACCATGCCGGCCTCGATGCGGTCGGCGACCCGCAGCGCCTGCTCCTCGTCGGTGGTGAAGACGTACGAGCCGAGGCCGTAGGGGGTGTCGTTCGCGAGCTCGATCGCGGCGTCCTCGTCGGCGACGCGGAACACCTGCGCGACGGGGCCGAAGAACTCCTCGTGGTACGCGTCGTTGTCCGGTGTGACGCCGGTGAGCACGGCGGTCCTCACGAAGTTGCCCTCGCGCCCGCCGCCCGCGGCGAGCGTCGCGCCCTGCGCGATCGCGCGCTCCACCTGCTCCTCGAGCCGCTCGACGGCGAGCGTCGACGAGAGCGGGCCGATGACGGCGTCGGGGCTCATCGGGTCGGCGGGCTCGACCGCGGTGAGCGCGGCGCTGAACTTCTCCAGGAACTCGTCGTAGAGGCCGTCGACGACGATGAAGCGCTTGCCGGCGTTGCAGGCCTGCCCGCTGTTGTCCACCCGGGCGGCGACCGCCTGCTCGACCGCGGCATCCATGTCATCGGTGCTCAGCAGGATGAAGGGGTCGCTGCCGCCGAGCTCGAGCACGACCTTCTTCAGGTGACGGCCGGCCTGCTCGGCGACGGCGGCGCCCGCGCGCTCCGAGCCGGTGAGCGAGACGCCCTGCACGCGGGGGTCGGCGATGACGGTCGAGATCTGGTCGTTCGTGGCGTAGATGTTGACGTAGGCGCCCTCGGGGAACCCGGCGTCGTGGAACATCCGCGCCATCGCCGCCGAGCTCTCGGGGCACTGCGGCGCGTGCTTCAGCAGGATGGTGTTGCCGACGATGAGGTTCGGACCGGCGAAGCGGGCGACCTGGTAGTACGGGAAGTTCCACGGCATGATGCCGAGCAGCACGCCGAGCGAGCTGCGGCGCACGAAGGCGCGGCCCTCGCCGTCGAGCAGCTCGATCGGGGTGTCGGCGAGCAGTCGCTCGGCGTTGTCGGCGTAGTACTCGTAGATGCTGGCCGAGAAGTCGACCTCGCCGAGCGCCGACTCGAGCGGCTTGCCCATCTCGCGCACGATGATGGCGGCGAGCTCCTCGCGGCGCTCGGTGTGCAGCTCGGCGACGCGGCGCATCATCGCGGCGCGGTCGGCGACCGTCGTCGAGCGCGACCAGCCGCGGTGGGCGTCGTGCGCGGCCGCGATGGCCTCCTGCAGCTCGGCGTCGGTGATGGTGGAGTACGTCTTCACGGTCTCCCCCGTGGCGGGGTTGACGACGGCGTAGTCGCTCATGAGTCTCCTCGAGGTGGGGTCGGGCGGGTCGACGCGGGCGAAGGAGGCCCGCGACGGTGGTGGCCTGGGCCCAGCGTATCGGGGCGGCGACGGCTCGGGGCAGCGGTCATGCAGCGCGGCGGCGGCACTAGCCTTTCCCCATGATCGTGCCGCCGACCCCCGCCCGTCGCGGCGTCGTCGGCGAGCTGGTCGGCGGGGCGGGCCTCGTGTGGCGCGGGTTCGGATTCTGGCGCCGACGGCCCGGAGTCATGGCCCTCGGCATGCTGCCCGGGCTCATCGTGCTCATCGTCGTGGGCGGGCTGATCACGCTGCTCGCGGTGAACACCGGCGCGGTCGGCACGTGGCTCACCCCGTTCGCCGAGGAGTGGGGCGAGGCCGCGCGCACGGCCGCGCGCGAGATCGCGGGCTTCCTCGTCGTGCTCGCCGCCGCCGTGCTCGCCTTCTACACCTTCACCACCCTCACCCTCATCGTCGGCGACCCCTTCTACGAGCGCATCCAGCGCCGCGTCGAGGTCGATCTCGGCGGGCTCGACGAGGCTCCGGTCGGCTTCTGGCGCTCGGTCGGCGGCAGCATCCTGCTCGTGCTGCGCGGCGCGCTCTACGCCGTGCTCACCTTCGCGACGGGTCTCATCCCCGGCGTCGGCGCGATCCTGGCGCCCGTTCTCGGCGCCGTGCTCGCCGGCCACCTGATCGGTCGCGAGCTCGCGACGCGCCCCTTCGAGAGCAGGGGCATCGTGGGGGATGCCCGGCGCGCGCTGCGTCGCGGCAACCGCGCCCGCCAGCTCGGCTTCGGGGTCATGACGCAGCTGTTCTTCCTCGTTCCCGGCGGCGCCATCCTCGTGATGCCCGCGGCGGTCGTCGGCTCGACGCTGCTCGTGCGGCAGATGCTGGAGCGCCGGGGTCTCGAGGCCACTGCGGGGCTGCCGGGGGCGGAGTCGCCGGATGCGAGCCTCACGGGGCTCGCCGAGCCGATCAGCCCCGCAGCGCCTCCCACAGCACGGCCGTCCGCTCCCCCGCCGCCATCCGGGTGATGCTCTGCCAGTTGCGGCCGCCGCGCGACATCGTCTCGTGCACGGCCGCGGGTGCGTCGGCGTCGTCGACCGGCCGTGGCAGCCACTCGGCATCGCGCACGTGCACGAGGTCGACCGCGTGCGCCGCGGCGCTCGGGTCGTAGCGCCAGGGGCCGGTCACGCGGCCGAGGTGCAGGGCGCCGGCCGCGTCGGTCGTCCAGACGAACGAGCCGAGCGGGGCGGCCGCGAAGCGCGCGAGCCGCCGGGCGGCGCGCTCGTCCGGCGCCGGAGGCGCGGCGAGGGCGGCGACCGCCGCGGCGAGATCGTGCGGCACCGGGTCGAGACGCCCGCCGACCCCGACCAGGCCGAGCTCGAGCGCGCGGGCGACGGCGGCGCGGTCATCGGGCACCGAGGCGAGCCGGGAGCGCATGGGGGCGCGGAAGACGGGAGGCGGGGCATCCATCACGACGGGCTCGGGCGGCGATCAGCGACGGTCACGGCTCAGCCGGCCGCGACCAGGAGGACGATCACCAGGCCCGTCGCGACCATGAGGCCGAAGAGGATCGCGAGCAGGCGCAGTCGGGTCGGGCGGGCGCGGACGGTGACCCGCACCACGAGCATGGCCGCCATGGCGACGCCGATGAGGGCGGCGCCGAGGGACGCGCGGTCGTCGCCGAGCGTCCACCCCAGCGCGAGCAGCATGCCGCCGACGAGCACCGTCGTGATCGCGCCGACGATCAGCCAGGTCGCTCCCGAGGCCGTCGTCAGCTCGCGCTGATCGCGCGTGCGGGTCGGGTCGACGGGCTCGGGCACGGTCGCGCTACTCGTCGGCCGCCGCGAGCTGGCCGCAGGCCCCGTCGATCTCCTTGCCGCGGGTGTCGCGCAGCGTCGTCGGGATGCCGGCGTCGTCGATGCGGCGCACGAACTCGCGCATGACGGCCGGGTCCGAGCTCGTCCAGATCGATCCGGGGGTCGGATTCAGCGGGATGGGGTTCACGTGCACCCAGCCGCGGCCGCGCTCGTTGAGCTTCTGCGCGAGCAGGTCGGCCCGCCAGGCGTGGTCGTTCATGTCCTTGATGAGCGCGTACTCGATGCTCACGCGGCGCCCGGTCTTCTCGAAGTACTCGCGGGCGGCGTCGAGCGCCTCGTCGACCTTCCAGCGCGAGTTCACCGGGATCAGCTCGTCGCGCAGGGTGTCGTCGGGCGCGTGCAGGCTGAGGGCGAAGGTCACCGGGATGCCCTCGTCGGCGAGCTTCTTGATCGCCGGCACGAGGCCGACCGTCGAGACGGTGATGTTGCGCGCGCTCATCCCGAGGCCGTTCGGCTGCGGCGCGACCATCGTGCGCACCGCGCTCATCAGCCGCGCGTAGTTCGCGAGCGGCTCGCCCATGCCCATGAAGACGATGTTGCTGACGCGGTCGGGCGTCTCGTCGCCCTTCTTGCGGCCGCCGAGCTCCCCCGCGGCGAGCGCGCGGTTCGCGGCGACGACCTGGTCGACGATCTCGGCCGCCGACATGTTGCGGGTGAGCCCCGCCTGACCGGTCGCGCAGAAGGGGCAGTTCATGCCGCAGCCCGCCTGGCTCGACACGCAGAGCGTGATGCGGCCCGGGTAGCGCATGAGCACGCTCTCGACGAGGGCGCCGTCGTGCAGCTTCCAGAGGAACTTGATGGTGTCGCCGTTGTCGGTCTGCAGGCGGCGCACCTCGGTGAGCAGCGGCGGCAGCAGGCCCGCGGCGAGCTCGTCGCGCAGCGCGGCGGGCAGATCGGTCATGCGCGCGGGGTCGGCGGTGTAGTGCGTGAAGTAGTGGGTCGAGACCTGCTTCGCGCGGAACTTCGGCAGCCCGAGCTCGATGACCTTCGCCTCGCGCTGCTCGACGGTGAGGTCGGCCCAGTGCTCGGGCGGCTTGCCGCGCTTCGGCGAGGCGAACTGCAGGGCGGGGCGGCCCTCGGCGTCGAGCTTCTGGGTCCAGCCCTCGGCGGCGGGCCGCACCTGGGGTCGCGCGATCGCGGTCGTGCCGTTGTTGCGGATGCCGCGCTCGGGTGCCATACCCACCAGGGTACGCGGCCCCGACCCGCGCCCCTTTCGATGCGGGATGCTCAGCACTAGCGTGAGCGCAGACGCCCGCCCCTCGACCCCGCTGCGGACGGATTCCGACGACGATGTCGATTCCCGCGCATCCCGTTCGACGTCATCATGAGGGCGCATCCGGCGCCCACCCCCTGAAGGAGACACCATGCCCAGGTACATGCTCATCATGCGCACCACCGACGCGGCCCAGGCCGCCTCCGCCGACATCGACTTCGAGGAGGTCATCAACGCGATGGGCGCGTACAACGCGGCGATGATGGAGGCGGGAGTGATGGTGGGCGGCGACGGCCTGAGCGATGCCGCGCAGGGCGCGGTGGTCACGTTCGGCGAGGGCGACGAGCGCGTCGTCACCGACGGCCCCTACGGCGAGACCCGCGAGCTCTTCAACGGCTTCTGGATGCTCGACGTGCCGGCCCAGGCTGACGCCGTCGAGTGGGCGAAGCGCTGCCCGCTCGGCCCCGGCAACGCCCTCGAGGTGCGCCGCGTCACCGACGAGAGCGACTTCGAGGACTACGCCGACAACGAATTTCTCCAGGCCGAGGAGGGCTGGCGCGAGCAGATCGCGGCGCGCGAGGCCGAGAAGGGCTGAGACAAGCGCGCTCGACCCTGCCGCGGGCTAGGGCCTCGGCGGAGCATCCCCCGTCAGGATCGCGTCGATCTGCCCCATGGCGCCCGTCATGCCCTCGATCATGCCCATGCCGACGATCTGCTCCATCTCCTCGGCCGAGTCGAAGCGCATGCGGGTGACCATGCGGGTGCGGCCGCCGTCGAGCGATTCGAGCTCGACGCGGCCGTGCATCCTCGGCATGGTGTCGTCGGGCTCGCCGTCCTCCCCGCGGAACCCGTCGTCGAACTCGAGCGCGTTCGGCTCGTCGAGGTGGGTGAAGCGCAGCCAGGCCGCGCTGGTCTCCCCCTCCGGGCCCGTCATGACGTACGGCGAGAAGCCGCCGACGGTGAAGTCGTGCGCGGGGAACGAGGCGGGCCAGGTCGGCGGTCCCCACCACTGCTCGAGCTGCCGCGCATCGGCCCAGAGCTGCCACACCCGCATCGGCGGCGCGTCGAACTCGGCGGTGAACACGAGCGTCAGGGTGCGCTCATCGATCTCGGAACTGATGACGGGCATCCCCGCCTCCTCTCCCCCGCCGGTCGACGGGGATGCGCCGCTCAGCCCTCGGCCAGCAGGCGCTCCATGCCGGCGGCACGGTGCCGCCAGAGGCTCTCGTACTGCTCGAGCAGGGCGCGGGCCTTCTCGAGCTGGCGGAGGTCGGTCCGCACGAGCTGCTCCCTCCCCCGTCGTCGCTTCGTGACGAGGCCGGCGCGGACGAGCACGGCGACGTGCTTCTGCACGGCGGCGAAGCTCATCGCGTAGCCCGCGGCGAGCGCGGTCACCGAGAGCTCGTCGACGGCCGCCCGGGCGAGGATGTCGCGCCGGGTGGCGTCGGCGAGCGCCTGGAACACGCGGTCGACGACCTCATCGGACTGCTTATCTACAACCATTTGGTTACACGATAGCCCGCGCCGAGCATCCCCGCAAGAGGGTCGGGATGCCCCGCCGCGCGCCCGCGCACGCACCGACCCCGCCCGGGGCGTACCGTTAAGGCCATGACGCCTCCTGAGACGACCGCCCCCACCGAGGCCGACAGCGCGCCCACCATCACCTTCGACCAGCTGGGCCTCAGCGACGACGTCATGACGGCGCTCAAGAACGTCGGCTACGAGCACCCCTCGGCCATCCAGGCCGCCACCATCCCGACCCTGCTGAACGGGCGCGACGTGGTGGGCCTCGCCCAGACCGGCACCGGCAAGACGGCCGCCTTCGCGCTGCCGATCCTGTCGCGCCTCGACATCTCGCAGAAGTCGCCGCAGGCCCTCGTGCTCGCCCCTACGCGCGAGCTCGCGCTGCAGGTGTGCGAGGCCTTCGAGAAGTACGCCTCCGCCATGCACGGCGTGCACGTGCTGCCCGTCTACGGCGGCCAGGCGTACGGCGTGCAGCTCTCGGCCCTGCGCCGCGGCGTGCACATCGTCGTCGGCACCCCCGGCCGCATCATGGACCACCTCGACAAGGGCACGCTCGACCTCAGCGAGCTCAAGTACCTCGTGCTCGACGAGGCCGACG
The DNA here is from genome assembly GCF_012530535.1 of Microcella flavibacter. Lineage (NCBI taxonomy): Bacteria > Bacillati > Actinomycetota > Actinomycetes > Micrococcales > Microbacteriaceae > Microcella > Microcella flavibacter. The sequence continues at coordinate 1,640,221 of NZ_CP051299.1, forward strand.
AGATGCTGAAGATGGGCTTCGCCGAGGACGTCGAGACGATCCTCGCCGACACCCCCGACTCGAAGCAGGTCGCCCTGTTCTCGGCGACGATGCCGGCCGCGATCCGCCGCATCTCGCAGCAGTACCTGAACGACCCCGACGAGATCACGGTCAAGACGAAGACCACGACCTCGGTCAACACGCGGCAGCGCTACCTGATGGTCTCGTACCCGCAGAAGGTCGACGCCCTCACGCGCATCCTCGAGGTCGAGAACTTCGAGGGCATGATCGTCTTCGTCCGCACGAAGAACGAGACCGAGACGCTCGCCGAGAAGCTGCGCGCCCGCGGCTACTCGGCCCAGGCCATCAACGGCGACGTCGCCCAGGTGCAGCGCGAGCGCACCGTCGAGCAGCTGAAGTCGGGCGCCCTCGACATCCTCGTCGCCACCGACGTGGCCGCCCGCGGCCTCGACGTCGAGCGCATCAGCCACGTCGTCAACTACGACATCCCGATCGACACCGAGTCGTACGTGCACCGCATCGGCCGCACCGGTCGCGCCGGCCGCTCGGGCGACGCCATCAGCTTCGTCACCCCGCGCGAGCGCCGCCTGCTCGACGCGATCGAGCGGGCCACCCGCCAGCCGCTCACCCAGATGCAGCTGCCGAGCGTCGACGACGTCAACGCCACGCGCCTCGAGCGCTTCGACGACGCCATCACCGAGGCGCTGCAGAACGCCGAGCTCATGAGCGTGTTCCGCGACGTCATCGGCCACTACGTCGAGCACCACGACGTGCCCGAGGCCGACGTGGCGGCGGCCCTCGCCGTCGTCTCGCAGGGAGGCACCCCGCTGCTGCTGACGAAGGACGACCTGCGCCCGCCGCGCGAGAACCGCCCCGAGCGGGATGCCCGCAGCGGCCACGATCGCGGCGAGCGGCCGCCCCGCCGCAGCCGCGAGGGCCAGTCGGCTCTCGTGCCGTACCGCATCGAGGTCGGCCGCCGCCACCGCGTCGAGCCCCGGCAGATCGTCGGAGCGCTCGCCAACGAGGGCGGCCTGAGCCGCGACGACTTCGGGGCGATCAAGATCATGCCCGACTTCTCGATCGTCGAGCTGCCCGCCTCGCTCTCGTCGGAGACCATGCGCAAGCTCGAGTCGACCCGCATCAGCGGCCAGCTCATCTCGCTGCAGCTCGACCGCGGTCCGCGCGGCAAGCGCCCCGCGCGCGACGGCGACGACCGACCGGCGCGCAAGCCGCGCTACTAGCGCTCGGCGGAACCTGGGCGATATCCGTCGCACGACGGAGGATTCGTCAATCGATCACACCTACCGTGGAGCGATGGACACCGTTTCGCTGCTCATGGGCGCCGTGATCGCGTCCATCGTCTGGATCTGCTTCGTGCCGTGGACGAAGCTCGCGCGATTGCGGGAGCTCGACGCGGAGCGCGGCGACGACTCCGGTACCGAGTAGCGCGCCGCGCCTCCCGCCAGCCGCCCACCGATCAGGCCTCCCGCCGCCGAGGTGGTGAACGCCCGCTCGCGATGTCCACCGCGCGCGGTCGTCGCGAAGACGGTCAGAGTGTCCCCCTGCGTCCGCGGCGCGTCGGACGATGCACCGCGCTGGACGGACACGAACCCGCGCCCGCACGGGCGACGACGGGGCGGGACGCGTTCGTCGTCAGGGCGATGCGTCGCGCAGATCGCTCCACCACGCGGCGATGAGCGGCACGATGCGCGCGTCGATCGGGCGTCGAGCATCCACTCGGTAGGTGCGCAGCGTGGCCCTCGGTTGCGTCCGCAGGATGTGGCTGACGCCCTCGAGCTCGACGGTGCGCGTCGGTCCGCCGGTGCGCGCCGCGATCAGCGCGAGGTCCTCGGGCGGGGTCTGCAGATCGAGCGAGCCGGTGATGGCCAGCACGGGCGCCGCGGCCGCATCGAGGTCGGTGCGGGGGTCGTAGGCCATGAACTCGCGGTGCCATCGCGCGTTGAGACGCACCCCGCCGATGCGCTCGACGTCGCCGGTCGTGCGCAGCAGCCGCTGCCGATTCTTCTCCGTCTGCGCCTCCAGGTCGGTGCGCAGCAGTCGGAGGAGACCCCGCACGGGCGCGGGGAGGTCGCCGGAAAGGGCGCGCGATTGCCACCGCAGCACCTCCAGACCGGAGCGCGCGTAGCCGCTCAGCATCACCGCGCCGGCGATCCGCGGCCGCTCGGCGGCCACGCGTGCAGCGATCGTCGCGCCCTCGCTGTGCCCGATGACGATCACCGGCAGCGCTTCCTCCAGCGCGCGGTCGACCACCGCGAGAGCGTCGTCGACGAGGTCGTCGAACCCCGTGCTCAGAAACTCGCCGCCGGAGTCGCCGACGCCGCGCTTGTCCCAGCGCACGCTCGCGATCCCGTGATCGGCCAGCGCGGTCGCGAGCTGACGCTGGATGCCCAGCGCGAGTCGGCGGACGTCCCCCTCCCGATCGACCGGCCCACTGCCCGGCAGCAGCACGGCGAGAGCGGTCGCTCCGGTGACGTCGATACGCTCTCCGACGAGCCGCACGGCGGCGTCGATGACGAACGGCGATGCCGCGATCGCGGCGGTCACGGTCGGCTCGTCCGGATCGCGGCGCGCAGGACCGCCGCGCGGTCGGGCGCGTCGGCCGCGGAGACGACGATGCGATGCACGGGCCCGTCCGAGGTCAGGATCTGCACGGCAGGGCCGCTGCCGCGCACGACCGCGAGAGTCGAACGACCTCGGCGGCGCCAGGTACCGATCTTGCGCGCTCCGGGGACGCCCAGACCGGGCGCGCGGAGGCCCCTGACGGCGGCCATGCCGTCTGCCACGGCCGTGATCTCGGCGACATGCTCCGCGGGGACCACGAGGTCGCCCCGGAGCGCCAGCAGCCGGTCGAGGCGTCCGAGGCGCACGGTGATGCCGGCAGGGCCGGCGTGGATGGTCGTCGGCATGGGGTCTCCTGGAGCTCGCGGCGGATGCGGACCGCCTGATCGTCGGGGGGACGAAGGACCTCCCCCTCATTGGTATCGGATTTGATAACATTATCGCAGACGAGATCATTCCCGCCGGGCGTGAGACCACGAGCACTCGGAGGACCCGTGACCACAGCCGATCTGCTCCTGCACCCCGTGCGGCTCCGCATCGTGCAGGCGATGCTGGGCTATCCGCAGTCGACGACGCGCGAGCTCGCAGAACGCCTCGGCGACGTCCCGGTGGCGACGCTCTACCGCCACGTCGGGTCGCTCATCGACGGCGGAGTGCTCGAGGTCGTCGCCGAATCGCGCGTCCGCGGGTCGGTCGAGCGCACCCTCCGCCTGGACCTCGCGCGCACGAGCGTGGACCCGTCGGACGACGGCCTCGTCGACGAGGCCCGCCTGCGCGCCGGCTTCCTCGCCTACCTCGCGTCGCTCGCCTCCGCCTTCGACGACTACTTCGCCGCGCCTCGAGCGACGCTCGAGGACGACCTCGTGGGGTTCCGTCAGGTGGCCGTGCAGGCGACCGACGACGAGTGGCGCGTGGTGGCCGTGACGATCCGGGATGCCCTTCTCCCGCTCGTCGAGCGCTCCGAGCACCCCGAGGGCGCGCGCCGACGCATTCTGGGAACGGTCAGCCTGCCCGTGGGGTGACCCGGTGGCCGCGACGAGCCGGTGATGTCCGTCGCGCGCTGATGCGCTGGCGGCGGAGCGCAGGTCCCGCCGTCTCAGCGGCGTGTCGCGGAAATGCCCGCGCCAGGTGGACACGAGCCCCCGGTGCGAGCTCCGGGCGAGCGAGTCGAGCAGGAGGCGCTCCCGCGCGCCGAGGTCGGGCCCGCTGGGACCGACGGGGTGCTAGTCGGTGCCCGAGTCGAAGGCGCTGGCCTCGTTGGCCGCGTCGACGGCGTGCGCGAGCGCAGCATCCTTCGAGGGGGACGCCGGCTCGGTGACGTCGTCGGCGAGCCCGGCCGTGATGCGGCCGACGAGCGCCGCCGTCGCCCCGCCGATGATGCCCTGCGCCGCGTACTGCTCGAGGCGGGTGCGCGAGTCGGCGATGTCGAGGTTGCGCATCGTGAGCTGACCGATGCGGTCGGTGGGGCCGAAGGCGGCGTCGCCGACGCGCTCCATCGAGAGCTTCTCAGCCGCGTACGACAGGGTCGGCCCGGCCGTGTCGAGGATCGTGTAATCGTCGCCGCGACGCAAACGCAGGGTCACGGTGCCGGTGACCGCGCTGCCGACCCACTTCTGGATGCTCTCGCGGAGCATGAGCGACTGCGGGTCGAGCCACCGGCCCTCGTACATGAGGCGCCCGAGGCGGCGGCCCTCGGCGTGGTAGTTCGCGATCGTGTCCTCGTTGTGGATGCCGTTGAGCAGCCGCTCGTAGGCGATGTGCAGCAGCGCCATGCCCGGCGCCTCGTAGATGCCGCGGCTCTTCGCCTCGATGATGCGGTTCTCGATCTGGTCGCTCATGCCGAGCCCGTGACGGCCGCCGATGCGGTTCGCCTCGAGCACCAGCTGCACCGGGTCGTCGAAGCGCACGCCGTTGAGGGCGACGGGGCGGCCCTCCTCGAACTCCACGGTGACGTCCTCGGCGGCGATCTCGACCGACTCGTCCCAGAAGCGCACGCCCATGATCGGCTCGACGGTCTCGAGCGAGACGTTCAGGTGCTCGAGCGTCTTCGCCTCGTGAGTGGCGCCCCAGATGTTGGCGTCGGTCGAGTAGGCCTTCTCGGCCGAGTCGCGGTACGGGAACCCGTGCTCGACGAGCCACTCGCTCATCTCCTGGCGGCCGCCGAGCTCCGTGACGAAGTCCGCGTCGAGCCAGGGCTTGTAGATGCGCAGGCGCGGGTTCGCGAGCAGGCCGTAGCGGTAGAACCGCTCGATGTCGTTGCCCTTGTAGGTGCTGCCGTCGCCCCAGATCTCCACGCCGTCCTCGAGCATGGCGCGCACGAGCAGGGTGCCGGTCACGGCGCGGCCGAGGGGCGTGGTGTTGAAGTAGGCCTTGCCGCCGGTGCGGATGTGGAACGCGCCGCAGGCGAGGGCCACGAGACCCTCCTCGACGAGCGCCGACTTCGCGTCGACGAGGCGGCTGATCTCCGCGCCGTACTCCTTCGCCCGCTCGGGCACCGCGGCGACATCGGGCTCGTCGGGCTGGCCGAGGTCGCCCGTGTACGTGCAGGGGATCGCGCCCTTGTCGCGCATCCACGCGACGGCGACGGAGGTGTCGAGACCTCCGGAGAAGGCGATGCCGACGCGCTCGCCGACGGGCAGGGAAGTCAGGACCTTGGACACGAGATGCGAGTCTATCCGGGCGCCGCGGCCTCCCCGAGCGCCCGCCGCACCGCGACGTACCGCTCGAGGAACGCCCGCTCGTCGAGCCGCTTGCGCCGCAGCCAGCTCGTGACCTCGTCGTTGCTCTTGCTGGCGTTGCACGAGGCGCAGGCGGGCACGACGTTGTCGACCGTGTAGCGGCCGCCGCGCGAGATCGGCTGCACGCAATCCTTCTGCAGCGCGGCCTCGGTCGTGCCGCAGTAGGCGCAGCCGCCCCAGGCGGCGACGAGCGTCGCCCACTCCCCCGCGGTGAGGTCGTGGGTCTGCAGCGCCATCCGGCGTCGGCGCTTGATCGCCGCGCGGCCGGCCCTGCTCCTCGGGTGCACCACGCGTCCAGGGTAGGCGGCGACCGCGGCCGGCGGCGCTACCCTCGTCGCATGCGCGTGCTCGACGGCGAGGTGCGGGTGGTGCCGGCGTCCGAGGCGCTCTGGGACGACCTCCAACTCGTGCTGACCGGCGCCGCGGGGCGCTGCCAATGCGAGCGCATCCGCATGGGCGACCGCGAGTGATGGCACCTGCCGGTCGCGCAGCGGCTGGCCGTGCTGCGCAGCGAGGTGGGCTGCGACGACGCGGGCGGGGCCGGGCCCGGCAGCGGCATCCCGCGCGATGCGGCGCGCACGATCGGGCTGGTCGCCCACCTCGACGGCGAGCCCGCCGGGTGGTGCGCGGTGGATGCCCGCCCCGCCTTTCGCCGCCTGGCCGGCAACCCCGTGCCCTGGGCCGGCCGCACCGAGTCGAAGGACGACGGCACGGTCTGGGCCATCGCCTGCCTCATCGTCCGGAGCGGCTTCCGCGACCGCGGACTCACCTACCCGCTCGTGGCCGCCGCCGTCGAGCACGCCCGCGCCCACGGCGCCCGCGCGATCGAGGGCTACCCGATGCTCACCGGCGGCGAGCGCGTCGTCTGGGACGAGCTCAACGTCGGCCCCGTCGGGCCCTCCCTCGCCGCGGGGTTCACCGAGGTGAGCCGCCCGACGAAGCGCCGCGTCGTGATGCGGCTCGACCTCGCGGACGAGTAGACAGCGCCGCCCGCCCGACGGGCCCTAGATCACCGCGATCTGCTCCTCCGGCTGCGGCAGCACCTTGCGCAGCACGTCCGACAGCGTGACGACGCCGACGAAGCGGCCGTCGTCGATGACGATGGCGAGCTGTTGGCTCAGCGCGCGCATGCGGGCGAGCGTCTCGTACACGGGGGTGTCGGCGGCGAGCACGAGGGCGTCGCGGGCGAAGGGCGCGGCCTGCGCCTCGGGCTCGTCGAGCAGCGTGTCGCGCACGTGCACGACGCGCGGCACCTCGGCCGCCGGGTCGCCGAAGAGGATGCGCATGTGCCCCGAGGAGGCGGCGGCCGCCTGCACGTCGGCGACGGTCGCCCCGACGGGCACGGCGGTCGGCGTGGCGCTCATGTCGACGAGCTCGTCGAGCCGCAGCGTCTCGAGGTCGATGACGCCCTCGAGCGAGTCGCGGAACTCGGGCTCGAGCGCGCCGCTGCGGGCGGAGAGCTCGACGAGGTGGCGGATGGTGTCGGCGTTCTGCCCGCCCACCGCGGCGCTCTCGACGGGCTCGACGCCGGAGGCCCGCACGAGGCGGTTGGCGATGCTGTTGACCCAGCCGAGCAGCGGACGGAACGGCCAGATGTAGATGCGCGACGGGATGCCGATGACCTTGGCCGCCGTCTCGGGATGCGCGATCGCCCACGACTTGGGGGCCATCTCCCCGACGACGAGGTGCAGGAAGGTGACGATGAGCAGCGACAGGCCGAAGGCGAGCGCGCCGGCGCCCCACTCGGGCAGTCCCCAGCCCTCGAAGATCGGGCCCATCCAGTAGTCGAGCGCGGGCTTCGTGATGGCGCCGAGGGCGAAGGTGCACGCGGTGATGCCGAGCTGCGCGCCGGCGAGCATGAGCGTCAGCTCGTTGACGCCGCGGAGGGCGGCGCGCGCCGAGGGGTCGGTCGCGGCCGTCTCCTCGAGGCGGTGCCGGCGGGCGCCGAGCAGGGCGAACTCGATGATGACGAAGAACGCGCTGAGCGCGATGAGGCCGATGGTGGCCAGCGTGACGATGATGCCGTCGCTCATCGGTCCTCCTCCTTCGCGGCCGAGGCGCCCGTCGCGCTGGTCGTCTCGGTGACGGTCTGCTCGGTCGGCGCGGCGGCGGTGGCCGCGGCGGTCGCGTCGGCATCGGGGGCGGCCCCGAGCTCGGGATGCTCCGCCTTGCCCTCCCCGTCGGTGTCGACCGTCTCGTCCTCGCGGTCGCCCTCGCGCTCCACGAGCGTGACCCGCACCTCGCTCGGCACGTGCCGCTCGATCTCGAGCACCTCGATCTCGAGCGAGCGGTGCACCTCGCGGTCGTGCACGAGGTCGCCCGGGTCGTCGGGCAGCTCGACGACGACCGTCTCGCCGGCCTCGGGCAGTCCGCCGCGCGCGGCGATGACGAGCCCGGCGACGGTCTCGTAGTCGCCTTCGGGCAGCTCGTAGCCGATGGCGCGGTGGGCCTCGTCGACGTGGACGTCGCCGCCCATGCGCCAGACGTCGTCGCCGTCGGGCTCCACCGAGGGGGCGGAGTCGTCGTCGTGCTCGTCGGTGATCTCGCCGACGACCTCCTCGGCGAGGTCCTCGAGGGTCAGCACGCCGGCGAAGCCGCCGTACTCGTCGATGACGCAGGCGATCTGGTTCCTGCTGCGGGTGAGCTCGGCGAGAGCATCCGGCAGCGCCATGAGGGTCGCCAGCACGAGGGGCGGGCGCATGAGCTCGGTGACGGGCGTCTCGCGGGGCAGGGTCGTGCCGAGCACGTCGGCGAGCTGTACGACGCCGAGCGGCTGGCTCTCGTCGTCGACGACCGGGTACCGGGTGTGGGCGCGGGCCATCATGGCGCGCACCTCGCCGATGGTGGTCGTCGGCGGGATGGTGTCGACGAGCGAGCGGGGGATCATCGCGTGCTCGACGTCCTGCTTCGGGAACTCGAGGATGCGATCGATCATGAGCGAGAGCTCGGCCGGCAGGTCGCCGCTGTCGCGGGAGTCGCTGACGATGCGCTCGAGATCCTCGGCCGTCGCGCTCGAGTCGACGTCGTGCACGGGCTCGATGCGCAGCAGGCGCAGCAGGGCGTTGGCGGCCGCATCGAAGACGGCGATGAGCCAGCCGAACACGGTGAGGTAGATGATGGTCGAGCGCGCGAGGCGCCGGGCGAGCGGATCGGGGCTCGCGATGGCGAGGTTCTTCGGGTAGAGCTCGCCGAAGATCATCTGCACGACGGTGGCGAGCACGAGCGCGAGCACGGTGCCGATGCCGATGCCGACGACGGCGGGGATGCCGATGCCGCCGAGCAGGGTGCCGATCGAGGCCCCGATGAGCGGCTCGGCGACGAAGCCGACGAGCAGGCCGGTGACGGTGATGCCGAGTTGCGCGCCCGAGAGCATGAAGGAGGTGCGCTTCGTGACCTTGAGCGCGCGCGCCGCGGCGGCGTCGCCCGCGTCGGCCTGCGCGCCGAGCCGGTTGCGATCGACCGACATGTACGCGAACTCCTGGGCCACGAAGTAGCCGTTGGCCGCGATGATCGCGAGCGTCACGACGATGCCGAGCAGCAGCAGCAGGATGCCCTCGATCACCATGCGATCACCGCCGTGCGGCAGGAGGAGGACGAGGGTCTATGGGAGCAGTCGCCGGTATCGGAACCGGCGGGAATGGCCGTGGAATCCACAGTCGGGGCTCAACGCCTTTCAGAAGGTGAGAGTCGGGGGTGCGTTCCCAGGGTACGCGGGCGCGGTTCGGGATGCCCAGCCGGGCCCCGCACGCACAGCCCCCGCATAGACGCCCCTCAGCCGTCGCGCCGCTCGCCCGGGGCCGCCCGCCGCACCCGCAGCACCCCGTCCGTCACCGCGTGCCGCTCCCCCGTCACGCGTTCGACCGTGCGCGCGCGGGTCTCGACGACCTCGACGATCCACTCGGCGGGGTCCAGCCGCAGCGCATCGAGCTCCTCCTGCGGGCTCGGCAGGTCGAGGGCCGGATGCCCGTCGCTCGGCGCACCCGCGGGCGGTGCGACGTGCGTGATGAGCAGCAGCCGCCCGCCCGGGGCGACCCGGTCGAGCGCGCGATGCAGCAGCGCGAGCCGGTCGAGCGCGGCCGGCGAGTGCAGGAAGCTCGCGACGACGAGGTCGTAGCGCCCCTCGACCGGCCAGGGCGCGGCGAGGTCGGCGACGTGCGCCTCGACCGAGCCCGTGCCGCTCCGCAGTGCCGCACTCGAGGCCGCGAGCTGCTGCGCTCGGTGCACAGCGGTGGGCGCGATGTCGAGCGCCGTGACCCGCCAGCCGCGCTCGGCGAGCCAGAGGGCATCCGCCCCTTCGCCGCAGCCGAGCTCGAGGGCCGTGCCGGGGACGAGATCGTCGGCGGTGGCGAGCAGCGTCGCGTTGGCGCGGCCCGACCACGAGCGCTCGGTGCCGGCGTAGCGGTGCTCCCAGAAGTGCGCGGGCGAGGCGAGCAGCGCGCGATCGCCGTCCTCGGCCACCAGCGCGGCGTTGACGGCCGCGCCCGCCATCGTGCCGCTCGCCATCGCGAGGGGGATGCTCGCGAAGGGCGCCACGACGTTGCCGGCCGCCCAGACCCGGGGCGCGGCCGCGCCCATCGCGTCGACGACGAGGGCGGCGCCGGGCTCGGTCGACCGCTCCAGACCGAGGGAGTCGACGAGGGCGTCGTCGAGCCGCGGCTCTCCGCCGGTGAAGAGCGCGTCGACCGCGTGCCGGGCGCCGGCGGCGTCGACGATCGCGAGCGGGGCATCCCGATCGGGCCCCGCGGTCTCGACGGCGATGACGGGATGCTCGACGATGCGCACCCCGCGCGCCGCCAGCCGCGCCCGCACGGCGTCGCCGAGCGCCTCCCCCGCGGCCGCGCCGAACAGCACGACGTCGTCGCTCCACTGGCGCACGAGTTCTGCCTGGTGCAGCGACGCGGGGCCGGTGGCGAGCACGCCCAGGCGGCGCTCGCGCACCTCCCAGCCGTGGCAGTAGGGGCAGTGCAGCACGCGGTCACCCCAGTGCGCGGCGAGCCCGGGCACGGCGGGCAGCTCGTCGACGATGCCGCTCGCGAGCACGATCGCGCGGGCGGCGAGGGTCGTGCCGTCGTCGAGGGTCGCGGTCACGCGGTCGGCCGTCGCTCGGGCGCCGACGACCCGCGCCGAGCGCACCTCGACGCCGTACCGGGCGACCTCCTCGCGTCCCCGGCGCAGCAGCTCGTGCGGCGCGATGCCGTCGTGCCCGAGCACGGCGTGGGCGGTCGCGGCGGTGCGGTTGCGGGGCTCGCCGGCGTCGAGCACGAGCACCGAGCGGCGGGAGCGACCGAGCATGAGCGCGGCGCTGAGACCGGCGGGGCCGCCGCCGATCACGAGAGCGTCGAGCAGGGGCGTGGGGGTGGGCGTCGTCATGGTCCCACCCTGCGGTCGGTGCGATCGTGTGGCAAACTTCCTTGCAGATTCAGCAAGGAGGCGCGATGCGTGAATTGGATGCCCTGGGCCCCCGCCTGCGCGCGGCGCGACGCCTGCGCGGTCTCACCCTCGACGAGCTCGGCGAGCGCGCGGGCGTCTCCCCCAGCACGATCTCGCGGCTCGAGTCGGGCAAGCGCCAGGCCAACCTCGAGCTGCTGCTGCCGCTGTCGCGCCACCTCGGCGTGCGCATCGACGACCTGCTGAGCCCGGTCGACGCCGACCCGCGGGTGCGCCGGCCGAGCATCCGCCGCCACGGTCACGTGATCGCGCCGCTCACGGCCGAGACGGCGCCGATGCAGACCTACAAGATCACCTACCCGCCGGTCGACGCGGTGCCCGCGCCCCGCGTGCACGACGGCTACGAGTGGCTCTACGTGCTGAGCGGCCGGCTGCTGCTCGTGCTCGACGAGACCCGCACCGAGCTCGAGCCCGGCGAGGCCGCCGAGTTCGACACGCGCGTGCCGCACAGCATGAGCGCGCTCGGCGGGGCGCCGGCGGAGGTCATCAGCATCTTCAGCGACGCCGGTATGCGGGTGCACCGGTACGCCGAGCCCGACGAGGGCTGAGCCGCCGCCGGCGCGCGCCGCGCATCCCACCGCATCGGGCACCGATCATCGGACGCCCCGGCGCGCCCGCGCCTACCGTGGGGATCACGACGCCGGCGACCGCCGGCAGCGCGGAGGGAGAGGCGATGGACGGCGGGAACGAGGCCATGCGGGCGATCGACGACCGGCTCGAGGCCGAGATCGACGTCGCCGAGCTGGCCCGCATCGCTCGCACGAGCGAGTACCACTTCCGTCGCATGTTCTCGACGCTCGCGGGGCTGCCGCTCTCGGAGTACATCCGCCGGCGGCGCCTGACCGTCGCCGCGGCGGCCGTGCTCGCGGGGCGCGAGACGCTCAGCGACATCGCCGTGCGCTTCGGCTACGGCTCGGCCGACGCCTTCGCCCGCGCCTTCGCGGCCGTGCACGGCACCGGGCCGGATGAGGCGCGCCGCACCGGCGCCGCGCTGCGCTCACAGTCGCGCCTGTCGTTCCATCTCACCGTCGAAGGGAGCTCCCCCATGGAGTACCGCATCACCCCCCTGCCCGCCTTCCGCATCGTCGGCCGCAGCACCCGCGTGCCGCTCGTCTTCGAGGGACCCAACGCCGACATCGAGCGGTTCACCCGCGCGCTCGGCCAGGACGTGCGCGCGAGCATCGCCGCGATCGGCGAGCGCGCCGGCGACGGGATGCCCGCCGGCTCGCTCTCCGTCAGCGACGAGTTCGACGAGTCCCGCGCCGAGGGCTCGATGCTGCGCTACACGATCGGCGCCGCGACCCGCGCGGAGGCGTCGCCGCCGGCCGACCTTGACGCGATCGAGGTCGCCGCCGGCGACTGGCTCGTGCTGTCGACCGAGGGCCGGGTTCCCGAGGCGCTGCAGCAGCTCTGGCCGCTCGCGTACGGCGAGTGGCTGCCGGCGAACCCGTACCGGCTCGTGCCCGGCCCCGAGATCCTCGCGGTCGAGCCGATCGGTGACGGCTCGACCGCGCGCGCCGAGCTCTGGCTGCCGATCGAGCCGGAGCCCGCCGCGAGCACCGCGACGGCCTAGCTGCCCGAGGGCTCGCTCGGCGTCGACTTCTTGCGCGGCGAGGCGGTGCCCGCCGGGGCGGCCGGTGCGGTGCCGCCGGCGAGCGCCTCGCCGATGGCGGCGCCCGCGGCCGAGCCGGTGGCCCGGCCGGTCATGATCTCGGAGATGTCGATGCCGACGAGATCTTTGATGAGCTTCGTCGAGGTGGCGAGCTGCCCGGCGACGTTGTCGCCGATCTGCCCGACGCCGTCGCTCGAGATCACGGTCATCGACGAGATGGCCGACAGCGGCTCGGAGGCTGCGCGCACGATGGCGGGCAGCTGGTCGATGATGCGCTGCTTGAGCAGGGCATCCGCCCGCTCGGCCAGGGCCTCGGCCTGCGCGCGGGTCGAGTCGGCCTCGGCCGTACCCTTCGAGCGGATGGCGCTGGCCTCGGCCTCGCCCTCGGCGACGAGCGCCTCGGAGGCGGCGATGCGGCGGTTCTTCTCGGCGATGCCCTCGGCCTCGATGGCCTGCGCGGCGGCGATGCGGCGGTTCTTCTCCGCGATGCCCTCCGACTCGATGGCCTCGGCGGCGGCGCGGCGCGAGTCGCGGTCGGCGGCGGCGTTCGCGACGGCCGCGGCGGCGGCGCCGTCGGCCTGCTTCTCGAGGGCGTAGGCCTGGGCGTCGGCGACGGCGCGCACCTCGGCGTCGAGCTCCTGCTTGCGCAGGCCCACGCGCTTGGCCGCGGTGATCTCCTGCTGGGCGACGACCTCCTGCTGGGCGATCGCATCGGCGAGCGGCTTCGCGGCGGAGGCCTCGGCGCGCGCCTTGTCGGTCTCCTTCTGAATCTCGGCGTTGCGCAGGTCGAGCTTGCGCTGCTGCTCGGCGATCGCCTGCGCGGCGTTGATGCGCGCCTCCTCCGAGGCCTGCTGCGCGATGGCCTCGGCGACCTCGGCGACCTGCTTCACCCGGGCGGCCTCGGCACGACCGAGGTCGCGGATGTAGTTGTTGTCGTCGTCGATCTCCTTGATCTGCAGCGTGTCGATCTGCAGGCCCTGGATGTCGAGCGCCTCGCGCACCGCCTCGAGCACCTGCTCCTGCAGCGCCGAGCGGTTGGTGATGATCTCGGTCACCGTGAGCTGACCGACGATCGATCGCACCGAACCGCTCAGCACCTCCTCGGTCGACGACTCGATCTGGTCCTGCTGATTGAGGAACCGCTGGGCGGCGGCGCGCACCATCGTCTCCGAGCCGCCGACCTTCACCACGGCGACGGCGTTCACCTTGATCGTGATGGCGTCCTTCGTCTGGGCGGTCGCCTGCACGTTGAGCTGGCGGCTGCGCAGGCTGAGCTTGAAGTAGGCCTCGACGACGGGCTTGACGAAGACGCGCGAGCCGAAGACGACCTTCTGGCCGACGTTGTCGAACTCGTTGTTCTGGGGGCGCTCCTGCGTGGCGCGCTGCTTCGAGGTGACGATGATCGCCTCATCGGGCTTCGCCACCTTGATGCCGCGCAGCAGCACGACCACGGCGACGAGGACGAGCGCGACGACGATTCCGACGATGACGAGGGTGGTCAGCTGTTCGCCGACGAGGGAGGGTGACATGTCGACAGTATGTCGGATTCCGCACCCCCGGGTAGCGTTCATCGTGAGGTCGACGGCGCCGAGCCCGCGGCCGGAGGGAGCACCGTGCACGAGGTCATCTGCCCGCACTGCAACAAGGCCTTCACGATCGACGAGGCGGGCTACGCCGACATCGTGAAGCAGGTGCGCGACCGCGAGTTCGACCAGGCGCTGCACGACCAGCTCGCCCTCGCCGAGCGCGAGAAGGCCGCGGCGCTCGAGCTCGCCGAGGCCAGGGCCGCGAGCGAGCTCGAGCGCGCCGCCGCCGCGAAGCAGGCTGAGATCGAGCGGCTGAAGGCCGACATCGCCTCGGCCGACGTCGCCCGGCAGCTCGCCATCAGCGAGGCCCTCGCCGCCGCGAACGCCGATCGCGAGAAGGCGCTCGCCGCCGCGAACGCGGAGCGCGAGAAGGCCGCGGCGCAGCTCGCGCAGCAGGCGGCGGAGAAGGCCGCCGAGGTCGAGCGGCTGCGGGCGGAGCTCTCATCCACCGAGCTCGCGAAGCAGCTCGCCGTGTCGGAGGCCGTCGGCGCCGTCGAGCGGGAGCGCGACCGCCTCGCCCTCGAGCTCGAGCAGCGCAAGTCGGAGCAGCAGGCGCGCGAGATCGCCCTGAAGGAGCAGCACGGCACCGAGGTGGCGCTGCTCAACGAGGCCATCGCCGTGCACAAGGACTTCAAGGCGCGGCTGTCGACGAAGATGGTCGGCGAGACCCTCGAGCAGCACTGCGAGATCGAGTTCAACCGGATGCGCTCGGCGGCGTTCCCGAACGCGTACTTCGAGAAGGACAACGACGCGTCATCGGGCAGCAAGGGCGACTACGTGTTCCGCGACCGCGATCAGACCGGCGTCGAGTACGTGTCGATCATGTTCGAGATGAAGAACGAGAGCGACACGACCGCGACGAAGAAGCGCAACGAGGACTTCTTCAAGGAGCTCGACAAGGACAGGAACGAGAAGGGCTGCGAGTACGCGGTGCTCGTGAGCCTGCTCGAGCCCGAGAGCGAGCTCTACAACGGCGGCATCGTCGACGTCTCGCACCGGTTCCCGAAGATGTACGTCGTGCGGCCGCAGTTCTTCATCCCCATCATCACGCTGCTGCGCAACGCGGCCGCCAGCACCATCGCGGTGCGCGGCGAGCTCGCGCGCATCCGGGAGCAGAACGTCGACATCACCGACTTCGAGGAGCGGCTGACGACGTTCAAGACCGGCTTCGCCCGCAACTACGACCTCGCGTCGAACCAGTTCCAGGAGGCGATCAAGCGCATCGACGAGGCGATCAAGGATCTCGAGAAGACGAAGGAGAACCTGCTGAAGTCGTCGAACAACCTGCGGCTCGCCAACGACAAGGCCGACTCGCTGACGATCAAGTCGCTCACCCGCGGCAATCCGACGATGCAGCAGCGCTTCGCCGAGCTCGAGGGCTCCGAGGAGGCCCTCTAGTCGATCGCCGCTCGCCGCGTCAGACCGAGGGGCGGAACCGCGTCTCGGCGGCCGCCGCCACGGCATCCACGTCGACCGCGCCGGAAGCCGTCGCGAGGATGCGGTCGGCGAGCCGCGCCCGCCACAGCACCTCGACCCCGCGCACGCTGAACGCGCCGCCGAACAGCGGCCAATCGGCGTCGACGAAGCACAGCGCCGACCGGATCGGGTTGCCGGGGATGGCGGCGCAGACGCGCGCGGACTGCCCGAGCACGCCGTCGATGAGCCGGGTCTGGTCGCGGCCGCCCACGATGAGCGACTCGGTGCGCGGCCGGATGATGCCGCCCTCGACGCGCAGCTCGGGCCGCCTCTCGGCGTAACGCTTCGCATCGATGACCCAGACCGCGCCGGGCGTGATGACGATGTGGTCGATGTTCGCTCTCGAGCCCGGGATGCGCCGATCGTGCAGCACCCGGATCGAGTCGGAGGCGAGCGCGTCGAGCGCCTGTCCGACCTTCTCCTCGCCGACCGCGCCGATGCTCCACGCGCGCGTGCTGCGGCGCTCGGGCGTGAGGGCGACGGCGAGCCCGCCGAGCCGGCCCCACTGCTCGCGCGTGCGCTGCTCGTCCTTCGCGCGGCGCCGGTCGTACTCGCGTCGTGCCGAGGCGCCCGCAGCGCTCGTGTCGCTCGTCATGGGATCCCGTCCTCGCCCGGCCCCTCGCGCGCACCGCCCGACCGGGCGCCGCGTCGCTCCGTGAGGAGTGCTCGTACCGTACGTCGGACGCTGCGCCACGGCATCCCCCAGTGGTGGGGGTGCGATTCTCGGTCCGTTCCAAGCCCATCGGGAACGGATGCGCGCCTCCGCCTGTTGTCATGAGCACGACGTGCCGGGCCGCCGCCGCCAGCGCCGGCTCCGAACCGTCGACGGACGTAAGGAGAAGCCATGACCACCGAGTACCGCGCCACCCCCGAGGCCATCGCCCGCCTCACCCCGATGCAGCGCAAGGTCACGCAGAACGACGGCACCGAGCCGGCGTTCCGCAACGAGTACCACGACCTCAAGGCGGCCGGCATCTACGTCGACGTCGTCTCCGGTCAGCCGCTGTTCTCCTCCCTCGACAAGTACGACAGCGGCACCGGCTGGCCGAGCTTCACGAAGCCGATCGAACCGGGCGTCGTCACGACGAAGAGCGACCGCATGCTCTGGATGGTGCGCACCGAGGTGCGCTCCTCCGGCGCCGACAGCCACCTGGGCCACGTGTTCGACGACGGCCCGCGCGAAGCCGGAGGGCAGCGCTACTGCATGAACTCCGCGGCCCTGCGCTTCGTGCCGGTGGCCGAGCTCGAAGCCCAGGGCTACGGTGCCTACCGGGCGCTGTTCGACTCGAGCTCCGACGCGACGGCCTGAGCCGTGCATCCCTTCATCGAACGATTCGCGAGCCGCCTCACCGGCCGCGCCCAGCCCGCCCCATCCAGCAGAGGAGACCGCACCATGACCGACACCGGCAGCATCACCCGCACCCCCGGCACCGAGACCGCCGTGCTCGCCGGCGGCTGCTTCTGGGGCATGGAGGATCTCGTGCGCCGCCAGCCCGGAATCCTGGGCACGCGCGTCGGCTACACCGGCGGCGAGAACGACCACCCCACCTACCGCAACCACCCCGGCCACGCCGAGGCGCTCGAGGTCGTCTTCGACCCGACGAAGACCAGCTACCGCGACGTGCTGGCGTTCTTCTTCCAGATCCACGACCCCTCGACGCTCAACCGCCAGGGCAACGACGTCGGCACGAGCTACCGCTCGGCGATCTTCCCGCTCAGCCCCGAGCAGGAGCGCGTCGCGCGCGAGACCATCGCCGACGTCGACGCCTCGGGCCTCTGGCCGAACAAGGTCGTCACCACGATCGAGCCCGAGGCGCCCTTCTGGGAGGCCGAGGAGGAGCACCAGGACTACCTGCTGAAGTACCCCAACGGCTACACCTGTCACTTCCCGCGCGCGAACTGGGTGCTGCCGAAGCGCGACGAGGTCGCGGCGAGCTAGCCCCGGCACGCAGCTGCTAGAACGGCGGCGTCGGACGACGAGAGTCGCTCCGTCGCCGCCGTTCCTATGCGGGCGGGACGCTCGGCCGGACCGGGGGCGACGCGGCCCGCGCTCGCTGTGCGACGATCGAGCCGTGACCACCACCTGGAGGGGCGACGCCTCCCTCGCCGCAACCGCCGGCGCCCTGCTCGGCCGGGCCCACACGGTAACCGCCATGACCACCGTCACGCCGGAGGGCTTCGCGACGGCCTCGATCGGCGCGGCCGACGACGCCGACTTCGAGATCGGCTCCGTCTCCAAAGCCCTCACCGGGATGCTCTACCGCGAGGCGATCGGCCTCGGCCGGGTCACCCCCTCCACGACGCTCGGGTCGCTGCTGCCGCTCGCCGACCACGGCGCGGTCGAGCGGGTCACGCTGGAGTCGTTGGCCACGCACCGCTCAGGTCTCCCCCGGCTGCCACCCGCGATGAAGGTCTGGCGCCGAACCTGGCGCCTGTACACGAAAGGCGAGAACCCCTACGGGGACACCCTCGCCGAGCTGCTCGAGCAGGTCCGCGGCATCACGATCGGCCCGCCGCGGGCGGTGTACTCGAACCTCGGGTTCCAACTGCTGGGGCACGCGGTCGCGGCGGCCTCCGGCGTTCGGTACGGCGAACTGCTGCAGAGCAGGTTCGGTGACGCCTTCTACGCCCCGGCCACGGTCGACGAGCTCCGGCCCGGCGCCCTCATCGGGGCGAGCAGGCGAGGAGCGGCTCGCGCCCCGTGGACCGGGGAGGGCATCGCGCCCGCCGGGGGCATCCGCGCCACCATCGGCACGATGCAGGGGCTGCTGCAGCGCATCCTCGCCGGCACCGCCCCCGGGATGAGCGCTCTGGACCCCGACACCGAGTTCTCGAACGGGGTGCGCATCGGCGCCGGCTGGATCACGCTCGGCCGCGGTGCGCAGTCGATTACCTGGCACAACGGCGGCACCGGCGGGTTCCGCAGTTGGGTCGGCGTCGACCGGGCGGCGGAGGTCGGTGCGGTCGTGCTGACGGCGCGCGACGCCTCGGTCGACCGGGCCGGGTTCCGGTTGGTACAGAAGCTCAGCGGGCGCTGAGCCCGCGATCAGACCAGGTCGTCGCCCTCGTCCTCGTCGCGCACGTCGTCCTCGCCGTGCTGCCGCGCCGACGCCGGCCGCTCGCCGATCGCGGTGCCCAGCGGGCGGCCGGACCCGGGAACGTGCTTCTCGCGCTCGTCCACGAGCCACTGCGGCCGCTCGTCGAGCAGCGCGCGGATCTCGGCCGTCGTCATCGAGTCGCTGACCCCGCCGCGGGCGAGCGCCGAGTTCGAGACGCCGAGGCGACGCGAGACCTCGTCGCGCGGGTGCGGGCCCTCTTTGCGCAGCGTCGTCAGCCACTCCGGCGGGCTGTCCTGCAGCTCCTGCAGGGCATCCCGCGAGATCTGCTGCGACTGGAACTGCTCCGGCGTCGCCGGCAGGAACACCCCGAGCTTCTTCGCGGCCGTCGCCGCACTCAGCATCTGCTGCTTCTTCGGCTTCGGCTGCTGGCGGTTGTCCTCACGCGGCGCATCGGTCATGCACCCGAGCGTAGCGACCCGCGGGCCCGCCCGACCGCCGCCCGGCCCCGCCGGTAGCCTGAGCCCATGCCCGATCCCCTCGCCGTCGCCTTCGTCACCGGCGTCACGCCCGGCAAGTGGGAGCGCACGTGGCGCGAGCGCCGCCCCCGCGGCCGCCTCGACCTCGCGCCCATGACCCAGGCCGACGCCCTCGCCGCCCTCGACGCCGGCACCGCCCACATGGTGCTCGCCCGCGACGTCGCCGCCGACGACGACCGGCACGCCATCCCGCTCTACCGCGAGGCGCCCGTCGTCGTCGCCCCGAAGGGCTCGCTCGTCGCCGGCCTCGACAGCGTCAGCCTCGACGAGCTGCACTCCCTCGAGGACGTCACGATCCTGCCCATCGACATCATCAACGGCACCGGTGAGGATGCCGTCGCCCTCGTCGCCGCGAACGTGGGGGTGTCGATCATGCCCCAGTCGGTGGCGCGGGTCCTCTCGCGCAAGGACGTGGTCGCCCGCCCGCTCGTCGGCGCGCCGGAGACCGGCATCTCGCTCGTCTGGCCTGTGGTCGGGGCGCACCCCCTGTGCGACGAGTTCATCGGCATCGTGCGGGGTCGTACGGCGAACAGCTCGCGCTGAGAGACCCCACTCCGCCGATCAGACCGTCGACGGCCTCGCGCTGGTCCTCGGATAGGGGCAGCAGCGTCACGACCACTCTCCGATCAACGGCATCCGAGGCTGCGCGGCGACCTGCTGCAGGAAGCCGCCGCCTCGTTCCGATTCGAGTTCCACGGCGCTGAGAATAGTGACGTTCACGGGGCGCCCAACTCGACCTTCCACTCGCTCGCAGGCGGCGTAGACGGCGTCGGCGTCAGGGCTTCCGATGACCATCACATCGATGTCGTTCGCCGCGGGCCCCGCACGGCCTGCCGCCCTCGCCGCGAACGACCCGTAGATGAACGCCACCTCGATGCGGTCGATCGCCGACAGCTCATGGGTGAGGAACTGGGCCGGTCCGGCGACGACGGCGAGGATCGTCCGCAACGGTTCGACGATCGGGCTGTCGGAGTTCGCCGCGATCAGGCGTGCGCGACCGACCGAACGCTCGGTGAGGATGCCCGCCTCCAGCAACCGCCCGACCTCGCGGTGCGCTGTCGCGTACGGTGTCGCCGCGCGCTCGGAAATCTGAGCGAGCGTGAGCTCGTCGTCGCCCAGCAGCAGGCTCGCCAGCAGCCGCGCTTGCGCGTCCGATCGGAAGATCGGCGCCAGGAGCGGAGGCTGGTTTCTCATGTAATGGAGGTTAATATCCATTTCATTGAGGGTCAAGCTCGTTCACGCGCCGCTGCAGGAACCGGCGCTCGGCCTCGGAGGGCGCCAGCTCGAGCGCGCGGCGGTAGTGCGGCAGGGCATCCCCAATGCTGCGGCGGCGGCGCAGCAGGTCGGCCCGCGTCGCGTGCAGCAGGTGGTAGCCGGCGAGGCGGGCGTCGAGCTCGAGCGCGTCGAGGAGCGCGAGCCCCGCATCCGGCCCCTGTGAGAGCGCGACGGCGATCGCGCGGTTGAGGTCGACGACGGGCGACGGCGCGATCCGGCCGAGCGCCGCGTAGAGCTCGGCGATGCGCGCGAAGTCAGTCGCGGCAGCGGTGGGAGCGGTGGCGTGCTCGGCGGCGATGCGGGCCTGCAGCAGGTACGGGCCGGGCGGGGCGGCGAGGGGCTCGAGGGCGCGCTCGGCCTGCGCGAGCATCCCGAGGCCGTCGGCAATCGCGGCGGCGTCCCACCGCGTGCGGTCCTGATCCTCGAGCAGCACCAGGTCGCCGGCCGCGTCGATGCGCGTCGCCGCGCGCGAGTGCTGGAGCAGCTCGAGCGCGAGCAGGGCGAGCACCTCGGGCTGGCCCGGCATGAGCGCCGCGACCAGCCGGGTGAGGCGGATCGCCTCCTCGGCGAGCGCGGGCCGCACGAGGTCGGTGCCGCTGCCCGAAGAGTAGCCCTCGGTGAAGAGCAGGTAGAGCACGGCGAGCACGCCGGCCGTGCGCTCGGGCAACAGGTGCGGGGGCGGCACGCGATACGGGATGCCCGCCCCGCGGATCTTCGCCCGCGCCCGCACCAGCCGCTTCTGCATCGACGCCTCGCTCACGAGGAAGACGTGCGCGGTCTCCGCGACGCTCAAGCCGAGCACGGTTCGGAGCGTGAGCGCCACCCGCGACTCCATGGCGAGGGCGGGGTGGCAGCAGGTGAAGATGAGGCGCAGGCGGTCGTCGTCGAACGCGTCGGTCGGCATCGTCGACTCCTTCTCCCCCTCGCTGTCGATCGACGTTTCGACCGCGTGCCGACGCGCGGCGCGACGATCGGCGTCGGCCTTGCGGATGGCATCGACGGCGAGATTCCTGGCCACGGTCGACAGCCAGGCGCCGGGGTTGTCGGGGATGCCCCGCTCCGGCCAGACCGTCAGGGCTCGGGCCAGGGCGTCCTGCACGCAGTCCTCGGCGAGATCCCAGTCGCCGGTGAGGCGGATGAGCGTGGAGACCACGCGCAGGCGCTCGGACGCGGCGACCGAGGCGAGGGCTCGCGCCGCCTCGGTCGCCGCATCGGATGACGCGAGACCGGTCATCCCGCGCCGTCGGATCGGGCGATCACTCGAACGGCCACACCGGCCGCACCTCGACGCGGCCGAAGCGCGCCATCGGATGCGCCGCGGCGATCTCGAGCGCCTCGTCGAGGTCGGCGACGTCGATGAGGTCGAAGCCGGCGATCCACTCCTTCGACTCGGTGAAGGGGCCGTCGGTGAGGATCGTCCTGCCCTCCCGCACGGTCACGGTCGTCGCGTCGGAGGGCGGTCGCAGGCGGTTGCCGACGCGCGAGGCACCGCGGGCGTCGAGGTCGGCCGACCACTCCTCGATGTTGTCCTCCTCGGGGATGTAGGCGGGGGCTTCCGGGTCGCTGACGATGAGCAGCAGGTACTCCATGGTGATCTCCTTCGATCAGTTCGGGTCGGAGGCGTGCACGAGACGGCGCACCTCGATGGGCCAGTAGCGGGTCTCGGCGAACCGGCCGGCGATCTCGACGACGCGATCCTGGTCGGCGACGTCGACGATGTAGTAGCCGCCGACGTACTCGGTGCCCTCGGTGAAGGGGCCGCGCGAGACGACCGGCGCGCCGCCGTGCTGACCGACGACCGTGACGTTCTCGATGTCGAGCTCGTTGGTGTCGACGAACTCGCCGCGCTGCCGCAGATCGTCGATGACGGCGCCGTGCGCGGCCTCCAGCTCGGCGCTGCGCCCGTCGGCCCAGGCGGCCTCCGCCGATTCGTTGGAGTGGATGAGGATCATGAAGCGCATGGATGCTCCGCCTTCCGTCGGGGACGATTACACCAGTACGACGAAGCACGGGCCGGCGGGAGGACACATCGCCTCCGATCGCGCGGCACCTACAGCCGCGCAACTTCCGCAGAAACCCGGCGACGGCGGACGGCAGCGCGTGCCCCAGCATGCCGGGACAGGTGTGCTGGGTGACGGTGACGCAGCCGGTCACCTTCGTGCGCCGCAGAGACTGTGCTGCCATGACGCCGTCGAGGTGTGGGATCTACCGGCCGAGCAGACACACCATCCCTATCGACATTTACATCTGCATCTACATCGGTGAGGATGCGTCGTCCTCGTCATCACGAACGTGGGGGCGTCGATCACGTCCCCGTCGGTGGCGCGAGTCCTCTCGCGCGAGGACGTGTTCGCCCGCCCGCTCGTCGGCCCACTGGAGACCGGCATCTCGCTCGTCCGGCCCTTCGTTGTCCCCCCTGTAAGACGAGTTCATCGGCGTCGTGCAGGGCCGCGCGGCGAATAGCTCGCGCTGGGCGGGAGACTATTGGTCAGCAAGATGGTTGTTTCTCCGCGCGTTCGAAAGGGGCTCGTGAGTTGCCGAGACACTTCACATGCGCCCGAGAAGCTCAGTCTTCTTATCTGAAAATTCCGCCTCGGTGATGATGCCCAGATCACGGAGTTGGGCCAGCTGCTTCAGTTGCTCCACGACATCTACTGCGGACGGTCTCGGCTCCAGCGGAGCACTGGAAACCTGCTCAAGAACGAGCTCCGAAGCTGGCGGTTGGGGAATGGTCGGGTCCGGTTCGCCTTGCGATTCGGCGAAGTAATCGGTCCAAGCCTCTCCGTTCCACCACCGGAAACGGCCGTCTGCTTGCGATACCCACCTTGCTGGGTTCGGCTTGGCTTTCTTCGGCTTTGGCGCCTTACCCGAGCGTGATGCGGATCCGGCCGGCTCGTTTCGCACGTCGGCATCCGTGGCGACGACCATCTCAGCTGACTTGCCCAAGTGTTCGGACATTGGGTGGCCACACGGCCTGCAACGTCGCCGCGCGAGATGCGCAATACCGAAGGTCGAACCGTCGGCAATCGTCCGACCAATCGAACGCCCTAAGCCCGTGAAGGCATGGCCTGTACACATGGCGCAATCGCGACATCCAGCGGCCATTAACGTGCCCTTCAATCAATTACTTTGCAGGAACCTGCCCGAGCTTAGCCTCGCCCGGGTGCGGTGGTGAAACATCTAGTTCTGGCTCTCGCAGCATCGTTGTTTCGCGCGAACTCGTCGAAAGTGATTGTCGTGTCCCCAATACGCGACACGGTCACGGCATAGTGCGGGGCCGCACGCCGAACAGCTCGCGCTGAGCATGCTGACGCCGGCGATCGCGGCACTTACAACCAGCCCCGCTCCTCCGCCATCCGCGTCGCCTGCTGCCGGGTCGGCACCCCGAGCTTGGTGAGCACCGACGAGATGTGGTTGCGCACCGTCCCCGGTGCCAGCAGCAGGGCCTTCGCGATCTGCCCCGTCGTCTGCCCCTGCGCACCGGCGCGCAGCACGTCGAGCTCGCGATCGGTCAGCGGGGAGCGCTCATCGGTGAGCGCGTCGGCCGCGATCTCGGGGTCGACGTAGCGCGCGCCCGCCGCCACCTTGCGGATGACCGCCGCGACCTCGTCCGCGCCGCGCGACTTCGGCAGGAACCCGGCCACGCCCGAGGCGAGCGCCCGCCGCAGCACCCCGGGGCGGGCGTGCCGGGTGACGATCACGCAGCGGGTCGCCGTCGTGCGCCGCAGCGCCTCGGCGACCTCGACGCCGTCCAGGTGCGGCATCTCCAGGTCGAGCAGACACACGTCGGGCAGCAGCCGCTGCGCCTCCTCGAGCGCCTCGCGGCCGTCCGCGCACTCGGCGACGACGTCGATGTCGTCCTCCAGGCGCAGCAGAGCGGCGAGCGCCGAGCGGATCATGCCCTCGTCGTCGGCCAGCAGCACCCGGATCACGACGGCACCGCCGGCACGATCATCGTCACCGAGAACTCCGCGGCATCGCGATGCACTTCGAGCGTGCCGCCCGCGTCCTTCGCCCGACGCTCCAGACCCTCCAGGCCCGCTCCCCCGCCATCGTCATCAGCGACGGGATGCTCGCCCGCATCGTTCGCGATGCGATACCGCCACGACTCACCCTCGCGGGTCAGCGACAACCGGGCCCACTCGCCGCCGCCGTGCCGCAGCACGTTCGTCGTCGTCTCCCGCACGACCGGGCCGAGCACATCGGCCGGGGCCGCATCGCAGTCGCCGTCGACCTCGACCGCGGCATCCGTGCCCGCCGCCCGCAGCAGGTCGACCGCGTTCGACAGCTCATCGCGCAGCGACGCCGAGCGGAACCGCAGCGCCAGATCGCGCGTGCCCTGCCGGGCGTCGTCGACGCTCGCCCGCGCCGCCCGCAGCTGCTCCATGCTCGCCTCGGGGTCGCGCTCGAACAGCCGCTCCGCCAGCTCCAGCTGCAGCGCGATCACCTGCAGGTGATGCCCCTGCAGGTCGTGCACGTCGGTCGCGACGCGCAACCGCTCCTGCGTGGCCGCCAGACGGGCCTCGGAGAGCCTCGCGCGATCGAGGGTCACGAGCACATCCCACCACCACAGCGAGACGACGACACCCGGAGGGGCCATCGCCGAGAAGACGAACAGCACCCAGGTGAGGGCGTCGAGTCCGCCGAACACGAGCTGAGCATCCAGGATGCTCAACGCCGCCAGCAGCGCCGTCGCCACCATCGTCACCCGCAGCCGCATACCCGCCGGCCACCGCAGCAGCATCGACGACTGCACGAGCGGCAGCACCGCCAGCACCCACACCCCGGCGAGCAGACCCGACACCGCACCGACCACGACCGCGACGATCAGCGCGGCCAGCGCCCGACGACGACGGGTCGCCGCCGAGGCACCCGGGTGATCGCGGTAGTCGTAGAGCAGGACGAGCGTCGACGCGAACCAGACGAGCCCGCCCACGATGACGACCGCGCTCTCGCTGGCCGACAGCCCGAGGCGGTTGAGCGACTGCCCCCAGATGAAGAGCACAGCGCCATGGATGATCAGCACGCCCGCGACCGTGTACCACCACGTCGCCGTGATGCTTCGCGTGAAGTTGAACGCCGAATCGGAGAGGCCGGCCTCGGACGCCGGAGCACCCACCGCGGGGTCGGAATGCCTGAACACGGGGCCAGCCTAAACGCATGACAAATGTCACCCAGCGGGAGCGCGAAACGCTCGGAAACCAGTGACGGAGCGACACTTACCCGAACTGCGCCCCGGCGATGAAATGGAGGCACGAACGAACAACCGCCGGAACCCCGGCACAACGAACAGGAGAACCCCATGACCGTCTTCGATTTCTACCAGGACCTCGTCGGCCAGGTGCCCGAGCTGGTGCAGCCCCTCGTCGTCGCCCTCGCCGGCGCCGTGCCCTTCATCGAAGGTGAAGGCGCCGCCACCATCGGCATCATCGGCGGCATCAACCCCGTCGTGGCCGGCATCGCCGCCGCGGTCGGCAACTTCCTCGCCGTCGCCGTCGTCGTGATCCTCACCTCCGGCGCCCGCCAGGCCGTCGTCACCCGCACCCGGGCGCGCGCCGCGGCGACCGTCGGCGGGGGTGGCAGTGTCAGTGACGAGCGGATGGCCGAGCTGGAAGCCGATATGGCCACGAGTGCCGGCTCCTCCAAGCGCCGCGCCAAGTTCGAGCGGGCCTTCGAGCGCTACGGCGTTCCCGGGGTGAGCCTGCTCGGCCCGCTCCTCCTCCCGACCCACTTCACCGCGTCGATGCTCACCGCCTCCGGCGTGCGCAAGAGCCTCGTGCTCGTGTGGCAGGCCGCCGCGATCATCCTCTGGACGACCCTGTTCACCGTGATCGCCTCCGGCCTGATCGGAGTGGTCAGCTGAGCGAGACGACCGGGCGAGAGCCTGGATGCTCGTGGCCTGGCCCCGCGGAGTCGAGAGACTTCACGGGGCCAGAGTCGTTTCCGGCGAGAACGCCTCCACCCAGAGCTGTGCTGATCAGGATGCTGATGCCCGCGTCAACGGGGTCGCCACAGATGGCTGCACGACTCGGTTGGTGACTCGATCCATTGCCACGCGCCGCTCACTCAAGCGTTGCGTTACTCACCAGGCATCAGGCATGCTGACGCGGTCGTAAGTCCCATCAGGGCATTCCGCAGGGCCGGAGCTTTACAGCCGCCGGTTCAGATGTGGTCGGTCATCAAGCCGGAGCGCGTCGTTTCCTCTAACGAAGGGAGCGGCGATGCCCGCTTGCACGAAACGTCCCTACCCGAGTGCTGCTGTCGCGCGCCGTGTCCTCGAACGAATCCGCGGCACCGGACCTCGACGTCGGGAAATCGGCGTCTACCCCTGCGCCACCTGCCACGCCTTCCACCTCACGTCAGACGCCGGCTCCGCACGGAACCGGTGGACCGTCCCGCCTGCGCCGAGCCTTCGTCGAACCGCGGCCTCGGTCGACCGGCCCGTCAATCGGGCTGCACAGCGAACTCCTCCTTGATCGCCAAGTCGGGTCTCGCGAGCAGCACTCCGGTGAGCGCGGGGCCATCGCGAGCCAACGCGCGGTACAGAGCCAAGAGGTCGATTGGCAGGCCATGCCGGAACCCACGCTCTGTAGCCGGGCGAGGAAGCAGTGACGGTTGATGCATCACAGGCCTGAAGTTTCTAGTTCGAGCCTTCTCCAGGAGCGATGGAATGCAAAGTCGAGGTCAAGTCCCAGGTAGTGGTGTAGCGCGGTCCTTCGAAGTGATGGGTTAAGCGCTGAGTTCGAGGACGGTGTCGGTAGTCACCTCGTTTCCGGTGTCGGGCACGAGGCTCAGACGGGACTTGGCGAGGATGTCGAGGCCGAGGTAGCGGCGTCCTTCGGCCCATTCGTCGGTCTGCTCGGCCAGGACCGCGCCGACGAGGCGGACGATCGCGTCGCGATTGGGGAAGATGCCGACACTGTCGGTGCGGCGGCGGATCTCTCGGTTCAGGCGCTCGTTGGGGTTGTTGGACCAGATCTGCTGCCAGAGCCCCTCGGGGAACTGCGTGAACGCGAGGATGTCCGCTCTCGCGGCGTCGAGGTGCTCGTGCGCGTCGGGCAGCTTGCCGTCGACGTAGTCCAGGAGTCGGTCGAACTGGGCGTGGACGGAGGCTGCGTCGGGCTGGTCGTAGACGGAGTGCAGCATCGCCTTCACCGCCGGCCACATGCTCTTCGGGCACACGGACATCAGGTTCGCGGCGTAGTGCGTCCTGCATCGTTGCCAGCTCGCGCCGGGCAGGTTCGCGGCGATCGCCTCCACGAGGCCTTGGTGGGCGTCGGAGGTGACCAGACGAACCCCGCCCAGGCCGCGTGCGACGAGATCGGCGAAGAAACGAGTTCCAGGCCGCCCCTGTTTCGGAGGTGGCGACCCGCAGGCCGAGGACTTCGCGGCGTCCGTCGGCGTTGACGCCGGTCGCGATCAGCACCACGGCGTTGATCACCCTGCCGCCTTCACGCACTTTCATGGTCAGCGCGTCAGCGGCAACGAAGGTGAACGGTCCGGCATCACCAAGAGGGCGGTGGCGGAACTGCTCGACGTGCTCGTCGAGATCGGCGGCCATGCGCGAGACCTGCGACTTGGACAGCGAGTGGATGCCGAGGGTCTTCACCAGCTTGTCCATCCGCCGGGTGGAGACCCCGGCGAGGTAGCAGTCCGCGACGACGGTGATCAGCGCAGTCTCAGCGCGCTTGCGGCGCTCCATGAGCCACTCGGGGAAGTAGGTTCCTGACCTCAACTTCGGGATCGCGACGTCGACCGTCCCGACGCGAGTGTCCAGCTCGCGGCGCCGATAGCCGTTGCGCTGCGTGAGCCGATCGGGGCTGGGTTTGCCCCATTCGGCGCCGACGACGGCGTCCGCGTCCGCGGACAGCAGTGCGTTGATCATGGTCTGCAGCAGGCTGCGCATCAAATCCGGGGACGCCTCGGCGAGAGCCTCGCCAAGAACGCCAGCAGGGTCGACAATATGTGGAGCGGTCATCGTGTGTGATGCCTTTCGAGTGGGATGTGAGAATTTCCTCGAAGGAACACCACGGTGACCGCGCCCACGTCCAAGACGACGAGCCAGCCACCGGGCTACACCACCTTATGGGGCACTACTAAAGTCGAAAGTTGGCGGCCCTCGATGTGGCACCCGATCGCCGAGTGCGCTTCGTGCAAGTCGCGCCTGGCTCGGCAGAAAATCCTCATGTGTCTGACAAGCACCAGACTCAAGCGGGAGCTGTGGGACGAGTTGGTGTGGATCAGCCTGGGCCAGCTGGGATGTATGCGGGCACCCAGGGCAACCCTTTCCTAGGAAAATACGACGGCCGAACACATCGGCTTTGGGTTCCTCCACCTCGAAGCGATGTCGCCGGCAACACCGGTCGTGCCCGCGCTCGATCATCTGCCGACTCAGTCTGTAGCATCGGGTCATGCCCACCGGACCTGAACATGCGCACGTCACGAACACGTGGGTAGACGGCGAAATCACCCAGGACTACGTGACCTGTCGGTGCATGATCGGCGAAGACCACATCGATGGTCCGCAGTATGGCGACGACGAGGACGACAGCGACGGCGATGGCGTGTCGTTTGCAGGTGCCGAGGAGATCTATGACTCGAGTGGTCGCGACGAGGATTACGACTTCCGATAGTCGGAGGGACCCGATTCCAGGCTGGGACTCTCCCGCCGGGAACAGTCCGCGAACTCTAAGAAGGTTGCGGATATCGGCGATTGACACGTTCGCCGGCGAGCGAAGATTGAATATCCGGGACCGTGCACAACAAAACTTCACGCTCTCCGGCGGTCGTCGCGCTTCAGGTTCAGGTTCAGGTTCAGGCTAGGTAACGCTTCGATCCGCTGATGTTCCAGACTGCGCCGCGCGGCGTTGGGTGTCGCGGCGAACCCGATTTGGTGAGCGTGCCGAAGTGGTAGACGCGAGTACCCCTTGCGTGCAGCGCGGTGCGCGTTCGCTTCAACGCCTCCCTAATCGTGTGGTTCGGCGGGTTGCCCCAGGCGCCGAGGACTTCATTGACAGCAAATGTGTCAAGGACATCGTCGATCACGGCCCAGTTCCTTGCCCAAAGGACGGCGTCGAAGGCGCCGAGCATGTTGGGTTTGGTCCGACGTTCTGGGTACAGGTTGAGCATCAGCCATCCGTCATGACCGAGTTGTGAACTCGCCGCGATCACAGTGTTGACGGTACGGTCCGACTCTGAGTGGTCCGCGTACGAGGGGTTCATCGCGATCACGACCAGAGGGTTGAGAGAACGAGAAGGTGTCAGAACTCGCCCCAGCGCGAACCGATGGTCTGGATGTTCCGGGTTCGGGTTCCAGTAATCCGGTGCCTGGCCCGCGGTGAAGTTGTATCGCTGGTTTTGTGTCATCGCTCGCAGCTCAACATCCAACTTTGCCGACCTCTGTCAGGCGATCCAAGCCCCCAACCCGAAGCGATTCGATTGCTCACTCGGCAGCAATCACTTCAGCCTGCGCCAGCACCAGCTGCGTGGCGCCCTCCGCCTGGTCGGGCGGGTAGCCGTATTTGCGCAGTAGCCGCTTGATCGTGGCCCGCAGCTTTGCCCGTACTTGCTCTTTCACCGCCCAATCGGTTTTCGCGTCACGGCGCACGATTTCGACGAGCTCGTGCGCGATCGCCTTGAGGATATCGTCGCTGAGAGTCAGCACAGCCGACTCATTGGTGCGGATGGCGTCGTAGAACGCGAGCTCATCGCTGGTGAGGCCGAGCTGTTCGGCGCGGTTGGCTTCTGCGGTCATCCGGCGCGCGAGGTCGGCGAGAGCGGCAATGACTTGGGCTGAGTCGAGAGTGCGGTTCTGGTAGCGCAGCAGCGAGTCGCTGAGCATCTCGCTGAACTGCTTACTGGCCACGATGTTGCGCTTGTTGATTCGAGCAATCTCGGTCGACAGCAGACGTCGGAGCATCTCCAATTGCAGGTTCTTGCGGTCGGATTGATTGAAGCGAATGATGAATTCGTCGTCGATCATCGACAGGTCGGGCTTCTGAAGCCCCGCTTCCTTGTAGATGTCGATTACGCCGACACCGGTCATGGCGTCGGAGACGATCTGCCGGATTGCCGTGTCGAGTTCGGCTTTTGGGTTGACGCGCAGGTCGCCAACCTCCATCTTCGAGAGTTGCCCGCGCACCGCCTCAAAGAATGCCGCGTCCCCCTTAAGGCGCTCGGCCTCGGGCGTGCCAGCGCAGATCGCATAGAGCCGCACGAACCGGCCGGCCTGCGACAGATACCGGTGCTTCAGGCACGGCGCTTCCGACGAGCACTCCTGGTCGACGTGCGACGTGAGCAAGTATTCGATGGCCCCCATCAACGTGTGCAAGAACGCCTTCGCGCCACCGGCTACAAGTCCCGCGCGCCAAGCGTGACCGTGAAGGATCGTGTCAACGACACCGTGGGCTTCGAGCATGCCGGGGACTGCCTGCTCGCGCACGTCCTGGCCCAACTCCCCGTTCTGGCGGTCACGGTCGGTGTACTCCGACAGTGCCGACTTCAGGTCTTCGGCGATGCCGAGGTAGTCAACGACGAGGCCCGCGGGCTTGTCCTTGAAAGTGCGGTTCACGCGGGCGATCGCCTGCATGAGGTTAGCGCCGCGCATCGGCTTGTCGACGTACATGGTGTGCATCGAGGGCGAGTCGAACCCTGTGAGCCACATGTCGCGAACGATCACGAGCTCCAGATCGTCGGATGGGTCCTTCGCCCGCGCCTTGAGCGCCTTGAGTGCGTCTTTCGAGCGGATGTGCGGCTGCAGCGACTGGTCATCGGCGGCTGAGCCGGTGATGACGACCTTCAATCGCCCGGTGCCGTCATCATCCGTGACCCAGTCGGGGCGCAACTCGGCGATGGCGTCGTAGAGGGCTGCGGCGATGCGACGCGACATCGTGACGATCATCGCCTTGCCGGTGAGCACTTCCCGGCGGCGCTCCCAGTGCTCCACCAAGTCGCGAGCGAGTTCGGCGATGCGTTTGTCGGAGCCGACAATGGCCTCGACCCGCGCCCACTTCGACTTGAGGCGGTCACGCGCATCATCCTCGGAGCCCGAAGTCGCGTCGCTGAAGGCGTCGTCGATGTCGGCAAGAGCATCCCGAGGTAACTCGACCCGGGCAAGCCGGGGTTCGTAGTAGACCTTCACGGTGGCGCCATCTTCGACTGCTTGGGTGAGGTCGTAGGTGTCGATGTAGTCGCCGAAGACGTTCTTGGTCGACTTGTCGCTGGACTCGATGGGGGTGCCGGTGAATCCGATGAAGGTGGCGTTAGGCAGGCCATCGCGCAGGTGGCGGGCGAAGCCGTCGATGAAGTCGTAGTTGGAGCGGTGGGCCTCGTCGACGATGACGACGATG
The DNA here is from genome assembly GCF_012530535.1 of Microcella flavibacter. Taxonomy (NCBI): domain Bacteria; kingdom Bacillati; phylum Actinomycetota; class Actinomycetes; order Micrococcales; family Microbacteriaceae; genus Microcella; species Microcella flavibacter. Next base: position 1,671,879 of record NZ_CP051299.1, read on the forward strand.
TTGGTCCGGTCCGAGAGCAGCGGGAACGATGTGCCTGCGTCCTTCTCCTCGCGCGAGACGCCGAATTTTTGGATGGTCGAGAAGATGATTCCGCCCGACGCCCGGCCGCCGAGCAGCGTCTTCAGCTCGGCGCGCGAACTCGCCTGCACGGGCTTCTCGGGCAGGGGCGCTCCGGGCAGGGCGGCGGCGAAGGTGTCGTCGAAGAGTTGGTCGTCGAGGTCGTTGCGGTCGGTCAGCACGACTACGGTGGGGTTCTCCATCGCCGCATTGCGCATGATCTTGCCGGCGTACCAGAGCATCTCGTAGCTCTTGCCCGACCCCTGCGTGTGCCACACGACACCCGCACGACCGTCGCCCTCGACGGCCTCGACGGTGGCGAACACGGCCCGGTTGACGGCCCAGAACTGGTGATACTTCGCCACGAACCGCTGCAGGTTGCCGGCATCGCCGAGGTAGACAGTGAAGTTTGCGATGAGGTCGAGCAAGACAGCGGGGTTGAGCATGCCCTGCGCGAGCACCTCGATCTCAGGCACGAACCCCGGGGCCAGCTCGCCCGTGATGGTCTTCCACGGCGCGTAGTGCTCCCAGTTGCCGGCAAAGGCACCCGCGCGCGCCTGCACGCCATCGCTAATCACCGCGAATTGGGTGAACGCGAACAGGTCGGGAATGTCATTCAGATAGGTACGCACCTGGTTGAACGCGCCCTTGAGGCTCGCCTGCTGGTTGCCGGCGCGCTTCAACTCTACGAGTACGATCGGCAGCCCGTTGACGAACAACACCACGTCGGGCCGACGCTTCGCCCCGGTCGCTGACGCGACCGTGAACTGGTTCAGCGCGAGCAGATCATTGGCACCGGGGTCGACCCAGTCGACGAGACGCGCCCGCACCGTGCGCGGGTTTCCGTCGACATCGCGCGTTTCGACCGGCACCCCCTGCGTGAGCAGCTGGTACGCCCGCCAGTTCTCGCTCATCACCACTTGCGACTCGGGTCGCACCACCGTCTTCACAGCATCCTCGACCGCTTCGGAGTCGAGCTCGGGGTTCAGCTGCTCCACCGCTCGGCGCAGACGACCGGCCAATACGACCTCGCGATAGTCACCGCGCTCGGGATTCTCCGACTCCGGGTCGATGTCGGGCCCGTGCTGCACTGCCCACCCGAGCTGCCGGAGCTCGTCGAGCACGAGCTCTTCGAGCTCAGCCTCGGTCGGGATGCCGCTCACGCCGCGACCCCCTTCGGCCGCACGCGAACCGCGCCGGACATCAGCAGCGGGAGCAACTCGTCGCGGGTCTTACGCAACGACTCCGCGGTTTCGAATGCCTCATCTGCGGCATCGCGCAACGGAAGAAGAGCTTCAAAACGCGCCATGAGTTCGGCACCAGGCAGAACTACGGGGAAGGAGGGAATGGCCCTTGCGCCCATATGCAAGACGGTAGTGCCATTGCAGAACCCCAAGACGTGATCGCGGAAATCGACGCTCTCCAAGACCGACTGGATGAACTGACCAGACACGCCTTCCGACGGGCGCACAATCGCAAGATCGAGACTGGCAACAAGAAGGCCTTCGCGCTTACCGCGGCGCACTCGAACCGGTCGGCCAATCACCTCCCGCGCTTGGGTGAGGTCGGTTTGCGCAACTACCAAGTCGCCGTTGACGACGACGTGGGCAGGCTTAACCTTTGCACTGAGGGGCTTGAACCCGTCGGGTCGGAAGACGCCATGGCGACCGACATTCTTCAGCCCGACAAGCCAGCCGTCGCCTTCAACCAGCTCGGCACTCTTGTACGAGTAGCCCTTCGTGATCGTTGCAATGTCTTCGACCGATCGGGGCACTCCAGAACTGATCTCCAAAAGTAGGCGCTGCCCGATTGCACTTGCGGCCTCAGTCAAACGCAGCCCGAGCCGCTCGTTCGTGTCGATGAGGTCATCAAGCGCGCCCAGAACTTCCGCGATGCGCCGCTGTTCGTCGAGGGATGGAAGATCGACAGGGATCTTCACCAAGTCGCCCTGGCGCAAGTAGGGCAATGCAGAGCCCGCCGCCCACGAAGACAGTCCCACAACCGAGAACAAGTAGAGCATGAACATGGGGTCGAGCCCCGGCCTCGCCGTTGCCGCCATGAGGTTGTTGTCAAGAAGCGTCGGCATCGTTGTCATACGAATGCGTTCCGACTTGAGTCCCTCGCCGATTTTCGCAAATACAACCGAATTTGGCTCTACAGCGCGAGCCTTTATCGACTCCGCAGTCTCGTGTGAGACCCAGTTGTTTGACCGGCGGATGAATGGGTCGTTTCCGGCAAGACTTAGGTCGCTCACCTTGATGAACGGCAGGTCCCCGGCAGGTCGTCCTTGCAAGTCCGGTGAGAACGCCGACCCTGCACGAAAAGTGCACACGGTCCCCAACTCGACGCGATCCCAGTCACTCATTGTCTGCTTCCAGAGCAGACAATGCGGAAACCACACGATGCTGAAGTTCAGCGCGCTGCTCGAACCCCGCGCGCACCTCAGCCGTGAGCCTCGCGATCTTCTCATCGAGCGGCTCGTCGTCTACGAGCGCGCCTTCGCTGCCGACGTAGCGGCCCGGAGTGAGCGCGTATCCGTACTCGGCAATCTGCTCGAGGGTGACGCTCGCGCAGAAGCCGGGCACGTCTTCGTAAAGCTGCTCCCCCGGCTCGCCCCGCCAAGCGTGAAAAGTGTCGGCAATGCGAGCCATGTCGGCTTCGGTGAACTCCTTGTTGGTCCGCGAGACCATCGTGCCGAGCATCCGCGCGTCGATGAAGAGCACCTCGCCGGCGCGACTGCGCTGCGGTCGCTCGGTCGCGACCGTTTTGGCGCTTTTGTCGTTCGTCAAGAACCACAAGCACACCGGAATCTGAGTGGTGAAGAAGAGTTGCCCCGGCAGTGACACGATGCACTCGACGCGGTCTTTGCGCACGAGCTCGGCGCGAATCTCGCCCTCTCCGCCCGACTGGCTCGACAGCGAGCCGTTGGCGAGCACCGTGGCCATCGTGCCGGTCGGCGAGAGGTGGTGCAGCATGTGCTGCACCCAGGCGAAGTTGGCGTTGTTGGTCGGTGGCACGCCGTATTTCCAGCGAGCATCCCCCGCCAACTGGTCGGCACCCCAGCCCTTGATGTTGAAGGGCGGGTTCGCGATGACGAAGTCGGCCCGCAGATCAGGATGCTGATCATTGGTGAACGAATCGCCCCACTGCGGGCCAAGGTTCGCCTCAATGCCGCGCAGTGCCAGGTTCATCTTCGCCAGACGCCAGGTGGTGGGGTTCTGCTCTTGCCCGAAGACGCTGATGTCGTTGCGTGAGCCGTTGTGGGCCTTCACGAAGCGGTCGGCTTGCACGAACATGCCGCCCGAGCCGCACGCCGGGTCATACACGCGGCCTCGGAACGGCTCCAGCATGTCGACCATCAGCTTAACCACGCTGCGGGGCGTGAAGAACTCGCCGCCGAGCTTGCCCTCGGCGTTGGCGAACTTGCTCAGCATGTACTCGAAGACTCGGCCGAGAACATCCAAGCTTTCGTGCTCTTCGGCGGCGAGGTTCTCGTTCGAAAACAGATCGATGAGGCCGCCGAGCGTGGCTGGGGTGAGCTCGCGGCGAGAGTAGTTCTTGGGCAGAACCCCCTTTAGCGTGGGGTTCTCTTTCTCGATCGCCTCCATGGCGTCATCGATGCGGCGGCCGATTTCGGCCTGCTTTGCGGCCTTGCGAAGGTCGTCCCAGCGGTGACCTTCGGGCACCCAGAACACTCCGTCACCGGTGTACTCGTCGCGGTCTTCGAGCAGGCTCTGGCGGGCTGCATCGGTGGGCATGTAGAAGTCGCTGCTGTCGTCGCGCGAGAGGGCGTCGAGCTTCAGGCGTTGCTTCTCGAAGACGTCGGAGACGTACTTGAGGAAGATCAGGCCGAGGACGACGTGCTTGTACTCGGCAGCATCCATGCTCGACCGCAGTTGATTGGCCGAGGCCCAGAGCGCGTCTTCGAGACTCGCTGCTGCGGTCTTGGTCGTCTTGCCGGCCACGTGCACTCCTCTGTGAAGGCCGGGGCGCGCGCGGTACTTCGTGAGGTCAGCCCGGCCGCTGCATCACTGCTGGCAGTCAATCAGGTTGAGGCGTCAGGCGGCGCGGGATCGAGTTTCGGCGTGCCCCGTCTATCGAGGGGGCGTGAGGAACGAACTGGTGACAGGTTCGGTTTAGGCCGCGAGGGATCGCGACTCGGATAGCCTCGCTTCGAACTCGACCGGGGTCAACCCTCCGAGGGTGTCCTGGGCGCGTTGCCGGTGATACTTTCGCTCGATCCAGACCACGATCGCGAGGCGCAGCTCTGGCCTCGTCGCCCACCGTTGCTGGTTGAGAACGTTGGTCTGCAGCAGCGACCAGAAGCTCTCCATCGCGGCGTTGTCCCCAGCGGCACCGACGCGGCCCATCGAGCCGACCATGTCGTGGCGGCGCAGCTCCCTGGCCATCGCCCGACTGCGAAACTGACTGCCCCTGTCGGCATGCAGAATGCAGCCCGCGACGTCCCCACGTCGGGCGACGGCGTTGCGGAGAGCGTCGACGGCAAGCTTCGCCGTCATTCGCTCACTGATGGAGTAGCCGACGATCCGGTTCGAGAAGACGTCCTTGATCGCGCAGCAATAGAGCTTGCCCTCGGTCGCCGTGCGGTGCTCGGTGATGTCGGTCAGCCATAGGCGGTTCGGCGCGTCCGCGCGGAATACGCGCTGCACGTGATCGTCGAACACCGGCGGGCCAACCTTCTTGCCCTTTCCGCGCCTGCGTCGCTGCGCCGAAGAGAGGATCCCGGCCTGGGAACACAGCTTCCAGGCCGTCCGCCGGCTCATCCGCCAGCCCGCCCTGCGGGCTTCGTCGGCGAGATATCGGTAGCCGAACGTCGGATCTTCAGCGTGGGCATCGTGGAGGGCGTTGATCCGATACGCGCGCACCACATCTGCGTCCCGAACGGGATCCTTCCGCCATCGGTAGTACGGCTGGCGGGCGAGCTTCAAGACCCGGCACGACACCGTCACGGGAATCCCCGCTTCGGCGAGCTCAGCAACGAGCGGGTAGATCATTTTGGGGAGCCACCGAGTTTCAAATTCGCCTGCGACAAATACGCCGCCGCCTTCCGCAGGACCTCGTTCTCCTGCTCGAGGAGACGATTCCGGCGACGCAGCTCGCGCACCTCGGCCGCTTGGTCTGCGGTCTGACCGGGACGAGCGCCTTCTTCGATATCGGCTTGGCGCAGCCAGTTCTGCAACGTCGCTTCGCTGATACCGAAGTCAGTGGCGACTTGCTTGAGCGTGACACCGCTCTCGCGACGTCGGGCGACCGCGACGACGTCCTCGCGGAACTCTCTGGGATAGGGACCGGGCATGATGACATCCTTCCCGTCAGCGCCATCCGGCACTAACGATCAGTTGTCACCGATTCCTTCCTCACGCCCAGGACGCTCGAATGTCTGGGTCGAGCCATACTCTGGGCGAACACCAAACGTGAGGGGCACAGGATGCGCGACGAGATCGAGCTGGTCAACGACGGCGACGGCCTCGCCATTGTTGGAGACATAAGCGCGGTGGAGCGCTTTCTCACCTCGATGGGGCTACGAGAGAGCGCCATAGCGCTGCACATCGACAAGATTGGTAGGGCGCTCGGGACCGGATCTGATCTCGCGAATGGCGTGGCCAAGATGGTCGAGAGGTCCGGGCGATACGTGAAGCTGACGAAGGAATCAGCGGCACAATTGAAGTCTGAAGGCTTCATGGAGACCAAGACCAAAGGCGTTAGTTATGCCATGTTCGGTCGGCCTGGCGATGTCTCGAAGTGGGTGGAGGTCGAGAACACCGCGGGCGCGGTGCTCACTAGCCCAGCGATGCTCGCCGGGGCCGCGGGGCTCATGGCCCAATTTGCTCGGCAGGCCGAGGCTCAAGAACTGAAAGCACTCTTGCTGCGCATGGATAGCAAGCTCGACGACGTTCGGCGTCGGCAACGGGACGAAGTCCTGGCTCGGCTCGACCGCGCGGTCGAATCGGTAGACGAGGCGCTGGCGATTCGTGAACACGGTGGCGATTCAAAAACTGCTTGGGACAAGGTCGTCGCAGAGTCGGGAACCATCGCACAAACGCGAGCAGATGCACTTCGCGCCCTTGAATCCCTCGCCGACAAGGTCGAGGGCATCACCAGCGTCGGTAGGCTCGCGAAAGCAATTACAGAGGTGGAGAAGGAGACTGCGCTCTGGCTCACAGTGCTCGCACGCACCTTCCAGCTTGACAACGAATACAAAATTCTTGAAATCGATCGAGTCATCGAATCCGCGCCTAGCAAGCTCGAATACCACCGACGCGCTTTAGACGAGACCCTCGGCAAGCGGCACCAGATTTTGGTCGAGAAGACTCAGCACTTGATCACACGAATGGAGAAAGCCGGAGAATTTGCTCGCGCAAACGTGATTCTTCATGCCGGGGCCGCGGGTGCAATCATCGACTCAGCCAATCAGATCGGCGCGGCAGTTGAAGAGTTCCGGGAGCCGATGGGCATCGGGGCTATCCACGTTGATCAGTTGACAACACGATGGTTCGAGGCGATCAAGGACCCCGAACAACTCCGAACCGCCGCGGCAGACATCGGGCCCAAGATTGGAATAGCCGCGCTGAGCCTGGCTGGGGCGGTGGTGACACTGGCGGTAGCAGCGGCAGCTGCCCATCAGGATGACTCACAGGCATCAGCCGACGGCGAGTGAACGAGGCTCTTTCAGAGTCGAGAAGTCCCTAGCCCTTGTTGCGACCATGGCGCGGCGCCGAGCGATGCTCGCCGCCGGGTGCTGCCTGACAGGTTGGGATTTGTCCCCACCGGCTCCCCCAGCCGCGGCTGCGCCGCGCCCGGGGCCCCTCGCGCGGCGTGGGCCCACCTGCTCGCAGGTGCAAGCCGATTCACGCCCCACGAAACGAAAGAACCGGCCCCGCTATGCGGGACCGGTTCTTTCGTTTGGTCGGGCTGACAGGATTTGAACCTGCGACCCCTTGACCCCCAGTCAAGTGCGCTACCAAGCTGCGCCACAGCCCGTGGCTCGGCCCCGGAGGGCCTCGGATAGCTTAGCGGGTTCGCGGGGGGTGGTGAGACGCGGGAGGATGGGGGCGTGCGCGTATTGGTGAGCGGGTTCGAAGCGTTCGGGGGTGCGGCGTCGAACCCGAGCGGGGACGTCGTGGAACGGTTGGCTGTGAGCGGGCATCCGGGAGTCGAATTGTCGACCGTGGTTCTGCCGGTCGCGTTCGGCGCCGCGGGCGAGCGCCTGCGGGCAGTCGTCGACGAGGTGCAGCCCGACGTGGTCATCGCGCTGGGGTTGGCCGAAGGGCGCAGCGGCATCACGCCCGAGCGGGTGGCCATCAACCTCGACGACGCGCGCGTCCCCGACAACGACGGGGCGCAGCCGACCGATGAGCGCATCGAGCTGCACGGCCCCGACGGTCGGTTCACGACGCTGCCAGTCAAGGCAATCGTCGACGCCCTGCAGCGTGCCGATCTGCCCGCGAGTGTCTCGCTGAGTGCCGGCACCTACGTGTGCAACCACGTCTTCTACGTGCTGCAGCGCCTCTCCGAGCAGCGGAAGCTGCAGCGACGCCCGATGCGATCGGGTTTCGTCCACGTGCCCGCCACGCCCGAACTGGCCGAGGGGCGCATCGGCATGCCGAGCCTGAGCCTCGATGAGCTCGAGCGGGGCATCCGCATCATCATCGACACCGTCGTCGCGACGCCGGTCGACAAGCGCATCCGCGGCGGGGCCATCCACTGATGACCCAGGCCGGCGAGGTCATCCGCGTCTCGGCGGCGCTCATCGTCGACGACGCGGGGCGGCTGCTCGTCGTGCGCAAGCGCGGCACCACCGTGTTCATGCAGCCCGGCGGCAAGCCCGACCCGGGCGAGAACCCGGCTCAGACGCTGAGCCGCGAGCTCGCCGAAGAACTGGGCGCCTCCGTGCCGGTCGAGGCGCTCGAACCGCTCGGCAGCTTCACCGCCGCGGCCGCCAACGAGGCAGGGGCGACGGTCGTGGCGGAGGTGTTCCGGGCGCGGCTCGAGGGGCCCGTCGCGGCCGCCGCCGAGATCGCCGAGCTTCGCTGGGTGCACCCGCGCGAGTTCCCCGGCCTCGCGCTCGCGCCGCTCATCACCGAGCACATGCTGCCCCTGCTGCCCTCCCCCTGACAGCGGGCTGAATTCATCCGCGCGGCGGACGCCTGAGCATCCCTCCGCACCGCATACTGAGCGCATGAACAGGCGCAGCACCTACGTGGCACCGCACCCCGCGTGGCGATGGATGCTCGGCGCGGGCATCGCACTCGTCATCGCCTCCGCAATCAGCGGCGGCATCCTGCTCGTCATCGGCCCGGCCCCGCTCGGCATCGCGCTGCTCGCCACCGGCCTCGCCCTCGTCATCGCCGGCGCCGTGCTCGTGCGCCGCCTGCGCGGCCCCGCCGCCGTCTGAGCAGACCCGAACGCATCCGTCGCGCGACGGATGCGAGGCTCCCTCGACCTGCGGCACACTGGGCGCATGAGCGAGAGCACCCCGCCGCCCGTCGCCCCCGACGAGGACGAGACCGACGATCCGCAGGCGAACTACGGCGTCGCCATCGCCTTCTTCTGCGTCGGCATCGCCTTGTTCATCGGCGAGGGCACGCGCTGGTCGGGGCTCCCGTTCCTCATCCTCGCCCTCGTCTTCTTCCTCACGGCCACCCGGCAGGCGCAGCAGCAGTCGCCCGAGGGCGACTCCTGAATCGCGAGCCCGGTTCCCCACTCCCCTGCCGCCCCGCGCAGCGCTAGCCTCGCCGCATGACCGCATCGGTGCAGATCACCCCGGCCGCGCACGTGCCGTGGAGCGCGATCGAGCACGTGCTCGGCGCCGTCGGCGAGTCCTCGCACTGCTGGTGCCGCTGGTGGCTCACCCCCAACGCCGAGTACAGCGCTCTCGACGACGCGGCGCGGCGGGCGGCGCTGCAGGCCGACCTGGTCCGGGATGCCCCGCGCGGCCTGCTCGCCACCGTCGACGGCTCCCCTGCCGCCTGGGTCGGCGCCGCACCGCGCCCCGACTACGCCCGCCTGCCCCGCACCACGGTGCTCGCCCCGGCGCTGCCCGGCACCGACTGGGCCGATGACGGCGTCTGGAGCGTCGTCTGCTTCACCGTGCTGCCCGCCCACCGCCGCACGGGGCTCGCGACGGCGCTGCTCGGCGCCGCCGTCGAGGCCGCCCGCACCGCCGGAGCCTCCGCGGTCGAGGGCTACCCGATCGATACCGCGGTCGGAGGGCGGCGCAGCCCCGGCGCCCTCAACACCGGCACCCTCGCGCTGTTCGAGCGGCACGGCTTCACCGAGGTCGGCCGCGCCAAGGCCGACCGGCCGGTCGTGCGGCTCGAGCTCTAGGCCGCGGGCAACTGCGCGCGGAGGGCCGGCCAGGAGGCGGCGAATCCGGGGTGCAGCGGCAGAGCATCCACCGCATTGAGGGCGACCCAGCGCAGTTCGAGGCTCTCGAGGTCCGCGACCACGGGGGCGAAGAGCTCATCGACCCGCACGACGACCGTCGTGTACGACCAGAATCCGAGGTCGACGACGCTCTCGAACAGCACCGTCACCTGGTCGGCGGGCACGCCGGCCTCCTCGTGCGATTCGCGCAGCGCGGCGTCGGCGGCCGACTCGTCGAGCTTGCGCGCCCCGCCCGGAATGCCCCAGGTGCCGCCGTGGTGCGACCACTCGGCGCGGTGCTGCAGCAGGATGCCCGCGGTCGGGTGCCAAGCCAGCAGCCCGGCGGCGCCGAAGCGGCCCCAGAAGCGCTGCCCGTCGGGGCCCTCGACCCACGCATCGCCCGGATCCCGCAGGTGCGGCGGCGGCAGGGGCGGCGGCTGGGTCATGGTGGGCTCAGCGTACGCGGCGCAGCCTGACAGCAGGCGTCGAGCTGCCCCGCGGGTCACGGCCCGCGCGCAGGCCGCGCGCGCGACGATGAGGGCATGACCGATGAGGCGAGGGATGCCGCTGCCGCGGCCGCGCGCCGGCCCGAGATCGACGGCGCCGCCCTCGACTCGCCCGCCCTCGACCCCGCCGCGCCCCCGCTGCCCGGCCGCGCCGTCATCCGCCAGCGGTGGAGCGACTTCCTCTTCCTGCACTGGCGCGTGCCCGCCTCGGAGGTCGCCTCGATGCTGCCCGCCGGCACCCGCCCCGACGTCTTCGACGGCAGCGCCTGGCTGGGGCTCATCCCCTTCGTGCTCAGCGACCACGCCTTCCTGCCGCTGCCGCCCGTGCCGGGGCTCGGCACCTTCATCGAGATCAACGTGCGCACCTACTCGATCGACGAGAACGGCGAGCGGGGCGTGGTGTTCCGCTCGCTCGACGCCGAGCAGCTGCCCTCGGTGCTCGCCGCGCAGGCGCTCTTCGGGCTCCCCTACCGCTGGGCGCAGGCGGGCCTGCGGCACGACGAGGCGCGCGGCACGGTCGAGTACCGGGCGCGCCGGCGCACCGGGGGCCGGCCGCGCACGCGCATCCTCGCCCGGCCCGGCACGACGTCCGTCGACACCGGGCTCAGCCGCTTCCTCACCGCGCGGTGGGGGTTCCACGAGCGGCACCTCGGCCGCACCATCCACGCGCGCAACAGCCACGAGCCGTGGCCGCTCGTCGAGGCCGAGCTGCTCGCGCTCGACGACGAGCTGCTCGCGGCGGCAGGCTTTCCCGACCTCGCGCGACGGCCGCCCGATTCGGTGCTCGCGACCCCGGTGGGGCATCCCGGGCTCATCACCGAGTTCGCGGCGGCGCGGCCGCTGCGCCCCGCCCGCACCCTGCGCCCAGGCGATGCTCAGAGAGCCGGGCAGCGCCCTCCCGTAGACTGAACTCGTTCAAGGGGAGTACCCCACCCACGGACGGCTCGTCAGTACGGATGGTTCGCGCATCGCAGCGCGCATCCCGGGCCGCCGGTTCCGCCCGCGGAATGGGGAAGACCTTGGCGTCGATTCGTCCACGCCAAATTCTGGAGACCCTGCATGAACGTCACACCCCTGATCTGGATCATCACCATCGCGGTCACGATCGCGTTCTTCGTCTTCGAGTTCTTCGCGCACGTGCGCAAGCCGCACGAGCCCTCGATCGGCGAATCCGCCCGCTGGTCGGCCTTCTACATCGGCCTCGCCCTGCTCTTCGGCGTCGGCATCGGCCTCGTCTCGGGCTGGACGTACGGCGGCGAGTACTTCGCCGGCTACCTCACCGAGAAGGCGCTGTCGGTCGACAACCTCTTCGTGTTCCTGCTCGTCATGACCGCCTTCGCGGTGCCGAAGATCTACCAGCAGAAGGTGCTGCTCATCGGCATCGTCATCGCGCTCATCATGCGCGGCGCGTTCATCGCGGTCGGCGCGGCGCTCATCTCCAACTTCTCCTGGATCTTCTACATCTTCGGCGCCCTGCTGCTCTTCCTCGCCTACCGCCAGGCCTTCAGCCACGGCGACTCCGACATCGCGAACGGAAAGTTCATGGGCCTCGTGCGCCGCGTGCTGCCCGTGCACAACGAGTACGTCGGCGACAAGCTCTTCACCCGCATCGACGGCCGCCGCTTCGTCACCCCGATGCTGCTCGTCATCGTCGCCATCGGCTTCGTCGACCTCATCTTCGCCGTCGACTCCATCCCCGCCATCTACGGTCTGACGGAGGAGGCGTACATCGTCTTCGTCGCCAACGCCTTCGCCCTCATGGGCCTGCGCCAGCTGTACTTCCTCATCGGCGGACTGCTCGAGCGCCTCGTCTACCTCGCCCAGGGCCTCGCCGTCATCCTCGCCTTCATCGGCGTCAAGCTCGTGCTGCACGCCCTGTACGTCAACGAGCTGCCCTTCATCAACGGCGGCGAGCCGCTGCTCTGGGTGCCCGAGATCCCCACCTCGGTCTCGCTCATCTTCATCGCCGCGACCATCACCGTGGCGACGATCGCGAGCCTCATGAAGACCCGCGGCGACCGCGTGCGCGAGTCCGCCGAGGTCAAGGACGAGGTCAGCGAGGGCGTCGACCCGCGTTAGCTGCTGCGGCGGTTCGGGATGCTCGGCGCGGGTTCTGCGGAGCCCGCGCCGAGCATCCCGCCGCCTCGTCGCACCCCGCCGAGCGTGCACAAATGCAGGACTCGCTCGGCGCGTCGCCAAGGGTGAGGCGGGGACACGCCGGTGACGAGTCGCGGAGTCCTGCATTTGTGCCGCGGACCGAGCGGTGACGCGCGGCAGCGCCGACGCCGAGCGACTACTTGCGAACGCGCTTCTCGCGCACTCGCATGTTGACCTGGATGGGCGAGCCCTCGAAGCCGTAGATCTCGCGCAGGCGGCGCGTGATGAAGCGGCGGTACTGCGGGTCGAGGAAGCCCGTGGTGAAGAGCACGAAGGTCGGCGGGCGGGTCGAGGCCTGCGTCGCGAACAGGATGCGGGGCTGCTTGCCGCCGCGCACCGGGTGGGGATGCTCCTGCGTGAGCTCGGCGACGAACGCGTTGAGCTTGCCGGTGGGGATGCGGGTGTCCCACGACTCGAGCGCGACCTCGAGGGCGGGGACGAGCTTCTCCATGTGGCGGCCGGTGCGGGCCGAGATGTTGACGCGCGGCGCCCAGGCGACGTGCGCGAGGTCCTGCTCGATCTCGCGCTCGAGGTAGCGGCGGCGCTCGTCGTCGAGCAGGTCCCACTTGTTGAAGGCCAGCACGAGGGCGCGGCCCGACTCGAGCACGAGGTCGATGATGCGCACATCCTGCTCGCTGATCGGCTGCGTCACGTCGAGCAGCACGACGGCGACCTCGGCCTTCTCCAGTGCCGCGGCCGTGCGCAGCGAGGCGTAGAAGTCGGCGCCCTGCGCCATGTGCACGCGGCGGCGGATGCCGGCCGTGTCGACGAAGCGCCAGATCTTGCCGGCGAGCTCGATCTGCTCGTCGATGGGGTCGCGCGTGGTGCCGGCGAGCTCGTTGACGACGGCGCGCTCCTCGCGGGCCGCCTTGTTGAGCAGGCTCGACTTGCCGACGTTGGGGCGCCCGATGAGGGCGACGCGGCGCGGGCCGCCGAACTCGGCCTTCGCGACGGTCGAGATCTCGGGCAGCACCTCGAGCACGTGGTCGAGCAGGTCGGCGACACCGCGGCCGTGGACGGCCGAGGTCGGCCAGGGCTGGCCGAGGCCGAGGCCCCAGAGCGCGGCGGCCTCGGGCTCCTGGCGGGTGTCGTCGACCTTGTTGGCGACGAGGATGACGGGCTTCTTCGACCGGCGCAGCATCGTGACGACGAACTCGTCGGTCGCGGTCGCACCGGTGATGGCGTCGACGACGAAGAGCACGGCGTCGGCCAGCTCGACGGCGACCTCGGCCTGCTGCGCGACGGAGGCGTTGATGCCGAGCGCATCGGGCTCCCACCCGCCGGTGTCGACGAGGGTGAAGCGGCGGGTGTTCCACTCGGCCTTGTACGAGATGCGGTCGCGCGTCACGCCCGGCTTGTCCTCGACGACGGCCTCGCGGCGGCCGAGGATGCGGTTGACGAGGGCGCTCTTGCCGACGTTCGGCCGGCCCACGATGGCGAGCACGGGCAGGGCGGGCATCGTGATGATGCCGTCCTCACCGAGCGACGCGTGCTCGAGCAGCGTGAGGTCGTCCTCGTCGAGCTCGTAGTCCTCGAGGCCGGCCCGCAGGGCCTGGCTGCGCAGCTCGGTGATGTCCTCGTCGAGCTCGGCGATGCGGTCGGCGACGGCCTGCGCCGCGCTCGCGTCGAGCACGGGGTAGTCGGCCGTGCCGGCGCCGTCGGCGTCGTCAGCGGGAACGGAGGGGGTCGGGGTGTCGGCGGTCATGGGATCCTCCCATTTCTCCCTCGCCCACCGGCGAGGCGTGTTCCGCGCCCCTCCCCTAGGCGGGAGGTGCGGCGCGCACGATCGTGATCAACGCCTGCACGGTCTGCTCGAAGTCGAGCTCCGTGGAATCGAGGGTCGTGACGCCCTCGGCGGCGTTCATGAAGTCGACGACGCGCATGTCCTGCGCATCGCGCGAGGCCAGCTGCTGCGCTGTCGACTCGGTCGACTCGCTGCCCAGCTCGGCCGACCTTCTGGACATCCTAGCCTCCGGAGAGGCCGTCAGCAGCACGCGCACCGGCGCATCGGGCGCGACGACGGTCGTGATGTCGCGGCCCTCGACGATGACGCCCGGCTTCGGGTGCTCCGACACGAGCCGCCGGAACAGCGCCGTGAGCCCCGCCCGCACCTCCGGCACGCGCGCCACCTGGCTCACCACGGCGGTGACGCGCGGCTCGCGGATGTCGGCCGTGATCTCCTCGCCGCCGACGCGCACGTAGTAGCGGTCGGGCTCCATGCCGATGGCGTAGTCGAAGTCGGCCACGCGCTCGGCCACGGCAGCGGCATCCCCCGTATCGACGCCCTCATCGAGGCAGTGCCAGGCCAGCGCGCGGTAGGCGGCGCCGGTGTCGAGGTAGGCGAAGCCCAGTCGCCGGGCGGCCTCCTTGCTGACGCTCGACTTGCCGCTGCCGGCGGGGCCGTCGACGGCCACGATCATGTCGCTCACAGTTCTTCTCCTCGACAAGGGGTGGTTCGGGATGCTCAGCTCGCGCCCGCGATGCGCCAGCCGCGCTGCTCGAGCTGCGCGATCAGGGTCAGCTCCGCCTCGGGCAGCACCGACACCTCGGCGAAGCCGATCGGAGCGCCCGGCGAGTGCTCGAGGCGCAGGTCCTCCATGTTGACGCCGAGCTCGCCGATCTCGGTGAGCAGCCGCGCGAGCTGACCGGGGGTGTCGTCGATCATGACGACGATCTGGGCGAAGCGCCGGCTCGAGCCGTGCTTGCCGGGGATGCGCGCGACGCCCGCGTTGCCCGCGGCGAGCAGCTCGGCGGTCTGCCGGCGCGATCCCGCCTGCTCGGGGTTCTCGAGCGCCTCGATCATGGCCGAGAGGTCGTCGCGCAGGGCGTGCAGGATCTCGCCCACCGGCCCGGCGTTCGCCTGCAGGATCTGCACCCAGAGGCTCACGTCGCTCGCGGCGATGCGCGTGACGTCGCGCAGGCCCTGCCCGGCGAGGCCGACCGCGCCGTCGCCCGCGCGCACGAGGCGGGCGGCCATGGCGCTCGCGACGAGCTGCGGCACGTGGCTGATCATGGCGACGCTGCGGTCGTGCTCGTCGACGCTCATCTCGACGGGCACGGCGCCGACGTCGAGGATGAGGTCCTCGATCGCGGCGGCGCGGCCGTAGCTGATGCCGTCGTGGCCCGCGAGCACCCAGGGGCGCCCGACGAAGAGGTCGGCGCGGGCCGAGACGGGGCCGCCGCGCTCGCGGCCGGCCATCGGGTGCGTGCCGAGGTAGCGCGAGACGTCGGCGCCGAGCGCGAGCAGCTCGCGCAGCGGCTGCGCCTTGACGCTCGCGACGTCGGTGACGAGGGCCTCGGGATGCGCCTCGAGCTGCGCGGCGACGGTCACGGCGGTGACGTCGGGCGGCACGCACACGACGACGAGCCCCGGGCGGTCATCCGGCGTCGCCGCCCGCCCCGCCCCGTAGTCGACGGCGAGCGCCACCGCGGTGGGCGAGACGTCGTCGAGCGTGACGTCGACGCCCTTCTCGCGCAGGGCGAGGGCGATGCTCGTGCCGAGCAGGCCGGCGCCGACGATGTGGACGGCGTGCTGGAGGCGGCGGTCGGTCATTCGTCGGCCTCGCCGTCGGGTGCGGAGCCGGATGCCTCGTCATCCGCGGGGCCTTCGCCCCGCGCATCCCGCCCCAGCGTGAGCAGCGCGCCGCGCTCGTCCTTCGTGAGCTCGCGGGTGCGGCCGATCGGCAGCGTTCCGAGGTGCAGGGGGCCGAACTGGCGGCGCACGAGCTCGATAACGGGATGCCCGACCTCGGCCATCATGCGGCGCACCACGCGATTGCGACCGGAGTGCAGGGTCAGCTCGACCATGCTGCGGCCCTTCGAGGGCTCCCCCAGCAGTCGCGCCTTGTCGGCGACCGCCAGGCCGTCCTCGAGCTCGACGCCCTCGCGCAGTCGCCGCAGCGCCTGACCGGTGACGCCGCCCTTCACCGTGGCGATGTAGGTCTTCTCGACCCCGAACCGCGGGTGCGCGAGCACGTTGGCGAGCTCGCCGTCGTTGGTGAGCAGCAGCAGTCCGCTCGTGTCGGCGTCGAGGCGCCCGACGTTGTAGAGCCGGTCGTCGTAGCGTTCGGTGAACTGGCGCAGGTCGGGGCGGCCGTTCTCGTCGCGCAGAGTGCTCACGACCCCCGTGGGCTTGTTGAGCATGACGTAGCGGCGGGTGCCGTCGAGCTGCACGGCGACCCCGTCGACGGCCAGCTCGTCGACGGCCGGCTCGATGCGCGCGCCCAGCTCGTCGACGACGACGCCGTTGACCGTCACCCGGCCCTGCGCGATGAGCTGCTCGCTCACGCGGCGCGAGGCGACGCCCGCGGCGGCCATGACCTTCTGCAGGCGCTCGCTCGTCGCGCTGTCGCCCTCGCGCTGATTGCTGGAGAACGTCAGCTCGACGTCGGGCACGAGGCCCTTCGGCGCGCGGTCGTCATCGTGGCGATTACCGGACATCGTCGAACCCCTGGCTGCCGTCGTCGAGCAGCGGCGAGATCTTCGGCAGCTCGTCGAGGCCGTTGATGCCGAGCTGCGTCAGCAGCAGCTCGGTCGTGGCGTAGTGGATGGCGCCGGTCTCGCTGTCGGTGAAGGCCTCGGTGATGAGGCCGCGGCCGAGCAGCGTGCGCACGACCGAGTCGACGTTGACGGCGCGGATCGAGGCGATCGCGCCGCGGCTGATCGGCTGCTTGTAGGCGATGACGGCGAGCGTCTCGAGCGCCGCCTGCGAGAGCTTCGCGGGGCTCTGGGTGTGCACGAAGTCACGCACCAAATCGTCGAGCTCGGCGCGCACGTAGATGCGCCAGCCCCCGCCGACCTCGCGCAGCTCGAAGCCGCGCCGCGGGCCGCCGGTCTCGCCGTCGTAGTCGGCGACGAGGGCCGCGAGGGCCGCGCGCACCTCCGGCACGGGGCGGCCGAGCGCGCTCGCGAGCCCGACGAGGCTCTGCGGCTCGTCGACGACCATGAGCACGGCCTCGAGAGCGCGGGCCACGTCGACGCCGTCCGGGATGCCCGGCCGCGGCTCGGCGGCGACGTCGGGCTGCGCGGCGGCAGCGGCGTCGGGCCGGGTCGCCGCGGCGTCGCCGGGCTCGGGCGCGGCATCCCGCATCGGTGTCACGGTCTCACTGGCCATAGTCGGCTCCCAGGTTCACGAGGCTCTCGTCCGTCCAATTCTCCGCCGTCCAGCGCACGGTGAGCTCCCCCAGCGGTTCGAGCTGCTCGAAGCCGACGGCGGCGTGCCGGTACAGCTCGAGCAGGGCGAGGAACCGCGCGACGACGACGCCCTTCTGCTCGGCGCCGGCGATGAGCGCGCGGAAGGTCACCGGCTCGCCCTGGCGCAGCATGCTGACGACGTGGGCGGCCTGCTCGCGGATCGAGACGAGGGGGGCGTGCAGGTGGTCGAGGCCGACGACGGGGATCTCGCGGGGCGTGAGGGCGAGCAGGGCGAGGGCCGCGAAGTCGTCGAGGCTCGTCGTCCAGCGCAGCTCGGGCGTGCGCTCGCGGTACTGGTCCTCCAGGCGCACCGAGCGGGTGTGCCGACGGGTCTCGGCATCGATGCGGGAGGCGAACCAGCCGCTCGCCTCCTTGAAGGCGCGGTACTGCAGCAGGCGGGCGAAGAGCAGATCGCGCGCCTCGAGCAGCGCGACGTCCTCGGCGTCGACGAGCTCGCCCTGCGGCAGCAGGCTCGCGATCTTCCAGTCGAGCAGCGTCACGGCGACCACGAGGAACTCGCTCGCCTGATCCAGCTCGTCGATCGCCGAGCCCTCCCCGTGGTCGAGGCCGCGCAGGTACGAGAGGAACTCGTCGGTGACGGCGCTGAGCGCGATCTCGGTGATGTCGAGCTCGCGCTTCGAGATGAGGCTGAGCAGCAGGTCGAACGGGCCCTCGAACGAGCTCAGGCTGACGCGGAACCCCGGAGGGGCATCCGGAGCCGCCGCATCGACGGGGAGGACCTCGGGCTCAGGCGACGGCGCCACGCTCGATCAACTCTCGCGCGAGCTGCCGGTAGGCGCGGGCCGCGGGGTGCTCGGAGGCGTAGGAGGTGATCGGGGTGCCGGCGACGGAGGCGTCGGGGAACTTCACGGTGCGGCCGACGACGGTCTCGAGCACGCTGTCGCCGAAGGCCTCGACGACGCGCTCGAGCACCTCGCGCGAGTGCAGGGTGCGCGAGTCGTACATGGTCGCGAGGATGCCGTCGAGCTGGATGGCGGGGTTGAGGCGGTCCTTGACCTTCTCGATCGTCTCGACGAGCAGGGCGACGCCGCGCAGCGCGAAGTACTCGCACTCGAGCGGGATGAGCACGCCGTGCGCGGCGGTGAGCGCGTTGACGGTGAGCAGGCCGAGCGAGGGCTGGCAGTCGACGAGGATGACGTCGTAGTCCCCGAGCACGGGGCGCAGCACGCGGGCGAGGATCTGCTCGCGGGCCACCTCGTTGACGAGGTGCACCTCCGCGGCGCTGAGGTCGATGTTCGCGGGGATGATGTCGAGTCCCGGCGTCGACGTCGGCTGCACGGCGAGGCGGGTGTCCTTCTCGCGACCGAGCAGCAGGTCGTAGATGGTGAGGCCGTCGTGGCTGTTGACGCCGAGCCCGGCGGAGAGCGCGCCCTGCGGGTCGAAGTCGATGACGAGCACCTTGCGGCCGTACTCGGCGAGCGCCGCCCCCAGCGAGATCGTGGTCGTCGTCTTGCCGACGCCGCCCTTCTGGTTGCACAGGGCGATGATGCGGGCCGGGCCGTGCTGGGCGAGGGGCGCGGGGACGTCGAACTCCCGCTTGGGACGGCCCGTCGGACCGGTCACGATCGCTTCCATCCCGGGGAGGGCCGTACCGCTCGTCTTCTCGCCGCTCATGGTGCCCGAGTCTACTGACCGGCGGGCCCGCAGCCCGTGCGACGGGCCGCGCGAGCGCCGGGCTCATCGGGGGTTTCCCGGGGCCGTCACGACGGGTCGCCGCCGCGTCGCCGCCGCCTCCCCGCCGCCTCCCGATACGGCGATGCGGGATGCGCGCGCATTGCCCGCGCGCAGGTGGCAGGGGTTGACTGGGCTCATGGACGACGACGCCCGGCGGGCCCTCGAGCGCATCGCGTTCGGCCCCGCGCGCACGGGCGAGGAGCGGCGCGAGGCCGAGGCGGCGGCGCGCGAGCTCGCCCGGCTCGACGCCGCGGCCCCCCGGGCGGTTGCGGGCCGCCGCACCCGCGTCGGCGCGAGCGTCATGCACCCCGTCCCCCCGCGCCCACCCCGGCCGATCTGGCGCCACCCCGCCCTCATCGCCGCGGTCGTCGTGGTGGTGCTCGGCGGCCTCACCGCCGCGGGGCTCTCCCTCGCCGCGAGCGTGCTGCAGACCCGCGGCAACCCCTTCCTCGGCGCCCAGGGCTTCACCGCGCAGGAGGTGCGGGCCCTCGACATCCCGGCCTTCGACGTCTTCGACCGACCCGCCACGCCGCGCGAGCTGCGGTACCTCGACGAGCTCGAGGTGGGTGGGCGCGTCGTGCAGCTGGGGCCGCGCATCCTCGGGGCCGATGACGACTGGGACTACGCGGCCGTCGTCATCCGCTCGCTCGTCACCACCATCGAGCCGCGGGCGTGCGTGTGGGCGCTCGGCGAGGCCGGCGCCGCGCTCGCCTGCACCGACCTCACCCGATTCGCCGAGGCGGGCGTCGAGGGCGAGGCTGGCTCGGGCAGCGGCACGGTCGCCTTCCGCTGGAGCGCCGACGGCGCGTTCTCGGCCGTGCCCGATCCCTGAGGCTCGGCATGATTGACTTCGCCTCATGACGCAGGATGCCGCTGCCGGGCCCGGTCGCCCGACGCGCCCCCTCGTGCTCGATGCCGACGGCGGCACGGCGCTCGCCCCCGGCGCCGACCCCTTCGGCGAGCGCCGCCCACCCCGGATCCCCCTCCGCCTCCTCGTCGCCGCCCTCGTCGCGGTGCTCCTCCTCACGGGCTCGGCGTTCGGCACGCGCGCCGCCGCCGACGTCGACCCCACGGCCTTCGCGATCTTCGACCGGCCGGCGACGGAGGAGGACGAGCAGGCCCTCGTCGACCTCGCCGGCGTCGGGGCGCCCGTCATCGGCGAAGCGCGGGTGCTCTCCGAGAGCGACGGCGCGACCGTCATCGTCGTCCGCGCACCCGAGGGCACGGGGGCGCGACTGCGCGACTCCGGCGGCTATCCGCTCAGCGGTGGTCCTGTCGTGCCGGATCCCGTCCGCCGCGGGGATTCGGTCGAGACCGTGGTCGTACCCGACACCGCGGAGGCCTGCCTCTGGGTGGTGAGCCTGCGCTTCGGCGGTCTCGGTCGGTGCAAGAGCCCCGAGCGCTTCGCCCGCGAGGGCCTCGCGGCCGCGATCGCCTCCAACACACTGCAGTTCGCGGCGTCCTGGTCGGCGGACGGAGCGATCGCGGTTCAGTCGCTGCCCATCGGCCCGACGACCCGCGACGAACTGCGCGCGCTCGCCATCCCGGCCATCGAGCAGCTCGAGTCGTTGCCGCTCACCGACTCGGAGACCCGCGGAGGCGCGACCGCCGACGAGGGCCGTTTCAGCTTCGGCGATCCGCTCATCGAGCTGCGGCAGGTCGCCGTGTCGGACGAGTGGCGCATGGCGGCCGGGGTCTTCCAGCCCGAACCGACCGGGGGGCTCGCCGCCTGCGTCGTCGTCGAACCGATCGACAGCACCCGCGCCGAGGCCGGCGCCGGCTGCGGCTCGATCGAGCGGTTCACCGAGACGGGACTGCAGGGCGGTCTCGGACTCGACGGGCGGACGGTGACCTGGGAGTGGCTGCCCGACGGCAGCGCGACGTTCGGGGTGGAGGAGTGACGACCCCCTCCCCCGGTGCGGGCGGCGCGCGCGAGGCCAGGATCCTCGAGCTCGAGCAGCGCCTGTTCGGTCGGCCCGGGCCCGGCGGCGCGGGGTCGGCCGGGACGCCCGCCGAGGTGGAGGCCGATCTCGCCGAGCTGCGGCGATTGCGATCGGCACCGGCGCCGGTCGAGCAGGCCGGGGAACGGGAGGCACCGGTTCCGCCGGACGCGCCCGCGGCCTCCGACGACCCGGTGCTCGATCTCGATCCTGCGCCGATCGCGCAGAGTCCCTCCGTCGCCGCTCCGCTCCCGACTCGGCGCCGGCGACCGACCACTGCGCTGCGCGGGCTCCTCGGCGCGGGCCTCGCGGCGATCGCCGCCGGGGTCGTCGCCGGACTGGTCCTCGCTCCGCCCTCCCCCGTGGCGCTCGACGCCTTCGACCGCGCCGCGTCGGCGTTCGAACGGGCCCGCACCGAGGTGCTGCGCGACGCCGGACTCCCCCTCATCAGCGAGGGGCGTATCGTCGCCGACGCGGCGACCGCGACCCTCGTCACCTTCCGCGCCCCGCCGGGCTCGGCCGAGCGCCTTGAGGACGCCGACGCGAGCCTCGTCGGCACCGAGCTCTCGCCGTTCGGCGGCGCGATCTACCTGCTCCCCGATCCCTCCGCCGGCGATCGCGCCCTCGTCCGCCGCTCGGAGGTCTGCGCCTGGGTCGTCGACGGCACCTTCGCGATCGAGGGCCGGTGCACTCCCCTGGCCGAGTTCGCCGAATCGGGCCTCGTCTTCGAGACCGAGCGATTCGGCATCCGGTACGCCGTCGACTGGGCGCCCACGGGCGAGGCCGAGCTGCGCACCCTCCCCTTCGCGCCGACGCCGCCGTGATGGCGCCCAGCCCCGTGCTTGACTGATCCCATGACCCGGGATGCCGACGCCGAGGCCTCCCGCATCGCCGAGCTCGAGCGGCTCGCCTACGGCCGGGCCTCGACGCCCGCCGAGGCCGCGCAGTCCGAGGCCGCCGCGCAGGAGCGGCAGCAGCTGCTCGCCGCCCGCGCCGCGGCCGAGCATCCCGCCGCGGCCGACGACCGCGCCACGCACCCGGAAACGCAGGCCGCAGACGGCGTCGACGACACGACCGAGGCCGAGAGCGACGCCGAGGCCGACGACACCGCCCCGCGCCCCTGGTGGCGCCGCCCTCCCGCCCTCGCCGGTGCCCTCGCCCTCGCGATCGTGGGCGGTGCGGGCCTCGTCGGCGCGATCGCCCCTCCCGGCCCTCCGGCCGCCTTCGCCGTCTTCGAGCGCGCGCCCGACGAGGCCGAGCTCGCGCTCACCGGCCGGCTGCAGCAGCTCAGCGCCCCGGTCGACGGGCTGCGCATCGTCGAGCGCGCCGCGGCGGCCGAGCTCGTCGTTTTCCGGGCGCCTGCCGGCACCGCGCGGCAGCTCGCCGCGGCCGCCGGCGAGGGCGACCCCTTCCTGCCGCTCACCGACGGCAGCCGCTTCGGCGAGAACGGCGAGCCGGTGCGCGACCGGGCGGCGCAGGACGTCTGCCTCATGATCGTCGACCGCGGGCTGCCCTCCGGCACGAGCTGCGCGACCCTCGACGGCTTCCGCGAGCGCGGGCTCGAGGTCGTGGGGCGCGACGCCGTCTCGGGCGAGCCCTACCGCGGCTCCTGGCGGGCCGACGGCACGGCGGCGCTCGACCCGCTGCCCTGACCCTCGCTCCGCGCAGCACCGCGTGCTTGACTACGGCCATGGCGCAGCCGCCGGACGACCACGAAGCCGCCGACCGCGCCCGCGAGCACGTCATCGCGCACCTCTTCGACGTCGAGCTCACCCGCCTCGCCTACGCCCGGCCGCGCTCCGCCGAGGACGAGCAGCGCGCTGCGGCGGCCGTGCGCGAGCTGGCCCGGCGGGCCGCCGCGCGACCCGCGCCCCCGCCGGAACCCGCGACCGAGCAGCCCGCTCGCCCTTGGATCGGGCGGCGCCGGCCCCGCCCGGAGCCCGCGCCGCGCATCCCGACCCGCCGCCGCCGGCCCGCCCGGCGCGATGCGTCCCCGCCCGGCCCGCGCCGCGCGCTCGCTCTCACGGCCGCCGGCGGACTGCTGCTCAGCACGGTCGCCGCCCTCAGCGCCGCCGCCGCACCGGCCCCCGAGCCGCCGCCGGCGTCCTCCCTGCAGCTGCTGTACCGCGACGCGACCGCCGCCGAGCGCGATCTGCGCGACCGGATGCTCGCCGCAGGCCTGCCCGTCACCATCGGGCCGCGCATCCTCGCCGCCGGCGCCGAAGGCGATCGCGGCGAGCGGGTCGCGGCCTACCGCCACGTGCGAGCCGGAACGGCCGACGACGCCCGCAACGAGGTGTGCGTGCTGCTCGTCGACGTCGAGACCGTCGGAACGTCGAGCTGCATCGCCCGCAGCGTCTTCCTTACAGAGGGCATGCGCGCCGTGCTCGAGGGGCCGACCAGCCGCTGGAGCGTGCGCTGGGGCCCGACGGGCGAGGCCGAGGTCCTCGTGATCGGCGGGGGCGAGGACGGGCCGAGCGCACCCGACGCACCGCCGGCGCCGCTCTGACGGAATCGGGCGACCGGTCCGCGCGACCGAGCGACCCGATCCCGCCCCACCCCGCTACAGCGCCCGCGGATGCGCCGTCGCCCAGGCCTCGCGCATCGCGTCGGCCGTGACGAGCGTGTAGATCTGGGTCGTGGCGACGCTCGCGTGGCCGAGCAGCTCCTGCACGACGCGCACGTCGGCGCCGCCCTCGAGCAGGTGGGTCGCGAAGCTGTGGCGCAGCGTGTGCGGCGAGAGCTCGACGTCGAGCCGCGCGCGCTCCGCCGCCGCGCGGATCACCAGCCACGCCGACTGCCGGCTGAGCCGGGCCCCGCGCGCCCCGAGGAACAGCGCCGGCGTCGAGGCCCCCCGCGGCGCGAGCAGCGGCCGCGCCCGCACCAGGTACGCGTCGAGCGCCTCGCGGGCGTAGCGGCCGATCGGCACGATGCGCTGCTTGCGCCCCTTGCCGAACAGCCGCACCGCCCCGCCGACCTGCGCGTCGTCGCCCATCACGTCGTCGACGTTGAGATCGATCGCCTCGCTCGCCCGGGCGCCCGTGGCGTAGAGCAGCTCGAGCAGGGCGCGGTCGCGCAGCATCATCGGGTCGTCGCCCGCGCAGGCCTCGAGCAGCCGCTCGACCTGCGCGATGCTGATCGCCTTCGGCAGGCGCTTCGGCTGCGTCGGCGGCTTCTGCTCGGCGGCGACGTCCTGCTGCAGGATGCCCTCCTCGAGCAGGAACCGGTGCCAGCCGCGCACGCTCGACAGCATCCGCGCGGTCGTCGCGGCGCCCACCGGCGCGGCCGGGGTCGATGAGCCGGATCCCGCCGGGTCGCGCAGCGCCTGCACGAACCCCGCGACGTCGGCCGCCTCGACCTCGGCGACCTCCTCGCGCCCGATCCCGGTGAGGTACGCCGTGTAGCGGGCGAGGTCGCGGCGGTAGGCGGCGACGGTGTGCGGCGAGCGGCCGCGCTCGAGGGCGATGTGGCGCAGGTAGCGGTCGACGGCGCGGACGAGCGCCGGGGCGGGCTCGGCGGGCGGCGCGGTCGCGCCGGTGCGCTCCGGCTGCTCGACCGCCGGCACAGTCAGCCTCGGCTTCGCCGGGCGTGCGCGGCGAGCACGGCGGCCATGAGGATGCCGTTGCGGGCGCGTGAGGCGAGCACGGCATCCACCGCCTCGTCGAGCGCGACCCAGCGCAGCACGATGTCGGCCTCCTCGGCCTCGCGGTCGAAGGTCTCCGTCGCGCTGAGCCCCGTCGCGAGGAACACGTGGATCACCTCGTCCGAGCCGCCGGGGCTCGTGTGCATCGTGATGAGCGGCTCCCAGTGCTCGGCGGCGAGGTCGGCCTCCTCGGCCAGCTCGCGGCGCGCGGCCTCGAGCGGGTCCTCGCCCTCGACGTCGAGCAGGCCCGCGGGCAGCTCCCAGTCGCGCGTCTGGATGGGGTGGCGGTACTGCTGGATGACGAGCACGCGCTCCTCGTCGTCGACGGCCAGCACGGCCACCGCGCCGGGGTGCTCCATGAACTCGCGGACGATCTCGTGATCCCCGTACCCGAAGCGCTCACGCCGGATGTCCCACACGCGCCCGGCGAACACCACCTCGGAGTCGAGCACCTCGACCGAGTGCGCCTCATCGCGCAGCTCGTCGAGCTCGCCCTCCCCCGCCGCGGTGCCGCCCGACACGGCGGTCACTCCGCGCTCGCCGCCTCGTCGTCGAACAGCCGGCTGGCCTTCTGCCGCTCGATGGCGGCGGCGACGAGCCCGGCGAACAGCGGATGCGCGTTGTTGGGGCGCGAGCGCAGCTCGGGGTGCGCCTGGGTGGCCACGTAGTAGGGGTGCACCTCGCGCGGCAGCTCGACGAACTCGACGAGCGTGCCGTCGGGGCTCGTGCCCGAGAAGCGCAGACCCGCGGCGGCGATCTCGTCGCGGTAGCGGTTGTTGACCTCGTAGCGGTGGCGGTGGCGCTCCTGGATGCTCTCGCTGCCGTACGTCTCCGCGACGACCGATCCCGGCGCGAGCGCGGCCTCGTACAGGCCGAGGCGCATCGTGCCGCCCAGGTCGCCCTGCGCGATGATGTCGACCTGCTCGGCCATGGTCGCGATCACCGGGAACTCGGTGTCGGGGTCGAACTCGGTCGAGGAGGCGCCCGGCAGGTGAGCCTCGTTGCGCGCGTACTCGATGACCATGCACTGCAGTCCGAGGCAGAGGCCGAGGGTCGGGATGCCGTTCTCGCGGGCGAAGTGCAGCGCTCCGAGCTTGCCCTCGATGCCGCGCACGCCGAAGCCGCCGGGCACGCAGATCGCGTCGAGCTCGCCGAGCATGCGCGCGGCGCCCTCCGGCGTCTCGCACTCGTCCGAGGCGATCCACCGGATGCTGACCTTGCTCTGGTGCGCGAAGCCGCCGGCCCGCAGGGCCTCCGTCACCGAGAGGTACGCGTCGGGCAGGTCGATGTACTTGCCGACGAGACCGATCGTCACCTCGCGCTTGGGCTCGTGCACGGCGGTGAGCAGCTCGCGCCAGCCGGCCCAGTCGACCTCGCCGGCCTCGAGGTCGAGCTGGTCGATGATGTAGCTGTCGAGGCCCTGGCTGTGCAGCATCGAGGGGATGTCGTAGATCGACGCGGCGTCGGTGGCGTTGACGACGCCCGCCTCCTCGACATCGCACATGAGGGCGATCTTGCGGCGGTTCGCGCTCGTGACGGGCCGGTCGCTGCGCAGCACGAGGGCGTCGGGCTGGATGCCGATCGAGCGCAGCGCGGCGACGGAGTGCTGCGTCGGCTTGGTCTTCTGCTCGCCGC
The DNA here is from genome assembly GCF_012530535.1 of Microcella flavibacter. Classification (NCBI taxonomy): domain Bacteria; kingdom Bacillati; phylum Actinomycetota; class Actinomycetes; order Micrococcales; family Microbacteriaceae; genus Microcella; species Microcella flavibacter. The sequence continues at coordinate 1,698,092 of NZ_CP051299.1, forward strand.
TCGCGTTCATGAAGGGCACGAGGCTCACGTGCACGAAGAAGACGTTCCTGCGGCCGAGCTCGTGGCGCACCTGGCGGGCCGACTCGATGAAGGGCTGCGACTCGATGTCGCCGACCGTGCCGCCGATCTCGGTGATGATCACGTCGGGCTTCGGGTCGTCCTCGGCCTGCAGGCGCATGCGCCGCTTGATCTCGTCGGTGATGTGCGGGATGACCTGCACGGTGTCGCCGAGGTACTCGCCGCGGCGCTCCTTCGCGATCACCTGCGAGTAGACCTGGCCGGTGGTGACGTTCGCGGCCTGGCTGAGGTTGATGTCGAGGAACCGCTCGTAGTGCCCGATGTCGAGGTCGGTCTCGGCGCCGTCGTCCGTGACGAACACCTCGCCGTGCTGAAACGGGTTCATCGTGCCGGGGTCGACGTTGAGGTACGGGTCGAGCTTCTGCATGACGACGCGCAGGCCCCGGGCGGTGAGCAGATTGCCCAGCGAGGCGGCGGTGAGGCCCTTGCCGAGCGACGAGACGACACCCCCCGTCACGAAGATGTGCTTGGTGATGGGCAGGTCCGCGTCTGAAGAGTTCGCCACGGGGTTCGATCGTATCCGACCCGTGACCCCTTTCGCCTCGACGCGCTCAGGTGCCGGGCGTAGCGTCGGGCGCATGGGGCGGCAGGCGGTACTCGAACGGCACGAGGGCGTGCGCCGCGCATCCCGCGTCGCCGCCATCGGGGGCGCCGTCGTCGCCGCGATCGCCCTGCTGGCGGGATGCGCGATCCTGCCCTCGGCGCCGCCCGAGTCGGTCGCGCTCGAGACCCAGCCCGGGTGGCCCGCCGACGCGCCGATCCGCGACCCGCTGCTCTCGCCCGAGGTCTCGTCGACCGACCCCGTGGGTTGGATCGACGAGCAGGGTCGCCTCGTCATCGTCACCTGGGGCTCGAGCGCCTGCCCGCCGATCGCGACGAGCATCGGCGAGGTGGAGGACGGCGTCGTGCCCGTGCGCTTCGAGCCGACGCCGGCGCAGGCCTGCACCGACGACCTCTCCCCGCTGGCTCACGTCTTCGAGGCGCCCGAGGGCCTCGACCAGGCGACTGTCACGGTGACGGTGCGCGATTCCGGCGGACGCGAACGCGTGTTCCGCGATGTGCTCGCCGCCGGCGCGGGCCCCGACGGCTCCTCGATCGCCGAGTCGACGGTTCCCGGGCTTCCCGAGGGTTCCGACCCCGCCGCCCCGCCGCCCGAGCAACCGGTGGTGCTGCAGTGGTCGGAGCAGCCCGACCGTCTGCTCGTCACCACCTACGGCAGCTCGAGCTGCCCGCTGCTGCCGATCGCGCTCGAGGCCGATGCGTCGACGCTCGTGCTGACGGTGAGCACGGGCCGGGTCGAGGCCTGCACGGCCGACTACGGCCCGACGACGAGCGTCGTGGTGGTGCCCGCCGCCGCGTACCTCGCGCGGGAGTCGGCGTCGGTGCTCGTGCTCTCCGCATCGACGGATGCTCCGCCGCAGCAGCTCGAGGTACCGGTCTCCCCGCCCGGCGCCGCCGCCCGCTAGCTGTACTCGGTCATGAGGTTGGTGACACTCGACTGATCGGGGGCAGGTCTTTGCAGGCGGTGTGGGGTCGATCGTAGTTGTAGTGGTCAAGCCAGGGCGCGAGGGCGTTGGCGCGTTCCTGGTTCGAGGTGAACGCGTGTCGATATGCCCACCCCTCCTGGAGGGTGCGATTGAAGCGTTCGGCTTTCCCGTTCTGCCAGGGCGAATACGGTCTCGTGAGCACGTGGGTGGCCGCCAACGACTCCATAACGCTTCGGAAGGCTGCGGAGTTTCGGTAGTTCAAGGCGTTGTCGGTCATGACCTGCCGGATCCTGATCCCGTGTCCGGTGAAGAACGCAGCAGCGTTGTTGAGGAACGCCGCGCAGGTTTCGCCCTTTTCATCCGGCAGCACCTGCGCGAACGCGAGCCGGGAGTGGTCATCGACCGCGACGTGGACGTAGTCGAAGCCGAGCCTCACGGATCGTTTCCGGCCGATGTTGTGCTCGATCGTTCCCAGACCGTTCAGGCGCCATCCGCCGCCGTCAGGGATGCGGCCGAGCTTCTTCACGTCGATATGGATCAGATCACCCGGCTGCTCGCGCTCGTATCGAAGACGGGTCCGGCGGCCTTGACGGATGCGAGTCCCGGTGACCGGGTCCAACTCATGCAGGGCAGGCAACCCCGCCTTCACGATCAGTCGGGACGCGGTCGAGGGGCTCACCGCGAAACGCCTCGCGAGCTCATCGCGGCCGAGCCTGTCGCGTTCCCGGGACGCGATCAGCGCTGCGGCCAGCTGCGGGGACGTGGTGCTGGGTGATCGGCGCGGCCGCGACGAGCGGTCCTCCAGCGCGCGGATTCCGTGCTCGCGGAAGCGGGTCACCCAGCGGTGAGCGCACTGGCGTGACACGCCGAGCTCTTTCGCGACATGCGACACAGGACGACCGGACAGCACCCGTCGGACCAGGATCAGTCGGCCGGCGGGAGCAAGGGGAGCGTTACGGTGGACCACGAGAAGGCCTTCCTCTTCAGGGCGTTTAGACACCACCCAGAATGAAGGCCTTCTCCTCTGCCTTGTGTCACCAACGTGCTGACCGGGTACAGCTAGCCGCGCGCGCGGACCACGGTGACTACGCCCGAGTGCTCGCCATCGCGACGAGCTCGCGGGCGTGGGCGAGGCCGCTCTCGCTGTCGGGCAGGCCGCTGAGCAGGCGCGCCATCTCGGCGATGCGCTCCTCGCCCTGCAGCTGCCGCACGCTCGAGGCGGTGACCGCGCCGTCGACGTCCTTGACGACGCTGAGGTGGTTGGTGGCGAAGGCGGCGACCTGGGCGAGGTGGGTGACGACGATCACCTGCGCGCTCTCGGCGAGGCGCGCGAGACGGCGGCCGATCTCGATGGCGCTCGCCCCGCCGACGCCGGCATCCACCTCGTCGAAGATGAAGGTCGGCACGGGGTCGCTGCCGGCGACGACGACCTCGAGCGCGAGCATGACCCGCGAGAGCTCGCCCCCCGAGGCACCCTTGCCGAGCGGTCGCGGCTCGCTGCCGGGGTGCGGCTGCAGCAGCAGCGCGACCAGGTCGCGGCCGGTCGCCGTGAACTCCTCGCGGGTGTCGACGGCGACGCTCAGCCGCGCGGTCGGCATGGCGAGCGCGGCGAGCTCGGCGGTGACCGCGGTCGACAGCGTCTCGGCGGCCGCCTCGCGCAGTGCGGTGAGGGCTGATGCCCGGCGGTCGAGCTCGGCGAGGTCGGCGTCGACGCTCGCCTGCAGTGCGACGAGGCGGTCGCCATCCTGGTCGAGCTCGAGCAGGCGCGTGGAGCCCTGCTCGAGGTGGTCGATGACATCGTCGAGCGAGGGGCCGTACTTGCGCACGAGGGTCGCCAGCTCGGCACGGCGCTCCTGCACCGTCTCGAGCTCGCGGCCGCCGTCGCTGTCGAGCGAAGCGGTGTAGCTCGAGAGCTGCAGCGCGGCCTCGCCCAGCACGAAGCCGGCGTTGGCGAGCGCCTCCACGACGGGGACGAGCTGCGGGTCGTGCCCGGCGACGCGGTCGACGGTACGGCGGGCGGCCTCGATGAGGCTCACGGCGTCGCGGCCCTCGTCGAGACTCTCAGCCGAGATGAGCTCGTGCGCCTGCACCGCGGCGAGCCGCAGATCCTCGATGTTGGCGAGCCGATCGGCCTGCTCGGCGAGCCGGTCGTCCTCCCCGCGCTCGGGCGCGGCCTGCTCGATCTCCTCCATCGCGAGGCGCAGCTCCTCGGCCTCGCGCGCGCGACGGTCGCGGTCGGCCTCGAGCGTCTCGAGGTCGGCCTGCGCCTGCGCCCAGCGCGCGTGCACGGCCTGGTACTCGGCAAGGGCGCGGGCGAGCTCGGGCCCGGCGAAGCGATCGAGCGCCTCGCGCTGCGCGGTCGCCGACTTCAGCCGAAGCTGATCGCTCTGCCCGTGCACGACGACGAGCTGCTCGCCCAGCTCGGTGAGCACGGCGACAGGGGCCGAGCGACCGCCGACGACGGCGCGACTTCGACCCTCGGTCGAGAGCGTGCGGGCGAGCAGCAGCTCGTCCCCATCCAGGTCTCCCCCGGCGTCGCGCACCCGCTCGGCCACGGCCCCCTCGGCGTCGATGCGCCAGCGTCCCTCGACGAGCGCCTGCTCGCTGCCCGAGCGGATCGCCCCCGAGTCGGCGCGGGCGCCCAGCAGCAGTCCGAGCGCGGTGACGACCATGGTCTTGCCGGCGCCGGTCTCGCCGGTGAGCGCCGTGAACCCGGGCCCGAGCGGCAGGCGCGCCTCGCCGATGACGCCGAGGTGGCGGATGCTGATCTCCTCGATCACGCCGGCCGGCCCTCCCCGTCGCCGAGGTGCGGCAGCTCGATCGCCCCGGTCGCCGGCTCCGTCGCCTCGCCCGGCTCGACCGGCCCGCGCCAGCCGGTCACCGAGAGGGCGAACTTCTTCACGAGGCGGTCGGTGAAGGGCGCCTGGTGCAGGCGGGCGAGCCGCACAGGGGTGCTCGAGCGGCGCGCGACGACGCGGGCGCCCGGCGGCAGGTCGAACGCGCGGCGGCCGTCGCACCAGAGCACGCCGAGCCCCTGCGAGCGCTCGAGCACCTCAACCGCGAGGGAGGAGTTCGGGCCGACGACGAGCGGCCGCGCGAAGAGGGCGTGGGCGCTGAGCGGAACCAGGAGCAGGGCATCCAGGCTCGGCCACACGACGGGCCCGCCGGCCGAGAACGCGTACGCGGTCGAGCCGGTGGGCGTGGACATGACGACGCCGTCGCAGCCGAAGCTCGACAGCGGGCGGCTGTCGACCTCGACGACGACGTCGAGCATGCGCTCGCGGCTGCCCTTCTCGACCGTGGCCTCGTTGAGGGCCCAGCTCTCGTAGATGACCTCGGTGCCGACCTTGACGCGCACCGACATCGTCATGCGCTCCTCGACGAGGTAGTCGCGCTGCAGCGCCCGGGTGATCGCCTCGGCGAGGTCGTCCTTCTCGCTCTCGGCGAGGAACCCGACGTGCCCGAGGTTGACGCCGAGCAGCGGCGCCGAGCCCCCGCGCGCGAGCTCGGCGGCGCGCAGGATGGTGCCGTCGCCGCCGAGCACGATGACGAGCTCGAGGTCGCCGACCGCGACGTCGTCGCCGAGCACGCGCAGGGCATCCGAGCCCCACGCCTCGGCGATGTCGTCGATCGAGTCCGCGGCGACCACGGGGACGAGGCCGGCCCCGCGCAGGTGATCGCAGACCGTGACGGCCGCGCCGAGCGACTCGGGCCGCCCGGTGTGGGCGACGACGAGGATGTGGCGATCGGTCACGGGGATGCCTCCTGGCGGGGTTCCGCTCGCGCGAGTGCGGCGACGCGGCTCCTCCATTGTGTCGGATGCTCTCCGGCGCCCGGCCGGAAGACGGCCAGGTACTCGTGATTCCCGCTCGTCCCCAGCACGGGTGACGAGTCGATCCGCTCCGCCAGCAGGCCGAGATCGAAGGCGGCCCAGAGCACGCCCATGATCGCGTCCTCCCGCAGGGCGGCGTCGCGCACGACACCCTCGCGCACGCCGGTGCGGCCGACCTCGAACTGCGGCTTCACGAGCAGCACGATCGGCGCCTCCGGCGCGGCCGTGGCGACGATCGCGGGCAGGATCATCCGCAGCGGGATGAAGCTCAGATCGCCGACCACCAGCTGCGGGCGCTCGGCCACGCCGCTCACCTCGGCCAGGCGCTCGGCGGTCAGCGAGCGCGCGTTCTCACCCTCGACGCTCACCACGCGCGGGTCGAGCGCGATCGAGGCTGCGAGCTGTCCGTGCCCGACGTCGAGCGCGATGACGCGGGCGGCGCCGCGCTCGAGCAGCACCTGGGTGAAGCCGCCCGTGCTGGCGCCGAGGTCGAGGCAGAGCATCCCGCTCGGATCGATCGCGGCGGCGTCGAGCGCGGCGATGAGCTTGTGCGCCGCGCGGCTCACGTAGTGGTCCTCGCCCTCGACGACGAGGCGCGCGCCCTCGGCGACGGGATGCGCGGGCTTGACGATCGCGCGGCCGTCGACGCTCACGCGCCCCTGCTCGATCGCCGCCCGGGCGAGGGCTCGCGAACGCGCGAGCCCGAGCTGCACGAGCGCGGCGTCGAGCCGCAGGGAGTCGCTCATCGGGTCGGTCGCCGGCGGCTCACGCGCCGGAGCGGCGCGCCTCGCCGTCGGTGCCCTCCAGGTGCGCGCGCAGCTCGTCGACGAGCTGCTCGAACGCCGGGGCCCGATCGGCCAGCGGCTGATCCTCGACGAGCGAGATGCGCGAGACGATGGCCTCGTCGGCCTGCACCTCGTGCACCGTCGTCGGGTTCGTCATCGGGGCCTGCTCGGCGTGGCCGACATCGCCGTACTCGCTCATGACGCCGACTATAGCCCCGCGCCGCACCCGCCCGAGGGGCGCCCTGCGGCGCTCAGAGCAACGCGAGCAGCTCGGGGTCGACGTCGATGCCGTAGATCTGCAGCCCGCTCGCGTAGACCGCGGTCGAGGCCGCGCGGATGAGGTCGAGCCGGTCGTCCCCCGCGCGGGCGACGCGCAGCACGTGCCCTTTCATGCGCACGACGGCCTTGCCGACCTCGACCGAGCGCACGCCCTCCGCATCCACCGTCTCGCGCGTCTCGGGGTACGGCTGGAACAGCGCGCGCAGGTCGTCGATGATGAACGTCGGCCGCATGTTCGCGGAGGCTGCGAGCACCTGCTTCGGCTGGTCGATGCCGGTGAGCACGAGCGCCGTGTCGATGCCGGCGCGATTGCCGCCGAGGATGTCGGTGTCGAGCCGGTCGCCGACGACGAGGGCGCGCTCGGCGCCGAAGCGCTCGCTCGCGACGTCGAAGATCGCCTTCTCGGGCTTGCCGGCGAAGACCGGCAGGCGCCCGACGGCGAGGTGCACGGCGGAGACGAGCGTGCCGTTGCCCGGGGCGACGCCGCGCGCGACGGGGATCGTCCAGTCGGTGTTGGTCGCCACCCACGGGATGCCCGTGTGCAGCGCGAAGGAGGCCTCGGCCAGGTGCTCCCAGCCGACGTGGGGGGCGAAGCCCTGGATGACCGCGTCGGGCGCGTCCTCCGCCGAGCGGGTGACGATGTAGCCGGCGTTCTCGACCTCGGTCACGAGGCCGTCGCCCCCGACGACGAGGATGCGCGATCCGGGTTCGACGAGGGTGGCGAGCACCCGCACCGCCGCCTGCGGGCTCGTCACCACATCGGCCGGCGTCAGCCGCAGCCCGAGCGAGCCGAGGTGCTCGGCGACGGAGACGTCGGTGCGCGAGGCGTTGTTGGTGATGTAGCCGACGCGCAGCGTCTCGGCGGCGCGGTTGATGCTCTCCACGGCGTGCGGGATGGCCTTCTCTCCCTTGTAGACGACGCCGTCGAGGTCGAGCAGCAGCGCGTCCCGACCGGTCAGCGGGGTCGCCGCCGCCGCAGCGCGCTTACCGAACACCGTGCTGCTCCTCGCCGCCCTCGGGCTGCGGGACGTCCTGCGGGGCGTCCACCTCGTGGCCGTCAACGGCGTCGCGGTCGTCCTCGTCGTCGTCCGTGTCCGCCGAACCGGCATCCGCAGCATCGGCGGCGCCCGCGACCTCGTCGGTGAACTCGTCGCCGGCCTCAGCGTCGGACTCGTCGTCCGGCTCCGCGTCCGGCTCGCCGTGCGACGTCGGGGTCGAGGCCTCGACCGCGTCGACGCGCTCGAGCACGGTCTCCTCGTCCACGGCGCGGGGCTCCTCGTCCCCGAGCTCCTCCTCGACGATCTCGACGATGTCGTCGAACTCGCCCTCGGCGCCACCGATGGCCTCGGCCGCGACGTCGGCGCGACGGCCCCACTCGGCGGCCTCCTCCTCGCGACCGAGCTCGGCGAGCACGACGGCGTAGGCGTCGAACAGCCCCGGGCTGTACCGGTAGGCGGTGGAGGGGTCGAGCTGCGGGATCTCGAGCTCGGCGAGGGCCTGCTCGGGCTGCCCGAGGTCGAGGCGCGCGCCCGACATGGCGATGGCGAGCTCGACGCGGGTCGGAACGCTCAGCTCCGCGCGGTCGACCGAGCGCCCGAGCTCGAGCGCCTTCTCGGGGCGACCGAGCCCGCGCTCGCAGTCGACCATGAGCGGCAGCTGCTCGTTCGAGCCGCTCAGCCGACGGTAGGTGCGCAGCTCGCGCAGCGCCAGGGTGTAGTCCTCGACGGCGTAGGCCGTGATCGCGAGCGTCTCGCGCACGACGCTGACGCGGCCGGCCCGTCGTCCCGCGGCCTGCGCGTGGCGGTGGGCGAGCGCGATGTCGGTCTCGATGAGCATGCTCGCCATCACGAGGTGCTGCGCGACGCGGTCGGCGTTCTCCTTGCTCAGCGTCTTCAGCTCGAGCCGGGCGCTCTTATCGAGCTCGCGCCCGGTGATCTGCTCGTCGATCGGCGGATCGTCATGCCGCGGCGCCGACTCGGCGTCCGTCCGACGAGCGCGGATGCCCTCCTGACGCCCCCCGGCCGCGCGGTTCGGCCGCTCGCCGCCGCTGCGGCTCGCACGATCGCCGCCGAACCGGTCGGAGCGCTCGCCGCCACTTCGGCCGCCACGATCGGCAGCGGAGGAACCACCGCGGCCGCCGACGGCGCGATCAGGCCGTCCGCCGAACTCGCGGGGCGCCCGCTCATCATCGCGGCGGGGGCGCGCGCCGGCAGCTCCGCCAGCCCGAGCACCGACGTCGCGGGATGACCGCTCATCGTCGCGACGCGGGCGGTCGCCGTCCCGGCGACCACGCTCGCCAGCACCGGCCGAGTCCCGAGACGCCCACGGACGATCGCCGTCACGCGGCGCACGCCCGCCAGCAGGAGCGCCACCGCGATTGCCCGCACGATCTGAGCCGCGCTGCCCGCCCGCGTCGCGCGGCGCGCGCTCGCCCGGGGCACCGCTGTTCCTCTGCCAGGACCGCTCCCCGCCCGTGCGCGGCCGATCGCCCGACGGTGCGCCGTCGCGCTTCCACGGCCGGTCCCCGTCTCGAGCGGGGCGGGCGTCGCGCGGTGCGGAGTCCCTCTTCCACGGTCGATCCGAGCTCGGCGCACCGTCGCGGCGCGTCCGCTCACCGCCAGGAGCACCATCGCGCTTCCACGGGCGGTCACCCCCACGTCGGGGTCGATCCGATCGAGGCGCATCGCTGCGAGCACCACCGGCCCGGGGCGCATCGCCACGCGGACGACCTCGGTCGCCGTCGCTGCGGGCCCCGCTCCCGGCCCCGCCGTCGCGGCGCGGTCGATCGCCGAAGGCGCTGCCGCCTGCTCCGCTCCGGCGCGGCGGCGTACCGCCATCCTCACGATCGCGGTCGGGTCGGTCGGGGCGCTCGGCCATGCGGACTCCTCGTCATCGGTACTGCGGATGATTCTCTCGTAGCCACGGCGGGCGATTCGACTCGTTAACGAGTGATGGCCACCCATTGCTGGGTGGCCATCACACGAAATGAAGTCCGGCGGTGTCCTACTCTCCCACGAGGTCCCCCTCGCAGTACCATCGGCGCAGAAGGTCTTAGCTTCCGGGTTCGGAATGTGACCGGGCGTTTCCCCTTCGCTATGGCCGCCGAAACACTATTGATTTCTCAATCAAGAGCACAACGACAACACACACGGTGCTATCAACACAGCGTGTTGTGTGTGCGATTCTCGACCGTAAATCGAGAACCACAAAGTGGACGCGAGCAGCAAACTCATTCCCCCACACGAGGTGGGGAGGTTGTTGTCAAGTTATCGGCTTATTAGTACGGGTCAGCTCCATGGGTCTTGAGTCCCCACTTCCACATCCCGCCTATCAACCCAGTCGTCTGGCTGGGAGCCTCTCACCCTAAAAGGGTATGGAAGTCTCATCTCGAGGCCGGCTTCCCGCTTAGATGCTTTCAGCGGTTATCCATCCCGAACGTAGCTAATCAGCGGTGCTCCTGGCGGAACAACTGACACACCAGAGGTTCGTCCAACCCGGTCCTCTCGTACTAGGGTCAGATCCTCTCAAACTTCCTGCGCGCGCAGCGGATAGGGACCGAACTGTCTCACGACGTTCTAAACCCAGCTCGCGTACCGCTTTAATGGGCGAACAGCCCAACCCTTGGGACCTACTCCAGCCCCAGGATGCGACGAGCCGACATCGAGGTGCCAAACCATGCCGTCGATATGGACTCTTGGGCAAGATCAGCCTGTTATCCCCGAGGTACCTTTTATCCGTTGAGCGACAGCGCTTCCACAAGCCACTGCCGGATCACTAGTCCCGACTTTCGTCCCTGCTCGACCTGTCAGTCTCACAGTCAAGCTCCCTTGTGCACTTACACTCGACACCTGATTGCCAACCAGGTTGAGGGAACCTTTGGGCGCCTCCGTTACTTTTTGGGAGGCAACCGCCCCAGTTAAACTACCCATCAGGCACTGTCCCTGAACCGGATTACGGTTCTAAGTTAGACATCCAGAGTGACCAGAGTGGTATTTCAACAACGACTCCACCGACACTAGCGTGCCAGCTTCACAGTCTCCCACCTATCCTACACAAGCCACACCGAACACCAATACCAAACTGTAGTAAAGGTCACGGGGTCTTTCCGTCCTGCTGCGCGTAACGAGCATCTTTACTCGTAGTGCAATTTCGCCGAGTTCGCGGTTGAGACAGCTGGGAAGTCGTTACGCCATTCGTGCAGGTCGGAACTTACCCGACAAGGAATTTCGCTACCTTAGGATGGTTATAGTTACCACCGCCGTTTACTGGGGCTTAAATTCGCAGCTTCGCTTACGCTAACCGCTCCTCTTAACCTTCCAGCACCGGGCAGGCGTCAGTCCGTATACATCGTCTTGCGACTTGGCACGGACCTGTGTTTTTAGTAAACAGTCGCTTCCCACTGGTCTCTGCGGCCTTCAACGCTCCAGGAGTAAATCCCTTCACGAATCCGGCCCCCCTTCTCCCGAAGTTACGGGGGCATTTTGCCGAGTTCCTTAACCACGATTCTCTCGATCTCCTTGGTATTCTCTACCTGACCACCTGAGTCGGTTTGGGGTACGGGTGACTAGAACCTCGCGTCGATGCTTTTCTCGGCAGCATAGGATCACTGATTTCCCCCGTGAGGGGTACGCATCGGATCTCAGGCTGTATGAGAGACGGATTTGCCTATCTCTCGCCCTACATCCTTACACCGGGACTACCATCGCCCGGCTCAGCTACCTTCCTGCGTCACACCTGTTAATACGCTAGCCGCACCAGCATAGGGTCGTGTGCTAGCCCCAACGCTTCACCCCGAAGGGATCCATCAGAGGGATTCGGACACTTAGCATTACTGGATTGACTTGGGCGGTTCTTCGTCAGTACGGGAATATCAACCCGTTGTCCATCGACTACGCCTGTCGGCCTCGCCTTAGGTCCCGACTTACCCAGGGCGGATTAGCCTGGCCCTGGAACCCTTGGTCATTCGGAGGACGGGTTTCTCACCCGTCTTTCGCTACTCATGCCTGCATTCTCACTCGTGTGGCCTCCACGGCTGGTTTACACCGCCGCTTCACTGGCCACACGACGCTCTCCTACCGATCCGCACGGCTGGACCACGAAGGCCTACCTACAATGCGAATCCTACGACTTCGGTGGTGTGCTTGAGCCCCGTTACATTGTCGGCGCGGAATCACTTGACCAGTGAGCTATTACGCACTCTTTCAAGGGTGGCTGCTTCTAAGCCAACCTCCTGGTTGTCTATGCAACTCCACATCCTTTCCCACTTAGCACACGCTTAGGGACCTTAGTCGGTAGTCTGGGTTGTTTCCCTCTCGACGATGAAGCTTATCCCCCACCGTCTCACTGCTGCGCTCTCACTTACCGGCATTCGGAGTTTGGCTGACGTCAGTAACCTTTTGGGGCCCATCGGCCATCCAGTAGCTCTACCTCCGGCAAGAAACACGCAACGCTGCACCTAAATGAATTTCGGAGAGAACCAGCTATCACGAAGTTTGATTGGCCTTTCACCCCTATCCACAGCTCATCCCCTCAGTTTTCAACCTAAGTGGGTTCGGTCCTCCACGACGTCTTACCGTCGCTTCAACCTGGCCATGGATAGATCACTTCGCTTCGGGTCTAGGACATGCGACTGAATCGCCCTATTCAGACTCGCTTTCGCTACGGCTGCCCCTCACGGGTTAACCTCGCCACATATCACTAACTCGCAGGCTCATTCTTCAAAAGGCACGCCGTCACAGCTACTAGGGCTGCTCCGACGGTTTGTAAGCAAACGGTTTCAGGTACTATTTCACTCCCCTCCCGGGGTACTTTTCACCTTTCCCTCACGGTACTTGTCCGCTATCGGTCATCTGGGAGTATTTAGGCTTATCAGGTGGTCCTGACAGATTCACACGGGATTTCTCGGGCCCCGTGCTACTTGGGATACTCTCCGGGCCATTACGACATTTCGACTACGGGGTTGGCACCCTCTGTGACTGGCCTTTCAAGACCATTCGTCTATATCGCGCTGTAACCCTCATAGATCGGCAGATCTACAGGAAAGTCCCGCAACCCCGACCATGCAACGCCTGCCGGCTATCACACATGATCGGTTTAGCCTCTTCCGCGTTCGCTCGCCACTACTGACGGAATCACTGTTGTTTTCTCTTCCTGTGGGTACTGAGATGTTTCACTTCCCCACGTTCCCTCTACCCGCCCTATATATTCAGGCGGGAGTCATCAGGTCACACGAAGTGCCTGACGGGGTTTCCCCATTCGGAAATCCTCGGATCAAATGCTTGCTTATCAGCTAACCGAGGCTTATCGCAGATTGCTACGTCCTTCTTCGGCTCCAGATGCCAAGGCATCCACCGTTTGCTCTTAGAAACTTGACTACATGAGTTTGAATCGATCGGCAGCGTCCACTCACACCTTGCGGCATGCGCGTCTGCTGCGACCAATGATCTATATCTCTTTCGAGATGTTTGATCTATAGATCCGAAAGTCTTGACGACCTTCAGTTCTAAGATGCTCGCGTCCACTGTGTAGTTCTCAACATACGGTCGGTACCGCCCCTGCCCGACGACGCAGCCCCCTGTTACAGAAGCTGCGTGCTTTCTAGTCGGCCAGACCACGGTCCGAGGAATCGATACCCGCACCCCCTCCCTGTGGAGAGCTGTACGAGGCCCGGTCCCTCAGGACCCAACAGCGTGCACGGTGCAGGCTCCCGCCGGCTCTTCTTCCATCCCCCTCTGCAAGAGAAGAGGAGTACTAGAGCGCCGACGCTCACCCGCACCCAAAGTCAATGTTCCACCCATGAGCTACCAGCTGAGAACATGCGTCTCAGATCTGGCTTCTGACCCCACCCCACCACCGCCTGATGGCGGCAAGAGGGGGGTAGATGCTCCTTAGAAAGGAGGTGATCCAGCCGCACCTTCCGGTACGGCTACCTTGTTACGACTTAGTCCTAATCACCGATCCCACCTTCGACAGCTCCCTCCTTGCGGTTGGGCCACTGGCTTCGGGTGTTACCGACTTTCATGACTTGACGGGCGGTGTGTACAAGGCCCGGGAACGTATTCACCGTGGCGTTGCTGATCCACGATTACTAGCGACTCCAACTTCATGAGGTCGAGTTGCAGACCTCAATCCGAACTGAGACCGGCTTTTTGGGATTCGCTCCACCTTGCGGTATTGCAGCCCTTTGTACCGGCCATTGTAGCATGCGTGAAGCCCAAGACATAAGGGGCATGATGATTTGACGTCATCCCCACCTTCCTCCGAGTTGACCCCGGCAGTCTCCCATGAGTTCCCACCATTACGTGCTGGCAACATAGGACGAGGGTTGCGCTCGTTGCGGGACTTAACCCAACATCTCACGACACGAGCTGACGACAACCATGCACCACCTGTTTACGAGTGTCCAAAGAGTTGACCATTTCTGGCCCGTTCTCGTATATGTCAAGCCTTGGTAAGGTTCTTCGCGTTGCATCGAATTAATCCGCATGCTCCGCCGCTTGTGCGGGCCCCCGTCAATTCCTTTGAGTTTTAGTCTTGCGACCGTACTCCCCAGGCGGGGAACTTAATGCGTTAGCTGCGACACAGAAACCGTGGAATGGTCCCTACATCTAGTTCCCAACGTTTACGGCGTGGACTACCAGGGTATCTAATCCTGTTCGCTCCCCACGCTTTCGCTCCTCAGCGTCAGTTACGGCCCAGAGATCTGCCTTCGCCATCGGTGTTCCTCCTGATATCTGCGCATTCCACCGCTACACCAGGAATTCCAATCTCCCCTACCGCACTCTAGTCTGCCCGTACCCACTGCAGGCGCGAGGTTGAGCCTCGCGTTTTCACAGCAGACGCGACAAACCGCCTACGAGCTCTTTACGCCCAATAATTCCGGACAACGCTTGCACCCTACGTATTACCGCGGCTGCTGGCACGTAGTTAGCCGGTGCTTTTTCTGCAGGTACCGTCACTTTCGCTTCTTCCCTGCTAAAAGAGGTTTACAACCCGAAGGCCGTCGTCCCTCACGCGGCGTTGCTGCATCAGGCTTGCGCCCATTGTGCAATATTCCCCACTGCTGCCTCCCGTAGGAGTCTGGGCCGTGTCTCAGTCCCAGTGTGGCCGGTCACCCTCTCAGGCCGGCTACCCGTCGTCGCCTTGGTGAGCCATTACCTCACCAACTAGCTGATAGGCCGCGAGTCCATCCTTGACCGAAATTCTTTCCAACTCCTAGCCATGCGGCTGAAGCTCGTATCCGGTATTAGACGTCGTTTCCAACGCTTATCCCAGAGTCAAGGGCAGGTTACTCACGTGTTACTCACCCGTTCGCCACTAATCCACCAGAGCAAGCTCCAGCTTCATCGTTCGACTTGCATGTGTTAAGCACGCCGCCAGCGTTCGTCCTGAGCCAGGATCAAACTCTCCGTAAATGTTTGATAGCCAAACCACCCAAAGGCAGCCGGCACATCTAGTGCCCCACCAGACCCGAAGGACCAGCAGGACGAGTTTGTTCTGACTGAAGTTCGAATATCTACTGACATTCTTGTTTCAATCCAAAGGAATCTCTCCCGACCGAGCAAAAGCTCGACCGACGAGGATAATTTGGCATTGACTTAGTGCACGCTGTTGAGTTCTCAAGGATCGGACGCACCTGACCGCCGGTCTCTCGACCGCCGCAACAGGGCAACTCCACTAACTTACCCGACTCGGTGTCGCAATGCAAACGGGTCGGCGCGGTGATCCGCAGCCGACCAGCTCGACGAGCGAGTGCCGGGAAGGGCATCCTACGCTCGCGATCTCAGCCCGGCAAGGGCTGGTTCACGAGGAGGATCTCGTCCCACGTGAGGCCGGAAGGCTCTTCGGCTCTTCCGCACCTTTGGGGTGACGAGGGGATAATTTACGCAGGGTTCACGGGGGCGGGCAAATCAACTCCGCCGCCCGGGCGTGTCGCCCGTCGCGGCCCCCGACGATCACCGCAGACGCAGGCCGGCGAGGGTCTTCTTGCCGCGGCGCAGCACGGCGATCCCGCCCGCGAGGCCCTGGCCCTCGAGGGTCTCGGACTCCGACTCGACCTTGCGGTTGTTGAGGGCGACGCCGCCCTGACCGATCGCGCGGCGAGCCTCGCTGACGCTGGCCGAGAGGCCCGTGGCCACGAGCGCGGCGACCACCGTCTCCGACCCCGCGAGCTCGGCCTGGGGCAGCTCGTCGATCGCCGAGGCCAGAGTTGCCTCGTCGAGCGCGTGCAGGTCGCCGCCGCCGAAGAGCGCGGCGGAGGCATCCATCACGGCCGCGACGGCATCGGCGCCGTGCACCAGTCCGGTGACCTCGAGCGCCAGGCGTCGCTGCGCCTCGCGCCGGAAGGGCTCGTCGGCGACCTTGCGCGCGTACTCCTCGATCTCGGCGCGGCCGAGGAACGTGAAGACCTTGAGCCGCTCGACGACGTCGGCGTCATCGGTGTTGAGCCAGAACTGGTACATCGCGTACGGCGAGCACATCGCCGCATCGAGCCAGATGGCGTTGCCCTCGCTCTTGCCGAACTTGGTGCCGTCGGAGTTCGTGACGAGGGGCGTGCCGATCGCGTGCACGCTCGTGCCCTCGGCCTTGCGGATGAGCTCGGTGCCGCTCGTCAGATTGCCCCACTGATCGCTGCCGCCCGTCTGCAGGGTGCAGCCGTACTGGCGGTGCAGCTCGAGGAAGTCCATGCCCTGCAGCACCTGGTAGCTGAACTCGGTGAAGCTGATGCCCTCGTCGGAGTTGAGCCGCGCCGAGACGGCGTCCTTCTTGAGCATCGTGCCGACGCGGAAGAACTTGCCGACCTCGCGCAGGAAGTCGATGGCGCTCAACGGCGCCGTCCAGTCGAGGTTGTTCACCAGGGTGACCGGGTTCTCCCCCTCCGCTGGCAGGAACCGGCTCACCTGCCCCTGCAGGTAGCCCACCCACTCGGCGACCGTGTCGGGGGTGTTGAGCGTGCGCTCGGCGGTCGGCTTCGGATCGCCGATGAGCCCCGTCGACCCGCCGACGAGCGCCAGCGGGCGGTGCCCGGCGAGCTGCAGCCGGCGCATGAGCAGCAACTGCACGAGGTTGCCCAGGTGCAGGCTCGGCGCGGTCGGGTCGAAGCCGCAGTAGTACGTGATCGGCTCCCCCGCGAGCGCCTGCTTCAGGGCCGCCGCATCGGTCGAGACGTGCACGAGACCGCGCCAGACGATCTCCTCCCAGACGTCGTCGAAGCTGTCGTCGTTCTGCGGGATGGTGAGGGAGACGGGGGCTGCGGTCACGCGGTCAGGGTATCAGCGGGGCGCCGCGAGGACCGCGGTGGGGCATCCCTCAGGGGTTGACATGCGGGGCATCACCCCTGTACGGTTGATGCACCCCAGCCGAGGAGGACCATCGTGTTCGTCATCATCGCCGACCAGGTGGACAGCCGGCACGATCGCGACCACGTGGACGAGGCGATCGGGATGCTCACCGCACGGTTCGGCGACCGCCTGGTGCTGCCGCCCGAGCGCACGGCCGGCGACGAGCTGCAGCTGCTCGTCGCCGACGGCGCGACGGCCCTCGCCGCGACCCTCGCCCTGCTGCGCGACGACCACTGGCGCGCGGGCCTCGGCCTCGGAGCGGTGCTCGAGCCCCTCCCCGCCGGCGTGCGCGAGGCCTCCGGGCCGGCGTTCATCGCGGCGCGGGCCGCGGTCGAGGCCGCCGAGCGCCGTCCGCTGCGCTGCGCCGTGCGCGGGGATGCCGGCGCGGAGGACCTCGGGGCGCTCGTCGACCTGCTGCTCGCGCAGCGCTCGCGCTGGAGCGCGCAGGGCTGGGAGCTGCACGACCTGCTCGAGCGCGGGCTCACCCAGGGCGAGGCCGCAGCGCAGCTCGGCATCACGCCCCAGGCGGCGAGCAAGCGGGCGCGCGCGGCCGGTCTGCGGGTGGACGCCGAGGCGCGGGCGGCGATCGGGCGGCTGCTCGACGACCGGGCCGGTGCCGCGGCGGACAGCGGGGAGGCACCGACGGGGGTCGCCGGTGCCTGACATGCTGGACGCCGCGGCCAGCGCCGCCGCCACTGCCACTGCCACTGCCACTGGTCGCCCGCCTCGAGAGGAGCCCCGCCCGTGCTAACCGCCCTCGCCCCGCTCGCCGCGGTCGTCGGCTCGAGCGCGATCGTGCTGCTCATCGGGCTCTGCACGGTGCTGGCGGTGCTCGCCACCACCGAGGATCAGCCGCGCCTCGTCCTGCCGGGCGCGGTCGTGCTCGTCATCGGCGGCATCGGCGTCGCCGCGGATCAGCCGCTCGTCGCCGCGGAGGCGCAGCTCGCCGCCGGGATCGCGCTCGCCGCGCTCGGGGTCGCCGGCGGCGGTCCGGCGGCGGCCCTCGTGCTGCGCGCGGCGACGCGCGGCGGATCACCGGGCCGCAACGGCGGCATCCTCGTCGGCGACGAGCCCGGGCGGGAAGTGCTGCGCGGGGGCACGACGATCGGGTTCCTCGAGCGCATCGTCGTCATCGCCGCGGCGGTGCTCGGCCGGTGGGAGCTGCTCGCGGCGCTCATCGCCGTGAAGGGCCTCGGCCGGTTCCGCGACCTCGATGCCGGCGCCGCGACCGAGCGGTTCATCATCGGCACGCTCGTGAGCCTCATCTGGGCCGGCGCCGCCGGCGCCATCATCGCGCTCGCGTGACCGCCGCGCGGTAGGGCGAGACAGTCGGGTCGTCGGCGATCCAGAACCGCCAGGGGAAGGCCGCTCCCCCGCCCGGGCCGCTCACCCCCACGCGCGGGCCCTGGCGGATGCTCGCGGGCTGCGGCGACGCCAGCGCGGTCGGGAGCTCGAGCGCGAGCCCGTCCGGGGCGCCGAGCACCGAGCCGGAGTCGCCGAGCAGCACGCCGAGCGCCTGCGCCAGCCGCGCCGGCCCGCGCGCGAGATCGCGGAACGGGATCGCCTGCGGTCCGCGGGCTCCCGCGCGGCGCTCGCGGGCGAGCTCCTCCCCCGCGACGACCTCGCCCGCGCGCAGCAGGATCGCGGCCGCCGCGCCCTCCTCGCCGCCGACCACGTTGACGCAGGTGTGCATGCCGTACGTGAAGTAGGCGTACACGTGGCCGGGGCCGAGGAACATCGGCGCGGTGCGCGGCGTCGGGCCGCGGAACGCGTGCGACCCGGGGTCCTCCGCGCCCCGGTACGCCTCGACCTCGGTGAGCCGCACGCTCACACCGCGGCCGTGCAGCACCGCGCCCAGCAGACGCGGGGCGACGAGCACGGGGTCGCCGGCGAGCAGCGCGGCCGCCGCCGGGTCGGGCGCGGGGCGGGCATCCCGATCGGTCATGGGGCGGCGATCAGAGCGACGCGAGCCGCTCGTCGAGGTGGGCGCGCTGAGCGGCGACGGCGGAGGCCGCGGTGCCGCCCGCCGCCGAGCGCGAGGCGATCGAGCCCTCGACCGTGAGCACCTCGCGCACCTCGCCCGTGAGGCGCGGGTCGATCGCGGCGTAGTCGGCGTCGCTCGGCTCGTGCAGGTCGAGGCCCGAGCGCTCGCAGTGCGCGACGAGGGCGCCCGAGATCTCGTGCGCCTCGCGGAACGGGACCCCGCGGCGGACCAGCCAGTCGGCGACGTCGGTCGCGAGCGAGAAGCCCTGCGGGGCGAGCTCGGCCATGCGCTCGGGATGGAAGGTCAGCGTCGCGACCATGCCCGTGAAGGCCGGCAGCAGTACCTCGAGCGTCTCGACGGCGTCGAAGACGGGCTCCTTGTCCTCCTGCAGGTCGCGGTTGTACGCGAGCGGGAGGCCCTTGAGCGTCGTCAGCAGCCCGGTGAGGTCGCCGATGAGCCGGCCCGCCTTGCCGCGCGCGAGCTCGGCGATGTCGGGGTTCTTCTTCTGCGGCATGATCGACGATCCCGTCGAGTAGCCGTCGTGCAGGGTGACGAAGCCGACCTCTCGGGTGTTCCAGAAGATGATCTCCTCCGACAGCCGCGAAAGGTCGATGCCGATCTGCGCCGCGACGTAGGCGAACTCGGCGACGACGTCGCGGCTCGCGGTCGCGTCGATCGAGTTCTCGCTCGGCCCGAGGCCGAAGCCGAGGTCGGCGGCGACGAGCGCCGGGTCGAGCCCGAGCGAGCTGCCGGCGAGGGCGCCCGCGCCGTAGGGCGAGCGGTCGGCGCGCACCGCCCAGTCGCGCAGGCGCTCGAGGTCGCGCACGAGCGGCCAGGCGTGGGCGAGCAGGTGGTGCGCGAGCAGGATCGGCTGCGCGTGCTGCAGGTGGGTGCGCCCCGGCATGACGGCGACGGGATGCGCGTCGGCCTGCGCCGCGAGGGCGCCGATGAGCGCCCGCAGCTCGGTGCCGATCCGCGCCGCGTGCTCGCGCAGGTAGAGGCGCACGAGGGTGGCGATCTGATCGTTCCGGCTGCGGCCGGCCCGGAGCTTGCCGCCGAGCTCGGCGCCGACCTCGACGAGCAGCGCGGCCTCGAGCGCCCCGTGCACGTCCTCGTCCTCCGGCCGCGGCTGCAGCTCGCCGCTGCGCCAGCGCCGCTCGAGCGCGTCGAGCCCCGCGAGCATCCGATCGAGCTCCCCGGCCTCGAGGTAGCCCGCGGCCGCGAGGCCCCGCGCGTGCGCGCGCGACCCGGCGAGGTCGTAGGGCGCGAGCTGCCAGTCGAAGTGGGTGGAGCGGCTGAGCCGCTGCAGCTCGGGCGAGGGGCCGCCGGCGAAGCGCGCGCCCCAGAGCGAGCCCTCGTTGGTGGTGGCACCCGCCGGGGAGTCCGCCGTGGAGCTCATCAGCGGGCTCCGGCGGAGCGCTCGAGCAGCCAGACCAGCAGCGCCTTCTGCGCGTGGAGGCGGTTCTCCGACTCGTCCCAGATGACCGACTGCGGCCCGTCGATGACCTCGGCGTCGACCTCGTACCCGCGGTCGGCCGGCAGGCAGTGGAGGAAGATCGCGTCGGGGGCGGCGTGGGACATGAGCGCGGCATCCACCTTGTAGGGGCTGAGGACGGCGACGCGGGAGGCCTTCTCCTCCTCCTTGCCCATCGAGACCCAGGTGTCGGTGACGACGACGTCGGCGCCGGCCACCGCCGCCCGCACGTCGTGGTGCACCGCGATCGAGCCGCCGGTCGCGGCGGCGATGCGCTCGGCGTCGGCGATGACCTCGGGCTTCGGCGCGTACTCGGCGGGGCAGCCGACGCGCACGTGCATGCCCGCGGTGGCGCCGGCGAGCAGGTAGGAGTGCACCATGTTGTCGGCGCCGTCGCCGATGAAGGCGACGGTGAGGCCGGCGAGGCGGCCCTTGTGCTCGCGGATCGTGAGGAGGTCGGCGAGCAGCTGGCAGGGGTGGAAGTCGTCGGAGAGCGCGTTGACGACGGGGACGGTCGTGCCGGCCGCCATCTCCTCGAGGCCGGCCTGGCCGTAGGTGCGCCAGACGATCGCGGCGACCATGCGCTCGAGCACGCGCGCGGTGTCGGAAGGGGTCTCCTTGCCGCCGAGCTGGCTGTTCGCCGTCGAGATGATGAGCGGCTGACCGCCGAGGTCGGCGATGCCGACGGCGAAGCTCACGCGCGTGCGGGTGGACGACTTGTCGAAGATGACGGCGACCGTCTGCGGGCCCTCGAGCGGCCGGGTCGACCAGCGGTCGGCCTTCAGTCGCTCGGCGAGGTCGAGGATCTCGGTCTGCTCGGCGGGGCTCAGGTCGTCGTCGCGGAGGAAGTGGCGGGTGGTGGCGGTCATGATGCGGCGGCCTCCAGGCTCGCGGAGAACAGGGTCAGGAAGCGCTCGATCTCGGCGTCGCCGATGATGAGCGGCGGCGCGAGGCGCACGGTCGTGCCGCTCGCGGCGTTGATGATCAGCCCGCGCTCGAGGGCGGCGGCGACAACGTGCCCGGCGACGGCGCGGTCGAGCTCGACGCCGATGAGGAGCCCGCGACCGCGGACCTCGGTGACGAGCGGCGAGGCGAGATCGCGGATGCCCTGCATGAGCTGCTCGCCCCGCCGGGCCGCGTTGCCGACGAGATCGGCGCGCTCGATCTCGCCGAGCACGGCCACCGCGACCGCGGTCGCCAGCGGATTGCCGCCGAAGGTCGAGCCGTGCTGGCCGAGGGTGAAGAGCTCGCTCGCGGCGCCGGTGGTAACGAGCGCGCCGACGGGGACGCCGCCGCCGATGCCCTTCGCGAGCACGATCGCGTCGGGCAGGTCGCCCGGCTCGAGCTCGCCGGCGTGCTGGAAGGCGAACCAGTCGCCGGTGCGCCCGGCGCCGGTCTGGATCTCGTCGACGATGAGGAGCGCGCCGTGCTCGCGGGTGAGGCGGCGCGCGGCCGCGAGGAATCCGGCGGGCAGCGGCACGACGCCGGCCTCGCCTTTGATGGGCTCGAGGATCACGGCGGCGACGTCGGGGCCCATCGCGGCCTCGAGCGCGGCGAGGTCGGTCGGGATGTGCTCGACGCCCGGCAGCATGGGCTCGAAGGGCGCGCGCAGCGCGGCCTTGCCGGTGAGGGCGAGCGCCCCCATCGTGCGGCCGTGGAACCCGCTCTCGAAGGCGATGATGCGGGGCCGGCCCGTGCGCCGCGCGAGCTTGACGGCCGCCTCGATCGCCTCGGCGCCCGAGTTCGCGGGGTACACGCGGCCCGACTCCCCCGCGCCGGTGAGGCGCACGAGCGTCTCGGCGAAGGCGACGGCGGGCGGCGAGGTGAAGTAGTTGCTGACGTGCATGACGCGCGCCGCCTGGGCGGCGATCGCCTCGACGACCACGGGATGCGCGTGGCCGAGCGCGTTGACGGCGATTCCGGCGAGGAAGTCGAGGTACTCGGCCCCGTCGACGTCCCACACCCGGGCGCCCTCGCCGCGCTCGAGCACCGCCATCGGGGTCGGGGCGGAGCGCATCGCGACGTGCGCGAAGCGGGAGCGGTACTGCTCGGTCTGCTCGCCCGTGACGGGCTGCGGCTCGCTCATGCGGGCACCACCTCCGTGCCGATGCCGTGCTCGGTGAAGATCTCGAGCAGCACCGAGTGCTGCTGCCGGCCGTCGATGATCGCCGCACGGGG
Source organism: Microcella flavibacter (assembly GCF_012530535.1). NCBI lineage: Bacteria > Bacillati > Actinomycetota > Actinomycetes > Micrococcales > Microbacteriaceae > Microcella > Microcella flavibacter. The sequence goes on from NZ_CP051299.1 coordinate 1,720,529, forward strand.
GACGCCGCCGTCGACCGCCTCGAGGCAGGCGGCCATCTTCGGGATCATGCCCGACTCGAGGCCGGGCAGCATCGCGCGCAGCTCCTCGCTGCTGATCGAGGAGACCAGCGAGTCGCGGTTCGGCCAGTCGCTGTAGAGGCCGGGCACGTCGGTCAGCACGACGAGCTTCTCGGCGCCGAGCGCGACGGCGAGCGCGGCGGCCGCGGCGTCGGCGTTGACGTTGAGGCTGTGGCCCGGAGCATCCATGTCGGGGGCGATGGAGGAGACGACGGGGATGCGCCCCGCCTGCACATGGGCGAGGACGATCGAGGGGTCGACGCCGACGATGTCGCCGACGTGGCCGAGGTCGTGCTCCTCGCCGTCGACGACGACGCCGCGGCGGCGGCCGCGGAAGAGGCCCGCGTCCTCCCCCGAGACGGCGGCCGCGAGGGCCGGGTCGAGGCGGTTGATGAGCCCGACGAGCTCGCGGCTGATCTGGCCGGCGAGCACCATGCGCACGACGTCGATCGCCTCGGTGCTCGTCACCCGGTAGCCGCCCTTGAACTCGCTCTCGATGCCGAAGCGATCGAGCATGGCCGAGATCTGGGGGCCGCCGCCGTGCACGACGACGGGCTTGAGACCCACCGTCTGCAGGTAGACCATGTCGTCGGCGAAGGCGCGCTGCAGCTCGGGGCTGACCATCGCGTTGCCGCCGAACTTCACGACCACGATGCGGTCGCGGAAGCGGCGGAGCCAGGGCAGCGACTCGATCAGGGTGCGCGCCTTCTCGGTCGCGAGGGCGAAGTCGGAGGACTCGTGGAGGGTGCTCATCAGGAGGAGTATGCGCTGTTCTCGTGGACGTAGTCGTGCGTGAGGTCGTTCGTGAGGATGGTGGCGGTCGCCTCGCCGACGCGGAGGTCGACGAGCACGTGCACGGCCCGACCGCTCAGGTCGACCTCGTCGCGCGGGCGATCGGGGCCGCCCGCGGTGCAGACGCGCACGCCGTTCATGCTGACGTCGACGTCGTAGGGGTCGAAGGCGGCACCGGTCGTGCCGATCGCGGCGAGCACGCGGCCCCAGTTGGGGTCGTTGCCGAAGACCGCGGCCTTGAAGAGGTTGTTGCGGGCGATCGAGCGGCCCACCTCGACCGCGTCGTCCTCGGACGCTGCGCCGACGACCTCGATGCGGATGTCGTGGCTCGCGCCCTCGGCGTCGGACTGCAGCTGCGCGGCGAGATCGAGGCAGAGCGCGGTGAGCTCCGCCTCGAACGCCGCGGCGTCGGGGGCGATGCCGGATGCTCCGCTCGCCATGAGCGTCACCTGATCGTTGGTCGACATGCAGCCGTCGGAGTCGAGCCGATCGAAGCTGACGCGGGTCGCGCGGCGCAGCGCCGCATCGAGGTCCGGAGCCGGGAGGTCGACGTCGGTCGTGATGACCACGAGCATGGTCGCAAGGCCCGGGGCGAGCATCCCGGCGCCCTTCGCGATGCCGCCGATCGCCCAGCCGTCGCCGCGGCGCTCGGCCGTCTTCGGCACGCTGTCGGTGGTCATGATGGCGCGGGCCGCGTCCATTCCGCCCTCGGCGCCGAGCGCGGCGGCGGCCGCGGTGACGCCCGCGAGGAGGCGGTCGCGATCGAGCTGCTCGCCGATGAGGCCGGTCGAGCAGACGAGCACCTCGCCCGCCCCGACCTCGAGCGCCTCGGCGACGGCCTCCGCCGTGGCGTGCGTCGTCTGGAAGCCCTGCGCGCCGGTGAAGCAGTTGGCGCCGCCCGAGTTGAGAACGATCGCGGCGACCTCGCCGTCGGCGATCGCCTGCTGCGACCAGATGATGGGGTTGGCCTTCGCCCGGTTGCTCGTGAACACCGCGGCGGCGGCGCGGCGCGGGCCGCGGTTGACGATGAGGGCGAGGTCGGCGGCGCCGGAGCTCTTCAACCCGCAGGCGACGCCCGCGGCCTCGAAGCCGGCGGGGGCGGTCACGGTCACGGGGCGACTCCGTCGAGGGGAAGGCCGAGCGTCTCGGGCAGTCCGAGCGCGATGTTGAGCGACTGCACGGCGGCGCCGGCCGTGCCCTTCACGAGGTTGTCGAGGGCGATGACGATGACGACCCGGCCGGCGTCCTCGTCGACGGCGAGCCCGATCAGCGCTGTGTTGGCCCCGAGCGCGGCGGCCGTCGTCGGGAAGGAGCCCTCGGGCAGCAGGTGCACGAAGGGCTCATCGGCGTAGAGGCCATCCCACGCGGCGCGCACGGCGGCCGGGTCGGTGCCGGGCACGAGGCGCGCGGTGACGGTCGCGAGGATGCCGCGGCTCATCGGCACGAGCACGGGCGTGAACGAGATGGTCGGGTCGACGCCGCCCGCGAGCCGCACGTTCTGCAGGATCTCGGGGATGTGCCGGTGCACGCCGCCGACCGCGTAGGGCGCGGCCGAGCCGAGGATCTCGCTCGCGAGGAGGTTCGTCTTCAGCGCCCGGCCGGCGCCGCTCGGGCCGACGGCGAGGGCGGCGGTGAGATCGCCGGGCTCGATGAGCCCGGCATGGATGCCCGGCACGAGGCCGAGCGAGACGGCCGTGACGTTGCAGCCGGGCACCGCGATGCGCCGCGCGCCGACGAGGGCCTCGCGCTGGCGCGATCCGTCGGCGTGCGGGAGCTCCGGGAGCCCGTACGCCCACGCGCCGTGGTGCTCGCCGCCGTAGTAGCGCGCCCAGTCCTCGCCGCTCGTCAACCGGTGATCGGCGCCGAGGTCGAGCACGATCGTGTCGTCGGGCAGCTGCGCGGCGATGGCGCCGGAGGTGCCGTGCGGCAGGGCGAGCACGACGACGTCGTGCCCGGCGAGCTGCTCGGGGCTGGTCTCGGTGAAGCGCAGGTCGGCGAGGGAGCGCAGGTGCGGGTGCACGTCGATGACGCGCTCGCCGGCGTTCGAGTGCGCGGTCGCCCGGCGCACCTCGAACTCGGGGTGGGCCGCGAGCATGCGCAGCGCCTCACCCCCGGCGTAGCCGCTCGCGCCGGCCACCGCGACTGAATACGGCATGCCTCTAGCTTAGGAGCCGCTCGAGGCTCAGCCGCGCAGCACGGCGCCGAAGCGCTCGGCCGCGAGCGCGAGCCCGGCGTTCTTCGCCTCGGTCGCCTCGGCCGCGGTGAGCGTGCGGTCGGCCGCCCGGAACCGCAGCGCGAGCGTGAGCGACTTCGTGCCGGGCTCGAGGCCCTCGCCGCGGTAGTCGTCGACGAGCACGGCCTGCTCGAGCAGCGCGCCCGCGCCCTCGACGACCGCGTCGCGCACGGCGCCCGCGGGGGCGTCGAGCGGCACGACCACCGAGAGGTCCTGCGTCGCCGCCGGGTAGCCGACGATCGGCGCGGCCTGCACGATGCCGTCGCCGAGCGCGACGAGCCGGTCGAGGTCGAGCTCGACGACGCCGACGCGGCGCGGCAGGTCGCGCTCCTCCGCGATCGCGGGAAGCAGCTCGCCCGCGATGCCGACGCGCTCGTCGCCGACGAGCAGCACGGCCGTGCGGCCGGGGTGCAGGGCGGGGTGCGCGCCCGACTCGATGCGCAGGCTCACGCCCGCGACGGCGGCGATGGTGCGAGCGGCGTCGAGCGCGTCGGCGAGCCCGGCGGGCTCCGGCTGCTGGCCGATGCCGCGGGCACGTTGATCGCCGACGACGAGCGCGGCCACCGACCAGGGCTGGTGCGGGATGCTCTGCTCGAGCTCGCGCAGGGCATCCTCATCCGGCCGCGCCGTGCCGAACGGCACGCTCGGCACGCCGTACTCGCGCCCCTGCTCGGGCAGGAACACGCGCCCGATCTCGAAGACCGCGAGGTCGGTGAGGCCGCGGGCGAGGTTGCGGTGCGCGATCGCGGTGAGCCCGGGGAGCAGGCTGCGGCGCAGCATGGCGGTCTCGGCGTCGATGGCGTTGGCGAGGCGCATCTGCGCGACGCCCTCGCCGGCCATGAGCTCGTTGTCGGAACTCGAGACGAAGGGGTAGGCGAGCACCTCGGTGAGCCCGGCGGCGGCGAGCGCCTGCCCCAGCGCGCGGCGGACGCGCTGCGAGCGGGTGAGCCCGCGGCCGGGCGGGGCGACGGGCAGCGTCGCGGGGATGCGGTCGTAGCCGACGATGCGCGCGATCTCCTCGACGAGCGAGGGCGCGTCCACGAGATCGGGCCGCCAGCTGGGCGGCTCGACGAGCCAGCCCTCGCCCTCCGGCTTGATGCGGCAGCCAACCGCGATGAGCGAGTCGGTGATCTCGTCGAGGGAGTAGTCGACGCCGATGAGGCGGTCGGCGAAGCCCTCGGGCAGCGCGATCGAGTCGGGGCGCTTGGCCTCGATCCAGGCCGAGCCGAGGTCGTCGACGGTGCCGCCGGCGAGCTCGACCAGCAGGTCGACGACGCGCTGCGCGGCGGGCTCGGCGACGAGCGGGTCGACGCCGCGGGCGAAGCGCTTCGAGGCCTCGCTCGGCAGCTTGTGGCGGCGCGCGCTGCGGGCGATCGACACGGGGTCGAAGTTCGCGGCCTCGATGAGCACGTCGCGCGTGGTCGCGTCGACCTCGGTGTGGGCGCCGCCCATGACGCCCGCGATGCCGATGGGGCCGGAGTCGTCGGTGATGAGCAGATCCTCGGCGTCGAGCGTGCGCGTCTGGTCGTCGAGGGTGACGATCGTCTCCCCCGCGACGGCGCGGCGCACAACGATGCCGCCACTGAGCTTGCCGAGGTCGTAGGCGTGCAGCGGCTGCCCGAGCTCGAGCATCACGTAGTTGGTGATGTCGACGGGCAGCGAGATCGACCGGATGCCGGCGAGCCCCAGCCGGCTCGCCATCCATGCGGGCGTCGGCCGCGAGGGGTCGATATCGCGCACGACGCGCGTGACGAAGACGTCGCAGCCGCGGCGCCCGCGCACGGGGGCGCGGTCGTCGACGAGCACGGCGAAGCCCGTGCCCTCCCCCGGCTCGGAGCGCTTGGCCGGGTCGCGCAGCACCGCGCCGGTCGAGTTGGCGTACTCGCGCGCGATGCCCCGCACCGAGAGCGCATAGCCGCGGTCGGGCGTGACGTTGACCTCGACGGCGATGTCGTCGAGCCCGAGCAGCGCGATCGCGTCGGTGCCCGGCTCGGCGTCGAGGCCGAGCGTCTCGAGGCGCAGGATGCCGTCGTGCTCGTCGCCGAGACCGAGCTCGCGGGCGCTCGCGATCATGCCGTCGGAGACGTGGCCGTAGGTCGTGCGCGCCGAGATGGGGAACGGCCCGGGCAGCACCGCGCCGGGCAGACTCACGACCACCTTGTCGCCGACCATGAAGTTGCGGGCGCCGCAGACGATGCCGCGCACCTCCCGCTCGCCGTCCTCTTCCCGCACGCCCGTCGCGACCTGGCACCAGCGGATGGTCTTGCCGTTCTTCTGCGGCTCCTCGACGAAGTCGAGCACCTCGCCGACGACGATCGGCCCGGTGAGGGCGCCGCCGTGCACGCCCTCCTCCTCGAGCCCGACCTTGACGAGGGCGGCGTGGAGGTGGTCGGCGTCATCGGCGGGCGAGCCCTGCGCGGGCACGTCGACGTACTCGCGGAGCCACGAGAGGGGGATGCGCATCAGACCACCATTCCGAACTGCTGGGAGAAGCGCACGTCGCCCTCGATCATGTCGCGCATGTCCTGGACGCCGTTGCGGAACATGAGCGTGCGCTCGATGCCCATGCCGAAGGCGAAGCCCTGGTACACGTCGGGGTCGATGCCCGCCGCGCGCAGCACGTTCGGGTTGACCATGCCGCAGCCGCCCCACTCGATCCAGCGCGGCCCGTCGCGGAACGTCGGGTGCCAGACGTCGAGCTCGGCGCTCGGCTCGGTGAAGGGGAAGTAGTTGGGGCGCAGGCGGATGCGCGCGCCCTCGCCGATGATGGCCCGCGCGAGGTGCTCGAGCGTGCCGCGGAGGTGAGCCATGGTGAGGCCCTTATCGATCGCGATGCCCTCCATCTGGTGGAAGACCGGCGTGTGCGTCGCGTCGAGCTCGTCCTTGCGGAACGTTCGACCCGGCGAGACGACGTAGACGGGCAGCGGCCGCTCGAGCAGCGAGCGGATCTGCACGGGGCTCGTCTGCGTGCGCAGCAGCAGGTGCTTCTCGATCGGGTCGACGAAGAAGGTGTCCTGCGTGCCGCGCGCGGGGTGGTCGGCGTCCATGTTGAGGGCGTCGAAGTTGAACCACTCGTTCTCGAGCTCGGGCCCCTCCGCGACCTCCCAGCCCATCGCGACGAAGACGTCGCTCATCTGCTCCATCATCGTGGTGAGGGGATGGCGGGCTCCGGCGAGCCCCAGGGGGGCGACCGCCGTCACGTCCACAGTCTCCGCCGCCAGGCGGGCCTGCTCCTCGGCGGCGGCGAGCTCGGCCTCGCGGGCCGCGATCGCCTGGTTCACGCGGCCGCGGGCCTGGCCCATGAGCTTGCCGGCCGCGGCCTTCTGCTCGTTCGGCAGGTCGCGCAGGCCGGCGTTGAGCCGCGCGAGCGGCGAGCTCTCTCCGGCATGCGCCGCGCGGGCGCGCTTGAGGGCGGCCAGGTCGGGGGCGTCGGCGACGGCGGCGAGGGCCGCCTCGACGACCGCCGCGACGGACGACTCGGTGAGGTCGGGGGTGTCAGGCACGAGACGAGAGTCTAGCCAGGATGCCCGGGCGGGCCCGCGCGGCGGGAGCCGGGCATCCCGTACCGCCCGTCACTGGATGGAGCCGCTGCCGCCCGTGTAATCGCTCTCGGTGCGGTGCCGCGACCGCTCGGCCGCGCGCTGCACGGGCACGACCGTGGTGTCGGCCATCTCGCCGATCGCGCTGCGCGCCGCACGACGGGTCGCCCGCCCGCCCGGCGTGCGGGAGGCGAGGCGCCGGGCGATGTACGACAGCGTCAGGTTGACGATGAGGAACGCGCCGAGCGTGATGACGAAGAACGAGAAGCCGTACTGCGAGAAGCCGTAGAACTCGGCCAGGGTGCGCTGGCGGCGCACGAGCTCCTCGAGGCCGACGATGTAGCCGAGCGACGAGTCCTTCAGCAGCACCACGAGCTGCGCGACGATGATCGGCGTCATCGAGCGGAAGGCCTGCGGGAACTCGATGAGCAGGCGCGCCTTGAGCGGCGTGAGCCCGAGGGCGAGGCCCGCCTCGCGCTGACCCTTCGGCAGGGCCACGATGCCCGAGCGCAGCGCCTCGCCGATGATCGCGCCGTTGTACAGGCCGAGGCCCAGTACGACGGCCCAGTACTGCGAGGTCGCGAAGAGGATGAGGATGAAGAACATCATCAGCAGCACGGGCATGCCGCGGAAGAACTCGAGCACGATGGTGGTGGGCACGCGCACGAGCGCGACCTTCGACAGGCGCAGCACGGCGAAGACGCTGCCGAGCACGACCGCGATCACGCTCGCGATGACGGCGACCTGCAGGGTGACGAGCAGCGCGCCGCCGAGGGCCGACCAGACGAGCGGGTCCTGGAAGATGTCCCAGCGCTCGTAGTCGAAGAGCCCCTCGCCGCCGAGGGTCAGCAGTACCCAGGCGAGCACGCCCGCGAGCAGCAGGCCGGTGGCGATCGAGGCGATGAGCGAGCGTCGGCGGGCCTTCGGGCCGGGGACGTCGTAGAGCACGGAGGTCATCGGAGCACCGCCACCTTCTTCTCGAGCGCATCGGCGAGACGGCCGAGCGGAATGGTGATGGCGAGGTAGCAGAGGGCGATCACGACGAAGATCAGGATGGTCTCGTTCGCGTAGGCGTTCGCGAGACGGCGGCTCGAGGCGAAGAGCTCGAAGACGAGGAAGCCGCCGGCGACGGAGGTGTTCTTGGTCAGGGCGATCGTGACGTTGAGGATCGGCGGGATGACCGAGCGCACGGCCTGCGGCAGGATCACGTGGCGCGCCGTCTGCCCGAAGGTCAGACCGATCGAGCGGGCGGCCTCGGCCTGGCCGACCGGCACCGAGTTGACGCCCGAGCGGATCGCCTCCGAGAAGAACGGCGCCGTGTACAGCGTGAGCGCGACGATCGCGCTGAACTGGAAGTCGATGATGACGCCGAGGCGCGGCATGACGAAGACGAGCAGGAAGAACACGAGCGTGAGCGGGGTGTTGCGCAGCAGCTCGGTGAAGCCGGTCGCGACCCAGCGCAGGCTCGGCACGGGCGAGATGCGCATGACGGCGAGCACGACGCCGAGGGGCAGCGCCAGCAGGAACGTGAGCGCGAGCATCCTCAGGGTGGCGAGGAAGCCCTCGAGCAGGACGTCGCCGCTCTCGATCAGGAATTGCACGGTGCCTCGTCTCGTCGGGCGGGATCAGGATGGCGCGGGGCGGCCGGTGGCCGCCCCGCGCCGGGAGAGCTGACTAGTAGCGGTCGACGGCCGGGGGCTCCGGCGTGTCGAGCACGACGCCCGCGGTCTCCTCGAACAGGCGCGCCCAGGTGCCGTCCTCGTAGGCCTCCTCGAGCACGTCGTTGATGAACGTGCGGAAGGCGTCGTCACCGAGCGGCACGCCGATGCCGTAGGGCTCCTCGGTGAAGGTGTCGCCCACGAGCTCGAACTCGCCCGGGTTCTGGTCGACGAAGCCCGACAGGATGACGTTGTCGGTGGTCACCGCGACGACCTGGCCGTTGCGCAGCGGGTCGAGGCAGTCGCTGTAGGCGCCCGCGGCGAGCAGCTCGGCGCCGTACTCGTCGGCGATCGTGGCGGCCGGGGTCGAGCCCTCGACCGAGCAGACCGGGAGGCCCTCGACGTCCTCGGGGCCCTCGATGCCCTCGGGGTTGCCGGCGGCGACGAGGATCGACTGACCGGCCTCGAAGTACGGCCCGGCGAAGCCGATGCGCTCCTTGCGGGCGTCGTTGATCGTGTAGGTCGCGACGACGATGTCGACCTGGTCGGTCTCGAGGAACGACTCGCGCACGGAGGAGATCGCCTCGCTCCACTCGATGTTCTCGAACGGGATGCCCAGCTCGGCGGCGACGAGCGCCGCGATCGCGACGTCGAAGCCCACGGGGTTGCCGTCGGGGCCCTGCAGGCCGAACAGCGGCTGGTCGAACTTGGTGCCGACGCGCAGGGTGCCGGCCTCGGCGAGCTCGGCCATGGTCGTGCCCTCCTCGAACTCCGGGCTCTCCGCGATCTCGAGGTTGTAGGGGCCGTCGCCCGTCGCGGGCGCGTCGCCCGAGTCGTCGACGCCGCCGGGGCCGGCGCTGCCGGCGGGGGCGCAGGCGGTGAGGCCCAGCAGGAGGGCCGCTCCCACGGCCGTGAGCAGAGTGGTCTTGTTACGTCGAATTCGCATGCGTACCCCTTGGTGTCGTATCGAGTGTGATCGGTTTGGAACGGTGCTGTGCCGGTGCGGCGGGAGGGAGGTCTAGTGGTTGAGGATCTTCGAGAGGAAGTCCTTGGCGCGGTCGCTCTTCGGGTTGTCGAAGAACTCCGCCGGCGTCGCGTCCTCGACGATGCGGCCGTCGGCCATGAACAGCACGCGGTCGGCGGCCTTGCGGGCGAAGCCCATCTCGTGGGTGACGACGATCATCGTCATGCCGTCCTTGGCGAGCTGCACCATGACGTCGAGCACCTCGTTGATCATCTCGGGGTCGAGGGCCGAGGTGGGCTCGTCGAGGAGGATGAGCTTCGGGTCCATGGCCAGGGCGCGGGCGATGGCGACGCGCTGCTGCTGGCCGCCCGAGAGCTGGGCCGGCATCTTCTGCGCCTGGTTGCCGACGCCCACGCGGTCGAGCAGCTCCATGGCGCGCTTCGTGGCGTCGGCCTTCGAGACGCCGCGCACCTTCATGGGCCCGAGCGTCACGTTCTCGAGCACGGTCTTGTGCGCGAAGAGGTTGAACGACTGGAACACCATGCCGACGTCGGCGCGCAGGGCGGCGAGCTCGTTGCCCTCGGCCGGGAGCTTCGTGCCGTCGATGCGGATCTCGCCGCTGTCGATCGTCTCGAGGCGGTTGATGGCGCGGCAGAGCGTCGACTTGCCCGAGCCGGAGGGCCCGATGACCACGACGACCTCGCCCTTGGCGACGCTGGTGCTGATGTCCTTGAGGACGTGGACGTCACCGAAGGACTTGTTGATGGTGTCGACTTCGACGAGAGCAGGCATAACCGCCACTCAAGCACACCCCGCGGAGGGGGGACAAAGCGAGGCCCTATTCGTTACACGCTCGAAACGCCCGCGCGGCGCTGCGCGAAGGCCGACTCGTAGAGGCAGACGGCGGCGGCCGTGGCGAGGTTGAGCGACTCCGCACGGCCGTAGATGGGCACGACGACCGCGGCGTCCGCGAGCGCGAGCTGCTCGGGCGTGAGCCCGCGGGCCTCGTTGCCGAAGAGCCACGCGGTGGGAGCATCCAGCCCGCCCGCGGCGCGCTCGGCGAGCAGATCGCCGCCCGAGACGTCGGCCGCGAGGATGCGGGCGCCCTCGGCGCGCAGCCGCTCGAGCGTCGGCTGCAGCTCGACGCCGACGACGACGGGGACGTGGAAGAGCGAGCCGGTGGTCGCCCGCACGGCCTTGGGGTTGAAGGGGTCGACGCTCGTGCCCGTGAGGATCACGGCGTCGGCGCCCGCGGCATCCGCGACGCGGATGATCGTCCCCGCGTTGCCCGGATCCCGCACCTCCTCGAGCACCGCCACGAGCCGCGGGCGGGCGGCGAGCACCTCGTCGAGGCTGGAGGGGAAGGTCGCGCAGACGGCGACCATGCCCTGCGGCGTGACCGTGTCGGCGATGGCCTCGAGGACGGGACCGGTGACCTGCTCGATGCGGATGCCCGCGGCACGGGCATCCCGGATGAGCGCGGACGCGCGATCCTCGGCGGCGGCCGTCACGAAGATCTCGCGCACCAGCTCGGGGCGCCAGCGCACCGCCTCGTCGACGGCCTGCGGGCCCTCGACCAGGAACAGCCCCGTCTCGGCGCGCTGCGCGCGCTTGGAGAGCTTCGCGGCCGCGCGGACGCGGGGCGAACGGGGGTTGTCGATCATGGCGCCATCGTATCGACGGCCGCGTGAACGACGGGTGACACGCGGACGGCGCGCTCCCCCGGTCTCCCGGGGAGAGCGCGCCGTCGGGCGTGCGGTGATGCTGCTGACTACGCGGCGGTCTTCGGCGCCGAGGTGTCGGCGGGGAGAGCGGCCTTCGCGACGGCGACGATCGCGCTGAACGCGGCGGCGTCGTTGACGGCGAGGTCGGCGAGCATGCGGCGGTCGACCTCGACGCCGGCCAGGGCGAGACCCTGGATGAGGCGGTTGTAGGTCAGGCCGTTCTGGCGCGACGCGGCGTTGATGCGCTGGATCCAGAGGCGACGGAACTCGCCCTTCTTCGCGCGACGGTCGCGGTACGAGTAGACGAGGGAGTGGGTGACCTGCTCCTTGGCCTTGCGGTACAGGCGCGACCGCTGACCGCGGTAGCCCTCTGCACGCTCGAGGATGACGCGACGCTTCTTGTGGGCGTTGACTGCCCGCTTGACTCTAGCCATGTTCGGATTCCTTCAGTTCTGGTGGCTCGGCGTTACTTCTTGCCGATGAGCTTCTTGATGACCTTGGCGTCGGCGGGGGCCAGCACGACCTCCTTGTTCAGTCGGCGAGTGAGCTCGCTCGACTTCTTCTCGAGGTTGTGGCGCATACCGGCGCCCTGCTTCATGACCTTGCCGGAGCCGGTCAGCTTGAAGCGCTTCTTCGCACCGGAGTGGGTCTTCTGCTTGGGCATGGTGTTCCTCTTCCTTGTTCCAGGTCTCTACTCCGCCGAGGGGGCGGGGGTCTTCGGAGCCGCGGGAGTGCGCGGCGTGGGGGCGTTCTTCGGCGTGGGCTTGAGCGGCGGCTTGCCGACGGCCGGCTTCGGCGTCGACTTCGCCGCGGGCTTGCTCGACGCCGGCTTGCTCGTCGCCGGCTTCGCGGCGGCGGGCTTCTCCTCGGCCGGAGCGGCCTCGGTCGTCGGCGCGTCGGCGGTCGCCTCGGCCGCGGGCGCGGCGGCCGGCGGGGCCGCCTTGCGGGCGGCGGCGGGAGCCTTCACGAACTCGGCGGGCAGCACCTCGGCGGGAGCCTCGGCCACCGTCTCGGTCGCGGCGTCCTCGTCGGACTCGGCGCTCGGAGCGGCGTCATCCGCCTTGCGCGCCGCCTTGGCCTGTGCGCGGGCCGCGTTCTGCTCGGCCTTCGCGTCGGCCTTGTTCTTGTGGGGGCCGATGATCATGACCATGTTGCGACCGTCGATCGTCGGGGTCGACTCGACGGCTCCGAACTCGGAGACCTCCTCCGCGAAGCGCTGCAGCAGGCGGACGCCCATCTCGGGGCGCGACTGCTCGCGGCCGCGGAACAGGATCATGGCCTTGACCTTGTCACCGGCCTGCAGGAAGCCCTCGGCGCGCTTGCGCTTGGTCTCGTAGTCGTGCTTGTCGATCTTCAGGCGGAAGCGCACCTCCTTGAGGATGGTGTTCGCCTGATTGCGTCGGGCCTCCTTGGCCTTCTGCGCAGCCTCGTACTTGAACTTGCCGTAGTCCATGACCTTGACCACGGGCGGCTTCGAGTTGGGGGCCACCTCGACGAGGTCGAGGTCGGCCTCCTGCGCGAGCCGCAGGGCCACCTCGATCTTGACGACACCGACCTGCTCGCCTCCGGGGCCGACGAGTCGGACCTCGGGGACGCGGATTCGGTCGTTCGTTCTCGGTTCGCTGATGCGCTTCTCCTCTTTCATGACGGTGATCAGCCGCACGCCGGGGGACCCGGCCTGCGCGAAAGAGGGTGCTTCATCCGAACGGCGCACGGCGCCGCTCCACCCGCAGCATCGTGCGGCCGGAGCCGACGAGCGGGGTGCATCTACCCGGTAACCTAGTGAGGCGGTCAAGCGCGGGTGGGAGGAATCTCCACTTTCGTACCGGGGATCTGGCCCCGGAGCCCGCATAACACTAGCAGTACCGTCGCGTGCCGGGAAGTCACGCCCGAATCCAGCTCCCCCGGAAGGCTCCATGAGCGAGAACGACGCCGCCCGCGACATCGCGGACGTGCCCGCAGTCGAGATCATCAACACCGTCGCGGTGCACCTGCTCAGCGCCGCCGCGGTGAAATGCGGGCTCTCGGAGGCGGGCGAGGACGAGATCGACCTCGCCGAGGCCCGCAAGCTGATTGTCTCGCTCGCCGGCCTCATCACGGCGGCCGCCCCGGAGCTCGGCGACCACCACGCCCGCGTGCTGCGCGACGGTCTGCGCTCGGTGCAGCTCGCATTCCGCGAGGCCTCGCCGTTCCCCGACGCTCCGGGCCAGGGCCCGGGCGAGAAGTACACCGGCCCCGTCACCTGATCGCGGGCCGCCGACGGTCGGCCGGCAGCGGGTCGACGGGCGCTACTCCGCCGGCATCACCACCGGTTGGATCGACAGCGAGTCGACCCGTTCGGCCACAATCGCATCCCGCGACCAGCGCTCGCCGATCGCAGCGAGCAGCGCGCGCAGGCGCTCCGGGCTCGTGCCGGCGGCCACCGCGAGGCGCACCACGACCTCGGCGCCGGTGCCGCGCGCCGTCGGATCCCCCGCGACGGGGGCGACGGCGATGATCTCGGGATGCTCCTCCGCGGGCCCGGCGATGGCCTCGAGCACCTCGGCGTCGTCGAGCGCCGGGGTCCACTCCGCTCCGCGGGCGATCGCCCACACGGCCGGGCGTGGGAGCACGACCTCGGTGTCGGCGCTCGTCGCGTCGATCACCACGCGGTCGGTCTGCTCGCTCGCGGCGGCGAGGGCGACCCGGCGGGCGTCGGCGGGCACGGGGCGAGCATCCGCCCGCCACCGCGTCATCGCGGCGACCGAGGAGAAGACCGGCAGGATCGGGCGGCCGTCCGGGCCGGAGACGGTGATGATCGAGAGCTCCTGCGTCTTGTCGACGCGCACGCCCTGATCGTTCAGGCCCTCCTCCCCCGCCACGGCGACGAGCGGGATGAGGAAGCGGCTCTCGCGCACCGCGTCGACCACCGCGGTCAGCGGCGCCTCGCCGGCGCGGAAGGCGGCCATCGCCGCGAGGAACGCCGGCGGGGCGGTGCCGTCATCGCCTGCCGCCGGGTTCGGGGTGAAGGAGCGACCCGCCCAGGGCTGACCGGCGGAGTCGGCCGCGGGACCGTGGGCGTGGTCGTGGTCGTGCGCGTCGGCCGGCACGGCGACGGTCAGTCGCCGGCGACGTCGAGCGCCTCGGGGAGCGTGAACGCCCCCGCGTAGAGCGCCTTGCCGACGATGGCGCCCTCGAGGCCGAGCGGCACGAGCTCGCGCAGCGCGGCGATGTCGTCGAGGCTCGAGACGCCGCCCGAGGCGATGACCGGGCGGTGCGTGCGCTCCATGACCTGGCGCAGCAGATCGAGGTTCGGGCCCTTGAGCGTGCCGTCCTTCGTCACGTCGGTGACGACGTAGCGGGCGCAGCCGGCCTCCTCGAGGCGCTCGAGCACGTGCCAGAGGTCGCCGCCCTCCTCCGTCCAGCCGCGCGCGGCGAGCGTCGTGCCGCGCACGTCGAGGCCGACCGCGATCGCCTCGCCGTACTCGGCGATGACGTGGGCGGCCCACTCGGGGTTCTCGAGCGCGGCGGTGCCGAGGTTGATGCGCTTCGCGCCCGTCGCGAGGGCGGCCTCGAGGCTCGCGTCGTCGCGGATGCCGCCCGAGAGCTCGATGTTGACGTTGCGCGGCGTCGCCTTCACGACCTTCTGGATGATCTTGCGGTTGTTGCCGCGGCCGAAGGCCGCGTCGAGGTCGACCAGGTGGATCCACTCGGCGCCGTCGCGCGCCCACTCCTCGGCGGCGTCCACCGGGTCGCCGTAGCTCGTCTCCGAGCCGGCCTCCCCCTGGGTGAGGCGGACGGCCTTGCCGCCCGCGACGTCGACCGCCGGGAGCAGGGTCAGCGCGGGGATTCTGGTGAACTCGCTCATGGTGTCTTTCCGTGGGTATCGACGGGGTTCCGGGTGAAGTCGCAACGAGCACAGAAGCGTACCCCTCTCTCGAGGGGCCGCCGTGCTCAGAGAGTGCTCAGCCAGTTCCCCAGGAGGCGGAGACCGGCGTCGCCGGACTTCTCGGGGTGGAACTGCGTCGCCCAGAGCGGTCCGTTCTCGACGGCCGCGACGAAGCGCTCGCCGTGCTCGGAGAAGGTCACGAGCGGGGCGGCGATCGCGGCGTTCGTGACCTCGAGCTGCCAGCTGCGGGCGGCGTAGGAGTGGACGAAGTAGAAGCGCTCGTCGTGCAGGCCCGCGAAGAGGCGCGACTCGGCGGGAGCATCCACCGTGTTCCACCCCATGTGCGGCAGCACGGGGGCGTGCAGCTCCTCGACGACGCCGGGCCACTCGCCCAGGCCCTCGGTGACGGCGCCGCGCTCGTCGCCGCTGTCGAACATGATCTGCATGCCGACGCAGATGCCGAGCACCGGCCGACCGCCCGCGAGCCGGCGGTCGATGAGCTCGTCGCCGCGCACGGCGCGCAGCTGCTGCATGACCGCGCCGAATGCGCCCACACCGGGGACGAGAAGGCCATCGGCATCGCGGATGCGGCCGCGATCAGCCGTGATCTCGACGCGGGCGCCGGCGGCCTCGACGGCCTTCGCGGCCGAGTGGATGTTGCCGGAGCCGTAATCGAGCACGACGACGGTGGGGAGGGCGCTCACGGTCAGAGCGCGCCCTTGGTCGAGGGGATGCCCGAGACGCGGTCGTCGCGCTGCACCGCCTGGCGCAGCGCGCGCGCGAAGGCCTTGAACTCGGCCTCGGCGATGTGGTGCGGGTCGCGGCCGGCGAGCACCGTGAGGTGCACCGTGAGCCCGGCGTGCATCGTGATGGCCTCGAAGACGTGGCGCACCATGGATCCGGTGAAGTGACCGCCGATGAGGTGGAACTCGAAACCGGCGGGCTCGCCGGAGTGCACGAGGTACGGGCGGCCCGAGACGTCGACGACGGCCTGCGCGAGCGCGTCGTCGAGCGGCACGAGCGCGTCGCCGAAGCGGGCGATGCCGGACTTGTCGCCGAGGGCCTTCGCGATGGCCTGGCCGAGCACGATGCCGGTGTCCTCCACCGTGTGGTGCACGTCGATCTGCGTGTCGCCGTGCGCCTCGACCTCGAGGTCGATGAGGGAGTGCTTGGCGAGGGCCGTGAGCATGTGGTCGAAGAAGGGCACCGTCGTCGAGATCGACGAGCGGCCCGTGCCGTCGAGCTCGACGGAGAGGCGGATGCTGGACTCGCTCGTCTCGCGACGGAGCTCGGCGGTGCGCGGGGAGGTCACCGGCCCATCCTACCGAGCACCTCGAGGAACTCCGTGGTCTCGGCCTCGGTGCCCGCCGTGACCCGGAGATGGTTCGGGATCGCAAGATCGCGGATGAGGATGTCGTGCTCGAGGAGGTGCTCGAACACGCCCCGGGGATCGTCGACGCCCCCGAACAGCACGAAGTTCGCCCAGCTCTCGTGCGGGTCGTAGCCGAGCCGCGCGAGCTCGACGACGAGGCGGTCGCGCTGCTCGCGGATCGCCCCCACCGTGGCGAGCATCGCCGGGGCGTGCTGCAGGGCGGCCACGGCCGCCGCCTGGGTCAGCGCCGACAGGTGGTACGGCAGCCGCACCAGCCGCAGCGCGTCAATCACCGCGGGGTCGGCGGCGAGGTAGCCGAGCCGGCCGCCGGCGAAGGCGAAGGCCTTGCTCATGGTGCGGGAGACGACGAGCCGGGGCCGCCCCTCGAGCAGGCTCAGCGCGCTCGGCTCGCCCTCGGGCATGAACTCGGCGTAGGCCTCGTCGACCATGACGATGCCGCGGCTCGCGTCGTGCACCGCCTCGATGACGTCGAGCCCGAGCGGCGTGCCCGTCGGGTTGTTGGGGGCGCAGAGGAAGACGAGGTCGGGGTCGTGGCGCTCGATCGCGGCGACGGCGGTGCGCGTCGTGATGCGGAAGTCGTCGTCGCGGTCCGCGGCGATCCACCGCGTGCCCGTGCCGGAGGCGATGATCGAGTGCATCGAGTACGTGGGCGGGAAGCCGAGCACGCTGCGGCCGGGCCCGCCGAAGGCCTGCAGGATGTGCTGGATGACCTCGTTGGACCCGTTCGCCGCCCAGACCCGCTCGGGCCCGATGCCGGCGCCGAGGTAGTCCGCGAGGTGCTCGCGCAGGGCGGTGAACTCGCGATCCGGGTAGCGGTTGATGCTGCGCAGCTCGCGCTCGATCGCGCTCGTCACGTGCGCGATGACCTCGGGCGGCACGGGGTGCGTGTTCTCGTTGACGTTGAGGGCGATGCGCACGGGCTTCTGCGGAGCGCCGTAGGGCGTCTGACCCCGCAGGTCGTCGCGGATGGGGAGGTCGGCGAGGGAGGTCACCGCCTCATCGTAGAGGCGGCCGGCCGGGGGCCCGGTGGAGGGACGAGGGCCTGGCCGGCGGCGCGGGCGACGGCCGGGTCGGTGGTCGGGGCCGGTCGGCTCAGTCGACGTAGGCGGCGGGCAGGACCAGCGTCTGGCCGGCCTGCACGGCACCGCCGTCGAGGGCGTTGACCGCGACGATGTCGGCGACGACGTCGGCCGGGTTCGCCTCCGGCGCGATCGCCTCGGCGAGCGACCAGAGGGTCTGCCCCGCGGACACCGTGACCGTGACGGTGCTGCCGCCCTGGTCGGCGGCGGCCACGCCCCCGTTCAGCACCGCGAGGAGGATCGCGACGATGAACGGGAGCGCGACGAGGACGGAGAGCACGGCACGACCGCGGGGGGTGATCCGGAGCCGCGTGCGGGGAGCAGGCGCGGCGGCGAGCGATGCGGCAGGACGGCGCGCAGGGGTGCGGGGCGCCGGGCTGCTCGGATCGATCGCACGGATGTCGATCGCACGGATGGTGGTGACGGTTGCGGTGCTCATGGTGTCCTCCCGGGGGAAGTAGTGACAGGCCCCCGGCGACGGACGCCGCCGGGGTTGCACCGCCTCTCGGCCGGGAGAGAGCGGTGCGAACCTGTGTTCCGAACATACATTCGATCGGTCACGGATTCAAGCCCGTACTCGGAACTCGTCCCCCTGGGCGGTGCGACACACTCGAACAGGTGTTTGAGCGGAGGCGCCGCACTGGATAGAGTTTCGAAGACTCACGGGCAGTCCATCGGGGACCACCGACATTCGTGAGGATGGGATGGAGCGGCCATGGCGTCGAACAGCGGAGCGAGCGGGCGCAGCGGCGCGGACCGCACGGCGTACGAGCCCACCGGCCCGGGCACCCGGCGGCGGACCACCCTCAGCGACAAGCAGCGCTCGATCCTCGGCGTGATCCAGGCCTCCGTTGCGCAGCGGGGCTACCCGCCGAGCCTCCGCGAGATCGGCGAGGCCGTGGGGCTCTCCTCCCTCTCGAGCGTCTCCCACCAGCTCGGGCAGCTCGAGCTCAGCGGGTACCTGCGGCGCGATCCGAATCGCCCGCGCGCGCTCGAGGTGCTCATCGACATCGAGGCGCCCTCGGCACCGGACTCCCCCACCAGCCCCTCCGTCGGCGACGCCGCCATGGTGCCGCTGGTCGGACGCATCGCCGCCGGCATCCCGATCACGGCGGATCAGCAGGTCGAGGAGGTGTTCCCGCTGCCGCGGCAGCTCGTCGGCAAGGGCGAGCTCTTCATGCTCAAGGTCGTCGGCGACTCGATGATCGACGCCGCCATCTGCGACGGGGACTGGGTCGTCGTGCGACAGCAGAGCACCGCCGAGAACGGCGAGATCGTCGCCGCCATGCTCGACGACGAGGCGACCGTCAAGGTGTTCCGCCAGCGCGACGGCCACACCTGGCTGCTGCCGCGCAACTCGGCGTTCGAGCCGATCGTGGGCGACTACGCCACCATCCTCGGCAAGATCGTCGCGGTGCTGCGCTCGGTCTGAGCCGCGACCGCCCGCACCGCAGCCGCTCGAGCCGATGCGGGGCGCACGGGGGCCGTTTGCGCGGCCGCCGGTCGCCCGGCGTCAGGCGGGCGCGCTCAGGCGCCGACGACGGCGAACTCGGCGTACTGCGCCGCGAACTGCGGGTTCGCGAACGCCCGCACCCGGGTGCCCGCCTCCTCGTACTCGGTCGAGATGATGCGCCCGCGCTCGTGCAGCAGCGCCACGAGGTCGCCCCGGTCGAACGGGATGAGCACGTCGAGCTCGACGTCGGGGTTCGGCAGCAGCTCGGCGATGCGCTGGCGCAGCTCGTCGACGCCCTCGCCCGTGCGCGCCGAGACGAAGACTGCGGTCGGCTCGAGGCCGCGCAGCAGCAGACGCGCGTCGTCGTCGATGAGGTCGGCCTTGTTGAAGGCGATGATCTCGGGGATGTCGCGCGCGCCGACCTCGCCGATGACGTCGCGCACGGTCGCGATCTGACCCGCCGGGTCGGGGTGGGCGCCGTCGACGACGTGCACGATGACGTCGGACTCGCCGACCTCCTCCAGCGTCGAGCGGAAGGCCTCGACGAGCTGGTGCGGCAGGTTGCGCACGAAGCCGACGGTGTCGGCGAGCGTGTACGGGCGGCCGTCCGGCGTGGAGGACTTGCGCACCGTCGCGTCGAGCGTCGCGAACAGCGCGTTCTCGACGAGCACGCCCGCGCGCGTGATGCGGTTCAGCAGGCTCGACTTGCCGGCGTTGGTGTAGCCGGCGATCGCGACGCTCGGCACCGCGAAGCGGTCGCGGTTGGCGCGCTTGGCCTGCCGGGCGGGCGCGAAGCCCTTGATCTGGCGGCGCAGCTTCGCCATGCGGGTGTGGATGCGGCGGCGGTCGAGCTCCATCTTGGTCTCACCCGGACCGCGGCTGCCCATACCGGCGCCGGCGCCGCCGACCTGGCCGCCGGCCTGGCGCGACATCGACTCGCCCCAGCCGCGCAGGCGCGGCAGGAGGTACTCGAGCTGCGCGAGCTCGACCTGGGCCTTGCCCTCGCGGCTCGTCGCGTGCTGGCTGAAGATGTCGAGGATGACCGCGGTGCGGTCGATGACCTTGACCTTGACGACGTCCTCGAGGGCGCGCCGCTGGCTGGGCGCGAGCTCGGTGTCGGCGATGACGGTGTCGGCGCCGAGCTCGGCGACGATGAGCGCGAGCTCCTGCGCCTTGCCCTTGCCGAGGTAGGTGGAGGGATCGGGGTGCGGTCGGCGCTGGAGGAGTCCGTCGAGCACGACGGCGCCGGCGGTCTCGGCGAGGGCCGCGAGCTCGCGCAGCGAGTTCTCGGCATCGGTGACGCCGCCCTGCGGGTGCACGCCGATGAGCACGACGTTCTCGAGCCGCAGCTGCCGGTACTCGACTTCCGTGACGTCCTCGAGCTCGGTCGAGAGACCGCGGACGCGGCGCAGCGCAGCCCGATCCTCGCGGTCGAACTGGTCGCTGTCGCGGTCGTCGAGGTAGGCGTTGTCGGTCTGCAGCGCGCTCGCGCGGGAGTCGTCGAGACCGTGCCGGCGGGCGCGCACATCGGCGGTGGCGAGCACTCGCGCGACCGCGGCGGCCCCGGCGTCCTCGCCGCTCGTGCCACCCTGCCCCGCACCGCCCCGCGTCGGGTCGTGCTGCGCGGCGTCGGCGTCGTGCTCTGAGCTTCGGTCGGTCATCCCGTTCACCATACTCTCTCGGTATTCGCTAGATTCTGCCTATGCCCCAGGAGCACTACTTCAGCGCGTCCCCGGGGGGCGAGCTGGTGCTCAAGCCGCTCACCGTGACCCTCGCCGGTCAGCAGCGCGAGGTCGTCACCGCGGGCGGGGTCTTCAGTCCGGGCGGCGTCGACATCGGCACGCAGGTGCTGCTCTCGCACGTGCCGCCGCCGGCCCCGGGAGGCGATCTTCTCGACCTCGGCTGCGGATGGGGCCCGATCGCGCTGAGCCTCGCCCTCGAATCACCCCGCGCGACCGTGTGGGCGGTCGACGTCAACGAGCGCTCCCTCGAGCTCACGCGCCGCAACGCCGAGGCCCTCGGCCTCACCAACGTCAACGCCGTGCGGCCGGAGGATGTTCCCGACGGCGTGCGCTTCACGACGATCTGGTCGAACCCGCCGATCCGCGTCGGCAAGGACGAGCTGCACGGCATGCTCGACCGCTGGCTGCCGCGGCTCGACGAGGGCAGCGACGCCTGGCTCGTCGTCTCGCGCAACCTCGGCTCGGACTCGCTGCAGCGCTGGCTCGAGGGGCGCTACTCCCCCGGGCTGCAGGTGGGGCGTGCGGCGACGCACAAGGGCTTCCGCGTGCTGCGGGTGCGCAATCGTCGCGGGACGACCGGGCCGGTCGACGTCATCCGCTGAGCCGCGGTCGGCGTGCGGTCCGCGGCGGGCATCCCTCGAAGCGGGCGGATGCTCTCAGACCTGCAGCTCGCCCTCGAAGACGAGCACGGCGGGGCCGCTGAGCACCGCGTGCTCGCCGTCCTCCTCCGCGACGACGCGCACGCCGAGCACGCCCCCGGGCACCTCGACGCGCCACTCCTCGGGCGCTCCCGCGCCCGCCCAGTGGCGCACGGCCATGGCGGCGGCGACCGCGCCGGTTCCGCAGGAGAGCGTCTCGCCGCTGCCGCGCTCGTGCACGCGCATCCGGATGCGCCCGACGCCGTCGACGACGAGCGGATCGCCGGGCACGACGAACTCGACGTTCGCGCCCTCGGGCGCCGCGGGCTCGAGCAGGGGGGCGGCCCCGAGGTCGATCGCGTCGAGCTCCTCGTCGCTCGCGACGGCGACGACGACGTGCGGATTGCCGACCGAGATGCCGAGCCCGGGGCGGGCGACGGGGAGCTCGCGGGCACGGACGAGCGGCTCGCCGCCCTGCAGGCGCCAGAGGCCCATGTCGACGGCGTAGCCCTCGGGCGTGCGCAGCACGTCGCGGACGCCCGCGCGCGTGCCGATGGGCAGGCTCGCGCCGACGGGCAGCTCGACGAGCCCGGCGGCGATGAGGTACTCGGTGAAGACGCGCACCCCGTTGCCGCACATCTCGCTCACGCTGCCGTCGCTGTTGACGTAGTCCATGAACCACTCGGCGCGCGGATCCTCCGCGAGCGCGGCAGCGCCGTCGGGGAGGCTGTCGGAGCGGACGGCGCGGATGACCCCGTCGCCGCCGACGCCGACGTGCCGGTCGGCGATGGCCGCGAGCTGCTCACGCGCGAGGCCGTGCTCGCCCTCCGGATCGGCGTAGAGCACGAAGTCGTTGCCGGTGCCGTGGCCCTTGGTGAAGCGGATGCTCGTCGCCATGGCTCGATCCTACGGGCGGGGGATGCGCGGAGGGTCGGTCGCGAGGAGGGCGTCGACCCGCTCACCGAGATGCTCGTCGAGGGCGTCGACCCACTCGGTCGCCGCATCCCGGCCGAACCAGCCGACCTGCCGGCGCGCGTAGCGGCGGGTGAGCGCCGCTGTCTCGGCGATCGCCTGCGCCTCGGTCATCTCGCCCGCGAGCTGCGCGAGGGCCTGGGCGTAGCCGATGGCGCGGCGGGCCGTGATCCCGCGCTCGAGGCCGTGCTCGCGCAGGGCCTCGACCTCGGCGACCATGCCCGCCTCCCACATGCCCTCGACGCGCGCGTCCAGCCGCGGCACGAGCTGCTCGCGCGGCACGCGAAGTGCGATCTGGCGGTAGGGCCGCCAGGGGGTGTCGCGGGCCGCGAGGCCGGCGCTGAAGGGCTCTCCGGTGAGGTCGATGACCTCGAGGGCGCGCACGACGCGGCGGCCGTTCCGGGCGTCGATGGCTTCGGCGGCGCGCGGGTCGCGCTGCGCCAGCTCCCGGTGCAGGGCGTCGGCGCCGAGCCGGTCGAGCTCGGCCTCCCAGTGCGAGCGCAGGCGGGCATCCGTGCCGGGGAATCGGAAGTCGGTGAGGAGCGCGGCGACGTACAGGCCGGAGCCGCCGACGACGATCGGCACCGCCCCGCGCTGCTGGATGCCCTCGATGATCGCGCGCGCCTCGCGCTGGTAGCGCGCGGCCGAGGCCTCCTCGACGACGTCGAGCACGTCGATGAGGTGGTGCGGAACGCCGCGCCGCTCGCACTCGGGCAGCTTGGCGGTGCCGATGTCCATGCCGCGGTAGAGCTGCATCGCGTCGGCGTTGACGATCTCGGCGGCGATGCCACGGGCAGCCCAGCGCTCGGCGAGGTCGAGTCCCAGCGCGCTCTTGCCGGTGCCGGTCGCTCCGACGAGCGCAACGATCACGAGGGAACGCGCTGGCCGTCGGCGGGGTCGTAGATTGGCGAGGTGGCGACCCGCAGCGTCGGGAGGCCGAGCGAGACGCGCGGTGCATCGCCTGTGGCGGCCGGCGTGGGCGCGCCGCAACTCTCGGCCTGCGCGCGGTCCCACGCATCGCCCGCGCGGGTGCGACGGATGCGGGGCGCCTCGCCGGCGTCGGCCAGGAGGTGGAAGGGCGCGGCGCTCGTGATCGTCGCGGTCACGACGTCGCCCGGGCGGGGACGCGCGCCGAGGCTCTCGGGGACGGCGACGTGCACGAGGCGGCTGTCCTCCGCCCGGCCCGTGAGGCGGTGGTTCTCGGCGTCCTTGCGGCCGTCGCCCGCCCCGACGAGCACCTCGACCTCGCGGCCGATCTGCGCCTGGTTCTCCTCCAGACTGATGCGGTCCTGCAGGGCCACGAGGCGCTCGTAGCGCTCCTGCACGACGGCCTTCGGCACCTGGTCGGGCATCGTCGCCGCGGGCGTGCCGGCGCGGATCGAGTACTGGAAGGTGAAGGCGCTCGCGAACCGGGCCTGTTCGACGACCCGCAGGGTCTCGGCGAAGTCCTCCTCCGTCTCGCCGGGGAAGCCCACGATGATGTCCGTGCTGATCGCGGCGTTCGGGATGCGCGCCCGCACGCGGTCGAGGATGCCGAGGAAGCGGTCGGAGCGGTAGGAGCGCCGCATCGCCTTGAGCACCCGGTCGGACCCGGACTGCAGCGGCATGTGCAGCTGCGGCATGACGGCAGGCGTCTCGGCCATCGCGTCGATGACGTCGTCGGTGAAGGCGGCGGGGTGCGGGCTCGTGAAGCGGATGCGCTCGAGACCCTCGATGCGGCCGGCGGCGCGCAGCAGCTTGCCGAAGGCGAGACGGTCGCCGAACTCGACGCCGTAGGAGTTGACGTTCTGGCCGAGGAGCGTGACCTCGATCGCGCCGTCGTCGACGAGGGCCTGCACCTCGGCGAGGATCTCGCCGGGCCGACGATCCTTCTCCTTGCCGCGGAGGCTCGGCACGATGCAGAAGGTGCAGGTGTTGTTGCAGCCCACCGAGATGCTGACCCAGCCGCTGTAGCTCGACTCGCGACGGGTCGGCAGCGTCGAGGGGAACACCTCGAGCGACTCGAGGATCTCGAGCTGCGCCACGCCGTTGTGGCGGGCGCGCTCGAGGAGCGCCGGCAGCGAGCCCATGTTGTGGGTGCCGAAGACGACGTCGACCCAGGGCGCCTTCTCGAGGATCGTCGTGGTGTCCTTCTGCGCGAGGCAGCCGCCGACGGCGATCTGCAGGTCGCCGTCGCGCTTGCGCTTGACGCTCGCGAGGTGTCCGAGGTTGCCGTAGAGCTTGTTGTCGGCGTTCTCGCGCACGGCGCAGGTGTTGATGACGACGACGTCGGCGATCTCCCCGCCCGCCGCCTTGACGTAGCCGGCCGCGTCGAGGGATCCGCTGAGGCGCTCGGAGTCGTGCACGTTCATCTGGCAGCCGTAGGTGCGCACCTCGTAGGTGCGCTGCCGGCCCTCCGCGGTGCGCGCCGCCGGGGACGGCGCGATCGCCGTCCCCCCGGAGGCGGACGAGCGGACGGAGGGCGCGGGCAACATGGTGCTCATGATGCCTGCCAGTGTACGGCGGGCCGTGCGGGGCGGAGGGCTACTCGAACTCGACGGCGCGAGGGCCGCTCGCAGGCCCGTCGTCACGGCGCGAGGACGCCGCCGAGGGCCGCCGACCGAAGCCGTTGCCGCCGCCGCCCGAGCGGCCGAAACCGCCGGACCCGCGCTGGCCGAAGCCGCCGCCCGCCCCGCGCTGACCGAATCCCGTGCGCGGTGCGGATTCGAGCCCCGCCGCGTCGAGAGCGCGCCGCACGGAGTCGCGCGCCGCGCCCCCGCCGTGACCCTTGCGGGCGAGGAAGGCGAGCAGGCGGCGCTCGGCGGTCTCGCGGTCGAGGGAGCCCATGCGTCGCAGGCGGTCGTCGACGAGACCGTCGAGCAGGGCGCCCTCGTCGTCGACCTCGCGCTCGGCGAGCGCGATCTCGATCGTCGCCGCGGTGAGGCGGCGGCGCTGCAGCTCGGCGCGCAGGGCGCTCGGCCCGAGCTTCTTGCGCTCGGTGAGCCGCTCGACGAGCGTGCGCGCGAGCGCCTCGTCGTCGATGAGCCCGGACCCCTCGAGGCGGGCGATCTCGGCCTCGGCGACGATCGGATCGATCTCGCGCCGCTGCAGGAGGTCGAGCACCTCGGCCCGGGACATGCCGCGCCGGGCGAGACCGTGCATGCTGACGTTCTCGGCGCGCCGCTCGTCGGCCTCGCGCACCCCGGGGAGGAAGGCGACCGCGCCGGAGTCGGACGGGGAGTCGGCGATCGCGGGGACGACGACGTCGGCTGCGGTGACCTCCGCGTCGGACTCAGCGCGCGCGCTCAGCGAGCCGCCCGCCGCGGAGGCGCCGCCCCGGCCGCGCCGGGCGGTGAGGGGGATCACCGGAGCGATCCCCTCCCGCTCGCCCGACGCGGCACCGGAGGCGGTGCCGTCGACGTCATCGCCGCGGCCGTCGACCACGATCAGGCGCCCGAGGCCTTGCGCTGGGCGATCTTCGGCTGGATCGACTCGACCGGGGCCGGAGCGGCGGCAGGGGCCGCGCCGATGCCGAGCTTGGCGAGGATCTTGTTCTCGATCTCCTGCGCGGTCGCCGGGTTCTCGAGCAGGTACCGACGGGCGTTCTCCTTGCCCTGACCGAGCTGGTCGCCGTCGTAGGTGTACCAGGCGCCCGACTTGCGCACGATCTCCTGCTCGACGCCGAAGTCGATGAGGCTGCCCTCACGAGAGATGCCGACGCCGTAGATGATGTCGAACTCGGCCTGCTTGAACGGCGGCGCCATCTTGTTCTTGACGACCTTCACGCGGGTGCGGTTACCGACAGCCTCCGTGCCCTCTTTCAGGGTCTCGATGCGACGGATGTCGAGGCGCACCGACGCGTAGAACTTCAGCGCCTTGCCGCCGGCGGTCGTCTCGGGGCTGCCGAAGAACACACCGATCTTCTCGCGCAGCTGGTTGATGAAGATCATCGAGGTGCCGGTCTGGTTGAGGCCACCGGTCAGCTTGCGCAGCGCCTGCGACATGAGGCGGGCCTGCAGGCCGACGTGCGAGTCGCCCATCTCGCCCTCGATCTCGGCGCGGGGCACGAGCGCCGCGACCGAGTCGATCACGACGAGGTCGATGGAGCCCGAGCGCACGAGCATGTCGGCGATCTCGAGCGCCTGCTCGCCGGTGTCGGGCTGCGAGACGAGGAGCTGGTCGATGTCGACGCCGAGCTTCTGCGCGTAGTCGGGGTCGAGCGCGTGCTCGGCGTCGATGAAGGCCGCGATGCCGCCGGCCTTCTGCACGTTCGCGATGGCGTGCAGCGTGAGCGTGGTCTTACCGGAGGACTCGGGGCCGTAGATCTCGATGATGCGGCCCTTGGGGAGCCCGCCGATGCCGAGGGCGACGTCGAGCGCGATCGAGCCGGTCGGGATCACCTCGACGGGGGCGCGCTCGTCGGAGCCGAGGCGCATGACGCTGCCCTTGCCGAACTGACGGTCGATCTGAGCGAGGGCGGTCTCGAGGGCCTTCTCGCGGTCTGCAGGTGAGGGCATTGCGGTCTCCTTGGAATCGTGACGGGCTGCCTATCGGCTGTCGCTCCGCACCCCGCCGATGGAGCCGGGCGGTGCACCTTGCGACAAGGCGGTGACGACGTTCGCCGACGAGGAGGACGGTACGCAGGACCTCCGACACGCGGGGGTCGCACGCGGGTTCCGTGCACTAATCGTGTTCGAGTGCCGCTGGGGAGGAGTCTATGCCCGCATCGGAACAATGTTCGAAGGATCGCGCGGCGGCGTGTCGCGGGATGCGCAGCCCCTGCCGCCCGCAGCGGCCCGCGCCGCGCGGCTCAGCGCTTCGGCTGGGGGCGCCCGGCGCCGTGCCAGCGCTCGCGCGGGACATCCATCGCCGCGCAGAGCGCGAACCACACGTCGCGGGGCGCGGTGCCCGAGGCGAGCGCCTGGTCGGCCGTGCGCTGGCCGAGGGGGTCGAGCACGAGATCCCGCACCAGGGTGCGGCCGTAGGCCTCGCCGAATTCGTCGGCGACGGCGCGGGAGAACTCGCTGCGGGTCACGCGGCCACGCTAGCAAGCCCGAGCCGGGCATCCCCTCACCGCGGCGGAGCGGCCGGGAACGGAGCGGCCCCCGCCTGCCGGAGCAGACGGGGGCCGGACGGTCGGGGCGACGCGCTAGCGGACCGCGAGGTCGTCGAACTCGGCGACGAGGTCGTCGGGCAGCGTGTCGGGGACGGTGGTGATGCCCTCGATCACGGCGAGACGATCGCCGACCTCGCGCATGATGGTCGAGATGGGGGTGTCGAGGGCCTCGGCCACCGAGGCGAGGATCTCGCTCGACGCCTCCTTCTGGCCGCGCTCGACCTCGCTGAGGTAGCCGAGGGCGACGCTGGCGCGGCTGGCGACCTGTCGCAGGGTGCGGCCCTTCTGCAGCCGCACATCGCGAAGGACGTCACCGATCTCCTGTCGGACGAGAATCATGGGTGCCTCCTTCTGGGTGGTGCGACGACTACTGGATTGAACTGTAACCGTCGGCGGCTGTGGGAGCCGTGTCAGTCAGCTGTCTGTAACACGACCGTCACCACGGCTATTCCCGTGAGCCGTCGAGCCGCTCGACCAGCAGCGCGAGCGCCGCCTCGACCGACTGCGCGCGGATCGCCGCGCGGTCGCCGTGCAGCCGCAGCTCGCGCACCGCCTCGCCCTCCGCATCGGCGACGGCGACGAAGACCAGGCCCACCGGCGCCGCGCCCTGCGGCTCGGGCCCTGCGACGCCCGTGGTCGCCAGACCCAGATCCGCGGGGGCTCCGTCGACGGCGGCGGCCGCGCGCACCCCGCGCGCCATGGCGGCCGCGACCTCGGGATGCACCGGCCCGTGCTCGGCGAGCAGGCCGGCGTCGACCCCGAGCAGCGAGTGCTTGAGCGCGGTGTCGTAGGCGACGACGCCGCCGCGGAGGACGGCGGAGGCTCCGGGCACGGCGACGAGGGCGGCGAGCAGCGCTCCCCCCGTGAGCGACTCGGCGACGGCGAGGGTGCGGTGCGCGCGGGTCAGGCGGGCGATGAGGTCGGCAGCGGCATCCCGATCGGACGGCGACGAGGGGATGCTCATCGCGTGCTCAGCGGACGACGCGGTTCTGGCGCCACGCCTGCCACAGGTAGTCGAGCCCTGTGACGACCGTCAGCACGACCGCGGCCGTCATGAGCCCGCCATTGAGCCAGTGCACCCACTCTCCCCACCACTGCGCGAGCGGCACGAGCGCGAAGCCGATAGCGACCGACTGGACGACCGTCTTGAGCTTGCCGCCGCGGGAGGCGGGGATGACGCGATCGCGCAGCATCGCGAAGCGGAACAGCGTGATGCCGAACTCGCGCACGAGGATGACGGCGACGACCCACCACGGCAGCTCGGCGAGCACCGCGAGCATGACGAGCGCGCTGCCCGTGAGCACCTTGTCGGCGATCGGATCGAGCAGGATTCCGAGGTCGGTCACGAGGTTGCGGCTGCGCGCGAGGTGGCCGTCGAGGCTGTCGGTCGCGATCGCGAGGACGAAGAGCACCGCCGCGGCGATGCGGAACGGGCCGTCGGCGCCGGCGTCGAGCACGAGCAGGAGGATGAAGACCGGGGCGAGCAGGATGCGCACCACGGTGATGATGTTGGCGAGGTTGCCCGTGCTCGCGGGCGACTCGCCCGCGCGGATGACGCGGCCCCGCATCGGGAACGAGCGCTGATCGGCCATGCTGCCCTCCCCCGGGTCGTGTCGTGCGGTGCGTGGTCGAACGCGGTCGGGCCGCCCTGCTCGGACGGCCGGAGCGGACGTCAGTCGCGCCCCGTGAGCCCCCAGGCGTCCTCGTCGGACGACTCGGCCTCGACCTCAGGATAGCCCCGGGTCATGTCGTCGACCGGGTCGTCCGAGTAGCGGTCGCCCGCCCCTGCCGGCGCCGCGGCCCCCGCGGTGGTGGCGCCCCCGCCCACGGGCGCGCCGCCGGAGGATGCCGCGTCGGAGCCGCGCAGGCGCGCGAGCACTTCGGGCAGCTGGTCGGGCAGCGCGAGCACGTCGCGCGCCTTCGAGCCCTCCGAGGGGCCGACGATCTCGCGCGACTCGAGCAGATCCATGAGTCGCCCTGCCTTGGCGAACCCGACCCGCAGCTTGCGCTGCAGCATCGAGGTCGAGCCGAACTGCGTGCTGACGATGAGCTCGGCGGCGGCGAGCAGCAGCTCGAGGTCGTCGCCGATGTCGGCGTCGATCTGCTTCTTCTCGGCCTCGACCGCGACGTCCTGCCGGTACTCGGGCCGGGCCTGCTTCTTGACGTGCTCGACGACCGCGGCGATCTCGGGCTCGGTGACCCAGGCGCCCTGGGCGCGCACGGCCTTGCTCGCGCCCATCGGCAGGAACAGCCCGTCGCCCTGGCCGATGAGCTTCTCGGCGCCCGGCTGGTCGAGGATGACGCGGCTGTCAGTCATGCTCGACACGGCGAAAGCGAGACGGCTCGGCACGTTCGCCTTGATGAGGCCCGTGACGACGTCGACGCTCGGGCGCTGCGTGGCGAGGACGAGGTGGATGCCCGAGGCGCGCGCCAGCTGCGTGATGCGCACGATCGAATCCTCGACGTCGCGGGGCGCGACCATCATGAGGTCGGCGAGCTCGTCGACGACGACGAGCAGGTACGGGTACGGCTGCAGCTGCCGCTTGCTGCCCTCGGGCAGCTCGATCTCCTCCGCCAGCACGGCGCGGTTGAAGTCATCGATGTGGCGGAATCCGAACGACGCGAGGTCGTCGTACCGCATGTCCATCTCCTTCACGACCCACTGCAGCGCCTCGGCCGCCTTCTTCGGGCTCGTGATGATCGGGGTGATGAGGTGCGGCACGCCCTGGTACGCGGCGAGCTCGACCCGCTTGGGGTCGATGAGCACCATGCGCACCTCGGCGGGCTTGGCCCGCATGAGCAGGCTCGTGATCATGGAGTTGATGAAGCTCGACTTGCCCGAGCCGGTGGAGCCCGCGACGAGCAGGTGGGGCATCTTGGCGAGGTTGGCGACGACGAAGCCGCCCTCGACGTCCTTGCCGACGCCGATCGTCATGGGATGCAGCGCCTTCGCGGCCGCGCTCGAGCGCAGCACGTCGCCGAGGGAGACGACCTCGCGGTCGACGTTGGGGATCTCGACGCCGATCGCGCTCTTGCCGGGGATGGGCGAGAGGATGCTGACCTCGTTGCTCGCGACGGCGTACGAGATGTTCTTGGTGAGCGCGGTGAACCGCTCGACCTTCACGCCGGGCCCGAGCTCGACCTCGTAGCGCGTGACGCTCGGACCGCGGCTGAAGCCCGTCACCCGCGCATCCACCTGGAACTGCGTCAGCACCTCGGTGATCGCGGCGACGACGGCGTCGTTCGCGGCGCTGCGCGACTTCGGCGGCGTGCCCGGCGCGAGCACGGCCTGGTTCGGCAGGCGGTACGGCGGGGCGGTGCGCGCGATCGGCGGCGGCGCGTCGAACTCGCCCGCCTCGCCCTTCTCGCGCGCAGTCGTGGGGAATCCGGGCAGCACGGCGGGCTCCGCGTCGTCGCGCACGGCGCCGGGGTGCGAGGGCGCCTCGCCGGTGAAGCGCTCGACGGCCTGCTCGGCCTGATCGAGCACGGCCGCGAGGTCGCCGGTGACCCGGTCGCGGGCATCCCGATCGATGACGCCCGTCTCGGCCTCGCGCTCGACGGGGGTGTCGAAGGCGGGCACCTCGGCGCGGGGCTTGCCCTTGCGCCACCACGGCATCGAGGACTCGTCCTGCAGGTCGAGCCCGAGGTCGCTGAAGGTGCCGAGCTCGATGGGGGCGTCGTCGCCCTTCTCGTCGGCGGTGCGCGGCTCGCGCGGGGCGAGCTCGGCGCCGAACAGGTAGGCGTACAGCTCGCGCAGGCGGGCGCCGATGCGGTTCGGCGGCGTCTTCGTCATGATCAGCACCGACAGGAACGCGATGACGGCGAGCGCGGGCACGGCGACCCAGACGGTCGCGAGCAGCAGCACGCCGCCGAGCAGCCAGCCGAGCACGCCGCCGGCCTGCGCGAGGCCCAGCGCCCCGTCGACGGTGGGCTGGGGCGCGCCCAGAGCGATGTGGCACAGGCCGCTGACGCTCGCGATGAGCAGGCCCAGCCCGATGCCGATGCGGGTGTTGTCGTGCACGCTCGCCGGATGGCGGAACAGCCATGCGGCGAACACGATCATGATGACCGGCAGCGCGTAGGCGACGCGGCCGACGAGCCCGCCGAAGGTGTACGCGTCGAGCGCGACGGCGACCGGGTCGGAGGCGGCGAACCACTCCACGACCGCACCGATGAGCGCGAGCACGACGATGAGGAAGGGGACGCCGTCGCGGCGCTCCTCCTTCGCGAGGGTCTCCTTGCCGAGCACGCGGAAGGCGCCGCCGGTCGCGTGGGCGAGCCCCAGCCAGGCCTTCGTCAGGATGCCGGGGCCGGGCTCGGGGGCGACGGGCAGCTTCTTCGTCGCCGCCGTGCGGGTGCTCGCGGGCTTCTTGGCCGCGGCGCCGGAGCGCCCGGCGCTCGCGGAGGTGCCGCGCGGGCGCGCCGGGGTGCGACTGGTCGAGGCCATGGGGCCACGGTACCCGCGAGGGGCGACGCCGGCCGGGATCGACACTCGCGGGCGGGCGAGCGGCGCCCTGGAGCGCGCGGGTCAGACCGGGCATCCCCCGACACCGCCGTCGGTCGCGGCGACCGCGAACGGCGCGGCCCCCGTCGGCAGCGCCGTCATGGCGAAGACGCGGTCGAGCTCGGCGGGGCTCCAGTAGCCGGAGGGGTTCGCCGGGTCCTCCCACGCGACCTCGAAGACGAGGATGCCGTGGGGACCGTCGAGCACGTACAGCCGCGTCAGCACGGCGTCGAGGGGCGCGGAGAGCGTCGGGTACAGAGACTGCAGGTGCGCGAGCGGCGTGCCCGCGATGACGCCCTCCGCGGTCGGGATCGGCGAGGGCGCGAGGACCTGGAGGGCGCCGATCGTGCCGTCGGGCTCGACCCCCGTGCCGAAGGCGAGCCCGCCGTACGAGAAGCGGTAGGGCTCGGCCACGACCCAGCGCTCGGCGTCGGGCGACCCGGCCGGGATGCCCGCCGATCCCCCGGCGCAGTAGTCGGGCTCCCGCACGATGATCGCGGCATCCGCCGCCGGCGGGACGGCATCGCCGACCCGCAGCGGGCCCAGAGAGCCCGGACCGATGACGAGATCGACCAGCGCGGGCAGCGCGGGAGGCTCCGGGCTCGGCGAGGCGCTGGGGGTCGCGCTCGGCGAGGACGAGTCGCTCGGTGATGCGGTCGGGCTCGGGGTCGCCGCCGGCTGCTCGGGCGAGCATCCCGCGAGCATGAGCAGCGGCACGAACGAGACGGCGACCAGCACCCGAGCGGGAGTCCTCATGCGGGGAGCGTAGACCCCGCCCCCACCCCCGCGCACGAGCGATCCGCGGCGGGAGCGCCGCCGCGTGGGCAGCGCTCCTGCCCGCGCCTACGCGGTGATGACCACCGGCACGATCATCGGGCGGCGGCGGTGCTTCGTGTTGACCCAGCGTCCGACCGTGCGGCGTACGACCTGGCTGAAGCCGTGCGCGTCGCGCGTGCCGTTCTCCGCCGCCTCGCGCAGGGCCTTCACGACCTGCGGGACGACCTCGTCGAAGATGCTCTCGTCGGGGGCGAACCCGCGGGCGTGGATCTCGGGGCCGACGACGGGGCGGCCGGTCTGAGCATCCACCGCCACGAAGATGGAGATGAATCCCTCCTCGGCGAGCACACGGCGGTCCTTGAGGTCGGCGTCGGTGATCGTGCCCACCGAGGAGCCGTCGACGTAGACCTCGCCAAGGTCGAGCTGGCCGACGATGCGCGCGACGCCGTCCTGCAGGTCGACGACCGTGCCGTTGCCGGCGATGATCGTGTTGCGCTCGGGCACGCCCGTCTCGATCGCGAGCTGCTGGTTCGCGTAGAGGTGGCGGGCCTCGCCGTGCACGGGCATGACGTTCTTCGGGCGCACGATGTTGTAGCAGTAGACGAGCTCGCCGGCCGAGGCGTGGCCCGAGACGTGCACCTTCGCGTTGCCCTTGTGCACGACGTTCGCACCGAGGGCGATGAGGCCGTTGATGACGCGGTAGACGGCGTTCTCGTTGCCCGGGATGAGGCTCGAGGCGAGGATGACGGTGTCGCCCTCGCCGACCTCGACCTGGTGGTCCATGTTCGCCATTCGGGCGAGGACGGCCATCGGCTCGCCCTGCGACCCCGTCGACATGTAGACGATGCGGTCGTCCGGCAGATCCTTCGCCTTGCGGTGGTCGATGAGGATGCCCTCCGGCACCGTCAGGTACCCGAGCTCGGCGGCGATCGTCATGTTGCGCACCATCGAGCGGCCCATGAAGGCGACCTTGCGGCCGTTCGCCGCGGCCGCGTCGATGACCTGCTGCACGCGGTGCACGTGGCTCGAGAAGCTCGCGACGATGACGCGGCGGGGCGCCTTGGCGATGACGCTCTCGAGCACGGGGCCGATGTCGCGCTCGCGGGCGGTGAAGCCCGGCACGTCGGCGTTCGTCGAGTCGGTCATGAAGAGGTCGACGCCGCGCTCGCCCAGCCGGGCGAAGGCGCGCAGGTCGGTGATGCGGCGGTCGAGCGGCAGCTGATCCATCTTGAAGTCGCCCGTGTGCAGCACCGTGCCGGCGACCGTGTGGATCGCGACGGCGAGCGCATCGGGGATGGAGTGGTTGACCGCGACGAACTCGAGGTCGAAGGGCCCGAGCTTCTCGGTCTGCCCCTCCTTCACCGCGAGCGTGTACGGCTGGATGCGGTGCTCCTTGAGCTTCGCCTCGATGAGCGCGAGCGTCAGGGTCGACCCGATGAGGGGGATGTCGCTGCGCAGGCGCAGCAGGTACGGCACGGCGCCGATGTGGTCCTCGTGCCCGTGCGTCAGCACGACGGCGACGATGTCGTCGAGGCGGTCCTTGATCGGCGTGAAGTCGGGCAGGATCAGGTCGACGCCGGGCTGGTGCTCCTCGGGGAAGAGCACGCCGCAGTCGACGATGAGCAGCTTGCCGTCGAGCTCGAAGACGGCCATGTTGCGGCCGATCTCGCCGAGCCCGCCGAGCGGGATGACGCGGAGCGCTCCGGGCGCGAGGGCAGGGGCGTCTTCGATGGCATGGGGCATACGGGGGTTCCTCGTGTTCTTCGTCGGTCGGCCGCCGTGCGGCCGGGATGGTCGGGGCTCGTGCCCCGGTAATCGTCTAGCGGGTGGTGCCGGCCACCTTCGGCAGGGCACCGCCGGCCGCCGCATTGCGGTCGGGCCGGAAGCGGGAGAGGTCGACGCCGTCGATGTCGCGCACGAGCGCCATCTCGTCCTCGATGATCGCCGCCTCGGCGTCCTCGGGGCCGACGAGCGGCAGGCGCACGCGCGGGGAGTCGATCCGGCCGAGGCCGTGCAGCACGTACTTGGCGGCGACGGTGCCCGGCACGTGCGTCATGATGGCGCGCACGAGGGGCTCCAGGGCGCGGTGGGCGGCCGTCGCGGTGGCGAGGTCGTTGGCGTTCACCGCGTCCACCATCGTCCGGTACGGCGCGGGGGCGATGTTCGCCGTCACGCCGATGAGGCCCGTGCCGCCGATCGCGAGCGTCGGCAGCGCGTTCGCGTCGTCGCCGGCGAAGTACAGCAGATCGGTCTGGTTCATGACCCGGCTGACCTCGCTGAGATCGCCCTTGGCGTCCTTCACGGCGAGGATGTTCGGGTGCTTCGCGGCGCGCAGGATCGTCTCGTAGCGGATCTCGATGCCCGCCCGGCCGGGGATGTCGTACAGGATCACCGGCAGGTCGGTCGCGTCGGCCACCATGCGGAAGTGCGTCAGCACCCCGGCCTGCGTCGGCTTGTTGTAGTACGGCGTGACGACCATGACGCCGTCGGCGCCGGCCTTCTCGCTCGCCTTGTACAGCTCGATCGCGTGCGCCGTCTCGTTCGAGCCGCCGCCCGTGATGATGGATGCCCGGCCCGCGCTCACGGACTTGCCGACCTCGACGAGCCGCAGCTTCTCCGCGTCGGTGAGCGTGCTCGTCTCGCCCGTCGTGCCGGTGACGACGATGCCGTCGGCGCCGTTCGAGATGAGGTGGTCGATGTGCTTCTCGACGCCCGGCCAGTCGACCTCACCGTCGGCCGTCATCGGGGTCACGAGCGCGACCAGCACCTGGCCGAAGGGGTTCAGAGTCGCGGACACGTGCTTCAGGCTACCGCGCGCGGGGGCGCGGCGGGTGGGCGGGGTGCGGGGCGGGGGTCGTGCGGGGGTGCGCGAGGACGCCCGGTCGGCGCGCCTCGCATGGGCGGCGTTCGAGTGTCCGGCTCGCGCGGTTCACTGACCGACTCGCCGCCGTAGAGGTGCGGCACGCCGTGCATCCCTCGATTGACCGCGCCAGCCGGACAGGTGATCGCCCCGCTGGACGATGGCAGCGACCTCCGCGACCACCTGGTCTGGATGGCGGAGCACCCTCCGGTAGTCCACCCGCAGCACGATGAAGCCGAGCGACATGAGCAGCGCATCCCGCAGGAGATCCGCCCGACGGCTCGCGGGGTCGGAATGATGCGCGTCGCTGTCGCACTCGATGACGAGGCGATCGCCGACCAGGAGATCGGCGCGGGCGAGGTCGCCAATGGGCAGGCGGACCTGCGGGGTGGCGCGTATACCCGCGTCGAGGAGCAGGACCCGCATGATGCTCTCCGTCCCGGACTCCGCGCGGCCGTCGGCGAGCGCCGCCGCGGCCCGGGCGCGGGGACGCCAGTGCTGCGCGAGGAAGCGGAGGTCGATCGGGGTGAGCGGACTGCGGCGGAGAGCCGAGTCCAGGACGGCGACAGCGTGCGGACGAGGGAGATCGGCAGCAGCCCGTGCGAGGGCTGCGTCGAGCGGTGCGACGCAGAAACGCGGGCGGGCGATGGCGGGCATCCAGTGGACGATGACCGGCATGTCGTGCACTGCGTCGCGGATCCTCATCGACTCCCCTACTTCGATGTGGAGCGCCGCCGCGGCACGAGGCGGGACCCAGAGCCCGTGATGCTCGAGCGCGGAGATGCCGGCGACGCGTCCACCGACGCGAGCCGCGTGCAGAACATCAGCGGAGAGATCGGGCAGCGCGTACACGCCGGTGCGCACCCGGAGGACGAGATCCCGCTGGGCGGCTCGGACGAGGGCGCGATGCTCGCTCGCACTCAGGGCCAGGTCACCGACCAGGGCGATTCCTCCTGCGGGCCGCAGCAGCCCCTCGATGTCGATCATGCCGAGAAGCGTCGGGCAGTGGGGCGTCCCGAAGGCCCGGCGTGGCGTCGTCGGTGGACGCGCCGTCCGGGGCACGCGCGGGGAGGACCCGCGCGGGACCAACTCGGTGCGACGAGCGCATGCGGCCCGGTCGCCGGTTGTCCGGCGTGCGCGGTGAACGTCTGCTGCGGCGCGCGCCCGCGGCCCTCCGGCGGCGTGTCGCGGCATCGACCGCGCCAGCCGGACACGGCGCCCACTCCTGCGGCACGCTCAAGTCGCTCGGGCACGACGGACGGAGAGGGCGCGGCGCGGGCGGGGCAGCGCCGTGCGGGTGCCGCGAGCCGAGCGGAGGAGGGCGTCCGCGCCGAGCGCTCGGGGAGGGCCTAGGGCGCCACGCGACCGTTCGCGTCGAAGGTCTCGGCGGTGAGGGGCATCAGCTCGGCGAAGTGCTGCTCCATCTTCTCGGCGACCATCTCGATCTCGCGCTGCGGGAAGGAAGGGAAGGTCGTGCCCTCGCGCTTCGTGCGCAGGCTGAGGAAGTTCATGAGCGAGCGGGCGTTCATCGTGACGTACATCGAGCTGTAAATAGTCACGGGGAGGACCGCGCGGGCCACCTCGCGCGCGATGCCCGCGTCGAGCATCCGCTGGTAGGAGGCGTAGGCCGTCTCGCAGACGCCGCGCACCTCCGCGTCGACGAGGGCGGTCTGCTCGGGGGTGCCGGGCAGGAACTCGTAGGCGCCGGGCTTGCCCACCTGCACGAGGTTGCGCTCGGGGCCGGGCACGTAGAACACGGGGTTGAGCTCGCGGTAGCGGCCCGACTCCTCGTTGTAGGAGGCGATGCGATGCCGCATGAACTCGCGGAAGACGAAGATCGGCGCCTGCACGTAGAAGGTCATCGAGTTGTGCTCGAAGGGCGAGCCGTGGCGGTCGCGCATGAGGTAGTTGATGAGCCCGCGGTCGCGCGCCGTGGCGTCGTCACCCGCCGCGGCGGCGTCGAGGGTCTTCTCGCCCTGCGTCGACACCCGGGCCGCGAACAGCACGTCGGAGTCGTGGGCGCTGGCCCGGACGAGCTCGACGGTCACGTCGGAGCGGAACTGGATCTGCTGCGGTTCGGCCACGCTCGAAACCCTACCCGTGCCGCCTGCTCATGCGAGCACCGGGCCGCCGCCCGTCACGCGAGGACGCATTCGGGGAATATCCGGGCGCCCCCGCGTATTTTCCCCAGCATGGACCCGACCTCCGTTCTGCTCGTGCTCGTCGCGATCGTCGCCGCCGCGATGGCCGCCGGCCTCGTCATCCGCGCACGTCGCGGTCGCGTGACGGCCGTCTCCGACGGGCGGCGGGATGCCCGGCTCGTCGTGCCCGGGAGCGACCTCACCCTCGTGCAGCTCTCGAGCCCCGTGTGCTCCGCGTGCGGCGTGATGCGGCGGGTGACCGAGGAGATCGCCGCCGGCGACGCGGCGCTCGGCCGCCGCGAGCTCGACGTCACCGAGCACCCCGACCTCGCGCGGGATCACGCGGTGATGAGCACCCCGACCATCCTGCTCGTCGACGCCGCGGGCGCGGTTCGCTCGCGCATCATCGGCGCCGCCAAGCCCGCCGACGTGCGCACGGCGATCGCCGAGGCGCGCGCGGCCGTGGAGGTCGCCGCGTGAGCGCGGCGACCGGCGGCGCTCCGGCGGGGACGGCGCCCGCCGCGCAGGGCATCGATCCGCGCGGCCCGCGCTTCGGCGCAGCGATCACGGCGGTGCTGCTGCTCGTCGTGCTCGCGCTCGGCCTGAGCGGGGCATCCCTCGCCGCCGGCGGCCTGCTCGCCGTGCTCGTCGCGATCTTCGCCTGGGGCGCCTTCGCGGGCATCCGCCGGCACCCGTGGGGCGCGCTCTACAAGGCTGTGGTGGCCCCGCGCCTGGCGCCGCCGACCGACCGTGAGGACCCGGCCGCGCCGACGTTCGCGCAGCTCGTGGGCTTCATCATCACGGGCATCGGCCTCGTGCTGCACCTGCTGGGCGTGCCCGGCGCGCTCGTCGTCGCTGCGGGCATGGCCTTCGTCGCCGCGTTCCTCAACGCGGTCTTCGACTACTGCCTCGGCTGCCAGCTGTACGTGCTGCTCGTCCGCGCCGGGCTCATCCGACCGCGCCGCGCCGTCGCCTGAGCACTCCCCCGGCAGGTCGCCCGCGCGCCTACCGCCCGTCCAGGGGCCCGGCCTAGGCTGGGGCTCCCCCGTCGGGCGACTGCAAGGAGACGCATCATGGCTGTGACCAGCGAATCGACCACCCTCTGGTTCGGATCCCTCATGGAGGGCAAGGGCACCACGAGCCTCGACTCCTCCGACGCGGCGGAGTTCCCCGTCACCTGGGCCGCCCGCGCCGAGGGCGAGGCCGGGCGCACCAACCCCGAGGAGCTGCTCGGGGCCGCCCACTCCTCCTGCTTCTCGATGCAGCTCGCGCACAACCTCAGCGAGGCCGGGCACACGCCCGAGAGCCTGCAGGTCACGGCCGCCGTCACCTTCGTGCCCGGCGAGGGCGTCACCGGCAGCCACCTGCTCGTCAGCGCGAAGGTGCCCGGCATCAGCGCCGAGGAGTTCCAGACCTTCGCCGAGGAGGCGAAGGCCACCTGCCCCATCTCGAAGGCGCTCGGCGGCACGTCGATCACCCTCGAAGCCTCGCTCGCCTAGTGGCCGAGCCGCGCGAGCCCCGCACGCCCCGCACCCCGAAGAAGCCCGCCGCGGCGCCTCGCGCCCCCGCGACGAAGCGGGCGAAGCCCGCGGTCGCCCCCGCGCCGGTGCCCGCTGAGCCGGCGTCGCAGCGCGTGCTCATCGCCGGCGCCTCCGGGATGATCGGCACCGAGCTGCAGCGCCAGCTGCGGGAGGCCGGGCACACGGTGCTGACGCTCGTGCGGCGCGCCCCGCGCTCCGAGACCGAGTTCGCCTGGTCGCCCGAGTCGCGCGTGCTCGATGCCCGCGTGCTGGACGACGTCGACGCGGTCATCAACCTCTCGGGGGCATCCATCAGCCGCATCCCGTGGACGGCGGGCTGGAAGAAGCAGATCCTCGACTCGCGCATCTCGTCGACGCGCGCGCTCGCGGAGGCGATGGGGATGGCGGCCTCGCCGCCCGCAACCTTCATCAGCGGCTCCGCGGTCGGCTTCTACGGCGACCGCCCGGCCGAGCGGCTGACCGAGTCGGCGCCGCGAGGCGAGGGGTTCCTCGCCGACGTGGTGGAGGCGTGGGAGCAGGCGGCGGGGCTCGCGCCCGAGGGCGTGCGCACCGTGCTCGCCCGCACCGGGCTCGTGATCGGCGAGGGCGGTGCGATGGCCCCGCTGCGCCTGCTCACGCGCTTCGGGCTCGCCGCCCGCGTGGGCACCGGAGGCCAGCACTGGCCCTGGATCAGCCTGCACGACGAGGCGGCGGCGCTCGTGCACCTGCTCGCCTCCTCGCTGCGCGGGCCGGTGAACCTCGCGGGGCCCACCCCGGCCACGGCCGACCGGGTCACCCGGTCGCTCGCGCGGGCGATGCACCGGCCGCACGCCTTCGTGCTGCCCGAGCCGCTCATCCGCCTCGGCATGGGCGAGGCCGGCGAGCAGCTGCTGCTGCCGAGCCAGAAGGTGCTGCCGACGGCGCTCGAGCAGGACGGATTCCGGTTCCGGCATGAGACGGTCGAGCAGGCCATCGCCGCACTCGTCGAGGGGCGCGCGGCCGCGTAGCGAGGGGCGACGCCGGGCCGGCGGCACGCGCATCCCGCACCGGCGGCTACAGGGCGGAGGACGCCTTCGCGAACGCGATCGACTGCCGCATCGCCCAGCGCGCCCGTCGGCGGTCGCGCGCGGCGTCGTAGGCGAGCGCGAGCCGGAACCAGTGCGCCCACGACTCGGGGTTCTCGGCCACCTCGGCCGCGTACCGGTCGAAGACGGCGTCGGCGGCCTCGCGCTCGAGGCGCCCGCTGGTCTTCGCGGGCAGCGCATCCTGCGGGATGCCCCCCTCGGCCTCGAGCCGGCCCGCGAGCTTCTCGACCCGGTAGCCGAACAGCAGCTCCGCCCCGAGCGCCCAGCCGCCGATGAGCGGCAGCACGATGAGCGCCCAGCCCATCGCCTGCACGATGGGCTGCGGATCCTGCAGCAGTCGGACGGCGTAGACGGCGCTGAAGACGAGGTACAGGGCGAGCAGCAGCGCCATGCCGAGTGCGGCGAGGCGGGGGCGGCCGCGCATCAGGCGGCGCCGTCGGCGGTCGCCGCGGGTGCGGCGGGCGCGCCGGCTCCCGGCAGTTCGAGCCCGATGAGCGAGTCGAGGCCGACGATGAGGCCGGTCGCCTCGGCGGCGGCGCGCAGACCGAGCAGGATGCCCTGCTCGTAGGCGGCGGAGGACAGCGTCTCGTGCCGCAGGGTGAGCACCTCGCCCGTGCCGCCGAAGTGGACGTCCTGCTGGGCGACGACGCCCTGCAGCCGCAGCGAGTGGATCGGGACGCTCGAGACCTGCTGGCCCCGCGCCCGCTGATCGATGTGCGGGGCGACGACCGGCCCGAGCTCGGCGCGGGCGTGCCCGATGAGCTCGGCGGTGCGCACGGCCGTGCCGCTCGGCGAGTCGACCTTCGCCGCGTGGTGGGCCTCGACGATCTCGATCGACTCGAAGAAGCGCGCGGCGATCGTGGCGAGGTGGGTGGCGACGACGGAGCCGACGGAGAAGTTCGGCACGACGACGACGGCCGCGCCCTCATGAGCGGCGAGCAGGGTGCGCACCCCGCGCAGGCGCTGCTCGCTCCAGC
Source organism: Microcella flavibacter (assembly GCF_012530535.1). Lineage (NCBI taxonomy): Bacteria > Bacillati > Actinomycetota > Actinomycetes > Micrococcales > Microbacteriaceae > Microcella > Microcella flavibacter. Next base: position 1,761,600 of record NZ_CP051299.1, read on the forward strand.
CGCTCGTGCCGACGAGCACCTTGAGGCCCGAGCGCACGGCGTGGTCGACGACGGTCGGGGAGACGCCGGGCGTCGTGACGTCGAGGACGACGTCGGCCCCCAGCATCTCGTCGAGGTCGCTGCGCGAGTCGAGGCGCGCGACGAGCTCGAGTTCGGACTGCTGCTCGATGATGCGGCAGGCGACGCCGCCGAGGCGGCCGCTCGCGCCGACGACGGCGACCCTGATGACCATGGGCTCAGCCTACCGGCGGCATCCCGGGCGCTCGGCGGCCGCCGGGCCCGGTCGATCGGGGTCGTAGGCTGGCGGGATGGTGACGTTCCGCCCCGCGCGCACGACCGACCCCGCCGCCGCCGCGCTGCTCGAGCAGTACTTCGACGCCCGCGCCGAGGGCTTCCCCGTCGAGCAGGGGCCGTATCGCCGCCCCGTGCCCGCCGAGCAGGACTTCGTGGAGCCGCACGGCGTGCTGCTCATCGTCGAGGGCGAGAACCTCGCCGGCGAGCCCGCCGATGTGGGATGCGGCGGCATCCGCTCGGTGCCCGACGGTCCGCTCGGCCCGCGCCGGGAGCTCAAGCACCTGTGGGTGCAGCCGCACACGCGGCGGCTGGGCTACGGCCGCGCCCTCGTCGACGAGCTGGAGCGCCGCGCCCGCGCCATGGGCGCGGCCGAGCTCGTGCTCGACACCCACACGACGCAGGCCGCGGCGGGCGCGCTGTACGCGCGGCTCGGCTTCGTGAGCATCCCGGCCTACAACGACAACCCGAACGCGAGCGTCTGGCTCGGCAAGCCGCTCGACTGAGCCGGCTGCCGCGGCAGCCCGGGCCTCCGCCGCCCGATCCTCCGCCGCCGGGCCTCAGGCCAGGCTGAGGAACATCTTCTCCAGGTCGGCCATGCGCACCGCGCGATCGGCCGAGCTCTCGGCCTCCTCGCCCGCGGCGACGTCGTCCTCGCGCAGGCAATCGCGCATCGCCGAGGCGATGATCGCGAAGCCCGCGCGGTCGATGGCGCTCGAGACGGCGGAGAGCTGCGTGATGACGTCGCGGCAGTCCCGCCCCTCCTCCACCATGGTCAGCACGGCGGCGAGCTGCCCCTGCGCGCGGCGCAGGCGGTTGGCGATGCGCTTGGCCTCGTCGGCCGGCACGGCGGCGCTCATGCGCCGGGCTCCGTCGCGACCGGCCCGCTCTCGTACTCGAGCCCGCGCTGCACCCAGGCCGAGGTGCCGCCCGCGACCGAGATGGCGTTGCGCCCGTGCGCGAGCAGGTAGTCGGCCGCCCGCTGCGAGCGCGCCCCCGAGTGGCAGATGACGTAGATCGTGCCGTCATCGGGGATGGAGTCGACCGAGTCGGGCACGGTGCCGAGCGGCACGAGCCGCGCCCCGGGCACGCGCGCGGCGGCGAACTCGTCCGCCTCCCGTACGTCGATGAGCGTGATGGGGCCGACCGACTGCTCGAGCACGAGCTGGTCCACGGTGATCTCGTCCGCCATGATCTAGTCCTCCTTGTTCGGAACCGCTTCGGCGGTCGCGGCGCGACCGGCCTGCCAGGTGAGCCATCCGCCGTCGAGGTTCGCCGCGGTGACACCGTACTGCTGCAGCAGGCGCGTCGCGGTGTGCCCGCGCTGACCGACCTTGCAGTGCACGATGAGGCGCTCGCCGCGCAGCTGCTCGGCGCGCGTGCGCAGCTCGTCGAGCGGCATGAGCTCGGCGCCCTCGATGGCGCCGGCCTCGTGCTCGGCCGCGGTGCGCACGTCGACGAGCCGCCAGCCCTCCGCCCGCCGAGCCTCGAGCTCGTGCCACTGCACGCTGAGCTCGCCGTCGAGCAGGTTGTCGTCGACGTAGCCGAGCAGGTTGATCGGGTCCTTCGCCGAGCCGTACTGCGGCGCGTAGGCGAGCTCGAGGTCGGCGAGCCCGCGGCCCGTGATGCCGCCGGCCATGGCCGTCGCGATGACGTCGATGCGCTTCTCGGCGCCGTTCTCGCCGACGGCCTGCGCACCGAGGATGGCGTCGGTCTCGGCGTCGAGGATGAGCTTGAGGGCGAGCATCGTCGCGCCCGGGTAGTAGCCGGCGTGGTCCATCGGGTGGGTGTGGATCACGCGGAGGGCCCGGCCCTCGGCGCGCAGCGCGCGCTCGGTGCGGCCGACGCTCGCAGCCGTGAGCCCGAGGAACCCGATGACGGCGGTGCCGAGGGCGGGGGCGGCGGGATGCGCGACGCCGGCGATCGCGTCGGCCGCGAGCCGCCCGTGCCGGTTCGCCAGGCCCGCGAGCGGCACGAGCGCGTCGTCCCCGTCGAGCAGCGGCTTCGCGACCGCGTCGCCCACGGCCCACACGGCCGGGTCGGAGGTGCGCTGGAACTCGTCCACCACGATGCCGCCCCGGGCGTCGACCGCCAGGCCCGCCGCGACGGCGAGCGAGCTCTCGGGCTCGACGCCGACGGCGAGCACCACGAGGTCGGCGGGCAGCCGCTGCCCGTCGGCGAGCACGACCTCGGTCTCGTCGATCGCGGCGAGCCGCTGCGAGAGCCGCACGTCGAGGCCGCGCTCCCGAGCCCGCTGCGCGAGCGGGTGGGCCATCTCGAGGTCGAGCGAGCCCAGCAGCTGCGGGCCCGACTGCACGATGGTGACGGCGAGGCCCGCGGCGTGCAGGTTCTCGGCGAGCTCGAGGCCGATGTAGCCGCCGCCCGCGATGACGGCGGTGCGGGCATCCCGAGCGGCGTCGATGATGGCGTCGGTGTCGGCGAGGTCGCGCAGCACGAGGCCCCGCTCGGCACCGGGGATGGCGGGGCGCTTCGGGGCGGCGCCGGGGCTCAGGACCAGGGCGTCGTAGGCGATGCGCTCCTCCTCCCCCGTGGCGAGGTCGCGGGCGGTCACGGTGCGCCCCGCCGTGTCGATGGCGATGGCCTCGGTGCGCACTCGCACGTCGAGCCCGAAGCGGGCGCCGAGGGCCGCCGGGGTCTGCAGCACGAGGGCGTCGCGCCGCTCGATGACGCCGCCGACGTGGTACGGCAGGCCGCAGTTGGCGAAGGAGACGTCGGCGCCGCGCTCGAGGACGAGGATGCGGGCGCGCTCGTCGAGGCGGCGCAGCCGCGTGGCGGCCGACATGCCGCCGGCGACGCCGCCGATGATGAGGTAGGTCTTCGCGGGAGTCGTGGTCACGTCGATATCCTATACCCCTAGGGGTATCGCTCGCATCCCGGATCGGGTCGCCATCGCGCCCGCGCCGCGCCCGCTCCCAGCCGGTTCACCCGGCGCCCCCAGAGCGGTGTGGCACAGTCCTCGCATGCCCCGTCCCGCCGTCGTCGCCCGCGCGCGCGGGCGCATCCTCACGATGTTCTCCGGCGACCCCGACGGCGTGCCGGGCTGGGTGCGCGCCCTCGAGACCGGCGAGGACGAGGGCTGGTTCGGCCCCGGCTCGGCCGTCTGGGCCGTGCACAACGGCACCCCGACGATCGTCGCGGGCGTGCGCGCCCTGCTGATGCAGACCCTGCACCCCGGCGCCATGGCCGGCGTGCACGACCACTCGCGCTACCAGCAGGACCCGCTCGGTCGGCTCTCGGGCACCGTGCGCTGGGTGCTCACCACGACCTTCGCCGATCGGGCGCAGGCCGAGGCGGGATGCGCCTGGGTCAGCCGCCTGCACGAGCGCGTGCGCGGCGAGTACACGGGGGCCGACGGCTCGGCCGTGGCGTACGAGGCCCGCGACGCCGACCTCATCGGCTGGGTGCACTGCGTGTTCGCCGACGCCTTCATCGGATCGCACGAGACCTGGGGCGGCCCCGTGCCGGGCGGCTCCGACCGGTACGTGCGGGAGTGGGCGACCGCCGGCGAGCTCATGGGCATGGTCGATCCGCCGCGCTCGCGGCAGGAGCTCGACGACGCCCTCGCCTCCTACCTGCCCGTGCTGCGCCGCGACGCCCGCGTCGACGAGGCCGTGCGCTGGCTGCGGAACCCGCCGCTCGGCCGCGGCGTCGGGCCCGTGTACCGCATCCTGTTCGCCGGCGCCGTGGCCTCGCTGCCCGCCCGCTACCGGGCGCTGCTCGGCCTGCGCCGCCCGTGGTGGCCGGCGATCACCGCGACCCGCCTCGTGCTCTGGGGGATGCGCACCGTGCTCGGTCCGGAATCCTCGAGCATGCGCTACACCCGTGCGCGGCTCGACCGCCTCGCCGCCGCCGGCACCGCCGCGGACACCGGCCTCGGCGCGGAGACCGGGCACGTCGCGGAGACCGACGCGACCGCGGACCGCTAGAAGGGCTGCTCCACCGGCAGCCCGGTGCGCAGCTCCACGGGCAGGTGCCCGAGATCGTTGTGCACGACGAGCACCGGGGGCTTCGCCGTGCGCACGCGCAGGATGGTGAGCCCGCAGTTGGCCTGGTTGAGGCCCATCCAGCGCCAGGACGGCGCGTCGAGCACCTCGCGCACGAACCAGGCGATGACGAAGTTGTGCGTGATGAGGAGGTCGTGCCGATCATCCCGAGACGGGGAGAGCCATTCGGCGGTCGCGTCGGCCATCTGCGCCTCACCCGCCGCGATCTCCTCCTCGGTGATGCCGCCGTAGAACGATTCGAAGGCGTGCGGCATCGCCGGGCTGGGCCCCGAGGGGATGCAGTCCATCAGCAGGGAGGACCGCTGCGGCTCCATCGAGGGCATCCGGTCGGTCATCTGCGTCGCGGTCTCGACCGCCCGCTGCAGCGGCGAGGTGTGCACGCTCGCGAAGGGAACCCCGCTCAGCCGCTCGGCGATCGCGCGGGCCTGGCGCTGGCCCCGCCCGCTCAAGGGTCCGTCGGGGAGCCCGTGCTCGGCGTCCTGCTGCTCGCCGTGCCGGACCAGGTACACGTACCGAGACACGAGATCCACGCTCCTTCGTCACCGTCGAGCCTAGGCCAGGCCCTCGCGACGGCGACCGGCCCCGACGGGGTTCACAGGTCGCACCGGGGATCCTGCCCGTGTGAGGACAGACAAAGCTGTCTGTCCCTGCTACAGTCGGGCTATCGGACCCCTCCGAAGCCCCCGTGATCCATCCCGAAGAGGACGCGTCGGCGACCCGCGCCAGCGAAAGGCCCTCTCCGTGTCGGCGATCACCACCGCAGCCTCCCCCACTGCGACCCCCTCCCCCTCGAGCTCGCCCGCGGTCGACGCCCCGCCGGCGCCCCGTGTCGCGCCCGCGAAGGGCCGCATCCTCGCGACTGCCATGCGCCGCTTCTACGACGACGGCATCCGGCCCGTCGGCGTCGACCTGCTCATCTCCGAGTCGCAGGTGACGAAGGCCACCTTCTACAAGCACTTCGGCTCGAAGGAGCGGCTGGTGCTCGACTACATCAGCGCCCGCCGCGACGCGACCATCGAGTCGCTCACGAGCCTGCTCGCCGCTCACGAGGACGCGGCGGTCGGGCTGCGGCTCGTCGGCGACGCCGTCGTCGCGCAGATCCAGGCGCCCGGCTACCGCGGCTGCCCCTTCGTCAACGCGGCCGCGGAGTTCGCCGACCCCGCCCACCCGGTGCGCGGCGTCGTCACGAGCTTCCACGAGGCGATCCACGAGCTGTTCGAGGGGGCCCTCGTGCGCCTGGGCCACCCCATGCCGGGCGAGGCCGCCGATCGTCTCGTGCTCGCCTACGTGGGCGCGATGACCTGGGCCTACGTCGGCGACGTCGTCGCCGCGAGCTCGGCCGTGCGCGGCACGATCGAGCGGGTCACGAACGAGGCGCGCTGAGCCGCTCCCCCGCCCCGCGGGCGAGCGGTCGCGACGCTAGGAGCTGACGCGATCGAGCTCGGTGAGCTGCTGCCGCGTGAGCGGCGTCCTCGGCGCGGCCATCACGGCGTCGAGCTGATCGGGCTCGCTCACCGAGACGACGGGCGCGACGACGCGCGGGCGGCTCAGCAGCCACGCGAGCGAGGCCGTGGTCACCGAGGTGCCGGTCTCGGCCGCGACGCGGTCGAGCGCGGCGAGCGTGCGCAGCCCGGAACGGGTGAGGTAGCGCGTGGCCTCGCCGCCGCGCCGCAGCCGCTCGACGTCGCCGCGCGAGCGGTACTTGCCGGTGAGGAACCCGCCCGCGAGCGCGAAGCGGGGCATGACGCCGAGGTCGAGCTGGGCCGCGACGCGGGCGAGATCGCCCTCGTACTCGGTGCGGTGCACGAGGTTGTAGTGGTTCTGCACGGCCACCATGGGGGCGACGCCGAGCACGCCGACCGCGATGCGCGCCTCGATCAGTCGGTTGCCGGTGTGGTGACTGCCCCCGAACCAGCGCACCTTGCCGTCGCGGATGAGATCGTCGACGGCCGCGAGCGTCTCCTCGAAGGGCACGGCGTCATCGTCGATGTGGAGGTAGAGCAGGTCGATGCGGTCGACCCGCAGGCGCCGCAGGGAGGCCTCGACGGCCTGATCGATCGCGCGCGCCGAGAGGCCGGGGTTGTCGGGCCCCTTGCCGATCTTCGTCGCGATCGTCATCGGGTGCCGACGCCGGGTCGCGCGCATCCAGTTGCCGATCATGATCTCGCTGCGCCCGCCGGCGTAGGAGTCGGCGGTGTCGATGAACGTGCCGCCCAGCTCGGCGTAGCGATCGAGGATCGCGGTCGTCGTCGGGGCGTCGGCCGTCCATCCGAAGACGTTGCCGCTCAGGGCGATGGGGAACACGCGCAGATCGCTCGGGCCGATGCGGCGCTCGAGGGTGCGGGCGGGCAGCAGCGGCGCCGGAGGCGGCGCGGCGGGGCTCGCGGCCTGCGCGGCTTCCGGGCTCACGGCCGTCGGGGCGGCCGCCCCCGAAGGCGTCGCCATCACGGCGGTGCCGGGGTCGGGGAGCCCCGTCGGGTCGTTCACGGTCGTGCCTCTCGCGCGTCGGGTGGGAAGCCCGGTGGATCGATGAGGCACACGGTATCGCCGCCCGGAGCGCCGAGCGCGCCGCCGTGCGCAATCGTTATGCGAACGACGAGCGCCGTGCGCGGGACGGCCCGCGCACGGCGCTGATGGTGCTGACCACGGCGCGGTCGCTCCCCCACAGGAGCGACCGCGCCGGGGGTCTGTGGGCCCTACGCGGTGGGCTCGAGCTGACGCGCCACCGACGACTTCTTCGCGGCGTTGACCGCGATGATGCCGAAGCCGACCTTGTTCACCACGTCGGCGACGACGTAGATGCAGGCCGCGACGCTCGCGGCGACCGCGATGTCCGCGCCGCCCAGCTCGAGGAACTCCTGCAGGGCGGTGCCGATGGGGTAGATCGCCCAGCCGATGATCACGAACAGGCGCATGATGCGCACCGCGCTCTGCACGTGGTCCGGGGCGCCGGAGACGTTGATCTTCAGGATGACGAAGATGATGTAGATCCACGCGGCCGAGGAGATGACGAAGAAGATGACGTTCGAGAACGAGCCGGGCTCGCCCATCTCACCCAGGTAGCCGGTGACGATCATGATGATGTCGGCGATGACGATCTTCGTCAGCAGGCCCTTCTTGACCGCGCCGGCGAGCGCGACGATCAGCACGAACTCCACGAGCAGCAGCGGCGTGGTGATGAGCCAGTCGATGTACCGCAGCGGCGCGGTGGCCTCGACGTCGTCAGCGGTGATGGAGCCGCCCGGGAACTGCACGACATCCTTCATCACGTAGTACAGGATCGCGGCGACGAAGGTGATGACCGCGGCGTAGGTCGCGACCGACCGCAGCTCCGGCTTCAGGTCGTTGCGCTCGAGCACGAACCAGACGGTGCCCGCGCCCATCGCCACGAACCCCAGCATGAAGAAGGCCTGCACGATCTGGAAATCCATGATTGTCCTGTGAATCGGAGGACGACGCGCGATCGGCATGCGTCCGGGTGATCCATCGGGTCGTGGGCCCCTTTGGCCATGTTTTGACTGTCCGCAGAAGACCGGGCGGATGATCCAGGTTCGATGTCGAGTCGCTGGGGATCACCTGCCGACTGGCTGAATGCATTTCGCCCCCGCCGCGCGCACCCTCCGAACGCCGCGGGATGCTCGCAGAGAGGCGTGCCACGGTGGCAGTCCACCGATTCCCCCTGGAGGAGATCCATGACGAACGATCCGACGTGGCGCATGCCCGAGGTGCCCGCCTTCTCGCTCACGAGCCCCGACTTCGCCGAGGGCGAGCGGCTGCCCGACTGGGCGCGATCGGGCATCGCCGGCGCGGGCGGCGACGACCGTTCCCCCGCCCTCGAGTGGAGCGGCGCCCCCGAGGGCACGCAGAGCTACGTCGTCACGATGTACGACCCGGACGCGCCGACCGGCAGCGGCTGGTGGCACTGGACGGTCTACAACCTGCCGGCGAGCACGACCTCGCTCGCCGCGAACGCCGGCGACCCCGAGGCCGGTCTGCTGCCCGAGGGCGCCGTGACCGTCGCGAACGAGCTGCGCCTCGAGCGCTTCCTTGGTGCGGCCCCGCCCTCGGGCCACGGCGAGCACCGCTACGTCTTCGCGGTGAGCGCGCTCGACGTGCCGAGCATCGAGGCCCCGGAGGGCGCGACGCCCGCCCTCGTCGGCTTCATCCTGCGCGACCACATCATCGGCCGCGCGCTGCTGACGGGCATCCAGAGCACCGACTGATCGGATCGTGATCGACGCGAGGGCGGGGCCGGCGGCTCCCGCCCTCGCTCACGTCCGGCGGGATCACCCTCGACCGCGGCTGAACGATCGTTTAGACTGCGCGCATGACCGCGCCCGCGACCGATCTCGGCACCGATGACGACGCCCGCGACCGCATCCGGGATGCCGCGCTCGCGCTCATCGGACGCCACGGCTACGCCGGCGCGAGCGTGCGGGCCATCGCCGAGGCGGCCGGGGTCAGCCCCGCGCTCGTGCTGCACCACTTCGGATCGAAGGAGGGCCTGCGCGCGGCCTGCGACGCGCACATCCTCGACGCGCTGCTCGGCGACGACGCGCTCGCCCCCGGCGCGGACGTCATCGGGCTCGCGCGGCGCTGGCTCGCCGAGCTGCCCCGCACCCGCCCCTCCTTCGACTACCTCGCGCGCATGATCACCGACGGCGGCCCGGCGGGTGACCGGCTGTTCGACGCGATCGTCGACCGCACGGCCGCGATGCTCGCGGAGGGCGAGCGCTCCGGCGCCGTGCGGCCGTCGAGCGACCCGCGCACGACCGCGGTGGTCGTCGCCGCGCATGGGCTCGTCCCGCTGCTGCTGCAGCGCCACATCGGGCGCGCGCTCGGCGAGGACGGGCTCAGCGCGAGCGCCGTCGAGCGGCTCACCCTGCCGACGCTCGAGCTCTACACGCACGGCCTCTACGCCGACGGATCGATGCTCGAGGGCGCGCGGGCGGCCCTCGAGCCGGAGGGGGCGGCATGACCGGCGCGGCGATCGAGATCAGCGGGCTGGTGAAGCGGTTCGGGCGGCGCGAGGTGCTACACGGCATCGACCTCGAGGTGCCCGCGGGCCGCATCATCGGTCTCATCGGACCGAACGGCGCCGGCAAGACCACGACCATGCGCACCCTCGTCGACATCGTGCGGCCGACGAGCGGCTCGGTGCGCATGCTCGGCCGCGACCCGCGCACCGGCGGCGCCGCGCAGCGCCGCCGCATCGGCTACCTGCCCGGCGAGCTCGCGATGGACTCGCGGCAGTCGGCCCGCCGCGTGCTCGCCCACTACGCCGCGCTCGACGGCGCGCGCGGCGCCCCGGCCCGCGTCGATGCGCTCGCCGACCGGCTCGGGCTCGACCTCGACCGGCCCGTGCGGGCGCTGAGCAAGGGCAACAAGCAGAAGGTCGGGGTGATCCAGGCCTTCGCGCACGACCCCGAGCTGCTGGTGCTCGACGAGCCGACGAGCGGGCTCGACCCGCTCGTGCAGCAGGAGTTCCTGACCCTCGTGCGCGACGCGCGCGAGGCCGGCCGCACCGTGCTGCTGAGCTCGCACGTCATCAGCGAGATCGCGCACGTCGCCGACGAGGTGGCCGTGCTGCGCGAGGGGCGGGTCGTGGCGCGCAGCGACGTGGCCGCCCTGCGGGCCGCGGCGCCCCGCGAGGTGCGCGTGCGGGTCGGCTCCGGGCAGCGGGACGAGCTGCTGCGGCGCATCGCGGCCCTGCCCGGGCTCGCGCTGCGCACGGGCGCGCCCGATGATCCCGACCCCGGCGTGATCGGCGCTCTCACCGGGGAGGTCGGCGCCTTCGTCGCGGCCCTCGCCGCGCTCGACGTGCGCGACCTCGTCGTGCAGGAGCCCGATCTCGAGCGCGCGGTGCTCGACCTGTACGGCCCCGAGCGGGTCGCGGCGGCGGGGAGCGCGTCGTGAGCATCCTGCCCCTCGCCCGCCGCGATCTCGTCGAGGGCCGCCGCGGCCTGCTCGGCTGGGCGCTCGGCCTCACCGCCGTGACCTCGCTCTACCTGCCGCTCTACCCGTCGATCGGCGGCAACCCCGAGTTCGCCGCCGTCATCGAGGGGCTGCCGCCCGAGCTCGTGCAGACGCTCAACTACGACGACATCCTCTCCGGCGCCGGCTACACCCAGGGCACGGTCTACGGGCTGCTGGGGTTCCTGCTGCTCGTCATCGCCGCGACCGCCTGGGGCTCGGCCGCCATCGCGGGCGACGAGGAGCGCGGCGGGCTCGAGCTCGTGCTCGCGCACGGCGTGAGCCGCGAGCGCGTGCTGCTCGAGCGCGGGCTCGTCGTGCTGCTGAAGCTCGTGCTGCTCGTGGCGCTCGTCACGGCGCTCGTCGCCGTGTACTCGAGCGCGTTCGACCTCGGGGTCGCGGTGGAGGGGCTCGTCGGCGGCGGACTCGCGCTGCTGCTGCTCAGCGCCCTCAGCGGGGCGGCGGCGCTCGGCGTCGGGGCGGCGACCGGGCGGCGGATGCTCGCCATCGCGGGCGGCGCGGGGGTCGCCGTCGTCGGCTACGCGCTCAACGCGCTCGGCAATCAGAGCGCCGACCTGGAGTGGGTCGGCGCGCTCTCCCCCTACTCCTGGGCCTTCGGCGAGGAGCCGTTGCGGAACGGCGTCGACGCGGGCGGGCTCGCGCTGCTGCTCGCGCTCTCCGTACTCGCGGTCGTGATCGGGATGCTCGCGCTGCGCCGCCGCGACATCGGCCGCTGAGCGGGCGGTCGCGCCGGGACCGGACGCGGGCGCGGGCGCGGGCGCGAACGACGGATGCCCGCCCCGAACGAGTCGGGACGGGCATCCGTTCGCGCGATGCGCGGGAGCGGGAGGCTAGGCCTCGGCGCCCTCCGCGGGAGCCGCAGCGGCCTCGGCGCCGTCGGCACCCTCGGCCAGCACGGGCGAGAGCGACAGCTTGCCGCGATCGTCGGTCTTCGTGATCTCGACGAGGATCTTCTGACCCACGCTGAGCACGTCCTCGACGTCGTCGACGCGCTTGCCGCCGGCGAGCTTGCGCACCTCGCTGATGTGCAGCAGGCCGTCCTTGCCGGGCATGAGCGAGACGAAGGCACCGAAGGCGGCGATCTTGACGACCGTGCCCAGGTACTGCTCGCCGACCTCGGGGTTGATCGGGTTGGCGATCTGGTTCACCCGCAGGCGGGCGGCCTCGGCCGAGGGGCCGTCGACGGCGCCGATGTAGACCGTGCCGTCCTCCTCGATCGAGATCTGGGCGCCGGTCTCGTCCTGGATGGAGTTGATCGTCTTGCCCTTCGGGCCGATGAGCTCGCCGATCTTGTCCGCCGGGATCTGCACGCTGATGACGCGGGGCGCGGTGGGCGCCATCTCGTCGGGGGCGTCGATCGCCTGGTTCATGACGTCGAGGATCGCGAGGCGGGCCTCGCGGGCCTGCCCGAGCGCGCCCTGCAGCACCGACGACGGGATGCCGTCGAGCTTGGTGTCGAGCTGGATGGCCGTGACGAACTCGCTCGTGCCGGCGACCTTGAAGTCCATGTCGCCGAGCGCGTCCTCGGCGCCGAGGATGTCGGTGAGGGCCGCGTAGCGGGTCTCACCATCCACCTGGTCGCTGATGAGGCCCATGGCGATGCCCGCGACGGGCGCCCGCAGGGGCACGCCGGCGTTGAGCAGCGACAGGGTCGAGGCGCAGACCGAGCCCATCGAGGTCGAGCCGTTGGAGCTCATGGCCTCGCTGACCTGACGGATGGCGTAGGGGAACTCCTCGCGGGGCGGCAGCACCGGCACGAGGGCGCGCTCGGCGAGGAAGCCGTGCCCGATCTCGCGACGCTTCGGGCTGCCGACGCGGCCGGTCTCGCCGGTCGAGTAGGGCGGGAAGTTGTAGTGGTGCAGGTACCGCTTGCTCGTCACGGGGTTGAGCGAGTCGATCTGCTGCTCCATCTTGAGCATGTTCAGCGTGGTGACGCCGAGGATCTGCGTCTCGCCGCGCTGGAAGATCGCGGAGCCGTGCACGCGCGGGATGACCTGCACCTCGGCGTCGAGCGCGCGGATGTCGGCCAGGCCGCGGCCGTCGATGCGCACGCCCTCGGTGAGCACGCGCGTGCGCATGATCTTCTTCGAGACCGACTTGTAGGCGGCGCCGAAGTCCTTGAGCGACTCCTCGGGCAGCTGGCCCGCGGCGATGCGGCCCTCGACGGCGACCTTGACGCGCGCCTTGAGGGCGTCGTCGACCGTCTGGCGCTCGACCTTATCGGCGATCTGGTAGACGCCGGCGAGCTCGTCGTGGGCGATCTCGTCGACCGCGCAGTAGAGCTCGGCGCTGTAGGAGAGGAAGACCGGGTAGTCCTGGATCTCCTTCGCGCTCTGCGCGGCGAGCTCGAGCTGCGCCTGGGCGAGCTGCTTGATGAACGGCTTGGCGGCCTCGAGGCCCTCGGCCACGACGGCCTCGTTGGGCTTGATGGCGCCGCCCTGGATGAGGTTCCAGCTGCCCTCGGTGGCCTCGGCCTCGACCATGGTGATCGCGACGTCCTGGTCGCCGTTCGCGTCGGTGACGACGCGGCCGGCGACGATGATGTCGAAGACGGCCTCGGCGAGCTGGCTGTGCTTCGGGAAGGCGACCCACTGGCCACCCCCGTTGTTGTCGGGCATGAGCGCGAGGCGCACGCTCGCGATCGGGCCGCTGAAGGGCAGGCCCGAGATCTGGGTCGACGCCGAGGCGGCGTTGATGGCCAGCGCGTCGTAGAACTCGTCGGGCGCGATGCTCAGCACGGTGATGACGATCTGCACCTCGTTGCGCAGGCCCTCGATGAAGGTCGGGCGCAGCGGGCGGTCGATGAGGCGGCACACGAGGATGGCCTCGGTCGAGGGGCGGCCCTCGCGGCGGAAGAACGAGCCGGGGATCTTGCCGGCGGCGTACGAGCGCTCCTCGACGTCCACCGTGAGGGGGAAGAAGTCGAAGCCCTCGCGGGGGTGCTTGCCGGCGCTCGTCGCGCTCAGCAGCATGGTCTCCTCGTCGAGGTAGGCAGCGACGGCGCCCTGAGCCTGCTGCGCGAGGCGGCCGGTCTCGAAGCGGACCGTGCGGGTGCCGTACTTGCCGTTGTCGAGAACGGTCTCGGCGAACTTGATTTCAGGACCTTCCATTGAGGTCTGTCTCCTTACACGTCTGCGCGCCGGGCATCCCGTATGGATGCGCGGCGCAACGCGCGGAGCAGGAGCGGGCAGGAAGGGACGCGGCGTTCTATGCCGCCGGGTCTGCTCTGGCCAACAGTAGACATCCACCGTTCCGCTCGCGCTCGTGCGCTGCGTGACGGGAGATCACCACCGGTGACCAGCTTCGCGCCGGCCTGCTCCATGCGGTTTTCATTTGATGGCGCGAGGTCGCGCCGGGGTTCAGGGTATCAGCACGGCGTGTCGCGGCCTAGGGGCGGCGCGGCGGCGCGTCGGGTGAACACCGGGCGACGCGGGGATGGACGCGGCGGGCGGGCGGCGCGGGATGCCCGGCTCAGGCCCCGTGCTGCACGCTCGGCGGATCGCCCGGGATGTCGATGACGGGCACGCCGAGGCGCGCGGCGAAGGCCTCGATGCGCACGGGGTCGAGCTCGTCCCCGATGGGCGTCGCGATGCGCCCGTTCTCGATGACCCAGTGCTCGGGCCGGGGGCGGCGCTCGTGCAGCCACCGCCCGATGACGAGGTTCGCGCCGAGCGGGTGCACCGCGACGGCGAAGGGCGCGCGCACGACGAGCGCCTCGCCGTCGAAGCGAAGACTCGTGCGCCACCGGGTCGTGATCTGCATCATCGAGGCCGCGAGCAGACCGAATCCGCCGAGACTGCCGATGACGGCGAGCGCCGTCGGGATGCCCGGCGGCGCGATCTCGGTCAGCAGAGCCGCGCAGTCCGCCACCATGACGATGAACCCGACGACGAGCCGGGGTCCCCAGCGCCCGGCGCCCGCACGGGTGACGAGCTGCGGCGGCGCGGCGTCGGGCGGGGCATCCATAGCGGTCATTCTGCGTCGGTCGGCCGCGACCCGGCTGACAGCCGGCGACCCGCGGACGAGAGAGGAGGACGACCCCGGGCGGAGCGGGAACCATGCGTGGAGCGCTCCGCCGGGGCCGCGACTGACGAGTCCGCTTCGGGTTCGGACTCGTGCTGGTGCTTCGGAGCAGCGCGCGCCCCGGATTGCCCGCGGTCAGAAGTCGGCGACGGGCGCGTCGAGGCGGGTGAGCGGGCGCGGCTCGCGCTCGCGGGCGGCCTCGCCGCGCCGCGGCGCACCGGCGAGCAGCACCTCCCCGGGCGGGCAGAGCGCGGCGGCGCGGGCGCGGGTCGAGGGGTCGAGACCGGCGAGCGGATCCCACGGCCGCCCCTCGGCGGCGCGCTCGGCGAGTCGCGCGGGCGGCGCGGCGGCACCGGGGCCCGCGCCCGCGCGGCGCAGGCAGGGCAGCAGGCGCGTGAGCGCGTCATCCCGCCACCACGCCCGCTCGACGTCGTCGATGCCCCCGAGGGCGGGCACCGCGGGCAGGTGGCGCACGGCGCAGACGCGCACGGCGAGACCGAGTCGCTCGAACGCGGTCGCGGCGGCGACGGCGGCGGCCACGACGATCGAGGCGACGCGCGGCGCCGTTCTCATCGTCGACCCGCCGGCGGGATGCCCTCGAGCGCCTGCAGCGGATCGGGGCAGAGCGCCTCGGCGCGGGCGAGCGCGGCCGGGTCGCTGCGCACGCGCGCGAAGGGGTCGTCCACCGTGCCCGGCGGCACGCCCTGGCGCAGCAGGCACCGCGGCAGGTCGACCTCGACCGCGCGCTGCCGCCACGCGGTCTCGATCGGGCCCGGGGTGCCGCGCGCGATCGAGGGCGGCGGCAGGATGCTCTCGCACACGTAGATCGCCCGCTCGAGCACGCGCGTCTCCTCATCCGAGGTCGGTCGTCCGAGGGTGACCGATCCGGTCGCGCCGTCGGGCACCACCGGCACCGCGGTGCGCACCGAGAGGCAGGCGGCGTAGGCGCTCGGCCAGGAGGTCGCGTCGAGCCACTCCGGCGGGCCCGCATCCGGCACCTCGATGCCGGGCCAGCGGCCGCGCAGGTAGCCGGCGTGGGCCTCGAGCAGCACGGCGAGGCGCTCCTCGGCGCGCTCCGCCCGCTCGAGCGCGACGTCGTCGAGCCCGGGCGCGCTCTCCGCGGGCGCGGCGGCGCAGCCCGCGAGCAGCGCGGCAGCGGCGAGCACCGCCGCCGCGCGCGCGGGTCGCGGGGTCATGGCGCCGCGTCGAGGACGGTCTCGGGGGCGGGGCAGCGGGCCTTCGCCGCCGAGCGCTCGAGGGGCGAGGGGCCGACGAAGCGGTACGGGTCGGGCGCGTCCTCGGTGCGCCAGGTCGCGGCGAACTCCGCCCGCTCGGGCGCGGGCGCCGCCCGGAAGCCGTTCGATCGCAGGCAGGGCGCGAGCACCTCCTGCCAGTAGTCGAGCGCCCACGGCGTCTCGACGTCGAGCAGCTCGGCCGCGTACCACTCGCGCACCGGGTGCTCGGCCTGGCAGCCGAAGGCGGCGACGTCGAGCTCGTAGAGGTCGCGGGTGCTCGCGACGTCGACGCGCCCGTAGTCGATGCGGTCGCCCTCGGGCGTCGGCCGGGCGCCGGGGAACCCGCGGTCGTCGAGGCAGCGCGAGACCTCCGCGGCCCAGTCCTCGGCCGCGACCCACTCGTACGACACCGTCTCGGGCACCGAGATCGGCCCCCACCGGTCGCGCAGGTAGATGCCGAAGCGCGCCGTCTCGTCCTCGTGCGCGGCGAGGGCCACCGCGTCGCGCTCGGCGTTGAGCTCGGCGAGCCGGGCGTCGGGCGCCGTCGCGGGCTGCGCGGCGCATCCGGCCATGACCGTCACCGCGACGGCGAGGGCGGCCGCGACCGCGCGCGCCGCCGCGACGGAGCGGGCGCGGCGACGGGCGGGCATGGGCCGAGGGTCGCACCGCTGCCGGGGGAATCGCTGGACGCGCGCGGGAGGCGGCGCCGATCGGGGGATGCCCCGCTCAGGCCGTGGCGAAGCCCGCGCCGAGGCGCCGCAGCGCGGCGTCGATCGCGTCACCGGGCTGCCCCTCGCCGTGGCGGGCCCACCACACCGCGGCGTTGTGCGCGCAGAGCACGACGGCGCCGCCGACGACAGCCGCGTCGAGCGAGTCGGGTGCGACGCCCTCGCGCTCGACGATCGCCTGGGCGATGATGCCGTCGACGCCGTGGAAGCGCTCGACGCCGTCGGCGAGGAGCGCCGGGTTGGCGCCGATGAGGCGCAGGCGCCGGCGCGCGAGATCCCAGTGCTCCTCGGGCACGGAGGAAGCCCGGGCGTACGCCTCACGCACGGCGTCCATGGCGGGCAGGGCGGGGTCGACGCTGTCGAGCTGCGCGCGGAGAGCATCCACGAAGCCGTCGGCGGAGGCCCAGACCAGCGAGCTCTTCGTCGGGAAGTGGCGGAAGACCGTGCGGCGGCTGTGGCCGGAGGCGCGCGCGACGTCGTCCATCGTGACGGCGTCGTAGCCGTGCTCGAGGAAGAGGTCGAGGGCCACCGCGCTGACCCGCGCGGTGTCGAGCTCCACGGGACGCCCGCGCCGTCGGGGTTCGGTCATGGCGTCACCCTAACGGCGGCGCGGCGCGCAAGCGCTCTCGCAGTGCCAGAATTTCACAGCCCGCACTCAGCAGGCGGCGGCCGCTGCGGCGCGGCAACGACGAAGGCCGCCTCCCGCAGTGCGGGGGCGGCCTTCGCGAACGTTCGAAGCGCGTGTCTCTCGACGCGGCGCCGGGCGGGCGACGACTAGCGGCGCAGGCCCAGACGCTCGATCAGCGAGCGGTAGCGCGTGATGTCGATGTTCTGGAGGTACCCCAGAAGACGACGTCGCTGACCCACGAGCAGCAGGAGGCCACGACGCGAGTGGTGGTCGTGCTTGTGCTCCTTGAGGTGCTCGGTGAGGTCCTTGATGCGCTGCGTCAGCATCGCCACCTGGACCTCGGGGGATCCCGTGTCACCGGGGTGGGTCGCGTACTCGTCGATGATCGCCTTCTTGACGTCTGCTTCCAGTGCCATAGGTGATCCCCTCTCTGCTCGTTGCGCGGCGCCGGCTCCAGGGGTGGAGCGGCTCTCTTGATCCGCGGCCGTTGGACGGCAACCTTCAGATACTACCAGCCGCGCGGACCCGGGGTGCCGGGGTCTCATCCGCGCGTGCCAGGATCGTGGCGGGCACGGTTCGCGCCCGTCACGAGAGGGGCCCGGGATGCTGCTGCCGCTGATCCTCGACGTGCTCCTGCTGCTCGCCGTCGTCGCCGCCGTCGCCCGGGGCGCGAGCCAGGGGCTGCTGTCGACGGCCGGCTCCACCCTCGGCGCCGTCGCCGGAGCGATCGCCGCGCTCCTCCTCCTCCCCCTCGTCACCCAGTGGGTGCCGCAGGCCGAGTGGCGGACGCCCGCCGTGTTCCTCACGCTCATCATCCTCATCGGCGGCGGGCTGACCCTCGGCGAGCGCCTCGGCCACGCCGGCCGCCGTGCGGTGCCGAAGAAGGCGCGGCCGCTCGACCGCCTCGGCGGCGCCCTCGCGGGCGGCGTCGTGGCCCTGCTCGTCATGAGCCTCATCGGATCGACCGTCACGGCCCTCGGCATCCCGATCGCCTCGCCGACGACGGCGAGCTCGACGGTGCTGCGCACGATCGACCGGTTCACGCCCGTGCCCGTGGCCCGCGCGCTCGGGCAGGTGCGCGGTCTCGTGGTGGCGGAGGGCATCCCGCGCATCGCCGACGCCTTCGGGGGCGGCGCCCCTCCCCCGCCGCCCATCGTCGACGCGGCCACCCCCGCCCTGCAGTCCGCGGCGACCCGCGTCGGCCGCGTCACGGGCGCCGCCTACGCCTGCGGGCAGGTGCAGTCGGGCACCGCCTTCGTCATCGGCGAGGACCGCCTGCTGACCAACGCGCACGTCGTGCAGGGCGTCACCGAGCCGACCGTCGAGCTGCCCGGCATCGGCGGCCGCGCCGGCCGGGTCGTCTACTTCGACGCGCAGCAGGACGTCGCCGTCATCGCCGTCGACGGGCTCGGCATCGAGCCGCTCGGCCTCACCGCCACGCAGCCGGCGGGCACGGTCGGCGCCGTGCAGGGCTACCCCTTCGGCGGGCCCTTCGTGAGCGCCGGCGCCGAGGTCGTCGACGCGGGCACGATCCTCGCGGATGACATCACCGGATCCTCGCGCGCGCCGCGCGACACCTACACGCTCGCCGCCGACGTGAACCCCGGCAACTCGGGCGGGCCCGTGCTCACCCTCGACGGCGCGGTCATGGGCATGGTCTTCGCCCGCAGCGAGAGCACCGACGACGTGGGCTACGCGCACACGATGGCCGAGCTCGACCCCGTCATCGCGGGCGCCGGCGCGCTGAGCGCCCCCGTCGCGACGGGGAACTGCCAGCGCTGAGGCGGCCGGCCGCTCAGCGGTCGGCGGTGAGCACGATCTTGCCGCGCACGTGCCCGGTCTCGAGGCGCTCGAAGGCGGCGCGGGCCTCGGCGAGGGGGAACTCCGCGGCGATCGGGATGCGCACGGTGCCGTCGGCGACGAGCCCGGCCAGGGCATCCAGCGTCTCCGGCCGCACCGCGCCGCGCCCGACCGCCTGGATGCCGAAGGGCGAGGGATCGGTCGCGTTGGTGTTGATGCGCTCCGCGGGCACGCCCCACGCGAGCGCCGCGCGGATGGTGTCGGGGCCGTGCAGGTCGAAGACGGCGGTGACGGGATGCTCGCGCAGAGCCCGCAGGCGCTCGAGCAGCCCGTCCCCGTAGAGCACGGGCTCGACGCCGATCGAGCGCAGCCACTCGTGGTTGCCCTCCCCCGCCGTGCCGATCACCTCGATGCCGCGCGCGACGGCGAGCTGGCAGAGGATGCCGCCCACCCCGCCCGCGGCGGCGCTGACGAGGATGCTGTCGCCGGCCCGCAGGTGCTGCGACTCGAGGGCGTCCCAGGCCGTCTGGCCGGCGAGCGCGAGACCGCCCGCCACCGGCAGCGGCACCGCATCGGGCACGTCGGCGATCACGTCGGCGCAGACGAGGATGAGCTCGCTGAAGGCGCCCTGCGGGGTGGAGCCGAAGACGCGGTCGCCGACGGCGAACTCCTCCACCGCCTCGCCGACGGCGTCGACGACGCCCGCGAACTCGCGGCCGGCTGTGATCGGCAGCGGGAAGGTGTAGGAGGAGGTGCCGCGGCGGATCTTGTAATCGACCGGGTTGAGGGCCGCGGCGCGCAGCCTCACGCGCACCTGCTCGGGGGCGGGCCGGCCGACCTCGCGCTCGACGATCTGCAGCACCTCGGGGCCGCCGAAGGCCTCGTAGACGACGGCGGCGGCGCGCTCGGGCTGCACGGCGGCGGCGCTCACGACGAGCGGCGGCGGCGCAGGAAGCCCCACGCCAGCCCGACGAGGACGACGGCGAGCACCACGGCGAGCGCGAGCTTCACGAGGAGGAAGACCGCCTCGAGGACCAGCTCGATCACCGCCCATGCGATGAGGAAGGCGACGACGCCCAGCACGATCAGAAGGATTCGGGCGCCCCAGCTCATGACCCCAGGCTGTCACAGCACGGCGGGCCGCGCACCCCCGCTCGGGACCTTCGGCCCTGTCGCGCGCCGCCCGCGCAGGAGTTCACTGGGCTCGACCCGCCGACGTCGGGAGAGGAGCCGCGATGACGCGCACGCAGGACGAGCACGATCTCGAGCCCGGCCGCGACGCGGGCCTGGGCGCCGGCCTCGACCCCGTCGAGTGCTGGCGGCTGCTGCGCGGCGCGCAGTGCGGACGCATCGCCGTCGCGGCGGGCGGATCCATCGACATCGTGTGCGTCGACGTCGTCGTCGACGGCGCGGCCCTCGCCTTCCCCAGCGCCCCTGGCGCCGCCCCGCTCGAGCTCGCCCTCGACGACCGCATCGCGCTCGAGGCCGACGGCGACGACGCCCACGGGCACTGGAGCGTCGTCGCCACCGGCCGGGCCACGCCGCTCGAGCGCCGCAGCGACATCGAGCGCGTCGAGGCGCTGGGCGGGCGCCGCTGGCCCGCGGCACCGCCCCGGCGGTGGATGCGCATCGCCGTGGACGGGGTGCGCGGGCGCCGCGCGCCCTCCCCCGACCGAGCGACCGGCCTCCGGCAGGAGTAACGTCGCGGCCCCGTGCCGCCGGCGCGGAGCATCCCATCGACGGCACCGCCGCCGGAAGAGAAGGAGAGCACCATGAAGGCCCTGCAGTACCGCACCATCGGATCGGCCCCCGAGGTCGTCGAGATCGACACGCCCGAGCCCGGCCCCGGCCAGGTGCTGCTCACGGTGACCGCCGCGGGCGTGTGCCACTCGGACGAGTTCATCATGAGCCTGCCCGAGGAGCAGTACGTCTACGGTCTGCCGCTCACCCTCGGGCACGAGGGCGCGGGCATCGTGCACGCCGTCGGCGCGGGCGTCACCGAGGTCGCCGTGGGCGATGCCGTCGCAGTCTACGGTCCGTGGGGCTGCGGCACGTGCCGCAATTGCGCCGAGGGCAAGGAGAACTACTGCACGCGCGCCGTCGAGCTGGGCATCCAGCCCCCCGGGCTCGGCAGCCCCGGATCGATGGCGGAGTACATGATCGTCGACAGCCCCCGGCACCTCGTGCCCCTCGGCGACCTCGACCCGGTGCAGAACGTCTCGCTGACGGATGCCGGGCTCACGCCGTACCACGCGGTCAAGCGCGCGCTGCCGAAGCTCGGCGCGGGGTCGACCGCCGTCGTCATCGGAGCCGGCGGCCTCGGCCACGTCGGCATCCAGCTCATCCGGGCGCTCAGCGGCGCCACCGTGATCGCGCTCGACATCTCCGAGGAGAAGCGGGCGCTCGCCCTCGAGGTGGGGGCGCACCACGCGCTGCACTCCGACGCCGACGCCGTCGCGCGCATCCGCGAGCTCACCGGCGGGCTCGGCGCCGACGCCGTCTTCGACTTCGTCGGGGCCCAGCCGACCGTCGAGATCGCCGGAGCCTGCGCGGCGATCGAGGGCGACGTGCAGATCATCGGCATCGCGGGCGGCGCGCTGCCCGTCGGCATCATGACGACCGCGTGGGACGTCTCGGTGCGGGCGCCCTACTGGGGCTCGCGCTCGGAGCTCATGGAGGTGCTCGACCTCGCGCGGGCCGGCCTCATCCACGTCGAGACGGAAGTGTTCACCCTCGACGAGGGGCCGTCGGCGTACGCGCGGCTGCACGAGGGCAGCATCCGCGGGCGCGCCGTGATCGTGCCGGGCGCCTGACCCGGCGGCGCGGGCGGAGCGGGCGGCCACGGCAGGGGCGCCGGGCGCGGCAGACTGGAGTCATGACCGACGCCGCCGCCCCCGCTCGCACCGCCCGCCCCTCGCTGCTGCTCAGCGGGATCGTCGCCGTCGTGCTCGGCCTCGCCGCGCTCGTCTGGCCCGAGCGATCGCTGCTCGTCGTCGGCGTGCTGTTCGGCGTCTTCCTCATCCTCTCGGGCGCGCTGCGGCTCGTCACCGCCCTCCGCACGCCGCTGCCGACCGTGCTGCGCGTCTTCGTCGCCGTCCTCGGCGCCCTCGTGCTCGCCGCGGGCGTGCTGACGCTCGTGGTTCCCTTCGACGGGCTCGAAGTGCTCGCCTACGTGATCGGCATCGCCTGGATCGCCGACGGCGTCGCCGGACTCTTCGGCGGGATGCCCGATGCCGAGCTCGTGCCCCGCGGCCTCGCCGTCGCGAGCTGCGCCGTGGCGATCCTCGGCGGCATCGCCATCCTGCTGCTGCCGGGCATCGCGATCGCGAGCTTCCTGCTGCTCGGAGCGGTGCTGCTGCTCATCACGGGCGTGCTGCTCGTGCTCGTGTGGGTGCTCATGCGGCGCCGCGCGCGCTGAGCCGACCGCGGTCGGCGAGGGGACGGGTCAGGCCTCGAGCGTGCCGCGCACGACCGAGTCGCCCGAGTGCGCGGGGTCTCCGTCCAGGGGCTCCTGGCTGACGTCGACGATCGGGTACTCGGCGAGATCCACCCCGGCGGGGATGACGAACTCGTCCGAGGAGCCCTCGAGATAGCCGAGGCTGATGAGCCCGTCGACCTCGGGGGTGAGCAGCCAGACCTCGCGCAGCGCGCCGTCGGGGGCGGGGGCATCCACCGTCACGGTGACGACGCGATCGTCGCCGCGCTGCAGCACGAGGGCGGAGCCGGCGGCCCCCTGCCAGGCGGGCAGGGCGTCGAGGTCGGCGGAGGCGACGGTGACCGCGGGGTCGACCGGCTCGGCGGCGCCCCACCACAGGATGCCGCCGGCGACGAGCGCGGCCGCAGCGGCCGAGGCGGCGACGGGCACGATGAACGAGCGCAGTGCGCCGCGGCGACGGCGGGCGTCGGCGAGGGGGACGACGGGAGCCGACCGCGACTGGTCGGCACGGGCGCGCTCGGCGGGCGCCGACTCGGCGGGTGCGGGCAGCGGCCGGACGGCGGCCGCGGGAGTCTCGATCGGCGGTCGGATGCCGGGAGCGAGGCCGAGCTCGCGGTGGATGGCCGACCACACGGCGCCGCTCGGCGTGCTCAGCGCGCCCTCGCCGAGGGTGGAGCGCGCCACGGAGACAGTCTGGCGCAGCGCGTCGAGCTCGGCGCGGCAGACGGCGCAGGAGTCGAGGTGCGCGCGCTCGGCGGGGTCGATCGGGGCCTCGCCCATCGCGGCGAGGGCGAGGGTCTCGGCATCAGAGTGCTCCATGGTTCACCTCCAGTCGGTCTCTCAGGCGGGTCAGGCTGCGGCGGATGTGGGACTTGACGGTGCCGATCGGCATGTCGAGCCGCTCGGCGATCTGCGTGTGGGTCAGGTCGTCGAAGAAGGCGAGCTGCACGACCTGCCGGGGCACGGGGTCGAGCTTGGCCATCTCGTCGGCGATGACGAGCCGCTCGGCCAGCACCGACTCGTGGCCGGGGACGGCCTCGTCGGGTGTGTGGATGGCGGAGTGCTGCGCGATCGCGCGGTCGCGAGCACGAGCTGCGTGGGCGTCGGCGGTGACGTTGCGGGTGATGCCGACCAGCCAGGCCGAGAGGGATGCCCGCTCGGCGTCGTAGCGGTGGCGGCTCTGCCACGCGGAGACGAAGACCCGCTGCGTCGCATCCTCCGCGTCGGTGACATCGCCGAGCGAGCGCAGGGCGAGCGAGTAGACGAGCGAGGACCAGCGCGCGTAGATCTCGGCGAGCGCCCGCTCGTCGCCGGCGACGAAGCGACGGGCGACCTCGATGGCGCCGTCGTCGATCACTGCCGTCACTGCGGGGTAGCCTCCACGGTCGTCCGACCGGCGACCATCACCGGCGACTGCTCGCGCCATGGTACCGGTCGCGCCTGTCACGCGATTTTCTCCGCCGTCACGATGTAGTTGTCGGTGTAGCTGCGGGCCGCGCGGTCGAAATCGCCGCCGCAGGTGACGAGCACGAGGTGCGGCGCGCCGGCCTGGGTGAAGACACGGTCGAGCGGCACCTCGGCCTTCTCGATGCGCTCGACGGTCGTCACGCGGTAGACGTGGGTCGTGCCGTCCGCGTCGACCACGGTGGCCTCGGCACCCACCTGCGCCTCGCGCAGCCGGGCGAAGGGGCCGATGCCCTGCACGGGATCGTCCACGTGCGCGGCGATCACGGTGGATCCCTCCGCGCTCGCGGGGCCGGCGCCGTACTGGTACCAGCCCGCGATGTCGATGTCCTCGGGGATGGACATGTACCCGTCCGGCTCCACGCCCTCCGGCTCCACCGGCACCTCGATGCCGAGCGAGGGAACCGAGAGCAGGCCCGGGGCGACGACCGGGGTGGCCTGCTGCTGCGCGGGGTCGCCCGGCGCGGTCTGCGCCGAGAACGGCGCCGTCGCGACCGGTGCGGGCGTCGGGGTGGTGCTCGGCACCGCCGCCGGAGGGGCGGGCGGTGCCGAGCACGACGCGAGGAGGAGAGCTCCTGCCGTCGTCAGGGCGATGGTGGCGGGAACCCTCCGCCTCGTCATCTCTACTACCTCGTGTCTCAGCGCTCGGCGGAGACGGTCTTGCGACGGACCACGATGCCGACCGCGGCGAGCGCGGCGAGCATCAGGGCGACACCGGCACCGATGAGGCCGGCGTTGCCGCCCTCGGCGACGAGGCCGGCGCTACCGGCGGGGATGCCCTCCGGAGCGGCACCGAGACCGTCGATGGTGATGACGGCGAACTGCAGGCTGTCGCCCTCGAGGCTGCCGATGGCGTGGACCAGCGTGTTCGTGCCGGCGGCCAGGGGGAGCGCTGCCGGGCCGATCACGGGGTCGGTGGTGCCCGCAGCGGCGACCGCGGCCTGCACCTCACCCGCGGCGAGGTCGATGTTGCCCTGGTTCGGGTTGGTCACGCCGGCGAAGGCCTCGACCGAGGTGCCGTTGGCGAGCACGTCGACCGCGGGAGCGGCGGCGGTGTGACGCACGGTCAGGCGAGCCTGGCCGGCGGCGATGTCGCTGACGTTGTTCTCGAAGGCCGTGAGCGCGGGGGTCTCGTCGGCGTTGAGGTGGGCGACCACCGTGACGCTGGCACCGGCGGTGAGGGTGGCGTCGAGCGTCAGGGCGGGCTCGCCCGTGCCGTCGGCCGCGTCGCCGGGGAAGACGTCGATGTTGTACTCGCCGGCCGGGAGCGCGAGCGGCTCGGCGGTGACGGTGCCGAAGGTCACGTCCTGCAGACCGGCGACGGCCTCGCCGTTCGCGTAGATGTCGACCGGGAAGTCACCCTCGCCGGGGACGCCGTGGACGACGTAGAGGTCGGCGGTGCCGGCCGTCGAGGCGGCGGCGGGGGCGGCGATGCCCACGGTGGCGAGAGCGGCGACGCCGACTCCCGCGAGAATACGGTTGCGCATGGTTCCTCCTTGTAGACGCCCGCCCGGCGGGTGCCGAGATCGGGTTCGTGCGGAATGCCTTACATGGATCACTTCCGCGCGGAGGACGCGTTCGGATGCGCTGGAGGCTGGCAGAATCCTGGGGGTGGAGCGAGCGGCGCCGGGGAGCGGGGACCGCGTCAGCCGAGCGCGGCGGAGAGCGTCGTCAGCGTGACGACGAGGCCGGCGAGCCAGAGCAGCAGATTGAGCCCGCCGACGACGAGGCCCGCGACGGCGAGGCCGCGGCCCCGCGTGATGCCGTTCGCCGTCTCGCGCATCCCGCGGCCCGCGGTGATGACGCACACCGTCAGCAGGGCGGCGTTGATGACGAAGATGAGGGCGAGGGTGACGAAGACCGGCGTCCACGCCCCGCTCGCGGCGCCGCCGGCGGCCTGCGCTGCCGCATCGGTGGTGAGCGCCGCGGCGAGGGTGTTGCCGAGCAGCGAGACCAGCAGCGGCAGCAGGCCGGTGACGAACGCGGCGGTCGCGGCGTGACTGCGCACGGGCGGCGCCGTCCAGCGACGCCCCTTGGCCAACGGCGGCACCTCGGGCGCGATCGTCAGCACCGTGCCGCTCGCGGACTCGCCCTCGAGGGCGCCCGCGTCGTCCGCGGCGGCGGTCGGTTCCGGCGCGGCTGCCGGCGAGGCTGCGGGGGGCGGTCCGATCGCGAGACTCGACCGCGGCGGATCCGCGTCGTCGGCGACGATCGGCTCGTGCTCCGCCGCGGGCTCGTGCTCCGCCGCGGGCGACTCGACGGCCGCCGACGCCTCGGTGACCGCCGGCGTCCCGACGACGTTCGGAGCCTCGGCGGGCTCGGGCGACTCGACCACCGCGGGGGCCCCGCACCGCGTGCAGAAGCGTGCGCCGTCGCGCATGGCGGCGGCGCACCGGATGCACGTCGCCATCGCCCCGCCCTTCCGCCCGCGACCGATTCCGAGCGTTTCGGGGCCTGCCCCAGGGTAGTGAGCGGAGGGTCGGATGCCCTTCCCCCCGTCATGGGGAGGACGCGCCCGCTCGGCGGCGCCGCACCGGTGCGCGACGGGGTCTTGACGGCGCCCCCGCGCGGGAGCAGTATGGCCGCAGATCAACTCACCGCCCAGACGCGCCGGAGGCATCGCCCCGCCGCTGGGCGGTGAGTCTGTTAACGGGGCCGCCCACGATGAGCCCGCCCACCCCCGAAGTGGGGGCCCGAACCACCCCAACCGCTGGGGCCGGGGTGCCGAACCCCACCAGCAAGGGGAACCGCATCACCCCGTGCAGCAGGGGGACTGCTGGACGGGATCCACTCCGCCGAACGGGTCGGCGGAGCGCGGAAACGCTGTGGTCCGGTCGTCGCGCTGGGGAGCCTGACGACCGGACCCGCACTCCGCTCAGCCCCGCGGAGCGTTCGCCCGCAGCGCGTGCCGCGCGGCGGAGACCCGCTCGAGCAGCTGCGCCTCGTCGACGCGGGCCCCGATGCGATCGCGGCCGGTCAGGATGCGCTGCCGGGCGTGCGCGAGCCGGGTCGCGTCGCGGATGAAAGCGGCCATGAGGCGGGATGCCCCCGCGCGGGCCGCCCATGCGGTGGCCGCGCGCCGCCCCGCCGGTGTGGCGAGCATCCCCACCTCGTCGGCGTGCAGCCAGCCCGCCTGCGCGTACTCGCCGAGCCGCGCCCGGGTGAGGCGCATCTCCTGCCGGCGCAGCATCGTGACGAGCGCGATCGCGATGAGGAACAGCGGCACCTGCACGAGCAGGTAGTAGCCGTAGAAGTCGCCGACGAAGAACAGGGCGCCGTTCCAGAAGGCGTGCAGCAGCACGGCGGGCACGAGGCCCAGCAGGAACGCGCCGAGCCCGACGCGGGCGCCGCGCTGCGCCGCCGCGCCGAGGGCCGCGCCGATGAGGGCCGTGAACATGACGTGCGCGAAGGGCGACATGAGCCCGCGGATGACGAAGATCTCGATGGTGCCCGCGGTCAGCACCCCCTCCTCGGTGAGCTGCAGGCCGAAGTAGAGGATGTTCTCGGTGAAGGCGAAGCCGCCGGCGACCCAGGCGGCGTAGACGATGCCGTCGACCGGACCGTCGAAGTGGCGGCGGGCGCCCCACAGGATGAGCAGCACGCCGATTCCCTTCGCCACCTCCTCGACGATGGGCGCCTGCACGGCGGCGCCGAGGAACTCGGTCGCGGCGGCCGGCGTGCCCGTCGCGGCGAGCGCGCCCTGCACCTGCACGTCGACGAGCAGCGCGATGAGCACGCTCGCCCCGGCGCCCCAGAGGAAGGCGAAGACGAGGGCGCCGCGCGGCTCGGGCTCCCAGCGGTCGATCCAGCGCACCCCGAGGAAGACGATCGTGAGCGGCACGAGCGCCATGACGGCGGCGATGACGACGCCGATCTCGCCGAGCCCCGAGACGAGGTACGCGAGCACGGCGAGGGCCAGCAGCGAGACGAGGACGAGGCCGACGACGGCGAGCAGCGTCGACCCGGCGCCGCGGGCGCGGCGTCCCGTCAGGGCCGGGGGCTGCGCGGGGTGCGAGGTCTCCGCGCGCACCGCGTCGGGGGCGGCGGCGAGCGGAGTCGGGCGGGGCTGCTCGGTCATGCTGTGCACTCTACTGTCGCCGTCGCGGTGTCCGATTCCCGCTGGTAGGGCCCAGCATCCCGTGCCAGGGTGAGGGCGTGCCCGCCCTCGATCACGACCGCTGCTACCGCGCGCTCGCCTCGCGCGACGCCCGCTTCGACGGGCAGTTCATCGCCGGCGTGCGCACCACGGGCATCTACTGCCGCCCCTCCTGCCCGGCCATGACGCCGAAGCCGGGCAACGTCGACTTCTTCCGCACCGCCGCCGCCGCGCACGAGGCCGGGCTGCGCGCCTGCAAGCGCTGCCAGCCCGACGCCGTGCCGGGCAACCCCGACTGGAACCGCCGCGACGACCTCGCCGGCCGGGCCATGCGCCTCATCCTCGACGGCGCGATCGAGCGCGATGGGGTACCGGGGCTCGCGGCGCGGCTCGGCTACTCGAGCCGGCAGCTGACGCGCGTGCTCACTGCCGAGCTCGGCGCCGGTCCGCTCGCCCTGGCGCGGGCGCACCGGGCCGAGAGTGCACGGGCGCTGCTCGCCGGCACCGGGCTGCCGGTCGCGCAGGTCGCGTTCGCCGCGGGGTTCGCGAGCATCCGCCAGTTCAACGACACGGTGCGCGAGTTCTACGGCCTCTCCCCCACCGAGCTGCGGCAGCTCGCCCGTCGCGGACGCGAGGGCGTGCGTCCCGCGGGCGCCGAGACCCCGGACGCGGCGAGCACGACGGTCACGCTGCGGCTCGCCGCCCGGCCGCCCTTCGACGGCGAGGCCATCATGGGCTACCTGGCCGATCACGCCGTTGCGGGCGTCGAGCGCATGAGCGGCGCGGGCGCCGAGGCGAGCATCGAGCGGCTCGTGCGCCTGCCCCACGGCCTCGCGCGCACGCATGTGCAGCTCGACCCCGAGCGCGCGGGCGTCATCGCCACGGCCTCGCTCGCAGCGATCGCCGATCTCGCTCCGCTCGTCTCCCGCCTGCGGCGCTGGTTCGATCTCGACGCCGACGCGGTCGCGATCGACGCGGCACTGGGGGCGGATGCCCTGCTCGGCCCGCTCGTCGCCCGGGCGCCCGGCCTGCGCATCCCCGGAGCCGTCGACGCCGAGGAGGCGCTGCTGCGCACCATCATCGGGCAGCAGATCTCGCTGCCCGCGGCGAAGAGCATGCTGGGGCGCCTCGCCGCCGACCTCGACGAGGCCGAGGGGCTGACGCCCACGACGGAGCTGCGCCCGTTCCCGACCGCCCAGCGCATCGCGGCCGACGACGGCGCGGTGCTGCGCGGCCCGGCCACCCGGCAGCGCACCGTGCTCACCACCGCCCGCGCCCTCGCGAGCGGCGAGCTCGTGCTCGACATCGGCCTGCCCGCGGCCGAGCTGCGCGCCCGCCTGCTCGCCCTGCCGGGCATCGGCCCGTGGACGGCCGACTACGTCACCATGCGCGTGCTCGGCAACCCCGATGTGCTGCTCGCCGAGGATCTCGTGCTGCAGCGGACGCTGGGATCCCTCGGCGCCGGGGGCACCGCGCGCGCGACCCGGGCGCTCGGCGAGCGGTGGGCGCCGTGGCGCAGCTACGCCACCCTGCACCTGTGGCGGGCCGCCCCGCCGATCGTGCGCCGGGCGCGGCGTAGCGCCGCGGAGACGCCCGCGTCAACCCCGTGATGGCGGCGGACGGCCGCTCCTAGCCTGGGGCTCCCGCCGGCGGCGCTCCGCGCCCGACCGGCCCCGAGGAGAGGACGCGCACCATGACCGGACCCACCACCGACCCCCGCACCGCCCACCGTTCCGAGGGCTTCCCCGAGCAGGATCAGCAGCAGCCCGGGCTCACCGAGGAGATGGACCCGCGCCCCGACCACGGCGAGGAGAGCTACCGCGGCGCCGGCCGGCTCGTCGGACGCCGCGCGCTCATCACCGGCGGCGACAGCGGCATCGGCCGCGCCGTCGCGATCGCCTTCGCCCGCGAGGGCGCCGACGTCGCCATCGCCTACCTGCCCGAGGAGGAGGACGACGCCGTCGCCACGCTCGACCTCGTGCGCGCGGAGGGCCGCGCCGCGCTCGCCCTGCCCGGCGACCTGCGCGAGGAGGGCCGCCCGACCGCGATCGTCGAGCGCACCATCGCCGAGTTCGGCGGCCTCGACCTGCTCGTGCTCAACGCCGCCCACCAGCGCGCGCGCGAGAGCATCGAGGAGCTGCCGATGGACGGCTTCGACCGGGTCATGCGCACGAACCTCTACGCCGTGGTCGAGTCGGTGAAGGCCGCCGTGCCGCACCTCGAGGCGGGAGCGTCGATCATCGTGACCGCCTCCATCCAGGGCTTCGACCCGAAGGCGGCGCTCGTCGACTACGCCATGACGAAGGCGGCGCAGGTGGCGTTCGTCGAGGCCATGGCCTCCGAGCTGGGTGAGAAGGGCATCCGCGTCAACGCCGTCGCCCCCGGCCCCATCTGGACCCCGCTCATCCCGGCGACCGGATGGCCGGACAAGCTGCCGTCGTTCGGGCAGGACACCCCGCTCGGCCGCGCCGGCCAGCCCGCCGAGGTCGCCCCGGCCTACGTGTACCTCGCGAGCGACGCCGCGAGCTACGTCTCGGGCGCGGTGCTGCCCGTCACCGGCGGCAAGGCCCTCTGATGGCGCCGCGGAATCCGAGCCTCAAGGATCCGGAGCTGTACGAGAAGCTCGTCGAGGACGGCAGCAGCCCCGAGAAGGCGGCACGCATCAGCAACGCCGCCGCGCGTGACGGCCGGTCCTCGGTCGGGCGGCGCGGCGGCGCGGCCGAGGACTACGAGAGCCGCACCGTCGCCGAGCTGCGGGAGCGCGCGAAGCAGCTCGGGCTGCGCGGCTACTCGGGCAAGCGCAAGAGCGAGCTGATCGGGATGCTGCGCGAGCACTGATCCCGTGGGCTGAGGCCGCGCGGCCCGCCCTCGGGCCTCAGTCCTCCGGCGGCACCATCGGCAGGGCGATCGCGCCCGTCGCCGGCACGACCCCCGAGAGCCGCTCGGGCGAGAGCACGCGGGCGACCATCTCGGCCTCCATGAGCCCGCGCTCGACGACGAGCTGCCGGATCGACGCCGTGCCGCTGAGCGCCTCGTAGGCGAGCGCCGCCGAGGCCTGGTAGCCGATGTACGGGGTGAGGGCCGTCACGATGCCGACGCTCGAGTCGACCATCGCGGCGAGCCGCTCGGTATTGGCGGTGATGCCGTCGACGCAGTTGAGCCGCAGCGTGCGGCAGGCGTTCGACATCCAGGCGAGCGACTGCAGGATGCTCGTGGCGATGACCGGCTCGAAGGCGTTGAGCTGCAGCTGCCCGCCCTCGGCGGCCGCGGTCACGGTCGCGTCGGCGCCGATGATGGAGAACGCCACCTGGTTGACGACCTCGGGGATCACGGGATTGACCTTGCCCGGCATGATCGACGAGCCCGCCTGCCGCGGCGGCAGGTTGATCTCGCCAAGCCCCGCCTGCGGACCGGAGGAGAGCAGCCGCAGGTCGTTGCAGATCTTCGACAGCTTGACCGCGGCGCGCTTGAGCGTGCCGGAGAGGGTCATGAAGATGCCCGCGTCGCTCGTGGCCTCGATGAGGTCGGGGGCGGTGATCATCTCGTAGCCGGAGATCTCGCTGAGGTGGCGGCGCACCGACTCGGCGTAGCGCGGGTCGGCGGTGATACCCGTGCCGATCGCGGTCGCGCCCATGTTGATCTCGTTGAGCCACGGGATCGTCTCGGAGAGCCGGTCGTGATCCTCGCGCAGGGTCGTGGCGAAGCCGCGGAACTCCTGCCCCAGCGTCATCGGCACGGCGTCCTGCAGCTGCGTGCGGCCCACCTTGAGCACGTGGGCGAACTCCTGGGCCTTCGCGGCGAAGGCGTCGCTGAGCTGCGCGTGCTCGACGAGCAGGCTGCGCGTGCTGAACACCATCGCGAGCTTGATGGCCGTCGGGTAGACGTCGTTGGTCGACTGGCTGCGGTTGACGTCGTCGATGGGGTGCAGGTGCTCGTAGTCGCCCTTCGCGCGGCCCATGAGCTCGAGGCCGCGGTTGGCGATGATCTCGTTGGCCGACATGTTGGTGCTCGTGCCGGCGCCGCCCTGCAGCACGCCGAGCACGAACTGCTCGTGCAGGCGCCCGCCGATGATCTCCTGGCAGACCTCGTCGATGATCTCGGCCTTGACGGGGTCGAGCACGCCGATCTCGCGGTTGGCGCGGGCGGCGGCCTGCTTCACCATCGCGAGGGCGATGACGAGGTTCGGGTGGTTCGAGAGCGCGCGACGCGTGATGGGGAAGTTCTCAAGCGCGCGGGCCGTGTGGATGCCCCAGTAGGCATCGGCGGGGATGGGCATCGAGCCGAGCGAATCGCGCTCCTGGCGCATCTCGCGGGCGGCGTCGCCGTCCTCCGCGAGGCCGGGGCGGTAGACGGGCACGCCGTCGTCGCTGGTGCTGAAACTGGGGGCGGGTCCGGTGGTTCGCACCATGGCGATACGTGCCTCTTCCTTGTGGGTTCCGACGTCGACGGCGGTGGCGGGGCCACTCTAGCGGTTCGGGATGCCCCGGCCGGCGGCGAGCGGACGTGCTCACTCGAGCAGACGAACGCGCCGGTGAGCATCCCGCCGGTAGACTCCCCCGGTGCCCCAGCAGACCCCCCTCGACCAGGCCGTGGCCCTCGCGACCGCCAACGTCGCCGCGGGCGGCGGCCCCTTCGGCGCCGTCGTCGTGACCGCCGACGGACGGGTGTTCGAGGGCGTCAACCGCGTCACCCGCGACAACGACCCGACGGCGCACGCCGAGGTCGTCGCCATCCGCACGGCCGCGCGCGAGCTCGGCGTCTTCGACCTCTCCGGGGCCGTGCTCTACTCCAGCTGCGAGCCCTGCCCGCTCTGCCTCAGCGCCGCGCTCTGGGCGCGCCTCGACCGCGTCGTCTTCGCCGCCGACCGGCACGACGCCGCCGAGGCCGGCTTCGACGACGCCGCCTTCTACGACCTCTTCGACACGCCCCGCGAGGCATGGACGACCCCCGTCGTGCACGAGCGCACGCCGGGGGCCGTCGCGCCGTTCGACGCCTGGCGCGCCGACGCGGCCCGCGTCGACTACTAGCCGCCGCGGGCCGGTGCGCGCGGAGCGCTAGGCGGCCGCGCCCTCGCTCGGCGTCAGGGCGCGGATGCGCTCGAACAGCTCGCCCGCGACCTCGTCGAGGAACCGCTGCTGGCCCTCGTCGCCGATCTGCACGAGCGCCAGGTCGGTGAAGCCCGCGTCGACGAAGGGCTGGGCGCTGCGCGCGATCGCGTCGAGGTCGGGGCCGCAGGCGATCGCCTCGGCGACGTCCTCCGGCCGCACGAACTGCGTCGCCGCCGCGAAGGACGCGGGCGTCGGCAGGTCGGCGTTGACGAGCCAGCCGCCGCCGAACCAGCGGAACTGCTCGTGGGCCCGGGCGATCGCGCGATCCCGGTCGGGATCCCACGAGATCGGCAGCTGCCCGACGACGCGACGCGGCGCTCCGGCGACGGCCGTCCAGAGCTCCACGGCGTCGCCGTCGGGCTGCACGGCGACGAGGTCGTCGCCGAGGGGCGCGAGCGCCTCGATCGACTTCTCGCCGGAGATCGCCAAGCCGATCGGCACGCGGTGCTCGGGCGTGCCCCACAGGCGTGCGGCATCCACCTGGAAGTGCTCGCCGTGGAAGGAGGCCGTCTCACCGTCGAGCAGGGTGCGGATGATGCGCACGGCCTCCTCGAGCATGGCGTGGCGGGTCGCCACGCGCGGCCACGGCACCCCCGCGGCGTGCTCGTTGAGGTTCTCGCCCGAGCCGAGGCCGAGGGTGAAGCGGCCGCCGGAGAGATCCTGCAGCGTCGCCGCGAACTGGGCCACGACGCTCGGGTGGTAGCGCATGGTCGGGCAGGTGACGTAGGTCATGAGGTCGACGCGCGAGGTCGCCTGCGCGACCGCGCCGAGCATCGTCCAGGCCTGCGGGGCATGGCCCTGCTCCGCGAGCCAGGGGCTGAAGTGGTCGCTCGAGACGAGCAGCTCGGCCCCCGCCTCCTCGGCGGCAACGGCGTACTCGACGAGCGAGCGCGCGGGGCTCTGCTCGGTCATCAGGGTCGCGCCGACGCGCAGGCTCACGGGCGCGCGCCCAGGTCGGTGCCGGGCGCGATGCCGTCGCCGGGGTCGCCCGGGCCGCTGCCGTGGTGGAGGGTCTCGGTGAGACCGATGCCGTGGGGCTCGAGCGGGTCGGTCTCGACCGGGCCCCGGTCGAGCGGGTCGACGTCGTCCTGCGCAGAGCCGTCCTGCTCGTCGGCCTCGCCGCGCTCCGCGGCTGCGGCGGGCTCGGCCTCGTGGCCCTGGCGCAGCGCCTGCGCGACGCTGAGGTCGTCGGCGCGCTCGACGTCGCCCGTGTCGTCGGGGCCGCCGGTGCCGGGCAGCACGTCGTCGCCCTCGAGCGCGACATCGGTCTCGCTGCCGTGCGGGTCGTCCTGGCGGGCGGCGGTCTCGCGCTCGCTCGACGGCGAGTACGCCGTGTCGGGGGCGGCGCCGGCGTCGCCGGACTCGCGCGCGCCCTCCTGCCCGGTGATGGGGTCGGTGGGGGCGAGGTCGGGGTCGATGCCCGTCGTGCCGTCGTGGCGGTCGTGGTCGTCGTGCGCGTGAGTGGTCATGCGGCGACGCTACGGCCGAGCATCCGATCGCGGCAGGGCCTTGACGCGGGGCGCTCGATGCGTCAGGGGCGTCGGTTCAGTGGCGGTCTCAGGGCGCCGCGAGCCGCAGCCGGCCCGTCACGAGGCGGTCGGCGACGGGCGTGTGCGAGATGACGATGACGGCGCGGTCGGGCGCCGCGGCCGCGTCGAGCAGCTCGTCGAGCAGCGAGGCGGCGCGGTCGGCGTCGACGTTGGCCGTGGGCTCGTCGAGCACGAGCACGGGCGCCTCGCTCAGCAGCGCCCGGGCGAGAGCGAGGCGCTGCGCCTGCCCGCCCGAGACGAGGGCGCCGCGCTCGCCGACGGGGACGTCGAGCCCGCCGCGCGCGGCCGCCCAGTCGGCGAGGCCCACGCGCGCGAGCACGGCGAGCAGCGCCGCGTCGTCGGCCGTGTCGCGGGCGAAGAGCAGGTTCTGCCGGATCGACTCGTCGAACAGGTGCGGCTGCTGCTCGCACAGCACGATGCGCTCGCGCACCGCGTCGGGGTGCAGGGCGCGCACGTCGACGCCGCCGAGCGTGAACGAGCCCTCGTGGTCGAGGAACCGCACGAGCACGTGCGCGAGCGTCGTCTTGCCGGCCCCGCTCTCCCCCTCCACGAGCAGACGGTCGCCCGGGTGCAGCTCGAGGTCGAGCGGCGCGAGGGCCGGCGCCGCCTGCCCGGGCCAGCGCGCGGTCACACCGCGCAGCACGAGGGCGCTGCTGTCCGGCAGCCGGGCGGCGGTCCGCACGGGGGGCGGGGTCGGGATGCCCTCCGGCCGCTCCTCGGGCACCACGGCCGCGATGCGCGCCGCGCTCGCCCGCACGCGCCACCAGGCGGCGAGGGCGAGGGGCAGCACGGCGACCGCGTCGACGACCGCGAGGGGCACGAGGGCGAGCAGCACGAACTGGGGCCCCGAGAGGTCGCCCGCGGCGAGCTCGGGAGCGGCGGTGAGGGCCGAGGCGAGCAGGAGCGAGCCTCCGGCGAGCGTGAACAGCGCGGCCACCGAGCCGGCGGCGAGCGACTGGCGGGTCTGCTCGTGGCGCAGCCGGGCATCCAGCGCATCGATGCCGGCACGGGCGGGCGCGTCGGCGCCGTAGGCCCGCAGCACGTCGAGGCGGCCGAGGTAGTCGAGCACGGCGTCGGCGAGGTCGGCGCGCAGCGGGGCGATGCGGCGCTCGGCCCCGCGCCCGAGGGCCGTGACGAGCGCGGTCGCGGCGGCGAGGGCGAGAACGAGCCCCAGCCCGAGCACCCCGGCCGCGGCGGGCGACAGCCAGGCGACGCCGACGACCGCGAGCCCGGCGACGACGAGGCCCGAGACGAGCGGCTGCACGACGCGCAGCGGAAGATCCTGCAGCGTGTCGACGTCGCGCACGAGCGTCGTCAGCACGTCGCCGCGGCGGGTGGCGCGCAGTCCGTCGGGCGCGACCGGCAGGAGCCGGCGGAAGACGGCGACCCGCAGGCGGGCCAGCGCGCGGAAGGCGCCGTCGTGCCCGACGAGCCGCTCGAGGTAGCGGAACACCGCGCGGCCGAGCGCGAAGGCCCGCACCCCCACGATCGCGAAGCCGAGGAAGAGGATGGGCGGCTGCTCGGCCGCGCGCGCGATGAGCCAGGCGCTGGTGGCGAGCAGCGCCACCGCCGAACCGGCCGCGAGCACGCCGAGCGCGAGCGCGGCGGCCGAGTCGCGCGGGGCCGGCTGCGCCTCCCGCAGCACCGCGCGGATCACGCGGGCACCCCCGCCGGCACGAGCGCGAGCCGCTCGTCGGCCGCCGCGATGACCGCCGGCCGGTGGGTGACGACGACGACGAGCACGCCCTCGTCCGCGAGCGCGCGCAGGCCCGCGATCACCCGCCGCTCGGCCGCCGCGTCGAGCGCCGAGGTCGGCTCGTCGAGCAGCACGAGCGGGCTGCGGCGATCGAGCGCGCGGTAGATCGCCCGGGCGATCGCGACGCGCTGCGCCTGGCCGCCCGAGAGGCCGTCGCCGCCCGGCCCGAGCACGAGGCCGGCGGGCACGTCGTCGACGGCGGCGAGCTGCAGCGCGCGGCGCATGAGCGCGGCATCGGGATGCGCGGCCCCGAGCGCGACGACCGCCTCGAGCGGCCCCGCCGTGAGGTCGGGGCGCTGCCCGGCCCAGGCGACCTGCGCGGCGAGCTGCTCGGCCGCCGCCGGGCGGCCCGCGACCGCGATCCGGCCCTCGGCGGGCAGGGCGCCGCGGAGCGCCGCGAGCAGGCTCGACTTGCCGACGCCGCTCTCGCCGGTGACGGCGAGCAGGAGCCCCGCGGGCCAGGCGCCCGAGAGGCCGTCGACGACGGGGCGCCCGGCGCGGCGCACGACGAGGTCGGTCAGGCGCAGGGCGGGCGGCGGGGCATCCCGCACCGGGTCGGCGTCGGCGGGTGCCATGATCGCCGCCGGAGCGGACTCGGGCGAGGGCGCCAAGGCGGGCGCCGATGCGGGGGCGCGCTCGAGCAGCGCGAGCACCTCCTCCGCCGCCGCGAGGCCCTCGGCCGCCGCGTGGTACTGCGCGCCGACCTGCCGCAGCGGCAGGTACGCCTCGGGCACGAGGACGAGCACGAAGAGCCCGAGCGCGAGGGCGATGACGCCGTCGATGAGCCGCACGCCGACCGAGACGGCGACGATCGCGACGGAGAGGCTCGCGGCGAGCTCGAGCGCGAAGCTCGACAGGAACGACACCCGCAGCACCCGCATCGTGCGGCGGCGGTACTGCTCGGTGACGGCCGCGATGCGCTCGGTCTGCCGGTGCTGCCGCCCGAAGATCATGAGCGTCGAGAGGCCCTGCACGACCTCGAGGAACCCGCGCGAGAGCGTCGTGAGCGCCTGCCACTGCCGGCGCTGCACGGCCTGCGTCGCCCAGCCGATGAGCACCATGAACAGCGGGATGAGCGGCAGCGTCAGCACGACCGCGATGCCCGTGGGTGCGTCCGCGATCAGCAGGGCGCCGACGACGACCGGGGTGGCGACGGCGGTGAGCACGAGCTGCGGCAGGTACCGCCCGATGTAGCCGTCGAGCGCGTCGAGGCCCGGCCCGATGAGGGTGGCGATGTCGGCGCTCGGCCGGTCGCGGTCGCCGGATGCTCCGCGCGCGTCGACCGCGTCGAGCACCCGGCGCCGCAGCTGGCTCTTGACCCGCGCGGCCCCGCGCACCGCGAGCGCGTCGAGCGCGGCCTGGGTCAGCGCGCGGGCGAGCACGCTCGCGGCCGTGGCGATGACGGGCCCGCCCAGATCGTCGAGGCCGCGCCCCTCGACGAGCCCCGCGATGAGCTGCGCCGCCGAGAAGCAGAAGGCGACGATGGCGCCGACGTGCGCGAGCGCGACGAGGCCGCCGGCCGCCAGCAGCACGCGGGCGGCCGACGCCGCGCGCAGCAGTCGGGGGTCGAGGGGCTTCAGTGCGAGGCCTCCGCGAGCTCGATCGTCGACCGGGTGATGCGCTTGCGGAACACCCAGTACGTCCAGCCCTGGTAGAGCAGCACGAGCGGCACCATCACGAGCGCGACCCAGCTCATCACCTGCAGCGTGTAGTCGCTGCTCGAGGCGTTCTCGATTGTGAGGCTGAAGGCCGGGTCGGTGGTCGAGGGCATCACGTTCGGGAACAGCGCCGCGAGGATCGCGACCACGGCGAGCGCCGTGGTGAGCGCGGTGAGGCCGAAGGCCCAGCCGTCGTTGCCGGCCCGGTTGGCGAGCCAGGAGGCGATGAGCGCGACCGCGGCCCCGCCCGCCGCGGCGAGCAGCACGGGCAGGTGGGCGATGTCGAGGTGCTGCAGCACCGTCCAGACGAGGAAGGTCGCCGCGACGGCGATCGTCACGAGCCCCGCGCGCGTGGCGAGGGCGCGCGCCCGCTCGCGCAGCTCGCCGTCGGTCTTCAGGGCGACGAACTGCACCCCGTGAGTGAAGAACAGCAGCAGCGTCGTCGCCCCGCCGAGTAGTCCGTAGGGGTTGAGCAGCGTCAGCAGCGTGCCGGTGAACTCGAAGTCGGCGTCGATGGGCGTGCCCTGGATGATGTTCGCGAAGGCGACCCCCCAGAGGAAGGCGGGCACCGCGCTGCCGATGACGATCATCCGGTCGAAGGCGGCCGCCCACTCCGGGCTCCTCCCCTGGTGCCGGTACTCGAACGAGACCCCGCGCAGGATGAGCGCGATGAGGATGAGCAGCAGCGGCAGGTAGAAGCCGCTGAACAGCGTCGCGTACCACTCGGGGAAGGCCGCGAACATGGCCGCGCCCGCGACGATGAGCCAGGTCTCGTTGAGATCCCAGACCGGGCCGATCGTGTTGATGAGCTGCCGCCGGTCGGTGTTGTCGCGCCCGAGGAACGGCAGCGACATGCCGACGCCGAAGTCGAAGCCGTCGAGCACGAAGTACCCGATGAAGAAGAAGCCGACGATGAAGAACCAGAGGTACGCGAGATCCATGGGATGCCCTTCCTGCAGGCCTAGTAGACGGTGGCGAGCTTCTGCACGTCGACCTCGTCGGGGTCGTCGTGGGCGTCCCACTCGCGCGGGCCCTCGATGGCGGCCTTCCGGATGAGCCGGAACTCGACGACCGCGAGCGCGCCGTAGACGACGGTGAAGGCGAGGAGCGAGATGGCGACCTCGAGCCCGGTGACGCCGGGCGAGACGCCGTCCTCCGTCTTCATGAGCCCGAACACGAGCCAGGGCTGCCGGCCCATCTCGGTGAAGATCCAGCCGACGAGGCTCGCGACGAGGGGCAGCGGGGCGCTCCAGATCGCGACGCGCCACGCCCAGTCCTTCGGGGTGCGCCCGCCGCGGGTCAGCCAGAGGCCGGCCACCGAGACGAGGGCGGCGAGCGAGCCGAGGCCGATCATCCAGCGGAAGGCCCAGTAGGTGACCCAGATGATCGGGGTGTAGTCGCCGGGGCCGAACTCGGCCGCGTACTGCGCCTGCAGATCGTTGATGCCCTCGACCTCGCCCGTGAGGGTTTGCGTCGACAGCAGCGAGAGCAGGTAGGGCACGCGGATGGAGAAGATCTCGCTCGAGCCGTCGGGCGTGCCCCAGCTGAAGATCGAGAAGCTCGCGGGCGCGCTCGTCGTGTACAGCGCCTCGGCCGCGGCCATCTTCATGGGCTGCGTGTCGACCATGACGCGGCTCAGCTGGTCGCCGCTGAGGGCGACGCCGGCGAAGGCCACGAGGTTGACGACGAGGCCGAAGCGCAGGGCCGTGCGCATCGTCTCGTCGTACTGCCCGCGGCGCAGGTGCCAGGCGGCGACCGCGACGACGACGACCGCGGCGAACATGATCGAGGCGAGGATGGTGTGCGGGAACGCGGCGAGCACGACGGGGTTCGTCAGAACCGCGCCGATGTCGGTGAGCTCGGCCCGCCCGAGATCCTCGTTGATGCGGAAGCCCACGGGGTTCTGCATGAAGGCGTTCGCGGCGAGGATGAAGTAGGCCGACATGGCGGTCGAGATCGACAGCATCCAGATGCTCGCGAGGTGCAGCTTCGGCGGCAGCTTGTCCCAGCCGAAGATCCACAGGCCGATGAACGTCGCCTCGAGGAAGAAGGCGAGCAGCCCCTCCATCGCGAGCGGCGCCCCGAACACGTCGCCGACGAAGCGCGAGTAGTCGCTCCAGTTCATGCCGAACTGGAACTCCTGCACGATGCCCGTCACGACGCCCATCGCGAAGTTGATGAGGAAGATGCGCCCGAAGAGCCGCGTCAGGTGCAGGTACTTGAGCTTGCCCGTGCGCACCCACGCCGTCTGCAGGATGGCCACGAGGAAGGCCATGCCGATCGTGAGCGGCACGAAGAGGAAGTGGTACAGGGTCGTCAGACCGAACTGCCACCGGGCGAGCGCGAGCGGGTCGAGCCAGTCGAGCACGAGGGGTACCGCCTTGGGGTGAGGGGTGGATGCTTCTGCCTCCAGCGTAGGAATCCGCCACCACCGCGCACATGGGCCGAAGGTCCCGAATCCGCCCGCCGCGCGCGCCCAGCCGTCCCCCGCCCCGCGTCGCTAGGCTCGCGCGCGTGAACGAATTCCTCGACGGACTGCTCGGCTGGGTGCAGGACGTCGACCCGGTGCTGCGCACCGTCATCGCCGGGCTGTTCATCATGCTCGAGACGAGCGTGCTCATCGGCCTCGTCGTGCCGGGCGACAGCGTCGCGCTCGTCGCCTCGACCGCGGTCTCCTCCCCCGTGGAGTACTTCGCCCTCGCGCTGACCTGCATCGCCGGCGCCCTCCTCGGCGGCTCGATCGGCTTCTGGATCGGGCGCACCTTCGGCCCCTGGCTGCGGCGCTCGCGCGCCGGCCGGCTCATCGGCGAGAAGAACTGGCAGCGGGCGGAGAACTTCCTCGACCGCCGCGGCGGCATCGCCGTGTTCATCTCGCGGTTCCTGCCGGTGCTGCACTCGATCACGCCGCTCACCGTCGGCATGAGCACGCTGCGCTACCGCACCTTCATCGCCTGGCTCGCGCCGGCGAGCACGCTGTGGGCCTTCGCCTACGTCTCGGTCGGCTCGGCCGCCGCGGGCACCTACCGCGAGCTCAGCGATCAGCTCAGCTACGCGGCGTACATCTTCGTCGGCATCATCGTGGCCTTCCTCGTGCTCGTCTGGATCGGCAAGAAGGCCCTCGAGCGCTACGCCGCGCGGCACGGGGAGCACCCCGGCGACGGCGACGCCCGCACCGTCGAGGACTGAGCGAGAAGCTGCACCGACGACGACGGGGCGGGATGCTCCGCGCATCCCGCCCCGTCGGTACCAGCCGGTCGATCTACTCGAGGAAGCCGTTGTCCGTCAGCCAGCGCTCGGCGATGACGGAGGCGGACTCCTCATCGACCGTGCTGCTCACGTTGAGGGCCACGAGGCCCTCGGGGGTGAGGGCGGCGCTGATCTCGTTGATGAGGTCGATCGCCTCCTGGGGGAGGTCGCTCGAGGCCACCGGCACGACGTTCGAGGCCAGGAACAGGCCCTCGGGGTCGCTCAGGGTCACGAGGTCGTTCTCGCCGATGCGCGGGTCGGCGCTGAAGACGTTCGCGATGTTGACGACGCCCTCCAGCAGCGACTCGACCGTGGTCTCGCCGGTGGCCTGGAAGGACACCTCGACGCCGTAGGTCTCGAGCAGGCCGGCGGGGCCGTAGGGGCGCTCCTCCAGCTCGGGGTTGCCGCCGAGCACGAGGTCGGCGACGCCTTCGAGGTCGGCGATCGACTCGAGGCCGTTGGCCTCGGCGAACTCGGCCGTCACGTTGTAGCTGTCCTGGTCGGTCGCGGGGCTCTGGTCGAGCACCTGCAGACCCTCGGGCAGGGCGCCCTGCAGCTCGGCGTAGACCTCCTCCGACTCGGTGGCGGTCGTGTCGGGCACGTAGTACTGCAGCAGGTTGCCGGTGTACTCGGGGAACACGTCGACCTCGCCCGCCTCGATGGCGGGGATGTAGGCGTCGCGCTGCCCGATGTTGAAGTTCTCCTCGACGTCGAACCCGGCGTTCTCGAGCGCCTGGGCGTAGATCGAGGCGATGATCTCGTTGGAGTAGTACGCCTGCGAGCCGACGACGATCGTGTCGCCGCCGCCCTCGGATTCCGTACCCGGGTCCAGCGGATCCCCGGTTGCGCACCCTGCCAGGGCCAATGACGCCCCGACCGCGGTCGCGACGAGCGCGAACCGGCCCTTGTTCCTTGCTGTGAACATCGAACTCTCTTTTCTGTCTCAGGAGGTGGCGGAGGACTCCGCCGCCGCACGTCGCCGAGGTGAGGCGGTGCGGACGTCTGTGGCGCGCCCCGCGCGCACGCCGCGCGGCACGGCGTTGCGCTCGAGCAGCGCGAAGGCGGCGTCGAGCAGCAGGGCGAGGGCGATGATGAGCAGCGCGCTGCCGAGCATCTGGTCGTAGCGGCGCAGGCTGATGCCCTGCACGATGTCGTAGCCGAGGCCGCCGAGGTTGACGAAGGCCGCGAGCACGGCCGTCGCCACGACCTGGAGGACGCCGCTGCGCAGCCCGCCGAAGAGCAGGGGCAGCCCGAGCGGCACCTCGACCTTCCAGAGGATCTGCCACTCGGTCATGCCCATGGCGCGCGCGGAGTCGATGATGCGGCGGTCGATCGCCTCGAGGCCGGCGTAGGCGCCGGCGAGGATCGGCGGGATCGCGAGCAGCATGAGCACGACGACGGCGGCCGGGCCGCGCAGCAGCACCCCGACGAGCATCACGAACAGGAAGATCAGGCCGAAGGAGGGCAGCGCGCGCGCGGCGCCGGAGATGCCGACGGCGATCTCTCGCCCCTTGCCCGTGTGGCCGATGAGCCAGCCGAGCGGGATGGCGACGATCGAGGCGGCCGCGACCGCGATGACCGTGTAGAAGAGGTGCTCGCCGATGCGCAGCGGGATCGACCCGCCGCCGGTGTAGTTGTCGGGGTCGGTGAGCCAGGCGAAAGCCTCGAGGAAGAGGTTCATGCGCTCGCCTGCTGCACGCCGCGGCCGAAGGCCGTCGCGCCCTTCTCGATCTGCTGCTCGTTCTCGCGCGGGTCTCGGCGTCGGGGTCCGGCGCTCTTCCGCGTCCAGGGCATGAGCACCGCGCCGAGCATCGCGAGCAGGCGGTCGACGAGCAGCGCGATGATGACGGTCGCGACGACGCCGGTGACGACCGAGGCGAGGATGCCCCGCTGGTAGCCGTTCGTGAAGAAGTAGCCGAGGCTGTCCACGCCGACCACGACGCCCACGGTGAGCAGGCTGATCGTGCTCACCGCCACGACCCGGAGCCCGGCGAGCAGCACGGGGCCTGCGAGCGGGAAGTCGACCGTCCAGAAGCGGCGCCAGCTGGAGTACCCCATGGCCGTGGCCGCCTGGCGCACGTCGGGGTCGACGCTGTCGAGAGCATCCGCCGTCGATCGCGCCATGAGGGCCACCGCGTAGATGGTGAGGGCGATGAGCACGTTGCCGACGCTGAGGAAGGGCAGGCCGAGCAGCGGCGGCAGGATGACGAAGAGCGCGAGCGAGGGGATCGTGTAGAGCAGGCCGACGACGGTGAGCACGAGTCCCCGGGTGAGGCGGTAGCGGTGCGCCACCCAGCCGAGCGGGATGGCGAGCACGAAGCCCAGCACGATGGGCAGCAGGCTCAGCCGCAGATGCACGAGCGTCAGCTCGACGATCTGCTGCCAGTTGTTGGCTACCCAGGTCACGACGTCGGATCCTCCACGAGGCGCCCGGCGACGGTGCCGTCGGCGTCGACGAGCACCCGGGCGCCGTCGACCTCGCGCACGCTCAGCGCGCGCTTGCCGCGGTCGGCGCCGATGAAGCTCGCCACGAAGTCGCTCGCCGGGTTCGCCAGGATCTCGTGCGGGGCGCCCTGCTGCGCGATGCGCGCCCCCTTCTCGAGGATGACGACCTGGTCGCCGAGCAGGAAGGCCTCGTCGATGTCGTGGGTGACGAAGACGACGGTCTTGCCGAGCTCGCGCTGCAGGCGCAGCAGCTCCTGCTGCAGCTCGGCGCGCACGATCGGGTCGACGGCGCCGAAGGGCTCGTCCATGAGCAGGATGTTCGGGTCGACGGCGAGGCCGCGGGCGACGCCGACGCGCTGCTGCTGGCCGCCGGAGAGCTGCGAGGGGTAGCGCTCGGCCATCCCGCGGTCGAGCCCCACGGTGTCCATGAGCTCGAGGGCGCGCGCGTGCGCCTCCTTCTTCGGCACGCCGTTGAGGCGCGGCACGGTGGCGATGTTGTCGATGACGGTGCGGTGCGGCAGCAGGCCCGAGTTCTGCATGACGTAGCCGATGCGGCGGCGCAGCTTCACGGCCTCGATCCGCGAGACGTTCGCGCCGTCGATCTCGAGATCGCCGGTCGAGGCGTCGACCATGCGGTTGATCATGCGCAGCAGCGTGGTCTTGCCGCAGCCCGAGGAGCCGACGAAGACGGTCGTCTGGTGCGAGGGGATGACGAGGCTGAAGTCCTCGACGGCGAGCGTGCCGTCGTCGAACCGCTTCGTGATGTTCCGGAACTCGATCATCTCTGCCGTCTCACTCCTGTGCCGTGGCCGGCGGCTGCGCCGCCCTCATGAGGCGGCCCGCACCGGCGTCTGCACCGAGCGCGCGCCCAGCACGCTCCCAGTCAAGCAGGGCCGTGCCGGCCGGTACGCCGATCGTGCCCTGATTCTGGGCACATATCCA
Organism: Microcella flavibacter; assembly: GCF_012530535.1. NCBI lineage: Bacteria > Bacillati > Actinomycetota > Actinomycetes > Micrococcales > Microbacteriaceae > Microcella > Microcella flavibacter. The sequence continues at coordinate 1,806,025 of NZ_CP051299.1, forward strand.
GCGCTTCGGGGCGGGATGCTCGGCCAGGGCCCGCGAACGGCGACGGCCCCCGGCGTGGGAGCCGGGGGCCGTCGGGGCCGCGCGTCGGGTGTCGCGGGGCCGGAGTATCGGCGTGCGGAGGAGAGAGGTCAGAGCGCCTCGGCGACGACGAGCCGCACGACGCGACGGGCCTCGTCGAGCAGAGCGGCATCGCCGCTGAGGTCGCGGGCGAAGGCGCGCGACACGAGCGCGTCGATGACGGCGATCGCCGTGCCGATCACGGTCGTGGCCGACTCGGGGGTGCCGAAGCGCTGGCCGAGGCCCGCGGTGACGGCGGTGGCGACGACGGCGTTGGCCGTGGCCTCCGAGCTCGCGGGCAGGAGGTCGAGCACGTCGCCCGTGCGCAGGGACTTGTAGCCCGGCTCGGTGCGGAACAGCTCGGCCGTGGCGTCGACGACGCCGAGGAGGGCATCCGTCGCGGTCGCGTGCTTCTCATCGGCCAGCTCGGTGGAGAGCGCGGCGAGCAGGCGCTCGGAGTTGCGGGCCGCCAGGCTCTGCAGCACGGCGATGCGGTCGGGGAAGTAGCGGTAGACGGTGCCGATCGAGGCGCCGGCGCGGTCGGCCACCATCGCGGTGGTCAGGCGCTCGTAGCCGATCTCGTCGATGACCGCCGCGGCGGAGTCGAGGAGGGCGGCGAGGCGCGCGGTGCTGCGGGCCTGCACGGGCTCGTTGCGGATGGGTGCCGCCGCAGCGAGGAGCGTGGTGCTCAGTTCGATAGTGGTCACGGGGTGGGTACCTTTCTTGCGGCCGATGGGCTGATGCTAGCGCGGACGTGAGCCTTCAGCGCCTTTGATGATGCGAAACTCCCCGCCGGTGGTTCGCATTCCGAATACCCCGTGGGGTTTGCCGGGGTGACAGACTGATCATCATGCACGCCGCGCCTGAACCCGCGCACGACGCGCCCCGCTCGACCGGCCCGACGGGTGCGGAGGCGGCGGCGGAGCCCGCAGAGCCCGAATCCGCCTGGATCCGCCGGTTCGCCGAGGCCGAGGACAACTTCCACGGATGGCGCGAGCGCCGCGGCCGCAAGCGCGGGCTCCAGCCCGTCGTGCTGCCCTACAGCGGCTACGGCGGAGACGGCTGGGCGAGGGTGCTGTGCCGAGTGCTGCTCATCCGCGCAGGGCGCGATCTGCGCAACCCCGAGAAGGCCGTGCGCGGCTGGCGCAGCTTCACGAGCATCCCCGTCGCCGAGGCCGTGGTGACGGTCACCGCCGGCGGCGTCGAGCACGTGCTGCACGCCGACCGCGGCGGCGTCGTCGACGCCGACATCCCCGTCGACCTGCCGCCCGGGCGCCACACGATCACCATCCGGCCCGAGGGCGGCGAGGCCGTCGAGGCGCAGGTGACGATCATCGATCCGGATGCCCGCATCGGGCTGCTGAGCGACATCGACGACACGGTCATGGTCACGGCGCTCCCCCGGCCCTTCATCGCCGCGTGGAACACCTTCGTGCTGAACGAGCACGCGCGGCAGCCCGTGCCGGGCATGTCGGTGCTGTACGAGCGGCTCGTGCGGGAGCATCCCAACGGCCCCATCGTCTACCTCTCGACCGGCGCCTGGAACGTCGCGCCGACGCTCGACCGGTTCCTCGGCCGGCACCTCTACCCGGGCGGCACCCTGCTGCTGACCGACTGGGGGCCCACGCGCGAGCGGCTGTTCCGCAGCGGGCAGGACCACAAGAAGGCCAGCCTCGAGCGGCTCGCGCGCGAGTTCCCCGACCTCAAGTGGGTGCTCGTCGGCGATGACGGCCAGCACGACCCCGAGCTCTACCGCGCCTTCGCCGACGCGCACCCGCAGAACGTCGCGGCCGTCGCGATCCGGCAGCTCTCGCCGGGCGAGGCGGTGCTCGCGGGCGGCCGCACCCGCGAGGACGCCCCCATCGGGCCGGGCGCTCCCTGGGTGAAGGCGCCCGACGGCGCCGGGCTCGCCGAGGAGCTCGTGCGGGTCGGCGTGCTGAGCGGGCCCGCGCGCGACTGAGCCGGCGCCGCTCCGGGCCCGCTGGCTGGCCCGCGTATCGCGTAGGATCGAACACAGTTTCGAACGGCGACGGCGGGAGGCGGCATGGCGCGACGCCTCACGCGCGCGGCCGGGCCCGAGCATCCCCTGCTCTTCGCCGACGCCCGCGACATCCCGACCCCGCCCTCGCGGCCCGCGCCCCGCGCGGCCGACGCGCTCGACGGCTTCGCCGAGGTGGTGCGAGCCGCCGAGGCCGTGCCGCTCGACGAGCTCGGGCTGATCGGCCGCGGTCGCGCGGTCGTCGTGGCGGGCGAGCGGGCGCCGGCGCCGGGCGACTGGCAGGCGAGCGGGATGCTCGACGACGGCCGCGCGGTCGTGCCCCTGCTGCTGCCCGACCGGGCCGCCGCGCGCCTGCGCACCGCCGCGGCCGCGCGGTTCCTGCTCGTGACGGGGATCACGCGCGAGCACCCCGCGGGCACCGCCGTCGAGATCGCCGAGGTCGCCGACCTGCGCGAGCTCGCGCGCACCTGGGCGGCGAGCGCCGCCTCCTCGGCCGGCGGGGGCGCATCCCGGCGGCGGTGAGAGTCCTCTCATCCGGGCCGATCCGTGGACGGCGACTGGCGATAATGAAGCCATGTCGCGCGTCGTCCCCCTCCCCCGGTGGTCGGTGCGCTCCCGCATCCTCGCCGTCATCCTCGTCATCACGACGGTCGGCATGATCGTCGCGGGCGTCAGCTCCTACTTCGTGCAGCGCGACGCCGTCATCGCCGGCATCGACGACGAGCTGCTGGGCGCCGTCGCCGCCGCCCGCACCGTCGTGCTCGAGGGGCCCGCCGCGACCGCCACCTCCACCGAGGAGCCCCCGGCCGACGCCGCCGCCGACCCCGGGGCGCCCGCCGAGCCCGCCGCCGCGCCGACCTGGACGAGCGCGCGCGAGGCGCTGGGCTCCGTCGTCGGGCGCATCATCCCCGGCCGGCACGAGAGCACGATCGGCGTCGTCGACGGCTCGACCGCCTGGCTGCCCTCGGTCGACGTGCTGTTCGCCCTGCAGGAGGAGGCCGGCTTCGTCGAGCGCGTCTGGGAGGAGACCCGCGGCGGGGAGGTCATCCTCGGCACGGCGCTGACCCCCGAGATCGAGGGCGTCGGCGCCATCCGCTACATCGCCGCCCCGCTCACCGTCGAGGGCGGCACCGACGAGGGCGTCTTCGTCACCGCCGTCGACGTGCAGCGCGAGGTCGACGAGGTGGGCGGTGCCTTCATCACCTTCGCCTGGATCGCCGCGATCACCGTCGTCGTGATCGCCGGGGTCGGCTGGTTCCTCGCCGGGCGCCTGCTCGCGCCGCTGCGGCGGCTGCGCGAGGCCGCCGAGCAGATCACCGGGTCGGACGTGAGCCAGCGCATCCCCGTCACCGGCAAGGACGACCTCGCGGCGCTCACCGAGACCGTCAACGACATGCTCGCCCGCCTCGACGGCACCCTCACCGCGCAGCGGCAGCTGCTGGACGACGTGCGCCACGAGCTCAAGACGCCCATCACGATCGTGCGCGGGCACCTCGAGCTGCTCGACCCGAGGAGGCCGACCGAGGTGCGGGCCGCGCGCGACATCGCCATCGAGGAGCTCGACCGCATGAGCGAGCTCGTCACCGACATCGACGCCCTCGCGCAGGCCGAGCGCGGGCGCGTGCTCACCGAGCCCGTCGACGTCGCCGACCTCACGCAGAGCGTCTTCGCCAAGGCGCAGGCCATCCCCGGCCACGAGTGGCGCCTCGAGCGCAGCGTCGCCGCCGTCGCCCCGCTCTCGCCCTCGCGCATCACCCAGGCCTGGCTGCAGCTCGCCGACAACGCGGCGAAGTACTCAGCCGAGGGGTCGACCATCCGCATCGGCTCGAGCGCCTACCAGGGCGCCATCGAGCTGTGGGTGGCCGACGAGGGCCCGGGAATCCCGGCCGAGGCGCAGTCGCGCATCTTCGAGCGCTTCGGGCGCATCGACACCGGGCGCGGCGTGCAGGGATCGGGGCTCGGCCTGCCGATCGTCGCCGCGATCGCCCGCGCGCACGACGGCTACGTGAGCCTGTCGAGCTCGAGCGCCGGATCGCGGTTCGGCATCGTGATCCCCGTGCCGAGCGATGCGCCGCTGCCCCCGCCCGCCGCCGACCTGCCCGCGTCGACCGGCGCGCTGCTGACCACCCCGCCCGCGCGGCGCGCGGGCACCGAGGAGGACTGAGTGTCGAGCATCCTGATCGTCGAGGACGAGGCACGCATCGCGACCTTCGTCGAGAAGGGGCTCGCCTCGGCCGGGTACTCCCCCACCGTCGTCGGCACCGGCACGGCCGCCGTCGACTACCTCGCGACCGGCTCGTTCGACCTCGTGCTGCTCGACGTCGGGCTGCCCGGCATCGACGGCTTCGAGGTGCTGCGCCGCATCCGCGCCGCGGGCGACACGACGCCGGTCATCATGCTCACGGCGCGCTCGAGCGTCGAGGACACCGTGACGGGGCTCGACGGCGGCGCCAACGACTACCTGCCGAAGCCCTTCAAGTTCGACGAGCTGCTCGCGCGCATCCGGCTGCGGCTGCGCGAGTCGGGCCAGCTCGCCACGGCCGAGACGGCGCTGCAGCACGGCGACCTCTCGCTCGACCTGCGCAGCCGGCGGGCCACCGTCGGCACCACCACCGTCGACCTCTCGGCGCGCGAGTTCGCGCTCGCCGAGCAGTTCCTGCGGCATCCCGACCAGGTGCTCTCGCGCGAGCAGCTGCTGAGCCGCGTCTGGGGCTTCGACTTCGACCCCGGGTCGAACGTCGTCGACGTCTACGTGCGCTACCTGCGCGGCAAGATCGGCGCCGACCGCATCGAGACGGTGCGCGGCATGGGGTACCGGCTGGTCTGATCGGCCGGCCGGCGCGGCGTCGCGGCGGCGGGATGCTCGGCGCGGGCCGAGCGGACGGGATCAGTCGTCGACGCTCGCGACGCTCGGCGCGTCCGACGAGTCCGCGGGCGCGACCGGCGCAGGGGCAGGCACCGGAGCGGGAGCCGGCGCCGGCGCGACGGGCTGCGGCGCGGGCGCCGGGGCCACCGGGGCGGGGGCGTCGCTCGCGCTCGGAGCCGGCGAGGTCGTCGGGGTCGGGGCCGGCGTCGAGGGCACGACCTCGAAGCTCACGTCGCCGCCGCCCAGCTGCTTCACGTCCTCACCCGAGGAGGAGCTCAGCGGCGGCACCGAGGCGGCCGAGGCGCTGTCGACGAGGGGCATCGCCGAGGCGACGCCGATGGCGCCGCCCGCGATCACGCCGATGCCGAGCACCGAGGCGGTGCCGGCGGCGATCCAGTTCTTCGACGCCACGGGCTGCTCCTCTCGCGTCGGCGGGTCGGGGTGGGGTGAGGCGGGGTAGGGCTTCCATCATCCCGCACGGGGGCGGGCGCACGACAGGGGGCGGGCATGAGAGTCCTCTCATCCCCGCCCCCTCATCGGATGCGGTGCGCTGCGCGCGCGATCAGTCGACGGAGCCGACGCTCGCGGCGCTCGGGGCCGAGGCGACCGAGGCGGGGCTCGCGGGCGAGTCGTACGCCGGGGCCGGGGCCGGAGCCGGAGCGGGGGCGGGGGCGGGCGGCGCGGGCGCCGGAGCCGGGGCGGGAGCGGGCGGCGCGGGGGCCGGCGCGGGCGCCGAGGCGGGGCTCTGCACCGAGACGGGGCTCTGCACCGACACGGGGCTTTGGACCGACACGGGGCTCTGGACCGACACGGGCGAGACGGGGCTCTGCGTCGACACGGGGCTGATCGGGCTCTGCGTCGACGCGGGCGACGGCGTGACGATGCTGTCGCTCGTGACGTCGAAGGTCACGTCGGCGCGGTCGTTCGAGCCGCGGTCGTCGACGGTCAGTCCGGGAACATCGACGCCGCCGCTGACGATCGGCATCGCGTTGGCGACGCTCACGGCGCCGGCGGCGAGGGTTCCGAGGCTCAGCGCCGATGCGGCGCCGATGGCGAGCCAGCTCTTCTTCTCCATGATGGTCTCCCGGTGGTGAGGAGGGAGACTGCCGCTCCCTCGATGTCATCCAGACTCGAGGGCCGGCATGAGATCACCAGGAGGCGGAGGTGAGGGGCTTCTCATCCGCCGCCGCGACGCGGTGGGCGCGCTCGATGAGCACGGCGGCGTCGTCGGAGCCCGCGGCGGAGCGGGCGAGGGCGTGGCCGAGCAGCTGCGTCGCGGCGATCGCGTGGGCGCGGTCGGCGAATCCGGCCTCGGCCCAGGCGAACCAGCGGCGGCGCCAGCCGTCGGCGAGCACGGAGGCGCGGGCGGCGCGCACGGTGGCTCGACTGCCGCCGTCGTGCACGACCGTGGCGACGAGGTGGGCGTAGAGCGCGGCGGCGTCGTCGGCGGGGTCGCCCCAGCCGGAGGTGTCGATGTCGAGCACGCCCGTGATGGCGGTGGGCGCGGCGGGGTCGACGAGCAGCTGGGCGAGGTGCAGGTCGCCGTGCACGGTGCGGCTCGGCGGCGGGGCCCCTCCGGCGCGGAACCGGCGCGCGATCGCGCGCGAGGTCGACTCGATGAGGCCGTCGTAGGCGGGCAGCTGCTCGGTGAGCCGCTCCTCGTACCAGTCGAGGCGGCGCACGAGCGATGCGCGCGCGGGGGCCGTGGAGGGGACGAGGGCGACGCGCTGGATGAGGCGCACGATCTCGTCGAGCAGGGCATCCGGATCGGGAATGCGGTCGAGCACGCTGATGAGCTCGACGCCGCCGAGCGCCTCGAGGGCGACGAGGCCCTCCTCGCTCCAGCCGAGCACGGCGGGCACGGGAACGCCCTCGGTGCGCCACTGCGTGTGCTTCGCCTGCAGCGGCTCGGCCGCGGGCGGGCGCACGACCTTGAGGAAGTAGGCGGTGCGGGCGGTGTCGACGCGCACGACGGCCCGCTTGCCCGGGCGGTAGGCGGCGAGGCTGACCCGCAGATCCTCGACGGGCAGGCCGAGACGGCCGAGCACGATCGAGGCGGCCTCGGCGTAGACGGCGGTGCGCAGGGCGGGCAGCGCGGGGTCGGCCGGGTACACCCAGACGTCGACCCGCTCGCCGGTCTGCGGCTGCGTGAGCGTGAGCACGCCGGCGCGGCCGCTCTCGGGCGGCGAGGTCTCGACGAACACGGTGTGGTCGGCGAGGCCGCCCGCGTCGTCGCGCAGCGAGACCCGGTAGCCGTGCGTGAAGCCGTGGCCGGTGGGCTCGATCTGCAGGGCGTGCGCCTCGACGAGGGTCGCCCCCAGCGAGGTGGCGACGGCGGCCAGCACGTCGTGGTGCAGCACCCGGGCATGTGCGTTCATCCCCCTCATCATGGATGCCCGCGGGCGCTGGGGCGAAATCCCGCGCCGATCGGGGCGAACATCGCCGGGCCGCCCGCCCCGCCGCCGCACGGCCGCGCCCGCCGACCGCCGCCTACGATGACGTCGTGCCCCGACTGCTCGCGATCGTCGCCGCCGCGCACGCGGGGCCCGCCGCGGTCGTCGTGCTCGTGACTCTCGCGCTCACCGTCGCGGCCGGACTGCCGGCCGACCGGGTGGCGATCGTCACGGCGATGATCCTCGCCCAGCAGCTCTCGATCGGCTGGTCGAACGACTGGCTCGACGCCGCCCGCGACCGCGAGGCCGGCCGCCGGGACAAGCCGGTCGCCCGCGGCGACGCCCCCGAGCGCCTCATCGCGGCACTCGCCGTCGCGGCCGCCCTGCTCGCCCTGGCGCTCTCGGCCGCGCTCGGCCCCGCGGCCGCGATCGCGCACGCGGTCTTCCTCGCCAGCGGGTGGCTCTACAACGCGGGGCTGAAGCGCACGCTCGCGGCGACCGCCTGCTACGCCGTGGGGTTCGGGATGCTGCCGGCCGTCGTGACGCTCGCGGACGATCCGGCGCGCGCGCCCGCGGGGTGGGCGCTCGCCATGGGCGCGCTGCTCGGCATCGCCGCGCACTTCGCCAACGTGCTCCCCGACCTCGACGAGGATGCGCGGCACGGCATCCGCTCGCTGCCCCACCGGCTCGGGGCCCGCCCCTCCGGCGCGGCGGCGCTCGCGGCCCTCGCGCTCGCGTCGGCGCTCGGCGTCGTCGGACCGCTGCTCGACGGCGCCGCGCTCGGCGCCCTCAGCGTCGTCGGGGCGATCGCCGGTGCGCTTCTGCTGCTCGCCGGGATCGTCGTGCTCGTGCGGGCGCCGGCCTCGCGGGCGCTGTTCCGCATCATCATGGGGTCGGCGCTCGCGGCCGTCGTGACCCTGCTCGGCGCGGGCGCGGGGCTCTGAGGCGCGCCCCGCCCTCGCCCCGCTCCGCCCCGCTCCGCTCTGCGCTGCCCCGCTCTGGCTGGCTGGCTCCACGCTGCCGTACTCCCACCTGCCTCGCTCCGCCTCACCCAGCGACTCCTCCGCTGCACCCAGCGACTCCTCCGCTGCACCACCACGCCGAGTCGGGCGCCCCGCTCCGGAATGTTCCGCCGTATGCCGTCGCCATCCGACCGCGCGCCCCCGCGCTCCGCATTCGCGGTCCGCGGCCCGTCTAGCGCGATGCCGCGCCCGCGTCGCTCCGTCGCGCAGCAGCACGGGCCGGTCGGGAGGGGCGGAGCATGTGCACCTCGCCTCCTTCCACTCTGCAGGAACTCGGCGAGCACCCCTCGGGAAAGTCCTGCAGAGTGGAAGGAGCGTCAGCGGCAATATCGACCGCGACGGAGATGGCGCAGGCGAGCGGGCAGGCAGGCGTCCGAGCGGCCGGGCAGGCAGGGGACGGCGGGGCGGCGGGGCAGACAGTGGACGGCGGGGCGGCCGGGCAGACAGCGGACGGCGGGGCGACCGGGCGAGCAGGCAGGCAGCACGGCGGCGGGCAGGCGGGGACGCGCGGCCGGCGCCCGCTACGGCCCGGCGGCGGGGTCGCGCGGGTCGGCGGTCTCGTCGGGCTCGCGCCGCGCATCCCGATTGGTGATGCCGACGGCGGAGATCAGCCCGCCGACGACGAGCAGACCCGCGGTGAGGAGGAGTCCGCGGTCGAGCCAGGCGCCGTCGATGCGCGTGCCGATGAGGGCGCCGAGGAGGGCGATGGCGACGAGTCCGGCGACGCGGGAGACGGCGTTGTTGATCGCCGAGGCGATGCCCGAGCGGCGCTCGTCGACGGCGCCCAGGATCGCCGCCGTGAGCGGGGCGACCGTCATCGTGAGCCCCAGACCGAGCACGAGGATGCCGGCGAGGGCCTGCCCGACGTAGTCGAAGGGCTGCTCGATCGCGAGCAGCATCGCGAAGCCCGCCGCGGCGATGATCGGCCCCGCCGCCATGAACCAGCGGCTGCCGAAGCGGCCCGCGAGGGATCCGAACCACGACGACAGGGCGATGTTGAGCACCGTCACCGGCAGCAGCACGAGCCCCGCCTGGGTCGCGCTGAGCCCCGCCCCCTGCTGCAGGTATATCGGCACGACGAAGGTGCCGAGCGAGAGCGCCGCGTACACCGCGACCGTCGCCGCGTTGCCGGCCGCGAAGTTGCGCGAGCGGAACAGGCCCAGCGGCATCATCGGATGAGCGGTGCGGCGCTCGCGCACGATGAAGCCCGCCAGGCTCAGCACGCCGAGCGCGAGCGGCACGAGCACGACCGGGCTGCCCCAGCCGAAGTTGGCCTGCTCGATGAGCGCGAAGACCACGCCGCCGAGGCCGACCGCGCCGAGCACGGCGCCCCACCAGTCCACCGGCGTCGAGCCGCGGGGCGCATCGGCGCGCAGGCCGCGCATGAGCACGAGGGTCACGGCGATCGGCACGACGTTGATCACGAAGACCCAGCGCCAGCTCGCCAGGTCGGTCAGCAGCCCGCCGATGACGGGGCCGGCGATGAAGGCGGCCGAGGTCCACGCCGTCCACACGCCGATCGCCGTCGCCTGCGCGCGGCCGCGGTGGGCGGCCGTGATGAGCGCGAGCGAGCTCGGCACGAGCAGCGCCCCCGCGACGCCCTGCAGGGCGCGGGCGACGATGAGGAACTCGGCCGTGGGCGCCAGCCCGCACAGCAGCGAGGTGACCGCGAAGCCGAGCAGCCCCAGCCGCAGCACGAGCAGCCGGCCCCACAGGTCGGAGAGCGAGCCGGCGAGCAGGATGAGCGCGCCGAGGGTGATGAGGTACGCGTCGACCACCCACTGCTGCACCGGCAGCCCGCCGCCGAGCTCGGCGCTGATCGCGGGCAGGGCGACCGTGATCACCGTGCCGTCGAGGAAGGCCACGAAGGCGGCGAGGATCGCGACCGCGAGCACCCGCCGGTCGAGCGTGCTCGAGGCGGGCGCGGGGCCGCTGGTGACCGTCATGCGCCGAGTCAACCACCGCGGCGAGCGCCGAGTACAGTGAGCCGCGTGGGCGTGCGCATCGAGAAGGTCGACCTGCCGGGCATCGGCACCCGGCACGACGTCGTCACCGAGCAGGGCCGGCGCATCGGGGTGGTCTCGCACCGCTCCGGCGAGCGGCAGCTGGCCGTGTACGACGAGCGCGATCCCGACGCCTGCCGCGACTCGATCCGGCTCTCGGAGGACGAGGCCGTCGCCCTCGCCGACGTGCTGGGGGCATCCGTCATGCTGGGCCGGCTCGCCGGGATCCGCGAGCAGGCCGCGGGGCTGTTCACCGAGCAGCTGCTGCTGCCGGCCTCGTCGCCCTTCGTCGGCGGAACCCTCGGCGACACCCGCGCCCGCACGCTGACCGGCACCTCGATCGTCGCGATCGTGCGGGACGACGTCGTCATCCCCTCCCCCACCCCCGCGGTCGGGCTCGAGGCCGGCGACACGCTCGTCGTCGTCGGCGAGCGCCCCGCACTCGAGAGCCTCGCGCGGCTGCTCGCCGACGGCGCCCTGCCGGGCTGATCGGTGCACGAGACGACGCTGCTCCTCATCGAGGTCGGCGCGCTCCTGCTCGCCCTCGGGCTCCTCTCGCGCCTCGCCGACCGCATCGGCGTCTCCCCCATCCCGCTGTACCTGCTCATCGGGCTGGCGCTCGGCGAGGGCGGCATCGTGCCGCTGCAGGAGAGCGAGGAGTTCTTCGCCATCGGCAGCGAGATCGGCGTCATCCTGCTGCTGCTCATGCTCGGCCTCGAGTACACGGCGGTCGAGCTCGTCGCGAGCCTGAAGCGGTCGCGGCGGGCGGGGCTCATGGATGCCCTGCTCAACGCCGTCCCCGGTGCGGCGATGGCCCTCATCCTCGGGTGGGGCCCGGTCGCGGCGGTCGCCCTCGCGGGCGTCACCTGGGTGTCGTCCTCCGGCGTCGTGGCGAAGATCATCCGCGACCTCGGCCGCCTCAGCAACCGCGAGACGCCGACGATCCTGTCGATCCTCGTCATCGAGGACCTCGCGATGGCGTTCTACCTGCCCGTGCTCTCGGCGCTCGTCATCGGGGCGGGCCTCCTCGCCGGCGCGACGGCCCTCGTCATCGCGGTCGCCGTCGCCTCGCTCATCCTGTTCCTCGCCCTCCGTCACGGGCGCATCGTGTCGGCGCTGTTCTCGCCGCACCACGGGGAGTCGCTCGTGCTCGGCGTGCTCGGCCTCACCATGCTCGTCGCGGGCATCGCCCAGCAGGTCAACGTCTCGGCCGCGGTCGGCGCCTTCCTCGTCGGCATCGCGATCTCGGGCCAGGTGGCGCACTCGGCCGAACGGGTGCTCACGCCGCTGCGCGACCTCTTCGCGGCGGTGTTCTTCGTCTTCTTCGGCATCGCCACCGACCCGGCCGACATCGTGCCGGTGCTGCTTCCGGCCGCGGTGCTCGCCGTTCTGACCATGGCGACGAAGACGGCCACGGGATGGCTGGCCGCGCGCGAGGCCGGCATCGCGGTGCCCGGCCGGTGGCGCACGGGCCTCACCCTGACGCCGCGCGGCGAGTTCTCGATCGTCATCGCGACCCTCGCCGTCGCCGCGGGCGTCGAGCCGCAGCTCGCGCCGCTCGCCACGGCCTACGTGCTGCTGACGATCGTCGGAGGGTCGCTGCTCGCCCGGGTGCCCGACACGGCCTGGTTCCGGGAGCGGACGACGCCGGTCCGACCGGCGGCGTCCGCGCCCGCTGCGCCCTAGCGGGCGGGGACGGCCTCGGCGACGAGCTCGCGCACCATCGGGATGACGCGCTCGCCGTAGAGCTCGATCGCGTGCAGCAGGTCGGCGTGCGGCGTCGGGCCGGTCGCGTACTTGAGGTCGAAGCGCTGCAGGCCGAGGGTCGTGACGGTGGTCGCGATCTTGCGCGCGACCGTCTCGGGCGAGCCCACGTAGAGCGAGCCGTGCTCGATCTCCTCCAGGTAGTGCGCGTGCGTCGTCGGGCCCCAGCCGCGCTCGCGGCCGATGCGCGAGAACGCCTGCTCGTAGTTCGGCCAGAACTCCTCGCGGGCCTGCTCGTCGGTGTCGGCGATGAAGCCGGGCGAGTGCACGCCCACCGGCTGGCGCGGCATCTCGAGCTGGTCGAGCGCGCGGCCGAACAGGTCGACGTAGGGCGCGAAGCGGGCGGGGTCGCCGCCGATGATGGCGAGCATCATGGGCATGCCGTAGCGCGCCGTGCGCACGACCGACTCGGGGCTGCCGCCGACGCCGACCCAGGTGCGGATGCCGTTCTCGGTCTTCGGGTAGATCTCGACGCCGTCGAGCGGCGGGCGGATGCTGCCGGCCCACGTCACCGGCCCCTCCTTGAGCGCCTCGGCCAGCAGGTTGAGCTTCTCCTCGAAGAGCACCTGGTAGTCGCTGAGCTCGAGGCCGAACAGCGGGAACGACTCGGTGAACGAGCCGCGCCCGACGATGATCTCGGCCCGGCCGTTCGAGATGGCGTCGATGGTCGCGAAGCGCTGGAACACGCGGATGGGGTCGTCCGAGCTCAGCACCGTGACGGCGGAGGAGACGGTGATGCGCTCGGTGCGTGCGGCGATCGCCGAGAGGATGACGTCGGGGGCCGAGACGGAGTAGTCGTCGCGGTGGTGCTCGCCGATGGCGAAGGCGTCGATGCCGACCTGGTCGGCGCGCACGCCCTCCTCGACGACGTCGCGGATGACCTGCGGGTAGCTCACGGGGCGCCCCTCGGCGTCGTGGCTGACGTCGCCGAAGGTGTTGAGCCCGAACTGCAGCTCGGAAGGGTTCACGATCTCGGTCATGGGGGGGCATCCGTCCTCTCGCGTGCTTTCTATGCAAACGTATCAAACTATCGAACCGCGGGATGCTCCGCCCTATTCCCGCGCGCCGACCGCGCCTTCCCGGCTACGGCTGGATGCGCTCCCGCCGCCACTCGCCGCCCTCGGTGCGGGTGTACACGAGCCGGTCGTGCAGGCGCGAGGTGCGCCCCTGCCAGAACTCGATGCGGTGCGGCACGATGCGGAACCCGCCCCAGCGCTCCGGCCGCGGCACCGTCTCCTCGCCCTCGAAGCGCTCCTCGGTGTCGCGCACCTTCTGCTCGAGGGCGTCGCGCGAGTCGATCGGCTGCGACTGGTCGCTCGACCAGGCGGCGATCTGCGCGCCCCGCGGACGGGCGGAGAAGTAGGCGTCGGAGTCCTCCTGCGCCACCTGCCGGGCCTCGCCGGCGATGATCACCTGGCGGTGCAGCGAGTACCAGGGGATGACCGCGGAGACCGTCGGGTGGGCGAGCAGGGCGCGGCCCTTGCGGGAGGTGTAGTCGGTGTAGAAGGCGAAGCCCCGGGCATCCGCCCCGCGCAGCAGCACGGTGCGGATGGAGGGAGCGCCGTCGGGATCGATCGTGCCGAGCACCATGGCGTTCGGCTCGTAGACCTTACGCTCGGCCGCCTCGGTCATCCAGGCGAGGAACTGCTCGAGCGGGTCGGCCGCGGCGTCCGACTCCTCGAGCGCCTCCGATCCGTAGTCGGTGTGCGTGCGCAGCGCGGAGTCGAGGGGGTCGGGGACGGCGTCGTGGCTCATGGCCACAGCGTAGGCGCGCCGTGCCGCGAAGCCGCCGAGATCCCGCTCCGCATCGGCTCCGCCGTCGAGCGGGGGATGCCGCGCCCGCGATCAGGCCATCGAATCGAGGATGCCCGTCAGATCGTCGAGCGTCGTCAGCGGGTTCACGATCGCGAAGCGGGCGTTCGTGCGCCCGGCGTGCGAGCTCGGAACGACGAAGGCCCGCTGCTCCTCCAGCAGCCCGGCCGACCACGCGGCGTAGTCCGCGGGCTCCCAGCCCACCCGCTCGAACACGACGACGGAGAGCTGCGGGGCGCGGACGAGCCGCAGGTACGGCCGTTCGGCGATGTCGGCGGCGGCGGCGTGCGCGAGTTCGATCGAGGCGCCGATCGCCGCCCGGTACGCGGCGGCGCCGAAGGTCGCGAGCGAGAACCACAGCGGCAGCCCGCGCGCGCGACGGGTGAGCTGCACCGAGAAGTCGCTCGGGTTCCACTCGCTCGCGCCGGTGAGCGCGTCGAGGTACTCGGCGTGCTGCGTGTGCGCGAGGCGCGCGATCTCGGGATCCCGGTAAATCAGAGCGCAGGAGTCGAAGGGGGTGAAGAGCCACTTGTGCGGGTCGACGATGAGCGAGTCGGCGGCCTCGACGCCGGCGAAGCGGTGCCGGGCCTCGGGGGCGAGCGCGGCCGCGAGCCCGTAGGCCCCGTCGACGTGCAGCCAGAAGTCGTGATCGGCCTTGAGCGCGGCGATCGAGGCGATGTCGTCGACGATGCCGAAGTTGGTGGAGCCGCCCGTCGCGACGACCGCGATGACGGCCTCGCCGTGCTGCTCGAGCACGGGCCGCACCTGCTCGCCCGTGAGCATGCCCGTCTCGCCGACCGGCACGGCGACGACGTCGACGTCCATGACCCGCGCCGCGGACGCGATCGAGGAGTGCGCCTCGGCGCTGCCGACGATGATCCAGCGGGCCGGGCGCGGGCGGCCCGCGGCCGCGAGCGCGCGGGCGCGGTGGTCGCGCGCGGCGACGAGGGCGGAGAGGTTGCCGATCGTGCCGCCCTGCACGAACACGCCGCCCGAGCCCGTCGGCAGCCCGAGCTCGCGCCCGAGCCAGTCGAGCACCTCGTTCTCGGCGAACACGGCGCCCGAGCCCTCCATCCACGATCCGCCGTACACGGCGGTCGCCGAGACGATGAGGTCGAAGGCCGTCGCCGCCTTGGTCGGCGCCGAGGGGATGAACGAGAGGTAGCGCGGGTGGTCGGTCGTGATGCAGGCGGGCGCGAGCACGTTCTCGAACAACGCGAGCGCGCGGCGGCCGCCGATGCCCTCCTCGCCGATGCTGCCCGAGGCGAGCCGGCGCAGCTCGACGGGCGTCATCGGCTTGTCGAGCGGGCTCTGCTCGCCCAGGATGCGGCGCTGCGCGTAGTCGAGCACCATGTCGACGAGCGCGGTGGTCTCCGCGGTGACGGCGTGCATGCGGGTCGCATCCGGGCCCGCGGGGGCAGGAGCGGGGCGGGCGGAGCGCGGCTCGGAGCGGGTCACGGCGCTGTCCTCTCGGACGGGGCGGGGTCGCATCGACCGCCGCCGCGGCGCGCCGCCCCGCGGATCGGGACAGCGGGCGCCGGATACGACGAAACCCCGGCCGGAACCGGGGCTCGCATCGCATCGTGGTGGACCTGAGGGGATTCGAACCCCTGACCCCCTGCATGCCATGCAGGTGCGCTACCAGCTGCGCCACAGGCCCGCAGCCGGCGCATTCCTGCGCCGACAACTCCCTCAGCGTAGTACATCGGTGCGGCCCGCTCCAATTCGAGCGGTGCGTCGCGATCGCCGATGCGCGGCGAGGGGATGCCCGCTCAGTCGAACAGCTCGCTGAGCCAGTTCTTGCGGCGATTGTGCGGGTAGCCCTGCTGCCCGTACCCCTGCTGGCCGTAGCCCTGCTGCCCGTAGCCCTGGCCGTACCGCGGAGCGGAGCCCGGCGAGTTCGAGCCCCAGCGCTGCGGGTAGCCCGGCTGCGCGTAGCCCGCGGGCGGGAAGCCGCCCGGCTGCTGCGGCGGCACGTTCTGCGGCAGGTCGACCCGCGGCGCGGCCGGGGCTGCGGCGGCCGGCGGCGCGATGGCCCCGGCGCGCTCGATGATCTTGTCGAGCTCACCGCGGTCGAGCCACACCCCGCGGCACTGGGGGCAGTAGTCGATCTCGATGCCGTTGCGGTCGCTCATGACGAGCGTGGAGTCGTCGGTGGGGCATTTCATGGCTCGAGCATCCCCCGCCGCGCTAAGCGCCGGCTGTGGGCGAGCTGGACGGCGACGACGGTCGGACGGCGATGACGGCGAGCCGGGCGCGGCAGGATGGTCGAGTGCAGCCATCCCCCGTCACCGTCTCGATCACCCGCACCGTGCCGCCCGACCGCGCCCGCGAGTTCGCCGCCTGGGCCCGCGCGGGCGAGGAGCTCATGAGCCAGAGCCCCGGCTACCTCGGCTCGGGCTGGGTGCGCCCCGACCCCGCCTCGGAGGAGTGGCACATGCTGTTCCGCTTCGTCGACGCCGAGAGCCTCGCGCTGTGGCAGGCCTCGAGCGAGCGCGCCTGGTGGATCGGGGCCGTCTCGGGGCTCGCCGAGAAGGCGCGCGAGGAGTCGCGCACCGGCATCGAGGGCTGGTTCGACGAGCCCTCGACGGTCGAGGTCGTCACCGCTCCCCCGACGCCGCCGCGGTGGAAGCAGATGATCGCGATCTTCCTGGTCTTCTACCCGCTGAGCTTCGGCGCGAACGCCGCGCTCGCCCCGCTGGTCGGCGACTGGCCGCTCGCCCTGCGCGTGCTCGTCACCGTCGTCGCGGTGACGCCGGTCATGACCTACCTGGCGCTGCCGTGGATCACCCGGCTGCTGCGCCCCTGGCTCACGCGGGGTCTGTCGCGGGGTCTGCGGGCGCGCTGAGCTCGATCGGGATGACGGGGCAGTCCTTCCAGAGGCGCTCGAGCGAGTAGAACAGCCGCTCCTCCTCGTGGAAGACGTGCACGACGACGTCGCCGAAGTCGAGCAGGATCCAGCGGCCCTCGGCGCGGCCCTCGCGGCGCAGCGTGCGGGCGCCGGCCTCGAGCATCTTCTCCTCGACCTCGCCCGCGATGGCCTGCACGTTGCGCTCGTTGCGCCCCGTCACGAGCACGAAGGCGTCGGTGAGGGGCAGCGGCCCCGACACGTCGAGAGCGACGATGTCCTCGCCCTGCTTGGAGTCGGCGGCCTGCGCGGCGGCCTGCACGAGTTCGATGGCGCGGGGTGTGGCGGTCACGGATTCCTTCAGGATGGGGAGCGCTCGCGCGCTCAGAACAGGCCGTTCGCGGCGGCGACGACGAAGACGGTGACCGCGGCGACGGCCATGACGACGGTGGATGCCACGAGCGCGGTCGTGACGGTGTTGCCGCGGGGCTTGCGGCCGCCCATGACGGCGCGCGTGGCGGTGTGCCCGCTCACGGCGTTGATCGCGCTGACGGGCGTCGACTCGGTGCTCGGCACCTCGCGCTCTCCGGCCTCGAAGAGGTCGTCGATGTCGGGGCTCTCGTGCACGGCCGAGATCGACCCGGTCGACGACATGCTCTTCGGCACGTCGATCATGCCCGTGATGATGATCTCGCCCGTGCCGGGCACGGGGCCCGTGAGCCCCGCCATCGGCATCTCGGGCAGCACGAGCACGTTGGGGGAGGCCGAGGCCGAGCCCACCTGACGGCTGAAGGTGTTCTCGAAGGGGTCGTCGTCGCTCGCCTGCGCGCCGACGGACCAGTGCGAGCCCGTCGCGGTGGAGGGCTGCGGGGCCGCGGAGTCGCCGGGGAGAACGACGGGCGGGTCGACGAGCGCGAGCGGCGGCGCCGCGACGGGACCGCCTGCGGGGGCCGCGGGCGCGGGCGCCCCGGTCTGCGCCGCGGGGGCCTCCGCCTCCGGCGTCTCGCCCGCGGCGCGACGGGCTCGCAGCTCGCGCCGGCTCATCGTGCGCTCCTCGACGGGCGCATCGGCGGGCGGCGCGCCATCGGCGACGACCTCGTGCTCGGCGGGGCTCGGGTCGGCGGCGGCCGAGGGAGTGGGGGGCATCGGGGGCAGGACGGGCATCCACACCGGGGCCTCGGGCGCCGCGGCCGACGGCGCGGGCGCGGAGACCGCGGACGGGGAGGCCGCCGAGGAGACGGGCACTGAGGAGACGGGCGCCGAGGACACGGGCGCCGAGTGGGCGCTCGCCGACGGGGTGCGCTGCGCGGTGCGGTACTCGAGCGGCTGGTCGTCGGGCTGCACGGCGGCGAAGCTCGGCGGGCTCGTCACGGCGCGCTCGCGCTCGGCCGGCGGGCGGAAGTCGCGGGCGCGGAATCGGCCCTCGGCCGGAGCCGGCGCGCTCGGGGGCAGCGGAGCGGAGGGCGCGGCGGCGGAGTGCGCGGACGCGGAGTGCGCGGACGCTGCGCTGTCGTGCGCATCGCCGGGCGCGGCGGGCCGCGCGGCGTCGGCGGAGCCGGGCTCCACGAGGCTCTCGAGGCTCGAGGCGGCAGCCTGCTGCGCGGCGAGGCGCGCCTCGCGACGGCTCATCGGCGGTTGCTGCGAGGTGCTCATGCTGAGGTTCTCCGGTACAGACGGTGCTTGGCGATGTACTGGACGACGCCATCCGGAACGAGGTACCACACGGGCGAACCGCGTTCGACCCGTTCGCGGCAGTCGGTGGACGAGATCGCGAGGGCGGGGATCTCCACCCAGCTTACGTCGCCCTCCGGCAGGACGCCGACGGCTCGCGGGTGGCCGGGGCGGCTGACCGCGACGAACTGCGCGAGCGCGCCGAGCTCGGTCGCGTCCTTCCAGTCGAGGATCTGCGCGATGGCGTCGGCCCCCGAGATGAAGAACAGGTCGGCATCGGGATGCTCGGCCCGCATGTCGCGCAGGGTGTCGATCGTGTAGGTGGGGCCGTCGCGATCGATGTCGATGCGGCTCACCGAGAAGCTCGGGTTCGAGGCCGTGGCGATGACCGTCATGAGGTAGCGGTGCTCGCTCGCCGTGGCCTCGGGCTTGAGGTACGGGGTGCCGGTCGGCACGAAGACGACCTCGTCGAGGTCGAAGTGGTCGGCGACCTCGCTCGCGGCGACGAGGTGGCCGTGGTGCACCGGGTCGAAGGTGCCGCCCATGATGCCGATCCGCGCCCGACGGGCGGCGGACGGCAGGAGCGGGGCGTCGGCGATGGGGCGGGGCCTAGTGCTGGACGCCGTCGTGGGTGCCGGTGGTCTGACCGGAGTTGCCGCGCTTCTGCGCCTGGCGGTTCGAGACGTCGCGGTAGGCGAAGGTGACGAGGCCCATCATGAGGAACGCGAGGGCGGCGACGCCGGCGATCACGGGCGCGGGCGCGATGAGCGGAGCGAGCTCGTGCTCAGCGGAGGCGATGAGCATGCTGGTCAGCATCATGAAGGTCCCTCCCGGGGTCGGTGCGTGCAGTGCAGCAGTCTACCGGGCCTCAGCCGCGAACCTGCCCGGCGCCGCGCACGATCCACTTGGTGCTCGTGAGCTCGGGCAGGCCCATGGGCCCGCGCGCGTGCAGCTTCTGCGTCGAGATGCCGACCTCCGCTCCGAACCCGAACTCGCCGCCGTCGCTGAACCTCGTCGAGGCGTTGACCATGACGACGGCCGAGTCGACCTCGGCGAGGAACCGCTCGGCCGCGGCCATGTCGGCCGTGATGATCGACTCGGTGTGCTTCGTGCTGAAGCGGCGGATGTGCGCGAGCGCGGCATCCAGGTCGTCGACGACGCCGATCGACAGCTCGAGGGCCATGTGCTCGGTGGCGAAGTCCTCGTCCGTGGCGGGCTCGAGCGCGGCGTCGATGCCGCGGGCGCGCGCGTCGCCGCGCATGATCACGCCCTCCTCGCGCAGGGCCGTCAGCAGCGGCGGCAGCAGGCGCTCGGCGGCGTTGCGGTGCACGAGCACGGTCTCGACCGCGTTGCAGACGCTCGGGCGCTGCACCTTCGCGTTGCGCACGATGTCGACCGCCATCGCCTCGTCGGCCGTCGCATCGAGCACGATGTGCACGACCCCGGCGCCCGTCTCGATGACCGGCACGGTCGACTCGCGCACGACCGTCTGGATGAGGTCGGCGCTGCCGCGCGGGATGAGCACGTCGACGAGGCCCCGGGCCCGCATGAGCTCGGTCGCGCCCTCGCGGCCGAAGGCGTCGATGGTCTGCACGGCGTCGGCCGGCAGGGCGGCGCTCTCGAGCGCGGTGCGGATGACCGCCACGAGCCGCTCGTTGCTGCGCAGCGCCGCGCTGCCGCCCCGCAGCACGCTCGCGTTGCCGCTCTTGAGCGCGAGGGCGGCGATGTCGACCGTCACGTTGGGGCGCGCCTCGTAGATGGCGCCGACGACGCCGAAGGGCACGCGCACCTGGCTGAGCCCGACGCCGTTCGGCAGGGTCGACCCCCGCACGACGACGCCCACCGGGTCGGGCAGCGCGATGACGTCGCGCACGGCGCGGGCGAGCGCGGCGACGCGGCCCTCGTCGAGCCGCAGGCGGTCGAGCAGGCCTGCGGCGAGCCCCGACTCGGCTCCGGCCTCGAGGTCGCGGGCGTTGGCGGCGATGATGCTCGGCGCCTCGGCCTCGAGCGCGGCGGCGACGGCCTCGAGCGCGGCGTCCTTCTGCGCGGAGGTGAGGGTGGCGAGCGCGCGGGAGGCGGTCTGCGCGGCCTCGAGGGTCTCGGGGAGGGTGCGGGCGGGCATCCCCCGATTCTAGGCGGCGTCGCTGAGGCGGGGTCCGGCTCAGACGCGGGGCGCGGCCTCGAACCAGGTGCCGACGGCCTCGCCGCGCAGGGCTGCGCCGACGTTGCCCGTCGAGGTGAGCACGACGGGCGTGCCGTGGGCGACCGCGTAGCGGGCGGCGGCGATCTTGGTGCCCGCTCCCCCGGTGCCGACGCCGGCCGCCCCGATGTCGCCGAGCTCGACGCGCTCGAGGGCGTCGTCCCAGGCCACGTGCGCGATGCGCTCGGCCCCGGGCTCGTGCGGCGGGCGGGTGTAGAGCGCGTCGACGTCGCTCAGCAGGACGAGCAGGTCGGCGTGCACGAGCTCGCCCACGAGGGCCGCGAGCCGGTCGTTGTCGCCGAACCGGATCTCCTGCGTCGCCACGGTGTCGTTCTCGTTGACGATCGGCAGCACCCGCAGGCCCAGCAGGCGCTCCATGGCGCGCTGCGCGTTCGACCGGGGCGTGGCGTGCTCGAGGTCGCCCGCCGTCAGCAGGATCTGCCCGGCGACGAGGCCGTGGCGGTCGAGCTGCTCCTGGTAGCGCACCATGAGCACGTTCTGCCCGACGGCGGCCGCGGCCTGCTGCGTCGCGAGATCGGTGGGCCGGCCGTCGAGGGCCAGGAACGGGATGCCCGTCGCGATGGCGCCCGACGACACCAGCACGACCTCCGCGCCCCGGGAGTGCAGCTGCGCGAGCGCGTCGACGAGCGGGCCGATCTGCGCGGCGTTCGCTCCGCTGATCGAGGAGGAGCCGACCTTGACGACGACGCGGCGCGCCGAGGTGACGGCCGTGCGGACGACCTCCGCGGTCATCCCTCGTCGTCCTCCGCCGCCCAGATGCCGGCCGCGCGCTCGCGCTCGAGCTCGGCGCGGGCCTCGGTCTTGGCGTCCATGCGCTCCTTGTACGTCTGCCGGCGCTGGCTCGTGGTCGGGCGGTTGAGCGCGTCGAGCCGCGGGTCGCTGCCGCGCGGCGCGGTGAGCAGCTCGGCGGCGCTCGTGAGCGTGGGCTCCCAGTCGAAGACCATGCCGTTCTTCGCGCCGATGACGACGGTGGCGCCGGCGACGGCACCCTTGGCGAAGAGCTCGGTCTCGACGCCGAGCTTCGCGAGGCGATCGGCGAGGTAGCCGACGGCCTCGTCGTTCGCGAAGTCGGTCTGCTGCACCCAGCGCTCGGGCTTGGCGCCCAGCACGTAGTAGATGTTGCCCTCGTGGCTGCCCTCGACGCGCACCTCGAAGTCCTTGACGTCGACGGCGCGGGGGCGGATGACGACGCGCGGGCGCGCCTGCGCCTCGGCGGCGCGCGCGGCGCGGTCGGCCTCGACGAGCTCGGCCATGGCGAAGGTCAGCGGGCGCAGGCCCTCGTGGCTGACCGCGCTGATCTCGAACACGCGGTAGCCGCGCTTCTCGAGCTCGGGGCGGATGAACGCGGCGAGCTCGCGCCCGTCGGGCACGTCGACCTTGTTGAGGGCGACGAGCTGCGGGCGCTCGAGCAGGGGCACCTGGCCCTCGGGCACCGGGTAGGCGGCGAGCTCGGCGAGGATGATGTCGAGGTCGCTGAGCGGGTCGCGACCGGGCTCGAGCGTGCCGCAGTCGAGCACGTGCAGCAGGGCGCTGCAGCGCTCCACGTGGCGCAGGAACTCGAGGCCGAGGCCCTTGCCCTCGCTCGCGCCCTCGATGAGGCCGGGCACGTCGGCGACGGTGTAGCGGGTCTCGCCCGACTCGACGACGCCGAGGTTCGGGTGGAGGGTAGTGAAAGGGTAGTCGGCGATCTTCGGCTTGGCGGAGGAGATCGCCGCGATGAGGCTCGACTTGCCGGCGCTCGGGTAGCCCACGAGCGCGACGTCGGCGACCACCTTGAGCTCGAGGATGATGTCGAGCTCCTCGCCGTCGGTGCCGAGCAGCGCGAACCCGGGCGCCTTGCGCTTCGTCGTCGACAGGGCGTTGTTGCCGAGGCCGCCCTGCCCGCCGGGGGCGACGACGATGCGCATGCCCTCCTCGGTGAGGTCGGCGAGCTCGGTGCCGTCGGCGTCGCGCACGACCGTGCCGATCGGCACGGGCAGCTCGAGATCCTGGCCCTGGAAGCCGGCGCGGTTGTCGCCCATGCCGGGGCCGCCGTTGTCGCTCGTGCGGTGCGGTCGACGGTGGTACGGCAGCAGGGTGGTCTCCTGCGTGCTCGCGACGAGGATGATGTCGCCGCCGTCGCCGCCGTTGCCGCCGTCGGGCCCGGCGAGGGGCTTGAACTTCTCGCGGCGCACCGAGACGCAGCCGTGCCCGCCGTGACCGGCCTTGAGGTGGAGGGTGACGCGGTCGACGAATGTCGCCATGGCGCTATTCCTCCTGGTGCTCGGTGCTGCTGCTGCGCACGGGCGACTGCCCGGTGAACGACGGATGGGCGGGCCGAGGCCCGCCCATCCGGTGAAGCTGGTGCGCCGCCGCGCCGAGCGCGGGGGCGTCGATCAGAGGATCAGACGCCGGCGACGATGTTGACGACCTTGCGGCCGCCCTTGCTGCCGAACTCCACGGAGCCGGCCGACAGCGCGAACAGCGTGTCGTCCCCGCCGCGGCCCACGTTGGCGCCGGGGTGGAAGTGGGTGCCGCGCTGGCGGACGATGATCTCGCCGGCCTTGACGACCTGGCCGCCGAAGCGCTTCACACCCAGGTACTGGGGGTTGGAGTCGCGGCCGTTACGAGTGGACGATGCGCCCTTCTTGTGTGCCATGGTTCGCGCCCCTTCTTACTTGATGCCGGTGATCTTGACGCGGGTGAGCTCCGAGCGGTGGCCCTGGCGCTTCTTGTACCCGGTTTTGTTCTTGAACTTCTGGATGATGATCTTCGGGCCGCGGAGATCGGTGATGATCTCGGCGGTCACGGTGATCTTCGCCAGCTTCTTGGCGTCGGTGGTGATGGTGTCACCGTCGACGTGGAGCACGGGGACGAGCTGGATCGTGCCATCCTCCGTCGCCTTGACACGGTCGAGGACGACGACCGTGCCGACCTCCACCTTCTCCTGCCGCCCACCGGCGCGCACTACTGCGTAGACCACGATTCACCCTTACGTCGGATTGAAAGAAAAAACTCGGCGTCCGGCGCGGACACGGTCTTCAGCAGACCGTGGTTCTCAACGGAACCAGTCCAGCGCACGCCAACGGTCGAGCATACCCGATACGGGATGCCCGGTCAAAAGCCCCGGCGGGGGCTTCGAGCCGTGACCCCAGCCTACAATCCTTCGCATGGCCGTGCTGATCGACGCCCCCGTCTGGCCCGCGCACGGCCGGCTGTGGGGGCACCTCGTGAGCGACCGCTCGCTCGAGGAGCTGCACGCCTTCGCGCGCGAGGCGGGCATCCCGGAGCGCGGATTCGATCACGACCACTACGACTACCCGGAGAGCCGCTACGACGAGCTCGTGGCGCAGGGGGCCGAGCCCGTCAGCGGCAAGGAGCTCGTGGCGCGGCTCAGCGCCTCGGGCCTGCGGGTCGCCCAGCGCGACAAGCGGCCGCGCTGAGGCAGCGCCGCCGACGCGGCCGCGCGGGTCACCAGGCCGGGGCGAAGCCCTCGAGCGTGCGCACCACGGCGCCCGTGGCGACGTCGATGATCGCGATCGTCACCGATGTGGGCTGCGGGTCGACGATGCGCTCGTCGCTCACGGCCTCGTCGAGCACCGGCGTCACTTCGATCGCGACGTACTGGTCGTTCGGCGCGAGGGCGACGTCGCCCAGACTGCCGCGGTCGTCGATCGTGCGCGCGAGCAGCCGCGAGGCCCCGCTGCCGTCGTCGGCGACGAGCAGCGTCGTGAAGCTGCCGTCGAGGCCCGCGACGGCGACCTTCTGCACGCGCAGCCCCTGCGCCGTCACGAGGGTCTCGCCCGCGAAGACCACGTCGCCCTCGAAGAGCGAGGGGTTCACCCGCTCCTCCTCGCCCGTGGCGAGGTCGAGCAGCACGCCCCCGAAGTCGTCGGCCGCCGAGAGCGAGGCCCCGTCGCTCGAGGGGCCGTAGACCTCGCGGTAGTCGCCCAGCGGCAGCGGCGGCGTGCCGGCCTCGGGGTCGACCTGCACGAGCACGCCGTCGAGGGTGTGCACGAGCATCCCGGTGCCGGAGCCCGGGAACCAGGCCTCGCGCACCCGCAGCACCTCGCCGTCGAGACCCGCCACCGGCTGCACCTCGCGGGCGCCGCCGAGGTCGAGGGTGACGAGCGACTGCTGGTACTCCCCCTCCCCCGCCGCGACGCCGGCGCTCGTGAGCACGAGCGCCGCGGTCGTGCCGGCCGGGGAGGCGGTCATCGACTCGACGCGCACCGCCGACGGCAGCCGCACCTCCTCGGTGCGCCCCGAGTCGAGGTTCACGATCTCGATGACGCTCGCGCCCTCGCCCGAGCCGCCGTCGGGGGCGTCGCGGGCGACGAGCAGGGCGTTCTCGACGAGGGCGAACCGCTGGATGCCCGGCGCCGAGTACAGCACCTCCCCGGGGCCCGCGCCCTCGATGCCGGCGCGCAGCACCTCGTCGACCTCCTCGCCGCGGTCGAGGTAGAGCAGCGAGCCGTCGGGCGTGGCGAAGCGGTGCTCCATCGTGCCGGCGACCGATCGCCCGGGGGCCGTGACCCCCTCGACGCGCACCGTGTACTCGGTGCCCCACTGCAGGCGGTCGACGAACTGCACGCTGATGAGCTCGTTCTGCACGGTGACGGCGACCTCGGCCGCCGGCTCGACGCTCACCTGCGCGGCGTCGACCTCGTCCACGGGCTGGTTGGCGAACAGCCGCAGCTGCTGGCCGGGCTGCTCGGTGGCGCGCGCCGCGTCGACCTGCGCGGTCGAGAGCTTCGGGCCCTGGAACGCGCCGAGGACGAGGAAGACGGCGCTGATGAGCGCCAGGCCCGCGACGAGCATCCAGAACCGCGTGCGGAACCGCCGCTCGGCGCGATCCTCGCGCAGGCGCCGGCTGTGCTCGGCGACGCGCTCGAGCTTCTCAGAAGAGGTACGGCTCACGCGGCTGCTCCACCGCCTCGACGCCGGTGGGCTCGATGACGATCGGCTGGCGGCTCTGCGCGCTCGGGTTCGCGACGAAGTCGCCCGAGACCTCGACCCAGCTGTCGATCGGGAATCGCTCCTGCCAGCCGGGCAGGTGCACGGGAACGCCGAGCGGCTGCGCGTCGACGGCGCAGCAGGTGATCGAGAATCGCGAGACGTAGAAGACGTTCTCGGGGTCGTCGCCGTCGGGCGAGACGAAGCCGAGCAGGCCGGTGACGGGCTTGTCGGCGAAGAAGCCCAGATCGGTCGTCTGGCGCAGGATGCCCGCCCACTCCCGCACGGTGAACCGGGCCACCGCGGCCGCGTCGGCGCTCTGCGCCTCGTCGAGGGCCTGCACGTCGGCGGCCGTCGCGTTGATCTCGCGCTGCTCGGCCGTCGCCGTGCTCAGGGTCGCGGGCGGCAGGACGACCATGCCGATGACGAAGAGCCCGGCGATGCCGGCGGCCGTGAGACCGAGGGCGCGCTCCCGACGACGCGGCAGCGGCTCGTGGTCGTGGTGGTCGTGCGCATGGTCGCGGCCGTCGACGGGGGCGGCGAGGAGGTCGACGGTGCCGCTCGGGCGCCGCACGGCATCCCGCCGCTGGCCGACGGCGCGGGCGGCGATGGCGGCGACGACGAGCACGAGGGCGATGACCGCCATGGCGACGGTGAAGAGCACGTACCGCGGGTGGATGTACAGCACGAGCTGCCCCGAGGCCGCGAGCCAGAGGGCGACCGCCGAGATCGCCCCGATGAGCGCGATGCCGCGCCAGGCCTGCACGCTACGCCACATAGTTCACCACCAGTCCGAGGGCCGCGCTCAGCAGGCCGACCACCGCCGTCAGCTGCACGAGCGTGCGCGTCGAGTAGGTCGTGCGCATGAGCGCGAGCATCTTGATGTCGATGATCGGACCGAAGACGAGGAAGGTCACGATCGAGCCGGGCAGGAAGGTCGACGCGAACGGCAGGATGAAGAAGGCGTCGACGTTCGAGCAGACCGAGATGACGAAGGCGAGCACCATCATCGCCAGCACGCTGAACAGCGGGTCGCTGCCGAGGGCGACGAGCACGTCGCGCGGCACGGCCACCTGGATGGCGCCGGCGACGACCGCGCCGATGACGAGCGCCGGCATGAGGATGCTCGTCTCGCGCACGAAGAGGTCGAGCGTCTGCGCGGCCCGGGTGCGCGGCGCGGCGGCGTCGTCGACGCGGCACTCCGCGGCGAAGCGCTCGGTGAGCAGCGACTCGGGCTCGGGGTGCTGGGAGAACAGCCAGCCGAGCACGTTGGCGATGAGGAACCCGCCGAGCAGGCGCGCGACGAGGATGCCGTCGTCGAAGCCGAAGGCCGCGTGCGTCGTGAGGATGGTGACGGGGTTGAGGATGGGCGCCGCGAGCAGGAACACCATGCTCTCGGGCACCGTGAAGCCCTTGCGCACGAGCCCGCGGGCGAGCGGCACGTTGCCGCACTCGCAGACCGGCAGGAACATGCCGAACAGCGAGATGACCGCGCGGCGCCCCCAGGGGTTCCTCGGCAGGATGCGCAGCAGCCAGTCCTCGGGGATCCACACCTGCACGAGGATCGAGAGCGCGATGCCGAGCACGATGAACGGCAGCGACTCGATGATGACGCTCGTGGCGAGCGTGATGAGATCCTGCGCCGCATCGGGCAGGGGGGCGTCGCCGCCCTCCGCCGTGACGGCCCGCAGGCCGATGATCGCGAGGATGCCCAGCACGCCGAGCGACGCCGCGACGACGTGACGCGGCCCCCAGCGGCGCCCCGCCGCAGCGGAGCGTCGCGAGGGGGCCTCGGCAGCGCGCGTCAGGACGGTCGGATCAGCTCCGCTGCTCGCCCGCGGCGGCGTTGATCGTGCCGCTCGACACCCGGCGCGACGCGCGCTTGCGCGTGCCGGGGGCGGGCGGCTCGGGCAGCGCCTCGAGCACCGAGCCGAGCAGCTGCTCGGCGTCGACGGGGTCGAGCTTCTGCCGCGAGCGCGCGGCGGGGGGCACGGGGATGTCGAGGATCGCGACGTCGTCGGCCGTCGGGCCCGCGGTGGTCGCGGGCGCCTGCTCGGCGGACGGCGCGGTCGCCGCGCCGTCGGGGGCGTCGGCGCGCGTCGTGCCGGCCTGCGAGCGGCGACCGCCGCGACGGCCGCCGCGGCCCGAGCGGGGCTGCTCGGCGGGGGCGGACTGCTCGGCGGGAGCATCCCCCTGCTCGGTGGCCTCGGCCGCGGGCGCCGCGGTCGTCAGCTGCTCGGGCGCGGTCTGCTCGGGCGCAGCCGACGCGGCCTCGGTCGACACGGCCTCGGTCGACACCGCGGCCGGCTGGTCATGGTGCACGGTCTTCGCGGCGATGCTCGCGAGGGCCTTGCTGACGTCCTCCGTGATGGCGTGGGTGCCCGTGTGCGTCGACGGCGAGGTGCGCCCGCCGTTCTGGCCGCGCTGCTGGCCGCCGCCGGTGGAGCCGGAGCGCTCGCCACCGCGGCCGCCGCGACCACCGCCGCGCGAGGATCCGCCGCCGTTCGACTCGCCGCCGCGGTGCTTGGTGACGGGGTCGTGGTGCACGATGACGCCGCGGCCCGCGCAGACGTCGCAGTTCTCGCTGAAGGTCTCGAGCAGGCCGAGACCCAGGCGCTTGCGCGTCATCTGCACGAGGCCGAGGCTCGTGACCTCGGCGACCTGGTGCTTCGTGCGGTCGCGGCTGAGGCACTCGACGAGACGGCGCAGCACGAGGTCGCGGTTCGACTCGAGCACCATGTCGATGAAGTCGACGACGATGATGCCGCCGATGTCGCGCAGCCGCAGCTGGCGCACGATCTCCTCCGCGGCCTCGAGGTTGTTCTTCGTGACCGTCTCCTCGAGGTTGCCGCCCGAGCCGACGAACTTGCCCGTGTTGACGTCGACGACGGTCATCGCCTCGGTGCGGTCGATGACGAGCGAGCCGCCCGAGGGCAGCCAGACCTTGCGCTCGAGCGCCTTCTCGATCTGCTCGGAGATGCGGTACTCGTCGAAGGGGTCGTGGTCGCCCTCGTGCTTCTGCACGCGGTCGAGCAGGTCGGGGGCGACGCCGCGCAGGTAGCTCTCGATCGTCTGCTGCGCGTCGGTGCCCTGGATCACCATCGAGCGGAAGTCCTCGTTGAAGACGTCGCGCACGATCTTGACGAGCAGGTCGGGCTCGCTGTGCAGCAGCGCGGGGGCGTTGGAGTTCGACGCCTCGACCTGGCGCGAGATCTCGGCCCACTGGCTCGTGAGGCGCTGCACGTCGAGCGTCAGCTGCTCCTCGGTGGCGCCCTCGGCGGCGGTGCGCACGATCACGC
This sequence comes from Microcella flavibacter, assembly GCF_012530535.1. Taxonomy (NCBI): domain Bacteria; kingdom Bacillati; phylum Actinomycetota; class Actinomycetes; order Micrococcales; family Microbacteriaceae; genus Microcella; species Microcella flavibacter. Next base: position 1,834,915 of record NZ_CP051299.1, read on the forward strand.
CCACGTTCTCGGGCAGCACCTCCTTGAGGATCTTCTTCAGGCGGGCGCGCTCGGTGTCGGGAAGCTTGCGGCTGATGCCGCTCATCGAGCCGTTCGGCACGTACACGAGGTAGCGGCCGGGCAGGCTGACCTGGCTGGTGAGGCGGGCGCCCTTGTGGCCGATCGGATCCTTCGTGACCTGCACGAGCACCCGGTCGCCCGGCTTGAGGGCGAGCTCGATGCGGCGGGGCTGGTTCTTCTCGCCGTCGGCCTGCGCGGCCTCCCAGTCGACCTCGCCGGAGTACAGCACGGCGTTTCGGCCGCGGCCGATGTCGACGAAGGCGGCCTCCATGCTCGGCAGCACGTTCTGCACGCGGCCGAGGTAGACGTTGCCGATGAGGCTCGACTCGCTCGAGCGGGCGACGTAGTGCTCGACGAGCACGCCGTCCTCGAGCACGCCGATCTGGATGCGCGCATCCTTCGAGCGCACGACCATGACGCGGTCGACGCTCTCCCGGCGGGCGAGGAACTCGGCCTCGGTGACGACGGGGCGACGGCGGCCGGCGTCGCGACCGTCGCGGCGGCGCTGCTTCTTCGCCTCGAGGCGGGTCGAGCCCTTGATGCGCTGCGGCTCGGTGATCGGCTCGGGGGCGCGGCGCTCGCGCGGCTCGCGGGGTTCGCGGGGTTCGCGGGGTTCGCGGGGCTGACGGCGCTCGGAGATGCGCTCCGCGCGCTCCGCCCGCTGGTCGTCGCGGCCCTCGCCGTCGGCGCCGCCGCGGGTGCGGCGGGAACGCGAGCGGCGACGGCTCGTGCCGGTGCCGCCGTCCTCGGCGTCGTCGTCATCGCGGTCGTCGCGGTCGTCGAACGACCGGGAGGGGCCCGAGCCGGGCAGCGGCGCGAGGTACTCCGCCGGGGGCGCGTAGAACAGCAGCGAGGTCGTGCTCGCGGGCTTGAGCGTCGGGAACGGGCTCGCGGCGGGCTCCTCGGGCTGCGGCTCGGCGGCGGGCTCGCTCGCGGACTGCTCGGCGACGGGCTCATCCGCGGCCGGCGCGGCCTCGGGCTCGCGGTCGGCGGGCTGCTCGGCCGTCGGCTCCGGCTGCTCGGCCGCGGGGGCCGCGGTCTCGGGCGCGGGGGCCTGGTCGGGCGCCGGCTCGACGGCGTGCTGCTCGGCGGGCGCGGGGGCCTCGGCAGCGGCATCCATCACCGGCGCCGCCTCGACGGGCTGCTCGGGCGCCGCGGGGGCGTCGGCCTTGCGGCGGGAGCGCCCCTTGAAGATGCGGGTGCGCTTGGGCTGTCCTTTTTCGGTGTCGTCCTTCACCATCGCTGGTGCACTCCTCAACCGCCCGGGCCGCGCCCGGTGCGGGAATTCTCCGGCGTCGGAGCGCGAGGCGCTCGTCGGCGAAACTCTTCGGTTGTCGGGTCGCGGCCCCCCGGTTCGGGTCGGGCGCGGGCCCTATCGCGCTCTGTCACAGCGCCTGCTCGGAACTGGCTATCCGACGATCGCGACCTGGTGCCGCGGTGCTGGCCCGGTATGCCCGGAAAGCTTCTTCGGCGATCGTCGTGAGCGCGGCTGACGACGACTGCTGCTCGATTATCGCACGGCGGGCGTCGCACGGCCTCGCGATCGCGCCCGCGCGCCCCCGCCCGAGCGCTCCCGCAGCGTCCGCGCGGGGGATGCGCGACCTCGCTGCCCGGGGATCAGGACCCCTTCGGCGTGTCGCCGGGATCGGCGCACCGACACGCCGCCGTGCCGTCGACCATTCCTGATCGCGGGCGCCGAGGACGGGAGACGCGGATCGTGCGACGCACGCCGCGCGGCGGTGAGCTCAGCCGAACCAGAGGCCGAGCTCGCGCGCGGCCGACTCGGGCGAGTCGCTGCCGTGCACGAGGTTCTGCTGCACCTTCAGGCCCCAGTCGCGGCCGAGGTCGCCGCGGATGGTGCCGGGGGCCGCGGTCGTCGGGTCGGTGGTGCCGGCGAGCGAGCGGAAGCCCTCGATGACGCGGTGCCCGGCGACGCGCGCGGCGACGACCGGGCCCGACTCCATGAACTCGACGAGCGGCTCGTAGAAGGGCTTGCCCTCGTGCTCGGCGTAGTGCTGCGCGAGGAGCGCGCGGTCGGCCTGCACCATGCGCAGGTCGACGATCTGGTAGCCCTTGGCCTCGATGCGGGCGAGGATCTGGCCCGTGAGGTTGCGGGCGACCCCGTCGGGCTTGATGAGGACGAGGGTCTCTTCGACGGACGTGGTCATGGGTGCCTCCCGGCGTGTTCGGTGATGTATGCGGTTCGGGGAATGGAGGGAGTCAGGGGGTGGTGGTCAGGACGGGTGCTTCGCCGCATCGAGCTGGCGGCCCTTGACGAGGGCCCAGATCCAGAAGCCGACGAAGATCGCCGCGGCGACCCCCGCGAGGATCTCGAGGAATGCCGTCGCGAGCAGGACGAGCTGCAGCGCGTGCCCGACCCACTGGCCCCACGGATACCGCACGATGCGCGTCGCGGCGATGAGCAGCAGGATGAGCACGGCGCCGCCCGTGAACGCGACGGCGGGCTCCACGACCCGCAGGCCGAAGATCACGAGCATGCCGAAGACGACGACGATCGCCTCGAGCACGAGCACGACGCTGAGGAGCGACTCGGTGGCGGTGCGCTCACGGCGCGGCGGGCGGGCGGGCGAGGCGGCGGAGGCGGTCACAGCGCCCAATCCTCCTCGCGCGCGATGCGCATCGCCTGACCGACCAGCGTGATCGAGCCCGTCACCACGATCGCGTCGCGCGGGCCGAGCTCGTCGCGCAGCTCGGCGAGGGCCACGTCGAGCTCGGGCTCGATGCGCACCCGGTCGGGCCCGGCGACGCGCGTGACGAGCTCGGCGAGCTCGTCGGCGGGCAGTGCGCGATCGGAGTCGGACTGCGTGACGACGAAGCGGTCGACGATCGGATCGAGCGCCTCGATGATGCCCCGCTCGTCCTTGTCGGCGAGGATGCCGACGACGGCGGTGATCGACTCGAAGGCGAAGGATCCCATGAGGGCGCGCCCGAGGGCCTCGGCCCCGTGCGGGTTGTGGGCGGCGTCGACGATCACGCTCGGCTCGATGCCGATGAGCTGCAGGCGCCCGGGACTCGTGACCGTGGCGAAGCCCTCGGCGAGCACGTCGAGCGCGAGCGGCTGCGCTCCGGCGCCGAGGAAGGACTCGACGGCCGCGACGGCCACCGCGGCGTTCTGCGCCTGGTGCTCGCCGAAGAGGGGGAGGAAGAGATCGGGGTACTCGCCCGCGCGGCCGCGGATGCTCACCATCTGGCCGCCGACCGCGAGCCGGGCATCCCGCACCTGGAAGGCGACGCCCTCGGCGATCACCTCGGCCTCGTCGTGCTCGGCCGCGCGCAGCAGCTCGTCCATCGCCTCGGCCGACTGCAGGGCGGTGACGACCTGCGCGGCGGGCTTGATGATGCCGGCCTTGGTGCGGGCGATCTCGGCGACCGTGCGGCCGAGCCGGTTCTCGTGGTCGAGCGCGATGGGGGTGAAGACCGCCACGTCGCCGTCGGCCACGTTCGTCGAATCCCACTCGCCGCCCATGCCCACCTCGAGCACGAGCACGTCGACGGGCGCGTCGGCGAAGCTCGCGAAGGCGAGCACGGTGAGCGCCTCGAAGTAGGTGAGCGGCAGCTCGCCGTTCGCCGTCAGCTCGGCGTCGACCATGAGCAGGTAGGGCTGGATGTCGGCCCAGTTGTCGGCGAGCGCGCGATCGGTGATCGGCTCGCCGTCGATCATGATGCGCTCGTTGACGCGGTCGAGATGCGGGCTCGTCATGAGGCCGGTGCGCAGCCCGTAGGCGCGCAGGATGCTCTCGGCGATGCGGCTCGTCGAGGTCTTGCCGTTGGTGCCGGTGATGTGGATGACCGCGTACGAGCGCTGCGGATCGCCCAGCAGCTCGACCGCGCGCCGCGTGGGCTCGAGCCGCGGCTGCGGGTTCGCCTCGCCGAGGCGGGCGAGCAGCTCGGCGTAGACCGCCTCGGCCGCCTCGCGGTCGGCGAGCTCCTCGGGGCTCGGCGGGCGCGGCTGCTCGCGCCGCGACCCGCGCTCCCGCGCGTCGTCGTTCGCCTCGTCGCTCATGAGCGCACCACCTCGATCGTCACGGCGCCGCCCGATCCGACCGGGACGCCGCCGGACCCAGCGTCGACCACGGCGAGCGCCGTGGCAAGGGTCTCCGCCGCGATGAGCGCACGGTGGTGCTCGATCGCGGCCGCCGTCGCGGGTGAATCGGCGCCGAGCGAGAGGGCGATGCGGTCGCTGACCGCGAGCCCCGCGTCCTTGCGCGCCTGCTGCACGGCGCGCACGACGTCGCGCGCGAGGCCCTCGGCCTCGAGCTCGGGCGTCATGGCCGTGTCGAGCACGACGAAGCCGCCGTCGGGCAGGAACGAGACCGCGGCGGCCGGGTCGGCGAGCTGCAGCTCGAGCGTGAACTCCCCCGCCACGAGCGGCACGCCGCCGACGACGACGCCGTCGCCCTCGACGTTCCAGTCGCCCGCCTTCGCCGCGCCGATGACCTGCTGCACCTGCTTGCCGATGCGCGGGCCGGCCGCGCGGGCGTTGACCTGCAGGCGGCGGCTGATGCCGAAGCCGGCGAGGCTGCCCTCGTCGAGCTGCTCGAGCACGACCTGCTTGACGTTGAGCTCGTCGCGCAGGATGGCCGCGTAGGGCTCCAGGGCCGGGGCGTCGGCGGCGACGACCGTGATGCGGGCGAGCGGCAGGCGCACCCGGAGGCTCTGGGCCTTGCGCAGGGCGAGGCCGGCGCTCGCGATCGCGCGCACGGCATCCATCGCGCTCACGAGGGCCGGATCGGCCGGGAACTCCTCGGCGCTCGGCCAGTCGGCCAGGTGCACGCTCTCACCGCCGGTGAGGCCGCGCCAGACCTCCTCGGTGACGAGCGGCGCGAGCGGGGCCGCCACGCGGGCGAGCGTCTCGAGCACCGTGTGGAGGGTGTCGAACGCGTCGCGGTCGTCGCCCGCCCAGAACCGCTCGCGGCTGCGGCGCACGTACCAGTTGGTGAGCACGTCGGCGAAGTCGCGCACCGCGGCGGCCGCGAGCGGGCTGTCGAGCGCCTCGAGCTGCGCCTGCACCTCGGTGACGAGATCGCGCGTCTTGGCGAGGATGTAGCGGTCGAGCACGTTCGTCGAGTCGGTGCGGCGCCGCGCGTCGTCGAGCCCCGCGGCGTTCGCGTAGAGGCCGAAGAAGTAGTACGTGCTCCACAGCGGCAGCAGGAACTGCCGCACGCCCTCGCGGATGCCCTCCTCGGTGACGACGAGGTTGCCGCCGCGGATCACCGAGCTCGACATGAGGAACCAGCGCATCGCGTCGGCGCCGTCGCGCTCGAAGACCTCGCCCACGTCGGGGTAGTTGCGCAGGCTCTTCGACATCTTCTGGCCGTCGTTGCCGAGCACGATGCCGTGGCTGATCACCTGGCGGTACGCGGGCCGGTCGAAGAGCGCCGTCGCGAGCACGTGCATCGTGTAGAACCAGCCGCGGGTCTGCCCGATGTACTCGACGATGAAGTCGCTGGGGTTGTGGCTGTCGAACCACTCGGCGTTCTCGAAGGGGTAGTGCACCTGCGCGAAGGGCATCGAGCCCGAGTCGAACCAGACGTCGAAGACGTCCTCGATGCGGCGCATCGTCGAGCGGCCCGTCGGGTCGTCGGGGTTCGGCCGGGTGAGCGAGTCGATGAACGGCCGGTGCAGGTCGACGTCGCCCTCGGCGTTGCGGGGCAGCGCGCCGAAGTCGGCCTCGAGCTCGGCGAGCGAGCCGTAGACGTCGATGCGCGGGTGCTCGGGGTCGTCGCTGCGCCACACCGGGATGGGGCTGCCCCAGTAGCGGTTGCGGCTGATCGACCAGTCGCGGGCGCCCTCGAGCCACTTGCCGAACTGCCCCGAGCCCACGTTCTCGGGAACCCAGGTGATCTGCTCGTTGAGCTCGAGCATCCGGTCGCGGATCTCGGTGACGCGCACGAACCAGCTCGAGACGGCCTTGTAGATGAGCGGGTTGCGGCAGCGCCAGCAGTGCGGGTAGCTGTGCTCGTAGCTGCGCACCTGCAGCAGGCGGCCCTGCTCGCGCAGCATGCCCGTCAGGGTCTTGTTCGCCTCGAAGACCTGCAGGCCCGCGACCTCGGCCACCTGGGGCAGGAACCGGCCGCCCTCGTCGACGGAGATGATGATCGGGATGCCCGCTGCCGCGCACGTCGTCTGGTCGTCCTCGCCGTAGGCCGGCGCCTGGTGCACGATGCCCGTGCCCTCGCCCGTGGCCACGTACTCGGCGACGAGGATCTGCCACGCGCGCTCCGTGCCCCAGACCTCGGTGTCGGCGTAGTAGTCCCAGATGCGGTCGTAGTGCACGCCGCCGAGCTCGCTGCCCTCGAGGGTGCGGGTGACGGCGGCCTGGGCATCCTGCGCCGATGCGTAGCCGAGCTCCTTGAAGTACGCGGCGACGGTGTCGGCGGCGAGCAGGTACTGGCTCTCGCCCGCCACAGCGTCCTGCGCCCCGGCGGCCGCGCGGTCGTCGGCGGCGCCGTTCGGGCCGGCCGGCAGCACCGCGTAGGCGATGGCGGGGCCGACCGCGAGCGCCATGTTGGTCGGCAGGGTCCACGGGGTGGTCGTCCAGGCCAGCGCCTTGACGCCCGTGAGGCCGAGCGCCTCGGCCCGGGGCCCGACGAGGGGGAAGGTGACCGTCACCGACTGGTCCTGGCGCATCTGGTAGACGTCGTCGTCCATGCGCAGCTCGTGGTTCGACAGCGGGGTCTCGTCGCGCCAGCAGTAGGGCAGCACGCGGTAGCCCTCGTAGGCGAGGCCCTTGTCGTAGAGGGTCTTGAAGGCCCACAGCACGCTCTCCATGAACGAGGTGTCGAGGGTCTTGTAGTCGTTCTCGAAGTCGACCCAGCGCGCCTGGCGGGTGACGTACCTCTGCCACTCGTCGGTGTAGGCGAGCACGCTCTCGCGCGCCTTGGCGTTGAACGCCTCGATGCCCATCTGCTCGATCTGGGCCTTCTCGGTGATGCCGAGCTGCTTCATCGCCTCGAGCTCGGCGGGCAGGCCGTGGGTGTCCCAGCCGAAGCGGCGGTGCACCTGCTTGCCGCGCATGGTCTGGAACCGCGGGAACAGGTCCTTCGCGTAGCCGGTGAGCAGGTGGCCGTAGTGCGGCAGACCGTTGGCGAACGGGGGGCCGTCGTAGAAGACCCACTCCTCGCAGCCCTCGCGCTGGGCGATGGAGCGGCGGAAGGTGTCGTGCGTCGCCCAGTACTCGAGCACCTCGTGCTCGAGGGCGGGGAAGCTCGGGGAGGCGGCGACGGCGCTCTCGTCGCGGTGCAGGGGGTAGCCCATGGGGTCTCCGGTCGGGGTCGACGGCTCTTCACCACGAGGACGACGGCCCCGTCGTTGCCGGGACCACCGCGGTACCACCCCGCTTGCGGGGCATCCGAACGATGGATGCTCCGCCTCTCTCCTGCGGCTGTGACGGGCCTGCCCCGCTCGGGTCTACTGCCCGCCCGAGGGAGGGGTTCTTCCGAGTGCTCCCCGGTGATGGCCGGATCGATGCGCGCCCGATTCTACCCGGCTCGCGGGCCGGGCGCGCGCACGCCGGAGGCACCGCCGGCGCCTCGGTGAAGCCGCAGTGGAACGCCTTGACCACCCCCGTTCGCGGGGGTTACGGTGTCGACGCGGGAAAACGCTATCCCACCCCACCGGAGGATTCAACGATGAATCGAACGTCCCCCCTGCTCACCGCGGGCTGCGCCCTGGGCCTCGGCCTCGCGCTGCTCGCCCCCACCGTCGCCGTGGCCGAGGAGGGCGGCCCCGCCGCCGCCTCGACGGCCCCGCAGCTCGAGCTGCTCGACCGCGGGCTCGTCGCCGTCGGCACCCCCGGCGGCATCCACCTCAGCTGGCGCCTGCTCGCCGAGGAGACCACGGGCGCCGGCGAGAGCGGCATGCTCGGCGCCGACTTCCAGGTGCACCGCGACGGCGAGCTCATCGCCACCGTCACCGACAGCACCAACCACCTCGACGCCGGCGGCACCGCGGCATCGAGCTACACCGTCACCCCCGTGCTCGAGGGCGCGGTCGGCAGCGCCTCCGAGCCCGCGACGCCACTCGCCCAGCCCTACGCGAGCCTGCCGCTGCAGAAGCCCGCCGACGGGGTAACCCCGCTCGGCGAGGACTACACCTACTCCGCGAACGACATGAGCGTCGGCGACATGGACGGCGACGGGCGGTACGAGTACGTCGTCAAGTGGGATCCTCCAACGCCAAGGACGTCTCGCAGCGCGGCTACACCGGCAGCACCTACGTCGACACGTACACCGCGGAGGGCGAGCTGCTGCACCGCATCGACCTCGGCGTGAACATCCGCTCGGGGGCGCACTACACGCAGGTCATGGTCTTCGACTTCGACGGCGACGGCCGCGCCGAGATCATGATGAAGACGGCGCCCGGCACGAAGACCGTGGTGGGCGGCGAGGAGTCGTTCATCACGCTGCCGCAGCGCGACGTCGACGCCGGGGTGACCCACGCCGACGACTACCGCCTCAGCGCGGCGCAGTACGCCGAGCGGCTCGCGGGGGTCTTCGCGGGCTGGAGCGAGCATCCCGAGGTCGTGAACGGCGACTGGCCCGCCACGATCGAGGCGGCCCTCGGCATCGAGAACCGCTACGAGTACCCGCTGTCGGACGCGGACGCCGCCGAGCTCGTCGACTACTTCATCGACGTCTACGCGCCCTCGCGCAGCGGCAACAACCGCCTGCGCGAGTTCGACGGCTTCATCCTCGACGGGCCCGAGTACCTCACGGTGTTCGACGGCCTGACCGGCGCCGAGCTCGCCACGGAGGACTACGAGCCCGGCCGCGGCGACGACGGCCTCGAGTGGGGCGACTACGCCTACAGCCGCATCGAGCCCGGCAACCGGGTCGACCGGTTCCTCGCCGGTGTCGGCTACCTGAACGGCTCCACCCCCTCGGCGATCTTCGCCCGCGGCTACTACACCCGCACGACGATCGCCGCGTACGACTGGGACGGCGAGGAGCTCAGCCAGCGCTGGTTCGTCGACAGCGGCCACACGCCGATGTCGAACCCCTTCAACGACGCCCCGCACGGTCGCGCGGGCTCCGACCCGGAGTTCGGCTCGCTCAACACGCAGGGCTTCCACTCGCTCAGCGTCGCCGACGTCGACGCCGACGGCCGCCAGGAGCTCGTCTACGGCGCCTCGACGATCGACGACGACGGCTCGCTGCTCTACAGCTCGGCCGACGTGCTGCCCGCGGGCAGCGCCTCCCCCGGCACGCTCGCCGGGCTCGGCCACGGCGACGCCATGCACGTGACCGACATCGACCCCAACCGTCCGGGCCTCGAGATCTTCACCGTGCACGAGGGCGGCGCCGGCGCCCCCTACGGCTACGCGCTGCGCGACGCGGCCACGGGCGAGGTCATCTACGGCGAGTACACCGGCCGCGACACCGGGCGCGGCATGATCGGCGACGTCGACGTCTCGCAGCCGGGCCTCGAGACCTGGGCCACGCGCCTGCGCGCCGCCGACGGCACCGACCTCGGGTCGCGGCTGCCCGGCACGAACCAGAGCATCCGCTGGTCGGCCGACATGACGACGCAGATCGTCGGCGGCAGCGGGAACGGCGACGCCGTGATCGACGACTGGACGCGCGGACGCCTGCTCACCGCGACGGGCACCCGCACGAACAACGGCACGAAGGGCAACCCCGGCCTCGTCGCCGACGTGCTCGGCGACTGGCGCGAGGAGCTGCTCGTGCGCAGCGCCGACTCGAGCGAGATCCGCATCTACATCAGCACCGAGGTCACCGACCGCAAGCTCACGACCCTCATGCACGAGCCGCAGTACCGGGCCGAGGTCGCGCGGCAGAACACCACCTACAACCAGCCCTCGTACACCTCGTACCTGCTGGCGAGCGACACCCGCTGGGAGGACGTGCCGGTCTACACGACCGTCGTGACCCCGGCCGAGGTCGAGATCGTCGACCGGCCGGGCGTCGGGCAGGACCGCTACACGATCCCCGCGGTCGACGGCGCGGTCTACCGCGTCGACGGCGAGGTCGTCGAGCCGGGCACGTACCGGCCCGGCAATGCCGAAGTCGAGGTGACGGCGGAGGCCGCCGACCGCTGGAGCGTCATCGCCGAGGGCTCGACCACCGCGTGGAGCTACGACTTCTTCCCGGGGAAGGGCGGACCGACGAAGGGCTGATCGACCGGATCGACGTCGAAGGGCGCTCGGGGCTGCGGCCGCGGGCGCCCTCCGCGCGTGATCATCCGCGCGTGATCATCCGCGGCAGCGCACGGGCGGGAATAGCGCGGCGCGCGACTACGCTTACCGACTTGTGACTACTGAACAGCGTGGCAAAGCGCCCACCACGCAGGCCTCCTCCGCGACCCTGCCCGCCCCCTCCGATCCCCGCATCGCACGTCGTGCGCGATGGGCCTCCCTCGTGGGGACCTCCCTGGAGTCGTACGACTTCTACCTCTTCGCCTACTTCTCGGCCTTCTTCGCCGGCCCGCTCTTCTTCTCCGGCTTCGGCGAGGTCGGGGAGGACATCGCGGCGCTGCTGACGATCGGCGTCGCCTTCGTGATCCGCCCCATCGGCGCGATCATCTTCGGCCACCTCGGCGACCGCCTCGGGCGCCGGCGCACGCTCATCGTGACGATCACGATGATGGGCGTCGCGACGGGCCTCATCGGCGTGCTACCCACCTACGACCAGGTCGGCTGGCTCGCGGCCGCGCTGCTCATCCTGCTGCGCCTCGTGCAGGGCATCTCGCTCGGCGGCGAGTGGGGCGGGGCGATCCTCATCGCCACCGAGCACGAGAGCCGCGCCAAGCGCGCCTTCGCCGCCGCGATGCCGCAGCTGGGCTCCCCCATCGGCTCGATCCTCTCCGCCGTCGCCTTCATCTGGCTGACGCTGTCGCTCACCTCGGCCGAGATCACCGAGTGGGCCTGGCGCATCCCGTTCCTCACCGCCATCCCGCTGCTCGCCGTCTCGCTGTACCTGCGGCTCGCCGTGACTGAGACCCCGGTGTTCGAGAGCGTCAAGAAGGCGCAGCGCCGCCCGAAGGTGCCCATCGCGGCCCTGCTGCGCGCGCAGCCGACCGCGGTCGTCGTCGCCATCGGCGTGGCCCTGCTCGGCATCGGCTCGTACTCGCTCATGAACACCTACACGCTGAACTACGGCAACGCGGTGCTCGGCTTCGACTACTACCAGCTGCTCATCGCGACGACGATCGGCGGGCTGCTGCAGCTCGTCACCATCCCGCTGTTCGGGGCGTGGGCGACGCGCATCGGATCGGGCATGGTCGTCGCCATCGGCGCGCTCGGCACCCTGCTCGTCGCGTTCCCGCTCTACTACTTCCTGCAGTTCGCCGACTTCGGCGTGCTCGTGGCGATGATGGTGATCGGCGGCATCCTGCCGACGATGAGCTGGGCGGCCCTCGGCGGCATCTTCACCGAGCTCTTCGACGAGCGCTACCGCTACTCGGCGCTGAGCTTCGCCTACGCGCTGTCGGCCGCGGTCGCGGGCTTCGTGCCCGGGCTCACGGCGGTGCTCGGCGAGCAGACCGGCAACGCCTGGTGGCACCCCGGCATCGTGCTCGCCGCGATGTCGCTCATCACGCTCGTCGCCTCGCTCGTGGCGATCCGCATGCGCGTCGACAAGGACGAGGACGCGGGCGTGCCGCTCGACTGAGCCGCGCCCCGGGCGGGCCGCTCCCCCGCGGAGCGGCCCGCCCGGCGCCGGTACGATGGCAGGGCATCCCACACTCAGGCACCCCTTCCGCTGACACGGTGCCGCACATAGCGAGAGTCGAGCCCCGCCCATGAGCCACGCCATCCCCGAGAAGCCCGCCCTCGAGGGCCTCGAGACCGTCTGGGGCTCCCGCTGGGAGCAGCAGGGCACCTACCGCTTCGATCGGGATGCCGCGCTCGCGGCAGGCGCCGACTGCGTCTACGCGATCGACACCCCGCCCCCGACGGCGTCCGGTTCGCTGCACATCGGGCACGTGTTCAGCTACACCCACATGGATCTCGCCGCGCGGTTCCAGCGCATGCGCGGGCAGCACATCTTCTACCCCATGGGGTGGGACGACAACGGGCTGCCGACCGAGCGCCGGGTGCAGAACTACTACGGCGTGCGCTGCGACCCCTCGCTGCCCTACGACCCCGACTTCACCCCGCCCTTCGAGGGCGGCGACAACCGCTCGGCGAAGGCCGCCGACCAGATCCCGGTGAGCCGGCGCACGTTCATCGAGCTGTGCGAGAAGCTCACCGTCGAGGACGAGAAGCAGTTCGAGGATCTCTGGCGCACCCTCGGCCTCAGCGTCGACTGGACCCAGACCTACCGCACCATCGGCGACGACGCCCAGCGCGCCGCCCAGCGCGCGTTCCTGCGCAACCTCGGCCGCGGCGAGGCCTACCGCGCCGACGCGCCGACGCTGTGGGACGTCACGTTCCGCACGGCCGTCGCGCAGGCCGAGCTCGAGGACAAGGAGATGCCCGGGGCCTACCACCGGGTGAGCTTCCACCGCCCCGAGGGCGGCACGATCGACATCGAGACGACGCGCCCCGAGCTGCTCGCGGCCTGCGTGGCCCTCGTGGCGCATCCCGATGACGAGCGCTACCAGCCCTTCTTCGGCACCACGGTGCGCACACCCCTGTTCGGCGTCGAGGTGCCCGTGGTCGCCCACCACCTCGCGCAGAAGGACAAGGGCTCGGGCATCGCCATGGTCTGCACCTTCGGCGACGTCACCGACGTCGTCTGGTGGCGCGAGCTCGACCTGCCGACCCGCCCCATCCTCGGCAAGGACGGCCGCATCCTCGCCGAGGCGCCGGAGGGCATCGAGGGCGAGGCGCTCGCCGTCTACGCCGAGCTCGCCGGCAAGACCGTGTTCAGCGCGAAGGCCCGCACGGTCGAGCTGCTGCGCGAGTCGGGCGACCTCATCGGCGAGCCGCGCGCCATCACGCACCCGGTGAAGTTCTTCGAGAAGGGCGACAAGCCGCTCGAGATCGTCACCACCCGCCAGTGGTACATCAGCAACGGCGCCCGCGACGGCGGGCTGCGCGAGCGCCTGCTCGAGCGCGGCCGCGAGGTGGCGTTCCACCCCGACTTCATGCGCGTGCGGTACGAGAACTGGGTCGGGGGCCTCAGCGGCGACTGGCTCATCTCGCGCCAGCGCTTCTTCGGCGTGCCCATCCCGGTCTGGTACCGCCTCGACGAGCACGGCGAGCAGACGGGCGAGCCGATCGTGCCCGACGAGAGCATGCTGCCGGTCGACCCCGCCTCGATGCCGGCGCCGGGCTTCGACGAGGCCCAGCGCGGTCAGCCCGGCGGCTTCGTCGGCGAGGTCGACATCATGGACACCTGGGCGACCTCGAGCCTCACCCCGCAGATCGCCGGCAAGTGGGAGGACGACCCCGAGCTGTTCGGCCTGGTCTTCCCGTACTCGCTGCGCAGCCAGGGTCAGGACATCATCCGCACCTGGCTCTTCTCGACGGTGCTGCGCGCCGAGCTCGAGCACGGCAGCGTTCCGTGGACGAACGCCGGCGTCTCGGGCTTCATCGTCGACCCCGACCGCAAGAAGATGTCGAAGTCGAAGGGCAACGTCGTCACGCCCGCCGCCATGCTCGAGACCCACGGCTCGGACGCGGTGCGCTACTGGGCGGCCTCCTCGCGCCTCGGCACCGATGCCGCCTTCGACCCGCAGAACCCGAAGCAGATGAAGATCGGCCGCCGCCTCGCCATCAAGGTGCTCAATGCGGCGAAGTTCGTCTACTCGTTCCCCGAGGCGGGCGAGGGCGCGACCGTCACCGACCCGCTCGACCGCGACATGCTCGCGACGCTCGCCGACGTCGTGCGCCAGGCCACCCGCGCCTACGAGGAGTACGACCACGCCCGCGCCCTCGAGGTGACCGAGCAGTTCTTCTGGACCTTCTGCGACGACTACCTCGAGCTCGTCAAGGAGCGCGCGTACGGCTCCACCCAGGGCGACGCGGGGGATGCCGAGGGCGGCCAGGCGAGCGCGGTCACCGCCCTGCGGCGGGCGATCGATGTCATGCTGCGGCTGCTCGCGCCGGTCATCCCCTTCGCGACGGAGGAGGTCTGGAGCTGGACCCACGCCGGCAGCGTGCACACCGCCGCGTGGCCGACGGTCGAGGAGCTCGGCTCCGACTCCCCCACGGGGCTGCTGCCGCTCGTCTCGCAGGCGCTCATCGGAATCCGCCGCGCGAAGACCGACGCGAAGGCCTCGCAGAAGACCCCCGTGGCGCGCGCCGTCGTGGCCGGCCCGATGCTGCTCGCCGAGGCGGCGAGCGACCTCAAGGCCGTCGGGCGCATCGAGGTGCTCGACGTCGTCGAGGCCGAGAGCGTCTCGGTGCTCGAGATCGAGCTGGCGGAGCAGCCGGAGGGCTGAGCGGGTCGGGGCCCGTGCGGCAGACTGTGCGCATGAGCGAGAGCACGCCGACGACGAGCGCGACCGGGGCACCGACGGTGCGCCCGATCGCGCCGGAGGACCGCGCCGACTGGCAGCGGCTTTTCCTCGCCTACGGCGCGTTCTACGAGACGGCTTTCGCCCCCGAGGTGCTCGACGGCGTCTGGGCGTGGCTGATGGATGCCCGGCACCCGCAGCGCGCGCTCGTCGCGGTGCTCGGCGCCGAGGTCGTCGGGTTCGCCCACTTCCGCGCGCAGCCCGACACCTTCACGGCCCACCCCGGCTGGTTCCTCGACGACCTCTACACCGACCCGGCGCATCGCGGCGCGGGCGCGGCGACGGCGCTCGTCGAGGCGGTCGCCGCGGAGGCCGGGTCGGCCGGCGGCGGAACCCTGCGGTGGATCACCGCCGACGACAACGACCGCGCGCAGCGCGTCTACGACCGCATCGCGACCCGCACCCGCTGGGTCACCTACGAGAGGGAGTGCTGAACCATGCAGATCGGAACCCGCTGGGCCGTCGGCGCCGAGCCGCCCGCACGCCTCGACAGCGCCGTGCACGCCGCCATCCGCCAGGTGGAGGGCGAGCTGCTGGGGCGCGATACGACCCAGTGGCGCTGGACCCTCAGCTGGCTGGAGGGCCGCCCGGTCGTCGAGCTCGACGACGGCACGGTCATCCGCACCGGGCACGACGGCACGGTCGCGATCGCGAACCTCGACGACGAGGACGCCGCGGCGCACCACTGAGCGCCGCGCGCGCCTCGTCGCCGCCGCTACTGGGTGTATCCGTAGCGGATGACGCTCCGCGCGCGCTCGGTCGCGCGCTGAGCGGCGAGCGCCCGCTGCTGGTCGGCGTGGGCGCCGGAGGTCGCGTCGACGGCCGCCGCGCGCGACCAGCGCACGAGCGCGATGCCGACGGCGAGGGCGAGACGGCGGCCGAGCGGCCGGACGATGGACCGGCGGGTCGCCGGCAGGGTGATGGTGAGGGTGGTCATGCGCGGGGCTCCTCGGCGGAGGGGTCGGACTGATCGGAGGGATCGGCAGGCGGCACCTCGTCCCCGTCGAGGACGGGGAAGCCGAAGTACTGCAGCTGCACGGGGCGCGATCCGGGGATGCGCTGGCCGCGGTGCGCGGTGGCGAACTCGGTGATGAGTCGGTTGATGCTCTCGTTGAAGGCGGAGAGCTGCTCGGCGGTGACGTGCACGCTCGCCGATTCGAGCGCGAGGGCATCGGCCCATTCGGCGCTCAGCACGTCCGTGCCACGCTCGATGACGTCGCGCACGGCCGCCTCGCGGTGGTGCAGCCACTCGCGCATGATGAGCCGGGAGGCCTGCTTGCCCGCCTCCGAGTCGTCCGTGCCGGGACCGCCGAGGTGGATCGGCCCGGGTCGGCGCTCCCACCAGCGCTCGCGGCCGGTGCCGCGATCGGCGACCTCGCGCACGTACTCGTGCTTCTCGAGCTGGCGCAGGTGGTAGCTCGTCGCCCCGCTCGACTCGCCGAGCCGCGCGGCCAGGCCGCTCGCGGTGTGCGGCCCGTAGGTCGACAGCGCCTCGATGATCTGCACGCGCAGCGGGTGGGCGAGGGCCTTGAGGCCGTCGAGGTCGGGCGCGTGCGACTCGGGGTTCGGGGACATGATGCAAAGGTATCTCTGCAAAGATTTCTTTGCAAGCATTATTTTGCAACGTGCTCTTTGCAAAGACTCCTGTGCATCGCCCGGCCCCGCGTCGGCCGCCCGGCCTAGGCTGGCCGCATGAGCAACCCCTTCCTCTCCCCCAGCACCCTCCCGTACCAGCTGCCGCCGTTCGCCGACATCGCCGTCGAGCACTACGCCCCTGCGATCACGCAGGGCATGGCCGAGCAGCGCGCCGAGATCGACGCGATCACCGCCGACCCCGCCGAGGCCACCTTCGAGAACACGATGGTGCCGCTCGAGCGCAGCGGGCAGACCCTCATGCGCGTGCTGCGCGTCTTCTTCAACCAGTCCTCCGCCGACTCGACCGACGCCGTCGCCGCCATCGAGGAGGAGTTCGCTCCGCAGCTCGCCGGCCACGAGGACGCGATCGAGCTGGATGGCGCGCTGTACGCGCGCATCCGCCACCTGCACGAGCACCTCGACGAGCTGGGTCTCGACGACGAGCAGCGCTACCTGGTCGAGCGGCGCTTCACGCGCATGACCCTCGCCGGCGCCAGCCTCGACGAGATGGAGAAGGCGCGCCTCACCGAGCTCAACCAGCGCCTCTCGGTGCTGCAGACCAAGTTCGAGAAGAACCTGCTCGCCGACACGAACGACCTCGCCGTCGTCATCGACTCGGTCGACGAGCTCGACGGCCTCAGCGAGGGCGAGATCTCGGCCGCCGCCCAGGCGGCATCCGACCGCGGGCTCGAGGGCAAGCACCTCATCACGCTCGTGCTGCCCACCGGGCACCCCGTTCTGGAGAGCCTGACGAACCGGGAGGTGCGCGAGCGCATCATGCGGGCATCCCGTCAGCGGGCGGCGCGCGGCAACGCCCACGACAACGGCGACGTGCTGCTCGAGATCGTGCGGCTGCGGGCCCGCCGAGCCGAGCTGCTCGGCTTCGCCAGCCACGCCGACTTCATCACCGCCGACCAGACGGCGAGGACGCCGCAGCGCGTCGCCGCGATGCTCGAGCCGCTCGCGCAGGCCGCCGCCCGCAACGCCCGCGCCGAGAAGCAGAAGCTCGAGCAGCTGGCCGGCCACCCCATCGAGGCGCACGACTGGGCCTTCTACAGCGAGAAGGTGCGCAAGGCCGAGTTCGACGTCGACACCAGCGAGCTCAAGCCCTACTTCGAGGCCGAGCGGGTGCTGCAGCAGGGCGTCTTCGCCGCCGCGACCAAGGTCTACGGCATCACCTTCAGCGAGCGCCGCGACCTGCAGGGGTACACCGAGGGCGTGCGCGTCTTCGAGGTGCGCAACGAGGACGGCTCAGAGCTCGGCCTCTACCTGCTCGACCTCTACACGCGCGACACGAAGCGCGGCGGCGCCTGGATGAACGAGCTCATCGGCCAGAACGAGCTGCTCGACCACCCCACGATCGTCGTCAACAACCTCAACGTCTCGAAGCCCGCCGCGGGCGAGCCGACTCTGCTGACCTTCGACGAGGTGAACACCTTCTTCCACGAATTCGGCCACGCCCTGCACGGCCTCTTCGCCCGCGTCGTCTACCCGAGCTTCACGGGCACGAACGTGTACCGCGACTTCGTCGAGTTCCCCAGCCAGGTCAACGAGATGTGGATGCTCTGGCCCGAGATCGTCAACGACTACGCCGTGCACCACCGCACCGGCGAGCCCATCGACGCGGGCATCATCGACCGCATCCGCGCCTCGCAGACCTGGGGCGAGGGCTTCGCGACGAGCGAGTACCTCGCCGCGGCGCTGCTCGACCAGGCCTGGCACCGGCTCTCGTCGGCCGAGGCGGACGCCGTGACCGACGTCGCCGCCTTCGAGCGCGACGCGCTCGCCGCTGTCGGGCTCGACGACCCGGCGGTGCCGACCCGGTACTCGAGCTGCTACTTCGCCCACACCTTCTCGGGCGGCTACTCGGCCGGCTACTACTCGTACATCTGGAGCGAGGTTCTCGACGCCGACACCGTGCAGTGGTTCGAGCAGAACGGCGGGCTCACCCGGGCCAACGGCGATCGGTTCCGGCAGTACGTGCTCGGCATCGGCGGCAAGCAGGACCCGCTCGAGGCCTACCGGGCGTTCCGCGGGCGCGACGCGGTGATCGAGCCGCTGCTCGAGCGGCGCGGCCTCGCGGCCTGAGCCGGGCGCGGGGCGCCGGGGCCGGGGGCGCTCCCCCGGCGCCGGCGCGGCGCGCGACTAGAACCAGAAGCTGAGGCGCGGGGCGAGCGGCGTCACGGCGAGGGCGTGCAGGCGCTCCAGTGCCTCCGGGGCGCCCGACGCGCGCCCGGCGGCCGCGAGCGTCAGCGGGCTCGTGCCGCCAAGGTGCACGGCGGCGAGGGCGCCCGCGTCGAGGGCCACCTCGGCGGGAGCATCCGTCGTCGTCACCGTCGCGCGCCCCGCCTCGTCGACCGCCAGCCGGAACCGGCCCGCGGCGAAGCCCAGCGGGTCGCTCACCTCGAGAACGATCTCACCCGCCGTCTGCCAGGTGCGGCCCTCGAGGGCGACGGCGACGTCGAGGATGCGCGTCCAGAGGTGATCGGACTGCGCCCGGGTGCGCACGGCCCGCGGGTCGGCGACCATCCAGCGCAGGGGCTCGTCGACGCTGCGCAGCCCCACCGCGATCTCGTGCACGAGATCGAGCTCGAGCAGGTACCGCCAGAGGCCCGCGTAGGCGTCGGTCGTGGCGGCGACGAGGTCGACGACCTCGATCGTGTGGCGCGAGAAGTCGTGGCCGGCTTCCTTCACCCGGTACAGGGCGAAGCCCTGCGGCTCGCCGTGCTCGTCGTCGTAGCGCACGGCCCGCACGTCGGCCGCCTTCTTCGCCTGCGAGGCGCGCAGGCCCAGCAGGCGGTCCCAGTAGCCGGGCCAGCGGTCGACGTCGCCGGCGACGCGGGCGCGCTGCTCGATGCCGGGGGCGAGCGGGCGCAGAGCATCCCGCTGCACGAAGTGCACGCGACCGGCCGCCTGCGGGCCCGTCCAGACCGCGCGGCGGGTGTCGATCACGAGGTCGACGGCCGAGGCCGCGGGGGCGAAGCCGAAGCGGCCGTAGATCGTCGCCTCCGAGACGGTGAGCGCGGCGATCGGCAGACGCAGCGCCCGGGCCGTGCGCAGCTCGCCCTCGAGCAGGGCGCGGGCGATGCCGCGACGGCGGTGCGTCGGCGCGACGGTCACGGCGCTGATCGCCCAGGCCGGAAGGCTGCCGCCGCCCGGCACCGTCAGCGGGGTGGGCCAGCTGTCGACCGTCGCGACCGGCGTCTCGGGCTCGACGGCGGTCGCGTCCCAGACGGCGGTCGTGCGGCGGTCCGCGAAGCCCTCGCGCGCCTCGTAGAGCTCCTCGGCCTCGGCGATCGCGCTGTAGAAGCCGCGGTTCACCGCCTGCGAGAAGGCGTCGCGCTCGTCCGGGTCGGTGCCGACCACCTCGTAGCGCAGGCCCCGCGCGGCGAGGGCCTCGCGGGAGTCGGTGTCGGCGGGCAGCGTGCGGAAGAGCTCGTCCATGCCGCCAGGCTATCGAGCCGGAGCCTCGGCGTCTCCGGTGCTGCGCGGCCGGCGGGCTCGGGTGACGAGCAGCACGACGGCCCCCACGAGCAGCCCCCAGAAGGCGCTGCCGACGCCCGCGACGACGACGCCCGAGGCGACGACGACGAGCGTGACGGCCGCGGTGAGGCGCGTCTCGGGGGCCTCGAAGGCCGCGACGAGGCCGGTCGTCAGGGCGCCGAGCAGGGCGAGCCCGGCGACGGCGATGATGAGGATGGGCGGGGCCGCCGTGACGAGCGCCGTCGCCGCGCCCGCGCTCAGGCCGAGCAGCACGTAGACGACGCCGCCCGCGACGGGCGCGATCCAGCGGCGGTCGCGGTCGGGATGCGCGTCGGGACCGGCCATGAGCGCCGCCGTGAGCGCCGCCAGGTTGACGGCGAACCCGCCGAGCGGGGCTCCGATCGCGGTGACGAGACCGCTCGAGACGAGCACCGCCCGCGCCGGAGCCGGCGGGTACCCGAGCGTCGTGAGCACCGCGAAGCCGGGCACGTTCTGGCCCGCCATCGTGACGATGAAGAGCGGCAGCCCGAGCGAGGCGATGACGAGCGGATCGAGGGCCGGCAGCGTCAGGGTGAGGGCGGGCGCGAGGGAGGCGGCGGGCATCCCGGAGCCGTCGGCGAGCGCGCCGGCCGAGGCTGCTTCGAAGCCGCCGTTCGCCTGGATCACGATGCCGATGCCGGCGACGAGCATCGCCGCGGGCACCGCCCAGCGCGGGGCGAGGCGCACGAGCGCCAGCCAGACCAGCACGACGGGCACGGCGAGCAGGGGCTGCTCGACGACGGCGGTGACGGGGGCGATGCAGATGGGCAGCAGGATGCCGGCGAGCATGGCCCCGGCGAGCGGCATCGGGATGCGCGTCATCGCCCGGCCGAGCGGGCGGATGAGCCCGGTGATGACGATGAGCAGGCCGCAGACGATGAAGGCGCCGATGGCGGCGCGGTAGTCGCCGACCGCTCCCTCGGCGGCGACGAGCAGCGCGGCGCCGGGCGTCGACCAGGCGAAGGAGAGCGGCAGGCGGAAGGCCGCGCTCAGCGCGATCGCGAGGCCGGCCTGGCCGAGGCAGAGCACGAGCAGGCCCGAGGCGGCCTCGGCGGGGGTCGCGCCGACGGCGAGCAGCCCCGCGATGACGAGGGCGAAGGAGCTGGCGAAGCCGGTGAGCGCCCCGACGATGCCGGCGACGATGGGCTGCAGCATGAGCCGAGCCTAGGGCGCGCCGGATGCCCTCAGTGCGTCGCGGCGTAGGCCCGGCGCGACCACATCGCGACGTGGTGGTGCAGCTCGGGCACGAGCGGCTCGTGCTCGGGCTTCATGAGCACGCTGCGCATGATGCGGGCGTGGTCGGCGTCGCGCTCGAGCTCGATGCCGCGGGCGGCGAGCGGCTCGGGGCCGACGACGTAGGTGGCGAGGTGGGTCTGCTGCGGCCGGGTCGTGTCGGCGGCCATCTCGAAGATGGCGTGGCTGACGCGGTCGAGCTCGCTCATGCTCCGCACCCGCGGCAGGTAGGTGATGATGTCGAGCTCGGGGCGCTGGTAGGGCTGCAGGATGTCGCAGTCGGCGAGCAGGCCGTGCCAGGTCTGCGCGGCCCGGTAGCCGGGCAGCACGATGCCGCCGAGGCCCTGCTCGGTGAGCGGGAAGACCTTGAGCGTCGCCCACAGCGCGGCGGCCGCGGCGCCCGCGCGCGAGCATTCGAGCTGGATCTCGCCGAAGTGCCGCTCGGTGCTGGCGAAGTAGGTGTACGGCGACTCGTGGTGGTAGTACCGCAGGATCGACTGGTCGTTGAAGAGCACGGCGCCGCAGCCGTAGGGCTGGAGGCCGTGCTTGTGCGGGTCGACGACGACGGAGTCGGCGTCGCGGATGGCGCGGAAGTGCCGCGCCGTCTCGGGGTCGAGGTGGTCGGCGATGATCGAGAAGAACCCGCCGTAGGCCGTGTCGACGTGCACCCGCGCTCCGTACCGGCGGGCGAGCGGCACGATGTCGGCCAGCGGATCGACGGCGCCGAGCCCCGTGGTGCCGAGGGTGGCGACGACGACGCCGACGGTGCCGGTCTGCAGCTCGCGCTCGAGGGCGTCGAGGTCCATGCGCCCGCGGGCGTCGGTGGGGATGCCCGTCGTCGGCATGCCGAGCACCTCGCCCATGCGGGAGTGCGTGTAGTGGGCATCCGCGCTGTGCAGGATGCTGCTGCCGGGCCGGATCTCGCGACTCACCCAGAGCGCCTCGAGGTTCGCGGTCGTGCCGCTCGTAGTGAGGTGCCCCATGTAGTCGATGCCGTTTTCCGGCGTGTACCCGAACATGGCGGCGAGCTGGTCGAGCACCTCGTGCTCCATGGCGGTGGTGGCGCGGCTGGCGTCGATGGAGTGATTGTTGGGGTTGAGCTGCATCGTCGCGAGGTAGGCGGCGACGGCGACCGGGTGCGGGGGCTTCAGCATCTGCCCGGCGTACTGCGGGTGGAAGTAGGGGTAGTTGTCGTCGAGCCGCTCGACGAGCTCGGCGAGCACGGACTGCACCTGCTCGGGGTCGGCGTGCGTCGACTCGTGCACGGGCCAGTCGCCGTAGGTGGCCTTGAGATCGCCGATGCCCGTCATGACGGTCGGCAGCAGCTCGGTCAGGTCGATGGCACGCTTCGCGCTCACAGCCGCACTCCTTCGTGGGGGTGTCCGCCCTCGCGCGCGGGATGTGCGGCGACGGCGATGTCGCTCGCGAGTCTAGGCGATCTCCGTTCGGGGGCGAACGATCGGGATGCGCGGCGCGGGCCGCGCGGTCGGCCGCGGTCGCGCGCGCGGCGGGTTCCGCGGCCGTGGGGCGATGCGCGGCGGACGGCGCGCCTGCGGGGTGGCGGAACGATGCTCGCGCTCCTTCCACTCTGCAGGAACTCGCCGAGGATCGATCACTGAAGTCCTGCACAGTGGAAGGAGCGCAGGTGCGGATGGTGCCCCCGACCGGAATCGAACCTGTGACCAAGAGATGAGAAGCACCACGAGAACCGTTCTGGTGCCCCCGACAGGAATCGAACCTGTGACCAAGAGATGAGAAGCACCACGAGAACCGTTCTGGTGCCCCCGACAGGAATCGAACCTGTGACCAAGAGATGAGAAGCACCACGAGAACCGTTCTGGTGCCCCCGACAGGAATCGAACCTGTGACCAAGAGATGAGAAGCACCACGAGAACCGTTCTGGTGCCCCCGACAGGAATCGAACCTGTGACCAAGAGATGAGAAGCACCACGAGAACCGTTCTGGTGCCCCCGACAGGAATCGAACCTGTGACCAAGAGATTAGAAGGCTCCTGCTCTATCCGCTGAGCTACGGGGGCGAGGCGCCTCCAGGCTACCGGAGCCCTACCCTTTCGCCTCGGCGAGCGCCGTCAGCAGCCGGGGCAGGGTCGGCACGCCCTCCGCGGTGACGAGGATCGAGTCGTCGGCCCGGCGCACGACGATCGTCGGCGTCGAGGTGACGCCGTGGGCGAGGGCGCGCTCCTGGTGGGCGGCGACGTCGAGCTCCTCGACGACGAGCTCGGGCACGAGGCGCTGTGCCTCGGCCACCACCTCGCGCGCTCGGTGGCACGGGTCGCAGAAGGCCGAGGTGAAGAGTTCGATGCGCACCGCCCCAGGCTACGCGCGCCGCCTGCGTGCACGTCCGCCCCGACCGGGGCCGTCGGAGGCGCCGGATAGGGTGGTGCCGTGAATTCAACGACCGAGCGCCTCGTCTGGATCGACTGCGAGATGACGGGGCTCGACCTGACGAAGGACGAGCTCGTCGAGGTCGCGGTGGTCATCACCGACTACGAGCTCGAGCCCGTGCATCCCGGATTCTCGATCGTCATCGCCCCCAGCGCCGCCGCCCTCGAGGGCATGGGCGACTTCGTGCGCCAGATGCACACCACCAGCGGTCTGCTCGACGAGCTCGCCGACGGCGTCAGCCTCGCCGACGCCGAGGAGGCCGTGCTCGCCTACATCGCCGCGCACGTCCCCACCGCCGGCCAGGCGCCCCTCGCCGGCAACACCATCGGCACCGACCGCTCCTTCATCGCCCGCGACATGCCCCGGGTGGATGCCCATCTGCACTACCGCTCCGTCGACGTCTCCTCGATCAAGGAGCTCGTGCGCCGCTGGTTCCCTCGCGTGTACTTCAACGCCCCTGCCAAGAACGGCGGGCACCGGGCCCTCGCCGACATCCTCGAGTCCATCCGCGAGCTCGAGTACTACCGACGCATCGGCTTCACGACCGAACCCGGACCGACGAGCGAGGCCGCTCAGCAGGTCGCCGCCGAGGTCGTGGAGAAGTGGAGCCCCCGTCTGTAATAGACTTCTCGGGTTCCGCTCCACGAGCGGCGCATGGTGGGTATAGCTCAGTCGGTAGAGCACCTGGTTGTGGTCCAGGGGGCCGCGGGTTCAAGTCCCGTTACTCACCCACAGACGGGTCAGGTGTGAACTTTCGACCAAGGGACCACCCTTGGAGGAAGTTCGCACCTGGCCCTATTTCTTTGCCTCGGCGGCCCACCAGGGAAAAGCATGGCGAGGGCCACACTTGCTCGGCGTGCTTACCGAGGCACGGAGACGCCCGCCGGAATCTCTAAGCGAGCGAGAGGAAGAGCTTCTCCAGCTCGTCGATGCGCTCGCCGTCGCCCGGCTCCTCGGCTAGGCACTCCTTCAGGGCACCGGCGACCACCAGGAAGCCAGCCCGGTCGACGGCCTTCGACACTGCGGAGAGCTGCTGCACGACGTCGCGGCAGTGGGCCTCGTCCTCGACCGCAGCGATGACGGCTGCCAGCTGGCCGTGCGCGCGCCGCAGCCGATTCACGATCTTGCGCTTCGCCTCCGGGTCGTGCGCCGCGACGATGTCTGGGCTGATGCTCATCGGATTCCTCCTGGGTTGACATCCACCATACTCCCCAGGGTATAGTTTGGATACCCCCCGGGGTATTCAACCTTCATCGACACCGCCAGGAGGGCGAGATGTGCAGAGCCGCGAAGTGCAACATCTGCGGGAAGACGACCTGGGCTGGCTGCGGCCAGCACGTGAACGACGTGCGCCGCACGGTCCCGGCATCCGACTGGTGCCCCGGCCGGCACACGCAGCGCGACATCGATGAGGCGAAGGCCTCGCGACCCGGCTTCCTCGCGCGCCTGTTCGGCCGCTGATCCACTGACGAGAGGACATCACCATGTGCGCACGCATCACCTGCGACCGCTGCGGCAAGCCGAGCTGGGCCGGATGCGGCCAGCACGTCGAGGAGGCCCTCGGGGGCGTCCCGGCGGCCGACCGCTGCCACTGCTGACGACTACAACGACGACGACGACGAACAAGGAGAGCATCATGCTGCTGGAGCGCATCTACGACGAGGACCTCGCACAGGCGAGTTACGTCATCGGTTGCCAGGCGACCGGCGAGGCGATCGTGATCGACCCCCGCCGCGACGTCGACGAGTACATGCGACTGGCCGACAAGCACGGCCTGCGCATCGCGCACGTCACCGAGACCCATATCCACGCCGACTACCTCTCAGGCACCCGCGAGTTCGCGGCGCGCACCGGTGCCCGCATGCACGTCTCCGACGAGGGCGGACCCGACTGGACCTACGGCACCGGCTTCGACGACGCCGACCGGATGCACGACGGCGACGAGATCGTCGTCGGCAACGTGACGCTGCGAGCGGTGCACACCCCCGGCCACACGCCCGAACACCTGTCGTTCCTCGTGACCGACGGCGCGCAGGCCCAGGAGTCGGGCTTCATGCTCACCGGCGACTTCGTGTTCGTCGGCGACGTCGGCCGACCGGACCTGCTCGACGAGGCGGCCGGCGGCGTCGACACCCGCTTCGAGGGCGCTCACCAACTCTTCGCGAGCCTGCGCGACCGCTTCCTGACACTGCCCGACTACGTCCAGGTGCTGCCAGCGCACGGTGCCGGCAGCGCGTGCGGCAAGTCGCTCGGCGCGATCGCGGCGACGACCGTCGGCTACGAGCGCGCCTTCTCGTGGTGGGCTCCCTACCTCGCCGCCGACGACGAGCAAGGCTTCGTCGACGAGCTACTCTCCGGCCAGCCCGACGCCCACGCGTACTTCGCCCGAATGAAGTCCCAGAACCGCACCGGCCCCGCGGTGCTCCACCCCCGCGCACCGCTCCCCGAGCGGTCCACTGCGGAGGTGCAGCACCTCCTGGAGCGCGACCTCGCGATCCTGGTGGACACTCGGGACCGCCGGCAGGTGCACGACGGCACCGTGGTCGGTTCCCTCAACATCCCGGGCGCAGCGAAGGCCGCGACCTACGGGGCGTGGGTCTACGATCCGGAGGCGGAGCACCGGCCGCTCGTTCTCCTCGCGGACGACCGCGAGGAGGCGGAGCGGATGCGCGACCACCTCGTGCGGGTCGGCATCGACGCCGTCGACGGTTTCATCCGCTCCCTCGACGGGCTCGAGCTGGTGCAGCCCCGACTGCTGCAGCCGGAGGAGCTCGACGGCCTCGCCGACGTGAACCTGGTCGACGTGCGCGGCAGCTCCGAGCACGCCGACGGGCACATCCCCGGCTCCGCGCACCTCAGCGGCGGCCGCGCGCTGTGGCACCTCGACGAGTTGCCCGCGGACGGCACCGTCGTGACGTACTGCCAGAGCGGCGTGCGCAACAGCGTCGTCGCCAGCGCACTGCGCCGGGCCGGCGTCGACGTCGTCGAGCTCGACGGCTCCTACCTCGGGTGGCTCCAGACAACCGGGCGCGAGCCGGCGACCAGCTGACCGCCGAGGATCGAGGCGCCCGATGACGCCGACCGCCACCATCGCCGTTCTTGCGCTCGCCCTGCTGGTCGGCATCAGCCTCGGCCTGCTGGGCGGCGGCGGCTCGATCCTCGCCGTGCCCATCCTGACCGCCGTCGGCGGCGTGGAGCCGCGAGCCGCCATCGCGTCGTCACTGCTCATCGTCGGCACGACGAGCGCCCTCGGACTGCTGCAGCACGCTCGCGCGGGCCGCGTGCGCTGGCGTGTCGGCGTAGTCTTCGGGGCGGCCGGTGTTGTCGGCGCGCTCGTCGGCGGGCTGCTCGGCCGCACGCTGCCCCCAGGCGTGCTCATGGTGCTGCTCGCCGGCACGATGATCGCCGCCGCGGTGGCGATGCTTCGCCGGCGCCCGCGTCACGACCGGGCGGAGCCCGCTCGGCCGCGCATCGCCCTCGTCCTCGTGCTCGGAACGGTTGTCGGCTCACTCGCCGGGCTGGTCGGCGCGGGGGGCGGCTTCCTCATCGTCCCCGCGCTGATCCTGCTCGCCGGCCTGCCCGCGTCGGCCGCGATCGGCACATCCTTGCTCGTCATCGCGATGCAATCGCTCGCCGGGCTCGCGGCCCAACCAGCACTCCCCGACATCCCCTGGGCGCTGGTGCTGCCGTTCACCGCAATCGCCGTGGCGGGCTCCTTCCTCGGCTCGGCGCTCACCGGCCGCATCCCCGAACGGGCACTGCGCACCGGATTCGCGGTGCTCGTGCTCAGCGTGGCCGTCGCGCTGCTCGTGCAGCAGCTCGCGCTCCACCTCCCGCTCACCTGAACGACACCGCTCACCGGAGAACACCATGACCAGAACCCAGCTCGCCGGCCTCGCCGGCCTCGCGCTCGCCGCCGTCACGACAGGCTGCGCATCGACGCCCCCTGGCAGCGTCGCAGCTCCAGCGGACGCCGTCGTCATCGACGTGCGCACCGCGCCCGAGTTGGCATCCGGTCACCTCGACGGCGCGGTCCTCCTCGACGTGTCGAACGGCGACCTCGCCGCGGCACTGCCCTCGCTCGACCCTGATGCGCCCTACTTCGTCCACTGCAGGTCCGGCAGCCGGTCAGCACAGGCGGTCGCGCTCATGCGCGAGGCCGGCTTCGCGGACGTCACCGACCTCGGCGCGCTCAAGAGCGCGTCAGCGGCGACCGGCCTCGCAATCGGGCGCTGACGCCGGCCCATCCGACCAACACGTATCCAAGGAGCAAGCCCGAACATGACCACCCGTGACATCACCCTCGAAACGATCGACTCGACCATCGCCGGCGACGGCATGGTGCTCCTCGACTTCTGGGCGGCATGGTGCGGCCCCTGCCGCAGCTTCGCGCCCGTCTTCGACCGAGCTGCCGCGTCGAACACCGACATCGTGTTCGGTAAGGTCGACACCGAGGACCAGCAGCAGCTGGCCGCGGCGTTCCGCATCACCTCCATCCCGACGCTCATGGCCTTCCGCGACGGGATCCTCGTCTTCTCGCAGCCCGGCGCGCTGGGCCAGGCCCAGCTCGACAGCCTCATCGCCGGCGTCCGCGCGCTCGACATGGACGACGTGCGCCGCCAGGTCGCCGAGCAGCGCGCAGCCGCCGAGGCGCCGTGACTTCCCGCCGCCGCGCCCCGGTCTGCGCTCCGGGAAGCATCGAACGCGTCGTGCAGGCCGCTGTCGGCGCGCTGACCGGCGCTTTCGCGCTCAGCAACCTGCACGACGCGCCGCTCGCCATCGCCGCCACGCTCGGCGCTGCGCTCCTCCTCACCGGCGCAGTCCGCGGCTGGTGCCCGGCATCGCTGCTCGCGCGAGTCAGTGCCACCGCCGCAGAGCACAACACGCTGGGCATCCCGGAAGCCCGCCAGCCGCTCGACCAGCGAGGCCCCCGCTAGAGCGCAGGCTTCAGCCGCCCCCTCGTGCTGCCTCGCCGATTGCTAGTCGTCGAGGACGTGTCGTGGGCCGTCGGTTCCGATGGTGAGGGCTCCGGCGCAGTGCGCCGAGACGCACTCGCGCCAACGCCGGGGCGAGCTCGCGTGCAGATCGGCCCGCCAGCGCGGCCGAGCAGGATCAGTTCATCGGCCACGATCCGATGCCGTCACCGCATCCGCTCCGGCTGGCGGTGCGGATGCTGCGCGATGTCCGCGGCGCGCCAGCGCGATCGTCCAGGCGACGCTGGCGAGGAGCAGTAGCCCGCCGGCCGCATTCCACGCGACGTCATGCGGCAGCAGCTCCCCTGCCTCAGCTCGCGCGGCGCGCGGCATGCAATGGGGGACGGCATCGACATGCGCCCAGGGTTGCACGGGTACGGATCCTGGCTATCGGCGGAGGCTCTGATCCCCATGGCGCCCGAGGCTTTCTGCGCTCGTCCGGACGTCCTTAACACTCCCGGCTCCGACACCACGTCCAAGACGCTCCACCGCGGATCGGAGAGCGATGGCGCGGCATGCGCCGGTGCGACACGGTCTCTTTGAAGCGACTCGATCGCCGGTCCGGGCCGCGGCGTCCTGCCGCTCCGGTGACGGCTCCCTCCGCCGGGGAGCTCAGCGCACTTGGCTTACCGCCGCGCCGCCGGCGGGACGCATGACGTCCGGCTTCTCGGTACCAGCGCGCGCAGAAGAGCGCCACGATCGCGGCCTCGATCAGCTGCCATGAGCTGCGCGCCGGCTGCACGTCACCGACGGATGAGGTGAGGCGCTCGATGCGGTGTCGAGTCGAGGCCGATGGCCGCGGTTGTCAGGAGGTAGCCCGCGACGAGCAGGTGGGCGTGGACCGCCACGTGCACCAGCGGACCGGACTGCATCCAGCCGACCAGGGGTGTCGAATAGATCTGCCACAGTCCGCCGGCATTGAGACACGCTGCGGTGACGGCTCGCGTGTCGCCTCTCGCCTGGATGGACAGACGCGGGTCGGCGGGCGCCGCCCTCGCTCATCCACTCTTGTTCTCGAATACTCCTGGGGGTATAGTTGGATGCATCAGCGGGGACCGCGGATCGTGCCGGCACAAGCCTTCGGCCGACTCCCGCCCGCCCCGAGTCGCTTGGAGCAAGTCATGAGCTACGGCATCACCACGACAGTCGCCCTCCCCTTCGACGAAACGGTCACCGCGATCCGCGCGGCGCTCGCCACGCAGGGATTCGGCGTGCTGACCGAGATCGACATGGCGGCGACGCTCAAGGCGAAGCTCGATGTCGACATGCCCCCGCAGGTGATCCTGGGCGCGTGCAATCCTCCGCTCGCGCTCCGCGCGCTCCAGGCGGAGGAGTCCATCGGACTGCTACTCCCCTGCAACGTCACGGTGCGCGACGCCGGCGACGGTACGTCGGTCGTCGAGGCGCTCGACCCGAAGGTCATGGTCGGCGTCACCGGGAACGAGGCGCTGCGAGCGGTCGCAGACGAAGCGGCGGACCGCCTGGGCGCAGCGCTGGCCGAAGTCGGCAGCGGCAACGAGTGACGGCGCGACTGCGCCTTAAGCACGAGAACGGGGAGGTCGAAGCATGTTGATGGGCAACTGGAGCGGCATGGGCAACTGGGGCGGCATGGGCCCCGGAATGGGGTGGGTGTTCCTGCTCTTGATGATCGCGGGCATCGCGGCGCTCGTCGTCCTGACGGTGCGGCTCGCGACCGGCGGTCTGAACCGCGGAGGCCACCGGCCACCGGAGCCGCGAGGCGGATCGGCGCGCGCCATTCTCGACGAGCGCTACGCGCGTGGCGAGATCGACCACGCTGAGTACGACGAGCGAGTCGCACGCCTGCGCGACGCTCCTTGATGGAGCCGATCACCCGCCGCCAGGCTCTGCTGCTGGGCGCCTGCGGCGCCGCGGGCGTGGTAGTCGGTGGGCTCGGGCTCAGCAGCACGGGTCTGCCCTGGACCTCGCCCGATGCAACGCCCTCCGGGCCGCTGGCCGAGCCGAGCTCGCTGCGAAGCCGCGGGGGCGTGCTCCGCACCGAGCTGGTCGCCGCGGAGCACGAGAACGAGATAGCCGGCCGCAGGGCGCTCGTGCTCGGCTACAACGGCAGCGTCCCGGCCTCGACGTGGCGCGTGCGCCCGGGCGACCGCATCGAGGTCCGCCTCGAGAACCGTCTTCGCGAGCCGACCAATCTCCACACGCATGGGCTCCACGTCTCCCCGACAGGGAACGGAGACAATCCCCTCATCAGCCTCGCACCCGGCGAGGTGTTCGACTACCGCTTCGACCTTCCTCCCGACCACCCCAGCGGCGTGTTCTGGTATCACCCCCACCACCACGGCAACGTCGCCGATCAGATCTTCGGCGGCCTCTTCGGTGCCATCGTGGTCGAAGGCGACGCGCTCCCGGTCGCCCGCGAGCGGGTGCTCGTGATCTCGGACATCTCGTTCGCCGGCGGAGCCGTCGCTGCCGCTTCGGAGGCAGATCGCATGATGGGCCGGGAGGGCGACTTCCTGATGGTCAACGGTCAACTGCTGCCCGAGATCGTCGCGCGGCCGCGGGAGCGGGAGCGCTGGCGGATCGTCAATGCCTGCACGGCGCGCTACCTCCGACTCGCGCTGCCTGGTCAGCGGCTGGAGCTCCTGGGCATCGACTCCGGGCACGAACCGCGGCCCCGCGCCGTCGATGAGGTCCTGCTGGCTCCCGGCAACAGGGCGGATCTCCTGGTGACGATGCAGGCCGGAAGTGCCCAGCTGCGCACACTCGGCTACGACCGGGGCGCCGCCATGATGGGCGGGATGATGGCCGGCGGGGGCAGCTCCTCCGGCCCGGCGCTGCTCGCCTTCGTCGAAGTTCGCGGGCCCGACGCCGCGGTGCTGCCCGCCGTGCCCCCGCGCGCGCCCGACGCCGACCTGCGCTCCCGCACTCCCGACGCGCTGCGCGAGATCTCCTTCACCATGACCATGGGGATGGGCATGCCGCAGCAGGGCGGGATGATGGCCCTGGGTTTCGACGGGCGCGCATTCGACGCGGGGCGCATCGATCAGCGCGTCGGCGCGGAGACCGTGGAGGAGTGGACGATCCGCAACCCCACGCCGATGGATCATCCGTTCCACCTGCACGTCTGGCCGATGCAGCTGATCCAGGTGAACGGATCGGCGATCGACGGCACCCAGTGGCGGGACGTCGTGAACGTCCCGGCTCAGGGCTCGGTCGTGGTGCGCATCGACTTCGCACGGTTCACGGGCCTCACGGTCTACCACTGCCACATCCTCGATCACGAGGACCTAGGGATGATGGGAACGGTCAAGGCTGCATGAGCGGCGGCCAGCTGCTGGACACCGAGGTTCGCTACCTCACCGAAGACGACGAGTCGATCGATAGCCGGAGCGTTCGACCAGTTCAAGTCCGGTGGGCGACGGACCTAATTTCGTCCCCACCCTCCAATCAGTCACTCGGGCGTGCAATCCGCGCCTTCTTCGTTACCCGACGACGGACGCGGGCACTTCAGCACACATCCCCTGCAAGCTGACGCCCGAGCAGGCCGAACGGGTGCGCGAGCGCTACGTCGCAAGGGCTGTCTGCTGTCGATGCCGCGCGGTGAGATAGAGCCGGTGCGCGGTGATGACGACCGCGAGCCAGCCCACTCCCAACATCCATGCGACGAGCACGTCGGTGAACCAGTGGTGGCCGAGGTAGATGCGGCTGATGCCGATGCTGACGGCGAACACCACGGCCACGGCGATGGTCGCGACCTGGACGACACGGCTCGACTGCCGCAGGAGCAGCATGTAGGCGATCGCGCCCGCAATCGCTGTGGCGTTGAGCGTGTGCCCACTTGGGAACGAGGGCGAATGCTCGAACGGTGGCACGGCGTCGTTGAACCCGGGCCGCACCCGCGCGACGAGTCCCTTGCCGACGACCGTCATCAGCAGCGATCCCACGCCCGCGGCCCCGATGATCAGAACCGGCGCCCAGTTGCGGCGACGCAGCGTCAGCACGACGATGGCGAGCACGGCGATGATCGGCATCACGATCACGCCGCCGATGTTCGTGTACCACGTCACCGCCGTATCGAGCCACGGCGACCTAACCGTCACGAACGCCGCGAGCACCGGACGGTCCAAGCCTGCGACGCCGTCGGATTCTGTCACCGCGTCGTAGACCCAGGCCGCCGCGAGCGTCGCGAGCGCTGCGACCACCGCGCCGACCGCCAGGATGAGGACGAGAGCCGCGTGAGGCCCGAGCAGCTCGCTCAGGCGGTGGACCATCAAAGCGCCGACCCGGCCGGCGCGCGACGGCCAACGGGTCAGATCCTTCGTGCCCAGGTGGCGCTCGACCTCGACTTCCGCGTCGGGACCCGTCTGCTTCGGGTCCTCGCGATCCCGCTGCATCGATGCTCCTGTCCGCCGGCCTGGAGCGATCCTGGCACGGCGTTCCCGATCGAGCACGCCTGCGGCGCTCGCACCTGAGAGCGCTCTCAGGTGGTCTCAGAGTCGCCACAGTGCCGGACCGGGAGTCTCATCACATCGACTCGATCACAGGGTCGGCCCGGACCGGCAAGGGTTCGGAAACCGAACAGGAGCACACCATGAAGAACCTCAAGAAGAAGGCAGCCGTGACCGGCATCATCGCCACGACGCTCGCCTTCGGTGGAGCCGGCCTCGCCATGGCGGCGAACCCCGACAGCACGCAGCCGTCGTCCTCGGCGACCGACGAGCAGGAACCGTCGTACACGGGCACCGTGCAGGCGCCGCAGGACGCGACCTCCCCCGACGGCACCGACACGGAGCTGTCCGAGGCCGACGAGGCCGCGAGCCTGCAGAGCCTCGCCACGGTCACGCCCGAGGAGGCGACGGCAGCAGCGCTCGCAGCGGTGCCCGGCACCGCCGGCGACGCGACGCTCGAGGACGAGAACGGCTACGTCGTCTACGAGGTCCAGGTGACCGCGGCCGACGGCTCCGTGATCGAGGTCAAGGTCGACGCCGGCGACGCGAGCGTGCTCGCGCAGGAGGCTGACGAGCCCGAGTGCACCGACGAGGCCACCGAGAACGGCACCGAGCAGCAGGACGAGACGGGCGAGAACGGCGCCGAAGACCCCAACACCTGACCCCCGACCACCGCCGGCGGAGCAACGCGCTCCGCCGGCGCTGTCGCACGCTCAGCGTCAGTCCGATGAATCAGGAGAATCACACGTGCCCGACGTCTTCCTCGCAGGCCTGCTCGACCCGGTCTCGCTCCTCACCGGAGCAGGGCCGTGGGTGCTGCTCGCCCTCGCCGCCATCATCTTCGTCGAGACGGGACTGCTGTTCCCCTTCCTGCCGGGCGACAGCCTGCTGTTCGCCGCCGGACTGCTGAGCCCGCAGCTCGGCCTTCCCATCCCGCTCGTGCTGGTCGTCGCGGCGGCCGCAGCCATTGCCGGCGATCAGATCGGCTACCTGCTGGGTCGGCGCTACGGTCGGCGGCTGTTCTCGCCTGACGCGAGGATCCTCAAGTCCTCATATCTCGAGCAGGCGGACGCGTTCTTCCTCAAGCACGGCGCGAGAGCGCTCGTGCTGGCTCGCTTCGTGCCGATCGCGCGCACCTTCGTTCCACCGGTCGTGGGAATGTCCCGCCTGCCGTACCGCACCTTCGTCCTCTGGAACGTGCTCGGGGCGGTCGCGTGGGTCGCGATCGCCGTGCTCGCCGGGCGGTGGCTCGGCGGCGTGCCGCGGGTCGCGCACAACGTCGACGCCATCGCCCTTGCGGTCGTCGCGATCTCTGTCGTCCCGCTGGTGATCGAGGTGGTGCGCGCTCGCCGAGCGGCACGCCTGCGCGACGCGGACTGAACGACCACGGGAGTGGAGCGCGGCAGTCACAATGGAACGCATGCGGGTGCTGCTTGTGGAGGACGAACGACGGCTGGCCGAGGCGGTCCGACACGGGCTGATCGCCGAGGCGTTCAGCGTCGACTGGGCCGACAACGGCATCGACGGACTGTGGAAGGCCAAGGAGCAGCAGTACGACGTCGTGGTGCTGGACATCATGCTGCCGGGCCTCAACGGCTACAAGGTGTGCGAGGGCATGCGCGCAGCCGGCATCTGGACGCCCGTGCTGATGCTGACGGCGAAGGACGGAGAATACGACCAGGCGGATGCCTTCGACCTGGGTGCCGACGACTACCTGATCAAGCCGTGCTCGTTCATCGTGCTCGTCGCGAGGCTGCGAGCGCTCGTGCGCCGCGGCGCGCCGGAGCGGCCGGTCGCGCTCAGCGTGGGCGACCTTTCGCTGGATCCGGTGCGCCACCGCGTCGAGCGCGGCGGGACGGAGATCGCGCTCACACCGCGGGAGTTCGGGCTGCTCGAGTTCTTGATGCGGCACCCCGGCGAGGTCGCCACGAAGACGCAGATCGTGGAGGCGGTCTGGGACGCGGCCTACGAGGGCGACCACAACGTGGTGGAGGTCTACATCGGCTACCTGAGGAAGAAGATTGACCAGCCGTTCGGACGCACATCGATCAGGACGGTGCGCGGTGTCGGCTATCGACTCATAGCTCGGGACTGACCTCTCGAGTCCGGGTCCGTCCGCGTCGTCACGCCCGGCGTCACGCCTCGCGCTGCCGCGGCAGCGTGACGCGCAGCGCAGCTCCGGTGCCGCTGTCGACGACCTCGACCTTGCCGCCGTGAGCGAGCACGATCTCCTTGACGATCGCGAGGCCGAGTCCGGTGCCGCCCTCGTCGCGGGCCCTGCTCTCGTCCAGCCGCACGAAGCGGTCGAACACGCGCTCCCGGTCGGCGGCGGGGATGCCCGGCCCGTCGTCGCGCACTTCGATGACGGCAATGCCGTCCTCGGCTCGCACACTCAGCGCCACCACCTCGCGCGCGTGCCGCACGGCATTGTCGACGAGGTTCCGGACGGCCTGGGCCAGCTGAGGCGACGACCCAGAGACGCGCACCGCCTCGATCCTCGCCTCGACCGTCAAGGCGGTGGTGGAGCGGATGCGGTCGCGCTCGGCCGCGAGCAGATCGTCGAGGTCGACGTCATGCTGCTCTCGGGCGAGCCCCCGCTCGTCAGCTCGGGCGAGCAGCAGCAGCCCGTTCACGAGCCGCTCCATCCGTGTCGCCTCCTCGACGAAAGCCTCCGCGGCGGTCCCAGAGAGCGCCCCGTCGGGATGGGCGACGACCGTCTCCCCCATCGCCTTGATCGTGGCGATCGGGCTGCGCAGCTCGTGGCTGGCGTCGGCGACGAACCGCCGCTGCGAGAGCTGAGCCGCCTCCAGCCGCCCCAGCATCCCATTCATCGTCACGGCCAGCCGGCCGATCTCGTCCTGCGCCGCGGGGACGGGCACGCGCTCGGTCAACTGCCGTCCGCCGATCGCGGCCACCTTCGCACGGATGGCCTCCACCGGCTGCAGCGAGCGACCAACGAGCCAGTACGTCGAGACAGCGACGACGAGCACAAGGATGGGGTAGCCGATCGCCAGCAGCGGCAGCACTGCGGCCGTGCTCTCGTCCACCGACTCGAGCGACTGCGCGACGAGGACGGTGTACGTCCCGGTCGGCGTCCCGATGGCGGCGCGCGCGACTCGGTACGCCTCTTCCTCCTCCACCGGCAGCGTCGCATCGTCCCAGACGATCCCGTCGGCGGGGTCGAGGGGCTGGCCGAGCGCAGGCTCACCTTCCAGGTCGGCCGACTGGCTCGCCACGTCGCCGTCGGCGGTGAGGATCTGCACCACCGTGCCCTGGCGCGACGCGCTCTGCGCGGTCGACCCTAGCGACCGCGCCAGCGCGTCGGCGCTCGTTCCAGCCGGGATCGCCTCGAGCTCGACGAAGACCTCCTCGACGCGGTCCTGCACCGACGCCTCGACACTCGCGCTCAACGAGCGCCGCAGCAGCAGTACGAGCGCCGCCGAACCCAGCGCGAGCGCGACGGCGACGATGATGGTGGCGGCCAGCGCTGCTCGGGCTCGAACCCCGATGACGCCGCGCAGCGGCTCCGGCGCGCGAGACGAGCTCGTGCTGGTGCCGTGATTCATCGCTCCGCCCTTGCCATGGCCGAACGATATCCCAGCCGATTCAGCGGTGTGCTCGCGCCTGAGAGCGCTCTCAGGTGGCCAGGTCGGCCCGGATCGGCAGCGGTCCGCCGTGCCGCTCAGCCAATGGACGCGGGCACCTCGTAGTCGGTTGCGGCTAGGTCCAGCTCATCCGGTCCCGGATCGGCGTCGACGATCGAGACGGCGCTCGGACGTCAGACTGCTGAACCTGGGCGATGCTCATAGCCACGTCCTTCGCCTCCGGTGCGCTGAAACGGGCGCGCCAGACCTGCGCATCCACGGCGAGGCGCACCACCGCTCCATCGCGTTCGGCGAGCGGCTCAACAGCTCCGAGGCGAGCCAGGATGCGGCCCATCACCGGATCGTTGGGTTCGACGAGCATAGACCGCGCCATTCGCGCCGTTCGTTCGTCGGTCGCCAGTTCACTCAAGCTCGGCATCGTCGGTTCCTCTCGGCGTTCGTCACCGACGACGTGCGCCGACAGCCCTGGGGGATCAGCGGCGCGGAGGTGCGTTATGAACCGTCGCTGGCGTCGTCCACGATGAGCCCAGCCTCGACCAGCGCCGCTCGCACCGCCTTGCGGTCTACGCCCATCCGGCGACCGATCGCCCGCATCGAGACACCCGCCCGCGTGAGCCGCACGGACTCCGCCTTCTCGTCGAGGCCCAGCCCCGGTCGACGACTCGGCACGTTCCGGCGCCGGAGGTGGGAGAACACCGTGGCACGATGGATTCCGTACCGCTCCGCGAGGTGCTTGACGCCCATCCCGGCCAGGTAGTCGCCGATGAGAGCGTCGACCTCAGCAGCGGTCAGAAAAGTTTGAGCCGTCTCGACAGTCCTTACGACTGGCCCCCGATCGTCCCTCGGAGCGCTACTCAGGGGACGCCGCGAGACCTCGTACACACCACGATTCATGCGGTTGACTAGGGTCTTCGTCTTCGGGGAGGAGTTGCCGAACGTGC
Organism: Microcella flavibacter; assembly: GCF_012530535.1. Lineage (NCBI taxonomy): Bacteria > Bacillati > Actinomycetota > Actinomycetes > Micrococcales > Microbacteriaceae > Microcella > Microcella flavibacter. The sequence goes on from NZ_CP051299.1 coordinate 1,872,161, forward strand.
TACCCAGGCACCCGTATTGCTGGTTCGTCGCACGAGTCGAGACGCACCAGGTCGAAGGCCCCGCTCCGGCGGGGCCTTCGTCATTCCCGCACAGCGTCATTCCCGAACGGTCATTCCCGAACGGCGTCATTCCCGTACGACGTCGCCGGGGCGCTTGTCGGGTCGCCAGCCGCGCCAGACCGCGTGCCGCAGGCGGTCGCCGCCCGTCCACCCGGTGAGCGACACCTCGGCCACCCGCTCCGGCCGCACCCAGTGCGCACCGGCCGCGTCCTCGGCGGGAACGTCGAGGAACGGGCTCGGCGAGGCCGCGAGCGGCTCGAGCGCCGCGAGGATGCGTCGCCGCTCCGCCGCCGAGAACCCCGTGCCGACCCGGCCGACGTAGCGCAGACCCTCCGGGCCGGGCACCCCGAGCAGCAGCGCCCCGAGGTCGTCGCGCCGCTCGCCCTCGCCCGCGCGCCAGCCGCCCACGACCACCTCCTGCGCGCGCTCGTGGCGCAGCTTCACCCAGTCCGGCGAGCGCCGCCCCGGCCGGTACGGGCTCGCGCGCCACTTCGCCACGACGCCCTCGAGGCCGAGCTCGAGGCTCGTCGCCATCGCTTCGTCGAGCGAGGTGCCGACCGAGGGCGGCACACTCACCGCCCCGCCCGAGGCGACGAGCTGCTCGAGCAGCGCGCGCCGGTCGTCGTACGGCAGCGCGACCACGCGCTCGCCGCCCGCGGTGAGCACGTCGAAGAGCAGCAGCTGCACGGGCACCGCGCGCCGGGCGAGCGCCACGTCCTTCGGCTTCGTCGCCCCCATCCGCCGCTGCAGCAGCGAGAAGTCCGGGCGCCCCTCCGCGTCAAGGGCGACGATCTCACCGTCGAGCACGACGGGGCCGCCATCGCGCACGCTCCCCTCGACGCGGTCGACGAGCACGGCGAGCTCCGGGTACGAGGCCGTCAGGTCGATCCCGTTGCGGCTGCGCAGCTCGAGCGCGCCCCCGGCGACGGTCGCGATCGCGCGGATGCCGTCCCACTTCATCTCCATCGCCCATCCCCCGCCCTCGCCGGCGGGCCCGTCCTCGTCCCCCGCCGCCGGGTCGTGCCGAGTCGCGAGCATCGGGGCGTCGGCGTCGTCCGCGGCCCGACCGGTGCGCGCCGAGCCGCCGAGCACCCGGCGTCCCGAGCGGCGCGGCGGCAGTCCGCTCGGCGGCGCGGTCGCGGCGCCCTCGTCCATGAGGTGGATGATCCAGTTCTCGCCCGTGCGGATGAGCGCGTAGCGCCGCACGCCCCGGCCGCCGTGCAGCACGACGATGACCTCCTCGCCGTCGCGCCATTTCTCGAGCTCGTACGTGCCGGCGTCCCAGATCGTCACCTCGCCGGCGCCGTACTCGCCCTTCGGGATCGTGCCGGCGAAGCTCGCGTACTCGAGCGGGTGGTCCTCGGTGGGCACGGCCAGGCGGTTCGCCGCGGGGTCGGTCGGCACGCCGCGCGGCAGGGCCCAACTCACGAGCACGCCCTCGTGCTCGAGGCGGAAGTCGAGGTGCCACGACCGCGCGTGGTGCTCCTGGATCACGAACCGCCGGCCGTCCGTGCGCGGGGGCGGGATGCTCGGCACGGGCTCGGGCGTGCGCCGGGCATCCCGCATCGAGCGGTACGTCGCCAGCCGATCGCCCGTACCGGCGTCGCCCGACCCCGCGCCCCCGGGCCGGAGCCCCGCGAGCAGATCCCCGTCCCGCGCGACCCGCTCGAGCACCTCGGTGAACGTCAGCTGCGCGAGCCCCGGCTCGTCGAGCTCGGCCCAGCTTCGGGGCGCCGCGACGAAGGGCCGCAGCGTGCCGCGCAACGAGTACGGCGCGATCGTGGTCTTCGCCGCGCTGTTCTGGCTCCAGTCGACGAGCACGCGCCCCTCGCGCAGCGTCTTCGCCATGCGGCTGACGACGAGCTCGGGCAGGTCGGCCTCGAGCGCGCGGGCGAGCTCGTGCGCGACGGCCGAGACCTCCTCCGAGGTGCGCTCGCCGTCGAGCGCGCTGTACAGGTGGATGCCCTTGCTGCCGCTCGTCACGGGCACCGGGTCGAGACCCGCCCCTCGCAGGTACTCGCGGGCGCGGCGGGCGATCTCGGCGCACTCGGCGAGCCCCGTGCCGGGCCCGGGGTCGAGGTCGAGCACGAGCCGGTCGGGGTTTCCCGGCCGGCCGTCCGCGTCGAGGCGCCACTGCGGCACGTGCAGCTCGAGCGCCGCGGTCTGCGCGGCCCAGGCGAGCGCCGCGGGCTCCTGCAGCAGCGCGTACACCGCATCGCCCGTCCGCTGCGGCAGCACGGCCCGCTCGATCCACTCGGGCGTCGAGGCGTCGAGCTTCTTCTGGAAGAAGACCGCACCCGGATGCTCGGCCGTGCCGACGCCGTCGACCCAGCGCTTGCGCGTCACGGGCCGGCCGCGCAGGTGCGGCAGCATGACGGGCGCGATCGTGGCGATGTACTCGAGCACCTCCGCCTTCGTCGTGCCGGTCTCGGGGTACAGCACCTTGTCGAGGTTCGTGAGCGCGAGACGGCGGCCGTCGATCGTGACGGGGCGAGCGCGCGAGCCGGGCATCCCCCCATCGTGGTCGGGAACCGTTCGGACGACCACCCGCTTGCGCAAGGGGGTACCGGTGTGCCCGCCGCGGCGGGACGATGAGGCATGCGATCCATCTGGAAAGGCGCGATCACCTTCGGCCTCGTCAACGTGCCCGTGAAGGTCTACAGCGCGACCGAGGACCACGACCTGCCGCTGCATCAGGTGCACGACAAGGACGGCGGGCGCATCCGGTACCAGCGGCGGTGCGAGATCTGCGGCGCCATCGTCCAGTACGCCGACATCGACAAGGCCTTCGACGACGGCGACCGCACGGTCGTGCTCACCGATGACGACCTCGCGACGCTGCCCTCGGAGCGCAGCAAGGAGATCGACGTCGTCGAGTTCGTGCCGACCGCGCAGATCGACCCGATCATGCTCGACCGCAGCTACTTCCTCGAGCCCGACTCGTCCTCCCCCAAGGCCTACGTGCTGCTGCGCCGCACCCTCGAGGAGACCGACCGCACGGCGATCGTGCTGTTCTCGCTGCGGCAGAAGACCCGCCTCGCCGCCCTGCGGGTGCGCGGCGACGTGCTCATGCTGCAGACGCTGCTCTGGGACGATGAGGTGCGCGAGGCGCGGTTCCCCTCCCTCGACGCCCCGGTGCGCATCGGCGCGAAGGAGCTGGAGATGAGCCGCTCGCTCATCGACAGCTTCGCCGCCGACTTCAGCCCCGAGAACTTCACCGACGAGTACCAGGAGCAGCTGCGCACCCTCATCGAGGCGAAGCTCGAGCAGGGCGACGCGCTCAGCACCGCCGAGACCTTCGGCGAGGACGAGGAGGACGGCGAGAAGGAGGGCGAGGGTGGCGAGGTGCTGAGCCTCATGGATGCTCTCAAGCGCAGCATCGCCGAGAACCGGTCGAGCGCGAAGAAGCCGGCGGCCAATGAGTCGACCCCGACGAAGGCAGCCCCGACGAAGAAGCCCGCCGCGAAGAAGAAGGCGGCCTCGAAGAAGAAGGCGAGCTGAGCGGTGGGAGAATGATCGGATGGTCGCCCTCCCCGCCGTCCCCCTCCTCGACGAGGAGACGGAGGTGCGCCCGCTGCACGCCTCGGAGGTGCCGTGGCAGACGATCGTCTGGAACGACCCCGTCAACCTCATGAGCTACGTGGCGTGGGTGTTCCGCCGGCACTTCGGCATGGGCGAGACCGAGGCGGAGCGGGCGATGATGGCCGTGCACACCGAGGGCCGCGCCGTCGTCGCGCAGGGCAACCGCGAGGCCATGGAGCGCCACGTCGAGGCCATGCACGAGTACGGGCTCTGGGCGACGCTCGAGAAGGCGCCGCGATGAGGCGCTTCGAGCCGGCCGCCGCGCCCGGCACCGTCGAGGCGCTCGTCGATCAGGACGAGGCGCGCGTGCTGCGCTCGCTGGCCGAGCAGCTGGCCGGCCTGCTGACCGAGGCGGGCGAGAGCGAGACGAGCCGCGACGCCGCCGTCGACCGCGTGCTGCCCGACGCCTACCGCGACGACGACGAGGCCGCCGAGGAGTGGCGCCGGCTCAGCCGCCGCGCCCTCGCCGATCGCAAGGCGACCTTCGCGCAGCGCATGGTCGACGACCTCGAGCGGGCCGCGACGAACCCGGGCATCCACACGATCGCCCTCGACACCGCCGGCGCCCTCGACTGGGTGCGCGCCGTCGCCGATCTGCGCCTCGTGCTCGCCGAGCGGATGGGGATCCGCGAGGAGGGCGACGAGCCCAGCGGCGCGCTCGAGGGCGGCGCCGAGCTCTACGACTGGCTCGCCTGGATGCAGGACGACCTCGTGCGGGTGCTGACCCTGCTCGAGGAGGCACAGTGAGCGAGGGGCACCCGCCGGAGCGCCTCGACGCCGAGGCCTTCGAGGCGCTCGTCGTCGCCGAGCTCGACGACCTGCCCGATGAGATGGTCGAGGGGCTCGACAACGTCGTCTTCGTCGTCGAGGACCGCCCCGAGGACGGCTCGCTCGACCTGCTCGGGCTCTACGAGGGCACGGCCGTCACCGACCGCGGCCAGTACGGCTTCGGCGAGCTGCCCGACCGCATCATCCTGTACCGCGAGCCGCTGCTCGCCACCGCCGAGGGCGATCGGCAGGAGCTGCTCGACCAGATCCACGTGACGCTCGTGCACGAGATCGCCCACTACTACGGGATCGACGACGCCGAGCTGCACCGCCTCGGCTGGGGCTGACGGCGCGGCAGCCCCGCCCGCCCGGGCTCGCCGCTTAGCATCGCTCGCATGCGACGGGGGCAGCGGGTGAGGAAGACCATCAGCGGGATGCTCGCCCTCGCGGTCGTGCTCGTCACCGTCTGGGCGGCCGGCGCGCTGCTGAGCCCCGTGCCGGTGCTCGAGGCGCGCGAGCAGCCGCCCTCGCTCGACGCCGTGGGCGTGGATCCCGCCGCCCTCGCCCTGCCCGCCGCCGGGTCGAGCGCCGTGATCGCGGGATCGGGCGATCCCGTCTCCGCCGGCGACCCCGCGGCGCGCCCCATCGCCGGCCTCGCGAAGGTGGTGCTCGCGCACGTCGTGCTCGACGCCGCGCCCCTCGAGCCCGGCTCGCTCGGGCCGACGACGGCCATCGACGCCGACGACGTCACCCGCTTGCGGGCCCTGCAGGCCTCCTCCGTGCGCACCGTTCCGGTCGTCGCCGGTCAGGCGTGGACCCAGTACGACCTGCTCGCGGCCTCCGTCATCGGGTCGGGCAACAACACGGCCGAGGTGCTCGCCGCCGCGGTGTTCGGCACGGTCGACGGCTACCTGCTCGCCGCCGCCGAGTGGCTCGCCGAGAACGGCCTCGACGACACCGTCGTCGTCGACGCGACCGGCATCGGCAGCGGCAACGTCGGCACGGCCGCCGACATGGCCCGCCTCGCGCAGCTGACGGTCGCCGACCCCGTGCTGCTCGACCTGCTGGTGACGCGGCCGACCGCCTCGTCCTCGGTCGGCACCTGGAGCGACAACGCGGCCTTCCCCGGCGGCACGGGCGCGCTCGGCGCGGCGACGACGTACACCGATGCGGCGGGCGTCTGCACGCTGCTCGTCGTGCCCGTCGGCGAGACCTACGCCGGCCTCGCCCTCCTCGGCCAGCCCGACTACCCGACCGCCGAGGCCGGCGTCGCCGGCGTGCTGCCCGGGCTCGCGACGGCGCTGCAGCCGCTGACGATCATCGAGGCGGGCGACGCGGTCGGCGAGCTCGTCGCCGACTGGGGCCAGCGCACCGACCTCGTCGCGACCGAGCCGGTGACGATCATCGCCCTCGACGCCTCGGGCGTGCAGCTCGACTACGTGCTCGACGAGCGCCGCACGGCGCTGCGCGGCACGACGATGGGCCGGCTCACCGTGACGACGCCGACGAGCGAGCAGACGATCCGGCTCGAGACGGCGACGACGATCACCGAGCCGGGCGTCGCCTGGCGCTTCGCCGACCCGTTCACCGTGCTCGACCGCTGGCTCGGCGAGTCGGGCTGAGCCGGCGCGGTCGGGCGGGCGCGGTCGGACCGCCGCGGTCAGGCGAGCGCGGCCCCGTCGACGATCTCGTCGGCCCAGCGGCGCGGGTCGTGCAGAGCCGCGTGGCGCTCCTCCTGCGCGGCCCAGCGCTGCCAGTGCGGGCGGAAGGCCTCGCCGTCGCGGGCGAGGGCGCGCTCCCGGCGCCGGGCGTCGTCGAGCTCGACCCAGACGCCGCGATCGGCGAGGGCCCGGGCGGCGGCGCTGAGCGCGCCGCATCCCTCGACGACGAGCGGGCGCCGGGCATCCACCGCCACCCAGTCGGCCGGGCGCCCGGCGGCCCAGTCCCAGCGGCGGTAGCGCGCGGGCTCACCCGCGGCGAAGCGGCGCAGCACGTGCTCGAGCACGTGCGCCTCGGCGGCCTCGAGCCCGTCCCAGCCGGGGTAGACGTCGTCGAGGCTCAGCAGCGTCGCGCCCTCGGCGGCGGCGAGCGCGGTGGCCCAGGTGGTCTTGCCCGAGCCCGAGCGGCCGTCGACGAGGGTGACGCGCGGGCGCTCCGGGGTCGGCGACGCGGGCGTGGGATGCTCGGCCGCGGTCTCAGCGCAGCACACTCGTGAACTCCCCCGTGACGACGGCCGCGGTGACCGCGAGGGCCGAGACGAGCATCCCGACGACGACGACCGCGGAGTCGGTGCGCGTCCACGGCGAGGGCCGCGTCCACGTGCGGGGAGCGTCGGCGCCGAAGCCGCGCGCCTCCATGCCGATCGCGAGGGCCGAGCCGCGGCGGATCGACAGCACGAGCAGCGAGAACACGAGCCCGGCGGCGCGGCGCACCCGGCGGCGGTCGCCGATGCCGCGCGCGCGGCGGGCCCGCTCGAGCGTGCGGGCGTCGGAGCGCAGCAGCCCCACGAGGCGCAGGGCCGCGACGGCGCCGAGCACGAAGCGCGCGGGCAGCCGCAGGTTCTGGCCGAGCGCGTCGCCCAGCCGCGTCGCGTCGGGCCGGGAGAACAGCGCGATCGCGGGCAGGCCGATGGCGAGCACGCGCAGGAACGTCGCGAGGGCGAGCTCGATCGAGCCGTCGCTGATGCGCACGAAGAGGAACTCGGCGTGCACGGTGCCCGAGACCTGGCCGTAGAGCAGGATCGTCAGCGCCGTGAAGGGCGCCGCGACGAGCACGGGGATGAAGCGCCGCAGCAGCGTGCGCGCCGGCACGCCGAGCAGCGGCATGAGCAGCAGCTGCAGCGCGAGGGCGGTGCCGGCCGAGACGACGTCGATCGTGCTGATGAGCACGAGGGCGGGCAGCAGGGCCGCGGCGAGACCCGCGGCGGGGTTGAGGCGCGCGGCGAGGGCGGGGCGGCGGGGCGCGGGTGCGGCGGGGGCGGGGTCGACGGACTCGGCCGCTGCCGGCGCGGGATGCCCGCCCACGGGCTCGGCGACCGGCTCGCGCGCGGGCATCCGCACCTCGCGGGCGCCGAGCGCGGTGACGAGCGCGCGGTCGTGCGTGGCCATGACGACCGCTCCCCCGCCGTCGCGGTGCGCGGCGAGGAGGGCGGCGAGCTCGGCCCAGGTGCGGGAGTCCTGCCCGAAGCTCGGCTCGTCGAGCAGCAGCACGGGCGGCGCGGTGGCGAGGGCCGTCGCGACGGAGAGCCGGCGCTGCTCGCCGCCGCTCAGCGAGTACGGGCTGGACGCGGCGAGGTGCCGCAGCCGCAGGGGGTCGAGCAGCGCGTCGACGTCGTCGGCGACGCGCTGCGGCTCGCGGCCGAGGGCGGTGGGCCCCACGGCGAGCTCCTCGCGCACGGTCGGCGCGACGAACTGGTGCTCGGGGTTCTGGAACACGACGCCGAGCCGGGCGACGAGCTCGGCCGAGCGCCAGGTCGCGGGGTCGCTCGCGGCGGAGCCCTCGCCGTCCTCCGCCGCCGCGACCGCGCCCTCCGCGGCCGGCAGCAGCCCGGCGAGGGTCAGCAGCAGCGTGCTCTTGCCCGAGCCGTTCGGCCCGGTGAGCGCGACGACCTCGCCCGCCCGCAGGTCGAGGTCGATGCCGCGGGCGACGACCTCGCCGCCGGCGGGGCGCACGGCGAGGTCGCGAGCGGCGAGCAGGGCATCCCCCGCCGGCCTCGATGCGGGGGCGGGATGCGCGGGCTCGCGCCCGGGAACCCACACGCCGCGCGCCGCCAGCGCCGCGCCCCGCGCCTCGAGCACCTCGGCGGTCGGGCCGTCGGCGACGACCCGCCCGCCCTCGAGCACCACGACCCGGTCGACGAGGGGCGCCCACACGTCGACGCGGTGCTCGACGACGAGGAGCGTCATCGAGCGGTCGGCGACGAGCGCGGCGACGGCCCGCGCGACCTCGCCGACGCCCTCGGGGTCGAGCTGCGCCGTGGGCTCGTCGAGCAGCAGGGCGCCGGGGTGCATGGCGAGCACGCCCGCGAGCGCGAGCCGCTGCTTCTGCCCCCCGGAGAGGCGGGAGGTGTCGTGGTCGAGGGCGAGGTCGGCGAGGCCCACCGCGGCGAGCGCCGCGGGAACCCGACGCGCGATCTCCTCCGCCGGCACCCCGAGGTTCTCGGGCCCGAAGGCGACGTCGTCGCCCGCGCGGGCGAGCACGAGCTGCGCGTCGGGATCCTGCAGCAGCAGCCCGACCCGGCCGCGCGCGGCACCGGGCTCGACGCCGTCGACGGTCAGGGCTCCGGCCTGGAGGCCCTCGTCGTCACCGCCCAGCACCCCGGCCCACGCCTGCAGCAGGGTCGACTTGCCGCTGCCCGAGGCGCCGAGCAGCAGCACGCGCTCGCCGGGATGCACCCGCAGGTCGACCCCGTCGAGCACGGGGGCGTCGCGGCCCGCGGGGGTCCAGCTCCACGCCTCGGCGGCGAGGGACGCCGCACCGCGCCCGGGGGCGGGTGCGGCATCCCTCGCGCCGGTCACGAGCGGGAGCCCGCCCGCCGGGGCGGTGTCAGGATGCGGCACGCGACCCCAGCTCGCGGCCCGCCGCGAAGCGGTTGAGCGCGCCCGTGCGGGCGAGCCCGCGCATGAGCAGCCACGAGCCGAGCCCGGCGAACAGCAGCCCCGAGATGACGCCGCAGACCGCGTAGACGGCCATGAACTCGGGCGCCGCCCCCGCGTACCAGACGGTCAGGTCGAGGGCGACCATCGCGACGCCCGCGCCCGCCCCGGCGAGCAAGGCCGGGATGAGGCCCCACGCGCGGTACAGGAAGAACGCGAGCACGAGCTCGGCGCCGAGGCCCTGGATGAGGCCGGAGAGCAGCGTCAGCGGGCCCCACTCGGTGCCGATGAGCGCCGAGACGGAGGCCGCGACGATCTCGCCGTAGAGCGCCGCGCCGGGCTTGCGCACGACGAGCGCGACGAGCACGCCGGGGAACAGCCAGACGCCGTGGAACAGCGCCTGCAGGCCGGGCAGCGCCGCCTCGAAGGGGGTCGTGATGACGCTGTAGCCGACGGAGTTCCACAGGACGAAGACGAGGCCGCCGGCGACGGCGAGCACGCTCGCCACGACGATGTCGACCACGCGCCAGCGCAGGCTCGGCCGGCGGGGTGCGGTGGAGGCGGATGGGGATGCGGTGGTGACCATGATGCGCGTGCCTTTCGGTCGATGCACGCCGCGGATCGGCGTGCGACTGGGTCGGCACGGGTGCGAGAAGTCCTCCCTGCGCCGGCATGATCCGGATCAGGTTCGACGGTCGGAGCTTGGAGCAGCTCCCTCTCAGCCCGGCTCACCGGACTCCCGTGTACGTCAGCGAGTGTACGCCCCTCCGCCCGTAGGGTGGGGCGCATGCTCGACGTCTCCGACACCCGCCGCGCCTTCTCCGCCTACCTCGACCGCCTCATCGACGGGCTGACCGCACGGCCCGACGTCACGGGCCTCGTGCTCGCCGGCAGCACCGCCGATCGGGCCCGAGTCGACGAGTGGAGCGACCACGACTTCCTCGTCACCACGGTCAGCGAGCAGGCCGCCGAGACGATGCGCACCAACCTCGCCTGGCTGCCCGACGCCGAGACCCTGGTCATCGCCGTGCGCGAGGGCGCCCACGGCCTCAAGTGCGTCTACGAGAACGGGGCCGTGCTCGAGTTCGCCGTCTTCGCCCCCGGCGAGCTGCTGCTCGCCCACGCCAACGACTTCGAGGTCGCGCTCGACCGCGGGGGCATCGGCGCCGCCATGCGCGAGGTCGCCGCGAAGCCGAAGCCGCTCGGCAGCACCTCCCCCGAGGCCCATGCGCAGCTCTTCCTCGCCCACCTGCTCATCGGCGTGGGCCGGGCGCGGCGGGGCGAGCTGCTCAGCGCGGGCCAGTCGGTGCGATCCCACGCGCTCGGCAGCCTGCTCGCGCTGCACCGCCAGGTCGTGGTGGGCGGGGCGGATGCCCGGCTCGACGACCTCGACGCCTACCGGCGGCTCGAAACCGTGCATCCCGACTTCGCCGCTCTGCTCGAACGGGCGCTCGAGCGCGACCCCGAGCGCGCGGCCCGGAGCCTGCTCTACCTCGCGGTCACGAGCGGCGTCACCGGCTGGCGCGGCTGGCCCGTGGCCGCGGAGCGCGCGGTGCGCGAGCGGCTCGGCTGGCCCATGGATGCTCCGCAGGAGGAGCGTCGCCCCGCCCACTAGTCCGCAGCTCGCGCACCCCCGCGGCTCACTAGGATCAGCGCATGGACATCGTCTTCACCCCCGAGCTGCTCATCGCCTTCGGCACCCTGCTCGTGCTCGAGATCGTGCTCGGCATCGACAACGTCGTGTTCATCTCGATCCTCGCGGGCAAGCTGCCGCCCGAGCAGCAGAACAAGGCGCGCATCCTCGGCCTCAGCCTCGCGATGTTCCTGCGCATCGGCCTGCTCTTCGCGGCGAGCTGGGTGATCACGCTCACCGCCGACGTCTTCGAGCTGTTCGGCATGGGCTTCTCCGGCAAGGACATGATCCTCATCGCGGGCGGACTCTTCCTGCTCTACAAGGCCGTCACCGAGATCCACGAGCGGCTCGAGGGCGAGGAGCACCACACCGCCGGCGCCGGCAAGAAGGCCGCGACCTTCGGCGGCGTGATCGTGCAGATCCTGCTCATCGACCTCGTCTTCTCGATCGACTCGGTCATCACCGCCGTCGGCATGGTCGACGAGCTCTGGGTCATGGTCGCCGCGGTCGTCATCGCCGTGCTGATAATGCTCTTCACGGCCAAGGCCGTCAGCGACTTCGTCAACCGCCACCCCACGGTGAAGATGCTCGCCCTCGCCTTCCTCGTGCTCATCGGCGTCATGCTCATCGCCGAGGGCTTCGACTACAAGATCGACAAGGCGCTCATCTACGGCCCCATCGCCTTCGCGATCGGCGTCGAGGTGCTGAACCTGCTCGCCCGCCGCCGCGCCGCCGCGAAGCGCCCGGCGCCGGTCGAGCCCGTGCACCTGCGCCAGGGCACCATGAAGGTCGACGACGAGCGCGCGGTCGGTACCGCCCCCGCGGGCGCCGGCGACCACTCGATCTGACCGGCATGCCCGATACCGCGGCGCTCATCGGTCGGATCCTCGACCGGGCGGGCTCGCCCGAGGCGGGTCGCGCGCGGCTCGCGCTGCTGCTCTCCGCCTCGCAGACCGTCACACGGGATCTCGATCTCACGAGCGCGCTGCAGCACATCGTCGACGTCGCCCGCGAGCTCGTCGGCGCCCGCTACGGCGCCCTCGGCGTGATCTCGCCCGACGGCCGCCTCGAGCGCTTCGTGCACGCGGGGCTGCCCGAGGACGAGGCCGCGCGCATCGGGCACCTGCCCGCCGGGCACGGCCTGCTCGGCGCCGTCATCACCGAGGGCGCGCCCATCCGGCTCGACCGCCTCGACGACGATCCGCGCTCGGTCGGGTTCCCCGACCACCACCCGCCCATGCACGCCTTCCTCGGGGTGCCGGTGCTCGTGGGCGAGGTCGCGTACGGCAACCTCTACCTGACCGAGCGGGAGGGCGGCGGGCCCTTCGATGACCTCGACCAGGCGATCATCGGCAGCCTCGCCTCCATGGCGGGCACCGCGATCGCCAATTCGCGGCTGTACGAGCAGGCGCGCGCCGAGCGCCGCTGGCTCGAGGCCTCGGAGCGCCTCGGCCGCCGGCTGCTCTCGGGCGCGCTGTCGCCCGACGCCCTCGACGAGGTCGCCGAGACCGCGCTCGCGGTCTCCGAGGCGGCGGGCGTGGAGGTCACCCTCGGCGCGGGGCCCGGCGCGATCAGCGTGCAGGCCGGGCGCTGCGACGAGCAGCCGCAGCGCCGCCTCACGGTGCCGCTGCTCGGCGCCGACGACACCGAGGCGGGCACGTTGACGATCGTGCGGGGGGCGGCGGGGCATCCCTTCACCGAGGCCGACCGCGAGACGGCCGCGCGCTTCGCCCGCTCGACGACGATCGCGCGGGAGCTGTCGGCGGCCCGCCTCGACGAGCAGCGCCTGGCGCTGGCGGACGAGCGCGACCGCATCGCGCGCGACCTGCACGACCACGTCATCCAGAGCCTGTTCGCGATCGGGCTGAGCCTGCAGAGCGTCGTCGGCGACCCCTCGACGCCGATGGGGGCGCGCCTCGCGGCGCAGGTCGATGCGATCGACGCGACGATCCGGCAGATCCGGCAGGCGATCTACCGGCTGTCGGCGCCGCCCTCGGCCGAGACCTACTCGCTGCGCGCGCGCATCAACACGCTCGTGCGGCAGACCCTCGAGGGCGAGGGCCTCGACTCGCGCCTCGAGTTCAGCGGACCGGTCGACACCCTCGTCGACACCTCCCTCGGCGACGAGGTCGCGGCGGTCATCCGCGAGGCGCTCGCGAACGCGGTGCGCCACGCCCGCGCCCGCGTCGTCGCGGTGAGCGTGGCCGTGCGCGGCGCCCAGGTGGTGCTGACGGTCACCGACGACGGCATCGGGATGCCCGCCTCGGTGCACCGCAGCGGCCTCGAGAACCTGCGGGCCCGCGCCGTCGAGCTCGGCGGCACCTTCGCCGTCGGCGCCGCCTCGCCGCGCGGCACCCACCTGCGCTGGGTCGTGCCGTGGAAGGCCGAGTGAGACGCCCTTCGCCGTCGCCCGCCGCTCCGTCGTCCCCCTCGCCGCCGTCGGCCTCGCGCGCTCTGCGGGCCGATGGTCGTTTCGCGAACGTCGGCTCGGCGGCGTCATGGCCGTGACTCCTACGATGGCGCTCGACATGTCCGAGAGCATCCGCGTCTTCCTCCTCGATGATCACGAGATCGTCCGGCGCGGCCTGGCGGATCTGCTGGCCGAGGAGCCGGGCATCGTCGTCGTGGGCGAGGCCGGCGAGGTGGCGGGCTCAGCCGCGGCGATCGTCGCGACGGGGACGACGGTGGCGGTGCTCGACGGGCGGCTGCCCGACGGCAGCGGCATCGACGTCTGCCGCGATGTGAAGTCGGCGGCGCCGTCGATCGGCTGCGTGATCCTGACCTCGTACGACGACGACGAGGCGGTGCTCGCCGCCGTGCTGGCGGGGGCCGACGGCTACCTGCTGAAGGAGGTGCGCGCGACGCGGCTCGTGGAGGGCATCCGTCGCGTCGCCGCGGGCGAGTCGCTGCTGGAGCCGGCGGTGGTCGAGCGCGTCATGAGCCGGATGCGCGGCGAGCCCTCCCCGGACTCCCCCCTGTTCGGGCTCACCCCGCGCGAGCGCGAGATCCTGTCGCTCATCGCCGAGGGCCTGTCGAACCGCGAGATCGGCGCGCGCCTGTTCCTGGCGGAGAAGACGGTGAAGAACTACGTCAGCGGCATCCTCGCGAAGCTCGGCATGCAGCGGCGCACGCAGGCCGCGGTGCTCGCGGCGGAGTGGTTGCCGAAGGACAGGCGCCCGGGCCGCTAGTCACCGCGCGCTGCTCGCGCCGCTCTTGGGGCTCGGCGCCGGCGAGCGCGCTCCTGCACTCTGCGCTCGCATCCGCTGTTGCGCGGCGCGCGCATCGGCGCGCCTGACGCACCGCGGTCGCCGCGTCGACGCCCCGGCGCGTGCCGGACTCGTGGTCGGCCGTACTCCAGTGCGCGACGACGCGCACCGCGCGGCCGCGCAGCGGCACCGTCCGCGGGATGCGCGAGGCGGTGCGCGGCACGCAGATGTGCAGCTCGTCGAGCGCTCGCGACGCTGCTCCGGGGTCGGCGAGGGCGAGGGCGCTGACGCAGGCGAGCACCCCGCCGGCGTCCCAGGCGGCCACCACCTCCTCGGGCAGGTCGCGCGGGGCGTACCAGCCGCGCCGCAGCCGCCGGCTGCGCCGCCCGTCGCCCCACAGTCGAAGGGCGTCGCGGGTGTAGCCGAGGTCGAGCAGCTCGGCGGCGGAGGCGATTCCGCCGAACGAGCGGATGTCGGTGTCGAGGTGGATGGGGCTGCGCGTCATCGGGTCAGGATGCGGGAGCCCGCTCCCCCGCTCCGTTCCCGCGCCCGCCCTCGTGGCCCGCGATGGCCTACCCGGCGCTGGGGAGGACGCGTGCCGCGTCGTCGGATGCGCCCGTGCCCGCCGAGATTTCGGGCGCGCCCATCAGAGCCGAACCGCGCCGCGTCCGCGCGCGGAACGCGGGGTGCGGGATTCGCCTCCGTGCTCCTTCCACTCTGCAGGACTTTCGTGACGAATGATCGCGGAGTTCCTGCAGAGTGGAAGGGCCTCAGCAGAGAAATCCGAACCCTGTGGAGTGGGCTCCGAGCCCGCACCGAGCCGACGGAGGCGCGGCGAGCGAGGGCTCAGACGGGTGCGGCGAGGAGCTGCACCGTCACCGTGCCGCCCTTGGTGGGCTGGCTGCCGACCGGTACGAAGCCGAGGCGGGCGTGGAAGGCGAGGCTTCCGGGGTTGGGCGGGTCGAGGTTGACCTCGCAGGTCACCTCGCGGCGGCCCTGCTCGCGCGCGAGCGAGAAGACCCGGTCGTACAGCACGGGACCGAGACCGCGGCCGCGCTGCGACTCGGCGATCACGATGCGGTCCACGTACAGGCAGTCGACGCCGCGCTCCTCGAAGAAGCGGAAGTTCTCGCTGTCGTACGCGGCGCCGGGCGCCAGGGCGAGCACGAACCCGACGAGCTCGCCCTCGGACGACTCGATGCCGAGCGGCAGGGCGGCCAGGTCGACGAGCGCGGCGAGATCCTCGGGCGACGTCACCGGCACCGCCGGGTAGGCCGCGTCGTTCAGCGGGGCGATGCGCGGAGCATCCACCGCCGTCAGCGGGACGAGGCGCAGATCGGCGGGCAGGGGCGCGGGGGCGGGGGCGGGAGAGGCAGGCATCGGACTCCGGGGTCAGGGCGAGCGGCGCGGGCAGGGGCGCGGCGCGAAGGACGAGGGACGAGAGGGCGGGTACGAGGGACGACAGGCGAGAAGGGCGGGTGCCCGGAGCGAGGGGCCAGGCGAGAGGCGACAAGTAGGGGCGAGGGGCAGGGGCGAGGGGTGCAGCCCCGATCCGCAGGCTAGCAAGTCCCGCGCGCCGATACGCTCGGCCCATGACGAGACTCGCCGACCTGCCCGACACCGTCGACGTGCTCATCATCGGCGCCGGCACCGCCGGGCTCGTCGCCGCGAAGACCGCCGCCGGCTTCGGCGCGACGACGCTGCTCGTCGAGGCGCACCGCATGGGCGGCGACTGCCTGTGGACGGGGTGCGTGCCCTCGAAGTCGCTCATCCACGCCGCCGAGCTCGCGCAGAGCGCCCGCGACGGCGGTCACCTCGGCGTGCACGTCGACGGCGTGCGCGTCGACTTCGCCGCCGTCATGGGGCACGTGCACGATGCCATGAGCACCATCGCGCCCGTCGACTCCGTCGAGAGCATCGAGCAGTCCGGAGCGCTCGTCGTCATGGGCCGCGCGCGCTTCACCGGGCCTCGCAGCGCCGAGATCGACGGGCGCCCGATCGCGTTCCGGCAGGCGATCATCACCACCGGCTCCGCCCCGAGCGTTCCCGACGCACCCGGCATCGACGGCGTCGCCGTGCTCACGAGCGACGACGTGTGGGACCTCACGACCCTGCCCGAGCGCCTCGTCGTCATCGGCGGCGGCGCCATCGGCTGCGAGCTCGGGCAGGCGTTCGCGCGGCTCGGCTCGCACGTCGCGCTCGTGCAGCGCGGCCCCCGGCTGCTGCCGAAGGAGGACGAGAGCGCCTCGCGGCTCGTCACCGCCGCGCTCGAGGACGACGGCGTCGACGTGCGGCTCGGCACGCAGGTCGTGCGGGTCGAGGCGGGCGAGGACGGCGAGAGCGGCATCCTGCACCTCGATGACGGCACCGCCCTGCCCTTCGACCGCCTGCTCGCCGCGCTCGGCCGCGCGCCCCGCACCGACGACGCGCTCGGCCTCGCCGCCGCCGGCGTCGACACCGACGAGCGCGGGCACGTCGTCGTCGACGGCACCCTGCGCACCAGCAACCCGCGCATCCGGGCCGCCGGCGACGTCAGCGGACTGCCCCAGTTCACCCACACCGCCGGCGTCAACGGCAGCGTCGCCGCCACCAACGCCGTGCTCGGCCTGCGCCGCACCGTCAGCGAGGTCGTGCCCCGCGTCACCTTCACCCACCCCGAGGTCGCCGCCGTCGGGCTGCAGCCCTCCGAGGCCGAGGCGAACGGATGCTCGGTGCAGACCGTCGACCACCATCACGTCGACCGCGCCATCGCCGACGACCGCACCACCGGCTTCACCTCGCTCGTGATCGACGCGAAGGGCCGGGTGCGCGGAGCCCTCATCGTCGGCCCGCGTGCCGGCGAATCCCTCGGCGAGGCCTCCCTCGCCGTCACGCGGGGGCTGAAGACGAGCGCGATCGCGAGCGCAACCCACGCCTACCCGACCTACAGCGACGCGTTCTGGAACGCCGCCGTCGCCGACGTGCGCGGCCGCCTGCGCACCGGCGCCGTCGGCGCGGCCGTGCGGGTGCTCGCGCGGCTGCGCTCGCTCGTCGTGCGCTGACCGGGCTCAGACCCCGATGGCGAGCAGCACGAGCAGCGTCACGTTGAGCGCGACGAGCAGCCCTGCCGCGACGACCGCGAGCCCCGTCGTGAGGCGGCGGTTGACCGCCGTGCCCATGAGCCCGCGGTCGGCGGTGAGGCGCACGAGCGGGATGAGCGCGAAGGGGATGCCGAAGCTCAGCACCACCTGGCTGAGCACGAGCGCGAGGGTCGGGTCGACGCCGAGCGCGAGCAGCAGCAGCGCCGGCGCGATCGTCACCGCGCGGCGCAGCAGCAGCGGGATGCGCACGCGCAGCAGCCCCTTCATGATCTCGGCGCCGGCGTAGGCGCCGACGCTCGTCGAGGCGAGGCCGCTCGCGAGCAGCCCGATCGCGAACAGCAGCGCGATGGGCTCGCCGAGCGCCGCCCCGAGCGCGGCGTGCGCGCCCTCGAGCGTGTCGGTGCCCTCGACGCCCTGCAGGTTCGCGGCGGCGAGCAGCAGGATGACGACGTTGACGCTGCCGGCGATCGCGAGCGCGACGGTGACGTCGATGCGCGTCGCCCGCAGCACCCGGGTGCGCTCGACGCCGGCGGCGACGAGGCCGAAGCGGTCGCGGGTGAGCGCCGAGTGCGCGTAGATGGCGTGCGGCATGACCGTGGCGCCCAGGATGCTCGCCGCGAGCAGCACGGACTCGGTGCCCTCGAACATCGGCACGAGGCCGCCCGCGGCCTGCGCGGCGTCGGGCGGCCCGACGACGAGCCCGGCGCAGAAGCCGACCACGATCACGAGCATGAGCCCGGTGACGACCCGCTCGAACGGCTTCGCCCCGTGCCGGGACTGCACGACGAGCAGCAGCATCGACACCGCGCCCGTGATGATGCCCCCGAGCAGCAGCGGCAGGTCGAACAGCAGGTACAGGGCGACGGCCCCGCCGATGACCTCGGCGACGTCGGTGGCCATGGCGACGAGCTCGGCCTGCCCCCAGTAGCCGAGGCGCGCCCCGCGGCGGCGGAACCGCTGCCCCAGCGCCTCGGGCAGGCTCAGCCCGGTGACGAGCCCGAGCTTCGCCGAGAGGTACTGGATGAGCCACGCCATGACGTTGCCCGTCACGACCACCCAGACGAGGAGGTAGCCGAAGAGCGCCCCCGCGGTCATGTTCGCAGCGACGTTGCCCGGGTCGAGGTACGCCACGCCCGCCACGAGCGCCGGGCCGAGCAGGGGGACGACGAGCAGTCCGCGGCGGGCGGCGGGGGCATCCGTCAGATTTTTCGGCACGCCGAAATATTACGTCGGGATGCCCTCCGTGAGCCACACGGCCGCGGCGACGTCGAGCGGCAGCACGTCGAGCGCTCCCGTCGCCCGTCGCACGGCGACCCGCGCGCCCTCCCCCGACCCCGGAGCCGACCCCGAGCCCGGCGCCGGCGCCACCTCGAGCTGCTCGTCGAGGGCGATGCCGAGCCGCTCGAGCTCGCGCAGGCCCGCCGGATCGCGGTCGCTGAGCCGCACGACCGCGCCCCGCGCGCCGACGGCGGCGAGGTCGAGCCGCACGGCCGCCGGCCGCTCGATCGCGCCGTCGGGGCCGGGGATGAGGTCGCCGTGCGGGTCGCGGCGGGGATGCCCGAGCTGCGCGTCGATCGCCGCGAGCAGCCGGTCGCTGAGGGCGTGCTCGAGCACCTCGGCCTCGTCGTGCACCTCGTCCCAGCCGTAGCCGTGGGTCGCGACGAGCCAGGTCTCGATGAGCCGGTGCCGGCGCAGCATGGCGAGCGCGCGCTGCTCCCCCGCGGGCGTGAGGCGGATCGCCGCGTACGGCCGGTGGTCGACGAGCCCCGCCGCCGCCAGCTTCTTCACCATCTCGGTGACGCTCGAGGGAGCGAGCCCGAGCCGCACGGCGAGCTCGCCCGGCGTGATCGGCTTCGGCTGCCACTCGGTGTGCGAGTAGATCGTCTTCAGGTAGTCGTCGGCCGCGGTCGAGGCCGCACCGCTCGACTCGGCCCGCACCCCCGACTCGACCACGGGATCAGCCCTCGGCTCGGGCCCGCAGCACGACGGCGAGCGCCGCGAAGGCCCGCGCCCGGTGGCTGATCGCGTTCTTCTCGTCCGCGGTGATCTCGGCGCTCGTGACGGTCAGCCCCTCGGGGATGAACACGGGGTCGTAGCCGAACCCGCCGCCGCCGGCGACGGCGTGCGCGACCGCGCCGGGCCAGACGCCGAGCTCGACCGTCTCGAACGGCTCCCCCTCGACGGTCGGGTCGACGAGCGCGGCGGCGCAGCTGAAGCGGGCCGTGCGGTCGGCGCCGTCGCCGAGCGCGGCGAGCTCGGCGAGCAGGTGCTGCACGTTGGCGGCGTCGTCGCGCGCGCCCGAGTAGTAGGCCGAGTGGATGCCCGGCGCCCCGTCGAGCGCATCGACCGAGATGCCCGAATCATCCGCGATCGCCGGCAGACCCGTGTGCTCCGCGGCCGCGCGGGCCTTGATGAGGGCGTTGGCGGCGAAGGAGTCGCCGTCCTCCTCCGGCGCGGGGCCGTCGTACGCGACGAGCTCTAGCCCGGGGACTTCGGCGCCGAGGATGCGCTGCAGCTCCTCGACCTTGTGCGCGTTGTGCGTCGCGACGACGACCCTCATCGGGCGAGCGCCTCGCGCTGCAGGTGGCTGAGCGAGAGGCAGCCCCCGAGGGCCAGGTCGAGCAGGGCATCCAGCTCGGCGCGGTCGAAGGGAGCGGCCTCGGCCGTGCCCTGCACCTCGACGAACTTTCCCGACCCGGTGACGACGACGTTCATGTCGGTCTCGGCGCGGCTGTCCTCCTCGTAGGGCAGGTCGAGCATGGGCACGCCGTCGACGATGCCGACGCTCACGGCGGCGAGCGAGTCGGTGAGGGCGGTCGCCTTCTTGCCGATGAAGCCCTTGTCGCGGCCCCACTCGACCGCGTCGGCGAGCGCGACGTAGGCGCCCGTGATCGAGGCCGTGCGGGTGCCGCCGTCGGCCTGCAGCACGTCGCAGTCGATCTTGATCGTGTTCTCGCCGAGCGCCTTCGTGTCGATCACGGCGCGGAGGGCGCGGCCGATGAGGCGCGAGATCTCGTGCGTGCGGCCGCCGACGCGGCCCTTGACGCTCTCGCGGTCCATGCGCTCGTTCGTCGAGCGCGGCAGCATGCCGTACTCGGCGGTGACCCAGCCGCGGCCCTTGCCGACGAGCCAGCGCGGCACGCCGTTCGTGAAGCTCGCCGTGCACAGCACGCGGGTGCCGCCGACGGTGATGAGGGCGCTGCCCTCGGCCTGGGCGCTCCAGCCGCGCTCGATCGTGACGGGGCGCAGCTGGTCGGCGGTGCGGCCGTCGGCGCGCAGGCCGGCGGATTCGGCGATCGTGGTCATGGGGTGCCTTTCGGGAGGGGGATGGCGCCGGTCGGGAACGACTCGACGCGGGTGACCTCGGGCCCGAGGAACCGCGCGGCGAGCTGCCGGAAGCGGTCGGTGTCGGAGCCCGTGGCCTCGAAGACGTGGCGGGGGGCATCCTGCCGATCGCTCAGCAGGGAGTGGGCGACGAGACGGCCGTACACGTCGTAGGCCGTCTGCTCGGCGCTCGAGACGAGCGAGACCTCCGGGCCGACGACGTACTGGATGGCGCCGGCGAGGAGGGGGTAGTGGGTGCAGCCGAGCACGAGGGTGTCGATGTCGGCGGCGATGAGCGGCGCGAGGTACTGCTCGGCCGCCGCGAAGAGCTCGGGGCCGGAGGTGACGCCCGCCTCGACGAACTCGACGAAGCGCGGCGCGGCCGCCTGGGTCAGCACGATGCCCGGGTCCGCGACGAAGGCGTCGGCGTAAGCGCGCGAGTTGATCGTGCCCTCGGTGCCGATGACGCCGATGCGCTTGGTGCGCGTGCGCCGCACGGCCTGGCGCACGGCGGGCTGGATGACCTCGACCACGGGGATGCCGTGGCCCTGCTCGAACCGCTCGCGAGCATCCCGGAACATGGCGGCGCTCGCGGTGTTGCAGGCGATGACGAGCATCTTGACGCCCTGGTCGACGAGCTCGTCCATGACGGCGAGGGCGTGCTCGCGCACCTGCGCGATCGGGCGGGGGCCGTAGGGGCCGTTCGCCGTGTCGCCGAGGTAGAGCACCTGCTCGCGCGGCAGCTGGTCGATGATCGCGCGCGCCACGGTGAGGCCGCCGACGCCGGAGTCGAAGACTCCGATCGGCGCGCTGCTCACGCCCGACAGTCTAGGTGCGGGGGTGCGCGGCGGCGTCAGTAGGCGGTGCGGGCGCGCTCCTGCGCGACGACCTCCTCGCGGTCGGCGAGGCGGCGCAGGCCCGCGAGCGGCTGCGCCATGCGGTGATTGCCCCGGATGACCGGCTCGACCCGGTCGAGGAACGCCCAGTAGCCCGCCGTGAACGGGCAGGCGCTCTCGCCGAGCCGCTTCTTCGGATCGAAGCGGCAGCCGCCGCAGAAGTCGCTCATCCGGTCGATGTAGGCCCCGCCCGAGGCGTACGGCTTCGTCGCCACGATGCCGCCGTCGGCGAACTGGCTCATGCCGACGACGTTCGCGGGCATGACCCAGGGGGTGCCGTCGACGAAGGCGCCCTGGAACCACGCGGTCAGCTCGGCGGGGTCGTAGCCGCGCTGCAGGGCGAAGTTGCCGAGGATCATGAGGCGCTGGATGTGGTGCGCGTAGCCGGTGCGGCCGACGCCCTCGAGCACGTGGCTGAGGCACCGCGCCTGCACGGCCCCGCCGTCGAGCTGCCACCACTCCTCCGGCAGGGGCGTCGTCGCCTGCAGGTGGTTGCTGCGCTCGACGTAGTCCTCGCCCAGGTGCCAGTACAGGTGCCAGACCCAGTCGCGCCAGCCGATGAGCTGCCGCACGATGCCCTCGACGCTCGGCAGCGGGGCGCGGCCCGCGTCGTGCTCCGCGACGACGCGGGAGACGATCTCGAGCGGGTGCAGCAGTCCGAGGTTGAGGGCCACACTGAGGCGGCTGTGCGCCATCGTGTCGTCGCCGGCCAGCGAGGCATCCTCGTAGGGCCCGAAGTCGCCGAGCCTCGACTCGAGGAACTCGTCGAGGGAGGCGAGGGCCTCGTCGCGCGTCACGGGGAAGGCGCGCGGGGCATCCCGCCCCAGGAACCGCACGCCGTCGGCCTCGAGCGCGTCGAGGGTCTCGCGCACGCTCGCGTCGATGTCGTCCTCGACGGGCGCCCACGGCTCGGGCAGGCCCAGGCTCAGGGCGCCCTTCGGCGGCCGCTCGCGGTTGTCGTGGTCGTACGAGAACTGGCCGCCGGCGGGCTCGGAGCCCTCCATGAGGATGCCCGTGCGGGTGCGCACCTGCCGGTAGAAGCGGTCCATGAGCAGCTGCTGCGGTGTCTTGCCCTCGGCCCAGCGGGCGAACTCCTCGCGCTCGGTGACGAAGCCCCGATCGGGCAGGATGCTCGCCCCGAGCCCCTCGACGAGCCGGCGCTGCGCCCACGAGGTCGCCCCGACCACCTCGAGCGCGCCGCCCACGAGGCCGCGCTCCTCGAGCGCCGCCCGGTAGGAGCCGCTCACGACGAGCTCGCCGCGGTCGCCCAGCTCGCGCGCCCGATGCCGCAGGGCGCTGAGGTACAGGTGCGCCTTGAGCCGGTGGGTCGGGCGGCGCCGGAAGACCTCGTGGTTCTCGATGAGCACGATGCGCCCGCCGTCGTCGAAGTGCGGGCCGAGCTGCTCGGCGGTGAGCCAGCGGGTGGGGGCGTCGGTCATGCCGCGAGCGTAGGCACCTAGGCTGGGCGCGTGACGACCGCCCTCCTCACCGACAGCACCGCTCTTCTGACGGACCGCTACGAGCTCACGATGATCGAGGCGGCCCTGCGCTCGGGCCGCGCGCACCGCGAGTGCGTCTTCGAGGTGTTCGGGCGCCGCCTGCCCGGCGACCGGCGCTACGGCGTGCTCGCCGGCACGGGGCGGGTGCTCGAGGCGATCAGCCGGTTCCGCTTCGGGCGGGCCGAGCTCGACTGGCTCGCCGACGAGCGCGTCGTCGACGATGCGACCCTCGCCTGGCTGGCCGACTACCGCTTCACCGGCTCGATCGAGGGGTACCGCGAGGGCGAGCTGTACTTCCCCGGCTCGCCGCTCATGACCGTGCGCGGCTCGTTCGCCGAGGCGGTCGTGCTCGAGACGGTCGTGCTGAGCATCCTCAACGCCGACACGGCCGTCGCGACCGCGGCCGCCCGCATGGTCTCGGCCGCCGACGGTCGCAGCGTCGCCGAGATGGGCTCGCGCCGCACGGGCGAGGCGAGCGCGGTCTCGGCCGCCCGCGCCGCCTACATCGCCGGCTTCGGCGCCACCTCGAACCTCGAGGCGGGGCGGCGCTGGGGCATCCCGACGATGGGCACGGCCGCGCACGCCTTCACCCTGCTGCACGACTCGGAGGAGGAGGCGTTCCGCGCCCAGGTCGACTCGCTCGGCCCGGGCACGACCCTGCTCGTCGACACCTACGACGTGCGCCGCGGCGTCGAGACGGCCGTGCGCGTCGCCGGCACCGGGCTCGGAGCGGTGCGCCTCGACTCGGGCGATCTGCCGACCCTCGTGCGGCAGGTGCGCGCGCGGCTGGACGAGCTCGGCGCGACGAGCACCCGCATCACCGTCACGAACGACCTCGACGAGCACGCGATCGCGGCGCTCAGCGGCGCCCCCGTCGACTCGTTCGGGGTCGGCACCGCCGTCGTCACCGGAGCGGGCTCGCCCGCGGCCGGCTTCGTCTACAAGCTCGTCGCGCGCCGCGAGGCGGGATCGGACGGCGAGTGGACGCCCGTCGCCAAGGCCTCGAGCGGCAAGGTCGGCCGCGGCGGCGCGAAGCGCGGAGAGCGCCTCATCGGCCCCGACGGCATCGCGCGAGCCGAGCACGTCGTCGTCGACGACGACCGCGACGGGATGCCCGAGGCGGGCCGCACCGGCATCGAGCCGCGCGGCCTCACCGTGCCGCTCATGGTCGACGGAGAGGCCGAGCCCTCCGCGCTCGGCGCCGCGGGCGTGCGCGCGGCGCGGGAGCACCGCGCGGCGGCGATCGCCGAGCTGCCGCCCGAGGCCTTCCGGCTCGCGCGCGGCGAGCCCTGTCTGCCGACGGTCTACCGGTAGCCGCGCGGGCCCGCGGGCGACGCCCTACTGGTCGTCGGTGTCGGTGTCGTTCTCGTCCTCGGCATCGTCCTCGTTGTCCTGGTCGGTGTCGCCTTCCTCGTCGAGGTTCTCGTCCGTCTCGTCGCTGTCCGAGGGCCGCTCGTCGGGGTTCGACGAGGGATTCTCCGTGTAGGGGCCGGTCTGCGCGCCCGTGTTGCCGCAGCCGCTGAGGGCGAGCATCCCGATCATGGCGAGGGTGATGAGCGTCTTCTTCATGGCAGTGGCCTCCCGACCGTCGATGAGTCTCCGACGCTACGGAGGAAGACCGCGCAGCGGCAGGGGCTCGCGCCGGGTCGCCGAGGGTGATAGGGCCAGCCGGCAACCTGAACGCCCGGCGTGAGCCCGGCGACGGCGACGCCCGCGACTGCCTAGGGTCGGGGCGTCGCAAGGAGGACGCATGCCCACCATCGGGTTCCACGCATCGCACGAGCAGGTCGAGCCGCGAGCGCTGCTCGAAGCCGTCGCGCTCGCCCAGGAGATCGGCTTCACCGAGGCGATGGGCAGCGACCACTTCGCGCCGTGGAGCGAGGAGCAGGGCGAGTCGGCCTTCTCGTTCGCCTGGATGGGCGCGGCCCTCGAACGGGCGCGCGGGATGCGCATCGGCCAGGTGCACGCCCCCGGCCAGCGCATCCACCCCGCCATCAGCGCCCAGGCGATCGCGACGCTCGAGGCGATGAATCCCGGCCGGTACTGGGTGGCGCTCGGCAGCGGCGAGAACCTCAACGAGCGCATCACCGGCGAGCCGTGGCCGGCGAAGCCCGTGCGCAACGCGCGGCTGCGCGAGTGCGTCCACGTCATCCGCGCGCTGCTCGCCGGCGAGGAGGTCGACCACCACGGCCTCGTGCGCGTCGACCGCGCCCGCCTCTGGACCCGCCCCGCGACGCCGCCGCCGCTCTACGCGACCGCGGTGAGCCCCGAGACCGCGGCCTGGGCGGCCGAGTGGGCCGACGGCCTCGTCACCGTCAACCAGCCCGGCGACGCGCTGCGCCGGGTCTCCGACGCCTACCGCGACGCCGGCGGGCGCGGGCCCGTCCACGTGCAGGTGCACGTCGCCTGGGCCGAGACGGAGGAGCGCGCCCTGCAGGAGGCCTTCGAGCAGTGGCGCACCAACGTGTTCCCCCCTCCCCTGTGCTGGGATCTCGACTCGCCGCGCGCCTTCGCGCTCGCCGCGGCGCACGTGCGGCCCGACGACGTGCGCGACTCGGTCGTCGTGAGCGACAGCCCCGCCGCGATCGTCGACGCCATCGGCGGGATGCTCGACCAGGGCTTCGACGGCGCCTACGTGCACCACGTGCCGGTCGAGCAGCGCGCGTTCCTGGAGCGGGTCGCGCCGAGCATCCTCGCCGCCTTCTCGGATTCGGCGCGGGTGCCCGCATGAGGCCGACCGACACCGGCGACCTGTGGTGGAAGACGGCCGTCGTCTACTGCCTCGACGTCGAGACCTTCATGGACGCCAACGACGACGGCATCGGCGACATGGCCGGCCTCGCCCAGCGCATCGACTACCTCGCCGAGCTCGGCGTCACCTGCCTCTGGCTCATGCCCTTCTACCCGACCCCCGGCCGCGACGACGGCTACGACATCGTGGACTTCTACGGCGTCGACTCACGGCTCGGCCACCACGGCGACCTCGTCGAGGTCATCCGCACGGCGAAGGACCGCGGCATCCGCGTCATCGCCGACCTCGTGGTCAACCACACCTCCGACCAGCACCCCTGGTTCAAGGCCGCGCGCTCGAGCCGCACCTCGCCGTACCGCGACTTCTACATCTGGCGCGACGAGATCCCGAAGAACGCCCCCGTCTCGGTGTTCCCCGGCGAGGAGGACGGCGTCTGGCAGCTCGACGAGAAGACCGGGCAGTACTACCTGCACAACTTCTACCACCACCAGCCCGACCTCAACCTCGCGAACCCGCGGGTGCGCGACGAGATCGCGAAGGTCATCGGCTTCTGGATGCAGCTCGGCCTCAGCGGCTTCCGCGTCGACGCCGTGCCGTTCCTCGAGCAGGACGAGCCGGCGGTCGACGCGCACGAGCTGCTGCGCTCGCTGCGCAAGTACCTCTCGCGCCGCTCGGGCGACTCGGTGCTGCTCGGCGAGGTCAACCTGCCGTACGAGCAGCAGCTGGCCTTCTTCGGCGGCGAGGCGGCCGACGAGCTGACGATGCAGTTCGACTTCATCGGCATGCAGAACCTCTACCTCTCGCTCGCCCGGCAGGACGCCGGGCCGCTGACCCGCGCCCTCGAGCAGCGGCCGGTGCTCGCCGAGGAGTCGCAGTGGCGAACTTCGTGCGCAACCACGACGAGCTCACCCTCGACAAGCTCAGCGAGGCCGAGCGGCAGGAGGTCTTCGAGGCCTTCGCCCCCGAGGAGGGCATGCGCGTCTACGACCGCGGCATCACCCGCCGTCTGCCCCCGATGCTCGGCGGCGACCCGCGCCACGTGCGCATGGTCTACAGCCTGCTGTTCTCGCTGCCCGGCACCCCGGTGCTCTACTACGGCGAGGAGATCGGGATGGGCGAGAACCTCGCGCAGTCCGGCCGTCTCGCCGTGCGCACCCCCATGCAGTGGAACGCCACGGCCAACGGCGGCTTCTCGCGCGCCCGCCCGCGCCGCCTCGCCGCCCCCGTGACGGGCGACGGCTACAGCCCCGAGCACGTCAACGCCGCGGCCCAGCGCGAGGATCCGGAGTCGCTGCTGCGCTTCATGGAGCTGCTCATCCGGCGCTACCGCGCCTCGGCCGAGATCGGCTGGGGCGCCCTGACGATCATCGAGCAGCCGAACGCCGCGGTGCTCGTGCACGCCGTGCAGGGCTCCTCGGGCTGCATGATCGCGGTGCACAGCTTCTCGGCCGCTCCGCAGACCGTCGAGTTCGCCCTGCCCGATGGCGTGGCGGGGGATGCCCGGCTCACCGACCTGCTGCGCTCGGGTGACGTCGCCCCCGACGACCGAGGTCGCGTCGCGCTCACGCTCGAGGCCTACGACCACCGCTGGCTGCGGGTGCACGACGACGAGGACCACCGACTGTCGTAGCGGCACGTCGACTCAGCCCGCGACGGCCTCCGGCTCGGGCGCCCGCACCCGCTGGCCGACGACGGCGCTCACGCCGTCCTTCCGCATGCTCACGCCGTAGAGCGCGTCGGCGATCTCCATCGTGCGCTTCTGGTGCGTGATGATGATGAGCTGGCTCGTCTCGCGCAGGTCGCGGAAGATCGTCAGCAGCCGGCCGAGGTTCGCGTCGTCGAGCGCCGCCTCCACCTCGTCCATGATGTAGAACGGGCTCGGCCGGGCCTTGAAGATGGCGATGAGCAGCGCCACGGCCGCGAGCGAGCGCTCGCCGCCCGAGAGCAGGCTCAGCCGCTCGATCTTCTTGCCGGCGGGCTTCACCGTCACCTCGATGCCCGTGGTGAGCATGTTCTCGGGGTCGGTGAGCAGCAGCTGACCCGTCCCGCCGGGGAACAGCACCGGGAACACGCGGTCGAAGGCGTCCTTCGTGTCGGCGAAGGCCGCGGCGAAGATGTGCTGCATCGTCTCGTCGAGCTCATCGATGATCGTCAGCAGGTCGCGGCGGGTGTCGGCGAGGTCGGTCAGCTGCTCGCTGAGGAATTTGTGGCGCTGCTCGAGCGCGGCGAACTCCTCGAGCGCGAGCGGGTTCACGCGGCCGAGCTGGCTGAGCTTGCGCTCGGCCTTCGCCAGCCGGGCCTGCTGCTCGGCGCGCACGAAGGGCTTGCCGGCCACGACGGGCTCGGCCGCGGGCATCCCCTCGCCCTCTGAGCCGCCCTCGGCATCTCGCGCCGCCTGCGGGGCCGACTGCGCGACGAGCTCGGCGACCCGCGCCGACTCCTCATCGCTCGTGACGTCGGGCAGCGGTGCGTCGGGGTCGGGGTCGACGCGGGATGCTGCTTCCGCGGCCACGGCGTCGGCCACGGCCCGCGCGGCGGCGGTCAGCGCGTCGTCGTCGGGAACGGGCGACTCGGGGCCGTACTCGGCGACCAGGACGTCCTCGTCGAGGCCGAGCTCGCCGGCCGCGCGCTCGAGCAGCTGCGAGAGGTGCAGCTTCTTCTCGTAGATCTGCAGCTCGAGGCCGTGCACGTTCTCGGTGATGGCGTGCAGGCGCTCGCGCAGCTGCGCCTCGCTGCGGCGCAGCTCGACGAGCTCCTCGTTCTGGGTGGCGCGCTCGGACTCGGCGCGGTGCAGCTCGACCCGGGCCTCGGCGACGGAGCGGTCGACGGCGTTCAGCACGGCGGGCAGCGACTCGGCGACGGTGCGGGCGCGCTCGACCTGGCGCTGGCGCAGCACGGCGCGGCGGGCGGCCTCCTCGGCGGCGGAGCGCTCGGCCTCGCGGCGGCGCTCGAGCTGCAGGGCGCCCTCGCGGGCGGCGCGCACCCGCTCGCGCGCGGTCTCGAGGGCGATGCGGTGCTCGGTCTCGGCGGCGCGCACGGCGTCGAGCTCGACGACGAGGCCGTCGCGGGCGCTCGCGTCGAGCATGGGACGCGGGCGGGCGGCGAAGTCGTCGTGGGCGGCCACGGCGCGCTCGACGCCGCCCTCCGCCTCGCGCACGACGTCGGCGGCGCGCTCCCCCGCTCCGGCGAGGCGCTCGGCCTCGGCCTCGGCGGCCTCGGCCTGCGCGCGGGCGCGGCTCAGCTGCTCGCTGCGGGCGGCCCGCTGGGCGTCGTGGTCGCGCACGGCGGCGAGCGCCGCGGTCGCGAGCGCCTTCGCCTCGGCGAGCTCGGCGCGCGAGGCGTCGAGCGCGAAGCGGGCCCGCTCGATGCCCGTGGCGACGTCGGCGAGGCGCTCGGCGGCGGCGTCGCGCTCGGCGGTCAGCTCGAGCCGGCTGCGGCCGGCGCCCGAGCCGCCGCGCAGCACGGTGCGGGTGAGCACCTCGCCCTCGCGGGTGACGACCGTCACGGTGCCGGCCTCGTCCCCGAGGCCCTCGATCGCCGGCCAGGCGGCGCGGGCGGCGGCGAGGTCGTCCGCGATGAGCGTGCGGGTGAGCAGGGCGAGCACGCCCGCGGGGGCGGTGACGACGCTCGCCGCCGCGGTGAGGCCGGGCACGGCGGGCGCGGCGGCAGCGGTCGTCGCGCCGCCCAGCTCGGCGAGCACCACCTCGACGCGACCGGCCTCGGCCGCGCGGGCCCGGTCGAGCGCGGCGAACCCGGCGTCGGCGTCGTCCACGAGCACGGCCTCGGCGAGGCTCCCGAGGGCGGCGGCGACGGCCGCCTCGAAGCCCGGGGTGACCTGCACGTGGTCGGAGACGAGTCCGCGCACGCCGCTCGAGCCGAGCAGGCCGAGGGCGCCGTCGCCCGAGTCGACGGCCTGCGAGAGCGCGCTGACGCGGGCGGCGAGGGCGTCGCGCTCGCGCTCGAGGCCGTGCAGGGCATCCCGCTCGCCGTCGAGGCGGCCCTGGATGGCGGCGACCCGCTCGTCGGCCGCGCGCAGGGCCTCGTCGAGCTCGGCGTCGGCGCCCTCGGCCTGCTCGAGCGCGGGCAGGGCGGCGAGCTCGGCGCGCGTCGACTCCTGGCGGGCGAGCGCGGCCTCGAGCGCGTTCTGCTGGCGCAGCTGCTCGCCGCGGGCGGCGGCGAGCGTCGAGCGGGCGACCTCCACACGACTGGCGAGGCCGGCGAGCTCGAGGTCGTGCTGCGAGACGAGGGCCGACTGCGCCGCGATCTCCTCGTCGAGCGAGTCGAGGGAGGCCCGCGCGGTCGCGGTGCGGGCCGCGGCCTCGCCGACGGCGCGCTCGGCCTCGGCGACCCCGGCGGTGAGCCGCTCGGCCCCGGCGCGCGCCTCGTCGACCATCGCCTGCGTCACCGTCGACTGCATGCCGGGCAGCTCCGACTGCTGGCTCAGCAGGGTGAGCTTCTGCTGCGTGAGGGTGCTCAGCGAGCGCAGGCGGTCCTGCACCTTCTCGAGCGCGAAGGCCGTGCCGCGCGCGCGGTCGACGGCGTCGCCGACCATCTGCGCCTCGATGCGCTGCACCCGCAGCCGCGCCTGGTCGAGCTGGCTCTGCACGACGAGGCGCTCGCTCGTGCGCTCGCTCTCGGTGCGGTGGTGGTCGGCGAGGGCGGTGCGCAGGGCGACGACCTCGTCGGCCAGCAGGCGGGAACGGGCATCCCGCACGATCGCGGCGATCGTCTGCGCCTCGCGCGCGATCTCGGCCTGGCGCCCCAGCGGGGTCAGCTGCCGCCGGATCTCGCCGGCGAGGTCGCTCAGCCGCGTCAGGTTCGACTGCATGGCCTCGAGCTTGCGCACCGTCTTCTCCTTGCGACGACGGTGCTTCAGGATGCCCGCCGCCTCCTCGATGAAGCCGCGGCGCTCCTCAGGGCTCGCGTGCAGCACCGAGTCGAGCCGGCCCTGCCCGACGATGACGTGCATCTCGCGCCCGAGGCCGGAGTCGCTCAGCAGCTCCTGCACGTCGAGCAGCCGGCACGAGGAGCCGTTGATCGCGTACTCGCTGCCGCCGTTGCGGAACAGCGTGCGCGAGATCGTCACCTCGCTGTACTCGATCGGCAGGGCGCCGTCGCTGTTGTCGATCGTCAGCTGCACCTCGGCGCGGCCGAGCGGGCCGCGCGTCGCCGTGCCCGCGAAGATGACGTCGCTCATCGTGCCGCCGCGCAGGGTCTTGACGCCCTGCTCGCCCATCACCCAGGCGAGCGCGTCGACGACGTTCGACTTGCCCGAGCCGTTGGGCCCGACGACGCAGGTGACCCCGGTCTCGAACTGGAACGTGGTCGGCTGCGCGAACGACTTGAAGCCCTTGAGCGTCAGGCTCTTCAGGTGCACGCGGCGGCTCCTCGCGAGAACGTCGGACGGATGGGCGATCGGAGGGATCGAGGCCTACCGTACCGGCTCGCGCGCCAGTATCCTGGCGGGCTGGCCGCGGGTGCGGCGGGCGTGCACGCAGACGATCAGGAGGGCTCGGCATGGGCGGGATCACGATCACCGAGGTCGTCATCCCGGCGCGCCTCGACGCCGACGACGCGGCCGAGTTCCTCGCCTGCGTCGAGGTGCGCAACGCGGCGAACCGGCACGACTCGGGCGGCACCGACCTCGACTACAGCGCCGAGGAGCTGCTGCCCGGCTGGCAGAAGACCACCTTCGAGCCGAAGCGGATGCTCGCCGCGCGTCTCGACGGGCGCCTCGTGGGCCGCGGCGTCTACGAGACGCGCACCGACGAGGCCGCCGACACCGTCTGGCTCTTCATGGAGGTGCTGCCGGAGGCGCGCGGGCTCGGCGTCGGCGCGGCCCTCGGCCGCCGCATGGAGGAGATGGCGCGCGCCGAGGGCAAGACCCGCGCGATCGCCTACGCCCCCTCGTGGAAGCAGGGCGGCATCCGCATCCCCTCCCCCACCGGCTTCGGCTCGGTGCCCGCCGGCACCCCCGAGGTACGCCTGCTGCAGAGCTTCGGCTACACGCTCGAGCAGGTCGAGCGCGGCAGCCGCCTGCCGCTGCCGCTCGAGCCCGGCCGCCTCGAGGCCGTGCGCGCCGCCCGGCTGCGCGCGCCCGAGGACGAGTACCGCGTGCGCACCTGGATCGACGCGACCCCCGAGGAGTGGCGCGAGGACATCGCGCACCTGCTGACCCGCATGAGCACCGACGCCCCCACCGCGGGCCTCGAGGAGCCCGAGGACGTCTGGACGGTCGAGCGCCTCGTCGAGGACGAGCGCTTCGAGCAGGACAGCCCCCGCACCTCGCTCACGGCCGCGGTGGAGCACGTCGCCTCCGGCCGGCTCGTCGGCTTCACCGAGATGACGGCCCCCGCCGAGCGCGACCGCCCGGCCTCGCAGGAGGACACCCTCGTGCTGCGCGAGCACCGCGGGCACCGCTTGGGGCTGCTGCTGAAGGCCGAGAACCTGCTGTTCCTCGAGCGGGTGCGGCCGGGGCATCCCTCGGTCATCACCTACAACGCGGAGGAGAACCGGCACATGCTCGACGTCAACGAGGCCCTCGGCTTCGTGCCCTTCGTCTACGAGGGGGCGTGGCGCAAGACCCTCTAGCGGGGTGGATGCGCGGCGCGGGCCTGCTGCCGGTCGCCGCTGGGGCGCTCACCTGCTCGCGCCTCGGGCTGCTCGCGCCTCGGTTCGCGCGTTCGGGCGTTCGTTCGTTCGGGCGTTCGTTCGTTCGGATGCGGGAGTGTGGAACGCGGCGCGTCGCGAGTGGCTCGCCTGGTTCCCGAGCGGCGCGTCCGAACGAGCGTGCGCGGGATCGGCGCGAGCGTGTCCGTGCTGCGCGGTCGTCCAACGCGATGTCGGCGTGTCGAGGCCGACGCGCGCGCGCCGCCGGCAGATGCCGCGCAGGGTGGACATCCTCCCGAGCGGGAAGGGTGCAGAGGGCGGCTGCGGCGCCCGCGGGGTGGATGCGCGGCTCAGGCCGCGCGCAGGCGCTGGCAGCCCGGGCAGAAGTGCGAGCCGCGGTTCATGAACTGCTCGCGCACGATGAGCCGGCCGCAGCGCTCGCAGGGCATGCCGTGCTGGCCGTAGGCGCGCAGCGAGTGGCTGAAGTAGCCGGAGGCGCCGTTGACGTTGACGTACTGGGCGTCGAAGCTCGTGCCGCCCTCGTCGAGCGCGCGGCGCAGCACCGTGCGCACCTCGCCGAGCAGCTCGCGCGCCTTGCGCGTCGAGAGCGAGCTCGTCGGCTGGTCGTAGTGCAGGCGCGCGGCCCACAGCGACTCGTCGGCGTAGATGTTGCCGATGCCGCTCACGAGGGTCTGGTCGAGCAGCGCGCGCTTGATGCCGGTGCGCCGCGCGCGCAGGGCGCTGAGGAAGCGCGCCTCGTCGAAGGCCGGATCGAGCGGGTCGCGGGCGATGTGCGCCACCTGGCCGGGCACGAGGGGCAGGGGGCTTCCGTGGCCGCCGGCAGCGGCATCCGGCGTCGTCTGCAACGGGTCGATGGCCATGGAGCCGAAGATGCGCTGGTCGACGAAGTCGACGCGCAGGGCGCCGTGCTCGGGGTGGTGCACGTCGAAGAGCAGGCGGGTGAGCGGGGCGACCTCGGCGTCGCGGGCGCGCAGCAGCACCTGACCGCTCATGCCGAGGTGCACGACGAGGGCCTCGACGGGGTCGCCGAAGCCTCCCTCGCCGAGCGCGAGCGGCATCCAGAGGAACTTGCCCCGCCGCACCGCCGCAGCGACGTGCGCGCCGGCGAGCCGCTCGACGAAGTCCTCGGCCGGCCCGTCGTGCCGCTTCAGCGAGCGCGCGTCGAGCACGGTCACGCGCTCGATGCGCGCGCCGGTGACGGCGGGCGCGAGTCCGTGGCGGACGACCTCGACCTCGGGCAGCTCGGGCATGGCGGCGGGATGCCCTGCTCAGGCGGGGCGCGTGCTCGAGCGCCGGGCGCTCAGCACCGTCCAGGCCTCGAGCGCGGCCGCCATCTCGGCCTGCTTCTTGCTCGTGCCCTCGCCCGAGGCGATCGACTCCCCGCCGAGCACGACGGTGGCGGTGAAGCGCTTCGAGTGGTCCGGGCCGGTGTCGCTCAGCTCGTAGACCGGGATGCCGTGGCCGCGGCGCGCGGCGAGCTCCTGCAACGAGGTCTTCGGATCCATCGCCGCGCCGAATCGGTCGGGGTCGGCGAGCAGCGGGGCCACGAGGTGCAGCACGAGCGTCGTGGCGGTCTCGCCCCCGAGATCGAGGTAGGCGGCGCCGATGATCGCCTCGACCGTGTCGGCGAGGATCGACGACTTGTCGCGCCCGCCCGTCAGCTCCTCGCCCTTGCCGAGCTTGAGGTGGTCGCCGAGGCCGATGCCGCGGGCGACCTCCGCGAGCGCGACCGAGGAGACGAGGGAGGCGCGTCGCTTCGCGAGGTCGCCCTCATCGAGGTTCGGGTACGAGGTGTAGAGCATGACCGTGACGGCCTGGCCGAGGATCGAGTCGCCGAGGAACTCGAGCCGCTCGTTGTTGGCGACGCCGCCGTGCTCGTACGCCCACGACCGGTG
Organism: Microcella flavibacter; assembly: GCF_012530535.1. Classification (NCBI taxonomy): domain Bacteria; kingdom Bacillati; phylum Actinomycetota; class Actinomycetes; order Micrococcales; family Microbacteriaceae; genus Microcella; species Microcella flavibacter. The sequence goes on from NZ_CP051299.1 coordinate 1,906,081, forward strand.
GGTGAGCGCGAGCTCGAGCAGCGCGGGGTCGATGGAGACGCCGAGGGCGCCCGTGAGCGCGGTGCGATCGGGCTCGGGGCCGGATGCCGCTCTCACGGGCGTCGTGCGCTGCGTCGACAGGGTGCGGTCGACTTAGACGTCGGCGACCTTGCGGCCCTTGTACTCGAGGAACAGCGGGGTGCCCGCCGAGTCCTCGACGACCTTGGCGCGGTGCGGGAGGCTGTAGACGACCTTGCCGTTCTCGATGGTCTTGACGAGCGTGGGGACCTCGGCCTTCCACTGCGAACGACGCGCGTGGGTGTTGGCTCGGGACTTCTTCCGCTTCGGAACAGCCATGATCTTCTTCTCTCTCTCACACGGGCGCGCGTGCGCGCCGACGTTGTCTCAGTCTGCGGTCTCGGGGGTGGTGCTGGTCTGGTCGGTGCTGCCGTCATCGGTGCCGCTCTCGCTCGCGGCGAAGCCCTGCAGGGCCGCCCACCGCGGGTCGATCACCTCGCGCGGCTCGCGCGCCGGCTGGTCGGCCAGGCGCTCACCGGTCTCGGGGTCGAGCCCCGGGCAGTCGGGGCGGCACACCGGCTGGAACGGCAGGGCCAGCACGACGGCGTCTCTGACCACGGGTTCACAATCCACGTGGTCGTCGTGAACCGTGTAGTCGAAGGCGTCGTCAGGAGAATACGCGAAAAGCTCCTGGAATTCGACCTCGAGGGGCAGGGCGAGGGGGTCGAGGCAGCGCACGCACTCGCCGCGCGCCGTCGCGCCGATGGTGCCGCTCACGAGGATGCCCTCGTGCAGGCCCTCGAGCCGCAGGTCGAGCGTCAGGGGCGCGCCGGCGGGCACGACGACCGCGGCGGCGCCGAGCTGCTCGGGCAGATCGAACGCCAGGGCGACCTCGCGCATCTCTCCCGGACGGTGCACGAGATCGCGCACGCGGACGAGGTAGGGGCTTCTGGCGGCAGGCATAACGCTCCATCCTACGCCCTGGCGAGCCGGGCATCCATCACGCGGTGGATGCCCGGCGCGCGCCGGCGTCGGCTCAGCCCGCGGCGACCGCCGTGAAGGCCTCGTCGTAGGCGACGAGCGCCCGCTCGACCTCGGCCGGCGTGACGATGCACGGCGGCACGACGTGGATGCGGTTGTCGGCGGCGAAGGGCAGCACGTGCCGGGCCATGAGCTCGGCCTTGAGCCGGCCGATGACGTCGGCGCCGACGGGGGTGCGGCTCTCGCGGTCGGTGACGAGGTCGAGCGCCCAGAAGACGCCCATGCCGCGCACCTCGCCGATCATGGGGTGCTTCTCGGCGAGGGCGCGCAGGCCCGGTCCGAGATGCTGCTCGCCGATCATCCTCGCGTTCTCGACGATGCCCTCCTCGGTCATCGCGTCGAGCGCGGCGACGATCGAGGCCATCGCGAGCGGGTGGCCCGAGTAGGTGAGCCCGCCGGGGAAGACGCGCTCATCGAAGGCCGCGGCGATGGACGGGCTGATGACGACGCCGCCCGCGGGCACGTAGCCGGAGTTGACGCCCTTGGCGAAGGCGATGAGGTCGGGGGTGGCGCGGGAGGGGTTGATGTCGGCGCCCTGCCAGGCGAACCACTCCCCCGTGCGGCCGAAGCCGGCCATGACCTCGTCGGCGATCCAGACGATGCCGTACCGGTCGCACAGCTCGCGCACGCCCTCGAGGTAGCCGACGGGCGGCGTCAGCACGCCCGCGGTGCCGGGCACCGACTCGAGCAGGATGGCGGCGATCGTGTCGGCGCCCTCGGCCTGGATGGTGCGCTCGAGGCTCTTCAGGGCGCGCGCGCACTCCTGCTCGGGCGTCTCGCTGTGGAACTCGCTGCGGTAGAGGAACGGGCCGAAGACGTGCACGTGCCCGAAGGCGTACTCGTTGGGGATGCGGCGCCAGTCGCCGGTGGAGGCGATCGCCGCACCCGTGTTGCCGTGGTAGCTGCGGTAGGTCGAGATGACCTTGTGGCGGTGGGTGGTCAGACGCGCCATGCGGATGGCGTTCTCGATCGCGTCGGCGCCGCCGTTCGTGAAGAAGACCTTCGCGAAGCCGGGGCCGGCCTTCTCGACGATGCGCTTCGCGGCCTCGCCGCGGGCGAGGCTGGCGTGCGAGGGCGCGACCGTCGCGAGCTCGGCGGCCTGGTGCTGGATGGCCGCGACGACCTTCGGGTGCGAGTGGCCGATGTTCGTGTTGACGAGCTGGCTCGAGAAGTCGAGGAAGCGCTCGCCGTCGTAGTTCCAGACCTCGCAGCCCGACGCGCCGGCGACGACGAAGGGCTTCAGGGCGCCCTGGGCGCTCCAGGAGTGGAAGACGAACTCGCGATCGAGATCGTAGGCGCGGGCGCCGTCGGCGGGGTCGAGCGCCGGGGCGGGGGCGGTGTCGACGGGGTGCGACCGGTTCAGCGTGTCGGTCATCGGTATCGGTTCCTCGTGTCGGGGCGCGGGCGCCGCTGGCGTGAGGAGCGCCGCGCGATGAGGGTGCGACGCTCCGGGGCGCGGCGGGCCGGCCCCTGTTCCGCTCATTATGACCCGTGCGCGAGCAAACCCTGAGCGCGCAGAAGTTGCGGGATGCGCTCGCGGAACGGGAAGAAGCCGCGCGTGGCGTGCGGCCAGGCTCGGGCATCCCACTCGCGGTGCAGGGAGACGAGGGGCAGGCCCTCCGACGCGAGCTCGGCGGCCGCCCGGTCGAGCGCCGTGCGCGCGGCGCCGACGGGCGCGAGCGGCATGACGATCGCGTCGAGCTCGTGCCGCGCGGCCCAGGCGGCGATGGCGGGCGCGGTGAGGTCGCCGAGGCTCTCGGCGGGGGCGTCATGGATGCTCGCCGCGCGGTCGAGGCCGTCGGCGAGGGCATCCCGCTGGAAGTCGGCGACCATCGCGGCGGTGCCCTGCGCGGTGCGATCCCGCCCGCGCGCCGGGGCCGCGACGGCCGCGATGCGCTCGACGCCCGGCAGCGTCTCGGGCGCGAGGTCGTCGTCGTGCAGCAGCAGCCCGATCCGCCCGGGCGGCACGGCGGCGGCCGGAGCGAGGGGCGCCGGGGTCGGCACCGGCTCGTCCTCCTCGAGCGCGGGCGCGACGCTCGCGAGGCCGCGAGGCCGGAAGCGGCCCTCGGTGTAGCGGGCGATGTTGTCGGCGGTGGCGAGGTAGGTCTTGCCGCGCGTCTGCAGTCCGGCGACCCAGCGCCAGCTGAGCGTGTTGGAGGCGGGATCGCCGTCGAGCAGGTGGCGCAGGAAGAACTCGGCGCCGAGCTGCCAGGGCAGGCGCAGCGTGAAGATCCAGATGCTCGCGAACCACATGCGGGCGTGGTTGTGCAGGTACCCGGTGTCGACGAGCTCGCGGGCCCAGTCGTCGAAGCCCTCGATGCCGGCGCGGCCCTCGACGGCGGCGGCGAGCAGGGCCTCGCCCTCCTCCCCCAGCGACTCGCGGGCGGCGAGGGCGCCGTGCTCGTAGCGGGTGAAGACGCTCGGGCGCTGCTCGAGCCAGCCCTTCCAGTAGGTGCGCCAGTAGACCTCCTGCACGAACGTGGAGGCCGCCTGCAGCGAGTGCGTCGCGAGCACGTGCCGCACGACCTCCTCCTCGGTGACGAGGCGGTGGCGGAGGTACGGCGAGAGCTGCGAGACGGCGGGCTGCTCGTGCGGGCCGCGGTCGTGGTTGCGGTCGGCGGCGTAGCGGCGCCCGGCGAGCGGCGCGAAGTCGTCGAGGCGGGCCAGACCGGCCGCGCGGGAGGCGGGGGCGAACGTCATGCCCCCAGCCTGCGCGGCCGGTCTGGGAGAACCCGCGGGGCGGCTAGTTGCCGCCCTCGAGCAGCTCGACGTCGATCGGCGAGAAGCTCTCGCCGTAGATGTCGACGCCCTCCTCCTCGAGCTCGGCGAGCGCCTGCTCGATGTACTCGTTCGTCCAGACGCCCTCGGCGGGCTCCTCGGTGATGAGGCTCGCGCCCGACTCGTTGACGGCGCTCAGCGCGGCGTCGACGGTGGCCTGGTACGCGCCCTCGTCGATGAAGCCGATGCCGTTCGGGGCCGGCCAGATGAGCTTGTTGGTCTCGTTGACCATCCACAGCTCGTGGCTCGGGCCCCAGCCGCTGCCGGCGTCGATCGTGATCTGCGAGGCCTCCTCCGGGTTCTCGGCCGCGTAGACCCAGCCCTTGATGACGGCCTTGAGGAAGGCGACCGTCGTCTCCTGGTACTCCTCGTCGCTCTCGAGGCGCTCGGTGTCGGCCCAGATCGCGTCCTGCAGCATCGCGCCGACGGTGTCCTCGTAGCTGATGACGTTGAGGTCGTCCGCGGTGTAGAGCTCGCCCGTCTCGGGGTTCACCGTCTCGAGCACCTGCGCGTACTCGTTGTACGTCATCGCCTGCGCGGCGTCGATGTCGCCGCTGAGGAAGGCGTTCATGTTGAAGTCCTGCGTGATGATCTCGACGGTGGACGAGTCGAGGCCCTCCTCAGCCATGGCCGCGAAGATCTCCCACTCGTTGCCGAAGCCCCACGAGCCGATCTTCTTGCCCTCGAAGTCGGCGACCGACTCGATGCCGCTGTCGGCCCACGCCACCTGCAGCGTGCCCGAGCGCTGGAAGATCTGCGCGATGTTGGTGACGTTCGCGCCGGCCTCGATCGAGCCGAGCACCTTCGGCACCCAGGCGATCGCGTAGTCGACGTCGCCGTTCGAGAGAGCGTCCTGCGGCACGATGTCGCCGCCCGAGGGGATGATCTCCACATCCAGGCCCGCCTCCTCGAAGTAGCCCTGCTCGGCGGCGGCGAAGTAGCCGGCGAACTGGCCCTGCGGCAGCCACTGCAGCTGCAGCGAGACGGGCGTGAGCTCGTCGCCGCCCCCGCCGTCGGAGGTGCCGGGGTCACCGCCGGCGCAGGCGGTGAGGGCGAGCGCGGCGGTGAGGCCGAGCGCGCTGAACGTCGCGAGGCGACGGGGGGTGCTGTGCGTCATGGCTGTCCTTTCGTGGTGCAGGGATGGGATGCGGTGCGGTGGGTGCGGGAGGAGGGGTTCGGGGGTCAGCGCCGTCGCGAGACGGCGCTCTCGAGGGCGAGGGTGACGAGGTAGAAGGCGAGGCCGAGCAGGATGGCGGCGACCACGTAGGCCCAGGCGCGCGGGTACGCGCTCGAGGCCGCCGAGGTCGAGATGAGCCCGCCGAGCCCGCCGCGCGGGCCGCCGAAGTACTCGGCGACGAGCGCCGAGATGACGGCGAGCGACGAGGCGAGGCGGATGCCCGTGAACGTGTACGGCGCCGCCGTGCGCAGGGTGATCGTGCGCATGATCTGCCAGCGGCTCGCCGCGTAGGTGCGCATGAGGTCGCGGTGCACGGGCTGGGTCTGCCGCAGGCCCCGCGCCGTGGTGATGAACACCGGCACGAAGGCCGCGAGCCCGGCGATGAGCTGGCGGCCGACCTGCGAGTCGGCGCCGAACATCGTGTTGAGCACCGGGGCGAGGGCGACGATCGGGATGACCGCGAGCGCCGCGACGACGGGCGCGAGCATGCCGTCCACCGGCCGGGCGCTCGAGGCGGCGAGGGCGGCGAGCACCCCGAGCAGGGATCCGAGCACGAGCCCGAGCAGCGCGTTGAGCCCCGTGATGCCCGCCGCGCTCAGCATGGTCGGGGCGAACTCGATGATCTGCTCGCCGATGGCGGCCGGGCTCGGCAGCAGGTAGGCCTCGACGAGGCCCGAGGCGGTGAGCAGCTGCCAGGCGCCGATCACCACGACGCCGAGCACGATCGGCGCGAGGATGCGCTGCGCGGCGCTCGGCGGGGCATCCCGCATCGGGGCGGACGCGGCGCCCGCCGCAGCCGCAGTCGACCGGCGGGGCGCGGCCGTCGCCGTCATCGGGTCTCCACCCCGCGGGCGCCCGCGACCGGGCTGCCGTGCAGGGCCTCGCGCACGGAGGTGATCATCTCGAAGAAGGCGCCGTCCTCGCGCAGGTCGTCGGCGCGGTCGGCGGTGCGGCCGAGGTTCATCGTGACGACGTCGGCGATGCGGCCCGGGCGGGGCGACATGACGACGACGCGGTCGCTGAGGTACACGGCCTCGGGGATCGAGTGGGTCACGAAGACGACGGCGGCGCCCGTGTCGGCGGCGATGCGCAGCAGCTCGGTCTGCATGTACTCGCGCGTCATCTCGTCGAGGGCACCGAAGGGCTCGTCCATGAGCAGCAGGGCGGGCTTCTTGGCGAGCGCGCGGGCGATCGCGACGCGCTGCTGCATGCCGCCCGAGAGCTGATCGGGGAACCGATCGGCGAAGTCGCCGAGGCCGACGAGCGCGACGAGCTGCTCGACGCGGGCGGTGCGCTCGGCCGGGGCGACGCCGGCGAGCTCGAGCGGCAGCGCGATGTTGCCGGCCACCGTGCGCCAGGGCAGCAGCCCCGCCTGCTGGAAGGCGATGCCGTACTTCTGGTCGAGCCGCGCCTGGTGCGCGGAGGTGCCGAAGACCTCGACGGTGCCCGAGCTCGGGGTGTCGAGGTCGGCGATGAGGCGCAGCAGCGTCGACTTGCCGCAGCCGGAGGGGCCGATGAGCGAGACGAACTCGCCGGGCGCGACCGCGAGGTCGATGCCCGTGAGCGCCGTCACCTCGCCCGCCTTCGTGGAGAAGATCTTGTCGACGCCGGTGACGGCGACGGCGGGGGCGGCGACGGCGGTGCTCGTCGCGGGGGTCGTGGAGGTCATGCCTGCTCCTCGGAGCGTCGGTAGGTGCGGAGGATGATGCCGAGCAGCGCGACCGAGCCGGCCGCGATGAGCCCGAGGGCGACGGCGCCCGCGATGGGCGCCCAGGCCTTCGCCGGGTCGCCGGAGGCCTGCCCGGCGTACTGGATGACGAGGCGGCCGATGCCGCCCTGCAGGCCCGTCGAGACCTCGGCGACGACGGCGCCGACGACGGCGTTCGCGGCCGCGAGACGGAGGGCCGGCAGGAGGTAGGGCACGGCGGCGGGGAAGCGGAGGCGCGTGAGCGTCTGCCACCAGCCCACCGAGTAGGTGTGCATGAGCTCGAGATGGATGCGGTCGGGTGCCTGCAGCCCGCGCAGCGCGCCGACCGCGACGGGGAAGAAGGCCAGGTAGCTCGCGATCACCGCGACCGACATCCAGTCCTGCCACTCGAAGGCGCCGATCTCGATGCGCGAGCCCCAGCTGCGCACGAGCGGGGCGAAGGCGATGAGCGGCACCGTCTGACTCAGCACGATCCACGGCAGCATCGCCGACTCGGCGAGCCGCCAGCGCTGCATGACGAGGGCGAGGCCGATGCCGACGGCGACTCCGACCACCCAGCCCGCGGCCGCGATGCCGAGGGTCAGCGAGGCCGCGAGCACGATCTCGAGCCAGAGCGGGTCGGCGCCCTCGGCGCGCGTCACCGGCTCGAGCATCCTGCCCGCCATCTCCCACAGGTGCGGCATGGCGAGATCGCTCGTGCGCGGCAGCACGCGGATGCCCGCCACGACCACGCCGTCGGCGGGGCCGAGCGCCTTGTACGCCTCCCACACGATGCCCAGCGCGACGAGCCCCACGAGGCCCCAGCCCCACACCCGCAGCCGCGCGCCGCGATCGCGCGCCCGACGACGGGGCGGGGTGAGCGCGATCGCGGCGTCGGTCACGCCTTCGCCCGCTTCGGCGCGTTGATCGCGGGAATGATGCGCTCGCCGTAGACGCGGAGGGTCTCCTCCTTGTTGTCGTGCTGCAGGTAGCCGGCGAACTGGTCGACGCCGAGCTCGCGCAGGGCCTCGAGCTTCTCGATGTGCTGCTCCGCGGTGCCGAGCACGCAGAAGCGGTCGACGATCTCGTCGGGCACGAAGTCGACGTGGTCGTTGCCGGCCTTGCCGTGGCTGTTGTAGTCGTAGCCCTCGCGCCCGGCGATGTAGTCGGTGAGCGCCGTCGGCACCTCGCTGCCGGCGCCGTGCTTGGCGACGATGTCGGCGACGTGGTTGCCGACCATCCCGCCGAACCAGCGGCACTGGTCGCGCATGTGCTCCCAGTCGTCGCCGACGTACATCGGCGCGGCCACGCAGAACTTCACGTCCATCGGGTCGCGCCCGGCGTTGTCGGCGGCCGTGCGCACGGTCTCGATCATCCACTTCGCGATGTCGAGGTCGGCCAGCTGCAGGATGAAGCCGTCGCCGACCTCGCCCGTGAGCTTGAGCGCGAGCGGGCCGTAGGCGGCCACCCACATCTCGAGCTCGCTGCCCGTGCTCCACGGCAGCTGCAGCGTGGCGCCGTGGTACTCGACCGCGCGGGAGTTCGCGAGCTCGCGGATCACGTGGATCGACTCGCGCAGCTCGGCGAGCGTCGTCGGCTTGCCGTTCGTGACGCGCACGGCCGAGTCGCCGCGGCCGATGCCGCAGACCGTGCGGTTGCCGTACATCTCGTTGAGGGTGGCGAAGGTGCTCGCCGTCACCGTCCAGTCGCGCGTGGCGGGGTTCGTGACGAAGGGCCCCACCTTCACGCGGTGCGTCTCGGCGAGGATCGCCGAGTAGATGACGTAGGGCTCCTGCCAGAGGATGTGCGAGTCGAAGGTCCACACGTGGCTGAAGCCGTGCTGCTCGGCGAGCTTGGCGAGGTGCACCGTGCGCGAGGCGGGCGGGTTGGTCTGGATGACTGCTCCGAAGTCCATGGCTGCTCCCTCCCCTACACCAGGTACTGCGACAGGCCGCGGCGCAGGTACTGGCCGTGGCCGGCCCGCCCGTGGAACGCGTCGTCGCGGATGACGATCGAGCCGCGGCTGATGACCGTGTCGACCTTGCCATCGATCTCGAAGCCCTCCCAGGCCGCGTGATCCATGTTCATGTGGTGCTTCCTGCCGGTCGGCCGGCCCTCGGCGTCGACGGGCATGCCGATGCTCGTATGGCCGTCCGGGTCGTAGATCACGACGTCGGCGTCGGCCCCCGGGGCGATGACGCCCTTGCGGCCGTAGAGCCCGAACATGCGCGCCGGGGTCGTGCTCGTGAGCTCGACCCAGCGCTCGAGGGTGATCTCGCCCGTGACGACGCCCTGGTACATGAGATCCATGCGGTGCTCGACCGAGCCGATGCCGTTCGGGATCTTCGAGAAGTCGCCGAGCCCGAGCTCCTTCTGGCCCTTCATGCAGAAGGGGCAGTGGTCGGTCGAGACCATCTGGATGTCGTTCGTGCGCAGGCTGCGCCACATGTGGTGCTGGTGGCCCTCCTCCTTCGACCGCAGCGGTGTCGAGCAGACCCACTTGGCGCCCTCGAAGGCGCCGAACTCGTCACTGGAAGCTCCGAGCTGGTCCTCGAGCGAGAGGTACAGGTACTGCGGGCACGTCTCGCCGAACACGTTCTGCCCGACGTCGCGCGCGGCCGCGAGCTGCTCGACCGCCTGCTTGGCGCTCACGTGCACGACGTAGAGCGGGGCGCCGGTGAGGTTCGCGAGCATGATCGCGCGGTGCGTCGCCTCCTCCTCCATCTGCCAGGCGCGCGCGACCCCGTGGTAGTACGGGTCGGTCTTGCCCTGGGCGAGCAGCTGCTCGACGAGCACGTCGATGGCGGGGCCGTTCTCGGCGTGCATCATCGTCATGAGCCCGGTGTCGGCGGCGACCTGCATGGCGCGCAGGATCTGCGCGTCGTCGCTGTAGAAGACGCCCGGGTAGGCCATGAAGAGCTTGTAGCTCGTGATGCCCTCGTCGATGAGCTTCGGCAGCGCCGCGAGCGAGTCGGCGTCGACCCCGCCGACGATCTGGTGGAACCCGTAGTCGACGGCCGCGTTGCCCGCGGCCTTCTCGTGCCACGCGGCGAGCCCGTCGAACACCTTCTGGCCCGCGGTCTGCACCGCGAAGTCGATGATGCTCGTCGTGCCGCCCCAGGCGGCCGCGATCGTGCCGGTCTCGAAGGTGTCGATCGCGGCGGTGCCGCCGAAGGGCAGCTCCATGTGGGTGTGGGCGTCGATGCCGCCGGGGATCACGTACTTGCCCGTCGCGTCGATGACGGTGTCGACGCTCGCGGTCAGATCGTGCCCGAGCAGGGTCGAGCCCGGCTCGAGCACGGCGACGATGCGCTCGCCGTCGATGAGGACGTCGGCGGCCGTGCGCCCGGTGGCGCTCACGACCGTTCCGCCCGTGATGAGGATGGTCATCGGGATTCTCCTGAGATCGTCGGTCGGGCTACGGGCGCGTGGTCGCGGTGTAGGAGTCGGGTCGACGATCCCGGTAGAACTGCCAGTTGTTGCGCACCTCGCGGATGAGGTCGAGGTCGAGGTCGCGCGTCACCGTCTCGGACTGGTCCTGGCTCGCGACCTCGCCGACGTAGTTGCCGCGCGGGTCGACGAAGTAGCTCGAGCCGTAGAAGGTGACGGCGAGGTCGCCGAACTCGTCGCTCTCGGTGCCGATGCGGTTGTTCGCCCCGATGTAGTACTGGTTCGCGGCGGCCGCGGCGGGCTGCTCGAGCTCCCACAGGCGGTTCGAGAGGCCGGGCTTCGTGGCGCTCGGGTTGAAGACGATCTCGGCGCCGTTCAGGCCCAGCTCGCGCCAGCCCTCGGGGAAGTGCCGGTCGTAGCAGATGTAGACGCCCACCTTGCCGACGGCCGTGTCGAACACGGGGTAGCCGAGGTTGCCGGGGCGGAAGTAGAACTTCTCCCAGAACCGGTCGAGGTTCGGGATGTGGTGCTTGCGGTACTTGCCGAGGATCGTGCCGTCGGCATCCACCACCACGGCGGTGTTGTAGTAGACGCCGGGCATGTCCTCCTCGTAGATGGGCAGGACGATGACCATCTTGAGTTCCTTCGCGAGCGCCGCGAAGCGCTGCACGATGGGCCCGTCGGCGGGTTCGGCGTAGTCGTAGTACTTGGCGTCCTCGATGATGCCGAAGTAGGGGCCGTAGAAGAGCTCCTGGAAGCAGATGATCTGCGCCCCGTCGGCCGCGGCATCGCGGGCGAGCTGCTCGTGCTTGTCGAGCATCGACTCCTTGTCGCCCGTCCAGGTGGTCTGAGTGATCGCGGCGCGAACCGTGGTCATGTGCATGTTCCCCTTTTCATCGTTGAACTGGGGTCAGTGTGCGAGAGCGCCGTTTCCGGCTCGTTTCGCCCAATGACAGGTGGGTAAAACATAGGCCTCATCTGCGCATTCCTGCACCATCCCGCACGCATGAGCGCGATGCCCGGCGCGGCTACCGTGGAGGCATGAGGATCGTGGTGCTCGCAGGCGGGGTCGGAGGCGCGCGGTTCGTGCGCGGCGTGCGCGAGGCGGTGCGCCGGGCGGCCCCGGGAGCGCCCCTCGAGGGCGCCGCGATCGACGTCATCGTGAACACCGGGGACGACTGGTGGCTCGCCGGATTGCGCATCACCCCCGACCTCGACTCGATGCTCTACACGCTCAGCGGGCAGAACGACGAGGTGCGGGGCTGGGGGCGGGTCGGCGAGAGCGAGCGCGTCTCGGCCGAGCTGCAGGAGTACGGCGTGACCCCGCCCTGGTTCACGCTCGGCGACCTCGACCTCGGCACCCACATCGCCCGCAGCGCCTGGCTGCGCGAGGGCGCAACGCCCTCCGAGGTCGTGCGGCGTCTGCAGCAGCGCTGGGAGCTCGGCGTCACCCTGCATCCCGCGACCGACGACGAGGTCGACACCCACGTCGTCATCGCGGGCGATGCCGGCGCGGGCTCGGGCGAGCGCGAGCTGCACTTCCAGGAGTGGTGGACCCGCTACCGGGCCTCCCTGCCGGCGGCTCGTTTCGTGCAGCACGGCATCGAGAGCGCCGCGCCCTCCCCCGGCGCCCTGGATGCCCTGCTCGAGGCCGACCTCGTGCTCGTCGCCCCCTCCAACCCCGTCGTGTCGATCGGCACCGTGCTCGCCGTGCCCGGCATGCGCGACGCCATCACCGCCGAGCGCGCGCCCGTCGTCGGCGTCTCGCCGATCATCGCGGGCGAGGCCGTGCGCGGCATGGCCGACGCCTGCCTCAGCGCCATCGGCGTCGCGACCGACGCGGGCGCCGTCGCCCGCCACTACGGGCTGCGCCGCGACGGCGGACTGCTCGACGGCTGGCTCGTGGCCGAGGAGGACGCGGCGCTCGTCGCCCCGCTCGACGACGAGGGCTTCGCCGTGCGGGCCGTGCCGCTGTGGATGCGCGACCTCGACACCGCCGCCGCGCTCGCCGAGGAGGCCGTCGCGCTCGGGCTCGCGCTGCGCGACGAGGGCTGAGCGCGGCGCCGTGGCGGCGGGCCGGGCGGCTCGGATGAGCGCTCCGGCCCGAGACGCGCACGACTCATGACGCGAGTAGGGTGACGGCATCGACGCGGCGCACCCGGCATTGGGGGCGCCTGGGCCCGGCTCCTGCCCGGGCCGTCCCCCGCGGGTCGCGCGCGCCCGCATCCCCCTCGGTCGCCCCGTCGCGGCCGCAGCCGACCACGGAGCACTCGTGACCGACTCGCCCGTCCCTCTGCCCACGCCGACCGTCGCCCCCGCCGCGCCGACGCCGGAGGCGGGCTTCGTGCCCACCGCCTCGGCGATCTCGCGCGCCCTCAAGCGCGCCGAGTCGGGCGTGACCCTCGACGCGACCGAGGCCGAGACGCTGCTGCACGCGCGCCACGACGACCTCGACCGTCTGCTGACGGTCGCGAGCCGCGTGCGGGATGCCGGGCTCGAGCGCGCCGGACGCCCCGGGGTCATCACGTACTCGCGCAAGGTGTTCATCCCGCTCACCCACCTCTGCCGCGACCGCTGCCACTACTGCGTGTTCGTCAAGACCCCGAACCAGCTCGAGAAGGAGGGCAAGGCGCCGTTCCTCAGCCCCGACGAGGTGCTCGAGGTCGCGCGCCAGGGCGCGGCGATGGGCTGCAAGGAGGCGCTGTTCACCCTCGGCGACCGCCCCGAGGACCGCTGGCCGGCCGCCCGCGAGTGGCTCGACGCGCACGGCTACGACTCGACGATCGACTACCTGCGGGCGATGTCGATCCGCATCCTCGAGGAGACCGGTCTGCTGCCCCACCTCAACCCCGGCGTCATGACGTGGGAGGAGATCCAGCGCCTCAAGCCCGTCGCCCCGAGCATGGGCATGATGCTCGAGACCACCTCGACGCGCCTGTTCGAGACCCGCGGGCTCGCCCACTTCGGCAGCCCCGACAAGGATCCGGCGCTGCGACTGCGCGTGCTCGAGGACGCGGGGCGCAGCAACGTGCCCTTCACCTCCGGCCTGCTGCTGGGCATCGGCGAGACCTACGCCGAGCGCGTCGACGGGATGTTCGCCCTGCGCGCCGTGGCCCGCCGCCACGGTTCGCTGCAGGAGGTCATCATCCAGAACTTCCGCGCGAAGCCGCGCACGGCGATGCGCGGCGCCGACGACCTGGAGCTGCAGGAGTACATCGCCTCGGTCGCCGTCGCCAAGCTCGTGATGGGCCCCGGCGCGCGCATCCAGGCCCCGCCGAACCTCACCGACGCCGAGGAGCTCGGCCTGCTGATCCGGGCCGGCATCGACGACTGGGGCGGCGTGAGCCCGCTGACCCCCGATCATGTGAACCCCGAGCGGCCGTGGCCGCAGATCGACGAGCTCGCCCGGTTGACCGCGCTCTCGGGCTACGCGCTGCGCGAGCGCCTCACCGCGCACCCGCACTTCGTGCGCGCCGAGGAGCCGTGGATCGACCCGCGCGTGCTGCCGCACGTGCGCGCGCTCGCCGGGCCCGACGGCCTGGCCGACGAGTCGGCGATGCCGGTCGGCCTGCCCTGGCAGGAGCCCGATCCCGACTGGGCGGCGACGGGCGGCACGGGCCGCACCGATCTGCATGTCGAGATCGACACCGTCGGGCGCACGACGCAGACGCGCGGCGACTTCGAGGACGTCTACGGCGACTGGGCCGAGCTGCGCGAGACCGTCGGCGACACACGCCGGTCCGCGGCAGGGTTCGCGGTGAGCGCGGGCGTGCGCGCGGTGCTGCAGCGGGCAGAGGATGCTCCCGCCGGGCTCTCCGACGCCGACTACCTGACCCTGCTCGACGCCGAGGGCGACGACCTCGACGCCCTCGCCGCGCTCGCCGACTCGGTGCGGCGCGACACGGTCGGAGACCGCGTCGGGTTCGTCGTGAACCGCAACATCAACTTCACCAACGTCTGCTACACCGGCTGCCGCTTCTGCGCCTTCGCGCAGCGACGCACCGACGCCGACGCCTTCACTCTCTCCATGAAGCAGGTGGGCGACCGCGTCGACGAGGCGTGGAACCTGGGCGCCACGGAGATCTGCATGCAGGGCGGCATCCACCCGGATCTGCCGGGCACCGCGTACTTCGACCTCGCGCGCGAGGTCAAGAAGCGTCGGCCGGGCATCCACCTGCACGCGTTCAGCCCGATGGAGATCGTCAACGGCGCGACCCGCACGGGGCTGTCGTTCGAGGAGTTCCTGCGCGAGGCGCAGCTCGCCGGGCTCGACACGATTCCGGGCACGGCGGCGGAGATCCTCGACGACGAGGTGCGCTGGGTGCTCACGAAGGGCAAGCTGCCGGCGGCGACGTGGCTCGACATCGTGGGCACGGCGCACCGGCTGGGCATCCGCTCGTCGTCGACGATGATGTACGGCCACGTCGACAACCCGGCGCACTGGGTCGGCCACCTGCGCACGCTGTCGGCGCTGCAGGACGACACCGGCGGGTTCACCGAGTTCGTGCTGCTGCCGTTCGTGCACGCGAACTCGCCCGTGTACCTCGCGGGCGTGGCCCGTCCGGGCCCGACCGCGCAGGAGAACCGGGCGATCCACGCGGTCGCGCGGCTCATGCTGCACGAACGCATCGACCACATCCAGACCTCGTGGGTGAAGCTCGGCACCGAGGGCACGCAGATGATGCTGCGCGGCGGGGCCGACGACGTCGGCGGCACCCTCATGGAGGAGACGATCAGCCGCATGGCGGGCGCGGACAACGGCTCGGAGAAGACCGTGGCCGAGCTCGAGGAGCTCGTCGGCGGGATCGGCCGCACCTCCTGGCAGCGCACGACGACGTACGGCGAGCCGGACGCCGAGCGGCTCGCGGCGGCGCAGGCGCACCGCACCGAGGGGTACGCGGCGACGGGTCGGCGGCTCGCGCTGTCGATCGCCGAGGTTCGCGCGGGGGCCTGAGCGGGGCGCTCCCGGCGCTCGGGGCGCCGCGGGCGGTACGGCCGGCCAGGCCGCTCGGGTCGCTGGCCGTTTCGCCGGCGGTGCCCGGCGGACGCGCGCAGCGCGGTCGATGTCGCGGGACGTGCGTGACGCTTCGTCCGCTGACCGCATCTCCGGCGATGGTCGCCGCCTTTCGCGGCACGTCCGGCACGGCATTCTCTCCCCACCGCCTTCCACTCTGCAGGACTTACATGACGTTCGCTCATGTAGTTCCTGCGGAGTGGAAGGAGCATGAGGGGCGGCGCCGCCCCCTCGCCCGGCGAGACGCGGAGCGCCGCGCGAGGACGCTGCAGCGGGCGGAGCGATCCGGGCGGGCGGGCGGAACCAGCCGGGCGGACGGAGCTAGCCAGACGGACGGGCGGAGCGAGCCAGGCGGAACGAGCCAGCCAGACGGGCGGGCGGAGCAAGACGGGCGGGCGGGCGGAGCGAGCCGGGCGGACGAGAACCGCGAACCGGGTGCGTGCGAGCCGCGAGCGCCCGGCGGGAGCCGCAGGCCCCCGGCGATCGGCGACGTCGCGCCGCCGCGACCCCCGCACGGAGTGCGCGTGGGCGCGCGACAGGCGTACGGCGCACCCATGCTGATGATCTTCGTCAATCTGCCGGTGGCCGACGTGGGCCGCTCCCGGGCCTTCTACGAGGCGCTCGGCTTCACCATCAACGAGTCGTTCTCGGGCGAGCGCTCCGCCTGCGTCGTGCTCAGCGACACCATCTACGCGATGATCATGGAGCCCGCCGCCTTCGCCGAGTTCACCGACCTGCCCGTCGCCGACGCGCACGCCGCGACGGCGGCCATCTACGTGCTCACCGCCGACAGCCGCGACGAGGTGGATGCCCTGCTCGAGCGCGCCGTCACCGCGGGCGGCACCGCCGCGCGTCCGCCGCGCGACCTCGGGTTCAGGTACAGCCGCGACTTCCGCGACCCCGACGGCCACCACTGGGAGGTCTTCTGGATGGACCCGGTGGCCGCCGCGGAGGGACCGCCCGCCTGACCCCGGCTAGGGCCCGGCGAGCACCGCGCTCGTGCGGGCTCCGAGCCCGAGGGCGCGCGCGGCCTCGAGATCGTCGAGCGTGTCGACGTCGCGCTGCAGGGTGGCGAGGGCGAGGGGCGGGCCGGCGAGTCCGGCCGTGAGGTCGACGTAGCCGGCGTCGGCGTGGGCCTCCGCCGATCCCGGCCCGAACCGCAGCGCGTGCGGCAGGCCCGCCGCCGCGACGACGAGCGCCGTTCCGGAGCCCCCGGCGTCGGGCACGAAGGCCCAGCTGTGCTCGCTCGCGGCGAGCAGCGCCGACTCGAGGTCGGCGGGGTGCAGCGCCGGCAGGTCGCCCAGCAGGACGGCGGTGGGGGCATCCTCATCGCAGATCGCCAACCCCGCGCCGATCGCGACGATCAGACCGAAGCCCGGGTCGGGCACGACCCGCACCCCCTCGACCGGTTCGGGCAGCGCACCGACGACGACGAGCTCGCCGACGGCCCGGCAGGCCCGCGCAGAGGCGAGCGTGTCGAGCGCGATCGCGTCGGCGAGCCGCGCGCGGCGATCGGCGTCGACCGCGAGCCGCGACTTGCCCCGGCCGCCGCCGCGCACGGGGACGACGAGGGAGACGGGGCGGGCCATCGTCCGAGCCTAGGCGGAGGGCCCGGGAGCGGAGGGACCGGGCGCGGACGGCCCGGCATCGGAGGGCGCGGGGGCGGAGCCGGCGGGGTCGGAGCGCGCGGCGGCTCCCGTCGCCGGCTGCTCCCCCGCCTCGAGCAGCGCGTCGTCGGCGCGCGTCAGCAGCGAGACCGGGGCGACGCGGGCGAGGAGGCGGCGCCAGCCGGGCGACTGCGCCCGCAGCGCCGCGAGCACGCCGTCGATCACCGGCGGATCGACCCTCGAGCGGTCCGCCCCGAAGGCGCGGGCCTCCGCGGCGAGGAGGACGCGCTCGAGGTCGGCGCGGGCGGACGAGTCGCTCGCCGCCCAAGCATCGGCGAGCCCGCGCGGCGTCACCGTGAGCGCCGCCGGCAGCCCGAGATCGCGCGCGGTGTCGCGCACCTCGCGCCAGCGGTCGAGCGCGTCCTCCGACCGGCGACGGCGCCGACGGCGCAGGGCCCGCGCGGCTGCAGGAGTGGCAAACAGGGCGAGCAGCAGCACCATCGCGACCGCCGCGACCACCGCGGGGTCGGGCCGGAAGCCGGCGGCCGAGCCCGCCTCGGTGCCGTCTCGCCCGCCGGCGCCGAAGCCGGGGGCGTCGCTCGGCACGAGCGGATCCGAGCCGTCGGGGCCCGGCGTCGGAGCCTCTGGGTCGGGCGCGTCGGTGGGCGTCTCGGGGTCGGGCGTGGAGGTCGGGATCGCGCCGGGCTCGGCGGCAGCGTCCGTCGCCGTCACGTCGTCGGCCGCGTAAGCCGGGGGGGCACCGCGGGACGGGGTCGGCTCGAATCGCACCCAGCCGATGCCGTCGAAGTGCAGCTCTGGCCACGAATGCAGATCATCGCTGCTCACAACATACTCGTTCGGCGCGTCAGGGTCGCGCACCCCGGGCAGGAACCCGACGGCGATTCGAGTGGGAATATCGAGCGTGCGGGCCATGAGCGTCATCGCCGAGGCGAACTGCACGCAGTAGCCGCTGCGCGCCTCGAGGAAACGCCCGACGATCTCGGCGCCTGTTCCGTCGTAGCTGCCGTCGACGGGCGCCTGCTCGCTGTACTCGAACGCGCCGCCGGTGAAGAAGCGCTGCAGGGCCAGCGCTTGATCGAACGCATTCTCGGCGTCTCCGACGACGGCGCGGGCCGTCTGCTCGACGATCGCCTCCGTCTCCTCCGGCACCGCGCGATAGCGCTCCAGACCGGGCGCGTCGACGCCGGCCGCCCGCAGCTGCTCGGGCGTCGGCTCGGCGATGAAGCTGTCGACCGTGTAGGCGCCGGTTCGCAGGGGCCCGCCGGGCGAGCGGAGGGTGACGCCGTCGCGGTCGATGATCCAGGAGCCATCGAGATCGGTGACGCGCTCGGGCGCGCTCGGCAGCGGCACCCAGCGGGAGCGGAGGTTCGCGAGCGTGATGTCGGTCGTCACCTCGGTGCGCGGCATGCCGTCGCCGAACCACGCCGGAGGTCCGATGTCACCCGTCGGTTCCGCAGGGCCGTCGCTCTCGACTGGCTGAACGTTCTGACCCTCGAAGTCGGCCAGATACGCCAGAGTCAAGTACAGGCCGCCCTCCGCGGTAGTCGAGTATCGCAGCACAGTGACAGGAGCCCCTCGGCGAAGGTCATCACCGAGCGAGATCAGCGGATTGACGCCGGTGGTGACGCCGGCGATGCCTTGGCCCGCGGGACGATCACCGACCACGACCGCCGGCAGGAGGGAGGGGGCGACGACAGCGAGCGCGACCACAGCGGCCGCGATGCCGATCGCGCGCCCGGCCCCGGCGCCTCCCCCGCTCGCGGCCGGCCGGTGCACGGCGAGCAGCAGCAGGAACGCGGCGGCGGTCGCGAGCGCGGAGACGAGCGGCAGCTCGCCGGGCACGAGCACGACCGGCACGGCGAGCACCGCCAGCAGCGGCACCGCGGCAAGCGCCGGCCGCCGCAGCGCCGAGGCCGCCACGTCGGCGAGCAGTACGAGCGCACCGATGCCCGCCGCGAGCAGGAACCGGATGCCGTCCTCCGCGAACGCCGGGATGCCCTGCTCGGCGATGCCCGTCTCGCCGTCGATCACGAGCTCGCCGATCCGGCGCACGACCCCCTCGAAGGGCAGCTCGTCGCCGACCGGCACGAGCGCGTCGAGCGCGAACAGGGCGATGAGCGCGATCGGCAGCGCGAGCACGCCGGCGACGACCGACCAGAGCCGCGCCCACGCCGGCGCGATGCGGCGCACGATGAGGCCCACCGCGAGCACGACCGCGGCGACGACGAGCGTCGAGGCGAACCAGGGGCCCTCCGCCTCGAGCAGCACGGTGAACCCGGTGAGCGCCGCCCCGGTCGCGAGCAGCAGGGCGAGGCTGACCGCGGGCGAGCCCGGTCCGGTGAACCCGCCGACGGGGGTGGATGCCCGTGCCCGCGCCGCCCGCTCAGCCACGCCGCACCCCCTCGCGCAGCAGGGCCTCCGCGGGCGTGCGATCCTCGGGGCGCCCGAGCAGCGACCACCAGGCGTCCGCCAGCGGCGCCGTCGGCTCGACCGAGGCGGTGAGCCAGCCCGCCCGGCGGAAGGCGTCCTCCGCCTCGCGGCCCGCCGGGCCGTCGGCGACCGGGCCGGAGGGGGCGACGAGCAGGGCGACGGCGACCGATCCGGGGGCGCGCTGGGCGAGCATCCACTGCACGGTGCCCGCATCGGGGCGGCAGGCGACGGCGACGAGCGGCACGGAGGCGGCGGTGCCCGGCACGGCGTCGAGCGGCGCGGCCGGGGCGAGCTCGAGCACCGCGAGCTCGCCCAGCACGCGGCCGACCGGCCCGTCGGCGGCGGGGGCGTCGTCGGCGCGCGGCGAGGGCGTGACGAGGTCGACGGCGTAGCCGCGCTCGGCGAGGTGGGCGGCCGCCGAGGCGGCCATGCGCACGGACCACTCGAAGGCGGGCGAGGCGGGCTCGCGGCGCGGCCGGTGGTCGGGGTACGAGGAGCGCTGGTCGTCGACGAGCAGACGGGCGCGGGGACCGGCCTGGGGCTCGTCCTGCCGCACCATGAGCTCGCCCTGCCGGGCCGAGACGCGCCAGTGCACGCGGCGCATGGCGTCGCCGCTGCGGTACTCGCGCGTGATGACGTCGTCATCGGCGCGCTCGCGCGAGCGGCTGCTGCGCGGCCCGCTCTCGGCGCTCGGATCGGGCACGGGGCCGGCGGGCAGCGGCTCGACGGCGGGCAGCACGAGCTGCGTCGTGACGGCGACGGTGCTCGTCACCCGCACGGCGAGGGCGAAGGGGTCGCGATCCTCGATGAGGAGCGGGCCGACCGAGGCGAGGCCGCGGCGCTCGGGCCAGTAGCGGTAGCCGAGGGCCCGCGTACGGCGGGGCCGCACCTCGGCGAGGCGGCCCGGTCCCGCGTACCCGGGCGTCATGGGCACGCGCTCGATCCACTCGGCGGCGCGGGCCCGGCCCGAGACGAGCACCTCGACGCGCACGGGCTCGTCGACGGTCGCGACGACGGGCTGCAGGTGGCGGCCGATGGCCAGCCGGGGGCGCGACGCCGCGACGACGATGAGGCCGACGATCGGTGCAGCCGCGGCGACGACCGCGAGCGGCAGCAGCTCGGGGCGCTCGAGCCCGTAGGCGAGCGCAGCGAGGTTGGCGGCGACGACGAGGAACGCCCAGCCCCTGCCGGTCAACCGCGGCACGGCGCCCCTCAGCGCCGCGCGCCGGGGACGGGCACGGGGGTCGCGGCGATGATGCGGTGCACGACGTCGTCCACGCCCCGCACGGGCGAGCCGTCGGGATGCTGCGCCCGGGGCACGAGGATCATGCGGTGCGAGAGCACCGTGGTCGCGAGGGCGTCGATGTCGTCGGGCAGCACGAAGTCGCGGCCGTCGAGGGCGGCGCGGGCGCGGGCGGCGCGCACGAGCTGCAGCGTGGAGCGCGGGCTCGCCCCGAGCCGCAGCGCCGAGTCGTCGCGCGTGGCCTGCACGATCGCGACGGCGTACTGCTCGACGGCGGGGCTCACGAAGACCTCGCGCACGGTGGCGACCATGCGGCGCAGACCCGCGACGTCGACGATCGGCTGCAGACGCTCGAGCGGGGAGCCGTGCTCGCGGTCGCGCAGCATCTGCTGCTCGCTCGCGGCGTCGGGGTAGCCGATCGAGATGCGCGCCATGAAGCGGTCGCGCTGCGCCTCCGGGAGGGCGTAGGTGCCCTCCATCTCGACGGGGTTCTGCGTCGCGACGACGAGGAACGGCTTCTCGAGCACGTGCGTGAGCCCGTCGACGGTGACCTGCCCCTCCTCCATGCACTCGAGCAGGGCGCTCTGCGTCTTGGGGCTCGCACGGTTGATCTCGTCGCCGATGACGATGTGGGCGAAGACCGGGCCCGGCGTTAACTCGAACACGCCCTGCTGCTGCCGGTAGACGCTCACGCCGGTGATGTCGGCGGGCAGCAGGTCGGGGGTGAACTGGATGCGGCTGACGCTGCCGGCGATGCAGGTGGCGAGCGCGCGGGCGAGCACGGTCTTGCCGACGCCCGGCACGTCCTCGATGAGCAGGTGGCCCTCGGCCAGTAGCACGGTGAGCGCCATGTCGACGGCCTCGGGCTTGCCGTCGAGCACCCCGTTCATCGCGTGGCGGATGGCGTCGCCGAGCTCGGCGAAGCGCTCCATCGTCAGCGGGCCGGACCCGGCGGCGCCGTCGCTCGCGGTCGCGGGGGCGTCGGGGTGGTGGCCGGCGGGGCCGGGGCTCGTCGTCGTGCTCACGTCGGGCATCCTCGCATGCCCCGGTGACGAAACGGTCGACGGCCGGTCGGGAAGGTCAGGATTGCTCGGATGCTCCGGCCGCGGCGGCACGACCCGCCGCGAGCCCGGCCTCGTACCCCTCGGCGTAGCCCGCCGCCCGCCCCTCGGCGCGCGCCTCGCGGTGGCCGAGGTAGAACATGTCCTCCTCGGCGCGGCGCACGAGCTGCCGACCGCCGGGGGCTGCCGCATCGAGCAGGCGCGCCATTCCGCGGATCACGGCCACGGGCATCCCGCTGGATTTGCCCTTCACGAGGTCGGCGGCCGCCGCGATCTCGTCGCCCACGGCGGGGGCGGTGACCTCGAGCAGCTTGCCGCTCGCGTCGCGCCCGCCGCGCAGGTCGTCGAGCAGGCGCACGCCGCTCGCGCCGATCGCGATATCGGTCTGGCCCTCGCGCCAGGCGCGGCCCGCGGTGTCGGTGATGACGACGCCGACCGGGCCGCCCACGCGGTCCTCCACCGCCGCGCGGATCGCCGCCGCGCTCGCGTCGGGGTCGAGCGGCAGCAGCAGCACCGTGCCGTCGGCGGTGTTGCTCGCGTCGACCCCGGCCGCGGCCATGACGAGCCCGAGACGGTTCTCGACGATGCGGGTCACCCCGCCCGGGTGCTCGCGCGTGGCGACGACGCGCACCGTCTCGTCGGTGATGGCCTGCTCGCGGTCGGCCGCCTCGCGGATGCGCCCCTCGGCCTTGCTGACGATCTTGCTCGTCACGGCGAGGATGTCGCCCGGCCGCACGTCGCCCTCCGCCGCGGCGTGAGCGATCAGGGCCGGCAGGTCGTCGCCGGGCACGATCTCGCCGATGCCGGGCAGCACGAGCACGGTCAGGGCGGCGGGATGCTCGAGCGCGGTCACGCTGCCATTCTCGCGCCCCCGGCTCGACGCGCGCTCGTCGCCCGGCCCTCGCCGCGGGGCAACCGGCGGTCGCCCGCCCTCAGACCGGCGATTCGCCGCGCTCGAGCTGCGCGACGTAGCCGGCGAGCTTGCGCGCCCGCGTCTCGGCCCGCACGACGCCGTCGAGCCGGAAGACGATGCCGAAGCGCTGCTGCGCGGCGAGGCCGGCGAAGGTCGCTGCCGCGGCGGGTGCGGCCTCGGGGCGGCGCGCAGGTCGGCCGGCACCTCCATGCACTTCTGCCGGTAGGCGGCCGCCCAGCGTCCGTCGGCCTGGGCCCGCTCGACCTGGGCGAGACCCACGGAGCGCATGCGGCCCTCCTCCGTCAGCCGCGCGACGATGCCGACGTTGCGCTGCGACCACGCCGACCGGGGGCGCCGCGGCGTGAACACCTGCAGCGAGTAGTCCGCGTCGAGGCCGTAGATCTGCCCGTCGATCCAGCCGAAGCAGAGGGCCGATTCGAGCGCCTCGTCGTAGGTGATGCCCGGCGCGGTCGACCGCTTCTTGCGCAACTGCAGGCGCACGCCGGGGTGATCCTCGTGGGCCGCGAGCCACGCCTCCCACGCGTCGACGGAGTCGAAGCGCATCACGGGCTTCTCGCTGTTGGCGACCATGCCAGCACCCTAGGGCCGAGGGCCGACGCCGGGGCCTGGTCGACCGCTCGTCAGCGCGCGGCGCCGCTGGTGGACCCCCCGCCGGCGTCGCGCGTGCGACGGGCCTCGACCTCGGCCTCGAGGCGGCGGATGCGGGCCTCGGTCTCTGCCTGGGCGATCTCGGCGTCGAGGCGGGCGAGCTCGGCCTCGGTGGAGCTGAGCGGGGCGCTCGCGGCAGCGGACGACGCGGCGGGCCGCTCCCACCGCCGCGGATCGCCGAACGAGACGGCCTCGGGGCGCGGGCCGTAGTCGCGGCCGATCGTCCACCAGAGGATCGCCCCGACGAGCGGGATGATGATGACGAGGATGATCCAGAAGGTCTTCGGCAGGTGGTTCACCTGGTGCTCGCCGCGCATGATGATGTCGGCGAGGGTGAGCACGGCGAGCAGGATCGGCAGCCCGGCCAGGATCAGGTACACGCGGTCACCCTAGTGAGGAAACCGCGTCTTGCGCCAGGGTCGCCGTGAGCATCCCGCCGCTGCCATGCACGAATGCAGGACGTCCGAGCATGACCACGGCGTGTCGCCGCCACCATCGAAGAGACGCGCCGCGGACGTCCTGCATTTGTGCACGCTCGCGGCGGAAGAGCAGCACCCGTGCCGCCGCCGATCGGGACGACGGCCGGTCAGCGGTGCAGCTTCGGCAGCACCTCGCGCCCGAAGACCTCGAGGAACTCGGCCTGGTTTCGCCCGACGTTGTGCAGGTACACGCGGTCGAAGCCGAGGTCGAGGTAGCGCTGGATGGCCGCGCGGTGCACGTCGGGGTCGGCGCTCACGAGCAGCCGGTCGTCGAAGTCGTCGGGGCGCACGAGCTTCGCGATCTGCTCGAGGTCGTGCGGCGAGCGGATGTCGCTCTTCGCGAAGCGCATCCCTCCGTTCGGCCACTCGACGAGGGCGTTCGTCATCGCCTGCTCCTCGCTCGGCGCCCACGACAGGTGCAGCCGCAGCACGCGGCTCGTGCTCGCGAGGTCGCGGCCCGCCTCGCGGGCGCCGTCCGCGAAGCGCTGGAAGAGCATCCCGATCTTGTCGATCGGCGCCGCCTCGATGATGAGGCCGTCGACGGTGCGCCCGGCGCGCTTGGCGGTGACGGGGCCGGCAGTGGCGATGAGGATGCGCGGCGCCTCGACCGGCATCGTCCACAGCCGCGCGGTGCCCAGACGGAAGAACTCGCCGTCGTGCCGGGCCTCCTTGCCGGCGAGGGATGCCGAGAACAGCTTCGTGATGATCGTGACGGCCTCGAACATGCGGTTGAGCCGCTCGGCGGGCTCGGGCCAGTACTGCCCGGTGACGTGCTCGCTGATGGCCTCGCCGCTGCCGATGCCGAGCCAGTGCCGGCCCGGGTAGAGGGCGGCGAGGGTGGCCGAGGACTGCGCGACCGCGGCGGGATGCACGCGGAAGGTCGGCGTCACCGGCCCCACTCCGATATCGCCCGCGGTCGCGGCGCCGAGCGCCCCGGCGACGGGCCAGACGGCGCTCGCCTGGCCCTGCTGCGGGGTGAAGGGGGCGAAGGCGTCCGCCGCCATCGTTCCGCGGAACCCGTGCTGCTCGGCGAGCCGCGCGAGCGCCACGGCCTCGGCCGGCGGGTACTGCTCGAGCGCTGCGGCGTAGCCGATGAGCGGGGCGGCGGGCGTCATTCGGCTAGTCTGCCCCGCCGGGCGCATGCTCGTCGCCGCCGCTCGCGGGGATCCCCTCATGACATCGCGGTTCGGCGCGCTGACGCGCGACACGCCCGGGATCTCTCTTGCGCATCCCGGGCCGGCGGGGGTAGGTTCCTCAGGCACGCGACCACCCACTACGCCGAAAGGAGGCCAGCATGATGTTCATCACTCTCGAGGGGTTCCCCCTCACCGCCGGCGTCGTCGGCGTCCTCTCCGCCTGACCGGGTAGCAGATTCCGCCGCCCGCTCACGCGGTGGCGACGCTCTCGAAGCCCGATCCCCGGCTGACGCCTCCGCGTCCTCCGGCGGTCACGCCCCGTTCACGACCCCTCCCCCTTCCGCGGCCATGCTGTCGCCGATCGACGAGGGCGTCGATCCCCTCCCGCCGCCACGAGCGGCACCCTCCCCGGCTCGGCCCCCGCCGAGGCGCGCCACCGCGCGCCGACGATGGATGCTGCGCCCGCGCCACGAAGGAACGAACCCTCATGAGCACCCTGCTCACCGCTCGACCGAGCATCCCGACCACCGTCCATCCGCCGTCCGTGCCCGCGCGCCCGCGCCGGGTCGGCCTGCCCGACCGCATCGCCCTGCGCATCGGCATCGCCCTTGTGCAGTGGAGCCGCCGACCGCGCGTCATCGTCGCGCGCGCGTCGATCGCGCACCGCCACGAGGCGCAGCGCCGCCGCCGCGACCGCGAGCAGCAGTGGCAGAGCGCCGCGCTGCTGCTCCTGCCGCCGCGATGACCGCGGCAGCCGCCGCAGCATCCGCATCACCCGTGAAGGCCGTCGCCGAGGTTCGCCTGGGCGGCGGCCTTCCGCCGTCGACGGGGCTCTAGTCCTCGGTCGGCGCCTGCAGGAACTCGGCTACCGCGCGCGGCACGTAGGGGGCGACGTCGCCGCCGAGCGAGGCGACCTGCCGCACGAGCGAGCTCGAGACGTGCGCGTGGGCGGGGTCGGGCAGCATGAAGATGGTCTCGACGCCGGCGAGGTTGCGGTTCACGATCGCCATGGGCGTCTCGTAGGCCACGTCGATCTGCGAGCGGATGCCCTTGATGAGCACGCTCGCGCCGACGTCGGTGCAGTAGTCGACGAGCAGGCCGACGCTCCAACTGGTCACGAGGATCGAGTCGGGCAGCGCGCGGTCGGCGACCGCCTGCTCGATGAGCGCGACCCGCTGCGCGATCGGCAGCATGGCCGTCTTGCCCGGGTTGTGCACCACCACGACGTGCACCTCGTCGAAGATGCGGGCGGCGCGCTCGATGACATCGAGATGCCCGAGCGTGATGGGATCGAACGACCCGGGGACGACAGCGACTCTGCTCACGGCGCTCAGCCTAGCGAGGCCGTGTTTCCGCGACGTGACGGCCGGCCCGTCGCGCCGGTCAGGCCGCGCTCTCGGCCTCCTCGGCGTCCTGCGCCGTCACGAGGATGGGCAGGTGGTCGCTCGCCCCGCGCGGCAGGGTCTGCACGCTGTCGATGAGCAGGTTGAACGAGGTGGCGAAGTCGAAGTGCCCGCGGAAGAACTTGTACCGCGTGTACGTGCGCCGATCGCTGAGCGAGAGCTCGTACCCCGACTCGCGCACCTCGGCCGTCAGGAAGTCCTTGAACAGCGGGTAGTTGAAGTCGCCGACCATGAGCGTGGGCAGACCGTCGCCGAAGCCGCGCAGGGCCTCGTGCGCGGCGCGGATCTGGTTGCGGCGCAGCGAGTTGAGGGCCGTGAGGGGCGCGGCGTGGAAGGAGGCGACGACGAGCTCGTGCCCCGACTCGCGGTCGACGAGGTGGGTGCCGAGCAGCCGCTCGTGCGCGGGCGCCGCGATGATGTCGTGCAGCGACTTCTTGAGCTGGAACGCCCCCGTCGCCTTCGACTCGAAGCGCTCGCGGTCGTAGTAGATCGCCAGCCCCAGCCGGTTGCGCTTGGTCGCGTCGGCGAGGTGCAGCGGGCCGAGCTCGGCCGGCAGATCGACGGTGTCGACCTCCTGCAGGCACAGCAGCTCGGGCGAGTGGGCGTCGATGAGCGCCGAGAGCTCGCCGATCGCGGCGTGCTTGCGCAGGTTGTAGCTGATGGCCTTCATGACCCTCCCCAGCCTAATTCTTCGCCAGGAAGGCGCGCGCACCATCGTCGAGCCGTCTTTCGAGGGCGTCTCTCAGATCGGGATGCCCGGCGAGCGAGGCATCCCCCTCGAGCACCCCGGCCGCGGCCTCGCGCGCCGCCCCGATGAGGTCGCCGTCCTTCGCGACGCGCAGCAGCCTGAGGCTGGATCGGCCCCCGCTCTGCGTCGACCCGAGCACGTCGCCCTCGCGCCGCAGCTCGAGGTCGACCTGCGCGAGCTCGAACCCGTCGAGGGTCGCGGCGACCGCCTCGACCCGCTCGCGCGCGAGGGTCTCGGGCAGCGCGGCGGTGACGAAGAGGCAGAGGCCCGGCACGCCGCCGCGGCCGACGCGGCCGCGCAGCTGGTGCAGCTGGCTGACGCCGAAGCGGTCGGCGTCGACGACGACCATCGTCGAGGCGTTGGGCACGTCGACGCCGACCTCGATGACGGTGGTGGCGACGAGCACGTCGATCTCGCCCGCGGCGAAGGAGCGCATGACGGCGTCCTTCTCCTCGGTGCCCATCCGCCCGTGCAGCGGCTCGATGCGGCGGCCGGCGAGGGAGGGGTGCTCGCGCAGCAGGGGCACGAGCTCGGAGACGGAGGCCGGCGGGCGGTCGGCGACCTCGGCTGCAGCATCCGCCTCATCGCCGTCGGCGAGCGCGTCGGGGTCGTCCTCCTTCGTCGCCGCATCGATCGCGGGCACGACGACGAAGCCCTGGCGGCCCTGCGCGAGCTCCTCGCCGAGGCGCGCCCAGGCGCGGTGCCACAGCTCGCGGCGCTCGGCGAGCGGCACGACGTGGCTGACGATGGGGATGCGCCCGGCGGGCAGCGTCGTGATCGTCGACACGTCGAGATCGCCGAAGACGGTCATGGCGACGGTGCGCGGGATGGGCGTGGCGGTGAGCACGAGCACGTGCGGCGGCACGGCGCCCTTGCGCCGCAGGGTCTCGCGCTGCTCGACGCCGAAGCGGTGCTGCTCGTCGACGACGACGAGGCCGAGGTCGGCGAACTGCACGAGCTCGCCGAGCAGCGCGTGGGTGCCGACGACGATGCGGGATGCTCCGCTCGCGATCGACAGCAGCACCTGGCGGCGCTGCGCCTGGCCGAGCTGGCCGGTGAGCAGCACAGGCCGCAGGCGGGCGGCGAGATCCGGCCCGAGCGCCGCGACGATGGAGCGCAGGTGCTGGGCAGCGAGCACCTCCGTCGGGGCGAGCAGCGCGCTCTGGCCGCCGTCCTCGGCGACGGCGAGCATCGCCCGCACGGCGACGAGGGTCTTGCCCGAGCCGACCTCGCCCTGCACGAGCCGGTTCATCGGCACCGCCTGGGCCATGTCGCGCGCGACCTCCTCGCCGACGAGCTGCTGGTCGTCGGTGAGGGAGAAGGGCAGGGCCGCGTCGAAGCCGGCGAGCAGTGCGCCGGGGTGCCGCGGGGTCGCGGGGCTCTCGCGCAGCTGGGCGCGGCGCTGCAGCAGCGCGGCCTGCAGCAGGAATGCCTCGTGGAACCGCAGGGTGTCGCGCGCGGTGCGCCACTGGCGGTCGTCCTCGGGCTGGTGGATCCAGGTGAGGGCGCGCTCGAGGTCGAGCAGATCGAACTCGGCGCGCACGGCGGGCGGGACGGGGTCGGTCATGCCGGCGATCGACGCGAGAGCGACATCCATCGCCTTCGCGATCTGCCAGCTGGCGACCGTCGAGGTGGCGGGGTAGATCGGGATGGGCTGCATCGCCCACCTCTTGGCCTGCTCGCTGCCGACGGCGGGCGCCTCGTCGGGGTCGAAGAGCTCGTAGTCGGGGTGGGCGAGCTGGCGGATGCCCCGGTACTCGCCGACCTTGCCGGCGAAGATGCCGCGGCGGCCGACCGTGAGGTCGTTCTTGCGCCAGGCCTGGTTGAAGAAGGTGAGGATGAGGATGCCCCGCCCGTCGCTGATCTTCACCTCGAGGATGGAGCCGCGGCGGGCGCGCATCGTGCGCTCGGTGACCTCGAGCACGTCGGCGACGATCGTGACCGACTCGTCGACCTGCAACTCGCTCAGCGCGGTGAGCTCGCCGCGGCGGGCGTAGCGGCGCGGGTAGTGGCTCAGCAGGTCGCCGACGGTGAGCATGCCGAAGCCCCGCTTGAGCGCGTTGGCGCTGCGGTCGCCGAGGGCGCTCGCGAGCTTCGCGTCGAGGGGGCCGGTCACGCCCTCTACGGTAGCCGCGCCGACCGACGCCGCCGCGCGGGGGCGGGGATCGCGACCGGGGAGGTGCGGGGGTGCGCGACGTGGTCGCCGGTGGGGGCGGATCCGGCGGCGGCGTCATCGGCGTCGAGCTCCGGCGCGGCCGGCCCGGCGATGCCGTCGGCGTGCTCGGCATCGCCGCTCGTGTCGGAGCGCACGAAGGCGATGCCGCCGAGGATGAGCAGCCCGCCGAGGCCCTGCAGCGCGGTGAGCTGCTCGCCGATGAGCAGGAAGGCCCACAGCGAGGCCATCGCCACCTCGAGCAGGCCCATGAAGGCGGCGAGGCGCGCGCCGAGGATGGCGCTCGCGCTGATGCTCGAGGCGTAGGCGATCGCGGTGGAGATGATGCCGACGAGCAGCAGCGGCACCCACCAGGCGGCGACTGTGCCCAGCACCTCGACGTCGGCGAAGGAGGCCGTCATCGGCAGCAGGCCGGTGAGGCCGACGAGGCCGAGCAGCGCGGCGCTCAGCAGCAGGGCGACGCAGGCGAGAGCGATCGAGGGAAGGCCGTGCGCGGGGCGCGCGGCGATGACGTAGTAGCCGGCGGCACCGACCATGGCGCCCGCGGCGAGCGCGACGCCCACCGGGTCGAGCGCGCCGTCGCCGCCGGGCGCGACGATGAGCACGAGCCCGGCCACGGCGAGCGCCGAGCCGATGAGCACGACGGGGCGCGGGGCGCGGCGGCTGAGCACCCAGGCGACGAGAACGAGCAGCAGCGGCGCCATGTACTCGATGAGGATGGCCGTGCCGACGGGGATGGTCTGCAGCGAGGCGAAGTAGAACAGCTGCGTGCCGACGACGCCGACGAGCGCCATGCCGAGGATGCGCCAGCGGCCGACCCACAGCGTGCGCCAGCGGCCGCGCAGCTGCACGAGCGCGATGGGCAGCAGCACGAGACCGCCGATGAGCACGCGCACGGCGACGGCCGCGGCGGGGCTCCAACCGGCCTGCAGGAGCGGCTTGACGAGGGCGCCCGAGGTGCCGAAGGAGGCGGCGGCGAGGAGTCCGAGGGCGAGGCCGGCGGCGATCGGGCGGGGCATGGGCATCCTGTCTCGGATTGGCACCGTCAGGAGTGCGGCACCCGTTCACCGCTGACGCTAGGCTCTCGATGGATAAGGAGTCAAATTGCATTTCGCCCCTGACACCGATGAGGTGCTGCGCTTCGACATCGCGCTCGCCAACACCGCGCCGACGGCCTCCCGCAGCGGGCTCGACGAGCTCGCGACCCCGGCCGATCTCACCGCTCTGCTCGACGAGTGGCGCTTCTCGGGCCGCTTCGACCGCGACGCCGCGGAGCTCGCCGCGGTGCACGGGTTCCGCGACGAGCTGCGGGCGCTCTGGGCGCTCGATCGCGACGCGATGGCCGGGCGCGTCAATGCGATGCTGCGCGAGACCGACGCCCAGCCCCGGCTCGAGCGCCATGACGGATTCGACTGGCACCTGCACACGACGCCGATGGATGCTCCGCTCATCGACCGCATCCGCGCCGAGGCCGCGCTCGCCCTCGTCGACGTCGTGCGCACCGACGAGACGGAGCGCATGCGGGTCTGCGCCGCCCCCGACTGCACGGGCCTGCTCATCGACCTGTCGCGCAACGGATCGAAGCGCTTCTGCAGCGTGCGGTGCGGCAACCGCGTGAACATGATCGCGTTCCGGGAGCGGCGGTCCGACCGGGCTAGCGTGGAACCGTGACGCGCATCATCGCCGGGTTCGCCGGCTCCCTCACCCTGCAGGTGCCGAAGGTCGGCACGAGGCCGACGAGCGATCGCGTGCGCGAGGCGATCTTCAGCGCGCTGTCGGCGCGCGGGCTCATCGAGGGCGCGCGCGTGCTCGACCTCTACGCCGGCAGCGGAGCGCTCGGGTTGGAGGCGGCCTCGCGCGGAGCATCCCGCGTCGTGCTCGTCGAGAAGAGCCACGCCGCGGTGCAGGTCTGCAAGCGCAACGCCGAGCTCGTGCGGGCCCGCGCCCGCGGGGACGGGCCCGACGTCACGGTGAGCGGCAAGCCCGTGCAGTCGTTCCTGACCTCGACCGCGGGCAGTGCGGCGCACCGGTACGACCTCGTGCTCGTCGATCCGCCCTACGAGCTCGGCGGGCTCGAGCTCGACCACGTGCTCCGCGCGCTCGTGCCGCACCTCGCGCCCGACGCGGTCGTCGTGCTCGAGCGCTCGAGCCGCAGCCCCGTGCCCGAGTGGCCCGCGGGGCTCGCGCTCGACCGGCGCAGCGACTACGGCGAGACGGCGGTGTTCTGGCTCGACGCCCTCGCGGACGAGACGGACGGGCCGGACGGATCGGACGAGCCGGGCGCCTAGCCCGCCTGCCCGCTCCAGTCCGCGAACGGATCCCACCCGCCGCGCTCGTCGACCGCGCGCCCGTCGACGAGCACCGCCGGCGCGGGGGCGCCCGCCGAGTCGAGAGGCGCCGCGACGACCCGCCCGATCTCGACGAAGCCGCCCGGCAGCCCCGCCGCGGCGACCTCCGCCGGGAACGTCGCGAGCAGCGAGTGGTCCTCCCCGCCGGCGAGCGCGTGCGGGCCCGCCGCCGCGAGCAGCGCGCCGTCGAGGTCGAGCCCGACGCCGCTCGCGCGAGCGACCCGGCGGGCGTCGAGCGCCAGGCCGTCGCTGAGGTCGAGCATGGCGGTGGCTCCGGCCCGGGCGGCGAGGGGGCCGTCGGCGATGGGCGGTCGCGGCGCGAGCTGGGCCGACAGCGGTTCGGGATGCTCGGCGCGCAGCCGGGCGGCGGCAGCGGCATCCGGCGCCCCCGTTGCATCGACGCCCCGCTCGAACAGCAGCGCGAGCCCCTCGGCCGCGAGCCCCAGCGGGCCGGAGACCGCGATCACGTCGCCCTCCCCCGCGCCGGAGCGCGTCACGGGCGCGCGCCCCTCGAGATCGCCGAACGCCGTCACGGCGATCGTCAGCACGCTCGAGACGCTGAGGTCGCCGCCGACGACGCCGCAGCCCGGCGCGAGCGCGGCGCAGGCGTCGCGCATGCCGTCGGCGAAGGCCTCGAGCTCGGCCACCGGGGTGCCGCCGGGCGCGGCGAGGGCGACGACGAGGGCGGTCGGCCGGGCGCCCATCGCGGCGACGTCGCTGAGGTTGGTGGCCGCGGCCTTCCAGCCGAGGTCGTGCATGGTCGACCACGCCGTGCGGAAGTCGGGGCCGTGGATCATCATGTCGGTCGTCACCACGTAGCGGCCGTCGGCGGCGGCGAGCACGGCGGCGTCGTCGCCCGGCCCGAGGAGGGTCGCGGCCGACTCGGGCAGGCGCGGGATGATGCGGGCGAGGGCGGCGAGCTCGCCGACGGCGTCGAGGGAGTCGAGCGGGTCGGCGGTGCACGCAACGGGCATATGCCCACGGTAGCGCGGCGCGCCCGGCAGACTGGGGGCATGAGCGACGAGACGCCTGCCACCCCGTACGGCCCCGCCGAGCCGGCGTCCGCCGCCGCGCCTGTCGCCGCCCCGGCCCCGGCCGCCGCCGGTGCACCTATCCTCGCCGACGACGTCGTCGCGCGCGCCCGCGCCGGCATGCGCACGGCCGCGCGCGTGCTCGGCCTCACCTCGATCGGACTGCTCGTCGCCTTCGTGATCCTCGTCGTCGTCGAGCAGGCGACCGGCCCCGTCGCCGACATCACCGAGCCGGTCGGGGGCATCCTCGGCATCGGCTCGCCGCTGCTCGCCGTCGTCGCGCTCAACATCCTCGTGTGGCGCGCGCTCGTCCCCGGTCTCGCCCGACTGGCGCCGAGCACCCGCGTCGTGGCGATCGTCGGCATCGGCCTCGCCATCGCCGGCGTGAGCGTCATCCTGCTGGCCGGCCTGCTCTGGGCCGGCGTCATCGCGATCCTCCTGCTCGAGGGGTTCAGCTGATGCCCGCCCCGTCCCTCTCCGCCGCCCAGCTGCGCGGCCTCGCGCGGCTGCTGCTGACGATCGCCGGCGTCGCGGCCGTGGTCGTGCTGGCCGCCGCGATCATCGCGCCGCGCATCCCGATGCCCGCCGATCTGCGCGCCCTCGCCGACGCGGCCCGTTTCATCGGCCCGCCGCTCGCCCTGCTCACCGGCGTCGTGGCGCTCGTGCTCGCGCGCCGGCGCGAGCGCCGCGCCGACCGCGGAGCGCCCGAGCGCGACGCGGCCGCGCTCGTGTTCCGCGGCATGCTGCTGACCGCCGGCGGGCTCATCCTGCTCGGCATCGTCAGCGCCCTCTGGAGCGCCGCCGTCCTCGCCGCGGGCGACCTCCTCCCCTGACGGACGCGGGGGCGGGATGCTCGGCTCGCGCCCACCGCCGGCCGATACCCTGAGCACGATGACCGCTCCCGCCCGCCGCCGCACGCTCGCGCTCGCCGCCGCCCTGCCGCTCGCCCTCCTGCTCGGAGGCTGCGCGGGCACCGTCAACCTCGAGGCCGCCCCCGAGGCGAACGCCGTCGCGTGCGCCGAGATCTCGGTGCGGCTGCCCGACGCCGTGGGCGAGCTCGAGCGCCGGTCGACGAACGCGCAGGCCACCGCCGCCTGGGGCGATCCGGCCGCCGTGATCTACCGCTGCGGCCTTCCGCCGATCGGGCCGAGCGACCTGCCCTGCTTCACGGTCGACGGCGTCGACTGGCTGCTCGACGACTCCGGCGCGCCCGACTTCGCCTTCGTCAGCTACGGCCGCACCCCGGTCACCGAGGTCATCGTCGACAACGACGTCGTGCGCGGCCCCGAGGCGCTGCGCCCGATCAGCGCGGCCGTCGCCGCGGTGCCGGCCGAGATGCGCTGCCTCGATGCGACCGACGTGTTCGGCGGCGGCACGGTCGCGCCGGGCGAGGAGCCCGCACCCGAGGAGCCCGCGGCTCCGTCGGAGACCCCGGCACCCGAGGAGACGACGCTTCCCGAGGGGTCGACCGCTCCCTAGGCGCGCGGCCCGTCGAGCCCGACGAGCTTGCCCGCGATGCCGCCCGCGGCGCGCAGCGCGGCCCCGCCGCCGAAGCCGGCCTGCGGGAACACGATGCGCTTGTCGCGCGCCTCGACGATCGCGTCGACGAGCACCTCGGCGGCGGGGCGCTTCGTGGCCCAGAGGTAGAGCGAGAGCGCGCCGGGGATCGAGTTGACCTCGTTGACGAACAGGTCGCCGGTGGCCTCGTCGAGCAGCAGGTCGACGCGCACGATGCCGGTGAGACGGGTGACGTCGGCGACCCGCTCGGCGAGGGAGCGCGCGGCGGCGTGCACCGCGTCGGGCACCTGCGCGGGGAACTCGCGGGGCGCGCTCGACAGGCCCGCCTCCGCTCCGGCGCCGCCCGCGAGGTACTTCTCGGCGTAGGAGTAGAGCGCGCTGTCGCCGGCGCCGCGCAGCGGCTTCTCGAGGTCGCTGATCTCGAGCTGCGGGTGCGTGCGGAAGGAGATGTTGAGGTCGACGAGCTGCGGCCGGTACGGCTCGAGCACCGCGCCGGTGCGCAGGTGAACGCTGGCGCCCGCGAGCGCGCGCGCGGCATCCAGATCGTCGGCGATCTCGATGCCGATCGACGAGCCGCCGAAGCGGGGCTTGACGATGTAGGGGCCGCCGAAGCTCGGCTCGGTGATGGTGGACACGGCCTCGCGCGGCAGCGAGGGGATGCCTGCCGCGTGCATGAGGCCGCCGAAGGCGAGCTTGTCCATGCCGACCGCGCCGGCGAAGATCGTCGACCCGGTGGCCGGGATGCCCAGCGTCGAGAAGAGCGCCGCGCCGCCGCCGCCCTCGCCCGCGCCGCCGTGCAGGCACAGCAGGGCCGCCTCGATCTCGAGCTTCTCGGCCCCGAGCCGCTTGCGGCGGTACAGACCGGGCTCGCCGGAGAGGCGCACCTCGAGCGCCACGCTCTCGCGCGGAGCGCCCTCGAGGTAGTCCTTCGCCTCGGTCGCGTCGGGCACGCGGAACC
Source organism: Microcella flavibacter (assembly GCF_012530535.1). Lineage (NCBI taxonomy): Bacteria > Bacillati > Actinomycetota > Actinomycetes > Micrococcales > Microbacteriaceae > Microcella > Microcella flavibacter. The sequence goes on from NZ_CP051299.1 coordinate 1,940,903, forward strand.
ACTCCCCCGTCGGCGACCAGTAGATCGGCACGACGCGGTGGCCGGCGGCGACGAGCACGCGCTCGGCCTGCAGACCGGTGAGGATGGAGATCTCGTGCTCGGGGCTCGGCCCGCCGAAGACGACGGCCCAAGGGGCGTTCTGGTTCATGGGCACCTTGCGAGGTCGCGCGCCGCGCTCAATCCGTGCCCGGGCGGCGACTCACGGATAGTGGTCGGGCAGGTCGTTCTCGTAGAGGATAACGCCCCGGTCGGCGGCGAGCTCGACGGCCGCGCGCACCGCCGCGTCGCGCGCGTCGACCACGCGGGCCGAGGTGCCGTAGCCCGCGAGGAGCGCCGGGCGGTTCGTGCGGCCGACGGCGAAGAGGGTTCCGCCCGCGGCCTTGATCGCCGCCGCGAAGTCGCGGTTGCGCTCGGCCTGCACGGGGCCGAGCTCGACCATGCCGGGGGTGACGACGACGAGCTCGCCGCCGCGCTCCGCCGCGAGCTGCGCGGCGCCCTCGAGCGCGCGCAGGGCGCCCACGGGGTTCGAGTTGTAGGTGTCGTCGATGATGAGCGCCCCGCTCGGCGCCTGCTGCACCTCCGCGCGGTGCTGCGAGCCGGGCAGCGAGCCGAGCCGCGCCCCGATGGTCGCGACGGGCACGTCGGCCGCGTACGCGATGCCGGCGGCCACGGCGATGTTGACGGCGTGGCCGGTGCTCGAGACCTCGACGGCGATCGGATCCGCGCCCCGCCCGACGACCAGGGATGCCCCGCCCTCGCCGCGCGCATCCAGCACGATGTCGGCGTCGGCCGCGGGGTCGAGCGAGACGGAGACCACGCGCTTGCCGGCCGCCGCGCACTGCTCGGCCAGGCGCGCGATGCGCGGATCGTCGATCGGCAGCACGACCGTGCGCGCCCTCTCGGTGATCTCGGCCTTCGCGCGGAAGATGACGTCGGTCGACCGCATGCGCTGCAGGTGGCCCTCGCCGACGACGGTGATCGCGGCGATGTCGGGCGGGAAGTGCGTCGTGAGCTCGCGGATCTCGCCCGCGCCGAAGATGCCCATCTCGGCGACGAAGATCTCGGTGCCGGGAACGAGCTTGTCGTTGACCGCGCGCGAGAGGCCGAGCCGGTTGTTGAAGGAGGCGGGGCTCGCGACCGTCGTGTACGTGCCGCTCAGCAGGTGGGCGACGTAGTTCTTGGTGCTCGTCTTGCCGTACGAGCCGGTGATGGCGACGACGCGGGGGCCGACTTGCCTCAGGCGCGCCCGGGCCTGCACGACGAACTTCTTCGACATGGCCTTCTCGATCGGGGCCGTGATCGCGAGCGCCAGGTCGGTGAGCGGCGCGCTCAGCAGCAGCACGAGCGCCGGACCGACGGGGCCGAGCAGCGCCGCGAGGCCGACGCCGGCGATGAGGTGCACGACGATCCAGGCGGCGAGCAGGCGCTTGACCCGAGCGGTGAGGGCGAAGCGGGCGCTGCGGCCGCGCACCGGCAGTCCGTACGGCAGGCGGGCGAGCACGAGGATGGCGGCGAGCGCGAGGAAGGGGCCGGCGTCGGCGAGACCGTCGAGCGCGACGCCGCCGGGGCCCGCGATCACGGCGAGGGCGAGGAGCACGACGACGACCGCCGTGCCGATCGCCGTGATCGGCTCGCGCGCGACCCAGAGGGCCGCCATGCGGCTCACCCAGGTGGGCACGTAGTGCTCGCGCTGGGCGACGCGCAGCCAGCGCGCGGCGACGGGCACGGCCGCGATCGCGGCCAGCCCGAGCGCGATGAGGGTGATCGGCTCGGTGAGGATCATGCCGGGGCGTTCCGTTCTCTCAGCATCGACATGAGCTCCTCGCGCACGGAGAGCTCGAGGTCGCCGGTCAGCAGGTGCTCCGAGCCCGGCACCACGCGGAACCGGGCGCCGCACCGCTCGGCGGCGATGCGTCCGGCCTCGGTCGGCGCAGCGGTGTCGTGCTCGCCCCAGACCATGCTCACGGGGCAGGTCAGGGAGCGCAGGTCGTCGTCGTAGCTCTCGTTGACGGCCGAGACGAGCACGCCGCGCATGACGCCCTGGGCGGCGCGGTAGTCGGCGGATCCGCGCTGGTTGCGCAGGTCATCCATGCGGGCGTCGCTCAGCAGGCCGCGGGCGTTCGCCCAGCGCGCGAGACGGTACGAGAGCGGCGGCTTCACCGTCGGCGCGAGGCGCACGAGCGGGGCGCCGGTGAGGACGAGGCCGCTGACCAGCTCGGGGCGACGAGCCGCCAGGCGCACCGCGACGCGGCCGCCGAAGGAGTGCCCGACCACGACGACGGGCGCGTAGGCGGCGATCGCCTCGGCGACCAGCTCGGCGTACTGCTCGGTGCTCCAGACGGTGTCGGGGGCGGGCGCGGGGCCGAAACCGGGCAGGTGGATGCTCACCGCATCCAGCCCGGAGAGGATCGTCGCGAAGTCTCCGCCGTCGCGCCCCCAGCCGTGCAGGGCGACCACCGCGGGCGGCGTCGAGCCCGACTTCTCGGCCAGGACGCGGCCGCCGGCGAGGGAGGTGATCACCCGCTCAGCCTATCGGGCGGCGCACCCCCCGAGCGGGGGTCAGCGCGCCGGGGTGTGCGCATCGCGCATGCGGAGGGTCGGTCGCCCGTGCGGCTACTCGCCCTGCGGCTCGTCGCTGTCGGTGGCGAGGTGGGGGGCGAGCTCGCGCGGGTCGAGGGTGCCCTCGAGCACCTGCGCGACCTGGGCGACGATCGGCATGTGCACGCCGCGCTGCTCGGCGAGCTCGAGGATGGGGCCGACCGACGAGAGTCCCTCGGCGGTCTGGTTCATCTGCGCGATGACCTCGGTGAAGGCGTAGCCCTGCCCGAGCAGGCGGCCGGCGGTGTTGTTGCGCGAGAGCTTCGACTCGCACGTGGCGATGAGGTCGCCGAGCCCGGCGAGCCCGATCATCGTCTCGGCGCGCGCGCCGTAGGCCACCGCGAAGTGGGTGAGCTCGACGAGGCCGCGGGTGATGATCGAGGCCTTCGTGTTCTCGCCGTAGCCGACGCCGTCGGCGATGCCCACGGCGACCGCGATGAGGTTCTTCAGCACGCCGCCGAACTCGGTGCCGATGACGTCGGTGTTGACGAAGCTGCGGAAGTAGTCGTTCGTCGCGGCCTGCGCGACGGCGACGGCCGTGGCATGGTCGGCGCTCGCGACGACGGCCGCGGTCGGCTGCTTCTTCGCGATCTCGAGGGCAAGGTTCGGCCCGCTCACGACCGCGATGCGCTCGAGGTCGATGCCGAGCTCGCTCGCGATGACCTCGCTCATGCGCAGCCCGGTGCCGCGCTCGACGCCCTTCATGAGGCTCACGACCGGCACGTCCGGCGGCACGATGTCGCGGATCGAGTGCAGGTTCGACCGCAGCGACTGGCTCGGCACCGAGAGGTAGACCTGCTGCGCGCCGGCGAGCACGCGCTCGAGCCGGTCGTGCGCGCGCAGGTTCGGCGGCAGGTTGATGCCGGGCAGGTAGTCGCTGTTGCGGTGGGTCTCGGTGATCTCCTGCGCGACCTCGCGACGGCGCGCCCACAGGGTCGTCTGCGCTCCGGCGTCGGCGAGCACCTTCGCGAAGGTCGTGCCCCACGAGCCGGCGCCCAGCACGGCGATGCGCAGGGCGTCGGGGGCGAGGCCCTCGAGGGGCAGCGAGATGGCCTCGGTCAGGGGCGGGTGCTCGATCGCGCGGGCGGCGTCACTCAAAGCGTCCGGTCTCCTTCTGGTTGTTCTTGATCGGGTCCCAGCGCTCGGCCGGCGGCGTCTCGCCGCGCAGCTCGCCGAGCAGCCCGGCGATGGCCCCCATCACGCGGTCGGTGCCCTCGACGAGCGTCGCCTGGTCGAGGGGGCGCCCGCGCAGGTCGCTGAGATCGACGGGGTCGCCGATCTTGCATTCGATGCGCTTGCGGGGGAAGAAGCTGATCCTCTTCGAGTACCGCGCCATGACGTGCTGGGTGCCCCAGTGGGCGGCGGGGATGATGTCGACGCCCGATTCGAGCGCCATGCGCACGGCGCCCGACTTGCCGCGCATCGGCCACATCTCGGGGTCGCGCGTGAGCGTGCCCTCGGGGTAGATGATGACGGCGAGGCGCCGATCGACCAGCTGCTGCGCCGCCTTGAGCGGAGCATCCGACCGCCCCCGCCCCTCGCGCTCGACGGGGATCTGCCCGGAGGCGGTGAGGATGCGGCCGATGACGGGGATGCGGAACAGGCTGCCCTTGGCGAGGAACCGGGGCACCCGGCCGAGGCCCCACATGAAGCGCCCCATGATGACCGGGTCGATCTCGCTGTAGTGGTTGGGGGCGAGGATGAACGCGCCCTGCTTCGGCAGCTTGTGCCCGTCGATCGTGACGAACTTGGCCATGACGGTCAGCAGCGGCAGGCAGAGGGCGGCGATGCCGTGCCAGAGGAGGGTCTTCTCGCGGGTCACCGCCCCAGGCTAGTGCTCGGCGGCACGTCGGCGAGGGCACCCGCGCGGGGCGCCGTCGCGCAGTCGCGCAGGGGCGCGTTCGGTCGGCTCAGCCGAGCGATGGCGCCCCCGCGCGGCTCAGACGAGCTCGAAGTCGGCGCCGAGCTGCTCGAGCTTGTCGATGAACAGCTCGTAGCCGCGGCTGATGATGCCGACGTTGCTGATCGTCGACGTGCCCTCGGCGGCGAGCGCCGCGATGAGGTGGCTGAACCCGCCGCGCAGGTCGGGCACGCGCACGTCGGCGCCCGTGAGGTGGGTCGGGCCGGTGACGACGGCGGCCTGCTCGAGCGGACGGCGCGGCACGCGGCGCGTGATCGAGGCGATGCCGCTCTGGTGCACCGTGATGTCGGCGCCCATGGTGTTGAGCGCGTCGGTGAAGCCGAAGCGGTTCTCGTACACCGTCTCGTGCACGACCGAGGTGCCCTCGGCCTGCGTGAGCGCGACGATGAGCGGCTGCTGCCAGTCGGTCATGAAGCCGGGGTGCACGTCGGTCTCTACCATGACGGGCTTGAGGGGCGTGCCCGGGTGGTAGAACCGGATGCCGTCCTCGAGCACCTCGAACTCGCCGCCCACCTTGCGGTAGACGTTGAGGAAGGTCATGAGCTCCTGCTGCTTGGCCCCGCCGACGGTGATGTCGCCGTGGGTCGCGAGCGCGGCGGATGCCCAGCTCGCGGCCTCGTTGCGGTCGAAGATCGCCGTGTGCACGTAGCCCCGCAGCTTCTGCACGCCCTCGATGACGATGACGCGGTTCGGCTCCACCGAGATGATGGCGCCCATCTTCTGCAGGATCGCGATGAGATCCATGATCTCGGGCTCGATGGCGGCGTTCTTCAGCTCGGTCGTGCCCTCGGCGCGCACGGCGGAGAGGAGCACCTGCTCGGTCGCGCCGACGCTCGGGAACGGCAGCTCGATGTTCGCGCCGATGAGGCCGTCGGGGGCGGTGAGGTGGATGCCGTCGTCGAGCTTCTCGACCACGGCCCCGAGCGCGCGCAGCGCGTTGAGGTGGAAGTCGATCGGCCGGTCGCCGATGCGGCAGCCGCCGAGGTCGGGGATGAACGCCTCGCCGAGCTGGTGCAGCAGCGGGCCGCAGAACAGGATCGGGATGCGGCTGGAGCCGGCGTGCGCGTTGATCTCGGCGAAGTGCGCGCTCGACACATTGCTGGGGTCGAGGCGCAGCTCGCCGGGCATGAGCTCGTCGACGACCACGCCGTGGGCCTCGAGGAGGCCCTTGACGACGTGCACGTCGCTGATCTCGGGGACGCCCTTGAGGATGCTCGGGGTGTCGGCCAGCAGCGCGGCGACCATCGCCTTGGTGACGAGGTTCTTGGCCCCGCGCACCTCGATGCGACCGTTCAGCGGCTTTCCGCCGCGGATGACGATCGTGTCGGAGGTGAGGCCGACGCGCTGCGCCGCCTTGCGGGAGTCCAGATCGAGGTGGGAGTTCATGTACCGCTCTTCCGGGTGTGGGGAGGCCTCGGGGTCACCGGGCGGGGAGGGTCGTGGGGCGCCATGCTTCGCGGCGCCCCTCGAAATCGGTGATCGCCTGCTCGTCCCGCAGGGTGAGCCCGATGTCGTCGAGCCCCTCCATGAGACGCCACCGCGTGTAGTCGTCGATCTCGAAGGGGGCAACGATATCGCCCACCCGCACATTCCTCTCGACCAGGTCCACGGTCGCCTCGCAGCCGGGATCGGCCTCGAGGGCCGCCCACATGCGCTCGACGGTCGGCTCGTCGACGACGGCGGTGAGCAGGCCCTGCTTGCCGGCGTTGCCGCGGAAGATGTCGGCGAACTTCGGGCTGATGACGGCGCGGAACCCGAAGTCGCGCAGCGCCCAGACGGCGTGCTCGCGGCTCGATCCGGTGCCGAAGTCGGGGCCGGCGATGAGGATGCGCGCGCCGGCGTACTCGGGGCGGTTGAGCACGAACTCGGGGTCGTTCCGCCAGTTCGAGAAAAGGCCGTCCTCGTAGCCGGTCTTCGTGACCCGCTTGAGGTAGACGGCGGGGATGATCTGGTCGGTGTCGACGTTCGAGCGCTTCAGCGGCGCGGCCACGCCGGTGATGACGGAGGTCTTGTCCATCAGGCCGTCACCCCCTCGATGCCCGTGAAGGCCGGATCGACGGCGACGCCCATCGCGATGAGGTCGGCGGGGCTCGACAGCGTGCCGCGGATCGCGGTCGCCGCGGCGACGAGCGGGCTCACCAGGTGGGTGCGGCCTCCCTTGCCCTGGCGGCCCTCGAAGTTGCGGTTGCTCGTCGAGGCGCAGCGCTCGCCGGGGGCGAGCTGGTCGGGGTTCATGCCGAGGCACATCGAGCAGCCGGCGAAGCGCCACTCGGCGCCGAACTCCTCGACCACCTTGTCGATGCCCTCCGCCTCGGCCTCGAGGCGCACGCGGGCCGAGCCGGGGACGACCATGACGCGCACGCCGTCGGCCTTCTTCTGGCCCTTGATGATCGAGGCGAAGGCGCGCAGGTCGTCGAGCCGGCTGTTCGTGCACGAGCCCATGAAGACCGCGTCGACGGGGATCTGCTTCATCGGCGTGCCCGCCTGCAGATCCATGTACTCGAGCGCGCGCTCGGCCGCGGCGCGGTCGTTCGGGTCGATGATCGTCGTCGGGTCGGGCACGGCCGCGCTGAGCGAGACGCCCTGCCCGGGGTTCGTGCCCCACGTGACGAAGGGCTCGAGCTCGTTCGCGTCGAGGAACACCTCGGCGTCGAAGACGGCGTCGTCGTCGGTGCGGAGCGTGCGCCAGTACTCGACCGCGGCATCCCAGTCGGCGCCCTCGGGGGCGTGCGGGCGGCCCTGCAGGTAGGCGAAGGTCGTCTCGTCGGGGGCGACCATGCCGGCCCGCGCGCCCGCCTCGATCGACATGTTGCAGATCGTCATGCGGCCATCCATCGACAGGGCGCGGATCGCGCTGCCGCGGTACTCGAGCACGTAGCCCTGGCCGCCGCCGGTGCCGATCTGGGCGATGACGGCGAGGATGATGTCCTTCGCGGTGACGCCCGGCTTGAGCTCGCCCTCGACCGTGATCGCCATGGTCTTGAAGGGCTTGAGCGGCAGCGTCTGCGTGGCGAGCACGTGCTCGACCTCGCTCGTGCCGATGCCCATCGCGAGCGCGCCGAAGGCGCCGTGCGTGGAGGTGTGCGAGTCGCCGCAGACGACCGTGATGCCCGGCATGGTGAGCCCGAGCTGCGGGCCGACGACGTGCACGATGCCCTGCTCGACGTCGCCGAGGGAGTGCAGGCGCACGCCGAACTCGGCGCAGTTCTTGCGCAGGGTCTCGATCTGGATGCGGCTCGTCGGCTCGGCGATGGGCTTGTCGATGGCGAGGGTCGGGGTGTTGTGGTCCTCCGTCGCGATCGTCAGATCGGGGCGGCGCACCGGCCGGCCGGCCATGCGCAGGCCGTCGAAGGCCTGCGGGCTCGTGACCTCGTGCACGAGGTGCAGGTCGATGTAGAGCAGGTCGGGCTCGCCGTTCTCGCCCTTGGCGACGAGGTGGTCGTCCCAGACTTTCTCAGCGAGGGTGCGGGGGCGGCGCGCCTCGGCGGCCTCCGCGCGGGTGTCGTCAGTCATCTCGTTCCACGTCCTTCTTCGATCCGATGCGTGCAGGCCGACGGCGAACTCCGCGACGAGACCGGCCTGAGGATCAGGAGTCGTCGCGGCGACGAAGGAGGAGCGAGCGTTCGCGCGGCATCCGGTCAGAGTACCACCGGGCTATGAGAGCGCCGGGCGGGGGGCGGGGTCGGCAGGGCGCGCGGGATGCTGCGCTCAGGCGGCGACCGGGCTCCAGCGCGCCGCCCGCACGATGCCGTCGAACAGCCGCAGCATCTCGGCCTCGAGCGCGCCGAGCGGGGTCGAGGCGTGCAGCAGCAGCACGCGCTTCGAGTCGGGCACGGTCATCCAGTACTCGGCGTCGAGCCGGTCGATCGTCTGCGGCTGCGGGCTGCCGTCGGGCAGGGCGAGCGGCTCCCCCTCGATCGCGACGTGCTGCTGCGTGCGGCGGTGCAGCCGCAGCACCGCCGAGTCGACGTGCTCGAGGCGCTCGAGGCTGGCGGGGGCATCCGGCCGCGTCGCCCGCAGCACCTGCTCGAGCACGCGCCCCGTCTCGGCGACGCCCGTGCCGATCGCGGGGCTGAGGCGCAGGGCGGGCTCGAATACGGTGAGGGTCGCCGGCGTCGGGATGCCCGGCGCGAGCTCGAGCGCCAGGTGGAAGCTGCGCCCCTCCCCCGCCACGGCGTCGGCGAGGCCGCCCTCGAGGCTCGCCCGCAGCTCGCGCCGCAGGGCCGCCCGGTCGTCGGAGCGCCCGACGGTCTCGTCGACGAGGCGCCGCACTGCCGCGCGCGCCGCCTCCGGGTCGGTGAGCGGGATCGACCGCCACGAGCCGGGCAGCCGCAGCTCGAGCGTCGGAGCGGCGGATGCCGCGCGCGCCTCAGCCGGCATCGGCGCCCGCCGCGCCGTAGCGCTCCTCGAGGATCGCGTCGGGGAGGGCGATGCGGCGGTCGACCACGTCGCGCGGCGCGATGCCGAGCGCGGCGGCGGCGGGGCGGAGGTCGATGACCTGCTCGACGGCGCGCGGCGGCGCCTCGGGCCGCTGCCCGGCCACCGCCTCGAGCGAGATCGAGACGAGGGCGATCGGGCTCGAGGCCCAGGCCTCCCGCGCCGCGCGATCGACCGCGTCGGCGAGCGCCGCGTCGTCGACGGGGTCGATGTAGAGCCGCACGCGCAGGGTGCGGTCGCTCGGGCCGGAGGACGCCGTCGTGACGAAGACGCCGTCCGCCTCCGGCACCGCCGCCCCCACCGCGCGCTCGACCACGGCCGTCGCCTCGGCCTCGCGATCGGCGCTCGAGCCGCCCGACGCGCAGGCGGCGAGGCCCAGCGGGAGCATCCCGACGGCCATCAGGGTCATCCATCGTCGTGATCGCGTCATGCGCCCTATCCTTCCGCGCCCGCGTAGGTGCGCACGCGCTCGTTCCCGGTGAAGAACCGGCTCTGCCGCTCGAGCACCTCGGGCGAGGGCCCGCCGCCCGCGAGCTCGCGCTCGGCGGTGAGGGCGTAGGTGCCCGCGTTGTGAGGCGTGCCGGGCCGTCCGCGCGCATCGAGCGGGTCGTCGACGATCGTGACCCAGTTCGGGCTCTGCCGAGGACCCGCCGCATCGAGCATCGGCACGACGTCGCCGCGGTGCTGGATCGAGACGACCGCGACGTCGTCGGGGATGTCGAAGCGGTCGATCGGGGCGCCCGCGGCGTACACGGCGTCGATCGAGAACGGCAGGTCGGGATCGGCCGCCATCTTGCCGGCCAGGATGCCGCCCTGGCTCCAGCCGGTGAGCATGACCGGGTCGTCGGGGCCGATGCCCGCGTCGTGCATCGCCTGGATGACCGCGCGCTCGTAGGGCGCCTGGATGCCCGGCGCGAGCATGAGCGCGAGGTTCGAGCCCAGATCGTTCAGCGCGCCCTGATCGCCGCGCGGATCGGGGGCGCCCTCGATCGCGCCATTCAGCAGCTCCCAGTCCTGCGTGCTCGGCAGGGTCACGCGCCAGGCGCCGGTCGGCTCGCCCTTCTCGTCGAGGATCTCGACGATCTCGACGTGGGTCTCGTCGGCGCCGCCGTCGAGGTCGAGCTCGCCGTTGCGGCGCAGCTGCGCCCCGTAGGGGTCGTCCGGGTCGTACCGCGGGTCGTCAGGCCCGTAGACCACGCCGTCCTCGGAGAGCGGCTCGAGCACCGGCGCCGGGGAGAAGCGCTCGCGGGCGAGCGTCAACAGGATGTAGCCGACGAGCGCCGCGAGGGCGACGAGCGCGACCTTCGTCAGCACCGAGAGCGCGACCAGGGCGAGCGCCCCCAGCACGCCCAGGAGAGCGGCGATGAGCGGCGCGAGCAGCACGATGAGCGCGATGACCGCGAGCACGGCGATGATCACCGCGAGCGCGACGGCGAGGGCGGTGGCGATCGCTACGAGCGCATCGACGACGGCCGCCACGACGTCGGCGATCCACTCCGCCGCCGCGCTCGCGAGCCCGGCGACCATGTCGACGAGGGCGGCGGCGCGATCCCGCAGGCGGTCGTCGAACTCCTCGAGAGCATCCCGGATGCGCCGGGCGGTGCGCTCGGCCGCCGCATCGCGCTCGGCGATCGCGTCGCCCATGACCTCCCACGCCCGCCGGACGCGGGCGTCGAGCAGCGTCATCCGGTCGCGCAGCGCCGTCAGCTCGTCCTCGAGCGCGGCGACGCGCGCCGCGGCGTCCTCGCCCGCCTCGCGCGCGGATCGCAGGGCCCCCTCGACCACGCCGTACTCGGCGCGGACGACGCCGAGGGTCGCGAGCGCGTCGCGCTCCTCCTCCACCGCGGAGCGCGCGTCGTCCTGCGCGTCGGCGAGCTGCACGGCGTAGACGCTGAGCGCCTCGGCCGTATCCGCGTAGCGCGGGTGCAGCCGCTCGAGCGCGGCGCTCAGCTCCTCGGAGTCGCACACGATCGACTCGATCGCCCGACCCTGCATCTCGCCCTGCGCGAGACCCTCGAGCAGCGCCGCGGCGTCGCGGATCGCCTCGGCGACCCCCGCGAAGACGCGCGCCTCGTCCTGCACCGCGATCGCGTCGCCGGGCAGGAGGGCGGGAGGCGCGCTCATCGCGGCGCCTCGCTCACGGCATCGCCCATGCGGGCGTCGAGGTCGGCGAAGGTGTCGACGATGGCCTCGATCCCGTCGTGCACCATCGCCACCTGGTCGAGGAGCGCGGCGCGCCGTCGGCGCCAGCCGTCGGTGACGTCGGCGACGGCGTCGGAGAGGCCGGCGTGCCCGCAGGCGCCGCCCGCCGTGCGGCCGGCGTCGCCCGCACCGTCGAGCGAGGATCGCGCGCCGCCGAGCAGGGAGAGCAGGGAGTCGAGCTGCGCACCGCGCAGGTGGACATCGGCCATGGTCAGCAGCTCCATCCTCGTCGCATGGGTCCATCCCCTCACGGGCCGGCGATCGTGTCGATGGGGAGGGCTCCCCGATCGCGCCGAGCCGGTCAGCCCTCGGCGAGCTCCACGGCGAGCTCGAGGAGGCCGAGACCCAGGCGATCGCCCGCCCCGACGGCCGCGCGGGCGCCGGCCGCGAGCTCCTCGCGCTCGTCGCCGCGCGTGACGCTCACCCCGTTCGTCGAGTGCAGGTCGTGCACCTCGACGCCCTGCGGGGTCGCGACGACGAGCGCGTGCGTCTTCGATACCGACTTCGCCGGGTCGACGACCGCGACCGCGCGAGCGCGGGGATGCTCGGCCGGGGCCACCGGATCGCGCCCGAGCACGACCGCCGCGCCGACCGGGCAACGCGTGCCGTCGGGCAGCACGAGGGCGAGAGAGCGCACGACGGTCGACTCGGCCGTGACGGGGGCGGCGGGCGGGGCGGGGGCGGATTCGGGTGCAGGAGCGGATGCCGGCGCGGAGAGGGGGCCGGCGGGCGCGGCGGTCGGCGCCGGGACCGCCTCCGCCCCCGCGGGCGGAGGCCCGGGCGCGGAGGGCGGCTGGATCGGTGCGGGCTCGGGGATGACCGGAGCCGCGGCCGGCGGCGGCGCCAGCGGGCTCGGCGGCCGCACGGGCACCCGGTGCGTGGCCGACTCGACGGGGGCGTTGATCGGCACGATCGGCCGCGGCGCATCGGGGGACGGCGGCGCGGGCACCTCGACCTTCGGCGTGCCCGGCGGGGGCGGCGGGATGAAGAATCGGTCGTCGGCCATGGGCTCAGCCTCTCGCACGTCGGCGCGCCACGCGGAACCGCGCGCGCTGCCGCTGCCACGGGGTCAGCGTCGCGGCGAGCGCGGCGACGCCCTCGTCGACCCGGCTCCAGCGCTCGTCGACCCGCTCGGGCTCGATCGCGCCGCCGCCGAACACGTCGCCGTCGACCTCGCGCGCGAGCGTCGCGACGCCGCCGGCCGCGGATCCGTCGGCACCGCGCGCGGCGAGCACGGCGGCGGCCGCCTCGCCCTCGCGGCGCCGGGTGCCGCCGGTCGGCACGGGCGCGCCGTGCTCGGCGAAGCGGTCGGTGAGCTCCTGCCAGGCGCCCGCGACGGCGCGCTCGGGATCGGCGCGGCGGCGGGCGGCACGGCGGCGGGCGCGCAGCGCCGCCGCGATCCCGAGCGGGATGCCGTACAGCAGCAGCAGCGCCAGGAGCGCGCCGCCGACGCCGATCAGCCAGGTCGGGATGACGAAGCCCTGCTCCTCGTCGTCGGGCTCGGACTCCTCGAGCTCGACCGCCGTCAGCAGGTCCTCCTCCGCGGTCTCCAGGCGCGGGGGCTGCCGCACCTGCGGCTGCGGCTCGCTCTGCGGCAGCGGCACCTGATCCTGCGGGATGTCGGTCTCGTCCGGGGTCGGGTAGAAGGGGATCCAGCCGACGCCCTCGAACGGCACCTCGACCCACGCGGTCACGTCGGAGCCGAGCACGGCGACCTCGTCGGCGCCCTCGGGCACCTCGGGGGCGAAGCCCATGACGACCCGCGCCGGATAGCCGAGGTGGCGGGCCATGAGCGCGAAGGCCGCGGCGAACTGCTCCTCGTCGCCGATGAGCGGCGTGCGGGTGAACAGCTCGACCATGCGGTCGGCGCCGTGCCCGGCGCGCGAGGGCGCCGCGTCGGTCGGCAGGCCGTTGCTGTAGAAGCCCTCGGAGCTCAGCCGCTGCTCGATCGTGCGCAGCTGGGCGATCGCGCTGGTCTCCTGCCCCGCGAGCTCGACGGCGCGGGAGGTGAGCACGTCGGGCACGTCGTCGACGGGCGGCAGGGCGACCTGCGCGGTCGGCACGTCGACGAGGGCGGCGTCCTCCGGGATGCTCTGCTCGGCGCCGGCGAGGCGGTACCGCGCACCGTTCTCCAGACCCGAGGAGAGGATCGCGGAGCCCGTGGTCGGGTTGTACCGCAGGTCGTCGGCGCGGGCCGCTGAGTCGTCGTCGAGCAGCTCGAGCTCGCTCGTGTAGCCCAGCTCGGGCATCCACACGTCGTCGTACGCGCCGATCTCGACCGTCAGCGAGGCCTCGGCGCCCGTCTCGGCGAGCGGGGGCGCGGGCAGGTCGGTGCCGACGAGCTGGAAGGTGCCGGAGCCCTCCTCGGCGACGGCGCGGCCGGCGACGTTCCAGAGCTGGCCGTCGTAGGCGTCCATCGTGGCGAGCCGCAGCCGCTGCCCCGACTGCAGGCCCTGCACCGTGAAGAGCGTCTCCTCCGCGAGGGTGCCGGTGTACTGCCGGAACCCGGCGAGCGGGCTCGGGTACTCGACGGGGTCGAAGGGCGGCTCGATCTCCTCGCGCAGCACGAAGCGCTCGGCTGGGGCGGGCGCAAGCACGGTGCCGGCGACGATGCCGACCACCATGCCGCCCGCGACGACGATCGCGGCCCCGCCGAGGCGACGGCGGCGGTAGCCCGGGTGCGGGGAGTCGAGCACGCCCTCGGCGCGCGCGCGGCGCCAGCCCATCCAGACGAGGCAGATCACGGCGAAGGTGATGCCGCGGATGGCGGCGTAGTACGGCTCGTCGGTGCCGAGCAGGATGCCCGCGACGTAGAGCAGCGTCGGCAGCAGCACGATGACCGCCGCCCGCGGGATCGAGCGGCGGCGCGGCAGCCAGCGCAGCGCGAGGAGTCCGCCGACGAGCACGACCGCCCACGCCGCGAAGTACGGCAGCGCCGCGATGTAGTACGGCGCCTGGATGGGGGCGGCGAGGGTGAGCACGTCGTTCCAGCCGAAGACCGCGCCGATCGCGAGCCCCGCGATGGAGGAGGCGCTCGGCAGGACGCCGAGGATGGCGAGCTCGGGCATGGTGATCGGCGTGCCGAGCAGGAAGTAGACGAGCACGCCGAGCAGCACCGCCGGCAGGGCGGCGAGCCGCAGCCACGCCGCCGCCGCGGCCGCGAGCGCCCCGGCCGCCACGCCGCCGAGCCCCACGAGCAGGAAGTTCTCGTCGCCGTAGGCCGTCTCGAACCCGAGCACCGCGATGATCGACAGCACGACGACGACCCCGAGGTCGGCGAGCGCGCGCCGCGTGAACACCGGCGCCACGGCGGCGGGGGCGGCCGATCGGCGGCCCGAGGAGGGCGCCGCGGCCGGCGGCGCGAGCGTGCCGCTCACGGCTTCACCGCCCGGACGATGCCGCGCAGATCGCTGAGCGAGCCGATCGTCGCCACGACGGTCTGCCCGATGCGCGCGAGGCCGGGGTTCGCGCCCCGCTCCACCCGCATGACGATCGACTGCGTGTCGCCGCGGAACAGGCTCGTCACCGATCGCGCCTCCTCGATCGACGTCTGCGAGCCGACGACGAGCACCATGACGCTCGGCGCCGGGGTGCGCCGGGTGATGTCGCGCACGACGGCGCGCAGCGGGCGCTGCTGCAGCGGCTGCAGCTCGATGCGGCTGGTGTCGTCGAGCAGCGTCGACGGGGTGGCCGTGCGGAGCATCCCGGATTCGGTGACGACGGTGAGGCGCGTCGCATCGCGGACGACCTGCACGCCGAGCGAGGCCATGACCGAGACGCCGAGCTCGAACTCGTCGTCGTCGGCCCACGAGCGGCCCTGGATGCTCTGCACGAGCAGCAGCTCGCTGCGCCGCGTCTCGGTGAACTGCCGCACCATGAGCTGCCCGGTGCGGGCCGAGGTGCGCCAGTGCACGTTGCGCAGCGGATCGCCGGGCTCGTAGGCGCGCAGGGCGTGGAAGGCGATGTCGTTCGAGGTGATGACGGGGGTGTTCTCGCCCTCGAGGTCGCGCACGAGGCCCGCCGCCGAGGACTGCAGGCGGCTGATGACGGGGTGCACGAAGAGCTCGACCGGGTCCGTCCAGCGCACGGTGCGGCGCAGGATGCCCAGCTGGTCGCCGCGCACGGTGAGCGCGGGGCCCGCGACGATGACGGCCCGGCGATGGGTCGGCACGGCGAACAGCTCGTCGTGCTCGGCCTCGGGGGCGAGGGAGGGGATGGTGAACTCGGCGAGCCCGGCGCCGACGGGCAGCTCCATGCGGGAGGGCAGCGAGCGCCGGGCGGCGCTGTTCGCGACGACGAGTCGGCCGTAGGCGCGGTCGCCCACGGTGACGCGCGGCGGCTCGAGCTCGAGGGCGACGCGGTAGTCGGCCCGCCCGATGAGGAAGGCGGCCGAGATCAGCAGGGCGCCGAGCAGGGTGAGCGAGAGGTAGGTCAGCTCGGGCCAGCCGAGCAGCGCCCCGGCGATGCCGGAGGCGAGCGCGCCGACGATGACGAACCAGCCGACCGGTCCGACGACGCCGAGCACGGGGCCGACGGCCGCGGCGACGGGGCGGGCGACCGGCGCGATCGCGCCGCCGAGGCGGGCGGCCGCCGGGCGCACCCGCACGACCGCCGCGCGCGCGGCAGCGCCGGCGCCGGAGCGCGCGCCCGCGACGGCGCGCCCGGCCGCGGCGCCGGAGCGCTGCAGTCGGGTCGCCGCGCCGCTGAGGAGGGTGGTCATGCCGCGCGGTGCACCGGCGGGGTGACCGAGACGAGCACGCGGTCGACGATCTGCTCGGCGGTGGTGCCGGCGAACTCGGCCTCGGGGTCGACCATGATGCGGTGGGCGAGCACCGGCACGGCGAGGTCGCGCACGTCGTCGGGCAGCACGTAGGTGCGGCCCTGCGAGATGGCCCAGGTCTTGACGACGCGGGCGAGGGCGAGGGCGCCGCGCATGCTGACGCCCAGCGCGACGTCCTTGTCGTGCCGGGTCGCGGTGACGACGTCGTTGAGGTACTCGATGACCGCCTGGTCGACGAAGACCTCGCTCGCGAGGGCGGCCATCGTCAGCACGGTCTCGGCGTTGACGATCGGGGTGACGGCGGATGCCCGCGAGCGGTTGGACGAATCGAGCAGCAGCGCGACCGAGGAGTCGCGGTCGGGGTAGCCGAGGGAGGTCTTGATGAGGAAGCGGTCGAGCTGCGCCTCGGGCAGCGAGTAGGTGCCGGCCTGCTCGACGGGGTTCTGGGTGGCGATGACCATGAACGGCGCGCCGACGTCGTGGCTGACGCCGTCGACCGTGACGCGCCCCTCCTCCATGACCTCGAGCAGCGCCGACTGGGTCTTGGGGCTCGCGCGGTTGATCTCGTCGGCGAGCACGACGGAGGCGAAGATCGGCCCGCGGTGGAACTCGAAGACCCCCTTGCCCTGGTCGTAGATCGTGACGCCGGTGACGTCGGAGGGCAGCAGGTCGGGCGTGAACTGGATGCGCGAGTTCGAGCCGTGCAGCGTGGTGGCGAGCGCCTTCGCGAGCACGGTCTTGCCCGTGCCGGGGAAGTCCTCGAGCAGCACGTGACCGTTCGAGAGCATCGCGGCGACGACGAGACGGATCACGTGATCCTTGCCGAGGATCGCCTGGTCGACGCTCGAGGCGAGCTTGGTGAAGGCGTCGGCGAACCAGTCGGCCTGCTCCTGGGTGACGGTCATGGATGCTCCTTGAGGGGTGGTGATGATCGGGATGCGCGGCGGCGCTACCAGGACTGCACGGTGTTCGACTGCACGCCCGTGTTGGCGTCGCGCGCGAAGTACGGCGCGAATCCGCTGTAGCAGGTCAGCTGCCACTCGCCGTTGCCGTTGCCGTCGACCTGCCGGTTGTACGGCCCGACGAAGGTGCCGTCGGGCTGCGCGACCCGCCGGCCATCGGTCCAGCACTGCAGGCTCAGCGTGCTGTTCGGGGCGAAGTTCCGGGCGGTCACGTAGTAGTACCGGCCGGTGCTGTTCGGCGGGTCGCCGACGCCGCGCAGCGTCAGGCTCGGGCTGGGCGGCGGAGCGGGCGGATCGAGCAGGCGGGCGCTGCCGGAGCGGATCTCGCTGCGCACGCCGTTCGTGAGGGTGCGCACCTCGATGCTCACCTGCTGGCTCGCACTGCCGCCGGTGAAGCGCGCCTCGCGGTTGTTCGGCCCGGTGGTCTGCCAGCCGCCCCCGCCGTTGAAGCGGTACTCGTACTGCCCGACCTGGCCGCCGGCCGGATCCCAGCGGAACGTCACGGCGGAGGTGGTGCGGTCGCTCGCGCTGATCGCGCCCGGCCGGTCGGGCATCGGCGTCGCCGAGTTGCCGGTGCGGGTCCCCGGGCTCCAGTCGCGCGCGTTGCGCGCCTCGACCACCGCGGTGTACCCGTTGCCGACGGTCTTGCCGGCGAAGGTGTGGCTGGTGACGGCGCCCAGCTCGACGACCGATCCGTCGCTGAGCGTCACGCGGTAGTTGGTGATCGGGCGCCCGTTGCTCGCGCCGGGGCTCCAGCTGACGGTGACGTTGCCATTGCCGTTGCTCGTCGCCGAGATGCTCGCGCTCGCCGGCGCCGAGGGGGCGCCGTACGGCCGGGCGGTGGCGCTGGTCGCGGAGTCCTCGCTCCAGCCGTGCGCGTTGTGCGCGCCGACCCGGAAGCTGTAGTCCTGGCCGTTGACGAGGCCCTCGATGGTGTGCTGCCCGGCCTGGGCGACCGTGCGCTGCTCGCCGCCCCATTTGATGACGTAGGAATCGATCGGGTTGCCGTTGGAGGCGGGCGGCTGGAAGCTGATGGTCACCGAGCCGTCGCCCTCGGTGACGATGGCGGGCGCCCCCGGACGGTCGGGGCGGTCCTCGACGGTGACGATGAACGAGCCCTGCACCTGGCGCGCCGGGTCCTCCGTCGCATCGCCGACCACGTAGACCACGGCCACGTCGCCGATGAAGGAGGACACGGCATCCACCGTGATCTCGCCGGAGGCGCGGTTCAGTGAGACGCGCGCGCCCGAGGCCGAGTTCGTGATCGACGCCGACTCGAGGCTCAGCGGCTCGCCCGAGGCGGCGAAGGGGTTGAAGTCGTTGGCGAGCACGTTCACGGTCGCGCTGTCGCCGCGCTGGGCCACAGCGCGGTCCTCGGCCGGCTGGGCGAGCGGCCGCGTGCTCGAGACCGTCGTGACGGTCACGGTGCCGGGCACCTCGAACTCCTCGTAGCGGAGGGTCACCTCGTAGGTGCCGACCGTGCCCGGCTGCGTTCCGCGCGGGGAGGAGACGGTGAACTGCGAGCCGGAGAGCCGCGCGTCGATGGCGGCGACCCCGCCCGTCGGGCCGGAGTAGGCGACCTCGGCGATGATCGCCGGGTTGGGGTGCCCGGTGGAGTCGCGCAGGTCGATGGTGACCGGCTCCTCCCCCGCCTCGATGGTCACGTTCTGCGGCGTGAACGTCGGCGGAGCATCCCGGAAATCGGGGTCGCCCACCGTGATGGGCAGCGTGATCAGGGCGGTGCGGCCGGTCGGATCGTCCGCCGATTCGCCGTCGGTCACCTCGAAACTGAGGGATGCCCCGCCGCGGTAGTCCGTGAAGGGCGCGTAGCGCAGCGTGTCGGCGTCGACGACGAGCTCGCCGCCCGAGCTGTTCGTGGCGCTGAC
Organism: Microcella flavibacter; assembly: GCF_012530535.1. Taxonomy (NCBI): domain Bacteria; kingdom Bacillati; phylum Actinomycetota; class Actinomycetes; order Micrococcales; family Microbacteriaceae; genus Microcella; species Microcella flavibacter. The sequence continues at coordinate 1,959,689 of NZ_CP051299.1, forward strand.
CGTCGCGGGGCCGGTGATGATCGCGGGCTGCCCGCTCGGCACGATGAGGATGTCCTCGAGATCCCACTCGCCGGTGCCGTTCATCTCGACGATCTGCTCGGGCAGCGCGGGATCGAGGTACGGCGGCGGGAAGGTCTCGTCGTCGCCGGCCGCGGGCGGCACGATGATGAAGGCCTGCGCCGAGAGCTCGTCGAGCTCGTTCGTCAGGCGGTAGGCGATCGCGATGCGGTACTGCTCGGCCACCACCGCGATCGTGCCGTCCTCGCGCACGGTCGCCGCGTCGGCGTTCGGGCCCTCGACGCTCACGACGAGGTCGCTCAGGCGCCCGCCGGGGTTCGTCGCGCCCTCGCGCACGTCGACGACCACGGCCTCCTCGCCGACGACCTCGGCCGGCTCGAGCACGTGGTCGATGGCCGTGGGCGGCAGGATCTCGGCATCGGCGCGCACCTCGACCTGCACGAAGGCGGTGTCGACGCCGCGGGCGTCGTTCGCGATCTGGTACCGCAGCGTGTACGTGCCCTCCTCCTCCGGAGCGGTCACGACGATCTGGGTGCGGTCGATCTCGGCCTCGAGCCCGCGATCGACCTCCACGATGTCGCTCAGCGAGATCGTGCGGCCCCCGGGATCGGAGTCGTTGGCGAGCACGGGCACGGTCGCGGTGCGGCCGGGCCGCACGACCGCGCGGTCGTCGACGGCGTTCGGCGGCAGCAGCTGCTCCGGCGGCGGGATGACGCCGATGCGCACGGTGCCGATCGCGGTGAGGCCGAAGGTGTCCTGCACGCGGTAGCGGAACTCGTCGGTGCCGCGGGAGTCGGCGAAGGCCTCGTAGGTGATCGAGGTGCTGGTCGTGCCGACCACCCGGCCGAGCGAGCCGGCCGAGGTCAGCCCGACGAGCACGGTCGAGTCGCCGTCCGGGTCGATGCGGTCGAGCGGGATGTCGATGGTCGTCGTCGACCCGGCGACGACGCGGCCGGTGAGCGGCACCGGGATGGGCTCGCGGTTGTTCTCCGCATCCGCCGCGACGACCGTGATGCGCACCTGCGCCGTCGCGCTCTCGCCGAAGTCGTCGGTGATGCGGTAGCCGACCGAGTAGACGCCCGGCTCCTCCGGCGCCTGATACCGCACGCGGTCGCCCGAGACGAAGGCGATGCCGCCGACGTTCTCGAGATCGAGCAAATCGGGGGCCAGCTCGATGCGCGAGCCGTCGGGGTGCCGGTCGTTGTCGAGCACGTCGACCGCGACGATGTCGCGGGAGCGCACGGTGACCGGGTCGTCGACGGCGATGGGCGGCTGGTGCTTGACGAGCGGGGGCAGCGGGATGACCGTCACGCCCGCCGTCGACGACCCGAGCCCGTCGGAGATCGTGTAGGTGAACTGGGCCTGCTCGGTCACGGCGGTCGAGGCGGTGACGCGGATCACCTGGTTGCCGAGCACCTCGACCGAGAGCCCGGGGTCGATCGTCGAGGTGTCGACCGACTGCACCGCCATGACGCGCCCGCCCGGCGAGACGTCGTTCGCGAGCACCGAGACCGTGGTCGGCTGGCCGGGGCGCAGGAACGCGACGTCCTTCACCGCGACCGGGGGCAGCTCGTTCTCGGGGTTCTCGAGCACGTCGACGCGGATGAGCCCGACGCTGTCGGAGGCCCCCGCACCGAGCGTGTAGACGAGGTAGTAGACGCCGGCGGCCTCGGCCGAGGCGGTGATGGTGCCACGGTCGAGCGTCGGCACGGCCTCGACGCCCTCCGTGAGCGGCTCGACCCCGCGCAGCTCGAGCGGGGCGCCCGAGGGCGAGAGGTCGTTGAGCAAGGGCTCGACGACGACGGGCTCGCCCACGTAGGTCGTGACGAAGTCGGCCGTGCCGACCGGGTCGACCGTGCCGGCGGCCTTCACGTCGATCGTCAGCACGCCGCTCGCCTCGGCGCGGCCGTCGCCGACCGTGAAGGGCACCTCGGTGATGCCGAGCTGGCCTGAGCGGTGCTCGAAGCTCACGATGCCGTCGGGGCTCGAGCTCACGATGTCGTTGCCGCTCGGGGCGGCCGCGACGAGCAGGATGTCGTCGCCGTCGGGGTCGATCCAGTCGGCGAGCACGTTGTACTCGATCGTCTGGCCCTGCTCGATCGTGACGGCCGTGCTGCGCACGGAGCGCGGCGGCTCGTTGAGGTCGTCGGGGCGCAGCGTCACCTGCACCTGCGCCTCGGCGACGCCGCCGGGCCGGCCGTCGGTGACGGTGTACCGGAAGGTGACCGTGCCGCGCGCCTCGGGCCCGGGGGTGAGCTGCAGCGCCCGCCCGCCGTCGATCGCGGCGAGCGCGCCCCAGCTCTCGGGCACGCCCGAGGTGTCGGAGACGGTCAGCACGTCGCCGTCGGGGTCGGAGTCGTTGTCGAGCACCGGCAGCACCGTCGAGGAGCCCGGGCGCACGCCGAACTGGTCGTCGCGCGCGAGCGGCGGGCGGTTCTGCTCGGTGCGCTCGGCGAGCGTGTCCTCGAACGACTGCGTCGCCGACTTCTCGTCGCCCTCCTCGGTCTGCTCCTGCTCGGGCGGCGTCACCTCGTCCCAGTTCTGCACGAGCGCCATGTCGGAGTCGACGAGCCACGAGTCGCCGGTCGTCATGTTGTTGAGGGCGATGACGGAGCGGTTGACCCGGAACTCGAGCCGGTCGCCGAGGGTGGGGAGGCTGAGGTCCTCCACTCCGGCCCTGCCGTCGTCGCACGCGTAGGCGTAGCGGGCGGAGCCCGCCCAGGCGCCGTGAGCGCAGCCGTCGAGCCGCACGGGCGCGGAGACCTCGTCGGGGCCGGCGGCAGCGGCATCCACCTCGCCGTCGATCGTCGTGATCTCACCGCCGTCGAGGGGCACGCTCAGCAGCCCGGTGCCCGTCGCGACGAGGGCGGCCTCGTGCTCGGCGCCCGCCTGCTGGATGCGGATGCCCGCCTCGGGCAGCCCGATCGGCGCGCGCCCGGCGACGACGAGCGCGGAGTCGGCGGTGTCGAGGGCGACGGCGGTCTCGCCGACGGCGGAGAGCACGTGCTCGCCGAGCGGCCCGAAGGCCTCGGTGGTCGGCGTGGAGCCGGGCGCGGCGATGGTGTGCAGCTCATCGGACTCGGGGTCGCTCGCGAAGGCCGTGCCGTCGACGGAGACGGCGATGCGCCCGCCCCGGCCGAGCTCGATCGCGGGCTCCTCGCTCAGCACGTCGAGCACGATGCCGTTGGCGATGTCGGTCACCCAGACCTCGCCCGAGGCGGGGTCGTGCACGGCGAGGGTCGTGCCGCCGAGCGCGACCTCCGCGCCGACGGGGATCTCGGTGAGGCTCTCGAGCGTCGTGTACGAGGGGTTGATCGTCTCGACGGTGCCGAGGCTCGGATCGTGCAGCACGACCGCGTCGCCGTTCTGCAGCACGTCGGCCTGCCCGGTGACGGTCGGCACGGCGGCGTTGAGCGCCTCGATCTGGCGGTTCAGCCGGCCGGCCAGCTGCTCCTCGCCGTTGGTGACCCAGACGATGCGGGCGTCGAGGTCGACCTCGTCGACCGGGAACCCCTCGTGCAGCACGGCGAGCACCGTCGGAACGGCGATGACGAGGGCGAGCGCCGTCGTCGAGGCGATGGATGCTCTGGTGCGCTTCGCACCGCCGAACACACCCACCCGGCTCCCCTCGTCTCGTCGACCGATCCCCTCGGTCCGCGCACGACCGTACCACGGGCGAGAAACCGTCAGGTACCCGTGCCCGGGTGCCGAATCGGGCTCACCGCGCGGGCTTCTCCGCGCCGGCCTCCCCGGCCGCGTCGTCGAGCAGCGGCAGGTCGTCCAGGGCCACGAGATGCGTCGCGATCGCGTACTCGACGAGCCGCGCGCGGCGGTTCACGGCGAGCTTGCCCGCCCCGCCGCGCAGGCCGTCGACGCCGATCTTGTCGAGCTTCTCACACACGTTGTCGAGCTTGCGGTTGAAGGTCGTCGTCGGCCAGCCGAGCCGCGCCGCCGCCTCGGCCGAGCTCGGCAGCTCGGCCCGTCCGCGCCGGGCCTGCAGCAGGAACGGCTCGCAGAGCGCGAGGATCAGCATCCGCTGCGTGCGGGTGAAGGTGATCGGCGCGATCGTCGTCGATCCGGCCGTCGACCCCGCGAGCGGCGAGGTGCGGAAGTGATCGCCGTCGGAGTGGATCGCGAAGTCGTAGGTCGTCGACCCGGCCGTGAAGACGACCTGCAGCTCGGGGAACACGATCGGCAGCTTCGCCCCCGGCGAGAGCCAGGCCTGCACCGATCCGGCGGCGTCGGAGACGGTGGCGGTGAGCAGCTGGCCGACGTTGTGCAGCCACCAGAGGTCGAACTCGTGCCGCAGCGACAGAAACCGGCGGTGCAGGTACGGGTTCTCGTCGATCGAGAGGTCGGCCTCGCGCCCGATGAAGAACTCGTCGGCGACGTCGAACCACTCGCCGCAGTACTCGACGCGCAGCGGGGTCATGCCGTGCACCCCCGGGTCGTGGGCGAGAGCGATCCGGCGCGCTGCACGGCGACCTCAACGCAGACCTGCGTGCCCGGCGCGACGCCCTCGACGACGATGCGGCCCTCCTCGGCCTCCTGCACGACGGCGGTGTCGCTCGGGTTCGTCACGGGGAACCAGCGGAAGACGTCGCGCTCCTGCGGATCGGGGTTCGTGACGGTGAAGGTGACCGTGCCGTCGGCCTCGACGACGCCCTGCTGGATGCCCGGCGGCTCGATCACGGCGACCACCGCTCCCCCGCCCCCGTCGGGCGCGCTCGTCGGGCTCGTGCCCTCGGGGACGATGCTCGGCCCCACGACGACGGCGACCGCCACGACGGCGGCGAGCACGAGGGCGCCGAGGGCGCCGACGAGCACGTTGCGGCGGCGGGCGGCGGGATCGCGGGACTCGTCGGGCTGCGCCTCGGCCTCCTCCGCCGCGGGCTGCTCGGCCGGCGGCGCGGGGGGCCGGACGGTGGCGTCGAGGGCGGCGCCGCGCATGATCGTCGCCTCCATCGGCGCCGAGCCGGTCAGCGCCGAGGCGCCGTCGGTCTCGGCCCCGCGGATGACCGTGGCCTCGGGGACGGCGGCGGCCCCGCCGCTCGGCGGCGGCCCGGCGGGCGCCGGGGGGATGCTCGCGGGCGGCGCCGGCGGCGCCGGCGCCGGGGCTTGCGCCTGGATGACCGAGACGCCGCGCACGCGCGTCTCGTCGGCGTCGGGCGAGGAGGCCTCGGCCGGTGCCGCCTCGGCGGCGGCGAGCTGCGGCACGTCGAGCGTCGTCGCCTGGAACCCGAGCTCCATCTCGACCCGCTGCAGCGCGCGGCCGAACTCGATGGCGCTCGCGAAGCGGTCGGCGGGCTCGCTCGCCATGCCCTTCGCGAGCACGGCGACGAGGCTGCGGGGCAGATCGGCCCGCGGCATCGGCGTGACGATGCCGCGCTCGATCCGGCCGATGAGGTCGAGCGCGCCGTTCGAGCGGCCCTCGACCTCGAAGGGGCTGCGGCCGGCGAGGAGGGTGTGCACGGTCGCCGCCAGTGAGAAGACGTCGGAGCGGACATCCGGTCGCGGGTCGTCGGCGAACATCTCGGGGGGCGACCACGGGATCGACAGCCCGACCGTCTGCCCGCCGCCCGTCGTCGCGGCCTCCTCGACGGCGCGGCGGCTCGTGGTGGTGTGCACGGGCAGCTCGCTCTCGACCGCCGAGGAGATGCCGAAGTCGGTCAGCGCCGGCCAGCCGTAGTCGTTGGTGAGCACGTTGGCGGGCTTGATGTCGCGGTGCAGGATGCCCGCCGCATGGGCCGTGGCGACGGCGCCGCTGATGCGCACGCCGACGCGCAGGGCGTCGGTGATGCTGAAGGGCCGCCGCTTGTACTGCTCGGCGAGGCTCGGGCCCGCGCAGTACTCCATGACGAAGTACGGCCGGCCGTCCTCGGCCACCGCGGCGCCGTAGATCGTGACGATGTAGGGATGCGCGGAGAGCTGCGCCATGAGGTTCGCCTCGGCGACGAAGGCCTGCGTCGACTGCGTCGACAGGTCGTCGGCGAGCAGCACCTTCACCGCGACCTTGCGCCGCGGCAGCTGCTGCTCGTAGAGGAACACGTCGGCGAATCCGCCGGAGCCGAGCAGCCGCACCGGCTCGAGCCCGGGCAGCACCGGGGGCTCTCCCGCACGACGCACGCTCAGCCCTCCCGCACCGTGAGGGTGATGCCGCCGAGGTCGACGACGGTGCCGCCGAGCACGACGCTCGACTCGCCCGCGCGCAGCTGGCGCGGCGTCGCGCCCGGAGCCCGCAGCACGGTGCCGTTGCGCGAGTGCAGGTCGGTGACGACGACCGAGTCGCCCTCGAGGTCGAACCGCACGTGGTTGCGCGAGATGTCGTCGGCGCCCGGCAGTCCCACGAGCTGCGGGATGCGCCCGTCGCTCACGCGGCTGGTGCTGGGCGCGCGGCCCACGATGATGGAGCCGTCGAGGGCGGCGCTGCCGCCCGTGGAGATGTCGAGCACGTAGCGCGCGCCCCCGGCGCCCTCCGGCGCGGCGGCGGCCTCGGCGCGCATCGCCGCGAGGTCGCCGGCGACGACGGTGAGGCCGTCGTGGTCGCCGGCGTCGGGCGCCGCGGGGGCGGGGAGCGGCGCGGCGCGGCGGTCGGGGCAGGGTTGGCGGCCGGGGCCGCGACCGGGCCGGGGGCGACGGCGGCGTCCCGGCGCCGTGGGGATGATCGTGTGCTCGGGCGCGCGGGTGCGGTGGACGTCGTCGAGCGACGAGGCGAGCGGCGCGGGAGACGCCGCGGGCGGCTCGGGCGATGCCGCCGCCGGCTCGGACGCTGCCGCGGGCGCCGCGTCGGGCGCCGCCGCGCGCTGCAGATGCGGCACGACGACCGTGCGGTCGAGCTCCGCCGCCGCCGACCGCTCGGGCTCGGCGGGGGTCAGCTCCACGACCACCCCGGCGGCGCGCACCGCGCCCGAGGCGAGCGGGAGCGGCGCGGATGCCGCCGCCGCGGCGCCGCCGCGGCGCCGCACGCCCACGGTCACCGCGTCGGTCAGCAGGTGCTCCGCCCAGGTGACCACGGTGGAGGCGTCGATGGTCGAGGCTCCGCCGTCGGCCGCGACGACCTCGGCCACGAGCGGGCCGCGCACCACGAGCCGGGCGCCGCCCTCGTCGACGGGCACGAGCAGGGCGAAGGCGGGGGTCGCGGCGAGCCCGCCGGTCGTGAGCGCGGCCATGGCCTCGGCGACGGAATCCCGCCCCTGCAGCGCCGCCCACAGCGCGTCGACGTCGAGCGCGTGCTCGGCGTCGTCGACGACGAGCACGGCGCCCGCCGCCGCGACGATCAGGAGGCCGTCGGATGCGGGCTCGTAGCGCAGGGCGCTCATGCGTCTCCTCGGTTCGGGCGGGGCGCGGTCTCCTCCGGCACGACGGGGGCGTCGCGGGTGGCGCTGGCCTCGTGCGCGCGGGTCGCGCCGTCGACCTCGACGACGATCACGGAGACGTTGTCGTGACCGCCGCGCTCGAGGGCGAGGTCGACGAGCACCTCGGCGATGGTGGCGTCCCCCGGACGGAAGCGGGCGAGGGCCTCGGCGATCTCGACGTCGGCGAGCTCCTTGCTGAGGCCGTCGGAGCAGACGACGAAGCCGTGGCCGGGGCGCAGCGGGATGAGCCAGACGTCGGGGGTGAGCTCGGCGGCGACGCCGAGTGCCTTCGTGATGACGTTGCGGTCAGGGTGCTGCCGCGCCTCGTCGGGCGAGATGACGCCCGCGTCGACGAGCTCCTGCACGGCGGAGTGGTCGGTGCTCACCTGGCGCAGGTCGCGGCCGTCCCAGGTGTAGACGCGGGAGTCGCCGATGTTGATGGCCATCCAGTGCGGCACGGGCGGCAGCCCGGCGTCGACGAGCACGACGCCCGTCAGCGTCGTGCCGGCGAGCCCCGCCGGCTTCTCATCGGGTTCGTGGCCGATGGCGATGACGGAGTCGTTGGCGGCGGCGATGGCGGCGAGCACCTCCGCCGGCCCGGGCGCCGTGCCGCGCAGGTCGGCGAGCGCGGCGACGGCGCGGCGACTGGCCTCGTCGCCGCGCGCGTGGCCGCCCATCCCGTCGGCGACGACGTAGACGGGATGCTCGGCCAGCAGGGTGTCCTCGTTGACGGCCCGCACGCGCCCGCGGTCGCTCGCCGCGCTCGCGCTCACGCGCGGGGTGCCGGAGGAGGGCGCGGTCGTCATGCCGGGTCCCCCTCCTTCGCCGGATCGAGCGCTCGTCGCCCGCCGTCGAGATGGAGCGGGGCGAGCCGTGCGCATCGCACGTGTGCTCGGCTCAACACTGTAGCGGGATGCTCGCCGTCGACGACGGCGCCGGCCTCAGTCGACCGGGCCCGCGCCGCCCTCGGGGCGGCCGGCCGCGGTGCGGGCGGCATCGCGCCCCTCTGCCCGCGGCTTCTCGCCCTCGGCGGTCGCCTCGACGACGACCGGCTCGTCCTCCTCGGTGGCCGGCCCCGCGTCGCGCAGCGAGATGCCGTCGTGGCGCATCTTCACGAGGCTGGCGATGACCGCGACGGCCATCGCGATCACGATGACGATGAGCGAGGTGATCGTGCCGATCTCGGGCACGGGCACGGGCTCGCCGCCGTTGATGAAGAACACCTCGTTCTCGTGCAGCGCGTGCAGCGTCAGCTTCACGCCGATGAAGGCGAGGATGAAGGCGATGCCGAACTTGAGGTACACGAGCTTGTCGACGAGGTGGCCGAGCAGGAAGTAGAGCTGCCGCAGGCCCATGAGGGCGAAGATGTTCGCGGTGAAGACGATGAACGGGCTCTGCGTGATGCCGAAGATCGCCGGGATCGAGTCGATCGCGAAGATGAGGTCGGTCGTGCCGATCGCGATGAACACGATGAGCAGCGGGGTCCAGATCTTGCGGCCGTCGACGACGGTGCGCATCTTCATGCCGTGGAACTCGTCGGTGATGGCGATGCGCCTGCGCAGGAACCCGATGAGCTTCGACTCGCGCTCCTCGTCGTCCTCACGACCGGAGAAGGCCTGCTGCGCCGCGGTGATGAGCAGGAAGATGCCGAAGATGTAGAAGATCCAGCTGAGGTTCTCGATGAGGGCGGCCCCCACGAGGATGAAGGCGCCGCGCAGCAGCAGCGCGAGGATGATGCCCACCATCAGCACCTCCTGCTGCATCTTCTTGGGCACCGCGAACTGGGCCATGATGATGACGAAGACGAACAGGTTGTCGATCGAGAGGCTGTACTCGGTCAGCCAGCCCGCGACGAACTCGCCGCCCGCATCCGGCCCGACGACCGTCGCCATGAGCCCCGCGAAGATCAGCGCGAGCGTCACGTAGAAGGCGACCCAGAGGCCCGACTCCTTCGGGCTCGGCACGTGCGGGCGCTTGACGACGAGCAGCAGGTCGGCGAGCAGGATGAGCGAGAGCACGACGAACGAGCCGATCTCGAACCAGACGGGGATGACGAAGTCCACGAGGGCCTTTCACGAGGGGGATGCGAGGAGGGGGCGGCGGAAGCGGCGGCGGTGCGGCCCTCGCGCGGAGTCGAGTGTAGACCCGTGGATGCCCGGCTCACGCCGCCGAGCAGCCGCATGCGGCGCGCGCTCAGCCCAGGAAGATGGCGGGGTCGAACTCGTCGATCGGGATGACGCGCAGGCGCGGCAGGGGCGAGTCGAAGACGTGCGCGTCGTGCTCGAGGTCGAGCAGCTCGACGCCCGGGATGCTGAGCGCGCCGCTGCGGAATTCGGAGAAGCCGACGACCCCGACCCGGCGCGCGCCGTCGACGAGTGCGGCGAGGTCCTCGGCGAAGTCGCCGTCGTTGCTGACGAGCATGACGTCGGCGTCGCGCTCGCGCAGCGCCTGCAGCGTGCGCTCGATGGCGATGTCGACGACCTTCTGGTCGCTCGAGCCCGAGAGCGGCACGACGACGTAGTGCAACGACTTCAGCGCTTGCACGAAGGTGAGCGGCATGCCCGAGGTGGCGTTGAGGAAGAACACGCCCTGCGCCGGCTGCTGCCAGCGCTCGGCGGCGAAGGCGGAGAGGCGGTCCCAGCGGGGGCGCTCCTCGGGCCGCGGGCGGCGGTCGAGGATGGACGTGCCGAGGGTCGCGTCGATGTTCTCGCCGTCGACCAGCACCCAGGTGGTGCGCTCGTGCCGCTCGTGCATGGTGCCTCCGTCGGTGCCGGGTGCCGTGTCAGGCATACGGACGGACGGCTCCCTGACGATAGCGCGGCGATTGAGACGGTCACTCCGTCGTGTCTCGATCCGGGATCCGTGGGTCTATAGCTGTGGCATGGTGAAGAGAGAGGGCGGTCGGCTATTTGGTGCCGTCCACGATGTCAATAGCCCCCTTAGGGGACTGATCAACCCGTGATCGCGCTGGTATTTTTTGAGAAGCATTCGCTATAGCAGACAAGGCTGATCAAGATGACGAACGAGTCCCCTACGGCACCGGCTGGCTGGTACCCCACCCCAAGTGGATCCCAGCGTTATTGGGATGGATCTAGTTGGTCAGAACTCCCGCCACCGCCGGCGGACGATGCGGCGGCCGTTCAGCGCAAGCACCCCAAGAAATCGGTGCTGATTGGGCTGAGCGCCCTCGGGGCGGTGGCACTGATCGCAGGCATCGTCGGCGTCTCGATGAATGTTGCCGCCGACGCTGAAGCCGGCGCTAAAGCAGAAGCGGCAGCGCTGGCTGAAGCCGAGGCGCAAGCGGAGGCTGACGCAGAAGCCGAGATCGCAGCGGATGAAGCTCGGGAGGCTGAACTCGCACAAGAGGCTGCGGACGAACGCGAACGAGAAAGTCGAAGCGCGACCATCCCGGAGATCGAGGCAGCCATCGTAGGTATGGCGAACGGGCACATGGCAGATGGCATCATCGATGGCCCCGTTCTCGACGCCGTCTGCAGCCCCACCGGGGGAGGCTCGACTGATGACTTGACCGAGCAAACAACAGTTTTCGACTGTTTCGTGTCCTCGGAAGACAACGGTGACGGCACATTCAGCGGTTATGGCTACAACGCGACCATGAACTGGTCGACCGGCAGCTACACATTTGGGCTCGGGGCACCGTAGGGCGAAGCAACGAGTAATTGCGCCATCGCACAACGCTCAGACAGGCCAACCATCCACAAAATGCAAAGAACCCCCGGTCAGACCGGGGGTTCTTCGTGTGGGTGACCCCAGCGGGATTCGAACCCGCGTTACCGCCGTGAGAGGGCAGCGTACTAGGCCGCTATACGATGGGGCCGCATTGCAACCTGACGAGTATGCCACAGGGTTCGGCCCCCGAGCAAAACGGGCGGGAGCCCTCGCGCACGGCGGGCGTGTCGCGCTCGCGGCGCGGTCAGGCGAGCACCCGCAGCGCCCCCGGCTCGACCGCGATGTCGAGCGGCAGCGGCGCGATGCGCTCCCCGTCGGCGTAGGCGACGACGCCCTCCGCCTCGATCCGCACCCGCGCCGCACGGCGCACGACGACGCGCGGGTCGCTCACGTGCGTGCCGGCGAAGACCCGCGGGTAGATGCGCAGGAAGGCGAGGCGCCCGAGCGGCCGCACGATGACGACGTCGAGCAGGCCGTCGTCGAGCTGCGCGTCGGGGGCGACGAGCATCCCGCCCCCGAAGGATCGGTTGTTGGCGACCGCGACGAGCACGGCGCGCTCTCGGTGCTCGACCCCGTCGAGCACGAGGCGGTAGGCGATCGGGCGCAGCCTGAGCAGCTCCACGAGCAGGGCGAGGGTGTAGCGGCTGCGGCCGCGCGGGCGGCGCATGCCGTTGGCGCGCTCGTTGACGAGCGCGTCGAAGCCGGCCGACAGGATGCAGGCGAAGCGCGAGCCGGGCATCCCCTCGCCGGTGATCGCGGCCGCGTCGATGTGGCGGGCCGGGCGATCGAGCGCCGCCAGCAGCGCCGCGATGGCCGCCTCGATGTCGCCGATCGGGATGCCCAGCCCGCGCGCCACGTCGTTGCCGGTGCCGCTCGGCACCACCCCGAGGGGCACCTCGCGGCCGGCGAGCGCGAGCACGCCGAGGTGCACCATGCCGTCGCCGCCGACGACGACGAGGGCATCGGCCCCCGCGGCGAGCGCCGAGCGGGTCGCGGCGAGGAGCGCCGCGAAGTCGGGCTCAGCGAGGGCGGTGACCTCATGCCCCGCGGCGCGGAGGGCGGCGACGACCTGCGGTCCGACGGCGCGGCCGCGCCCGGAGGAGGCCGTGGGGTTGAGTGCCGCGACGATGCGGCGGGCGGGGCTCACGACTCCCGAGTATGCGGGCAGACCGGTCGGCCGCGGCAGCGCGGCGCGCGGCTAGCGGCCCCGGTTGTTCTCGAGCTCGAAGACCGACAGCAGCTCGGCGACCGCGCGCTCGCGGGCGTCGCCGCCCTCGTCGAACATGTCGGTCACGTGCGTGCGCAGGTGGTTCTCGACGAGCAGCTTGTTGAGGCTGCGCAGGCTCTTCTGGATCGCGAGCGACTGCGTGATGATGTCGACGCAGTACTCGTCGTTCTCGATCATCTTCTCGATGCCGCGCATCTGGCCCTGCAGGATGCGCGAGCGGTGCAGCGCCCGCTTCTTGATGTCGTCGATCATCCGACCAATATACCCCTGGGGGGTATTTTCCGCCAGCGCCCTCCAGGGTGCGCTCCTACAGTGTGCCCATGATCATCACCAAGCGCGAGCACGCCTGCCTCATCGTCGAGAAGGAGGGCGCCGCCCTCGTCATCGATCCGGGCACCTTCACCGCCCCCTTCGAGGTGGATGCCCTCACCGCGATCGTCGTCACCCACGAGCACCCCGACCACGTGACGCCCGAGCACCTCGACCGCCTGCGCGCCGCCGCGCCGGGCATCCCCCTCTACGCGCCCGCCGGCGTCGCGGCCTCGCTGCCCGAGCAGCCGTGGACGGTCGTCGCCCCCGGCGAGACGGTGGAGGTCGGCCCGTTCTCCCTGCGCTTCACCGGCGGGCAGCACGCCGAGATCCACCGCAGCATCCCGATCATCGACAACGTCGGCGTGCTCGTCGACGAGCGGCTCTACTACCCCGGCGACTCGTTCGCGCTGCCCGGCGCCCCGGTCGAGGTGCTCGCCGCACCGTCAAGCGCGCCGTGGCTCAAGATCGGCGAGGTCATGGACTTCGTCGCCGCCGTCGGCGCCCGCCAGGCCTTCCCGACGCACGAGATGGTCAACTCCGAGGCCGGCAAGGCCATGGCCAACGGGCGCATCGAAGCCGTGCAGCAGCAGCACGGCGGCACCTTCGCGGCCCTGACGCCGGGCGATGCGCTCGACCTGGGCTGAGCGGATCGGCCCGTCAGCTCCGGCTGCACGACGGACTGGCCGCGCAGGACCGGCCCGCCGCAGCGGGCCGTTAACGAGCGAAGGCCCGCCGGAGCGGGCCTTGCGAAGAGCTGGGGTACCTGGACTCGAACCAAGAACAACTGAACCAGAATCAGCCGTGTTGCCAATTACACCATACCCCACCGGGTCGGCCTAGGGCCGATCCGAGCGGCCCACCCTGAGGCGAACCGAGTAGCAAGATTACCCTACCCGCGGCACGGGCACGAACCACCGGCGCCCGCCCGGCACGCGGCCGGGGTCGAGCGACGCCCGGTACGGTGGATCCCGTGCCGAGCCCCGCCCTCCCCCGCCGTCGCGCGGCGGTCATCGCGGGCGGCGTCGCGGTCGTGCTGCTCGTCGTGGCGGTGCTCGCGGCGCGGGCGTTCCGAGCCACCGAGGCGGGGGCATCCTTCATCGAGCAGTACCCGGGCGCCTACGCGACCCCCGAGGGCACGCCCGACGGCTTCCCCGCGTGGCTGCGGTGGACGCACTTCCTCTCCGCCTTCTTCCTGCTCTTCATCGTCAGCTCGGGGCTGCACCTGCGCCGCCGGCAGCGGCCGCCCGCGTTCGTCACACGGCGCCGCGAAGGGTTCCTGGCCGCGACGAACCCGACCCGGCTCGGCCTGCACTCCTGGTGGCACCTGGTCCTCGACACGCTCTGGGTACTGACGGGCCTGATCTACGTCGTGCTGCTCGTCGCCAGCGGCCACTGGGCGCGCATCGTGCCCACCGACCTCGCCGTGATCCCGAACGCGATCTCGGGCGCCATCCAGTACCTCTCGCTCTCGGTGCCGCGGGGCGACAGCTGGTTCCAGTACGGCAGCCTGCAGCAGCTCGCCTACTTCGCCACCGTCTTCGTCGCGTCGCCGCTCGCCCTCGTCACCGGCCTGCGCCTCTCCCCCGTCTGGCCCGATCGATGGATGCGCGCCCGCGGCCCGCTCTCCGACACCGCCGCGCGGCGCACGCACAGCCTGCTGCTCTGGTACTTCCTGGCATTCACGCTCGTCCACGTGAGCCTCGTCCTCCTCACCGGAGCGCGCAGCAACCTCAACGCCATGTACGTCGGAATCGACGACGCGAGCTCCTGGGTCGGCGTCGGCGTCTTCGCGCTCTCCACCGGCGTCATGGCGGCAGCGTGGGTGCTGCTGCGGCCGCCCGCGCAGATCGCGATCGCCGAGCGGGTCGCCGACGTGCGGGTCATGCCGGCGGCGCCGAAACGCGGCTGACGCACCGCGGCCGTCGCCCGCCGGGCGAGGCGGGGGCGGCCGGGCTCAGCGCGGCCGGGCTCAGGGCGGCCGGGCTCAGCGCGGCCGGGCGCGGCTGGACCGTGCGGGCGTGGCCGCGAGCTTCGCCGCGGCGGCCCGCAGGCCCTCGGCGCCCTCCGGCGTGAGCGCGTAGAGCTGACGCGGGGCGCCCGCGTGCTCCCCCGGGTCGTCGTGGGCCTCGAGCCAGCCCGCGTCGAGCAGGCGGGCGAGAGCGGGATAGACCGTGCCCGAGGGCAGGCCGGTCAACTCGATGATGCTCAGGCCCCAGAGCGGGGCATCCGCCGCCGCGATCGCCTGCAGCACGGCCACGGTCTGCCGCGTGACCCGCTGCACGGGCGGCTCTAGACGGTGGCGCGGAGGGCGCGCAGGCGGGCGAGGGTCGACTCGCGGCCGAGCAGCTCCATCGACTCGAACAGCGGCGGGCTCACCCGGCGGCCCGAGAGCGCGACGCGCAGCGGGCCGAAGGCGAGGCGCGGCTTGAGTCCGAGGCCGTCGACGATCGCGGCGCGCAGGGCGGCCTCGATGGGCTCGGGCGTGAAGTCGTCGAGCCCCTCGAGCGCAGCCAGCCCTGCGTCGAGCACCGCGGGGGCGTCGGCGCCGAGCGAGCCGCGGGCGTCGTCCTCCACGATGAGGGCCGCGTCGTCCACGAACAGGAAGCCGAGCATCCCGGGCACCTCGCCCAGCAGCCCGACGCGCTCCTGCACCAGCGGAGCGGCCGCCGACAGCAGGGCGCGCTGGCCCTCATCGGGGGCGCCGGCGAGCACGCCCGCCCCGATCAGGTACGGGATGCTCCGCTCGACGAACACGTCGACGGGCAGCAGCCGCACATGGTCGCCGTTGAGGGCCTCGGCCTTCTTCAGGTCGAACCGCGCCGGGTTGGGGTTCACGTCGGCGACGTCGAAGGCGGCCGTCATCTCGTCCATCGTGAAGACGTCGCGGTCGTGGCTGAGCGACCAGCCGAGCAGCGAGAGGTAGTTGAGCAGCCCCTCGGGCACGAAGCCGCGGTCGCGGTGGTGGAACAGGTTCGACTCGGGGTCGCGCTTGGAGAGCTTCTTGTTGTTCTCGCCCATGACGTAGGGCAGGTGGCCGAACTGCGGCACCGCCTGCGCGACGCCGATGTCGACGAGGGCCGCGTAGAGCGCGATCTGGCGCGGCGTCGACGAGAGCAGATCCTCGCCGCGCAGCACGTGCGTGATGCCCATGAGGGCGTCGTCGACGGGGTTGACGAAGGTGTACAGCGGCTGGCCGTTGGGTCGCACGAGCACGAAGTCGACCATGCTGCTCGCGGGGAAGGTGATCTCACCGCGCACGAGGTCGGTGAAGGTGATGTCGGCCTCGGGCACCCGCAGGCGCAGCGCCGGCGAACGGCCCTCGGCGCGGTAGGCGGCGCGCTGCTGCTCGGTGAGCTCGCGCTCGCTGTTGTCGTAGCCGCGCTTCGGGTCGAGACCGTTCGCGATGTTGCGCGCCTCGATCTCCTCGCCCGTGAGGTAGCTCTCGTAGAGGTGCCCGGCCTCGAGCAGCTGCGCGATGATGCCCTGATAGATCTCGCCGCGCTGCGACTGCCGGTACGGCGCGTGCGGGCCGCCGACCTCGACGCCCTCGTCCCAGTCGAGGCCGAGCCAGCGCAGCGCATCGAGCAGCTGGTGGTAGCTCTCCTCGCTGTCGCGGGCCGCATCCGTGTCCTCGATGCGGAAGATCAGCTTGCCGCCCGTGTGCCGCGCGTACGCCCAGTTGAACAGGGCCGTGCGGATGAGCCCGACGTGCGGGGTGCCGGTCGGCGAGGGGCAGAAGCGCACCCGCACGTCGGCGCCGGTGGCGGAGGAGAAGAGGGGCGCGGGGGCGGTGCTGGCGGCGTTCATCGCCCCCGATCCTACCGGCGGGCGGGTCGGCGCCCGGCGGTGCGGGTCAGCAGCAGCGCCACCACGACGACCGCGGTCAGCCCGAGCGCCGCGAACGAGAGACCGCTGTACCCGGCCATCGCGAGCACCACGCCGGCGAGCGCCCCGCCGACCGCGCCCGATCCGCTCATGAGCAGGTCGCTGCGGCCCTGCACGACCGTGCGCCGCGCGGGCGCGGTGGAGTCGGTGAGCAGAGCGGATCCGGCGACCGTCGAGGCGCTCCAGCCGAGCCCGAGCGCGATCAGGCCCGCGACGACCCACCCCTCGCTCTCGGCGCCGAGCCCCGTCATCAGCAGGCTCGCGACGAGCATCCCCTGACCCAGCAGGATGGTGCCCCACCGGCCGAGCCGGTCGCTCAGGATGCCGAAGACGGGCGAGAGCGCGTACATGCCCGCGATGTGCAGGCTGATCGTGAGACCGACGATCGTGAGCGTCGCGCCGTGGTCGGTGAGGTGCACGGGCGTCATCGCCATGACGCTCACCATCGTCGCGTGGCTGAGCGCGATGGCGATGAGGGCGAGACGGATGCCCGGCCGATCGTCGACCTCGACCGCCGCGGTCTGCCCGCCGCCGGCGTCGCGGGCGGCGGCGTCCCGCCGCTCCTGCTCGAGGGCGAGGCGCCGCGCGACCCGCAGCGGGTCGGGCCGGAGCGCCACGAGGTACAGCACCGCGGCCAGCGCCTGCGCGGCGATCGTGAACAGGAACGGCCCCGTCAGCGCGGGCATGCCGAGCACGGCGCCGAGCGACTCCCCCGGCCCGATGAGGTTCGGCCCGCTCACCGCGCCGACGGTGGTCGCCCAGACGACGAGCGAGAGATCGCGGCCGCGCGTCGCGGGGGCGGCGAGGTCGGCGGCGGCGAAGCGCGACTGCAGGTTCACGGCGGTGCCGACCCCGATGAGCAGGATGCCCACCAGCAGCAGGGGTGTCGACGCGAGCCCCCCGGCCACGATGCACAGCGCGGCCCCCGTCGCCGCGAGCGCGGCGCCGGTCGCGAGCGCCCTCGCCCGCCCGGCCCGCGCGGCGAGCCTCGCGAGCGGGATCGCCGCGAGCGCGGCGCCGAGCGTCGCCATCGTGGCGGCGAGGCCGCTGAGCGCGGGTGAGCCGCTCACCTCGGCGACGACGATGGCGCCGATCGAGAGCGTCGACCCCATGCCGAGACCGGCGAGCACCTGGCCGGCCATGAGCGTTCCGCGGGTGCGGCGCTGCAGCCGGGCGACCTCATCGGGCGCGAGATCCGGCACGAGGTCGGGCGCATCGGCGAGCGGATCGCCCGGGGCGCCCGGGCGTCGCGGGGTGCGCGCGGTGGTCATCCCCTCACCGTACGCCAGCCGAGAGGCGCGGAGCGAGGCCGATCAGCGCGCGTCAGTAGTCGCGGTCGTCGCGGTTCTTGGCGGGGTTCGAGAGGGTGCCGAGCCCCTCGATCGTGATGTCGACGGTCTGGCCGTCGACGAAGCTGCCGAGGCCGTCGGGGGTGCCGGTGAGGATGACGTCGCCGGGCAGCAGCGTCCACACGTCGGTGATGAACTCGATGAGCTCGGGGATGCCGTGCAGCAGGTCGCGGGTGTTGCCCTTGCGGCGCAGCTCGCCGTCGACGTGCGTCTCGATCTCGAGGGCGGTCGGGTCGATCTCGGTGTCGATGAAGGGGCCGAGCGGGCAGAAGGTGTCGTAGCCCTTCGCGCGCGCCCACTGGCCGTCGGCGAACATGACGTCGCGGGCCGAGACGTCGTTGGCGATCGTGACGCCGAAGACGACGTCGCGCCAGTCCTCCTTCTTCACGCGCTTCGCGACCTTGCCGATGACGAGCGCGAGCTCGCCCTCGTGCACGATGCGGCCCTCGACCGGCGGGATGATGATCGGATCGCCGGGGCCGACCACGGCGGTGTTCGGCTTGAGGAAGATGAGCGGGGTGGACGGGCCCTCGTGCCCCATCTCCTTGCGGTGGGCGGCGTAGTTCATGCCGACGCAGATCACCTTCGATCGCGGGATGACCGGCGCGAGGATCGTCGCCTGCGCGAGCGGCACGCGCTCGCCGGTGGTCTCGAAGCCGTGAAACATGGGGTCGCCCGCGAGCACAACCAGGTCGTCGTCATCGAGCACGCCGAAGCGCGGGTCTCCGTCGGTGCTGAATCGCGCGATCTTCACGGGTGGAGCCTACTCTCGAAACGGGGTCTTTCCATGCAGATGCATGGAACTGTGAGCGTTCGGTGCCGCGGGGCACCGGCCGGCGATCAGACCGGGGTCACCACGTAGGTGGCGGTGGTCTCGCCGTTCGTCGTCGCGATCGCGAGGTTCACGACGTACTCGGCGCCGGTGAAGGTGCCGAAGGCGCTCGTGGGATCGCTCGAGACGTTGCTCGCAGCGAAGCCAGCGCCCTCGAGCGCCGCGCGGGCACCCTCGAAGGCGGCCGCGTCGTCGATGCGCACCTGCGCCACCCAGCCGACGCCGTCCGGACCGCCGGCGCCCCCGACGATCTCGCCGCCCAGGAGGGGGATGGCCTGCGGGAACGAGGCCGGCAGCTCGCCATCGGTCGACAGCTCGGCGCCGCCGAGCACGTCCTCCGCGAGACCGCGGACGGACTCGTCGAGGCCCTCGGTCACCTGATCCACGCCCGAGCCGACGACGCCTTCGACGAGGTTGTCGAGCGGGGTGCCCGTGCACGCGGAGGTGCCGAGCACGAGGCCCGCGGCGAGGACGGCGGTCAGGGTGAGGCGCGAGCGCGAGGCGGGCATCCGGGTCTCCTTCTCGAAGGGGAGCGCGCGGCGCGGGGCAGAGCCCGCGCCGCGCGCCGGTGGATCAGGCGTTCTGCTTCTTCAGGCGCGAGGCGGCCCGAGCGCGCAGCGTCTGGTCAAGCTCGACCTTGCGGATGCGCACCTTCTCGGGGGTGACCTCGACGCACTCGTCCTCGCGGGCGAACTCGAGGCACTCCTCGAGCGTCAGCTGGCGGGGCGGGGTGAGACGCTCGAGCTCCTCGGCCGTGGAGGAGCGGATGTTGTTGAGCTTCTTCTCCTTGGTGATGTTGACGTCCATGTCGTCGGCGCGTGCGTTCTCGCCCACGACCATGCCCTCGTAGACCTCCTCGGTGGGGTTCACGAAGAACGACATGCGCTCCTGGAGGACCATCATCGCGTTGCTCGTGACGACGCCCGAGCGGTCGGCCACGATCGAGCCGTTGTTGCGCGAGGTGATCGACCCGGCCCAGGGCTCGTAGCCGTGGGCGATGGCGTTGGCGATGCCGGTGCCGCGCGTGGTGGTGAGGAACTCGGTGCGGAACCCGATGAGCCCGCGGCTCGGCACGAGGAACTCCATGCGCACCCAGCCGGTGCCGTGGTTCGACATGCCCTCCATGCGGCCGCGGCGGGCCGCGAGCAGCTGGGTGATCGCGCCGAGGTACTCCTCGGGCGCGTCGATCGTGAGCTGCTCGAAGGGCTCGTGCAGCTTGCCGTCGATGGTCTTGGTGACCACCTGGGGCTTGCCGACGGTCAGCTCGAAGCCCTCGCGGCGCATGTTCTCGACGAGGATGGCGAGCGCGAGCTCGCCGCGACCCTGCACCTCCCACGCGTCGGGGCGGCCGATGTCGACGACGCGCAGCGAGACGTTGCCGACGAGCTCGCGGTCGAGGCGGTCCTTCACCATGCGGGCGGTGAGCTTGTGGCCCTTGACCTTGCCGACGAGCGGCGAGGTGTTCGTGCCGATCGTCATCGAGATGGCGGGCTCGTCGACGGTGATCGCCGGCAGCGGCCGCACGTCGTCGGGGTCGGCGATCGTCTCGCCGATCGTGATGTCCTCGATGCCGGCCACGGCGACGATGTCGCCCGCGTAGCCCGACTCGGCCGGGTAGCGCTCGAGGGCGCGGGTCTTCAGCAGCTCGGTGATGCGCACGGTCGTGTGCGAGCCGTCGTGGCGCACCCAGGCGACCATCTGGCCCTTCTTGAGCGTGCCGTTGAAGATGCGCAGCAGGGCGATGCGGCCGAGGAAGGGGCTCGCGTCGAGGTTGGTGACGTGGGCCTGCAGAGGGTGCTCGTCGTCGAAGACGGGCGCGGGCACGTGCTCGAGGATCGCCTCGAACAGCGGCTCGAGGTCGTCGTTGTCGGGCAGCTCGCCGTCGGCGGGACGGTTGCGGCTCGCGGCGCCGGCGCGTCCGGAGGCGTAGATGACCGGAAGGTCGAGGATGGCGTCGACGTCGAGGTCGGGCACCTCGTCCTGCAGGTCGCTCGCGAGACCGAGCAGCAGGTCGTGGGTCTCCTCCTCGACGGCCTCGATGCGGGCATCGGGGCGGTCGGTCTTGTTGACGAGCAGGATGACCGGCAGCTTGGCCGCGAGCGCCTTGCGCAGCACGAAGCGGGTCTGCGGCAGCGGGCCCTCGCTCGCGTCGACGAGCAGCACGACGCCGTCGACCATGCTGAGGCCGCGCTCGACCTCGCCGCCGAAGTCGGCGTGACCGGGGGTGTCGATCACGTTGATCGTGATCTCCATGCCGTCGGCGTGCTTGCCCCTGTAGGTGACCGCCGTGTTCTTGGCGAGGATCGTGATGCCCTTCTCGCGCTCGAGGTCGTTCGAGTCCATCGCCCGGTCCTCGAGGTGGGCGTGGGCGGCGAAGGAGTCGGTCTGGCGCAGCATGGCGTCGACCAGGGTCGTCTTGCCGTGGTCGACGTGGGCGACGATCGCCACATTGCGCAGGTCGGAGCGGGTGGCGAGCGCCATACGAGAAGCCTTACGAATCAGGGGGTGGACGGCCCGGAGCGCGCGGAACGGCGGGGGCCGGTGGATCAGTCTACCCGCTGACCACCGCCGCCCGCCCGGTTCCGCGTCGGATCAGGCGTCGGCGGTCTCCGCGAGCACCTGGCGGCGCAGCTCGCGGCGGTCGCGCTGCAGCGCCGGGTCGGGCACCGGCACCGCCGCGATGAGGCGCTGCGTGTACGGCTCCTGCGGCGAGCGGAGGATCTGGTCGCGCTCCCCCAGCTCGACGATGCGGCCGTGGTGCATGACCGCGATGCGGTCGGCCATGATGTCGACGACCGCGAGGTCGTGGCTGATGAAGAGGCAGGCGAACTTGTAGTGCTCCTGCAGCTCCTTCAGCAGATCCAGCACGATGGCCTGCACCGAGACGTCGAGCGCCGAGGTGGGCTCATCGGCCACGAGCAGCTCGGGGCCGAGCGAGAGCGCGCGGGCGATGCCGACGCGCTGCTTCTGACCGCCCGAGAGCTCGTAGGGGTAGCGGTTGCGGTAGTTGCGCGGCAGCCGCACCGAGTCGAGCAGCTCCTCGACCTTGCGGTCGAGCTCGGCACCCTTGGCGACGCCCGCCAGCAGCATCGGCTCGCCGATGCTCTCGCCGATCGGCATGCGGGGGTTGAGCGAGGACGACGGGTCCTGGAAGACGATGCCGACCTTGCGGAAGGCCTCGCGGCGCTGGCCGCGGTCGGCGTTCGACAGCGCGATGCCGCCGACGGTGAGCTCGCCCTCGGCGATGGGCTGCAGGCCGATGGCGGCGCGGCCGATCGTCGACTTGCCCGAGCCGGACTCGCCGACGAGCCCGAGCACCTCGCCCTTGACGATCTGGAAGCTGACGTCGTCGACGGCGCGGAACGCCGCGACGCGACCGCGCTTGCCGTACTCGATGGCGACGTTCTCGAGCGTCAGCACCGCCTCGGTCGAGCGCTCGCCGGCACGGGCCGCGTGCGACACGGTGACCCCGACGGATCCGGTGGCGGGCGCGGCGGCCGGCGCCCCGCCCTGCTCGTCGTGGACGACGTCGGCCAGCGCGGCGGTCAGGTCGATGGCCTCGTCGGCGCCGCCGCCCTCGCCGAGGCGGGGCACGGCCGCGAGGAGCGCCTGCGTGTAGGGGTGCTGCGGCGCCGCGAAGACGTCGGCGACGGTGCCCGACTCGACGATGTCGCCCTCCTTCATCACGACGATGCGGTCGGCGAGGTCGGCGACGACGCCCATGTCGTGGGTGATGAGGAGAACGGCCGAGCCGAGGCGGTCCTTCAGATCGCGCATGAGCTCGAGGATCTCGGCCTGCACGGTGACGTCGAGCGCCGTCGTCGGCTCGTCGGCGATGAGCAGCTTGGGGTCGCACGAGATCGACTGCGCGATCATCGCGCGCTGGCGCTGGCCGCCCGAGAGCTGGTGGGGGTAGGAGTTGAACGCCTTCTCGGGGTCGGGCATCTCGACCATCGCGAGCAGCTCGAGCGCGCGCTCCTTGGCCTTGGAGGGGATGATGCCGAAGTGCAGGCGCAGCGTCTCGACGATCTGGAACCCGACCGTGTAGACGGGGTTGAGCGCCGTCATCGGCTCCTGGAAGATGACCGCGATGTCCTTGCCGCGCACCTTGCGCATCGCGGCGTCGGGGAGGCCCCGCAGCTCGCGACCGCCGAGCTTGACGCTGCCCGTGATGCGGGCGTTGTCGGGCAGCAGGTCGAGGATGGCCATGGAGCTCGCGCTCTTGCCGGAGCCGGACTCGCCGACGATGGCGAGCACCTCGCCCGCGGCGACGCTGTAGGTGAGGTTCTTGGCCGCGGGCACCCAGGCGCGGTCGACGCCGAAGTCGACGCTGAGGTCGCGCACCTCGAGCACGGTGCCGGTGGTCTTGATGGTCTCGGTGACGGTCATGATGCGGTCTCCTGCGAGTGGGGGAGGAACGGCGAGCGCGAGGATTGGTGCGCCGGTTCCGCGGGTGTCAGCATGGGGGGATGAGTGCACGCGGCAGCGGCGAGCCGGTCATCGTCTGGTCGAGGTTCAATCGGGGCGTCGCCATCGCGGCCTGGGTCTTCAGCGCGGTGA
The DNA here is from genome assembly GCF_012530535.1 of Microcella flavibacter. Classification (NCBI taxonomy): domain Bacteria; kingdom Bacillati; phylum Actinomycetota; class Actinomycetes; order Micrococcales; family Microbacteriaceae; genus Microcella; species Microcella flavibacter. The sequence continues at coordinate 1,982,918 of NZ_CP051299.1, forward strand.
TCGCCGTGTCGCTGCTCTTCACGCCCGATGCCCGCTACCTCGCGGCGCTCGCCGTGCCCGTGGCGCTGAGCCTGCTGGCCTGGGCGATCTACTGGCGTCCGCGCGTCGTCGTCGACGGCGGGGCGGTCGAGCTCGTCAACGCCACCCGCACGGTGCGCATCCCGTGGGAGGCCGTCACCGGCGTCACGACGCGCTTCGCGCTGACGATCCTCACCGAGCGCGGCCGGTACCCGGCCACGGGCGCCCCCGCACCGGGCGCCTACGGCACCTACGCCGCGAACCGCGAGCTCTCGCGCGACGTGCGCGACCGCGCCGCGGGCCCCGACTCGTACCGGCAGTCCGGCGAGCTCGAGGGCACCGACTCCGGCGAGGCCTCGGCCGTCGTGCTGCAGCACTGGGACGTCTGGTCGCGGGCCGGTGGTCGACGCGGCGCCGCGGCCGTCGAGGTGCGCTGGCACCTGACGGCGATCGGCGCGACGACCGCGGCGACCGCGCTCGCGGTGGTCTCGCTCATCACGCTCCCGTGAGGCGATCACCTCAGCGGACCTTCTTGGGGTTGAACCGGCGCTGACGCGGGTCGAAGGCGTCGCGCAGGCCGTCGCCCACGAAGTTGACGCAGAGCGCCAGCAGGATGATGAACAGGCCCGGCCACCAGAACAGCCACGGGCGCTGCGTGAACGCCGACTGGTTCTCGCTGATGAGCCCGCCGAGCGAGACGTCGGGGCGCTGGATGCCGTAGCCGAGGAAGGCGAGGCCCGTCTCGAGCAGGATCGACGCGGCCATGAGCAGCGTCGCCGCCACGATGACGACGCCGATCGCGTTCGGCAGGATGTGCTTGAAGATGATGCGCAGGTCGCTCGCCCCGGCGACGCGGGCGGCGTCGACGAACTCGCGCTCGCGCAGCGACAGGAACTCGGCGCGTACGAGACGGGCGATGCCCGTCCAGATGAAGAGGCCGAGGATCGCTCCGAGCAGGGCCGGCCCGAGCCCGCCGGCGAGACGCCCGACGAGGGCGCCGATCACGATCACCGGGATGATGATGATGAGATCGGTGAAGCGCATGAGCACGGCATCCACCCAGCGGCGGTAGTAGCCGGCGACGGCGCCGATGACGGTTCCGATGATCGTCGCGATGCCGCCGATGAGGAACATGATGAGGATCGAGTTCTGGATGCCCCGCATGACCTGCGCGAAGTAGTCGCGGCCGATGCGGTCCTGACCGAAGGGATGCTCGCCCAGGCTGATGCCGTCACCGCCGGCCCACTCGGGCACGACCGACAGGGTCGGCGCACCGCCGGGCAGGAACTGGTCGTTGAGCTGCACCCAGTTGTACTTCCACCATCCGGGGATGGGGCCGAGGCCGATGGCGCTCACCGAGAACGCCCCGACCAGGACGAAGATGACGAGGGCGGCCATCGCGACCTTGTTGCGCACGAAGCGCCGGAAGATGAGGCGGCCCTGGCTGAGGCCCTCCTCGCTGCGGTCGCGGGGCAGGGGGGCGGGCGCGGTCGCGCCCGGATCGATCACGGAGGTCATCAGCGCACCCGCACTCTCGGGTCGAGGGCCGCGTAGGCCAGGTCGGCGAAGAAGTTGAACGCGATCGCGACCACCGCGATCACGACGAAGTAGCCCATCACGGGGTTCGGGTCGGTGCGCCCGAGCGAGGTGAAGAACAGGGCCCCCATGCCGGAGATCGCGAAGATCTGCTCCGTGATGATCGCGCCGCCGAGGATGGCGCCGATGTCGGCAGCCACGATCGTCGTGATCGGGATGAGCGAGTTGCGGAACGCGTGCCGCACGACGACGACGCGCTTCGACAGGCCCTTCGCCCGCGCGGTGCGGATGTAGTCCTGGTTGAGCGTGTCGAGCATGCCGGCGCGGGCGTACCGCGTGTAGCCGGCGAAGGAGATGAGCAGCAGCGTGAGCGTCGGCAGCGCGAGGTGGGTGAAGCTGTCGAGGCCGAGCACCCAGAAGTCGCCCGCGAGGCCCGGGGTCTCCGACCCCACCGTCGCGATGGGTCGGCCTCCGATGCGAGGGCTCGAGGCGTACGTCTGCCAGGACTGCATGAAGCGGTCGAGGATGACGAGGGCGTAGAGGCTCAGCGCGGTGATCGCGCCGACCCGCATGGAGACGCCGCGGTCGAAGCCGCCGGCGAGCCAGCCGCTCGCGAGGCCGACCGCGACGAGCACGACGCCGATGATGATGATCGTGCCGAGCGTCGAGATGTCGAGCAGGCCCTGGAGCGTGAAGTAGACCACGACGCCGATCAGCGCGTTGACGCCCGCGACGATGAGGGCGCGCCGGTTCTCGAGGCCGGCCAGGAGCGCGGTGATGCCGACGGCGAGACCGACGGCCGCGAGCACGATGACGACGGGGCCGAGGCTCGGATTCGTGAACCAGTCGATGCCCTGCATGACGGCGAGCACGAGCGCGGTGACGAGACCGGAGCCGACGAAGACGACGAGGCGGCGGCGGAGGTCTCCCCCGACGAGCACCTGCCAGATCGCTCCCGCGATGATGCCGATGAGGACGATCGCCCACACGGGGATCTCGGGGTTCTGCAGGAAGTCGTTGAAGCCGATGGCCACGAAGACCTTCAGCAGCACGGCCACCCAGAACGACGGCAGCGAGTACAGCAGGAAGGAGAGGAAGGTGACCGAGTAGTCGAAGCCGGTGTCCTTGCGCAGCGCGGAGACAATGCCGACCGTGACGCCGAGGAGGATCGCGAGGATCGTCGCGGCGGTGACGAGCTGGAGCGTCGAGGCCATGGCCCGCGGCAGCAGGGTGGCGACCTGCGCGTTGGCGAGGTTGACGCCGAGGTCGCAGAGGTTGGCGAAGGGGACGAGGCATCCGGCAGCGCCGCCGAGCCAGTCGAGCCATCGCACGGGGATGGGGAGATCGAGGTTGAGCGCGTCGATGCGCTGCGCGATCAGAGTGTCGCGGTTGGGATTGCGGCTCTCGTAGAACTCCTGGAGCGGATCGCCGGAGAGCGCCGTGAGCGTGTACATGATCAGGGAGGCCCCGATCAGGATGAGGATCGAGACGCCGACGCGTCTCATGATGTAGGCGAACATGGTCTACCTCGCGGTCGGAGCCGACGCATCGGGCCCTCGTGGGGCGCGTCGGCGGGGAGTGTTCGGGTCCGGTCCCCCAGCAGGAAGCGGGGCGCCGGATCCGTTTCGGATCCGGCGCCCCACCCTATTCCCTGCGGTTCAGAACCGTGGAGCGGGGGTGTCAGTCAGCTGATCAGCCGACGACGTTCCACTCCCAGAAGTTCCAGAACACCCCGGTCTGACCCGGGTACTGCGTGATGCCCTCGACCGCGGACGAGTGGGCGGTGACGCCCGGGCCCTGGAAGAGCGGCAGGCCGTACGCGTCGGCGAAGAGGAGCGCGTCGATCTGCTGCTGCAGCTCGACCTGCGCCTCGGGGTCGACCTCGACGACGAGCTCGGCCGCCAGAGCGTCGACCTCGGGGTTCGAGTACCCGTTGTAGTTGCCGCCGCCGTTGCTGGCGAAGATCTGCGGAACGCCGCTCACGCCGACACCGGTGGAGACCCAGCCGAAGATCGACGCGTCGTAGGTGCCGGAGCCCAGGAGCGAGCCCCACTCGGGCGTGCCCTGCGCCTCGACCACGAAGCCGGCCTCAGCGGCCGAGGCCGCGATGGCCTCGAAAGCGTCGACGCGGTTCGGGTTCTCGCTGTTGTAGAGGATGTTGACCGTCGGGGTGGCACCGGCGAGCAGCTCGATGGCGCCCTCGATGTCGACCTCGGCGTAGGCGTCGGAACCGTTGCCGGCGACCGACGTGTCGTAGGCCTCGCCCACGGTGGGGACGAAGATCTGCGAGTCGAGCACAGCGGCCTCGGGGTTCACCGGGGTCACGATCGCGTCGAGGATCTGCTGACGCGGGATCGTCTTGAGGAAGGCCTCGCGGACGTTCTGGTCGGCGAAGACGCCCGAGAAGCTCAGGTCGATGTGGTCGTAGTTGAACTCATCGCCCTGCAGCACCGTCGCGTCGGCGATCGCCTCGAGCGAGGAGATCGTGTCGGCGGAGGCTTGCGGCTTGATGATGTCGACCTCGCCGTTCTGGAGGGCCGTCACCTGCGCGTTCGCGTCACCGATGAAGCGGATGACGATCTGGTCGTACGAGGGCTCGAGACCGCCCGTGTACTCCGGGTTGCGCTCGAGGGTGATCGACTGGGTCGGCTCCCACGCAGTGAGGATGAAGGCACCGCTCGAGACGAGCAGGTTCTCGTTCGACGGGAACTCCGAGATGTCGTAGCCGGTGTTCCAGAAGTCGGCCACGGCGCGGATGGTCGCGTTCTCCTCGGCCGGGGCGTCGGGGTTGCCGCGCGGGGTCGACGCGAAGGCCTCGCGGACCTCCTCGACGGTGACGCCGGCCTCCTCGGCGACGATGTGCATCGGACGGTCGAGCAGACCGACGTACTGCCAGTCGGCGTAGGGCTCGTTGTAGTTGAGCGTCAGCGAGAGGTTGTCCTCGCTGATCTCGGGGAACTCGGTGAGCGCGAGGCCCGAGGTGTCGCCGGCGTAGGTGAAGTAGCTGTTGCCGCCGGTGACGGCGCCCTCCTCGTCGAACGACGCGTCGTCGTAGTAGCCCGACTGCACGGCCCAGTTGAGGAGGAGGTCGTCGGCGCTGATCTGCGTGCCGTCGGACCAGACCTGACCCTCGTTGATCGTGTACGTGACGACCAGCGGGTCCTCCGAGACGAGCTCGACGGTGCCGAAGGTCTCGTTCGGGATGAGCTCGAGCTGGTCGTCGAGGTAGTTGAAGCCCGAGGTGGTGAGGTAGGCGACCTTGCCGTTGATGTCGAGGTTGCCCGACGGGGTGGCCTGGTTGAGCGAGGTGAGCTCGTTGACCTCGGCGGCGGTGATGGTGCCGCCGGTCTCCTCGCCGCCCGTGCCGCCTCCGTTGGTGGCGGGGTCGGCGGTGCAGGCCGTCAGCGCGAGCGCGACGATGCCGGCACCGGCGAGCGCGACGAGCCCCCGGGGCCGCCGGTTCGTAGTGGTGATCAATTTTCCTCCTGTGCAAGATGGGCACGTACCGGCGCGTTTCCGAGCGCACCGTCACGCCTAATGGGGTCGACCCTATGGACGGGGTCGCATCCCCGGCAAACTGTAAGGGGATTCGTTACACAGCAGTAACGCGCGTCCGCAGGCATCCGGCGCCACGCGCGATTATTGCGCGCCAGCCCCGCATTCGTGCACCGATCGTGTGTTGCTGATCGGTCCTTGCCACACGAATGCCTGCTAGCGCACCCGACTATCCGGCGCGAGTCCCCGTACGGGGCTCGTGCGCCCGGAGCCCGCGCACGGGCGAGCAGGGGATACTGCGGGGATGAGCCACCTGAGTCCCGCGGCGCCCGAGCCGGGCATCCCGGATCGGGGCCGTCTGCGGGCCGAGATCATCATCGTGCTCGCGCTCTCTCTCGGAGCCAGCGCCGTGTACTCGGTCGTCGCGATCGTGAACAGGATGACGCGCGATGTGGCGCTCTCGGAGCAGACGGCGACGCTCAACCGCTCGCTCGACCAGCGCGAGGTCTTCGACCTGATCTACCAGCTGCTCGCGATCGCGACCGACCTGGCGCCCGTCGCGCTCGTCGGGTTCCTTCTGTGGAGCGTGCGCCGACCGCACCTCGCTCGGCTCGGCATCGACGGCGAACGGCCCTGGCGCGACACCCGCGACGGGTTCGGGCTCGCGCTGATCATCGGCGCCGGCGGCCTCGGTCTGTACCTCGCCGGACGCGCGCTCGGCGTGACGGTGGGAGTCGACCCGGCGGGGCTCGAGAGCTACTGGTGGACGATCCCGGTGCTGCTCATGCGGGCCGCGCTGGCCGGCATCACCGAGGAGGTGATCGTGATCGGCTACCTCTTCGCGCGGCTGAAGGATCTGCGCTGGGGCCCGTGGGCCATCATCCTCACCTGTGCGCTGCTGCGCGCCACCTACCACCTCTATCAGGGGGTGGGGGCGTTCGTCGGCAACTTCCTGATGGGGGTGATCTTCGGCCGCCTCTACCTGCGCACCGGCCGCGTGCTGCCGTTCGTGATCGCCCACACGATCATCAATGCCGTGATCTTCGTGGGATATCCCTGGGCAGCCGCCGTTTTCCCGACGCTTCTCGGCGTCGGCGCTTAACCTCGCGCTATGCCGCAGCCCGAGATCGGTCAGACCGCCCCCGACTTCACCCTCCCCGGCGTCGTCATTGACGGCGCGGATGCCCTGACTCGGCACTTCTCGTTGCGCGAGCAGCGCGGCGCACCTCTCGTGCTCGCGTTCTACCCGGCCGACGCCTCCCCCGGCTGCACCGCGCAGCTCTGCAACTACCAGAGCGAGCTCGCCGGCTTCGAGGCGCTCGGCGCGACCGTGTGGGCGATCAGCCGGCAGTCGACCGAGTCGCACGAGAGCTTCGCCCGCAAGCAGGGGCTCGCCTTCCCCCTGCTCGCCGACGAGCGCGGCGACGTCGTCGACGCCTACGGGGTCGGCATGTTCGGCGTCGGCGTGCGCCGCTCGATCTTCATCATCGACGCCGAGGGGGTCGTGCGCTGGAAGCACGTCGCCCTCATCGGCGTCACCTACCAGAGCGCCGCGGTCATCCGCGCGGAGCTCTCGCGCATCACCGGACCGGGCGCCGACGGCGCCTCGCGGAGCGCCGCCGCCTCGTAACGACGGCCCCGCCCCACGATCGACGGGCGCCTGCGGAGAGATCGGCTCCGCAGGCGCCCGTCTTGCGCGCCAGGGTAGTCGGGTTCGGGATGCGCGGCGCGGGTCACTGCGCCGTGAGCAGCCGCGCCGGCCTCACCCGCCGCGCCGAGCCTCGCCCTCGGTGCCGAGTTGCGCGTTCCGAAGGCGCAGGTCGACGGAAAGCCTCAAGTCGGCGAGGGGTCGTGAGGCTCGGGACGCCGATCGAGGCGGTCGCCGCTAGGTGTACTCGGTCATGAGGTTGGTGACACTCGACTGATCGGGGGCAGGTCTTTGCAGGCGGTGTGGGGTCGATCGTAGTTGTAGTGGTCAAGCCAGGGCGCGAGGGCGTTGGCGCGTTCCTGGTTCGAGGTGAACGCGTGTCGATATGCCCACCCCTCCTGGAGGGTGCGATTGAAGCGTTCGGCTTTCCCGTTCTGCCAGGGCGAATACGGTCTCGTGAGCACGTGGGTGGCCGCCAACGACTCCATAACGCTTCGGAAGGCTGCGGAGTTTCGGTAGTTCAAGGCGTTGTCGGTCATGACCTGCCGGATCCTGATCCCGTGTCCGGTGAAGAACGCAGCAGCGTTGGCGAGGAACGCCGCGCAGGTTTCGCCCTTTTCATCCGGCAGCACCTGCGCGAACGCGAGCCGCGAGTGGTCATCGACCGCGACGTGGACGTAGTCGAAGCCGAGCCTCACGGATCGTTTCCGGCCGATGTTGTGCTCGATCGTTCCCAGACCGTTCAGGCGCCATCCGCCGCCGTCAGGGATGCGGCCGAGCTTCTTCACGTCGATATGGATCAGATCACCCGGCTGCTCGCGCTCGTATCGAAGACGGGTCCGGCGGCCTTGACGGATGCGAGTCCCGGTGACCGGGTCCAACTCATGCAGGGCAGGCAAGCCGGCCCGGGCGATCAACCGGGACGCGGTCGAAGGGCTCACCGCGAAGCGTCGGGCGAGCTCATCGCGGCCGAGCCTGTCGTGTTCCCGGGACGCGATCAGCGCTGCGGCCAGCTGCGGGGAGGTGGTGGTGGGTGAGCGGTGCGGCCTGGAGGAGCGGTCCTCCAGCGCGCGGATTCCGTGCTCGCGGAAGCGGGTCACCCAGCGGTGAGCGCACTGGCGTGATACTCCGAGCTCTTTCGCGACATGCGAGACAGGCCGGCCGGACAGCACCCGTCGGACCAGGATCAGTCGGCCGGCGGGAGCAAGGGGAGCGTTACGGTGGACCACGAGAAGGCCTTCCTCTTCAGGGCGTTTAGACACCACCCAGAATGAAGGCCTTCTCCTCTGCCTTGTGTCACCAACGTGCTGACCGGGTACAGCTAGGCGAACGCTTCGCCAGGCGTGCCGCAGGCGCGCCCGACAGGCACAGCCGGGACGCCGATCGGGGCGGTCACTAGGCGAACGCCTCGCCAATCGTGCCGGAGGCGCGCCAGACAGGCACAGCCGGGACGCCGATCGAAGCGGTCGCTACGCGAACGCTTCGGTCGGCGGGCAGGCGCACACGAGGTTGCGGTCGCCGTACGCCTGGTCGACGCGGCGCACCGGCGGCCAGTACTTCGCCGTGCGGTCGCCGTCGGCGGGGTAGACGGCGAGCTCGCGCGTGTAGGCGTGCTCCCACTCCCCCGCGATGACGCTCTCGGCGGTGTGCGGCGCGTTGACGAGCGGGTTGTCGTCGGCGGGCCAGCGGCCCTCGGCGACGGCGTCGGCCTCGTGCCGGATGGCGATCATGGCGCGGATGAAGCGCTCGAGCTCGGCGAGGTCCTCGCTCTCGGTCGGCTCGACCATGAGGGTGCCGGCGACGGGGAACGACATCGTCGGCGCGTGGAACCCGTAGTCGATGAGGCGCTTCGCGACGTCGTCCACCGAGACGCCCGTGGCCTCCTTCAGCGGCCGCAGATCGAGGATGCACTCGTGCGCGACGAGCCCGTTCTCGCCCGCGTACAGCACGGGGTAGTGCTCGCGCAGGCGCAGGGCGACGTAGTTGGCGGCGAGCACGGCGTTGGCCGTGGCATCCCGCAGCCCGTCGGCGCCCATCATGCGCGCGTAGGCCCACGAGATCGGCAGGATGCTCGCCGAGCCGTAGGGCGCGGCCGAGACGGGGGTGCCGCGGTGCTCGACGGCGCCGACCCGGCCGGTGACGAGGTCGAAGGGCGGGTGCTGATCCATCTGGGCGAGGGGATGCCCGGGCAGGAACTCGGCGAGGTGCGCCTTGGCCGCCACCGGTCCGACGCCGGGCCCGCCGCCGCCGTGCGGGATGCAGAAGGTCTTGTGCAGGTTGAGGTGGCTGACGTCGCCGCCGATGTCGCCGTAGCGGGCGTAGCCGAGCAGCGCGTTGAGGTTGGCGCCGTCGATGTAGACCTGCCCTCCGGCGTCGTGCACGGCCTGCGTCACCTCCATGACGTCGTGCTCGTAGACGCCGTGGGTCGAGGGGTAGGTGATCATGAGCGCGGCGAGGCTCTCGCCGTGCTCGGCGATCCTGGCCCGCAGGTCGTCGAGGTCGACGTCGCCCGTCTCGGTCGTGGCGACGACGACGACGCGCATCCCGGCGAGGACGGCGGAGGCCGCATTGGTGCCGTGCGCGCTCGACGGGATGAGGCAGACGGTGCGGTGCTCGTCGCCGCGGGAGCGGTGATAGCCGCGGATGGCGAGGAGGCCGGCGAGCTCGCCCTGGCTGCCCGCGTTCGGCTGCAGCGAGACGGCGTCGTAGCCGGTGAGCTCGGCGAGCCAGGTCTCGAGGTGGCTGATCATGACGAGCGAGCCCTGCACGTCGTCGAGCGGCGCGAAGGGGTGCAGCGCGCTGAACTCGGGCCAGGTGACGGCCGCCATCTCGGTGGCCGCGTTGAGCTTCATCGTGCACGAGCCGAGCGGAATCATGCCGCGGTCGAGCGCGTAGTCGCGGTCGGCGAGGCGCTTGAGGTAGCGCATCATCGAGGTCTCGCTGCGGTGCGTGTGGAACACCGGGTGGGTCATGAACTCGCTCGTGCGCTGCAGCGCCGCGGGGATGCGGCCGGTGCCGTGCTCGAACCAGCCGTGGGTGCCGTGCTGCTCGTGCCCGAAGGCCGCGACGGCGTCGTGCAGCTCGGCGACGGTGGTGGTCTCGTCGAGCGAGAGGCGCACCTCGTCGGCCCCCTGCTGCCAGACGAGGATGCCCCGCTCGCGCGCGGCCTCGGCGACCTGGGCCGCGCGGCCGGGGACGCGCACCGAGATCGTGTCGAAGAAGTCGTCGTGGACGAGCTCCTCCCCGGCCTCGAGCAGCATCTCGCGCAGCAGGAGCGCCTGCTGCGCGACCCGCTGCGCGATCCGGCGCAGCCCGTCGGGCCCGTGGTAGACGCCGTACATGGCGGCCATGACGGCGAGCAGCACCTGCGCGGTGCAGATGTTGCTCGTGGCCTTGTCGCGGCGGATGTGCTGCTCGCGCGTCTGCAGGGTGAGCCGGTAGGCGGGGCGGCCGTCGGCGTCCTTCGAGACGCCGACGAGGCGGCCCGGCATCTGCCGCTCGAGGCCGGACCGCACGGCGAGGTAGCCGGCGTGCGGGCCGCCGAAGCCCATGGGCACGCCGAAGCGCTGGGTGGTGCCGACGGCGATGTCGGCACCGAGCTCGCCGGGGCTCGTCACGAGCGCGAGCGCGAGCAGATCCGCGGCGACCACGGCGAGGCCGCCGTGCGCGTGCACGGCGTCGATGACGCCGCTCGGGTTCCAGAGCCGGCCGGAGGCGCCGGGGTACTGCAGGATCGCGCCGAAGCACTCGGGCAGGGCATCCGGAGCGGTGTCGGCGAGCGGCAGCACGACGAGGTCGATGCCGAGGGCCTCGGCGCGGCCTGCGATGACGGCATGCGTCTGCGCGAAGACGTCGGCGTCGACGAGGAAGGTGTTCGAGGGGCTCTTCGACGCGCGGCGGGCGAGCAGCATGCCCTCGACGACGGCGGTCGCCTCATCGAGCATGGAGGCGTTGGCGGGGTGCAGACCCGCGAGCTCGCTCACCATGGTCTGGAAGTTGAGGAGCGCCTCGAGGCGGCCCTGCGAGATCTCGGGCTGGTACGGCGTGTAGGCCGTGTACCAGCTCGGGTTCTCGAGCACGTTGCGCTGCACGACCGCCGGGGTGATGGTGCCGTAATAGCCCTGGCCGATGAGGCTGCGGCGCACGGTGTTGTGGTCGGCGAGGGTGCGCAGCTCGGCGAGCGCCTCCGCCTCGGTGGCGGGGGCCGGGAGGGTGCGCAGCGGCGCCTGCTGGCGGATGCCCGCCGGCACGGCGGCATCCATCATGGCCTCGAGGCTCTCGTAGCTGAGGGCGTCGAGCATGAGGCGGCGGGCATCCTGATCGATGCCGATGTGGCGGTCGGTGAAGGGCATGCTCATGGGGCGGGGCTCCTACTGGCCGATGAGGGCGCGGTACTCGGCGGGGCTGAGCAGGGCGGGGTCGCCCGCGATGCGCAGCTTGACGAGCCAGCCCTCGCCGTACGGGTCGGCGTTGATGGTCTCGGGGCTGTCGACGACGCCGGCGTTGGACTCGACGACCTCGCCGTCGAGGGGCGCGTAGAGCTCGCCGACCGACTTGGTCGACTCGACCTCGCCGACGATCGCGCCGGCCGCGAGGGTCGCGCCGACGGCGGGCAGGTCGACGTAGACGACGTCGCCGAGGGCGTCGGCCGCGTACTGGGTGATGCCGACCGTGGCGATGTCGCCGTCGAGGCGGATCCACTCGTGCTCGGCGGTGTACTGCAGGTCGTCGGGGACGCTCATGGTCAGGCCTCTCGTCGGTAGAAGGGAAGGGCGACGACGGTCGCGGGGATGCGGCTGCCGCGGACGTCGAGATCGAGCACGGCGCCGGGCGCCGCGTGGTCGGGGTGCACGAAGGCCATCGCGATGGGGTGGCCGAGCGTCGGGGAGAGCGCGCCCGAGGTGACCTCGCCGACGACCTCCTCGCCGCTCATGACGGGGTAGCCGGCACGGGCGGCGCGGCGCCCCTCGGCGGCGAGACCCACGAGCACGGGGGCGTCGTCGCCGGGGCCCCGCTCGATCGCGGCCTTGCCGACGAAGTCGTCCTTGGCGGTCACGACGACGCGGCCGAGGCCGGCCTGCGAGGGCTGGATGCTCAGCCCGAGCTCGTGCCCGTAGAGCGGCATGCCGGCCTCGAGCCGCAGGGTGTCTCGCGCGGCCAGCCCCGCGGGCACGAGCCCGTGCGGCTGCCCGGCGGCGAGCAGCGCGCGCCACAGGGCCGGAGCGTGCTCGGCCGGCAGGTAGAGCTCCACGCCGTCCTCGCCCGTGTAGCCCGTGCGGGCGACCATGACGTCGGCGCGGGCATCCCCCCAGCCGAAGGCGCCGTCGCTGTAGGCGTAGTAGCGCAAGCTCTCGAGCGCCTCGATCTCGAGGCCCGGCGTCTCGGCGAGGATGGCGGCCGAGGCGGGGCCCTGCAGGGCGATGAGGGCGATGCGGTCGGTCTGGTCGTCGAGCACGACATCGTGGCCCGCGGCCCGCTCGGTGAGCGCGGCGACGACGGCGTCGCGGTTCGCGGCGTTCGCCACCACGAGGTAGTCGTCGTCGGCGCGTCGGTAGACGATGAGGTCGTCGATGACACCGCCGGACTCGGCGAGCACGAGCGAGTACTTCGCGTGGCCGACCGCGAGGGCGGAGAGGCGGCCGGCGAGCGCGTGGTCGAGGAAGCCGGCGGCGCCGGCGCCCGTGACGGCGATCTCGGCCATGTGCGAGATGTCGAAGAGGCCCGCCTGCGATCGCACGGCGTGGTGCTCGGCGAGGTCGGAGGAGTAGCGCACCGGCATCTGCCAGCCGGCGAAGTCGGTGAAGGATGCGCCGAGCGCGACGTGCTCGTCGTGCAGGGGCGAGCGGCGCGCGGTCGCGGGCGCCGCGGCGGGCGGCGGTGCCTGCGACGGTGCAGCGGGGTCGGGCTGATCGATCACGGAGTTCTCCTGACGCGCTGAAGGCCGGTGGAACTCCCCCTCTGTCATCGTGCCTGAGAGCTTCGCGGCGCCCCGGGTCGAGGGGGCGCGGCTTTCACCATGGGCGAGCGGGGATGGAGCATCCGCTGCTTTTCAGAGCGGCCTGATCGATGCGGTACACGTACCTGAGAGATTGGCGGGGAGGCTTGCTCCTTCGGTGCCGGTGGCGGCTCGCGCCCCTCCGGCTCTCCCGCATCGCGTTGCGGCCCGGTATTCGGTTGTGTCGTGCCGATGCAACCAGTTCGTGCTCGTTCGAGCGGGGTCAGCGTATCAACTGCGGGGCGCGCCGGAGGTCTCGGACTCGCTGCCCGTCGGCGGCGGGTCGGCGGGTGCCTGCGGCGGGGGCCACGCGGCCGACACCGGGGAGGGCGGCGGCGGCGTCTCGCCCGGGTCGCGCTCGCCCGCGAGCACGGAGCGCGCGCGGCCGGTGAGCTGCGGATCGATGATCAGCTGGTAGTTCGAGGCGAGCACCTGGTGGGTGGTCGTGAAATCGCGGCGGCGCCGACCGGCCGCGTAGGTGACGACGCTGAACAGCAGGCCGAAGGCGGCGCCGATGAGGGCGGCGGCGAGGATGAAGGAGAAGTTCGGCTCGGGCGAGAAGAGCACGAGCAGCAGGCCGATGAAGAGGCCGAACCAGGCTCCGCTCGCCGATCCGGCGAGCGCCGCGCGCGCGTAGGTGAGGCGCCCGGTGACGCGCTCGACCGTCTTGAGGTCGTTGCCGACGATCGAGATCTTGCCGACCGGGAAGTCGGCCTTGGCGAGCGTGTTGACGACCTTCTGCGCCTCGGGGTAGCTGTCGTAGGTGCCGAGCACGTCGCCGCGCGGCAGGGTGGGAGGCGCCGGGGTGCGGCGGGCGAAGGGGCTGGCGTTCGTCACGCGGTCATCATCGCAGGCGACGGTAAGGTTTGACCGTGAGCGCGGCGAAGGTATTCGTGGCCCGGTTGAGCGGGTGCTCCGTCTTCGACCCCGCGGGCGATCGCGTCGGCAAGGTGCGCGACGTCCTCGTCGTCTACCGCCGGTCGGATGCCCCCCGCGTCGTCGGCCTCATCGTCGAGGTGCCCGGCCGACGCCGGGTGTTCCTCTCCATCGGCCGCGTCACGAGCATCGGCTCGGGGCAGATCATCACCACCGGGCTCATCAATCTGCGCCGCTTCGAGCAGCGCGGCGGCGAGGTGCGCGTGCTCGCCGAGCTGGTCGGCCGCCGGGTGACGCTGCGCGACGGCGGGTCGGGGCCCTCGGGCGCCGCCGCCACGATCGAGGACGTCGCGATCGAGGAGAAGGGCCCGGGCGAGTGGTCGGTGAGCCAGCTCTTCCTGCGCCGCCCGCGCACCTCCCCCGCGCCGTTCGGCAAGGGCTCGACGGTCTTCGCGCAGTGGGCCGACGTCGTGGAGGACGACTCGGGCGACGAGGCGCAGAGCGCCGAGCAGCTCATCGCCGCGTACAGCGAGCTGCTGCCGGCGGACCTCGCGACCACGCTTCTGGAGCTGCCGGAGGAGCGCCGCCTGGAGGTCGCGCAGGAGCTCTCGGACGACCGGCTCGCCGACGCCCTCGAGGAGATGCCCGAGCGCGACCAGGTGCAGATCCTGTCCGAACTCGACGACGACCGCGCCGCCGATGTTCTCGAGAGCATGGAGCCCGACGACGCGGCCGACCTCATCGCCCAGCTCTCCGACGCCCGGGGCGAGACGCTGCTCGAGCTCATGAACCCGGAGGAGGCGGAGGACGTCCGCTTCCTGCTCGCCTACGACGCCGACACCGCCGGCGGCCTCATGACGACCGAGCCGATCATCGTCTCGGCCGACGCGACCGTCGCCGAGGGCCTCGCGCTCATCCGCCGGCACGAGCTGGCCCCCGCGATCGGCGCCGCGATCTGCGTGACCCTGCCCCCGTACGAACCGCCGACCGGCCGGTACCTCGGCATGGTGCACTTCCAGCGCATGCTGCGCTACCCGCCGCACGAGCGCCTGGGCACCATCCTCGACCAGAGCATCGACCCGGTGACGCCCGAGACCTCGGCCGCCGAGGTCTCGCGCCGGCTGGCGAGCTACGACCTCGTCTCGCTGCCCGTCGTCGACGAGACGGGCCGGCTCGTCGGCCTCGTCACGATCGACGACGTGCTCGACTACCTGCTGCCGAGCGACTGGCGCAACGCCGACAGCGACGACCCGCTGCCGCGCGTGCGCCGCCGCCCACTGAGCACGACCCGGGCCGTGCCGACCAACTCGAGGAGGACCGATGGCCGCGGCTGAGCGCTCGTCCCGCGCCTCCCGCGCGCCTCGCTCCGAGCGCCTCGATGCGCCGAAGTCGGCCTCCCGCGGATTCCGGATCCCCGGCCTGACGTTCCAGAGCAAGGACCGCATGGGGCGGTTCTCCGAGGCCTTCGCCCGCGGCATGGGCACGCCGTGGTTCCTCGTCGGCATGAGCGTCTTCGTCATCGCCTGGCTCAGCTACAACACCTTCGCCCCGCCCGAGGCGCAGTTCGACCCGCGCGCGCTCAACTACACGCTGCTGACGCTCATCCTCTCGCTGCAGGCGAGCTACGCCGCGCCGATGATCCTGCTCGCGCAGAACCGGCAGGACGACCGCGACCGGGTGCAGATCGAGCAGGACCGCCAGCGCGCGGAGCGCAACCTGGCCGACACCGAGTACCTCGCCCGCGAGGTCGTCGCGCTGCGGCTCGCCATGAAGGACATGGCGACGAAGGAGTTCATCCGGGCGGAGCTGCGCTCGCTGCTCGAGGAGCTCGAGCGGTCGGACCGCCCCGGCTCGGCGGACGACGACGGCGCGACGGGCGGCGCGAGCCGCGCATCCCGTGGCTGAGGCGCCCCTCGCCGCGACGGAGCAGGCCGTGCGGGCCGCGCTCGCCGGCGTGATCGACCCCGAGCTGCGCCGCCCCGTCACCGAGCTCGACATGGTGCCGCGGGTGGCCGTCGACGGCGATCGCGTGACCGTCGGCCTCGAGCTGACGATCGTGGGATGCCCGGCCGCCGATCGCATCGAGGCCGACGTGCGCGCCGCCGCCGCCTCGGTGCCCGGGGTCGCCGCGGTCGACGTCGAGGTGGGCGTCATGGACCGCGCCACGCGCGATGCGCTCATCGCGCGCTTGCGCGGCGGCAAGCCGGCGATGCCGTTCACCGCCGACTCGCTCACGCGCGTGATCGCCGTGACGAGCGGCAAGGGCGGGGTCGGCAAGTCGACGATCACCGCGAACCTCGCCGTCGCCCTCGCGCAGCAGGGCCTGCGCGTCGGGCTCGTCGACGCCGACGTCTTCGGCTTCTCGATCCCGGGCCTGCTCGGCATCCCCGAGGCGAAGCCGACGCGCGTCGGCGAGGCGATCATGCCGCCGCGGGCGCACGGCGTCGCCGTCATCTCCATCGGCATGTTCGTGGATGCCCGCACCGCGGTCTCGTGGCGCGGCCCGATGCTGCACCGCACCGTGCAGCAGTTCCTCACCGACGTGTACTTCGGCGACCTCGACGTGCTCGTGCTCGACATGCCGCCCGGCACGGGGGATGTCGCGATCTCGGTGGGTCAGCTGCTTCCGCACGCCGAGGTGCTCGTCGTCACGACCCCGCAGCGCGCGGCCGCCGACGTCGCCGAGCGCTCGGCGATGGTCGCCCGTCAGACGGGGCAGACCGTGATCGGCGTCGTCGAGAACATGGCGGGGCTCGCGCAGCCCGACGGCAGCGTGCTCGAGCTGTTCGGCGCGGGCGGCGGGGCCGAGACGGCCGCGCGGCTCGAGGTGCCACTGCTCGCGCAGGTGCCGCTCTCGATCGCGCTGCGCGAGGGCGGCGACGAGGGGCGGCCGATCGTGCTCGACGCCGAGGACCCGGCGGGGGCGGCGATCCGCGGACTCGCGGAGAGCGTGGCCGCGCGCGGGCGCGGGCTCGCGGGGCGCTCGCTGCCGTTCAGCCCGCGTTAACGCCGAGTCGCGGGCGCGGGGCGCCGGCTCGGGAGCGCGGCGCGCCGACCGTCGCTCAGCGCTGGAAGAGCGCGGGCACCCGGCCGTAGCCGTCGCGAGCGGTCAGCACGGTGGTCCCGGTGACGGCGGCGATCGAGAGGGCGGCGAGGGTGATGAGCAGGGCGGTCATGGCGGTGGTGTCCTTTCGTGAACAGTCATATTCCACCAGCCGCAACCGTGCAGCACCAGCGATTGCTCCTTCAGTGATCTTGTAGTCTGACTACATGGACGTGCGCCGACTGGAACTGCTGCGCGAGCTCGCCGATCGCGGCTCGATCACCGCGGTCGCGCAGGCGACGCACCGCACGCCGAGCGGGGTCTCGCAGCAGCTCAAGCGCCTCGAGCAGGAGGCCGGCGTACCTCTGACCGCGCGGGTCGGCCGGGGCATCCAGCTCACCGATGCCGGCGAGGCGCTCGCCGAGACGGCCCGCCGCATCGCGCTCGCGACCGCCGAGGCCGAGTCCCTGTGGCAGGAGTTCACGCGCAGCCCGACCGGCACCGTGACCCTCACGACCTTCCCCACCGCCGGCCAGATGCTGCTGCCCGGCCTGCTCACCCGGCTCGGCGAGGAGCCCGGGCTCGACGTCGTCGTCACCGACCACGATCTCGCGCTGCCCGACTTCGCCGAGCTGGCCCCCGACTTCGACGTCGTCATCGCCGACAGCCAGGGCGTGCCCCGGCACTGGAGCGAGCGCGGGCTCACGGTCGTGCCGCTCATGGTCGAGCCCTTCGACATCGCCATGCCCGAGGACCACCCGCTCGCGCAGAAGACGGTCATCCGCCCGGCCGACGTCGTCGGCGCCTCGTGGATCGGCTCGCCCGTCGGCTACCCCTACGACCGCGTGCACGACGCGCTCGCCGCCGTCACCGGGCGCGCCCCGCGCATCGTGCAGCGCGTCATGGACAACCTCATCGTCGAGGCGCTCGTCGCGGCGGGCGTCGGGCTCGCCATCCTGCCCCGCTTCACCACCCGCAGCCACGGCAACGGCCTCGTCACCCGGCCGATCTCGGGCGTCGCCGCCGAGCGCCAGATCTCGGCGATCCTGCGCGCCGACCGCGCCGTGCGGCCGAGCGTGCGCCGCGTCGTGCAGCTGCTGCGGGAGGAGGCGGAGCTCGTCTCCTCCCGGTACCGCACGCCCTGAACACGTCCGCCCAGGGGACTCGGCTAGGTCGCCTCGGTGTCGAAGGGCGCCGGGCGCCCCTCCCGCAGCAGGCGCTGCCGCTGCGCGTACGCCGACTCGCGCACGGGCGCCGAGACGACCGCCGCCGCCGTCGGCTTCACCGGCTTCGCGTCGTCCTCGAGCAGCGTCTCGCGGATGATGCGGCGCGGGTCGTACTGGCGGGGGTCGAGCTTCTTCCAGTCGACGTCGTCGTAGTCGGGGCCCATCTCCTCGCGCATGCGCTCCTTCGCCCCGTTCGCCATGTCGCGCAGCGAGCGGATCAGGCGCGCGAACTGGGCCGCGTACCCGGGCAGCCGATCGGGCCCGATGAGCAGCACGGCGATGAGCCCGATGAGCAGCAGCTTCTCGAACGTCAGACCGAAGGACACCCGGTCAGAATAGCCGGGCGAACCCGAGCGCCGCCCCTAGGCTGGCTGCGCGAAGGAGAGTGCCGTGGCCGGGAAAGAACTGAGCTGGAAGTACGTCGAGGAGTCGGTGGTCGAACCCGACGAGATCGTCGCCGCGCGCGCGCACTCGCTCGAGCAGGGCGTCGAGCCCATCAGTCCCGCGACGGGCGCTCACCTCGCCCTCGCCACGGCCGCCATCGACGCGCAGAGCATCATCGAGATCGGCACCGGCCTCGGCGTCAGCGGGCTGTGGATGCTCCGCGGCGCCCCGCACGCCCACCTCACCTCGATCGACGTCGAGGCCGACCACCAGGCCGGCGCGCGCCGCTTCTTCACCGACGCCGGGCATCCCGCCGCCCGCGTGCGCCTCATCACCGGCCGCGCGATCGACGTGCTGCCGCGCATGAACGAGGCGAGCTACGACGTCGTGCTCGTCGACGCCGACCCCAAGGGCCTGCTCGAGAGCCTCGAGCACGCGCTGCGGCTCGTGCGCGTCGGCGGCCTCGTCGCCATCACCCACGCGCTCTGGCGCGACACCGTGCCCGACCCGGCCAAGCGCGACGGCGTCACCCGCGAGTTCCGCAGCGTGATCGGCGAGCTCGTCGCCTCGGACGCGGTGCACGTGGCGCTCTCGCCCGTCGGCGACGGCCTGCTGCAGCTCGTCAAGCGCTCGGCCTGAGGCCGGGCATCCCCTCGCCGCATCGTCGGCGACGCCGAGACGCGCCCGCTGCCGAACGCCGCCTGCCGAACGCCCCCCGTTAACGACCGAGCGGGGCCGAGCCCGAAGGCCCGACCCCGCTCGACGCGGATGATGCTGTCGTCAGGAGATGGCGGCTGCGAGCGCGCCGTGCAGCTCGCGCGCCTCGTCGTCGTTGACGGAGACGACCAGTCGGCCGCCGCCCTCCAGCGGGACGCGCACGATGATGAGGCGTCCTTCCTTGACAGCCTCCATCGGTCCGTCGCCGGTTCTCGGCTTCATGGCGGCCATAGTGGTCTCCCCTTTCGATGAAAGCTCCTCGATCATTATCCGCTATGAATGCGCTGACGCTAAATCGACGGCCGCCCCGACGAGGGGATGCTCAGCCGGCGGCGAGCCAGGCGCGCAGCCCGCGCGCGCAGTCGACGATCTGCTGCACGTCGACCCGCTCGTCGTCGGCGTGGGCGAGCGAGGGATCCCCCGGTCCGTAGTTGACCGCGGGGATGCCGAGCTCGCTGAAGCGGGCCACGTCCGTCCAGCCGTACTTCGGAGCGGGGGCACCGCCGACGGCGGTGAGGAAGTGCTGCGCGAGCGGGGCATCCAGCCCGGGGCGGGCGCCCGCGGCGGCGTCGGTGACGACCACCTGGACGCTCTCGGTCTCGAAGAGCTCGCGCATCAGCCACTCGGCCTCGGCTGCGGACTTGTCGGGCGCGAAGCGGTAGTTGACCTCCATGACGGCGGCGTCGGGGATGACGTTGCCGGCCACCCCGCCCGTGATGCCGACGGCGTTGAGCCCCTCGCGGTAGTCGAGGCCGTCGACGGTCACCGTCGCGGGAGCGTAGCCGGCGAGCGCGGCGAGCGCGGGCTCGAGGGCGTGGATGGCGTTGACGCCCTTCCACGCGCGGGCCGAGTGCGCGCGGCGGCCGGTCGTGCGCAGCTCGACGCGCAGGGTGCCGTTGCAGCCGCCCTCGACCGTGCCGTTCGACGGCTCGCCGAGGATGGCGAAGTCTGCCTCGAGCAGCTCGGGGCGCGTGCGGGCGAGGCGGCCGAGTCCGTTGAGGTCGCTCGAGACCTCCTCGTGGTCGTAGAAGACCCAGGTGACGTCGTAGGCGGGCTCGACGAGCTCGACGGCGAGGCTCAGCAGCACCGCGCAGCCGCCCTTCATGTCGACGGTGCCGCGGCCGTGCAGCACGCCCTCCTCGAGGCGGGTGGGCAGGTTGTCGTTGATCGGCACGGTGTCGATGTGTCCGGCGATGACGACGCGCTGCGGCCGGCCGAGCGCGGTGCGGGCGACGATCGCGTCGCCGTCGCGCACGAGCTCGAGGTGCGGGGCGTGGGCGCGCAGGGTCGCCTCGATCGCGTCGGCGATGGCGCGCTCGTCGGAGGAGACGCTGGGGATGTCGCAGAGCGCCGCGGTGAGGGCGACGGGGTCGGCGAGGAGGGCGCGGGGGAAGGGTTCCTGGGCAGTCTGCATCACCCGATCGAGCCTAGTTCTCAGCGCCCGCCCTCCTGCCGCGCCGGTAGCCTGGAGCCATGCCCGAGACCTCTCTTCACGCCTGGGGCTACGGCCTCGCCACCGTCCGCGTCGCCGATGGCGAGGTGCTCGACACCTGGTACCCCTCCCCCGCGCTCGGCACGCTGCCCGCGGGTCGGGATCCGCACATCGTGCCCGCCGAGATCGAGCACCTGCAGGGGGACGACGAGCGCCGGGGCGTGCGCCTCGAGGTGCGCACGGTCGAGATCGCGCTCGACGCGGCTCCGGCATCCACGCCCGATGCCTACCTGCGCCTGCACCTGCTCTCGCACCGCCTCGTCGAGCCGAACGGGCTGAACCTCGACGGCGTCTTCGGCCACCTGCCCATCGTCATGTGGACGACGGCCGGGCCCGTGCACCCCGACGACTTCGCCGCGCACCGGCCCGCGCTGCAGCGGGCGGGCGTATCGCCGCTCGGCATCGACAAGTTCCCGCGCCTGCTCGACTACGTCGCCCCGCCGCGCGTGCGCATCGCCGACGCCTCGCGCGTGCGCCTCGGCGCCTACCTCTCCCCCGGCACGACCGTCATGCACGAGGGCTTCGTCAACTTCAACGCCGGAACCCTCGGCGCCTCGATGGTCGAGGGCCGCATCAGCCAGGGCGTCGTCGTCGGCGACGGCAGCGACATCGGCGGCGGCGCCTCCATCATGGGCACCCTCTCCGGCGGCGGCACCCACCGCGTGTCGATCGGCGCCCGCGCCCTCCTCGGCGCGAACTCGGGCATCGGCATCTCGATCGGCGACGACTCGGTCGTCGAGGCGGGCCTCTACGTCACCGCCGGCACGAAGGTCGTCGTGCTCGATGGCTCGGTCTCCCCGGATGGCGAGCCCCGCACGGTGAAGGCCGCGCAGCTCTCGGGCGTGGCGGGGCTGCTGTTCCGCCGCAACTCGCTCACCGGCGCGGTCGAGGTGCTGCCCCGCACGGGCGCGGGCGTGCAGCTCAACGAGGCCCTGCACGCGTAGGCCGGGGCGGCGGGATGCCCGGCTCGGGCATCCCGGATCGCGGGGTTCCAGCGGCGGATCCCCCGCGCCCGTCCGCGTGATCGCGACACCTCGCGAGCGCCCCTCCGTGGCGCGTGAGCCGTCTCGCCATGGCTGCGTCTCACCGCGCTCGCGCGCGGGCGGCCCTCGCCATGGCGTCCCTTCCACAACCTCGGATCGGGTGAACGGAGTTCACCGTGTCTGGAGGTCGAGGCGCCGGGGTGCACGTGCGACGCTGTCCACGTGGCGCGGTCGACTCGGCGGCTCGCCGGCGTCAGCGGGCCGGGGTCGGCGTGTCGACGGCTGACCCGCGCTCCGCGGACACGCCTGCGTCGGCAGGCATCGGCGCGCACCTCGGCCGCATCACGAGACGCGCGCACCCCGGCGCGCGAGCGGGCTGAGCCCGCGCGGCGGCGGGATGCCCGGCGCGAGCATCCCGGATCGGACGTCGCACAGCACGAACCCCCGCCGGCCGGAGAGGCGAGCGGGGGTGCGCGGTCGGGCGGCGCGAGCCCTAGCGCTGCGGCCAGTCGCGCGCGGCCGAGCCGATGTAGAGCTGCTGGGGGCGGCCGATCTTCGTCTGCGGGTCGGAGTTCATCTCGCGCCAGTGGGCGATCCAGCCGGGGAGGCGCCCGATGGCGAAGAGCACCGTGAACATGCGGGTCGGGAAGCCCATGGCCTTGTAGATGACGCCCGTGTAGAAGTCGACGTTCGGGTAGAGCCGGCGCTCCTTGAAGTAGTCGTCGTCGAGGGCGATCTGCTCGAGCTCGCGCGCGATGTCGAGCAGCGGGTCGTCGATGCCGAGGTCGGCGAGCACGGCGTCGGCGCTCTCCTTCACGAGCTTGGCGCGCGGGTCGTACGACTTGTAGACCCGGTGGCCGAAGCCCATGAGCTTGATGCCGTCCTCCTTGTTCTTCACCCGCTCGACGAAGCGCTCGACGCTCTCGCCGCTGTCGCGGATGCGGCCGAGCATCGTCAGCACCGACTCGTTGGCGCCGCCGTGCAGCGGGCCCGAGAGGGCGTTGATGCCGGCGGAGATGGAGGCGAACATGTTGGCCTCGGTCGAGCCGACGAGACGCACCGTCGAGGTGGAGGCGTTCTGCTCGTGGTCCTCGTGCAGGATCAGCAGGCGCTCGAGCGCCGTCGAGAGCACGGGGTTCACCTGGTACGGCTCGGCCATCGTGCCGAAGTTGAGGCGCAGGAAGTTGTCGACGAAGCTCAGCGAGTTGTCGGGGTACAGGAACGCCTGGCCGACCGACTTCTTGTGCGCGTAGGCCGCGATGACGGGCAGCTTCGCCAGCAGGCGGATGGTCGAGATCTCGACCTGCTCGGGGTCGTGCGGGTCGAGCGAGTCGCCGTAGTACGTCGACAGCGCGCTGACCGCGCTCGAGAGCACCGACATCGGGTGCGCGTTGTGCGGCAGCGAGTCGAAGAACCGCTTGAGGTCCTCGTGCAGCAGCGTGTGACGGCGCACGCGCTCGTCGAAGGCCGCGAGCTCGGACGGGCTCGGCAGCTCGCCGTAGATGAGCAGCCAGGCGACCTCGAGGAAGCTCGCGTTCGCCGCGACGTCCTCGATGGCGTAGCCGCGGTAGCGCAGCACGCCGTTCTCGCCGTCGATGTAGGTGATGGCGCTCTTGGTCGAGGCCGTGTTCACGAAGCCGTAGTCGAGGGCCGTGTAGCCGGTCTGCTTGGTGAGGGTGGAGAAGTCGATGCTGGATGCGCCGTCGACGCTGGTCAGGATCGGGAACTGCGCCGTTCCTCCTGGGAACTGCAGTTCGGCCTTGTCGGCGTCGCTCACTGCGCCTCCTCGCGTTGGGGTGGTCGGGGGTGGTGGCGGGATGCCCGCGGCGCGCGGGGTGGCGGCGCCGGGCGGGGGCCCGGCTACAGCCTAGGCGCAAACGCTGACCAGTACCGCATCGGCCAAGAGCCGTGCGGCCCGCTTGTGGAGAGCCTCCAGAACCCCTCGTGGAGGCCGACAGCGAGGGCTCAGAACGCCGCGAGACGTGCTACGGCCGCGGCGATGCGCTCGTCGGTCGCGGTGAGCGCGAACCGCACGTGCGTCGAGCGCTCGCCCTCGTAGAAGGAGCCGGGGGCGACGAGGATTCCGAGGGCGGCGAGCCGCTCCACGGTGTCCCAGCAGGGCTCGTCGCGGCTCGCCCAGAGGTAGAGCCCGGCCTCGGAGCGGTCGATGCGGAAGCCCGCGCCCTCGAGGGCGGTGCGCAGGGCATCCCGTCGCGCGCGGTAGCGCTCCTTCTGCGCGGCGACGTGGGCGTCGTCGTCGAGCGCGGCGATCATGGCGGCCTGCACGGGCGCGGGCGGGATGAGCCCGGCGTGCTTGCGGGCCTCGAGCAGGGAGCGCACGAGGGCGCGGTCGCCGGCGACGAAGGCCGCGCGGTACCCGGCGAGGTTCGACTGCTTCGACAGCGAGTAGACCGCGAGGACGCCCGCGTGATCCTCGCCGACGATCTCGGGGGCCAGGATGCTCGGCACGCGCTCGGGAGCGCTCGAGTCGGCGTGCGCCCACCCCTCCGCCTCCCAGCCGAGCTCGCCGTAGCACTCGTCGTTGACGATCACGGCCCCGAGCTCGCGCGCCCGCCGCACCGCGGCGCGCAGCGCGTCGACCCCGAGCACGGCGCCGTCGGGATTGCCCGGGCTGTTGAGCCACACGAGCCGCGTGCCCTCGGGCCAGCGCGCCGGGTCGTCCTCGGCGACGGCGCGCGCCCCGATGAGCGCGGCGCCGACGGCGTAGGTCGGGTAGGCCGTGCGCGGGTGCACGACGACGTCGTCGGGGCCGAGTCCGAGCAGCAGCGGCAGCAGGGCCACGAGCTCCTTCGAGCCGATCGTCGGCAGCACGGAGTCGGGGCCGCTGAGCGTCACGCCGCGGCGCCGCAGGAACCAGCGGGCGATCGCCTCGCGCAGCTCGGGCGTGCCCATCGTCTGCGGGTAGGCGTGCGCGTCGGTCGCGGCCACGAGCGCCTCGCGCACGATGTCGGGGGTGGGGTCGACGGGCGAGCCGACCGAGAGGTCGACGATCCCCTCGGGATGCTCCCGCGCACGCGTCGCGAAGGGTGCGAGCGAATCCCAGGGGAAGTCGGGCAGCTGCAGCGCCACGGCTCGGAGGGGGACTAGGCCTGCGGGGGCAGCGCGGTGATCACCGCGTGGTCGGAGTGGATGACGCCGACCTTGGCCGCTCCGCCGGGCGAGCCGATCTCCTGGAAGAACTCGACGTTCGCGGTGTAGTAGTCGCTCCACTGCTCGGGCAGGTCGTCCTCGTAGTAGATCGCCTCGACGGGGCACACCGGCTCGCAGGCGCCGCAGTCGACGCACTCGTCGGGGTGGATGTAGAGCATCCGGTCGCCCTCGTAGATGCAGTCGACGGGGCACTCGTCGATGCAGGCGCGGTCTTTCACGTCGACGCAGGGAAGGGCGATCACGTAGGTCACGGCGCTGTCGGTTCCTTTTCTTCAGGGGACTCGTAGATGCTACTGGGCGCGGCGCGGTGAGGCCGCTGAACGTCGGGCCAGGCGAGCGCGAGCAGCGCGATGACGCCCACGCCGACGACCCAGGAGTAGCCGAGCAGGTTGCCGGGGATGACGACGCTGCCGCTCGGGCTCACGGGGGCGAGCAGGGCGATGACGACCCCGAGCAGCGCCGCGGCGGCGACCGTCGGCAGGCGGCCCCGCGTCGTCACGCGCACGCCGGTGAGCAGCATCGCCGCCGTGCCGAGGGCGAGGACGATGCCGAGCGGCGGCAGCGACTGATGGGTGAACGAGCCGACGATGCCGAGCACGGCGCCGGCGAGCGCGGCGAGCGCCGTGGAGCCCGCTCGGGCGAGCAGCGCGGCGAGGCGGCGGTCAGGCATCGAGGCGGAGCATCCACCCGTGCGGATCGGGGCGGCGGCCGTACTGGATGTCGGTCAGCTCCTGGCGCAGCGACATGGTGAGCTCCCCGGGGACGGCGTCGGCCGAGCCGACCTCGAAGGGCTCGCCGTCGACGACGCCCTTCAGCAGGCCGATCGGCGTCACCACGGCCGCGGTGCCGCAGGCGAAGGCCTCGACGATCTCGCCGCTCGCGACGCCGTCGCGCCACTCCTGCAGCGAGACGGGGCGGCGCTCGACGCGGTGCCCGCGATCCTCGGCGAGCTGCAGGATCGAGTCTCGCGTGATGCCCTCGAGGATCGAGTGGCTGTGCGGGGTGATGAGCGTGCCGTCCTTCGTGACGAGCACGACGTTCATGCCGCCGAGCTCCTCGAGCCAGACGCCCTCGACAGAGTCGAGGAACAGCACCTGCTGGCAGCCGTGCTCGGCCGCCTCGGCCTGCGCGACGAGCGAGGCCGCGTAGTTGCCGCCGGTCTTGGCGGCGCCGGTGCCGCCCTTGCCCGCGCGGGAGTACTCGGTCGAGAGCCAGATCGAGACGGGGTTCACGCCGCCGCTGAAGTAGGCGCCCGCGGGCGAGGCGATGACGTAGTAGTTGACCTTGTTCGCCGGCCGCACGCCGAGGAAGGCCTCCTTCGCGAACATGAAGGGGCGCAGGTAGAGGCTCGTCTCGGGGGCGCTGGGCACCCAGTCGCCGTCGACGGCGATGAGGCGGCGGATCGACGCGAGGAAGTGCTCGGTGGGCAGCTCGGGCAGGGCCATCCGGCGGGCGGAGCGCTGCAGGCGGCGGGCGTTGGCATCGGGGCGGAAGCTCCAGATGCCGCCGTCGGCGTGCCGGTAGGCCTTGAGGCCCTCGAAGATCTCCTGCCCGTAGTGCAGCACCGCGGCGGAGGGGTCGAGCGCGATGGGGCCGTAGGGCTGCACGCGGGGGCGGTGCCAGCCGCCGCGCTCGCTCCAGCAGATGTCGACCATGTGGTCGGTGAAGTGCTTGCCGAAGCCCGGATCCGCGAGGATCGCCTCGCGCTCCTCGACCGACCGCGGGTTCTCGGAGCGCAGGGTCTGGAACATCAGGCTCTGAGAGGCCATCTGCAGGGGGATCGTCATGGTCGTCCTCGAGGGTCGCCGGTGCGGGGATGCTCCCCGCCGGTGGAGTGTGGATTCAGGGTACTCCCCGCGGGTTCGCGGGACTCTTCGGGCGCGGCGCCGGCTGGGCGGCCGTCGCCGGAGCGAGGTGCGGCGGCGTCTCAGCCCCGCGCGAGCGCGGCGACGATCGCGTCGCCGACCTCGCTCGTCGTGCGCCGGGCATCCCCCCGCGACGCGAGGTCGTCGGCCACGGCGCGCTCGACGCGCGCCGCCGCCTCGGCGAGGCCGGTCTGCTCGAGCAGCAGCGCCACCGAGAGGATCGCCGCGGTGGGGTCGGCCTTCTGCTGCCCCGCGATGTCGGGGGCGGAGCCGTGCACGGGCTCGAACATGCTGGGGAACGCACCCGAGGGGTTGAGGTTGCCCGAGGCGGCGAGCCCGATGCCGCCGCTGATGGCGGCCGCGAGGTCGGTGAGGATGTCGCCGAAGAGGTTGTCGGTGACGATGACGTCGAAGCGCGCGGGATCGGTGACGAGGAAGATCGTCGCCGCGTCGACGTGCAGGTAGTCGACCGTCACCTCGGGGAACTCGGCCGCGACGCGGTCGACCGTGCGCTGCCAGAGCGCCCCCGCATTGACGAGCACGTTGGTCTTGTGCACGAGCGTGAGGCGCCCGCGACGCCCCTGCGCCTGCGCGAAGGCGAAGCGCACGACGCGCTCGACCCCGTAGGCGGTGTTGACGCTCGTCTCGTTCGCGACCTCATGCGGGGTGCCGACGCGGATGCTCCCGCCGTTGCCGACGTACGGGCCCTCGGTGCCCTCGCGCACGACGACGAAGTCGACCGCGCCGGGGTTCGCCAGCGGGCTCGTGACGCCGGGCAGGATGCGCGTCGGGCGCAGGTTCACGTGGTGGTCGAGCGCGAAGCGCAGGCGCAGGAGCAGGCCGCGCTCGATGATGCCGCCGGCCAGTCGCGGGTCGCGGGGGTCGCCGCCCACCGCCCCGAGCAGGATCGCCTCGTGCCGCCCGAGGGCCTCGAGCGTCTCGTCGGAGAGGATCTCGCCGGTCTCGAGGAAGTGCGCGGCGCCGAGCGGGTAGTGCGTCTCGCGCACCTCGGCGGCGCCGTCGACGGCCGCCCGCAGCACCGTGAGCGCCTCGGCGATGACCTCGGGGCCGATGCCGTCGCCGGGGATCACGGCCAGGTCGATGGTGCGGGTCACGGCGGGGCCTCTCGCAGGGGGATGGGACGGGCATCCAGCAGAATCTCAGATTGGGCGCGGATCGGCGGATTCCCGGGGCGCGCGCTGGCCCAGGCTATCGGTTCCGCCGCGCCGCCGGATCGGCGGTGGTGGCCGCGAATACACAGGAAACGCTAAAGTCAGGCCCTGAAACGAAAGGAGCTCCCCCTATGAGCATCGGTTTCGGAATCTTCCTGTTCGCGGTGGGCGCCATCATGGCCTTCGCCGTCAACGTCAGCCTCGACTGGATCGAGCTGTCGACCATCGGGTACATCCTGATGGCCGCCGGTGCCGTGACGGTCATCATCGGCATCGCGCTCATGGCGCGGCGCCGCTCGGCGGTCTCCACGGAGCACCGCCGCACCGACCCGGTCAGCGGCGAGAGCGTCACGCGTCGCGAGTCCGACGTCATCTAGAGCTCCTCGAACGACGAACGGCGCCGCACCCCTCGGGGGGCGGCGCCGTTCGCATGCGCGGCCGCATCCGGCCGTGCGCGCGCTCAGTCGCGCGGCGCCATCGCCGAGATGAGCTCGTACGCGACGTGGGCGGCGGCGACCGCCGTGAGCTGCGCGTGATCGTAGGCGGGGGCGACCTCGACGACGTCGGCACCGATGATGCGGTGGGGGGCGAGAGCGCGCACCATGCCGAGCAGCTCGCGGCTCGTCATGCCGCCGGCCTCGGGCGTGCCCGTGCCCGGGGCGTGCGCGGGATCGAGCACGTCGATGTCGATCGAGACGTAGAGGGGGGCATCCCCCAGGCGGGCGCGCATGCGCTCGATCGCGCGCGGCAGCCCCTCGTCCTGCAGGTCGTCGGAGGTGATGACGGCGAAGCCGAGCCGCTCGTCGTCGCGCAGATCCTGCCGGCTGTAGAGCGGGCCGCGGATGCCGACGTGGAGGCTCGCCGTCGTATCGATGAGCCCCTCCTCGCTCGCGCGGCGGAACGGGGTGCCGTGCGTGACGGGAGCCCCGAAGTAGGTGTCCCAGGTGTCGAGGTGCGCGTCGAAGTGCACGACCGCGACCGGCCGGCCCGCGCGCTCGGCCGCCACCCGCAGCAGCGGCAGCGCGATCGTGTGGTCGCCGCCGATGGTGACGAGCCGCGTGCCGTCGGCGGTGAGCTCGCGCGCCGCCTGCTCGATGGCCGCGACGGCCTCGCCGAGGTCGAAGGGGTTGGCGGCGATGTCGCCCGCATCCACGACCTGCTGCGTCGAGAACGGCGCGACGTCCTGTGCGGGATTGTAGGGCCGGAGCAGGCGCGAGGCCTCGCGCACGTGGGCCGGGCCGAACCGGGCGCCCGGGCGGTAGCTGACGCCGGAGTCGAAGGGCACGCCGACCACGGCGATGTCGGCGCGGTCGACCTCGTCGAGGCGCGGCAGTCGCGCGAAGGTGGCGATGTCGGCGTAGCGCGGGCGCCGGCTCGCGTCGGCGGGGCCTACGGGCTCGGGGGGCATGCGATTCCTCTCGTCGCGACGGGCGGGCGCCGCGGTCGCTCCAGAGTAGTCACCGCGGGTGCCCATGTGATGCTTCCTGGTGAACATGAGCGGAGACCGAATAGTCTGTGCCCCAGCACGTGCTCGACCCGTACCCGCTCGACCCGACCGCTGCCGGAGGCGCCGTGAGACCCGTCCACCCCACCGCGAGCCGCGAACCCGTGCGCATCGGAGCCCGACTGCGGGCATCCCGACTCGCGCAGGGCCTCACGGTCGCGCAGGTCGCCGAATCGGCCGGCCTCACCCGCGGCTTCCTCAGCCGGGTCGAGCGCGACGAGACCTCGCCGAGCGTCGCGACCCTCATCACCGTCTGCCAGGTGCTCTCGATGCCCGTCGGCGACCTCTTCGAGAGCGTCGAGAACGACCTCGTGCGGCTCGCCGAGGCGCCGCTCATCAACATGGGCGGCACGGGCGTCGAGGAGCGGCTGCTGACCCCCCGCGGGCAGGGGCGCGTGCAGCTGCTGCGGTCGATGCTGCAGCCCGGCGCCTCGGGCGGGGCCGAGCCGTACACGATCAACTGCGACGTCGAGGTGCTGCACGTCGTCTCGGGGGTGCTCGAGCTGCGGCTCGGCAACGAGGTCTCGCTGCTGCGGGCGGGCGATACGGCGACCTTCCCCGGTCGCGAGCCGCACACGTGGCGCAACGGCCACGACGGCGTCACCGAGACCGTGTGGGTGCTCGTGCCCGCAGCGTGGAGCGGGTCGAGCTAGAAGCCGGTCAGGGAGACGGCCGCGGAGGAGACCGCGCTCGTGACCACGCCGCCGACGACCAGCACGGTCAGCATGGCGCCCGCGCCGATGCCGGCGGCGGCCCGGCGCCCCGCACCGGTGCCCGAGCGCAGGGCGATCACGCCGACGACGATCGCCGCCACGCCGAGCACGACCTGCAGCAGCGAGCCGCCGAGCTGCATGATCTGCACGAACGCGAAGGAGAAGCGGCTTCCGCCGCCCCAGGAGAACGGCAGCACCACCAGCAGGAACTGGGTGACCAGAGCGATCACCGCCGCGGCCCCCGCGAGCGCGAGCGACAGGGTGCCCGCGGCGGAACCCGCGACGAGACCGGCGGGATCGCGGGGCGCCGAGGAGCCGTCGGGCGAGTCGGAGGTCGAGGAGTGCTCGGTCATGCTCCCCACTGTACGCACGCGGTCGACGCCCTGCGGGCGCTCAGCGCCGGAGCGCGGGCCCGATCAGTTCTCGACGACCGTGATCGCGCGCATGAGGTCGGCGTCGATCGCGGCGCCGACGCGCTCGAGCAGGGCGTCGGGCACGCGGTTGTCCACCGTGAGCACGCTCAGCGCCGGGCCGCCCGCGCGGTGGCGGGCGATCTGCATGCCGGCGATGTTGATGCTCGCCTCGCCGAACTCCTTGCCGTAGACCGCGACGATGCCGGGGCGGTCGGTGTAGAGCATGACGATGAGGTGCTCGGCCATCGGCACCTCGACGTCGTAGCCGTTGATGGCGACGATCTTCTGCGCCTGCTTCGCGCCCACGAGGGTGCCCGAGACGCTCAGCTGCGTGCCGTCGGCGAGCGCACCGCGGATGGTGAGCAGGTTGCGGTACTCCTCGCTCGTCGCCTCGGTGAGGAGGCGCACGGCGACGCCGCGCTGCTCGGCGAGCAGCGGCGCGTTGACGTAGCTGACCTGCTCGCTCGAGATGCTGCTGAAGATGCCCTTGAGCGCGGCGAGCTTGAGAACGCCGACGTCGTGCGCCGTGATCTCGCCGCGCACCTCGACGTCGATGCTCGCGAAGGGGTGGTCGGCGAGGCCCGCGAAGACCTGGCCGAGCTTCTCCATGAGCGGGATGCCCGGACGCACGCTCGGATCGATGACGCCACCGGCGACGTTGACCGCGTCGGGGACGAGCTCGCCGTCG
This sequence comes from Microcella flavibacter, assembly GCF_012530535.1. Taxonomy (NCBI): domain Bacteria; kingdom Bacillati; phylum Actinomycetota; class Actinomycetes; order Micrococcales; family Microbacteriaceae; genus Microcella; species Microcella flavibacter. The sequence goes on from NZ_CP051299.1 coordinate 2,013,857, forward strand.
AGGGCGAGGCGCACCGAGCGGGCCACCGAGACGCCCGCCTTCTCCTGCGCCTCGTCGGTCGAGGCGCCGAGGTGCGGGGTGAGCTGGATGCCCGGAGCCCCGATGAGGGGCGAGCCGACGGGGGGCTCGCTGACGAAGACGTCGAGACCGGCGCCCGCGATGCGGCCGGCGACGAGGGCCTCGTGCAGGGCATCCTCGTCGATGATGCCGCCGCGGCTGGCGTTGACGATGCGCAGGGAGGGCTTCGCCTTCGCGAACTGCGCCGCCCCGATGAGGCCCGTCGTCTCCGCCGTCTTCGGGATGTGGATGGTGATGAAGTCGCTGCGCTCCATGAGCTCGTCGAGGCTCAGCAGGGTGACGCCGAGCTGCTGCGCACGGGCCGGCGGCACGAAGGGGTCGTAGCCGACGAGCTCGACGCCGAAGCCGGCGAGGCGCTGGGCGACGAGGGTGCCGATGCGGCCGAGGCCGACGATGCCGACGGTCTTCTCGTAGAGCTCGACGCCGGTGAAGGCGGAGCGCTTCCACTCCCCCGCCTTCATCGAGGTGTCGGCGGCGGGGATGTGGCGCGAGAGCGCCAGCAGGTGCCCCACGGCGAGCTCGGCGGCCGAGACGACGTTCGACGTGGGCGCGTTGACGACCATGACGCCCGCGGCCGTGGCCGCCTTGACGTCGACGTTGTCGAGGCCGACGCCCGCGCGGGCGACGACCTTGAGCCCGGTGCCGGCGGCGATCGCCTCGGCGTCGATCTGGGTCGCCGAGCGGATGAGCACGGCCTGCGCCTCGGCGAGCGCCGCGAGCAGCGCGGGCCGGTCGGTGCCGTCGACGTGACGGATGTCGAAGTCGGGCCCGAGGGCGTCGACGGTGGCGGGCGACAGAACTTCGGCGATGAGCACGACCGGCTTGGTCACAGGAGCGTCCTTACAGGGGGCACGAGAGTGCGGCGGGAGTCGCGGCGGCGGTGGCGCAGAGGGTGGTCGCGGTCGCCGCGCGCGCGGGGCGGCCGGTGCCCCCAGGCTATCGCAGGCAGAATGGCGGGCATGACGCCCGAGACGCCGGTCATCGCCGCCCGCATCGTGACCGCCGTCGTCTTCATCGCGATGGGCGCGCTGCACTTCGTCCCCGCGGCGGGGCGGGGCATGGCCGCGATCATCCCGCCCGGGATGCGCGGCCGCCCCTTCTCGGCGAAGACCCTCGTGCGACTCACCGGCGTCGCCGAGATCGCGGGCGGCGTCGGGCTGCTCATCGAGCCGACGCGCGCCGCGGCCGGGATCGCCCTCGCGGTCTTCCTCGTCGCCGTCTTCCCGGCCAACGCCTACGCCGCGCGCCACCCCGAGCGCTTCGGCCGCATCGCCATCCCGTTCTGGCCGCGCCTCATCGGGCAGGTCGTGCTCATCGCCCTCGTGCTGTGGGTGGGGCTCTCGCCGGTCTGAGCGCGGTCGGCTAGAAGCCGCTGAGGCTCGCGGCGGCCGCGATGAGGCTGAGGCGCGTGGTCGCGATCGTCGCGAGGGCGACGATGAGCGCGAGCGTGAAGCGCGTCACCGACTGCCGGCGGGCGAGCAGGATGCCCAGGCCGAAGATCAGCGGCGGTGCCACCACCCCGGCCACGAGCACGACCCAGGGCGTACGGTCGGCGATGCCGAGGGCCTCGTACTGGGCCGGCAGGCCGACGAGGCTCGAGAGGCCGTCCCAGAGGAACCAGGCGACGAGCAGACCGAGGAGCACGGCGACGATCGCGCGGGCGGCGCCGAAGCGCGGGCGGTCGACGGGGCCGGCAGCGGCATCCCGACCGCTCTCGTCGGCGGAGGATGCGGCGCGCGCCTCGTCGGGCAGCGGCGGCGGGGCGGCGGTCATGCGAGCACTCCGAGGAGGAAGGGCCACGGCACGAGCACGAGCGCGCCGAGGGCGAGCCAGCCGAGGCGCGCGGCCGGGCGCCCGCCGCGGGTGAGGGCGAGGGTCGTGGCGAACCAGAGCGCGGAGGCGATGATCGCGAGGAACTCGCCGAACTGGTACATGATCTCGATGAGCAGCGTCGGCCCGTTGAGCGAGAGCAGCTGCAGGCCGAGGATCCAGCCGACGGAGTACATGAGGTAGACGCCGCCGAGCACGCCGGTCGCGGCGGTGACGGCCGCCCGGCGGCGGTCGCCGGGCGCGCGCGCGGCGGCGGCCGCTCCGGACGGGTCGCCGGCCGCCGGATCGGCGTCGGCGCGATCGGTGCCGGCGCGATCGGTGCCGGCGCGATCGGTGCCCGCGCGATCGAGGTCGTCGCGCCCCGGGTCGACGTAGCTCGCGTCGGCCTCGTCGCCCCAGCTCAGTGCGTCGTCGGGGCGGTCGGAGCTCATGCGGTCAGCATAGCGACGACCGACGGGGAGCCGGCTGCGGGGGCGGGGAGGCCGGGGACGACCGAGGACGGAGCCGTCATCGCGCGAGCAGCCGCGCCACGAAGTCGGTGGCCGGGGCCTCCGCGAGCTGCGCGAGCGCACCCTCCTGCACGACGCGCCCGCCCTCGAGCACGAGCACGCGGTCGGCGAGGGCCAGGTCGGCGGGGTGATGGCTCACGAGCAGCACCGCGCCGCGGAACCCGCCCAGATGCACGGCGAGGTGCTCGCGCACCGCCGTGCGGGCCTCGACGTCGAGGGCCGCCAGGGGCTCGTCGAGCAGCAGCACCTCCGGATCGGCCGCGAGGGCCCGGGCGATGGCGGCGCGCTGGGCCTCCCCGCCCGAGAGCTCGTGCGGGCGGCGGCGGGCGAGCCCGGCGATGCCGAGGCACTCGAGCCAGCTCCGAGCCCTCGCGGCGGCCTCGTGCCGGGGGGCGCCGTGCGCGCGCGGGCCGAAGGCGACGTTGTCGAGCACGGAGAGGTGGGGGATCAGCAGGGGCTGCTGGAAGACCATCCCGACCCGACGGCGCTCGATCGGCACCGCCCGACCGCCGCCCGCCGCATCGACGACGCGCCCGCCGATCTCGACGCTGCCCGCCGCGATCGGCAGGTCGCCGAGCACGGCGTGCAGCAGCGTCGACTTGCCCGCGCCGTTCGGGCCGACGATGCCGAGCACCCGCCCGGCCGGCACGGCGAGCGCCGCCTCGAGCGCGAACCCCGAACGGTGCACGGTCGCGTCGACGCGGAGCGCGGGCGGGAGGCCGGAGGTCATGCGCGCAGCCCCGGGGTCCAGCGGTCGCGCAGCGCGATGAGCACGACGACCGAGAGGCCGACGAGCAGCAGCGAAAGCGCGATCGCGGCAGGACGGTCGTCGGGCAGCTGCTCGTAGATCGCCATCGGCAGCGTGCGCGTGACGCCCGGCACGCTGCTCGCGAAGGTGACCGTCGCCCCGTACTCGCCGAGGGCGCGCGCGAAGCAGAGGGCCGCCCCGGCGGCGATGCCCGGGCCGGCGAGGGGCAGCGTCACGCGGACGAGCACGCGCAGCGGCGAGGCGCCGAGCGAGGCCGCGGCGAGCTCGGTGCGGCGATCGGCACCCCGGACGGCCCCCTCGGCGGCGAAGACCAGGAACGGCATCGCGACGAAGGTCTGGGCGAGCACGACCGCGGCGATGCTCGGCGCGATCGCGATACCCGTCGCGTCGAGCAGCGGCGCGCCGAGCAGCCCCTGCGGCCCGAGCAGGGCGAGCAGCGCCACCCCGCCCGCGACGGGCGGCAGCACCACGGGCACGGTGATGAGGGCCCGCACCGCGCGCCGGGCGCGCGACGGGCGCTCGACCCGGCGCCCGTCGGCGAGCACGAGTGCGAGCGGCACGCCCAGCAGCAGGCTCAGCAGCGTCGACACGGCGGCGGTGCCGAGCGACATCGCGAGCGCCGCGAGCGCCGCCGAGCCGCCGAGGATCTCGACGAGGCGCGACCACGGCGCCTGCACGACGAGCGCGAGCAGCGGGGCCGTCACGAGGGCGATGGCGAGCCCCGCGAGCACGGCGACCGGCATCGGGATGCGCGCGCCCCGCGCACGCCCCCGCGGTGCGCGCAGCGGGCGCGCGCCGCCCTCGGTTCCGGTCATGACCCACGCTCCTCGCCGTGCCGCGCTCGACGATAGCCGCCGCGGGTCGCGGCATCCCCGCGACGCGGCCGCCGCCCGGCCGGGGGTGCGAGACTGCGGGGGTGATCGACGCCGCCCTGCACGCCCGGCAGCTCGCGCTGCCGGGGTTCGAGCCCCGCAACCAGCAGGCCCTCGCCGATGCCCGGGTGCTCGTGATCGGCGCCGGCGGGCTGGGCAGCGCCGTGCTGCCCGCTCTCGCGGCCGCCGGCGTCGGCACGATCGGGATCATCGACGACGACGTCGTCGAGCGCTCCAACCTGCACCGCCAGACCGTGCACGCCGCGGCCGACGTCGGGCGGCGGAAGGTCGACTCGGCGGCCGAGCGGCTCGTCGCGATCGCGCCGGCGGCGGAGGTCATCCGGCACCCCTCCCGGTTCGAGGGCGAGGCGGCGCTCGCGCTCGCCCGCGACTACGACCTGATCGTCGACGGCAGCGACACCTTCGCGACGCGCTACCTCGCCGACGACGTCGCGAGCATCACCGGGCGGCCGCTGGTGTGGGGCGCGGTGCTCGCCTACGGCGGGCAGGCGGGCGTCGGCCGGCTCGCCGGCGGCCCGGGCTACCGCGACCTGTTCCCGAGCCCTCCCCCGCCCGGGACGGTGCTCGACTGCGCGCGCGGCGGCGTGCTGCCGACGGTGTGCGGCATCGTCGGCTCGATCATGGCCACCGAGGTGATCAAGATCATCACCGGGATCGGGCAGCCCCTGACCGGCCGCGTCACGACGTACGACGCGCTGACGGGCGCGTTCCGCGAGCTCGCGTACGCCGCGGACCCGACCGCCGAGCCGGTGACGGGGCTCATGGACTACGCCGCGTTCTGCGGGGTCGACGCGGGCGGCGATCCCGAGGCGGCGGGCACCGATGCGCTGACCGCCCCGCAGCTCGCCGCGCGGCTCTCGGCCCCCGGCGGCGCCGAGCGCGTGCAGCTCGTCGACGTGCGGGAGGAGTGGGAGTTCGCGATCGGCAGCATCCCCGGCGCGCGGCTCATGCCGCTCGGCGCCCTGCCCGCGATGCTCGACGTGCTCGACGCCGACCGGCCCGTCATCGCGTACTGCCACCACGGCATCCGGTCGCTCACCGCGCTCGCCGTGCTGCGCGCGGCGGGGTTCGACGCGCAGCACCTCGAGGGCGGCATCGACGCCTGGTCGGCGCAGGTCGACCCCGACGTCGCCCGCTACTGAGGAGGCCCGATGACCGATGCGACCCCGACAACCCCGCGCACGATCGAGCTCGTGCACCTGCTCGCCTCCCCGCTGCACCGCTACGAGGGCCGGCCGGCCGAGGGCGCGCTGCCCGCCGCGGGCGAGGAGCTGCACGACCGCATCGAGCTGCGCGAGGGTCTCGGGATCGTCGGCGACCGCTACTTCGGGCACCGGGCTCACGTCGGCGCCGCCGTGACCCTGCTCGCCATGGAGACGATCGACGAGCTCGCCGAGCGCTTCGGGCTCAACCCCGAGCAGGCCGCGCGCCGCGCTCGGCGCAACATCCTCACGCGCGGGCTCGACGTCGACGCGCTGCGCGGCGCGACCATCCGCCTCGACACCGGCGAGGGCGAGGTCGTGCTGCGCGCGACGCGCCCGGCGAACCCCTGCGCGTGGATGGATGCCGAGCTCGCGCCCGGCGCGTTCCGAGCCCTGCGCGGCCGCGGCGGGATGCGCTGCGCCGTGCTCTCGAGCGGTGCGCTGCACCGCGGTCAGGCGACCTGCACGATCACGCCGTGATACCCCTCGGCGCCATCGGGCGCCACGGGCACCTGCGTGGATCGCTGCGTCATGCCGGCGGCGTCCGTCGCCCGCACCTCGAGCAGGTGCGAGCCGCTCGTCGCGTCCCACTCGTAGACCCACTGCCGCCAGGTGTCGATCGAGATCGCGTCGGCGAGCCGGGCGCGGGCCCACGGCCCGCCATCCACCCGCACCTCGACGCGCTCGATGCCGGTGTGCTGCGCCCAGGCGATGCCCGCGACCGCGACGGTGCCCTGCCCGACGGAGGAGAAGGCGCGCGGCACATCGATGCGCGAGTGGGTCTTGACCGGGCCGCGCTCGGACCAGCCGCGCGTGCTCCAGTAGGCGAGGTCGGCGTCGAAGCGGGTCACCTGCAGCTCGACGACCCACTTCGTCGCGGAGACGAAGCCGTAGAGGCCCGGCACGACCATGCGCACGGGGAACCCGTGCTCGAGCGGCAGGGGCTCGCCGTTCATGCCGATCGCGAGCAGGGCATCCCGATCGGGATCGGTCAGCACGTCGAGAGGCGTGCTCGCCGTCCAGCCGTCCTGACTGCGCGAGAGCACCATGTCGGCCTCGGGCAGGGGCCGCGCCATCGCGAGCACGTCGCGGATGGGGTGGCCCAACCAGAGCGCGTTGCCGGTGAGATCGCCGCCGACCTCGTTCGACACGCACATGAGGGTGACGTACGACTCCTGCAGGGGCATCGCGGCGAGCTCGTCCCAGCCGATCTCGACCTCCTGCTCGACGAGGCCCGTGACGCGCAGGCGCCACTGGCTCGCATCGATGCTCGGCACCTGCAGGGCCGTGTCGATGCGGTAGAAGTCGGCGTTCGGAGTGACGAGCGGGGTGATGCCCGGCACGTCGAGCGCGGTGCCGGCCGCGAGCGGGGCGGCGGCGGATGCGGCGGCCGGCAGCACGATCGCGTCGCGGGCGCGCTGCGCCATCGCGGTGGCGGAGGCGATCGCGCGCGATCCGAGCCCGACGACGACCGCGCCCGCGGCCGTCGCCGTGAGCATGCCGAGGAAGCCGCGGCGGCCGAGATCGGCGGGGGTGCGGGCGGCGGGATCCGAGCGGGCGGGGCGGCGCGGGGCCGTCGCGATCGCGGTCGGGACGCCGGGGGCGAAGGGGCCGCGGGCGGGGGTCGCGGGGACGGGAGTCGCGGAGGCGGGAGTCGCGGGGGCGGCGGCCCCGCGCACGGGCGCTGCGGGGGCGGCGGCCGTCGCGGCCGCCTCCTCCCAGACGCGCAGCCGCGCCGTGAGCAGGCGCAGCACGAGCACCCCGACGACGAAGCCGATCGCGGTCGGCGCCGCCCAGAGCGAGGTCGCCTCGGCCCGGGTGAGCACGGCGACGAGCGCGACGATGCCGACCACGCCGACCGTCACGGCGCCCCACGGCGGGCGGCGGCGCTCGAGCAGCCCGGCGATCACGGCGAGCACGGCGACGAGGAGGCCGACGATGATGAGTAGCACGAGCTTGTCGTTGACGCCGAAGAGCGCGATCATGACGTCCTTCAGCCACGGCGGCGCGAGATCGATCGCCAGCGCTCCGACCGCGAGCACCGGACTGCTGGCCGGCGCCAGCAGCAGCGCCAGCAGCTCGGTCGTCGCGAGCGCCGCCCCCGCGGCGACCGCGCCGGTGAGAGCGGCCCAGAGGGTGCGTGCGCGTGCGGTCATGGTCAGAGGCTACGCATGAGCAGCTGAGGGCGCCCTCCGTAAACCTTTCCGATTCCTTACGGTGCGCCGAGCCCCCGCGCCCGCGCCGGACTCGCCGCGATACTGAGGGCATGAGCCAGCTCTCCGCCGCCGCGCAACCCGCCGGCGCCCCGCGCCGCAGCGTCGACGAGCACCGGCGCGCCGTCGCCGCCCTGCTCGCCACCGCGCCGCCCGCCCGCACCGAGTCGGCGCCGCTCGTCGAAGCCCTCGGGCGCGTCACCGCCGCCGCGATCGCCTCCCCCGTCGACCTGCCGCTGTTCCGCAACGCGCAGATGGACGGTTACGCCGTGCGCGCCGCGGACGTCGCCGCCGCCGGACGCCCGGTCGCGGGCTCCCCCGACGGCGTCGTCGTCGAGCTGCCGGTCGTCGGCGTCGTCGCCGCCGCCGCGGGCCGCGTCGAGCCGCTCGCCCCGGGCACCGCGGTGCGCATCATGACGGGGGCGCCCGTTCCCGAGGGGGCCGACGCGGTGGTGCCGGTCGAGGACACCCGGCCGGGAGGATCCGGCTCGAGCGTCGGCATCGTGCGGGCGCGGGCGGCAGGCGAGTACGTGCGGGAGCGGGGGGACGATCTGCGGGCGGGCTCCGAGCTGCTGCCGGAGGGCATCCGTCTCGCCTCGCGCCACCTCGCCGCGATCGCCGCCGCGGGCATCGAGCGCGTCGCCGTGACGGCCCGCACGCGCGTCGCGGTGATCACCACCGGAGCGGAGCTCGTCGCGCCGGGCGCGGCGCCGCAGCCGGGCCAGGTGCACGACGCGAACGGACCGGCGCTCGTCGCCGCGGTCACCGAGGCCGGCGCCGAGGTGTCGTACCGCGCGCGGGTCGGCGACGACGCCGACGAGCTGCTCGCCGCGCTGGACGCGGCCGCGACGGTGAGCGACCTCATCCTCACCTGCGGCGGCATCTCGAAGGGCGACTTCGAGGTCGTGCGCATGGTGCTCGAGCCCCGCGGCGCTTGGGTGGGCTCCGTCGCGATGCAGCCGGGCGGCCCGCAGGCGACGGCCGTGCACGCGGGAGTGCCGGTCGTCTGCGCTCCCGGCAACCCGGTCAGCGCGCAGCTGACCGTCGAGCTCTTCGTCGCCCCGCAGCTGCGCGCGGCCGCCGGCCTGCCCCCCGCGGGGCGGGAACGGCGCACCCTCACGCGCGATGTGCGCTCGATCCCCGGCGTCGTGCAGCTGCTGCGCGCCCGGGCCGTCGACGGCGGCCGCATCGAGCCCGTCGCCGGGCCCGGCTCGCACCTCGTCGCCGCGATGGCCCGGGCCGACCGCATCATCGAGATCCCGGCCGAGGTCGAGCGGCTCGACGCCGGGGACGAGGTGCGAGCATGGGTGCTGTGAACGAGCGACCGGGTCTCAGCCATCTCGACGCCGACGGCCGGGCCCGCATGGTCGACGTGGGCGGCAAGCCGGTCACCGCGCGGGTCGCCACCGCGACGGGCCGGTACCGCACCCGCCCCGACGTCATCGCCCTCGTGCGCGGCGACGGACTTCCGAAGGCCGACGTGCTCGCGACCGCGCGCCTCGCCGGCATCGGCGGGGCCAAGCGCACGAGCGAGCTCATCCCGCTGTGCCACCCGCTGCCCCTCGACGCGGTGTCGATCGACTTCGAGCTCGACGACTCGAGCATCCTCATCACGGCCACCGCGCGCACCACCGGTCGCACGGGCGTCGAGATGGAGGCCCTCACCGCCGTCGCCGTCGCGGGCCTCACGCTGCACGACATGGTGAAGGCGGTGGATGCGCACGGCACGCTCACCGACGTGCGCCTCGAGGCGAAGACGGGCGGGCGCAGCGGCGAGTGGATGCGCGATGACGCGCCCGTCGAGGCCCCCACCCCGGCGCCCGCCGTGCGACCTCGCACCGCCGCCGTCATCGTCGCCTCGACCCGCGCCGCCGCGGGCACCCGCCCCGACGAGACGGGCCCGGCGATCGCCGCGTGGCTCGGCGAGCACGACTTCGCCGTGGACGCCGTCACCGTCGTCGCCGATGCGGCCGTCGGCGAGGCCCTCGACGCCGCGCTCGCGACCGCTCCCGCCGTCGTGCTCGTCACGGGCGGCACGGGCGTCGGCCCCTACGATCGCACCCCCGAGGCCGTCAGCGCCCGTCTCGACACCGCCCTGCCGGGCATCGCCGAGGCCGTGCGCGCCCGCGGCCTCGCTGCCACCCCGACCGCCGCGCTCAGCCGCTGCGTCGCGGGCATCGCGCGCGGCGCGGTCGTCGTCGCCCTGCCCGGCTCGCGCGGCGGCGTGCGCGACGGGCTCGCCGTGCTCGAGGGGCTGCTCGACCACCTCGTCGACCAGCTCGCGGGCGGCGACCATGGCTGAGGGCGCGGCCGAGGCCGGCGCGCTCGTTGATGCCGGCGCCGACGCCGGCGCTGTCCTCGCTCGCGTCACCGCCGAGCCGCTCGACGCGGACGCCGTCGAGCGCTGGGTCGCCACTCGATCCGACGGCGCCGTCGTGACCTTCCGCGGAGTCGTGCGCGACCACGACCGCGGGCACGCGGTGACCGGGCTCGAGTACCAGGCGCATCCCGAGGCCGAGGCCCTGCTCGCGCAGACCTGCGCCCGCGCGAGCGCCGCCTCCGGCCTGCGCATCGCCGCCGTGCACCGCACCGGGGCGCTCGAGGTCGGCGATCTCGCCCTCGTCGCCGCCGTCGCCTCCCCGCACCGGGCCGAGGCCTTCGCGACCCTCGCCGCGCTCATCGACGCCATCAAGACCGAGGTGCCCATCTGGAAGCGCCAGCACCTCGCCGACGGCGCGACGGAGTGGGTCGGGCTCTAGTCCGGGCGCCGGGCGGCGTCGGCGGGCGCCCGGCCCGCGGCGATCATCCCCCGGCGAAGGGCGGCAGCACGTCGATGCGCGCCCCCGCGTCGACGGCGAGGGGATGCCCGTCCTCGCGCCGCACGACCCCGTCCACCAGGAACGAGCCCTGCGCCAGCACCGCCTGCATCGCCGGGCCGTAGCGGGCGACGAGGTGCGCGCGCACGGCGCCGACGGTCGTCAGCGCCCGTGCCTCCTCGCCGGTCAGCCGCTCCTCCTCGCGGCCGGCGGCGTCCGCGGCCGCCGCGAAGTACCGCAGTCTCAGCTCAGCCACCGATCGCCCCCATCGTGCGCACCGGGCGCTGGAAGCCCTCGCGCTCCATGCCGTGCCCCGCCTGCTTGCCCCACATCGCCGCGCGCCAGAGATCGGCGAGCGCCCCGTCGCCCGCGCCCGCGCGCAGCGCCCCGCGCAGATCCGTCTCGTCGTCGCCGAAGAGGCACGAGCGCACGGTGCCCTCGGCGGTGAGGCGGGTGCGGTCGCAGGCCGAGCAGAACGAGCGCGTCACGGAGGCGATGATGCCAACGCGCGCCGGGCCGCCGTCGACGAGCCACGACTCGGCCGGGGCGTGCGGGTCGTCCCGGTGCGGGGCGGTGAGCACGAAGCGCGGGGCGAGGCTCGCGACGAGCTCGGCGGCGTCGACCATGTTCTCGCGCACCCAGGCCTCGTCGGCGTCGAGCGGCATCTGCTCGATGAACCGCAGCTCGACCCCGTGCTCGAGCGCCCAGGCGAGGAGGTCGCCGGCGCCGGCGAGGGTGTCGCGCATGAGCACGGCGTTGATCTTGAGCGGGGTGACGCCCGCCCGCCTGGCCGCCTCGATGCCGCGCAGCACGGCCGGCAGCCGATCGCGGCGGGTGAGGCGCGCGAAGTGGTCGCGGTCGACGGTGTCGAGCGAGATGTTGAGGCGCGTGAGCCCCGCGGCGAGCAGCGCGTCGATGCGGCGCTCGAGCCCGATGCCGTTCGTCGTGAGCGAGATCGAGGCGGTGCCGGCGACGCGCGCGCTGCGCTCGATGACGTCGACGAGGTCGGGCCGCAGCAGCGGCTCGCCTCCCGTGAACCGCACGTCGACGACGCCGAGCTCGTCGATCGCGATGCGCACAAGCCGGGCGATCTCGTCGGCGGTGAGCAACCGGCCCGTCGGCACGACGGGCAGCCCCTGCTCCGGCATGCAGTACGTGCAGCGCAGCGAGCAGGCCGTCGTGAGCGAGATGCGCAGGTCGCGGGCCGTGCGACCGAAGCGGTCGATCAGCGCGGTCGTGGCGGGTCGACCGGCGGTGCCGGGCGGCCCGGGGGCGGCGCGGCGCGCGGCGGGCATCCCGAGGCCGATCGTCGACATGCCGCCACCGTAGGGCCGTTCGCTGTGCGCGGCCCGCAGCCCGGATGGGGATGCCGCGACACCGTGTCGGCGGCGACGACTAGCGTGACCGGGGTGAGGCCGCTGCAGCTCCGGCGGCGGGCAGGGGGATGCACCGCGATGCCGTTCGAGACCGTGGAGGGGGCGCCGCTCGACGGCGTGCCGCTGCTGTACCGGATGGGCCGCGAGTTCCAGGTGACGCGGCCCTTCGCCTACCGCGACCCGCGCGACGGCGTGGTGACGCTCGTGCCCGCTCATGACACCGCGCGGCCGCCGACCTCGGGCAACTCGACCGACTTCGCCTCGGTGCCGCCGTTCCTGTGGGGCCTCATCGCGAACTACGGGCCGCAGACGCTGCCGGCGATCCTGCACGACGCGATGGTCGAGCAGGCGCGGCGGGCCCCCGAGCCCGAGCGGCTGGCGCGCCGGCGGGTCGCCGACGACCTGTTCCGCCTCGCGCTCGTCGACAACGGCATCCACCTGCTGCGCGCGCGGGTCATGTGGGCGGCGGTGGGTCTCGAGAGCCGCTGGCGGCACGGCGGCCTCGGCGGGCGCATCCTCATCGCCCAGGTCGCGCTCGGCGCGCTCGCGCTCATCGCCGCGGTCGTGCTCGGCATCCTGCTGACGCCGTGGTGGATGCTCGGCCTCGCCCTGCCCGCCACCCTGGCGCCCCTCCAGCGCACGTCCGCGCCCCTCGTCGTCGCCGCCACCTACCTCGGCGCGCTCTACGCCCCGCTCGTGCTCGGAGCCTTCCTGGCCGCGCACGTCGAGGGCCTCATCGCGCTCGTCGTCTGGCTCGCGACCGGCCGCCGCGGCCCGCGCCCGCAGGCCGAGCCGACGATCGTCTGGAAGGCCGAGTACGGCCCGGAGCGCCTCACCCGTTGACGCGGAACGGCCGCCGCCCCGAGGGGCGACGGCCGTTCACCCTGCTACTGCGTCAGCGCAGCGTCCAAGACTGCGTCAGCGCGCAGCGCTGCCGTCGCCGTTCCTGCGCGCTCGCGCGTCGGAACGAATCAGCACAGCGTCCAGGACTGCGCGGATGTCAGCGCGCAGCGCTGCCATCCGTGTAGTCGGAATCGGTCTGCTTCCAGGCGAAGAGCGCGCGAAGCTTGCGGCCGGTCTCCTCGATGGGGTGCTTCTCGCCCTTGTCGCGCAGCGCGTGGAACTCGGGGGCGCCGGCGTCCTGGTCCTCGATGAAGCGGGTCGCGAAGGCGCCCGACTGGATGTCGGCGAGCACGGCCTTCATGTTCTCCTTGACGGAGGGGTCGATGACGCGGGGGCCCGAGACGTAGTCGCCGTACTCGGCGGTGTCGCTGACGCTCCAGCGCTGCTTGGCGATGCCGCCCTCCCACATGAGGTCGACGATGAGCTTGAGCTCGTGCAGCACCTCGAAGTAGGCGATCTCGGGCTGGTAGCCGGCCTCGGTGAGCACCTCGAAGCCGTACTGCACAAGCTGCGAGGTGCCGCCGCAGAGCACGGCCTGCTCGCCGAAGAGGTCGGTCTCGGTCTCCTCGGTGAAGGTGGTCTTGATGACGCCGGCGCGGGTGCCGCCGATGGCCTTCGCGTACGAGAGCGCGAGGTCCCAGGCGTGGCCGGTGGTGTCGCGCTCGACGGCGACGATGTCGGGGATCCCGCGGCCGGCGACGAACTCGCGGCGCACGGTGTGGCCGGGGGCCTTGGGGGCGACGAGGATGACGTCGACGCCCTCAGGCGCGTCGATGTAGCCGAAGCGGATGTTGAAGCCGTGGGCGAAGGCGAGCGTCTTGCCGGCGGTGAGCTTGTCCTTGATGCTCTCGGTGAAGATCGCGCGCTGGTGCTGGTCGGGGGCGAGCACCATGATGACGTCGGCCCACTCGGCGGCGTTCGCGACGGTCATGACGGTGAAGCCGTCCTCCTGCGCCTTCGGGGCCGACTTCGAGCCCTCCTTGAGGGCGATGGTCACGTCGACGCCCGAGTCGCGCAGGTTCTGGGCGTGGGCGTGGCCCTGCGAGCCGTAGCCGACGATGGCGACCTTCTTGCTCTGGATGAGCGCGATGTCGGCGTCGTTGTCGTAGTAGATCTCAGTCACGAGGGTGTTCTCCTTGGGGTGATCGGTACGGGATGCTCCGCGCGAGGCCGGGCGGCCGCGGGCGGGTCTGGTCGGTGGTCAGTTCTTGAGCACGCGCTCGCTGATGCTCTTCGAGCCGCGGCCGATGGCGAGCAGGCCCGACTGCGCGATCTCCTTGATGCCGTAGGGCTCGAGCACGCGCAGCATGGCCTCGACCTTGGCGGTGTCGCCGGTCACCTCGATGACGAGGGCGTCGGTGGCGACGTCGACGACCCGCGCGCGGAACAGCGTGGTGGCCTCGAGGATCTGCGAGCGGGTGGTGTTGTCGACGCGCACCTTGATGAGCATGTGCTCGCGCTGCACCGACTGGCCGGGGTCGAGCTCGACGATCTTGAGCACGTTGATGAGCTTGTTGAGCTGCTTGGTCACCTGCTCGAGGGGCAGGCCCTCGACCTCGACGACGACCGTGATGCGCGAGAGCCCGGGCACCTCGGTCGTGCCCACGGCGAGCGAGGTGATATTGAAGCCGCGTCGGGCGAAGAGCCCCGCGACGCGGGTGAGCAGGCCGGGCTTGTCCTCGACCAGCAGCGAGAGCACGTGGTAGGTCATGGCTTACTCCCTCTCCCACTCGGGGGCGTGGTCGCGGGCGTACTGCACCGAGGAGTTGCCGACGCCCTGGGGCACCATCGGCCACACCATCGCGTCACGGCTGACGATGAAGTCGATGACGACGGGGCGGTCGTTGGTCTCCATGGCGAGGCGGATGGCCGGCTCGACCTCCTCGGGCGTCCGCACGCGGATGCCGAGGGCGCCGTAGGCGTCGGCCATCTTCACGAAGTCGGGCACCATCACGGTGTCGTGCCCCGTGTTGAGGTCGGTGAAGGAGTGCCGGCCGTCGTAGAACAGCGTCTGCCACTGCCGCACCATGCCGAGCGAGGAGTTGTTGATGACCGCGACCTTGATGGGGATCTTGTTGATCGTGCAGGTCGCGAGCTCCTGATTGGTCATCTGGAAGCAGCCGTCGCCGTCGATCGCCCACACGAGGCGGTCGGGCTCGGCGACCTTGGCGCCCATGGCGGCGGGCACGGCGTAGCCCATCGTGCCCGCGCCGCCCGAGTTGAGCCAGGCGCCGGGTCGCTCGTACTTGATGAACTGCGCGGCCCACATCTGGTGCTGGCCGACGCCGGAGGCGTAGACGGCCTCGGGGCCCGAGAGCTCGCCGATCTTCTCGATGATCCACTGCGGCGAGAGCAGGCCGTCGTCGGGCATCGTGTAGCCGAGCGGGTACTGGTCGCGCAGCGTCTCGAGGCGCTTCCACCAGTCCGCGTAGTCGGGCTGGTGGGCGGCGGCCGCCTGGCGGAAGACCGGCAGCAGGTCCGCGAGCACCTCGCGGGCATCCCCCACGATCGGAACGTCGGCGGCGCGGATCTTGCCGATCTCGGCGGGGTCGATGTCGACGTGGATGACCTTCGCCCCGGGCGCGAACTCGCTCACCTTGCCCGTGACGCGGTCGTCGAACCGGGCGCCGAGGGCGATGAGCAGGTCGCTCTCCTGCAGGCCGAGCACGGCCGGAACGGTGCCGTGCATGCCGGGCATGCCGAGGTGCTGCTGGTGCGAGTCGGGGAAGGCGCCGCGCGCCATGAGCGTCGTGACGAGGGGGGCGCCGGTGGCCTCGGCGAAGGCGAGCAGCTCGCGGTGCGCGCCGGCGCGGATGACGCCGCCGCCGACGTAGAGCACGGGCTTCCGCGCCTCGACGATGAGCTGCGCCGCCGCCTGGATCTGCTTGCCGTGCGCCTTGGTGACCGGGCGGTAGCCGGGCAGCTCGACCTTCGGCGGCCAGTGGAACGGCGCGGACTTCTGCTGGGCGTCCTTCGTGACGTCGACGAGCACGGGGCCGGGGCGACCGGTCGTGGCGATGTGCACGGCCGCGGCGAGCACCGCGGGCACGTCCTCCGGCTTGGTGACGAGGAAGGAGTGCTTGGTGATCGGCATCGTGATGCCGGTGATGTCGACCTCCTGGAAGGCGTCGGTGCCCATCGAGGTCGAGAACACCTGACCGGTGATCGCGAGCATCGGCACCGAGTCCATGTAGGCGTCGGCGATGGCGGTGACGAGGTTCGTCGCGCCCGGGCCCGAGGTGGCGATGCAGACGCCGAGCCGACCGCTCGAGGCGGCGTAGCCCTCGGCAGCGTGGCCGGCGCCCTGCTCGTGGCGCACGAGGATGTGGCGGATGGCCGTGGAGGCCATGAGCTCGTCGTAGAAGGGCATGATGGCGCCGCCGGGCAGGCCGAACACGTCCGTCACGCCGAGCTTCTCGAGAGAGGCGAGGATCGCGCCCGACCCGGTGAGCATCGGCGGTTCAGTGCGTGCGGACTGCGCGGGACTCGGCACGGGGGTCGATTCCGTGGGCATGGGGAGACGTCCTTGTGATCGTGATCGAGTGGCGGGAACGCCGAGGCGTCAGCCCGTGATCGCGCCCTTCGCGGCGGACTGCACGAGCTTCGTGTACTTGGCGAGAACGCCCCGGGTATAGCGCGGGGGAAGGGGCGCCCAGCCGGTGCGGCGCGCCTCCAGCTCGTCTGCGTCGACCAGTACGTCGAGGGAGCGAGCAGCGATATCGACCCGTATGAGATCACCATCGCGCACGAAGGCGATCGGACCTTCGTCGACCGCTTCGGGAGCTATATGGCCGATGCAGAGGCCGGTTGTGCCGCCCGAGAATCGTCCGTCCGTCAAGAGTAGTACATCCTTGCCGAGCCCCGCCCCCTTGATGGCGGCGGTGATGGCGAGCATCTCGCGCATGCCGGGGCCGCCCTTGGGGCCTTCGTAGCGGATGACGACGACGTCGCCGGCGCTGATCTCGCCGGCCGTCAGCGCGTCCATCGCGGCGCGCTCGCGCTCGAAGACGCGGGCCGGGCCCTCGAAGACCGCGGCGTCGAATCCGGCGGTCTTGACGACGGCGCCCTCGGGGGCGAGCGAGCCCTGCAGGATCGTGATGCCGCCGGTGGCGTGGATGGGGTTGTCGAGCGTGCGCAGCACCTCGCCGTCGAGCGGGTCGGGGTTCAGCTCGGCGAGGTTCTCGGCCATGGTGCGCCCCGTGACGGTCATGACGTCGCCGTGCAGGAGTCCGGCATCCAGCAGCGCCTTCAGCAGCACGGGCAGGCCGCCCTGCCGGTCGACGTCGTTCATGACGTACCGGCCGAAGGGCTTGAGGTCGCCGATGTGGGGCACGCGCTCGCCGATGCGGGTGAAGTCGTCGAGGGTGAACTCGACCTCGGCCTCGTTGGCGATCGCGAGGATGTGCAGCACGACGTTCGTCGAGCCGCCGAGCGCCATCGCCACCGTGACGGCGTTCTCGAAGGCCTCCTTGGTGAGGATCTGCCGGGCCGTGATGCCGTGGTTGAGCAGGTTGACGACGGCCTCGCCCGAGCGGTGCGCGTACATGTCGCGGCGGCGATCGTAGGATGCCGGGCTCGCCGACCCCGGAAGGCTCAGGCCGAGCGCCTCGGCGACGGAGGCCATCGTGTTGGCGGTGTACATGCCGCCGCAGGCGCCCTCGCCCGGAGCGAAGGCGCACTCGATGCGGTGCGCGTCCTCGGCGCTCATCCGGCCGGCCTTGACCGCGCCCACCGCCTCGAAGGAGTCGATGATCGTGATCTCCTTCTCGGTGCCGTCGCTGAGCTTGACCCAGCCGGGGGCGATCGAGCCGGCGTAGAGGAAGACGCTCGAGAGGTCGAGGCGCGCCATCGCCATGAGCATGCCGGGGATCGACTTGTCGCAGCCGGCGAGCAGCACCGAGCCGTCGAGGCGCTCGGCCTGCATGACGACCTCGACGCTGTCGGCGATGACCTCGCGGCTCACGAGCGAGAAGTGCATGCCCTCGTGGCCCATCGAGATGCCGTCGCTCACGCTGACGGTGCCGAACTGCAGCGGGTACCCGCCGCCGGCGTGCACGCCCTCCTTCGCGGCCTGCGCGAGGCGCGCGAGCGAGAGGTTGCAGGGGGTGATCTCGTTCCACGAGCTGGCGATGCCGACCTGCGGCTTGTCCCAGTCGTCGTCGCCCATGCCGACCGCGCGCAGCATGCCGCGCGAGGTGGTGGCTTCGATGCCGTCGGTGACGACGCGGGAACGGGGCTTGGGGTCGATCGCGGACATGGGCCGAGTTTACGCCGGGCCCGGGTCCTTCCCTGACGGCCCGGCGGCCCGTCCGGCGGCGGGCTCCGCGGCCGGCTCGGCACCGGGCTCGACGCTCGGCGCGAGCGCTGGGTCGGGCACCTCGGCCTCGCCGCCGGGCAGGTCGCCGCGCCCCGCCGAGGCGATGTCGTCGGCGAGCTCGTCGGTGATGAGCGTGCCCGCGTCGAAGTCTCCTGTTCGGTAGCCCGCGCGCCCGACCATGTGCGCCGCGATGGGCGCCGTCAGCATCTGGAACACGACGACGGGGATGAGCAGCAGCAGCACCGCGCCGCTGCGCGCGCTGAGCGCGAGGGCGAGCACGACGAAGACGAGGCCGAGGATCTGCGGCTTCGTCGCGGCGTGCAGTCGGCTCAGCGCATCGGGGAACCGGTTGAGGCCGATGCCCGCGGCGAGCGAGAGGAACCCGCCGAGCACGAGCAGCACGCCCGCGGCGATGTCGAGCGCCTCGACCACGGGGGCGTCGGGGGTCATGAGGCCTCCTCCCCCGTCGCGGCGGTCGGGTTCTCAGCGCCGAGCCCCGGGGCGACGCGGGTGTCGTCGGGCCGCGTCACGAAGCGCGCGACGGCGACGGTGCCGAGGATGGCGGTGGCCGCCATGACCACCATGAGCGGGATCGTGCGGGTGTGCTGGTTCGCGACCATCTCGGCGCCGACGACGAGGATCAGGGTCGTCAGCAGCACGTCGCTCGCGATGATGCGGTCGACGATGCTCGGCCCGCGGATCACGCGCAGGATCGCGAGCAGCGCCGTCACCGAGAAGAGGGCGCCAGCGATCCAGAGCAGCACGGTCATCGCACGGCCTCCCATTCCTCGCGCGAGCCGAGCGCCCGCAGGATGCGCCGCTCGTAGGCGAGCACGCTGTCGTGCGCGTGCGCCACCTGCTCGGGCGTCTCGATGCCGAGGCTGTGGATGTAGAGCACCGAGTGCGGGCGGTCGACCTCGAGCACGACCGAGCCGGGCACGAGGCTCACGGCGAGCGCCGTGCCCGTGAGCACAAAGTCGTTGCGGGTCGTGAGGTCGACCCGGATGACCGCGTTGCGCGTGACGCCCCGCGGGCGCATCGCCTGCCAGGCGACCTCGAAGGATGCCCGCACGAGGTCGACCGCGAACCGGCCGAGCAGCACGAGGAACCACCACGGGTTGAAGCGGCCCGAGAGCTCGACGGGCGGCAGGTAGAACGCCCGCGTGACGAGCAGCGCCACGACGACGCCCGTGACGATCGTGAACGGCGTCACCGACCCCCAGAGCATCATCCACAGCAGCACGAGGGCCAGCAGCAGCGGCGACTGCTGCAGCAGGGGCACCCGCTCGCGCTCGCGGCGCTTGTCATTCACGCGGCTCCCCCTCCTCGGTGCTCGTGGGGAACACGGTCTGGATGTACGCCCCGGGCCCGTCGAGGTTGCCGCCCGCGCGGTCGGCGAGCGCGTAGACCGGCCCGGCGAAGACCGTGAGCGCGAGGCTCACGGCGACCATCCCGGCCGTCGCCGCGGTCATGAGGCGCGGGGTCGCGCGGGTGACGGCGATCGTCGACGTGCTGAGGGGCGCCTCCTCGACGGAGCGGAGCAGGCGCGACTCATCGCCCTCCACCGCATCGGCCGAGCGCCAGAACACGAGGTTCCAGACGCGGATGAGCGCGTAGAGGGTGAGGAGGGAGACGAGGGCTCCGGCGCCGATCAGGGTGTAGGCCAGGGCATCCCCCTGCTCGGCGGTCGCCCGGAACAGGCCGAGCTTGCCGATGAAGCCCGAGAACGGGGGGATGCCGCCGAGATTGAGCGCGGGGATGAAGAAGAGCGCCGCCACCATCGGGGCGCTCGCGAGCAGCCCGCCGATGCGCGTGATCGAGGTGCTGCCGGCCTCGCGCTCGATGAGGCCCGCGGCGAGGAAGAGGGTCGTCTGCACGACGATGTGGTGGGCGATGTAGTAGATCGCCGCCGCGGTGCCCTCGACGGTGCCGAGGGCGACGCCGAGGATCATGTAGCCGATGTGGCTGACGAGCGTGAACGACAGGATGCGCTTGATGTCGGCCTGCGCGACGGCGCCGAGCGCGCCGACCACCATCGTCAGCAGCGCGAGCACCATGAGCCAGGGGTTGAGCTCGGGGCCGGGGAAGATCACCGTCTCGACGCGGATGATCGCGTAGACGCCGATCTTGGTGAGCAGTCCGGCGAAGGCCGCGGTCACCGGCGCGGGCGCCGACGGGTACGAGTCGGGCAGCCAGAACGACAGCGGGAACACGGCCGCCTTGATGCCGAAGCCGACGAGGAGCATGACGTGCAGCACGATCTGCACGTCGAGCGGCAGATCGCCGATGCGCTGGGCGATCTGGGCGATGTTGACCGTGCCGAGCGCGCCGTAGATCATCGCGATCGCGGCGAGGAACAGCAGCGACGACAGCAGGCTGACGATGACGTACGTGACGCCGGCGCGGATGCGCGACACCGTGCCGCCGAGGGTGATGAGCACGTAGCTCGCGACGAGCAGGATCTCGAAGCCGACGTAGAGGTTGAAGAGATCGCCCGAGACGAAGGCGACCATGACGCCCGTGGTGAGGATGAGGTAGGTCGGGTTGTAGATCGACACCGGGGTCTCGTCGTCGCCGTCGGCGAGACCCTGGCCGACCGAGAACACCAGCACCGCGAGCAGCACGATCGACGAGACCAGCACCATGAGCGCCGAGAGCCGGTCGACGACGAGCACGATGCCGAAGGGCGCCTGCCAGCCGCCGACCTCGACGACGAGCGGGCCGCCCGCGTCGACCGCGACGAGCATGACGGCGCCGAGCGCGAGCTCGATGACGAGGGCCGTGATCGCGATGATCCGCTGCGGGCGCGCCCGGCGGCCGACGACGAGCGTCGCGGCGGCGCCGAGCAGCGGCACCAGCACGACGAGGGGCACGAGGAAGGTCACTTCTCGACCTCCAGGGGGAAGTCGGTGGTGCTGGCCTCGAATGCCGTCTCCTCCGAGGGCATCGCCACGGTGCCCTCGCGCAAGGCGACGTCGTCGGCGTCGTCGCTGAGGTCGTCGGCGTTCGCGAGCCGCCAGGAGCGGTAGATGAGGGCGAGCAGGAACGAGGAGACCGCGAAGGTGATGACGATCGCGGTGAGGATGAGCGCCTGCGGCAGCGGGTCGGTGTACTCCTCCGGCGCGAGCGACTCGTCGAAGATCGGGGCGACGCCGGCCTCGCCCGCCATGATCAGGATGAGCAGGTTGGTGGCGTTGCCCGCGAGCAGGAACCCGAGCAGCACGCGGGTGAGGCTGCGCTCGAGCAGCAGGTAGACGGCGCAGGCGTACATCGCCGACATGACGATCACGAGCACGAGCGAGACGGTCATCCGCGGCCTCCTCGGCTGTCGATGCCGACGCCCGTGCCGTCGGCGCCCGATGCATCGACGGGCTCGGCCGCCTCGTCCGGCACGCGGAACTCGGGGTCGCCCTGCCGGTCGACCTCGGCGCCGAGCGAGCGCAGCACGTCGAGCACCAGGCCGACGACGACGAGGTAGACGCCGACGTCGAAGATCGTCGACGTGACGAACTTGATCTCGCCGAGCAACCAGACCTCGCCCTCCCAGTAGGCGGAGGTCAGGGCATCCGCCCCGAGGAGGAGCGGCACGATCGCGGTACCGACGGCGAGCAGCAGGCCGGTGCCGAGCAGCGTACCGGCGCCGATCGGGGCGGCCGCGCCCAGCTCGTAGCGCCCGCCGGCGAGGTAGCGGGCGACGAGCGCGAGGCCCGCCACGAGGCCGCCCGCGAAGCCGCCGCCGGGCAGGTTGTGGCCGGCGAAGAGCAGGTAGAGGGAGACGACGATGAGCGCGTGGAAGAGCAGGCGCACCACCACCTCGAGCAGGATCGAGCGGTTGCGCGGGTCGAGGGTGGGGCCGGCGAGGATCCACGCGTTGCGCAGCTCGCCCGGGGCCGCCTGCTCCTTGACCCGCACGAGGCGGTCCTCGACCCGCTGGCGCATCGCGCCGCGGCGGGCGCGGGCGGGGGTGTCGGCCCGGCCCCGGATGAAGAGCAGGCTCGCGACGCCGGTCGCGGCCGCGATGACGACGGCGAGCTCGCCCATGGTGTCCCAGGCGCGGATGTCGACGAGGGCGACGTTGACGATGTTGCGCCCTTGGCCGTCGACGTAGGCGAGCTCGGGCCATTCCAGCGAGATCGGCAGGGCGACGCGGGCGCCCGAGGCGACGATGGCGATGACGCCCATGACGACGCCGACGGCGATGCCGAGCAGCGCCCTCACGAGCTTGCGGGTGCTGCCGTGCTTGTCGCCGAGCGAGGCGGGCAGGCGGCGCAGCACGAACACGAAGGCGATGAGGGTGACGAGCTCGACGAGGATCTGCGTGATGGCGAGATCGGGGGCGCCCATGAGCGCGAAGATCGCCGACATGCCGAATCCGGTGACGCCGACGACGACGACCGCGGTGAAGCGCTTATGCGCGCGGGTGGCCGCGACCGCGGCGATGATCATGACGAGCCCGATGGCGGCCTGGGCGGGGTGGTCCCAGAGGCGGAACTCGTCGGGCCAGGTGTCGCCGAGCAGCAGCGCGCTCGTCGTGACGACGACGAAGACGACGAGGATGACGCCGAGGTAGAAGGGCAGCGAGCCGCGCTGGGTGACCCCCGTCACGCGCACGGCGAGCCGGTCGACGGCGCCGACCGAGTCCCAGTAGAGCTCGGAGGCGCTCACGGGGCTGTGCACCCGCGCCTGCAGGCGGGCGAGCGGCTCGCGGGCGAGGAACAGGGCCGCGCCGAGCACGAGCGCGAGCACGGAGAGGCCGAGCTCGAGGGTGAGGCCGTGCCAGAGCTCGAGGTGGTAGTCGGTGCCCTGATCGGGGAAGGCCGCCGCCACGGGAGCGATCGCCCCGTCGGCGAGCGCCGCGAGCGGGCCGAGGGCGAGGCTGGCGACGGCGAGGATCGCCGGGGCGATGAGGAAGCTCGGGACGACGGGCGCCGACTGCTCGACCGGGTCGACGCCCGGCTTGCGGGCGAAGGCCCCCCAGAAGAAGCGGATGCTGTACGCCGTGGTCAGCACCGAGCCGAGCAGCACGCCCACGACGGCGGCGAGGGCGAGACCATCGCCGGCCTCGGCATCGACGATGAGGCCGTGCAGCACCGCCTCCTTCGCGACGAAGCCGAACAGGGGCGGCAGCCCCGCCATGCTGGCGAGGGCGAGCGCCGCTATGGTCGCGAGCACGGGCGCCCGCCGGCCGAGCCCGCTCAGCTTGCGCAGGTCGCGCGTACCCGTCCCGTGGTCGATGATGCCGACGACGAGGAAGAGAGTGGCCTTGAAGAGCGCGTGCGCGACGAGCAGGGCCGTCGCCGCGAGCGCGGTGTCGCGCGTGCCCCACCCGGTGACCACCATGAGGAACCCGAGCTGGCTCACCGTGCCGTAGGCCAGCAGCAGCTTGATGTCCGTCTGACGCAGCGCCGCCCATCCGCCGAGCAGCATCGTGGCGATGCCCAGCCCGATGAGCAGCTCTCGCCACGCTGGGGTCTCGGCGAACCCGGGGGCGAGACGCGCGACGAGGTAGACGCCCGCCTTCACCATGGCGGCGGCGTGCAGGTAGGCGCTCACGGGGGTCGGAGCCGCCATGGCGCCCGGCAGCCAGAAGTGGAAGGGCACGATCGCCGACTTCGAGATCGCCCCGACGAGGATGAGCACGATCGCCGCGGTCGTGAGCGCGCCCGAGGGCGAGGTCGACACGATCACCGTCAAGCTCGTGCTGCCGGCCTCGACCGCGAGCAGCACGAGGCCCACGAGCATGACGAGGCCGCCGAGCGTCGTGGTGATGAGCGCCTGCAGAGCCGCTCCGCGACTCGCCTTGCGCCCCTGGTAGTGGCCGATGAGCAGGTACGAGAGCACGCTCGTGAGCTCCCAGAACACGAAGAGCAGGAAGACGTCCTCCGCGAGGATGAGCCCGTACATCGCGCCCGCGAACGCCGTCAGCGTGCTCGCGAAGCGGCCGATGCCCTCGCTGTCGGGGCCGAAGTAGCGCGCGCAGTACAGCATGACGAGCGCCCCGACCCCGGTGACGACGAGCGTCAGCACCCACGCGAGCGGGTCCATGCGCAGGTCGAGCGTGAGCCCGAGCTCGGGGATCCACGGCAGGCGCTCGACGAGCTCCGTGCCGGCGAGCACCGAGGGCCCGACGACGAGCGCGTGCACGAAGCCGGCGAGCGGCACGAGCGCGCCGAGCAGGAAGACGCCGCGCTTCACATACGGTGTCAGGAATACGAGGCCGATCGCGGCCGCTCCGAACACCAGCAGGACGAGGAGCATGCGTCCTCCCTCGGGTGTCGGTGCGGCACGGGCGGGGGTGAGGGCGGCGGGCCTGAGCGGGCGCGCGGTCGGAACGAGTTTACCGAGTGGTCGGAGGGTTCTCGCGCCGAGCATCCAGCAATCGTTCGAGCACCCGTGCCATCGCGCGCGGGTCGGCCACGCGATGGGGGGCGACGGTGCCGGCCGGGCCGACCTTGATGCCGAGATCGCCGTCGACGAGCGCCTGCAGGCCGTCCTCGTCGGTGACGTCGTCGCCGGCGAAGAGCACGGCCGGCTGCCCGAGCCGCTCGCGCAGCACGCGCAGGCCGTCGCCCTTGGTCGCATCGCGCGCGGCGAACTCGACGACGTTCTTGCCGTCGCGCACGGTGAGCCCCGCGTCCTGCGCGGCCGCCTCCGCCCGCACCGCCTCGATGAGGGATGCCGCTGCCGCGGCATCCTCGACGATGCGGGTGTGCACGGCGAACCCGGCCGGCTTCTGCTCCATCCAGGCCCCGGGCACCGCGTCCACGAGCGGCTCGAGCCGGAGCCGCAGCAGCCGCACGCGCTCCCGGTCCTGCGGGGTCGCGGCCGGCAGCACCTCCCCGTCGCCGAGGCGCACCTCGAGCCCGTGCGAGCCCACCAGCGGCACCTTCGCGGGCATCTCCCCCACGGCGGCGAGGCTCTCGAGCGAGCGCCCGCTGACGAGGGCGACGGTCGTGGCGGGCAGGGCGTGCAGCGCGAGCAGGGCGGCGTGCGCCTCCGGCAGCGCGCGGGCGGCCTGCGGGTCGTCGACCTCGGGGGCGAGGGTGCCGTCGAAGTCGAGGGCGACGAGCAGCGCGGGCGCGGCGGCGAGCCGATCGATCGCCGCGGCGAGCGCGGGGTCGAGGGCGGGCTCGAACGCGGCCTCGGCGGCGGGCTCGGCCGTCATCAGCGGCTCTTCCGGGCGGCGCTCTCGAGCGTCTCGAGGAAGGTGTGCGACCAGTGCGAGACGTCGTTGTCGCGCAGGCGGCGGCGCAGCGCGCGCATGCGGCTCGAGCGCTCGCGCTTCGGCATCGCGACGGCCTGCATCATCGACTCCTTGAGCCCCTCGATGTCGTGCGGGTTCACGAGCAGCGCGTTCTTCAGCTCGTCGGCGGCACCCGCGAACTCGCTCAGCACGAGCACGCCGTCCTCGTCGTGGCGGCAGGCCACGTACTCCTTGGCCACGAGGTTCATGCCGTCGCGCAGCGCGGTCACGAGCATGATGTCGGCGGCGAGGTACAACGCGACCATCTCCTCGCGCGGGTAGCCCTGGTGCAGGTAGGCGATCGCGCCGTGGCTGATGGTGGCGTAGTCGCCGTTGAGCCGGCCGACGGTGAGCTCGATCTCGTCGCGCAGCTGCATGTAGGCCTCGACGCGCTCGCGGCTGGGGCTCGCGACCTGCACGAGGATGGCGTCGCCGACCGTGATCGAGCCCGAGCTCAGCAGCTCGCCGTAGGCCTTCAGCCGGTGGCCGATGCCCTTGGTGTAGTCGAGCCGGTCGACGCCGAGCATGATCGTCGTCGGATTGCCGAGATCCTCGCGGATCTGCCGGGCGCGCTCGATGATCTCGGGGCGCTTGGCCATCTGCTCGAAGCTCTCGACGTCGATCGAGATCGGGAACGCCTTCGCGACGACGGTGCGGTGCCCGCCGCCCTCGAGCGGCACGCGGATCTCGGGGCTCTTCGTCGCGTAGCCGAACAGGCGGCGCACGGCCCGAGAGAAGTTGCCGGCGTCGGCCACCCGCTGGAACCCGATGACGTCGGCCCCGAGCAGCCCCTCGACGATCTGCCGGCGCCAGGGCAGCTGCGCGTAGATGCCGTAGGGCGGGAAGGGGATGTGGTTGAAGAACCCGATGGTCAGGTCGGGCCGCAGCTCGCGCAGCATCGCCGGCACGAGCTGCAGCTGGTAGTCCTGCACCCAGACCGTCGCGTTCGGCGCGGCGATCGCGGCGCTGGCCTCGGCGAAGCGGCGGTTGACGGCCCGGTACGACTCCCACCACTCGCGGTGGAACGCCGGCGGCGAGATGACGTCGTGGTAGAGCGGCCAGAGCGTGTCGTTGCTGAAGCCCTCGTAGTACTGCTCCACCTCGAGCGCGCTCAGCGGCACGGGCACGATGTGGATGCCGTCCTCCGTCGACGGGGGCAGCTCGAGGTCCGGCTTGCCCGCCCAGCCGACCCAGGCGCCGTCGGCCTCGCGCATGAGCGGCTCGAGCGCGGTGACGAGGCCTCCGGGCGAGCGGCGCCAGGCCGGCTCCCCGTCGACGTCGATGATGCGGTCGACCGGCAGGCGGTTCGAGACGACGATGAAGTCGTACTCGGTGTTCTTCGGCATCGGTTCGCTCCCGTGTCGTCGGCCGCAGCCGTCGCGGCGAGCGGCGCCCTCGACGGTATCAGCCGCATCTCACCGTCCTCTCAGCGGACGATCGGCTGCGGCCGCGCCTAGGCTGACCGCGTGACGCGCATCGGTATGGGCACGACGAGCGTGCTGCCGCGGCGGCTCGAGGCGGCGTTCCGGCTCGCCGCGGATGCCGGCTTCGACGGCATCGAGGTGATGGTCACGAGCGATCCGGCGACGCAGAGCGCGCGCGGCATCGCTGCGCTGGCGTCGCGGTTCGGGATGCCCGTGCTGAGCATCCACGCCCCCGTGCTGCTCTTCAGCGCCCTCGCCTTCGGCCGCGACCCGCGCACGAAGCTCGAGCGGGCCGCCCGGCTGGCCGCCGACCTCGGAGCGACCACGGTCGTCGCCCACCCGCCCTGGCGCTGGCAGGGTCGCTGGGCCGAGCGCTTCGAGCAGGCCGTCGGCGGGATCGCCGCACGGCACGGGGTCGTCGTCGCGGTCGAGAACATGTTCCCGCTGACCGCGGGCGGTCGCGCGCGGCAGGCCTTCGCGCCGCACTGGAACCCGGGCGAACTCGCCGTCGACCGCCTCGTGCTCGACGTCTCGCACGCGACCATGGCGCGGCGCTCGGCGCTCGAGCTCGCCGAGCAGTGGGGCGACCGCCTGCACCACGTGCACCTGTGCGACGCGGCCGCGCCCGAGGCCGGCGGCCGCCTGCACGATGCGCACCTCGTGCCCGGGCGGGGCGGTCAGCCGGTCGCGGCGCTGCTGCGGCACCTCGCCGCCTCGGGCTTCACCGGCGACGTCGTCGCCGAGCTCAACACCCGGCACTGCGGCCGAGACGACGCCGCACGGCTCGCCGAGCTGCGCGAGACGGTCGCCTTCGCCCGCGAGCACCGGGGCTGAGCGCCCCGCCGCCCGGCACGGCCCGCTGCCCGCGGCCCGGCCGGGCTCAGGCGAGCGCGGGGGCGAAGGCCTCCCGCGCCTCGCGCCTCTGCGCCCGCCCGACCGCGACGCGGGCGACGAGCACGGAGGCGAGCCCGAGCACGAGCATCGCGCCGACCATGGCGACGATGCGCGCCGCATCGCCTCCCGCGAAGAGCGCCTGCAGCCCATCGACCGCGGCCCGCAGCGGCAGCACCCCGCTCAGCGCCGGGAACGGGTCGGCGAGCGCCGCCACCGGGATGATGCCGCCCGTGACGATGATCTGCAGGTCGAGCAGCAGCAGCGAGACGACGAGCCCGCCCCGGCCGAGCGCCAGGGTGAGCGCCGCGTGCAGCGCCGTGAAGGCGAGCGCGATGAGCGCCGTGAGGGCGAGGGTCGCCGGCAGCAGCATCCACTCGATGCCGGCGGCGGCGTGCACGAGCAGGCTGACGAGCACCGCCTGGGCGAGCGCGATGAGGGATGCCCGACCGAGGCTGCGCCGCAGCACGACCCCGGCGCCCGTCGCCGAGCCCACCACGGCCCCGCCCGCGGGTCGCAGGGCCAGGAACGTCGCGAGCGCGCCGACCCACAGGCCGATCGGCACGAGCGTCGAGGCGATGACCTGCCCGACCCCGTCGATCGCGTTGACGCGCTGGGTGTCGACCGCGACGGGGTCGAGGGCGACGGCTGAGCCGGTGGCGCCCGGCACCTGCTCGGCGCCGTCGGCGAGTCCGGTGGCGAGCTCCTCGGCGCCGGCCGCGAGCTCGCGCGAGCCCGCGGCGGCCTCGCCCGCGCCGGTGCCGAGGGCGCCGAGCCCGTCGGCGAGCGCATCGGCGCCCGAGACGAGCGACGGGCCGCCGGCGGCGAGCTCGCGCGCGCCCGCGGCGCTCTGCGCGATGCCCGACTGCACGCCGTCGATCGCGGGGCCCATCTGCCCGTTCAGCTGCGCGGCACCGCCGGAGAGCTGCTGCGCGGCGGCGACGAGCGCCTGGTAGGCGCCCTGCTGCTCGGGCGGCAGCCCCGAGGCGGCGATCGCCGGGGCGAGGGCCTGCAGCCCGCCCGCGAGCTGCGCGCTGCCGCCGGCGAGGCCGCCGACCGCGCCCGTGAGCTGGTCGAGCCCTGCGGCGCCCGACTCGAGCTGCCCGAGCCCGGAGGAGAGGGAGGAGACGCCGCCCGTGTAGGCGCCGAGCCCGTCGGCGAGGCTGCGCGCGCCGGCCGTCGACTGCTCCGCGCCGACGCGCAGGGCGTCGAGCCCGGTGCCGAGCTCGGTGTTGCCGTCGCCGATCTGCGCCGCGCCGTCGGAGGCGTCGCCGAGGGCCGAGCCGAGCTGATCGATGCCGCCGAGCAGCCCGTCGACGTACTGCTCGGTGACGACGTCGCCGAACTGGGCCGCGAGGCTCTCGCCGACGCTCTGCACGACCGAGCCGGCGAGGTAGCTGTGCGCGTCGTCGGTCTCGACCTCGAGCTGCGCCTGCACCGCCTCGGGCGTGCCGATGGTCAGCACCGAGGCGGAGAAGTCGTCGGGGATGGTGACGACCGCGTAGACCTCGCCCGCGGCGAGCGCCGCCTCGGCCTCCTCGGCGTTGGTGACGCGCCAGTCGAAGCCGGCCGCCTCGGGCGCGGTGAGCTCGGTGACGAGCTGGCGCCCCGCGAAGACGACCTGCTCCTCGCCGTCGGGGCCCGTGGTGGTGAGCAGCTCGTCCTCGTTCACGACGGCGGCGGGGATGCGGTCGAGCGCGGCCTCGCCGTCGTCGCCGATCGCCGCGAGGGCGAGGCCGACGAGCGCGAGCGGCACGAGCAGGGCGCCCGCGATCACGGCGCCGCGGCCGCGGCCGGGGCGACGGCGGGCTGCAGAGGGCGCGGCGGCGGGGGATGCGGATGCTGCGGTCATGAGCGGGTGTCCTTCGCCGTGGGGGCCGCCGCGCGGGCGAGCGGGGCGGGATCGGGGTGCGGGGCGGGATCGGGGTGCGGGGCGGGATCGGATGCCGGCGCCGAGTGCGCGGGCGCCGCGCCCGCCGAGCGGCGCACCGGCGAGAGCCGGGCGACCGTCGTGCCGGGCCGGGGCTCGCCGCCCTCGGGGCGACCCCAGATGCGCACGGTGCCGCGCGGGGCGAGCGCGACCACGAGGGCGTCGACGAGGTCGGTGCCGGTCTCGTCGAGCGCGTCGTCGCGATGGTCGAGCACGATCACCGGCGTGCGGTCGATGGTCGCGACGGCGGCCAGCAGCAGGGCGCGAGTGCGCCCGTCCAGCGCCGCGACCGGCGCGGTGGGGTCGCGCAGCGCGCGAGCGCTCGCCGCGGCCTGCTCCCCCATCCCGCGCAGCGCGGCGTCGAGCTCGGCGAGCCAGTCGCGGGTGAGCTGCGCGCGGCGCGGGCGACCCGAGGCGAGCGCGAGCCGCTCGGCGACGAGCGTTCGCACCGTCACCTCCGGGGCGATGCGGTCGCCGCCGACGTCGACCAGGGCGACCCGGCGGGCGGCCCGACCGGCCTCGGAGGGCAGCAGCGCGCCCGCCACGAGCGCGCGCCCGGCCGCCGGCTCCACGTGCCCGGCGAGGGTCGCGGCGGCGAGGCGGCGCAGAGCGGAGGGGCCGGCGAGGTGCACGCGATCGCCCGCGGCGGCGTGCAGCTCGAGAGAGGCATCCACCCCCTGGAGCGCGAGGCCCTCGGTGACGACGACGCCCTGCCGACCGGATGCCCACTCCACGTCGTCGCGGTGGTGGCGCAGCTTCTCGCCCTCGATGTCGAGGTCGGGCAGCGCCCGGTCGAAGGAGCGCGGGAACCACCATCCCGCCCGGCCGAACAGCGTCATGAGGGCGGGGCCGAGCGTCATGCGCACGACGAAGGCGTCGACCGCGATGCCGACGGCGAGGCCGAGCGCGATGGGCTTGATGACGCCCGCCCCCTCGGGCACGAACGCCGCGAAGACGAACACCATGATGAGCGCGGCCGCCGTGACGACGCGGGCGCCGTTCGCGAAGCCGTCCTCGATGGAGCGCTTCGCGTCGCCCGTGCGCACGAACTCCTCGCGCATGCCCGAGACGAGGAACACCTCGTAGTCCATGGCGAGGCCGAACAGCACCGCCATGAGGATGATCGGCATGAAGCTCAGGATCGGCCCCGACTCGGCCTGCAGCAGCTCGGCGCCCCAGCCCCACTGGAACACCGCGACCGTCACGCCCATGCCGGTGCCGACCGAGAGCAGGAACCCGAGGGCCGCCTTGACCGGCACGAGCACCGAGCGGAAGACCGCCATCAGAAGCACGATCGAGAGCCCCACGACGATGAGGGCGAAGGGCACGAGCGCGTTCGTCAGCCGGGTCGAGATGTCGATGCCGACGGCCGTGACGCCCGTGACCGCGAGCGGCGTGCCGTACTCGTCCTCGATGTCGCCGGCGATCGCGCGGATGTCGGCGACCACCTGCTTCGTCTCGGGCGCATCGGGGGCGAACTCGGGCGCGACCTGCAGGATCGCCGTCTCGAGCCCCGGCGAGGGGATGCCCTGGCCGACGCTCGCGACGCCGTCGACCTGCTCGAGCTCGCCCCGGATCGCGTCGAGATCCTCGAGCACATCGACGGTCTGCGTGATGTCGAGCGTGACCAGGAGCGGGCCCGCGGTGCCCGGACCGAACGCGTCCGCGATGAGGTCGTAGGCCTCGCGCTGGGTCGAGCCGGCCGGCTCGCTGCCGCCGTCGGGCAGGTTGAGGTCGAGGGAGAAGGTCGGGATCGAGAGCGTGCCGAGCACGGCGACGACCGCGACGGTCGTCACGATCGGGCGCTTCATGACGCCGCGCACCCAGCGCCGGCCCATGGTCGGGCGCGAGGAGGCGACCGGATGCGCGCGCGTCCAGGCGCGCGAGCCCTCCTTCGGCGCGAGCTTCGCCCCGGCGAGGCCGAGCATCGCCGGCACGAGGGTGACGGCCGCGGCGATCGCGATGAACACCGCGACGGCGGCGCCGACGCCCATGACGGAGAGGAACGGGATGCCGACGACGAGGAGGCCGAGAAGGGCGATGATCACGGTCACGCCGGCGAAGACGACGGCGCTGCCGGCGGTGCCGACGGCGATCGCGGCCGACTCCTCCGGGTCCTCCCCGCGGGCGAGCTGCCCGCGGTGCCGCGACAGGATGAAGAGGGCGTAGTCGATGCCGACCGCGAGGCCGATCATGAGCGCCAGCAGGGGCGCCGAGCTCGAGACGGGCGTCACCGCGGTGAGCGCGATGATCGCGCCCATGACGATCGCGACGCCGACGAGCGCCGAGACGAGCGGCATGCCCGCGGCGCGCAGCGAGCCGAAGGTGATGACGAGCACGACGCCGGCGAAGACGACGCCGAGCACCTCGATCGGCGTGATGCCCACCGTCGTGTCCTGGAAGACCTGCCCGGCGAACTCGACCCGCGAGTCGAGGCCGTCGCCGCTCGCGGTCAGCGCCTCGAGCGAGTCCTCCGAGATGTCGGTGGCGACGCCGTCGAGCTGCACCTGCACGATCGCG
The DNA here is from genome assembly GCF_012530535.1 of Microcella flavibacter. Taxonomy (NCBI): domain Bacteria; kingdom Bacillati; phylum Actinomycetota; class Actinomycetes; order Micrococcales; family Microbacteriaceae; genus Microcella; species Microcella flavibacter. The sequence continues at coordinate 2,045,771 of NZ_CP051299.1, forward strand.
ACGGTGCCGTCGTCGCTCACCTGGTCGCCGGCGAACTCGTCGAACGGCCCGAGCACGTTCGCCACCTGGTCGACGTCGCCGAGGCGCTCGATGAGCTGGTCGATCTCGTCCCGCACGGCGGGATCGTCGACCCGTTCGCCCTCCGGCGCGACGACGACGGCCTGCGCGCTCGCGCCCGACACCTCGGGGAACAGCGCGTCGAGGGTGTCGAGCGCCTCCTGCGACTCGGTGCCGGGGATGGTGAAGGTCTCGTCGAACTGCCCGCCGAGGGCCAGCCCGCCGCCGAGCACGGCGACGACGACGAGCGCCCACGTGGTGATGACGAGCCAGGCGCGCCGGTAGGCGGCGCGACCGAGACGGTAGAGGAGGGTGGCCACGGGATGCTCCTAGGCGGTTTCAGCGGAGGGGGCGGTCGGGGTGCGGTGGTCGTGCGGCACGAGCAGCTCGAGCATCACGTCGATGAGGGCCTGCCGGATCTCGTCGACGGGCGGCTCGTCGATGCCGAGCTCCTCGGCTGCGGCGAGCGAGTAGGCCGCCCCGCCGAAGGCGACGCCGAGGCGCAGCTTCTCGGCTGTGGAGGTGCCGTAGCTGTGGAAGAAGCTCGCGAGCCGGTTCATGAGCGCCTGCGCGCGGTCGATGGCGGGGGTGTCGACGATCGTCGCCTGCTGGTTGATGACGAGGTGCACCTGCTGGCGGTGGGCGAGCAGGAAGTCCACGAAGCCGAGGATGAACGCCTCGCGGTTCTCGACCGAGAAGCCGGCGTCCTCCGCCGTCGCGACGAGGCCGTCGAGGGCGTCGAGCGCGGGGCCGATGGCCGCCTCGAGCAGCTGCTCCTTCGAGGAGTAGTGGTAGAGCACGCTCGCCTTCGAGGTACCGGCCAGGTCGGCGATGCGCTGCAGCGAGGTGGCGGCGTAGCCCGCGGCGGCGAACTCGGCGAGCGCGATCTCGCGCAGGTCATCGTGTCGGGACATGCCCTCGAGAATACTTGACCGATCGGTCAGTCCTGACCGCTCGGTCAGATTCTCGGACGGCGCTGGCCGGGCTCCCAGGTTCGCGGGTCGGGGCGAGGGCTGGATGCGCGCTGGGCCCCGGCTGCGCGCCGCGTGCCGGCTCGACTAGCGTGGGAGGCCGACGCGAGAGGGAGCATCCATGCGCAAGTACATCTTCAACGGAGCCATCATCAACGCCGCCTTCTCGGCGGTCGGCGTCATCAACGCGACCCGCAAGGGCCCCCACGACTGGCGCCTCGCGCTCATGTGGGCCAGCTGGGGCATCAGCGTCGCCATCGCCGTCGGCACGATCATCGAGGACCAGAACAACCCGGGCGACCCGGCCTTCCAGCTGAAGTAGCCGGCGCTCAGGAGCGCGAGGCGAACGCCATCGCGGCTCCGAGCCCGATGAGCGCGACGCCGCCCGAGGCGCGCAGGCCGCTCAACCGACCGGGGTTCGTCGCGAACCAGGCCCGGGCCGATCCGGCGGCGACGCCGTAGAGCCCGTCCGAGACGATGCCGATCGCGAGGAAGATCGCGCCGAGCGTCAGCATCTGCACGACGACGCTGCCGGCCGCGGGGTCGACGAACTGCGGCAGGGCCGCGGCGAAGAACACGATCGTCTTCGGGTTCGTGATGCCGACCAGGAAGCTCTCGCGCAGCAGTCGGCGCACCGTCGGCGCCCGCTCGTCGAGGTCGGCCGCGGGCATGTCGCGCCGGTGCCGGATCGACTGGATGCCCAGCCACACCAGCACGAGGGCTCCGACGATCTTCAGCGCGAGGAACAGCACCTCCGACTGCGCGACGAGCACGCCGAGCCCTGCCGCCACCGCGACGATCTGGAGCGCGCCGCCGCACGCCGCCCCGAGCACGCTGATCAGCGCGCCCCGGGTGCCGTGCGCGAGGGCCCGCCCGATGACGAAGAGCACCCCGGGCCCGGGCACGACGATGATGATGAGCGCCGCCACGAGGAAGGCGAGCAGTTCGGGGAGCGGCACCACGAAGTGCGATGCTACCGGCCGCGGACGGGCCGCACGGCGACGCCGGCCACGGTCGCGCGACGAGGACAGCCGACAGCTGAGGTCGGTGAACACAGAGAAAACCCCGGCTGCTGGCGAGAGCGAACCGGGGTTTCGTACACCCCCCGGGACTTGAACCCGGAACCCACTGATTAAGAGTCAGTTGCTCTGCCAATTGAGCTAGAGGTGCGCATCCCGCAAGCGGAACGAGAGGAAACACTAGCACCTCGCGAGGGTGCGTTCCACTCGGCGCCCGCTCAGCCGTCGCGCCCCGGGCATCCATACACTCATCAGCGTTCGGCGGGCCGCGATCGCCCCCGCCTCCCTCAGCAGATCGGAGACCCCATGACCGCGACCCGCCTCGAGCCCGGCACCCCCGCACCCGCCTTCACGCTGCCCGACAAGGACGGCGCGCCCGTCTCGCTCGCCGACTACGCCGGCAAGAAGGTCGTGCTCTACTTCTACCCCGCCGCCTCGACGCCCGGATGCACGACCCAGGCCTGCGACTTCCGCGACAACCTGAACTCGCTCGGCGCCTCCGGGTACCAGGTGCTCGGCGTCTCGAAGGACTCGGGCGCGGCGCTGCAGAAGTTCGCCGAGGAGGAGAACCTCTCGTTCCCGCTGCTGAGCGACCCCGACCTCGCCGTGCACCAGGCATACGCCGCCTACGGCGAGAAGTCGATGTACGGCAAGACCGTCACGGGCGTCATCCGTTCGACCTTCGTCATCGACGAGGACGGCGTCATCACGCACCCGCTCTACAACGTCAAGGCGACGGGGCACGTCGCGAGCCTGCGCAAGAAGCTCGGCATCGACGACTGATCCGCACCGCGAGCACGGCCCGGGGAGCTACTCCTCGGGCCGTTCCTCGTACTCGACGTCGTCGCGGGCGAGGAACAGGCTCACCGAGGGGGTGAGCAGCAGCACGATCGCGACGACCGCGGGCAGCACGAGCCAGCTCGCGATGTCGGGCCGAGGCACGAGGCCCTGGATCGATCCGATGCCGACGGCGAGCTGCAGGAACTGCCAGACGAGCGCGCCGCCGCGGGTCCAGCTGCGGCCGCGCCAGGCGCCGATCGTGATGATCGCGAGCCACACCGCGGCCAGGATGCACAGCGCCGTGAGGAACAGGGCGGTGCCGACGAACTGCGGCGCATCGATGACGAACTCGAGCAGCAGGAAGGCCGAGATACCCGCCATGAGCAGCGATTCGGCCCCGAGGATGATGACCAGCAGGGTGACCAGAGGTGTCCGCCTGGTGTCCGCCACGCAAACCGCCCCCTACGAACCTATTGATTTCGAACGTGTTACATGCGAGCCTATAGAAGGTTGATGTGCCGCCTACAGCGCTGTGGGCCATCCCGAAGATTCTCTTCATTCCCCACTCGCTCCGCGGCCTGGTCATCTCGATCCTGTTGCGGACGCGGTGCGTCCCCCGACCTCACCGACGCGCCGCACCGACCCCCTCAAGGAGCATGTCCCATGGACTGGCGCGACAAGGCTGCCTGCTTGACCGCAGACCCCGAACTGTTCTTCCCCGTCGGCAACACCGGCCCCGCCGTCGACCAGATCGAGAAGGCGAAGACCGTGTGCGGCCGCTGCTCGGTCACCGAGACCTGCCTGCAGTACGCCCTCGAGACCAACCAGGACTCGGGCGTCTGGGGCGGCCTCAGCGAGGACGAGCGCCGCGCCCTCAAGCGCCGCGCCGCCCGCGCCCGCCGCGCCTCCTAGGCCGGCCGCCGGCGACTCGCTCGCGAGCTCCGGCCCACCGTCGACGCCCCGTCACCGTCGCGCTCTGCGCACGGGGGCGGGGCGTTCCCTCTGCCCGTGAACCCCAGTGCAGTTCGGGATGCTCGCGCCGGGCATCCCGCAGCGGATCAGCTGCGCCGCGCCAGGTAGCGCAGCGGCACCTCGATGGTCACCTCGGTGCCCTCGCCCTCGAGCGTGTGCCAGTCGATGGTGCCGCCGAGCTCGCCCTGGATGAGGGTGCGCACGATCTGCGTGCCGAGCCCCGAGCCGACCTTGCCCTCGGGCAGTCCGCCGCCGTTGTCGCGCACCTTCACCGCGAGCGTGTCGTCGGTGCGGCTCGAGACGATCTCGACCTCGCCGTCGCTGCGGCCGACCAGCCCGTGCTCGACGGCGTTGGTGACGAGCTCGGTGAGGGCGAGCGCGAGCGGCGTGGCGTACTCGCTCGGCAGCGTGCCGAAGCTGCCCGTCGAGCGGGGCCGCACGATCGTGTTGTGGCTCGAGGCGACCTCGGCGATGAGCATGAGCACGCGCGCGAAGACCTCGTCGAAGTCGACGTTCTGGCTGAGGCCCTCCGAGAGGGTGTCGTGCACGACGGCGATCGCGGCGACGCGGCGCATGGCCTGGGTCAGGGCATCCTTCGCCCCCTCGCTGTGGGTGCGGCGCGCCTGGATGCGCAGCAGCGAGGCGACCGTCTGCAGGTTGTTCTTCACGCGGTGGTGGATCTCGCGGATCGTCGCGTCCTTCGTGATGAGCTCGCGCTCCTGGTGCCGCACCTCGGTGACGTCGCGGCAGAGCACGACCGCGCCGACGCGCTGGCCGTGCAGCCGCAGCGGGATGGCGCGCAGGCTCACCGTCACGCCGCGCGACTCGATGTCGGTGCGCCACGGCGCGCGCCCCGTGACGACGAGCGGCAGCGACTCGTCGACGACGAGCTTGCCCGTGAGCAGCCGCGTCGTGACGTCGGCGAGCGACTCGCCCTCGAGCTCGCCCGCGAAGCCCATGCGGTTGAAGGCGCTCAGCCCGTTGGGGCTCGCGAAGGTGACGGTGCCGTCGACGTCGAGTCGGATGAGGCCGTCGCTCGCGCGCGGCGCCCCTCGGCGCGGACCGCTCGGCGCCGTCGAGTCGGGGAAGTCGCCGACCGCGATCATGTCGAACAGGTCGTTCGCGCACTCGTTGAACGTCAGCTCCTGGCGGCTCGGCATGCGCGCCTCGCTGAGGTTCGTGTGCCGCGTGATGATGGCGATGGGATGCTCGCTCACGGCGCTCGCCCCCGGCGAGAGCCGCCGCACGACGGGCACGGCCCGCACGCGCGTGGGCGTCTCCTCGTACCAGTCGGGCGCGCTCGAGTCGACGATCGCGGCGCTCTCGAAGGCCTGCGTCACCTGGTGGCGCCACTCGGGCTTGATCTCCTGCCCGACGAAGTCGCGGTAGAACAGCGTCGCCGAGCTCGAGGGCCGCGCGTGCGCGACGGCGACGAAGCCGCCGCCGGTGGTCGGCACCCAGAGCACGATGTCGGCGAAGGCGAGGTCGGCGAGCAGCTGGCCCTCGGCGATGAGCAGGTGCAGCCACTCGATGTCCGCCTCGGTCAGGGAGGCGTGCTCGTGGACCAGATCGGAGAGCGTCGACACCCGCTCAGGCTACCCCGTGCGCCGCATCCGACCCCACGCGCTGCGGCGGGGTGCGGCCGCCGCGCCGTACCCGAGCCGGTCGGCGAGCGCCGCGACGCCCTGGCGCAGCGGCGACCGCGGTGCGGCATCCACCACGGTGCGCGCGCCCAGCAGCGCGGCATCGGCGGCGGCCGCGTCATCGGGGATGAGCAGCGGGTTCGGGATGCCCCCGAAGCGGTCGAGCGTCTGGCGCACCTGCCCCGCGGGGTCGACGCCGAGCACGCTCGACCGCACCCGGTTGACCACGACGTGCACCGCCTCCACGGTGACCGTCTCGAGCAGGTCGGCGTGCGTGCGCAGCAGGCGGGTGATGCCGACGGGGTCGGCGGCGCCGACGGCGACGACCTCGTCGGCGGTGCGCAGCGCGGCGATCGTCGCGGCGTTGCGGCGCGGCGAGAGCAGGTCGCTCGAGAGCTCCTCGTCGGTCTCGAGGTTGAAGCCGACGTCGACCACGACGACGTCGCACCACTGCCGCGCCTGCTCGAGCGCCCCGATGACGCGATCGCGGGCGAGCTCGGGCCAGCGGTGCGGCCGGCCGATGCCCGTCAGCACGCGGAACGGCGCCGTCGAGCCGCCGTAGTCGACCGAGACGCGGTCGAGCTGCCCGGCGTCGAGCGCGTCGGAGGCGGCGAGCCGGCAGGCCGCGGCGAAGCCGGGCGCCTCGTCGAGCAGGCCCAGGCTCGGCGCGATCGTGCCGCCGTAGGTGTCGGCGTCGACGAGGCACACGTGCAGGCCGCGCGCGGCCAGCTCGGCGGCGAGGGTCGTGGCGATGAGCGTGCGCCCGGGGGCGCCGGCCGGACCCCACACGGCGATGACGCGGTGGGCCGGGGTCGAGGGGGCGGGCTCGGTCGCGGGCTCGGACGGCGGCGGCTCCGCGGCCCGACCGGGACGCCGCGGATCGACCGAGGCGGCGGGCGCGGCGGACGGGGCCGGGGCCGGCGTCGACTCCGTCGAGGTCGGTGGGGTCGCCGCGCCCCCGCGACGGCGCGGCGAGCGACCCCACGGGCGACGGATGCCCGGCGCGCGCCCCCCTCCGGCCGAGGCCGCGTCACCGCGGGCGGCGGCGGCCGGGTCGCGCCCCGCCCGACGCCGCGCCGGCGCCGCCCCGGGGTCGGAGGGTGCCGGATCGTCGCCGCCGGCGCTGGGCCCGAGCGGCCACGGCCCGGGGGTCGCGGCGCCGCTCGGCTCGGAGCCGGCGGGCGGCCCGCCGGGAGCATCCCGCAGTCGCGGCGCGGCCGCCTCGTCGATGCCGCCGTCGAGCGCGTCGAACGGGGCCCGCAGCACCGAGAGATCGACGGGGCGCCCCGGCACCGCCCGCAGCACGTCGTGCACGCCGAGCAGCCGCGCCGATGCCGAGGCCGCGTCGTCGGCGCGCACGAGGCAGGTGCGCACGCCGAGCAGATCGCCCGCGCCGACGACGTCGAGGGTCGCGACCGCCGGGTCGTCGGCCACGAGCACGACGTCGGGCGCATCCTCGGCGAGCTGGCGCAGCAGCTCCTCGCGGTCGATCGCGCGCCACGCGATGCGGTGGCCGGCGCGCAGCAGCTCGAGCTCGACCTGGTCGGCGTCGATCCCGGGGAGGGCGAGGGCGATGCGCACGGCTCAGCCGCCGATCGCGAGCGCCGTCGGCACCGCCGCGAGCGCGTCGCCGTTGGCCAGGGCGCCGAGGATGCGCGCGACGTCGCGGCGCGCCACGAGCAGCTCGACGCGCGCCTCCTCCGCCCCCGCGACGATGCCGTCGTCGGCGATCTCGCGCACCAGCTGCGCCTCGGAGGCGATGACGGCGGGGGCGCCGAAGCGCCCCGCCTCCTCCTGCGCCGACGACCACAGGTCGAGGGTGTCGCCGGGCCGCACCGTCGCGCCGAGCGGGGTGGTGAGCGCGACGACCACGGTCGTCGACCCGGGCCCGCGGGCGTCGCCGACCGCGCCGCGCGGCACGAGCTCGCCCTCGCCGACGGTGCGCGAGACCACGACGCCGTCCTCCGGCATGTCCTCCGCCGTGAGGTAGCTGCCCACCTCGGCGCCCAGGGCGACGCGGCGCAGCTCGAGGTCGTCGGCCGTGACCCGCTCCCCCGCCGTCAGCAGCTCCGGGGCCGCGTACACGTCGACGCCCTCGTCGCTCACGGCGACGATGCCGACGACGGCCGCGATCGAGCCGATCACGAGCGCGATGCCGATGGCCAGGCGCGGATCGGTGCCGCGACGGCGGGCGGGTGCTGCGGGGTCTGCGGGGCGCGAAGGCATGGGTGCTCCTCGTCGGGCGATGGCCGGATGTGCGGGCCGGGGCACGGCGGTCGAGCCCCGGTGACGCGACCGATAGTGAACGCCGAGGCCGCGCGCGGCGGCGAGTTATCCACATTCCGTGACGCGGTCGGAGGGCGCGGTCATACTCGTTGCATGACCGAGCCGACAGCGGACGCCCTGGGCCGCTTCCTGACGCTCACCGACGTGGCCGAGGTGCTCAGCCTCAACGCCGCCGAGGTGCTCGCGCTCGTGCGCTCGGGCGAGCTGCCGGCGATCCGGCTCGGCGCCATCGGGCAGTGGCGGGTCGAGCACGCGGTGCTCGAGTCGTTCATCGCGGACAAGTACGACGAGAGCCGTCGCATGGCGCTGTGGAACGAGGCCGAGTACGCCGACGTCGCCGAGCTGTTCGGCGACCAGCGACGGCGCAGCGGCGGCTCCTCGACCTGACCCGACGCGGCCGCGGGACCGTGGGGTCAGAGCCGGACGAGCAGCACGCTCGCGAGCGGGATGACCCGCACGTGGTCGACGGCGCTCTCGCGGCGGGGCGACTCGAGCTCGTGCACGGCGAGATCGAGGTGGTCGCGGCCGACCCGGTCGATCGTGCCGGAGGCGGGCCCCGCGTCGGTGTCGACGGTGAGCGGGGCGCGGCGCCGGCACAGGTCGCGCAGCAGGAAGGCGAGCCCGAGACGGGCCGCGAGCTGCGGCGCCTCGGGGCCGCGCTCGAGCGAGACGACCACCTGCTCGCGATCGAGCATGAGCGACTCGATCGCGGGCAGCGGCACGATGGCCTGGTGGTGCGGGCGGTCGTCGAGGTCGCCGGCGACCCAGTCGCGGCCGATCGTTATGGGGGTGAGCGCGACGCGGAGGCCGGAGCGCAGACGCAGGGAGAGCCGCCGCGTGGCGGCGGGGCCGCGGTGCAGCGCCGCGATGCGGTCGCGCAGCTCGAGCCGCCCGAGCCGCAACCGCTCCTCCTCGTGCTGCAGGTCGATCTCCTCCGCGCGCAGCTCGTGCTCGAGCTGCCCGGCGAGGTCGTCGAAGAGGTGGTCCCAGCGCATGCCGCGACGGTAGCCAGCGCCGCCGACATCCGCGCCCCTGTTCTCCACAGTTCCGGCACCGGTCTGGACACTGAGAAATCATTCTGCTTTAGTGATCCTCGCCACCCCCGAACGGGGGTGTACGTAACGGTCTGCTCGGCGCCGACGCCGAGCCTGGATGGCACCCCGCGAGGGATGAGGAGTCACCATGAACGCAGCAGCCGCCGCGACCGCCGCGAGGACGGACTCCGTCTCCCGCGCCTCGATCCCCGGCGTCGCCGATCCCCTCCCGCGTCCCCCGCGGCAGAGCGCGCGCTCCGTCGCCGGGCGCATCGCTCAGGAGGAGTTCTTCGACTACCAGCCGACCTCGACGGCCGACCTGCCCGACCCGAGGCCGCTCGTCGAGAACCTCACGCGCTTCGTCGTCGAGATCCTCGCCGGCGCGCGCGAGCTCGAGCAGATCGCCCGCTGGGTCACCGACGACGTCTACCGCACGCTGCTCAAGCGCCAGGCCATCAGTGCCCGCGCCCGCGCCGCCCGGGGTCGCGCGGTGGTGCGCCCCGCCTTCGCGATCGGCAGCGTGATGCTCTGCGAGCCGCGCGACGGCATCATCGAGGCGGTCGTCGTGGTCAACTCGCGGGCGCGGTCGCGCGCCGTCGCCATCCGCCTGGAGGGGCTCGACCGCCGCTGGCGGGCGAGCGCCATCCACGTGCTGTAGCCGCGATCGCACCGCGACGACGACGGGCCCCCGGAGGATTCCAGGGGCCCGTCGTCGTGTGTGCGGATCGAGCGCGCTACTTCTTCTTGTCGCCCGCGCGGCGCTGAGCGCGGTTCGCGGGCTCGGGGGCATTCCCCTCGGTGCGCTGCCCGAAGGCGCCCTTCGCGCCGCTCGCGGCCCGGGCCGGAGCGCGGCCCGCCGGGCCCGCGGGCGTCGCGGCGGCCGTGCCGGCGGGGGCGGAAGTGCGCGCCTTCGCCGTCTCGGCCTGCTGCAGCTGCCCGCGCTGGTTGCGCACCTCGACCTCGCCGTCGGCGCTGGGGGCCGTGTAGCTGAGGTTCTGCGGGGTCTGCGGCGCGTTGAGGCCCTTGGCCGTCACCTGCGCCGTGCCCTTGCCGCCCGTCACCTCGACCTCGAGGTTGAAGAGGAACCCGACGGCATCCTCGCGGATCTGCCCCATCATCGACTGGAACAGCGCGTAGCCCTCGCGCTGGTACTCGATGAGCGGGTCGCGCTGCGCCATCGCGCGCAGGCCGATGCCGTCCTTCAGGTAGTCCATCTCGTAGAGGTGGTCGCGCCAGCGGCGGTCGATGACGCTCAGCACGACGCGGCGCTCGAGCTCGCGGGTCGCGGTGCGGCCGAGGCTCTCCTCGCGCTGGGAGTAGGCGAGCTTGGCGTCGGAGACGAGCTCGCGCACGAGGAACTGCGGCGTGATCTTCGTGCCGCCCTCGCTGAGCACCTCGTCGATGGTGAGCGAGACCGGGTAGAGGGTCTTCAGCTCCGTCCACATCTGCTCGAAGTCCCAGTCGTCGGAGTGCCCGGCGGCCGTGTGGGTCTCGACGATCTCGGTGATGACCTGCTCGAGGAAGGTCTGCACGCGATCCTGCAGATCGTCGCCCTCGAGGATGTGGCGGCGGTCGGTGTAGATCGCCTCGCGCTGCCGGTTGAGGACGTCGTCGTACTTGAGCACGTTCTTGCGGATCTCGGCGTTGCGGCTCTCGACCTGCGACTGCGCCGAGCGGATGGCGCGGCTGACGACCTTCGACTCGATGGCGAGGTCGTCGGGCACGGTGGAGCGCGACATGAGGGCCTCGGCGGCGCCGGCGTTGAACAGGCGCATGAGGTCGTCCTGCAGCGAGAGGTAGAAGCGGCTCTCGCCCGGGTCGCCCTGACGGCCCGAGCGGCCGCGCAGCTGGTTGTCGATGCGGCGGGACTCGTGGCGCTCTGTGCCGAGCACGTAGAGGCCGCCGGCCTCGATGACGCGATCGGCCTCGACCTGCACCTGCTCCTTGACGCGGCTGAACACCGCATCCCACTCGGCCTCGTACTCCTCGGGGGTGTCGACGGGGCTGAGACCCTTGGCGTTCATCTCGGTGACGGCGAGGAACTCGGCGTTGCCGCCGAGCATGATGTCGGTGCCGCGGCCGGCCATGTTGGTGGCGACCGTGACCGAGCCGTGCCGGCCCGCCTGCGCGATGATCGCGGCCTCGCGGGCGTGGTTCTTGGCGTTGAGCACCTCGTGGCGCACGCCGCGCTTGGCGAGCATGCGCGAGAGCAGCTCGCTCTTCTCGACGCTCGTCGTGCCGACGAGGACGGGCTGGCCCTTCGCGTGGCGCTCGACGATGTCCTCGACGACCTGCTCGAACTTCGACTGCTCGTTCTTGTAGACGAGGTCGGACTGGTCGATGCGCTTCATCGGCTTGTTCGTCGGGATGGGGACGACGCCGAGCTTGTAGGTGCTCATGAACTCGGCCGCCTCGGTCTCGGCGGTACCGGTCATGCCCGAGATCTTGGAGTACAGGCGGAAGTAGTTCTGCAGCGTGACCGTGGCGAGCGTCTGGTTCTCGGCCTTGACCGTCACGCCCTCCTTCGCCTCGATCGCCTGGTGGATGCCCTCGTTGTAGCGACGGCCGGCGAGGATGCGGCCGGTGTGCTCGTCGACGATGAGCACCTCGCCGTTCATGACGACGTAGTCCTTGTCGCGCTTGAACAGCGCGGCGGCCTTGATCGAGTTGTTGAGGAAGGAGATGAGCGGGGTGTTGGCCGACTCGTAGAGGTTGTCGATGCCGAGGTGATCCTCGACCTTCTCGATGCCGGGCTCGAGCACGCCGACGGTGCGCTTCTTCTCGTCGACCTCGAAGTCCTCCCCCGGCACGAGGCGCGTCGCGATGCGGGCGAACTCGCTGAACCAGCGGTTGGCCTCGCCCGAGGACGGGCCGGAGATGATGAGCGGGGTGCGGGCCTCGTCGATGAGGATCGAGTCGACCTCGTCGACGACGGCGAAGAAGTGGCCGCGCTGCACCATGTCGCTCGACTGCCACGCCATGTTGTCGCGCAGGTAGTCGAAGCCGAACTCGTTGTTCGTGCCGTAGGTGATGTCGCAGGCGTACTGCTGGCGGCGCACCTCGGGCGTCTGGCCCGAGAGGATGCAGCCCGTCGTCATGCCGAGGGTGCGGAAGATGCGCCCCATGAGCTCGGACTGGTAGCTGGCGAGGTAGTCGTTGACCGTGATGACGTGCACGCCGCGCGCGGGGATGGCGTTGAGGTAGGCGGCGAGCGTCGCGACGAGGGTCTTGCCCTCACCGGTCTTCATCTCGGCGATGTTGCCGAGGTGCAGGGCCGCGCCGCCCATGAGCTGCACGTCGAAGTGCCGCATGCCGAGGGTGCGCTTCGACGCCTCGCGCACGGCCGCGAAGGCCTCGGGCAGCAGATCGTCGAGCGATTCGCCGTTGCCGTAGCGCTCGCGCAGCTCGGCGGTCTCGTTCTTCAGCTCCTCGTCGGTGAGGTCGGTGAAGTCGTCCTCCAGCTGGTTGATCGCCTCCGCGTACGCCTTCAGCCTGCGCAGGATCCGGCCTTCGCCGACGCGCAGGACGCGCTCGAGAACATTCGCCACGTTGGTAACTCCGCTCGTCGGGAGCCGCGTCGGGCTCCCACTCGTGTCGCGACCGGCGGCGATGCCGCCGCACGCCGGTGCACCGCTCGATGCGGCGGGCCCATGCTAGCAACTGCGCCTATAGAGGAGCGGAGTGCGGCGACGCCGTGCGGGCAGGGCGGGGGCGGGCGACCGGATGCGGCTCGCGCCGGTGCCGCTGCGCGCGGCACCGGCGCGAGCCGGGCATCCCGAACCGGGGCTCAGGCGGGAGATCGGACGGCGGTCAGCGGCGGCGGCCCGCCGTGACGGGGGCCTCCTGCTCCTCCTCGAGGCCGATGACGCCGTAGTTCCAGCCGGTGCGGCGGTAGACGACGCTCGGGCGGTCGGTCTCGGCGTCGATGAAGAGGAAGAAGTCGTGGCCGACGAGCTCGAGCTGGTCGACGGCCTCGTCGACCGTCATCGACACGGCCGGGAACACCTTCTGGCGCACGACGACGGGCGTGTAGGCCTCCTCCTCCGTCGGCTCCTCCTGCACGGGGACGGAGCCGGTCGCCACGCGGGCGATGACGTCGGGATCGGCGGGCGTGATGTCGACGACGCTGAACCCGTCGGCCGAGGCCTCGCGCAGCGAGACCGGGCGATGCTGGCCGCGATGCACCTTCTTCTTGTCCTTCGCTCGTCGCAGCCGTTCCAGGAGCTTGTCGATGGCGAGGTCGAAGGCGACGTACTTGTCACTGCCGGCCGACTCGGCGCGCACGACCGGGCCGGGGCCGATGAGCGTCATCTCGACGCGGTCGTCGCCGCTGTGGCCGTTCTTCTCGTGGTGCCGCGAGACCTTGATCTCGAGCGACAGCGCGCGCTCGGCGAGGTGGGTGACCTTCTCCGCCTTCTCGGTGGCGTAGTCACGGAACCGGTCGGTGATGCCGATGTTGCGTCCGGTGATGGTGATATCCACGTCGACCTCCTGAGAGGGGGTCGTGCCGCCTGCGGTTCAGGCGGTGTTCACGCCCTCCATGACCTCACGCTAGTCCCCCGGAGGCGCGTGTGTCAGCGGCTCCCCCATCCGCATCCGCGAAGCATCCGTTCGGGATCCGCTGGGAATCGCCGCGCTCGACGGCGGGGCGCTCGGGATGCCCGCCGCGGGCCCCGTCGACCACTCGACCGCGGCGCTGCCGACCCGCCGGGGCGTCGCGGCGAGCGCCACCGCGCCGAGCACGAGCGCCCCGGCCCCGCGCAGGGCGGCGGCGGCCGCGAGCAGCGTCGCGCCGCTCGTCACCACGTCGTCGAGCAGGACGACCGCGCACCCGTCGAGCCGGCGCCCGGTCGAGATGCGGCGATCGGCGTCGAGCCGCTCGGCGAGCGCGCGGCCCTTCTGCGGGCCGTCGCCCGCGTCGGCGAGGCGCAGCAGCGGCCGGGGCGCGAGCCCGGCCCGGCGCGCGAGGAGCGCGGCGGGGTGGAACCCGCGCTGCCGCGCGGCCTCGGGCGAGCCGGGGACGGGCACGAGCAGGGCGTCGGCCCGGCCGAACGCGGCCCAGCCGCGGTCGGCCGCCACGAGCAGCGCCGGGGCGAGGGTGCGGGCGAGCTCGGTGCGCCCCTCCTGCTTGAGGGCGAGGATCGCCGCCCGGGCGACCCCCTCGTAGGCGAGCCCCGCGACCACCGGCAGCGGCGGCGCGCCTGCCGGTGCGCGCAGCACGGCGCTGCGCGGGCTCGGGTGCAGCGCGGCACGGCAGGCGGGGCAGAGGGCGCGGTCGGGGGCGGAGCATCCCGCGCAGTCGACGGGCGCGACGAGCGCCGAGGCGTCGAGCACCGCCTCGCGGAGCGCGCGCACCCAGCCGGTCACGCCGTGAGGATGCCCGAACCGCGCCGCACGGCTGCTCGACCGCACCCCGGTTGCGGCGAGCGCCGCAGCCCCCGCGCTGGGGAGGAGCCGCGCTACTGCTGCACGCCGAGGAACACGGCCTGCCGCCCCGTCGGCTGCCAGCCGCTGCCGCACGGCTCGAGCACCAGCCCCGCCGAGTCGAGCACGCGTAGGCCGTCGACGCCGTTGTTGCCGCCGACGATCTGCACCGCATCGGTGGGGCGGCCGAGCGAACGGCTTCGCCCGCCGATCTCGAGCAGCTGCACGAAGGCCGACTCGTCCGCGTCGACGATCGCCGCGACCCGCACCGGGTCGACCCAGGCCGCGTCGATCGGCGCTCCCTCGACGATCGGCAGCGTCTCGAAGGGGCCCAGGCGCAGCGGGAGCCCGGTGGCCTCGTCGCGGATGACCGCGGCGACGACCAGCCGCGGGCCCGTGCTGCCGTCGAGGAGCAGGAGCACGCGCGCGTCGTCGCGGGCGACGGCGAGCGCGACGAGGCGGTCGCCCGCGCCGAGCCCCGTCTCGACGCCCTGCGCCGAGCCGTCGATGAGCGAGACCCGCAGCGCGCCGGGCGAGGAGGCCGCGGCGTCCGCCGAGGCCGACCAGATCACGCCGAAGCCGTCGATGGCGGGCTCGATCTGGCCGGGGCGGGCGTCGATGAGCACCGCCTCGTCGGAGCCCTCGCGCAGCGCGCTGACCCCGGCCGCGGTGCGGATCGCCGCGAGCCGGCCATCGTACGAGAACGCGACCGCGTCGGCCTCCTGCTCGATGACGGCGGTCGTGATGCCCGGCAGCGCGTCGAGCCCGCCGCCGCCCGCGAAGCCGAAGTCGTCCTCGTTGCGCAGCAGCAGCCGGGCATCCACCTGGGGCACCACCGCGGGGCCCGCCGCCGGGTCGCCGAGGATGGCGATCGGGTTCTGATCCACCGTGATCTGCACGCTCGCGATGCCGCTCACCGTGCGCAGGCTGGCGGTGAGCTGCTGCCGCAGCCGCTGCCGGGCGTCGTTGGTGAGCGCGAGCACCTCCTCGGTGAGGTCGACGCGCGCGATGCCGTCGGTGACCTCGACCGTCGTGAGCCCCAACTGGGCACCCTCGGGAACGGCGGAGACCACCGCCCCCTCGAGCCACGGCGAGGGCACGTCGAGCAGGGCCTGCACGATCGAGGTCTCGACCTCCGAGCGGGAGGGGAACCAGCGCAGCTCGGGCACGAGGTTCGCGAAGACGGGGTCGAACCAGTGCAGCGTGTGCTGGCTGAAGGCGCCCGGGAACGCCTGCTGCGAGAGCAGGATGCCGTCGCCGAGGGCCGAGATGCGCCATTCGCCGTCGACCTCGACGAAGTCGAAGGGCTCGAGCTCCTGCACCCCGCCCTCCGCCGAGCTGTAGCGGCCGAAGGCGTCGACCGCCGCGATGATCGGCGCCGCGTAGCGCAGGGTGTCGTCGTCGTCGCGGGTGATCGTGCCCTCGCGGCTGCGCACGAGCGTGGAGGCCTGCGGGTTCCAGGCCGTCGCCGTCTCGTCGACGAGGAAGGAGCGGGCGATGCGGTAGTTGTTCTGCGCGCCCGCGGCCGCCGCGAGGAACCCCCGCAGGACCTCCTCCTGCGAGGCGCCGGCGCTCGGGCCGTCGGGCACGAAGAGGAAGTCGGCATCGGCGTCGGCCGCACCGGCGATCTCGTCGCCCGCCTCGACCGGTCCGCTGCCCGGCACCTGCACGCAGGCGACGAGCAGCAGCGGCACCGCGAGCAGGGCCAGGATGCGCGCGCGCCAGCCGGTCGTGCGGCCCGCGCCCCTCGGCTCAGTCATCGTCGACCCCCGCGCTCAGCAGCGGGCTCGTCTCGATGACGCCCGAGTCGAGCGGCTCGGCGGGCGGCAGGTCGAGCGGGAACGACCGCACCTCGCCGCCGGCCCGGCGCGGCAGGGTGAGCCGGAAGCAGGTGCCCTCCCCCGGGATCGACCAGACGTCGAGCACGCCCGCGTGCAGCACCGTGTCCTCCGTCGCGATCGCGAGCCCGAGGCCCGTGCCACCGGTGCTGCGCTGCCGCGAGGGGTCGGCGCGCCAGAAGCGGTCGAAGACGCGCTCGAGCTGGGCGGGGGTCATGCCCACGCCGTAGTCGCGCACGGCGATCGCGACGGCATCGGCATCGGAGTCGACGTGCACGACGAGCGGCCGGCCCTCGCCGTGGTCGACGGCGTTGCCGAGGAGGTTCTGCAGGATGCGGCGGATGCGGCGGGCATCCACATCGGCCTCGAAGTAGCCGCCGGGCGCGACCAGTCGCAGCTCGCTGCCCTTCTCGTCGGCGATCGGGCGGATCGCCTCGAGGCTGTCCTCGACGAGGCGCACGAGGTTCGTCGGCTCGGTGTCGAGCTGCACGGCGCCGGCGTCGAAGCGGCTCATCTCGAGCAGGTCGGCGAGCATCGACTCGAAGCGCTCGACCTGGGTGCGCAGCAGCTCGGCCGTGCGCGCGGTGGACGGCGCGAAATCGGCGCGCTGGTCGAACAGCACGTCGCCGGCGAGCCGGATCGTGGTGAGCGGCGTGCGCAGCTCGTGGCTCACGTCGCTGACGAAGCGCTGCTGCACGCGCGAGAGCTCGGCGAGCTGCGTGATCTGCGACTGCAGGCTGTCGGCCATGCGGTTGAAGGAGCGGGCGAGGGTCGCGATGACGTCCTGCCCCTTCTCGGGGATGCGCTCCTCGAGCTGCCCGTCGGCGAGCTTCTCCGCCGTCTCGGCGGCGATCCGCACCGGGGTGATGGCCAGGCGCACGACCACGTAGGTGACGAGGCCGATCGTGAGCACGAGCAGCAGCGAGCCGAGCAGCAGGGTCTGCTGCACGAAGTCGAGGGTCTGCTGCACGTCGCTGATGTTGTAGACGAGGTAGAGCTCGTACTGGCCGGCCGTGGGCACCTCGATCGCACCGCCGACGGCGATGCCGGGGGTCGTCGCCCCGTCGGGCGTCGTGATCTCGACGGCCTGCGAGTGCACGCGCCCGTCGTCGGCGGCGACGGCGGCCGCGAGCTCGTCGCTGATGGTCGCGCTGTCGAAATCGCTGGTGGCGGTCGGCAGCAGCACCTGGGCGGTCGACTGCCCCTCGGTGCGCCGGATGGCGTACTCGGTGCCGCCCGGGTTGGACTGCGCGGCGAGCACGGTCGTCTGCGCCGTCGAGTTGGCGGCGTCGAGGTCGATCGCGCCGGTCGGCGTGACCGCGTTGTCGAAGAGGTGCTGCGCGTTCGCGGTCGCCTGCCGCGCCTCGGCGAGCACCTGCTGCTTGCGCGCCTCGTAGAGGTTCGTGGCGATCGAGATCGACATGTAACCGGAGATGATCGTCACCGCGACGGTCGTGAGGGCGACGGTGATCGCGACCGTGCGCAGCTGCAGCGAGGAGCGCCAGAGGTTCAGACCCCGCTGCAGCCAGGCGCGCCAGTCGAGGGCGGTCATCGGCTCAGGAGGGCGCCCCGGCCCGGTAGCCGACGCCGCGCACGGTCATGACGATGCGGGGGTTGTCGGGGTCGAGCTCGACCTTCGCCCGCAGGCGCTGCACGTGCACGTTCACCAGACGGGTGTCGGCCTTGTACTGGTAGCCCCAGACCTGCTCGAGCAGCATCTCGCGCGTGAAGACCTGGTTGGGCTTGGCCGCGAGCGCGAGAAGCAGGTCGAACTCGAGCGGTGTCAGGGCGATGGTCGTGTCGCCGCGGCGCACCTCGTGGCCGGTGACGTCGATGACGAGATCGCCGACCGGCATCGTCGAGACGCCGGAATCGGGGCTCGGCCGCAACCGCGTCTTGATGCGGGCGACGAGCTCCTTCGGGTTGAAGGGCTTCACCACGTAGTCGTCGGCGCCGCTCTCGAGCCCCTGCACGACGTCGGAGGTGTCGCTCTTCGCGGTGAGCATGATGATGGGTACGCCGCTCGAGGCGCGGATCGACCGGCAGACCGCGATGCCGTCCTGCCCGGGCAGCATGAGGTCGAGCAGCACGAGGTCGGGGTTCACGCGCTCGAAGGCCTCGACGGCGTCGAGCCCGTCGTGCGAGAAGGAGGGCTCGTACCCCTCGCCGCGCAGCACGATGCCGATCATCTCGGCCAGTGCCATGTCGTCGTCGACGACGAGGATGCGCGCGGTCATCGTGATCCTTCCGCCTGGCTCGGCGTCGTCGCCGGGCGTTCCCGAGGAGTGTTCGCTCCAGCCTAGACGAGTGTGACACCATACCTTCCGAGGACGCCGCGACGGATGATGAGGATGAGCGAATGACCGATCTCCCCCCGTGGCAGGCGCCCGGTGGAGGGGCGGCAGCGACCCCGTGGGAGCATCCCGCCCCCGCCCCCGGATCCGCGGGCGCCGGCGCTCCGCAGGCCGGCTGGGCCCCGCCGCCCAAGCCCGGGCTCGTGCCGCTGCGGCCGCTCGGCTTCGGCACCCTGTTCGGCGCGACCTTCCAGGTGCTGCGCCGCAACCCGCGCCCGACCTTCGGCGCCGCCCTGCTGCTCGTCGGGCTCGTGCAGCTGATCTCGGTCGGGCTCGTCTTCGGCGCCACCTTCTGGGGCCTCGACCGCGAGCTGCGCGCCACCGCGGAGGACAGCGAGGCCATCCAGATCGGCAACGGCGCGCTGCTGATCGTGTCGACCCTCGTCGCCGTCGCGCTCTCGCTCGTCGCCTCGGCGCTGCTGCAGGGGCTCATCGTGCTCGAGGTCTCGCGCGCCACCCTCGGCGAGAAGCTCCGCATGCGCGAGCTGTTCCAGCGCGGTCGCGGCCGCTGGGGCGCCCTCATCGGCTGGACGGTTCTGCTCTCGCTCGCGCTCGTCGCCGCCTTCGTCGCGCTCATCGCGGTCATCACCCTGCTCGTCGCCGTCGGCCAGGAGGCGGGCCTCGTCGCGGCGGTGATCCTCGGCATCGGCGGCGGCCTGGGGCTGCTCGTCCTCGCGATCTGGATCGGCATCAAGACCGCGCTCGTGCCCACGGCCATCGTGCTCGAGCGCCTCCCCGTGCGGGCCTCCATCGCCCGCAGCTGGCGGTTGACCGCCGGCCGCTTCTGGCGCACCTTCGGCATCCTGGCGCTCATCACGGTCATCGTGCAGGCGGCTTCGAGCGCCGTGGCGACGCCCTTCACCCTCGCCGCCGCCCTCGGCATCGGCCTGCTCAACCCCGCCCAGGACGAGACGACCGCCCTCGTGGCGGTCGGCGTGCTCTACGTCGTCACCATCATCGTCTCCGTCGTCGTCGGCGCGATCGGCGCGGTGCTGCTCTCCGCGGCGACCGCCCTCGTCTACGTCGACGCCCGCATGCGCGATGAGGGCCTCGACCTCGACCTGCAGCGCTTCGTCGAGGAGCGCGCCGCCGGCCGCGAGGGCCCCGACCCGTACCACGAGCGCGCGGCGCTCGTGCCCGGCTCTCCTTCGTCCTCGTTCTCCCCGCCCGTCACCGGCACGGTCGCGTGAGACCGGGCGCCTTCGCCCCGGTCGAGCCGACCGCGCCCGACGCGCAGGAGCTGCTGCTCGACGAGCTCGCCGATCCCGCCTACGCCGCCGCGCAGCCCACCTGGTTCGACCTGCTCTCGCAGGCGGCGCTCGAGTGGTTCCAGAGCCTGCAGTTCGCGCCCGGCGAGGGCCCGCCCGTGCTCGCGCTCGTCATCGGCGGGGTGCTCGTCGCCCTCGCGGTGCTCGTGGCGATCCTGGTCTACGGCCTGCCGCGCCGGCGCACGCGCTCCCGGGCCGCGGGCGAGCTGTTCGGCGAGAGCGACCGCCGCTCGGTGAAGGAGCTGCGCCGGGCATCCGCCGCCGCCGCCGCCCGCGGCGATTGGGCGCTCGCGATCGCGGAGCGGTTCCGCGCCCTCGCCCGCTCCCTCGACGAGCGCACGCTGCTCGCCGTCCTGCCCGGCACGACCGCGCACGAGGCGGCCCGCCAGGCGGCGCGCGCCTTCCCCGCCGAGCGCGAGGCCCTCGACACGGGGGCCGACGCCTTCGACGGCGTGCGCTACCAGGGGCGCGACGGCGATCAGGCGGCCTACGAGGCGCTGCGGATGCTCGACGAGCGCCTGCAGCAGGCCCAGCCGATCCTGCCGTCCGCCGGCGCGCCGGGCTCCCCCGCCGGCACGGCCTCCTCCCCCGCGCCCTCGCGGGCCGGAGCCCCCTCATGACCGCGCCGGCGCGCACCGCCCCGCCGGTCGGCCGCGGGGCCGCCCGCCGCGCCGCCGCGGAGTCGATCGTCACCCCCACCCTCGGCCGCAGTCTGCGCCGCAGCGTCTTCTGGGTCGTCGCGGTCCTCGCCCTGATCGTTCTCGGGCTCGGCATGATGGCGCTCACGGGCGCGACCGCCGAGGCCGACCGCTTCGGCGCCGACGAGGCGGCCCCCGCCGGCTCGCGCGCCCTCGTCGAGGTGCTGCGCGACCAGGGCGTCGACGTCGTCGTGCGCGACTCGCTCGACGGCGCGCTCGACGCCGTCGACGATCCGGCGGCGACGACGATCCTCGCCGCCGATCCGCTCGGCCTCGTCGACCCCGCCGCCTGGGCCCGCCTCGACGGCGCGGCCGCCCGCCTCGTCCTCGTCGAGCCCGGCCCGGCCGCGCTCGAGGCGCTGGCCCCCGACGTGTTCCCGGTCGACCTCGTCGACGGCGCGCGCGAGGCGGGCTGCGCCGAGGAGCTCGCGGAGCGCTCCGGCACCGTGGAGGGCACGGGTGCCGGGTACGACAGCGTCGCCGGCGCCGCCGCGGTCTGCTTCGACGGCGAGGGCGGCGCGATGCTCGTCACCGTGCCTGCCGCCGGCGGCGATGCGCCGGACGACGCCGTGGTGAGCGTGCTCGGCGGCGCGACGCTGCTGCAGAACGACTCCGTCGCGCGGCAGGGCAACGCGGCCCTCGCGCTCGGGCTGCTCGGTGAGCATCCCCGCCTCGTCTGGTGGGTCGGCACCGCCGCCGACGCCGATCCGGGCGTCTCGACGATCGCCGAGCTCACGCCCGGCTGGGTGAACCCGCTCGCCTGGCTCGCCCTCACGGTCGGGCTCGCCGCCGCCGTCTGGCGCGGGCGCCGCCTCGGCCCGGTCGTCATCGAGAACCTGCCCGTGGTCGTGCGCACGACCGAGACGATGGAGGGCCGCGCGCGCCTCTACGCCCGGGCCGGCGCCCGTCTGCGCGCCCTCGACGCGCTGCGCCTCGGCACTCTGCGCCGCCTCGGCGAGAGCCTCGGACTCGGCCCCGCCGCGGGCATCGACGAGATCATCGCGTCGATCACCGCCGCCACCGGGCGGCCGCGGGATGCCCTGCGCACGCTGCTCGTCGACCGCGAGCCCGAGACCGACCGCGAGCTCGTCGACCTCTCCGACGCCCTCGCCGCGCTCGAGGCCGAGGTGCACCGCCGCGTGGGCCTCGACGGCGCCGCCCCCGGATCCGCCGCCCCGCCCTCGAGCGGCACGACCGACCCCGACCCGACCAGGAGAATGGACCGATGACGGATACCGAGCTGCGAGCATCCTTCGCCCGTGTGCGCACCGAGGTGGGCAAGGCCGTGGTGGCGCAGGACGCCGCCGTGAGCGGGCTCATCGTGGCCCTGCTGGCCGGCGGCCACGTGCTGCTGGAGGGCGTGCCGGGGGTGGCGAAGACCCTGCTCGTGCGCTCGCTCAGCCAGTCGCTGAGCCTGCGCACGACCCGCGTGCAGTTCACGCCCGACCTCATGCCGGGCGACGTCACCGGCTCGGTCGTCTACGACGCCAAGGCCGGCGACTTCGAGTTCCGCGCCGGGCCGGTGTTCACGAACATACTGCTCGCCGACGAGATCAACCGCACACCGCCGAAGACGCAGTCCTCGCTGCTCGAGGCGATGGAGGAGCGCCAGGTCAGCGTCGACGGCACCACGCACGCGCTGCCGCACCCCTTCATGGTCGCCGCGACGCAGAACCCCGTCGAGTACGAGGGCACGTACCAGCTGCCCGAGGCGCAGCTCGACCGGTTCCTGCTCAAGCTCGTGCTCGACCTGCCCGCGCGCGACGACGAGGTCGAGGTGCTGCAGCGGCACGCCGACGGCTTCAACCCGCGCGACCTCGGCGGCGCCGGCGTGACCGCGGTGCTCGGCGCCGACGACATCACGGCCGCCCGCGCGGCCGTCGCCCGCGTCGGCGCGACGCCCGAGGTGCTCGGCTACGTCGTCGACCTCGCCCGCGCCACCCGGCAGAGCCCGAGCGTCAAGCTCGGCGTCAGCCCCCGCGGCACCACCGCGCTGCTCGCCGCCGCGAAGGCCTGGGCCTGGCTCTCGGGCGCCGAGGCGATCACGCCCGACCACGTGCAGGCGATGCTGCTGCCCGTCTGGCGCCACCGCATCGCCCTGCGGCCCGAGGCGGAGCTCGAGGGCGTCTCGGCCGACACGATTCTCCGATCCATCGTCCAGCAGGTGCAGGTGCCGCTGTAGCCATGGCCGTCACCGGGTGGTTCGTCGCGCTCGTCGCCCTCGGCGCCGTGCCGATCGTGCTGCTCGCGAACGGATGGGCGTACCTCGGCTGGGTCGGGTTCTGCCTGCTGCTCGCCGCGCTCGACCTCGCGCTCGCGGCCTCGCCGCGCAGGGTCGCGCTCGAGCGCGAGACGGCCGAGCGGGTCCGGCTCACCGACTCGGCGCCGGCGACGCTGCTCGTCACCAATACGGGGCGGCGGATGCTGCGGGGCGTGGTGCGCGACGCCTGGGAGCCCTCGGCCGGGGCATCCCCCACCCGTCAGCCTCTGCGCGTGCCCCCCGGCGAGCGCCGGGCGCTGCGGATGACGCTCACGCCCTGGCGTCGGGGCGAGCGCCGCACCGCCCTCGTCACCATCCGGTCGATCGGGCCGCTGCGGCTCGCCGCGCGCCAGGCGAGCATGCGCGCGCCGGGCGTCATCCGCGTGCTGCCGGAGTTCGCCTCGCGCCGGCACCTGCCCTCGCGGCTCGCCCGGCTGCGCGAGCTCGACGGCCGCACCGCGCTCATGGTGCGCGGCCAGGGCACCGAGTTCGACTCGCTGCGCGAGTACGTGCGCGGCGACGACGTGCGCTCGATCGACTGGCGGGCGACCGCTCGCCGCACGGCCGGCCCCGGCAGCGCCGCCGCGCTCATGGTGCGCACCTGGCGGCCCGAGCGCGATCGCCGCGTCGTCGTCATCGTCGACTCCGGCCGCACGGCCGCCGCGCGTATCGCCGATGAGACCCGCATCGACACCGCCTTCGAGTCGACCCTGCTGCTCGCGGCCCTCGCCGACCGCGCCGGCGACCGCGTCGACGCCGCCGTCTTCGACCGGCGCGTGCGCGCGCGCGTGCAGGGCGCTCGCGGCGCCGACCTGCTCGCGAAGCTCACCGACGCGATGGCGCCCATCGACCCCGAGCTGCTCGAGACCGACTGGAGCGCCGTGCCCGCCCTCGTGCGCTCGATGTCGTCGCAGCGCTCGCTCGTCGTCATCGCCACCCCGCTCGAGTCGCCCGGCGCGACCCGCTCGCTGCTGGCGATGCTGCCCCAGCTGACGCGGAAGCACCTCGTGCTCATCGCCTCCGTCACCGACCCCGCGCTGGCCGAGGCGGCCGCCGAGCGCGGTGATCGAGCATCCGTCTACCGCGCCGCCTCGGCCGAGCGCGCCCTGCTGGATGCTCAGCGCGTCGCCGCCGCCGTGCGCCGTCTCGGCGGCGACGTCGTCAGCGCTCCCCCGCTCGAGCTGCCGCCCGCCGTCGCCGACCGCTACCTCGCGTACAAGGCGGCCGGGCGGCTGTAGCGCCGGGGCCGTCGGGCCGCGCGCCGCACGCGAACGGGCCGCCCTCCCGGAGGAGGACGGCCCGTATCGGCGGTGCGGAGGGCGCTACTTCGCCGCGGTGGGCGGCGGCACGAGCGTCGATTGCGGTTCGGCGATGGGCGGAAGGCCCGCCTCGACGCGCGCGCCGAGGGTCTCGTCGATGTTCTTCCAGTACTGGATGACCCGCTCGCGCAGCTCGGGGATGGTGACGCCCGAGACGTGCCCGACGATGTTGCCGACGAGCCGCTCGCGCTGCGCGTCGTCCATGACCTCGTTCACGAGCGTGCGGGGCTGCACGAAGTCGTCGTCCTCGGCGTGCAGGGTGACGGCGGTGCGCACGAGCTCGCCGTCCTGCTCCCAGCCGCGGTCGGGGCCGTGGGCGGCCTCGTCGGCGTGGGGTCCGCCGAACGAGTTCGGGGCGTACACCGGCTGCGAGGCGGGCGGGAAGGTGTAATTCATCGCGCCCTCCTTCGAGTAGTGGTTCGCCTCGTTCTTCGGGGCGTTCACCGGCAGCTGGTTGTGGTTCGTGCCGACGCGGTAGCGGTGGGCATCCGCGTAGCTGAAGATGCGCGCCTGCAGCATGCGGTCGGGGCTCGCCGCGATGCCGGGGACGAAGTTCGACGGTGCGAACGCGGCCTGCTCGATCTGCGCGAAGAAGTTCTCCGGGTTGCGGTCGAGCGTCAGGCGGCCGACCGGGATGAGCGGGTAGTCGCTCTTCGGCCATACCTTCGTGAGGTCGAAGGGGTTGAAGCGGTACGTCTTCGCCTCCTCGTAGGGCATGACCTGCACCGAGAGACCCCAGGTGGGGTAGTCGCCCTTCTCGATCGCCTCGAACAGGTCGCGGCGGTGGAAGTCAGCGTCCTCGCCGGCGATCTGGTCGGCTTGGCTCTGCGTCAGGGTCTCGTGGCCCTGGTTGGTGCGGAAGTGGTACTTCACCCAGAAGCGCTCGCCCGCGGCGTTGATCCACTGGTAGGTGTGCGAGCCGAAGCCGTCCATGTGGCGCCACGACGTCGGCACGCCGCGGTCGCCCATCAGCCAGGTCACCTGGTGGGCGCTCTCGGGCTGGTGCGTCCAGAAGTCCCACTGCATGTTGTGGTCGCGCAGGCCCGAGCCCGGAAGGCGCTTCTGCGAGCGGATGAAGTCGGGGAACTTGATGCCGTCCTTGATGAAGAAGACGGGGGTGTTGTTGCCGACGAGGTCGTAGTTGCCCTCTGAGGTGTAGAACTTCAGCGCGAAGCCGCGGGGGTCGCGCCAGGTGTCGGGGCTGCCCTGCTCGCCGGCGACCGAGCTGAAGCGCAGCAGCGTCTCGGTGGTGGTGCCGGGCTGGAACAGCGCCGCACGGGTGTACTGCGACACGTCGTGCGTGGTCTCGAAGGTGCCGAAGGCGCCGCCGCCCTTGGCGTGCACGACGCGCTCCGGAACGCGCTCGCGGTTGAACTGGGCGAGCTTCTCGACCAGGTAGTGGTCGGTCAGCACGATCGAGCCGTCGGTGCCGACGGTCTGCGAGTGCTGGTCGCTGGCGACCGGGGCTCCGCTGGTGGTGGTCGTGTGATTCGTCACGCGGGAGGTGCTCCTTCGGTATTGCGGTGGGCACGGCATCCGGGGCACAGGCCCCAGAAGGTGACTTCGGCGGTCTGGATCTCGAATCCGCCGGAGTCGGACGGCGTCAGGCACGGCGAGTGCCCGACGACGCAGTCGATGTCGGCGACGGCACCGCACGCGGTGCACACCGCGTGATGGTGGTTGTCGCCGATGCGCCGCTCGTAGCGCGCCGCGGAGCGGGCCGGCTCGATCCGGCGCAGCAGCCCGCCCTGCGTGAGATCGCCGAGCACGTTGTGCACGGCCTGCAGGGTGAGGCGGTGGCCGGCGGCGTCGAGGGCCCGGTGGATGCTCTCCGCATCGCTGTGCGGCATGGCCTCGAGCACCTCGAGCACGGCGAGGCGCCCGGCGGTGATCCGCAGGCCGGCGCCGCGCAGCAGGGGCTCGAGGTCGGAGGGCATGAGCCGACCCTATCGGCTTATCGTGAACCAGTCAAAAAAACGAACGAATCGCGGAGAGCATCCCTCACCCCGAACGATGCGCGGGCGTCAGTCGCCGACGACGACGCGGGCGCCTCTGCTCAGCGGGTCCATGTCGCCGTTCTCGCCCTCGCGGCGGGCCCGGCCGCCGACGATCCACTGCACCCACACGAACCAGGCGAGCGCGAGAGTGCCGATGCCGATGCGGATCACGTCGGGCCAGTCCTGCCGCGTCACGAATCCCTCGACGAGACCGCTCACGCCGAGGCCGACCACGAGGCCGCCGATGACGGCGAAGAGCGCCCGGCCGTCCTCGGCGAGGGCCTGCAGGCGGGTGCGCGCGCCCGGCGCGACCCACGCCCAGAAGATCATGAGGCCCGCGGCAGCCGCGACGAAGATGCTGTACAGCTCGAGCTGACCGTGCGGGAGGATGTTGAGGAAGAAGACGTCGAGCCGGCCGAACTCGGCCATGATCGCGGCGCTCTGGCCGACGGCCTGCGCGTTCTGGACGACGACGACCGGCACCCAGAAGCCGACGATGCCGAAGGCGACGCACTGCGCGGCGATGAACGCGTTGTTCACCCACACCTGGCCGGCGAAGGCGGCCTCGGGCGATTCTGAGTAGTAGTTCACGAACTCCTGCTCGGCGTACTGGCGCAGCATCTCGTAGTCGCCGAGCGAGGCGATGAGCCCGGGCGTCGTCCCGATCCAGACCGCCGTGGCCGTGGCGATGATCGCGAAGACCGCGGCGACCGCGAGCGTTAGGTAGCGGATGCGGTGGAGCGCGGCGGGCACCTCGCGGGTCGCGTAGCGGCTCAGCTGGGCGAGCGGCTCGGCGCCCGCACCGGTGAACCGCAGTCGTGCGCGCGACAGGTGCAGCGACAGGCGCTCGGAGGCGGGGACGGCGCCGGCGGCCGTCGTGATCGCCGAGAGCTGGGTCGCCCCGGCCTGGTAGTGCTCGATGAGCTCGTCGGCCTCCCGGCCGTCGAACCGGCGCTGGCGGGCAAGGGCCTGCAGCCGCTCCCATTCGGCGGCGTGTGCGGGGGAGTAGGCGTCGAGATCCATCTGTTTAGATACTGTCATGTCCACGCCGGGAAGCCCCGCCCCGTCCCTCAGCGAGCACGACGCCGATCGTGAGCTGCTCACCGGCGAGGCGGTAGCGCTCGACCTGCGCGCGACGAACGTCGTGCTGCGCGGTGCCGGGGCGCTCATCGACACGCTCGTCTACGTCGGCGGCACGTTGCTGCTGGCATGGCTGCTCATCACGCTCGCCGAGGCGGTGAGCCTGCCCGAGAACCTCTTCGCCGCGGTCGCGATCGTCACCGCCATCCTCGGCCTCGTCATCGTGCCCGCGGTGGTCGAGACCGCGACGCAGGGCCGCTCGCTCGGCCGTCTCGCGCTCGGCGACCGCATCGTGCGGGATGACGGCGGCGCGATCTCCTTCCGGCACGCCTTCATCCGCTCATCCGTCGGGCTGTTCGAGATCGTGCTGACCTTCGGCGGGCTCGCCGTCGTCGTCGCGATGCTCAACCCCCGCGCGAAGCGCCTCGGCGATCTGCTCGCCGGCACCTACAGCCAGTACGAGCGCGTGCCGGCCCCGATGGATGCCCGATTCGGGATGCCCGTCGAGCTCACCGAGTGGGCGGCCACCGCCGACGTCGCGCGTCTGCCCGATCCGCTGGCCCGTCGCATCGCGCAGTTCCTCGCGCAGGCCTCCGGCCACACGCCCGCGACTCGGGAGCGGCTCGCGCAGCAGCTGGCCTCCGACAGCCTTCCCTACGTCTCGCCGGTGCCCGCCGTCGCGCCCGAGCTGCTGCTCGCCGGCGTCGCCGTGCTGCGGCGGGAGCGCGAGTCGCGCGCCCTCGAGCTGGAGCGGGCTCGCCTCGAGCAGCTGCAGCCCACGCTCGCCGCGCGGCCGCACGGGTTCCCCGAGCGCGGCTGAGCGGGTCTCCCGCCCGCCGGGCACCCCGCTCCCCCTAGTCTGCCCGCCGCACCGCCGCCGCTCGTCCGCCGCCCACGGCGTCGACGGGAAGCCGCGCCGCCACCCTCGTGCCCGGAGACGACGAAAGGCCGCCCCACCGGGACGGCCTCATGAATCGTGCGGAACGTGCGTTAACGAGTGATGGCCACCCATTCCTGGGTGGCCATCACACGAAATGAAGTCCGGCGGTGTCCTACTCTCCCACGAGGTCCCCCTCGCAGTACCATCGGCGCAGAAGGTCTTAGCTTCCGGGTTCGGAATGTGACCGGGCGTTTCCCCTTCGCTATGGCCGCCGAAACACTATTGATTTCTCAATCAAGAGCGCAACGAGCAACACTGAAGTGTTGTGTGCGCAGTTCTCGACCGTAAATCGAGAACCACAAAGTGGACGCGAGCAGCAAACTCATTCCCCCACACGAGGTGGGGAGGTTGTTGTCAAGTTATCGGCTTATTAGTACGGGTCAGCTCCATGGGTCTTGAGTCCCCACTTCCACATCCCGCCTATCAACCCAGTCGTCTGGCTGGGAGCCTCTCACCCTAAAAGGGTATGGAAGTCTCATCTCGAGGCCGGCTTCCCGCTTAGATGCTTTCAGCGGTTATCCATCCCGAACGTAGCTAATCAGCGGTGCTCCTGGCGGAACAACTGACACACCAGAGGTTCGTCCAACCCGGTCCTCTCGTACTAGGGTCAGATCCTCTCAAACTTCCTGCGCGCGCAGCGGATAGGGACCGAACTGTCTCACGACGTTCTAAACCCAGCTCGCGTACCGCTTTAATGGGCGAACAGCCCAACCCTTGGGACCTACTCCAGCCCCAGGATGCGACGAGCCGACATCGAGGTGCCAAACCATGCCGTCGATATGGACTCTTGGGCAAGATCAGCCTGTTATCCCCGAGGTACCTTTTATCCGTTGAGCGACAGCGCTTCCACAAGCCACTGCCGGATCACTAGTCCCGACTTTCGTCCCTGCTCGACCTGTCAGTCTCACAGTCAAGCTCCCTTGTGCACTTACACTCGACACCTGATTGCCAACCAGGTTGAGGGAACCTTTGGGCGCCTCCGTTACTTTTTGGGAGGCAACCGCCCCAGTTAAACTACCCATCAGGCACTGTCCCTGAACCGGATTACGGTTCTAAGTTAGACATCCAGAGTGACCAGAGTGGTATTTCAACAACGACTCCACCGACACTAGCGTGCCAGCTTCACAGTCTCCCACCTATCCTACACAAGCCACACCGAACACCAATACCAAACTGTAGTAAAGGTCACGGGGTCTTTCCGTCCTGCTGCGCGTAACGAGCATCTTTACTCGTAGTGCAATTTCGCCGAGTTCGCGGTTGAGACAGCTGGGAAGTCGTTACGCCATTCGTGCAGGTCGGAACTTACCCGACAAGGAATTTCGCTACCTTAGGATGGTTATAGTTACCACCGCCGTTTACTGGGGCTTAAATTCGCAGCTTCGCTTACGCTAACCGCTCCTCTTAACCTTCCAGCACCGGGCAGGCGTCAGTCCGTATACATCGTCTTGCGACTTGGCACGGACCTGTGTTTTTAGTAAACAGTCGCTTCCCACTGGTCTCTGCGGCCTTCAACGCTCCAGGAGTAAATCCCTTCACGAATCCGGCCCCCCTTCTCCCGAAGTTACGGGGGCATTTTGCCGAGTTCCTTAACCACGATTCTCTCGATCTCCTTGGTATTCTCTACCTGACCACCTGAGTCGGTTTGGGGTACGGGTGACTAGAACCTCGCGTCGATGCTTTTCTCGGCAGCATGGATCACTGATTTCCCCCGTGAGGGGTACGCATCGGATCTCAGGCTGTATGAGAGACGGATTTGCCTATCTCTCGCCCTACATCCTTACACCGGGACTACCATCGCCCGGCTCAGCTACCTTCCTGCGTCACACCTGTTAATACGCTAGCCGCACCAGCATAGGGTCGTGTGCTAGCCCCAACGCTTCACCCCGAAGGGATCCATCAGAGGGATTCGGACACTTAGCATTACTGGATTGACTTGGGCGGTTCTTCGTCAGTACGGGAATATCAACCCGTTGTCCATCGACTACGCCTGTCGGCCTCGCCTTAGGTCCCGACTTACCCAGGGCGGATTAGCCTGGCCCTGGAACCCTTGGTCATTCGGAGGACGGGTTTCTCACCCGTCTTTCGCTACTCATGCCTGCATTCTCACTCGTGTGGCCTCCACGGCTGGTTTACACCGCCGCTTCACTGGCCACACGACGCTCTCCTACCGATCCGCACGGCTGGACCACGAAGGCCTACCTACAATGCGAATCCTACGACTTCGGTGGTGTGCTTGAGCCCCGTTACATTGTCGGCGCGGAATCACTTGACCAGTGAGCTATTACGCACTCTTTCAAGGGTGGCTGCTTCTAAGCCAACCTCCTGGTTGTCTATGCAACTCCACATCCTTTCCCACTTAGCACACGCTTAGGGACCTTAGTCGGTAGTCTGGGTTGTTTCCCTCTCGACGATGAAGCTTATCCCCCACCGTCTCACTGCTGCGCTCTCACTTACCGGCATTCGGAGTTTGGCTGACGTCAGTAACCTTTTGGGGCCCATCGGCCATCCAGTAGCTCTACCTCCGGCAAGAAACACGCAACGCTGCACCTAAATGCATTTCGGAGAGAACCAGCTATCACGAAGTTTGATTGGCCTTTCACCCCTATCCACAGCTCATCCCCTCAGTTTTCAACCTAAGTGGGTTCGGTCCTCCACGACGTCTTACCGTCGCTTCAACCTGGCCATGGATAGATCACTTCGCTTCGGGTCTAGGACATGCGACTGAATCGCCCTATTCAGACTCGCTTTCGCTACGGCTGCCCCTCACGGGTTAACCTCGCCACATATCACTAACTCGCAGGCTCATTCTTCAAAAGGCACGCCGTCACAGCTACTAGGGCTGCTCCGACGGTTTGTAAGCAAACGGTTTCAGGTACTATTTCACTCCCCTCCCGGGGTACTTTTCACCTTTCCCTCACGGTACTTGTCCGCTATCGGTCATCTGGGAGTATTTAGGCTTATCAGGTGGTCCTGACAGATTCACACGGGATTTCTCGGGCCCCGTGCTACTTGGGATACTCTCCGGGCCATTACGACATTTCGACTACGGGGTTGGCACCCTCTGTGACTGGCCTTTCAAGACCATTCGTCTATATCGCGCTGTAACCCTCATAGATCGGCAGATCTACAGGAAAGTCCCGCAACCCCGACCATGCAACGCCTGCCGGCTATCACACATGATCGGTTTAGCCTCTTCCGCGTTCGCTCGCCACTACTGACGGAATCACTGTTGTTTTCTCTTCCTGTGGGTACTGAGATGTTTCACTTCCCCACGTTCCCTCTACCCGCCCTATATATTCAGGCGGGAGTCATCAGGTCACACGAAGTGCCTGACGGGGTTTCCCCATTCGGAAATCCTCGGATCAAATGCTTGCTTATCAGCTAACCGAGGCTTATCGCAGATTGCTACGTCCTTCTTCGGCTCCAGATGCCAAGGCATCCACCGTTTGCTCTTAGAAACTTGACTACATGAGTTTGAATCGATCGGCAGCGTCCACTCACACCTTGCGGCATGCGCGTCTGCTGCGACCAATGATCTATATCTCTTTCGAGATGTTTGATCTATAGATCCGAAAGTCTTGACGACCTTCAGTTCTAAGATGCTCGCGTCCACTGTGTAGTTCTCAACATACGGTCGGTACCGCCCCTGCCCGACGACGCAGCCCCCTGTTACAGAAGCTGCGTGCTTTCTAGTCGGCCAGACCACGGTCCGAGGAATCGATACCCGCACCCCCTCCCTGTGGAGAGCTGTACGAGGCCCGGTCCCTCAGGACCCAACAGCGTGCACGGTGCAGGCTCCCGCCGGCTCTTCTTCCATCCCCCTCTGCAAGAGAAGAGGAGTACTAGAGCGCCGACGCTCACCCGCACCCAAAGTCAATGTTCCACCCATGAGCTACCAGCTGAGAACATGCGTCTCAGATCTGGCTTCTGACCCCACCCCACCACCGCCTGATGGCGGCAAGAGGGGGGTAGATGCTCCTTAGAAAGGAGGTGATCCAGCCGCACCTTCCGGTACGGCTACCTTGTTACGACTTAGTCCTAATCACCGATCCCACCTTCGACAGCTCCCTCCTTGCGGTTGGGCCACTGGCTTCGGGTGTTACCGACTTTCATGACTTGACGGGCGGTGTGTACAAGGCCCGGGAACGTATTCACCGTGGCGTTGCTGATCCACGATTACTAGCGACTCCAACTTCATGAGGTCGAGTTGCAGACCTCAATCCGAACTGAGACCGGCTTTTTGGGATTCGCTCCACCTTGCGGTATTGCAGCCCTTTGTACCGGCCATTGTAGCATGCGTGAAGCCCAAGACATAAGGGGCATGATGATTTGACGTCATCCCCACCTTCCTCCGAGTTGACCCCGGCAGTCTCCCATGAGTTCCCACCATTACGTGCTGGCAACATAGGACGAGGGTTGCGCTCGTTGCGGGACTTAACCCAACATCTCACGACACGAGCTGACGACAACCATGCACCACCTGTTTACGAGTGTCCAAAGAGTTGACCATTTCTGGCCCGTTCTCGTATATGTCAAGCCTTGGTAAGGTTCTTCGCGTTGCATCGAATTAATCCGCATGCTCCGCCGCTTGTGCGGGCCCCCGTCAATTCCTTTGAGTTTTAGTCTTGCGACCGTACTCCCCAGGCGGGGAACT
The DNA here is from genome assembly GCF_012530535.1 of Microcella flavibacter. Classification (NCBI taxonomy): domain Bacteria; kingdom Bacillati; phylum Actinomycetota; class Actinomycetes; order Micrococcales; family Microbacteriaceae; genus Microcella; species Microcella flavibacter. The sequence goes on from NZ_CP051299.1 coordinate 2,078,365, forward strand.
TAATGCGTTAGCTGCGACACAGAAACCGTGGAATGGTCCCTACATCTAGTTCCCAACGTTTACGGCGTGGACTACCAGGGTATCTAATCCTGTTCGCTCCCCACGCTTTCGCTCCTCAGCGTCAGTTACGGCCCAGAGATCTGCCTTCGCCATCGGTGTTCCTCCTGATATCTGCGCATTCCACCGCTACACCAGGAATTCCAATCTCCCCTACCGCACTCTAGTCTGCCCGTACCCACTGCAGGCGCGAGGTTGAGCCTCGCGTTTTCACAGCAGACGCGACAAACCGCCTACGAGCTCTTTACGCCCAATAATTCCGGACAACGCTTGCACCCTACGTATTACCGCGGCTGCTGGCACGTAGTTAGCCGGTGCTTTTTCTGCAGGTACCGTCACTTTCGCTTCTTCCCTGCTAAAAGAGGTTTACAACCCGAAGGCCGTCGTCCCTCACGCGGCGTTGCTGCATCAGGCTTGCGCCCATTGTGCAATATTCCCCACTGCTGCCTCCCGTAGGAGTCTGGGCCGTGTCTCAGTCCCAGTGTGGCCGGTCACCCTCTCAGGCCGGCTACCCGTCGTCGCCTTGGTGAGCCATTACCTCACCAACTAGCTGATAGGCCGCGAGTCCATCCTTGACCGAAATTCTTTCCAACTCCTAGCCATGCGGCTGAAGCTCGTATCCGGTATTAGACGTCGTTTCCAACGCTTATCCCAGAGTCAAGGGCAGGTTACTCACGTGTTACTCACCCGTTCGCCACTAATCCACCAGAGCAAGCTCCAGCTTCATCGTTCGACTTGCATGTGTTAAGCACGCCGCCAGCGTTCGTCCTGAGCCAGGATCAAACTCTCCGTAAATGTTTGATAGCCAAACCACCCAAAGGCAGCCGGCACATCTAGTGCCCCACCAGACCCGAAGGACCAGCAGGACGAGTTTGTTCTGACTGAAGTTCGAATATCTACTGACATTCTTGTTTCAATCCAAAGGAATCTCTCCCGACCGAGCAAAAGCTCGACCGACGAGGATAATTTGGCATTGACTTAGTGCACGCTGTTGAGTTCTCAAGGATCGGACGCACCTGACCCTCGACCTCGCGGTCTCGGCAACAGGGCACTTCCTTTTCGGATCCGCATCCGTCCGAGCTTCGCAGCTCGATCGGAGGTGGGATGCCTCATCCTCCACACGCTCGCCGGTGAGGGCTCGCGATTCGGAGGGGATGGTGTTTCCGCTTGGGGCCCGGGATGCTCCGAGGCACTCGGCCTGGCTCTCTCCCGCCCGCTTGGGGCAACAGGAAGAGACATTACGCGGGATCGGGCCCCTCCGCCAATCGAGCGCGCGCGACGGCGTGTCGCGTGGAATCCCGCGCATCCCGAGCCGGCGGGGCGGTCGAGGCACGAGGGTCATCGAGGCGCCTCCGCCGCGGCGGTCTCGGGGTTCCAGAGCCGGGCGTAGAACTGCGTCGACGGGGCCTCGAGCACCAGCCGGCGCTGGTCGGGCGCCAGCGCGTCGAGCGAGGGCGAGTCGTCGACCGGCGCGGGCGGGCGACCCTCCTCCGGGACGACCGCGGAGCGGCCCAGGCCGAGGCGCCCGCCGGGGACCTCGACCCCCAGCAGCTCCAGGGTCGTCGGCAGGATGCTGAAGTGGTCGATGCTCCCGGGCTGCGGCTCGACGTCGAGCGGCGTGGTCATGCGGTGGAAGACCCCGCGCGGAGCATCCCGCAGCTCACCGGCCAGCTCGCTCGTCGCGCCGACCATCGCCAGGTGATCACCCATCACGACGACCGCGGTGTCGTCGAGCACGCCGTCGCGCTCGATCTCGGTGAGGAACGCCCCGACCTCGTCGGCCGTGCACCGGACCGACGCCCGCACCGGACCGTCGTCGCCCTGCTCGCACGCCGGGCCCACCAGCCCGGGCTCGTGACTGTCGACCGTGAGGAGCGTCAGGTTGTAGGGGCGATCCTGCGCGCGCAGCTCGTCGAGCTCGAGCCGGGCGTTCGCGAGCAGCCGGTGGTCGGAGAGCCCCCAGGCGTTGAAGTCCGTCTCGCCGCGCTGCACCCAGTCGGGGCGGTCGAGCACCTCGTCGTAGCCGTGCTGCTGCAGGAACTTGCCCTTGCCCGCGAAGCCCGCATCGGCCCCGCCGAGGAAGACGCTGCGGTAGCCGTGCTGCTCGAGCACGTCGCCGAGGCAGACCGCTCCGGGGAGGAAGCGCTCCTCCGCCTCGCCGAGCGCGTTCTTGTCGACGCTGCCGCTGTCGAGGGCCTCGTTCTTGAGCGGGATGCCGCACTGGCTGCCCACGATGCCGGCGATCGTCCAGCCCGTGCCCGGCTGCTGCTCGAGGGTCTCCCACCGCATCCAGTCGTCGGTCGCTTCGGTGAGCGGGGCGAGCAGGTCCTCCCCCATGATCGCGGGGCTCTCGTAGGCCTGCTCGAAGGACTCGAGGTAGATCATGATCAGGTTCGTCGACGCACGTTCCGCGGGTGGCGGCAGCGTCTGCCCGGCCACGTAGTACCCGGCGACGGAGCCGTCGTAGCGGGCGGCCTCGAGGTACGGCCAGAGCTGCACGCGGTCGAGCAGCAGGCCCGCGCCGAGCAGCAGCACGAGGCCGCCGGCCACCGGGGCGAGCAGCGGCCGCCACCACGGCCGAGATGCTGCGGTGGGGGGATGCTCGCGGCGGGCATCCCGTCGCGCAGCGGTCGCCACGCCCGCGATCGCCGCGACGGCGAGCACGGGCGCGAGCAGGCAGACGAGCAGGAACGAGACCAGCAGCCCGGGCCCGCCGCCATCGAGCTGCGTGCGCCCCTCGACGACGTCGAGCAGCTGCTGCGTGCTGATCGAGCCGAACACCGCGGCGATCCAGGCCGAGGAGGCCAGCATCACGAGGCCCGCCACGGCCGCGATGGCGGACAGGACCACCGGCGCGCCAGCGCCGCGGCGGCGACCGATCGGATCGGCCTGCCGCCGCGCTGCGCCCACGACCATCAGTAGCGGTAGTGGTCGACCTTGTACGGCCCCTGCGGGTCGACGCCGATGTAGGCGGCCTGCCGCGGGGTCAGCTCGGTCAGGCGGGCGCCCAGCGCGTCGAGGTGCAGGCGCGCGACCTTCTCGTCGAGCAGCTTCGGCAGCACGTGCACGCCGAGCGGGTAATGGTCGAGCCGCGTGTGCAGCTCCATCTGCGCGAGCACCTGGTTGGTGAAGGAGGCGCTCATCACGAAGGAGGGGTGGCCGGTCGCGTTGCCGAGGTTCATGAGGCGGCCCTCGCTGAGCACGAGGATGCTGCGGCCGGTGGGCAGGCGCCACTCGTGCACCTGCGGCTTGATCTCGATGCGCTCGGCGCCGGGCAGCGACTCGAGGCCCGCCATGTCGATCTCGTTGTCGAAGTGGCCGACGTTGGCCACGATCGCGAGGTGCTTGAGGCCCTGCAGCTGCTCGACCGTGACGACGCTCTCGTTGCCGGTCGCGGTCACGAGGATGTCGATCTGGTCGAGGTGGTCGTCGAGGCGCCCGACCTGGAAGCCGTCCATCGCCGCCTGCAGCGCCGTGATCGGATCGACCTCGGAGACGATCACCCGCGCGCCCTGGCCGCGGAGGGCGTCCGCCGAGCCCTTGCCCACATCACCGTAGCCGCAGACGAAGACGGTCTTGCCGCCCATGAGCACATCGGTGGCGCGGTTGAGGCCGTCGGGCAGCGAGTGGCGGATGCCGTACTTGTTGTCGAACTTCGACTTCGTCACCGAGTCGTTGACGTTGATCGCGGGGAAGAGCAGACCGCCCGCGCGGTGCAGCTCGTAGAGGCGGTGGACGCCCGTGGTCGTCTCCTCCGTGACGCCGAGGATGCCGCGGCCGGCGCGCGTCCAGCGCTGGGGGTCGGCGGCGAGCGACGCGCGCAGGGCATCCAGCACCACCCGGTACTCGGCGCTGTCGCTCTCGGCGTTCGGCGGCACCGTGCCCGCCGCCTCGAACTCGGTGCCCTTGTGCACGAGCATCGTGGCGTCGCCGCCGTCGTCGAGGATGAGCGTGGGGCCGTCGTGGCCGCCGGCCGACCAGTCGAAGATCTGCTGGGTGGCCCACCAGTACTCCTCGAGCGTCTCGCCCTTCCAGGCGAAGACGGGGGTTCCCTCGGGATTCTCGGGGGTGCCGGTCGGGCCGACGACGACCGCGGCCGCCGCCTCGTCCTGCGTCGAGAAGATGTTGCAGCTCGCCCAGCGCACCTCGGCGCCGAGCGCGACGAGGGTCTCGATGAGAACGGCCGTCTGCACGGTCATGTGCAGCGAGCCCGCGATGCGCGCGCCCCTCAGCGGCTGGTGCGGGCCGAACTCCTCGCGCAGGGCCATGAGGCCCGGCATCTCGTGCTCGGCGAGGCGCAGCTGATGCCGCCCCGCCTCGGCGAGGTGCAGGTCGCGCACCTTGTAGTCGATGCCGCCCCGCACGTCGGCGGTGAGGGTGGTGTGCTGCGCGGGCGCGCCGGTGTCGATGGCCATGCGCTCATTCTCGCAGGCCCGCGCCCGAGGGCGGGCTGTGCGGGGCGGGTGCGGATGCCGCGCTCAGGCAGGATGCTCCGCTCAGGCTCGGATGAGCGCGAGCACCTCGTCGCGCAGCACCTGCATCGTGCTCGCGGTCGCCGCCTCCGCGTTGAGCCGCAGCAGGGGCTCGGTGTTGGAGGGGCGCACGTTGAACCACCAGAAGCCGTCGCCGGCGGCGCCCGAGACGGTGAGGCCGTCGAGCTCGTCGAACTCGCCGCGACCCGCGAAGGCCTCGACGATGCGGGTGTACGCGGCCGGCACGTCGGTCACGGTCGAGTTGATCTCGCCGCTCGCCGTGTACGGCGTGAACTGCGCCGCCAGCGCCGAGAGCGGGCCCTCGAACTCGCCGAACTGCGCGATGAGGTGCATCGCGGCGAGCATCCCGTTGTCGGCCCCCCAGAAGTCGCGGAAGTAGTAGTGGGCGGAGTGCTCGCCGCCGAAGATGGCGCCGGTCTCGCGCATCCTGTCCTTGATGAGCGAGTGGCCGACGTTCGTGCGCACCGGGATCGCGCCCGCCTGCTCGATCGTCTCGGCGACGATGCGCGACGTGATGAGGTTGTGGATGACGTGGATGTCGCCCTGCTCGCCGGCGGCCCGCACGCGGGTGATCTCGCGCAGCGCGACGATGGCGGCGACCGCGCTCGGGGTGACCGGCTCCCCCCGCTCGTCGATGACGAAGCAGCGGTCGGCGTCGCCGTCGAAGGCGAGCCCGAGGTCGGCCCCGTGCTCGAGCACCGCGGCCTGCAGGTCGCGCAGGTTCTCGGGCTCGAGCGGGTTCGCCTCGTGGTTCGGGAAGGTGCCGTCGAGCTCGAAGTAGAGCGGGATGATCTCGAGCGGGAGGGCCGGGAGGCCCGCCGCCGTTCCGAGCACGGCGGGGACGGTCATCCCGCCCATGCCGTTGCCCGCGTCGACGACCACGCGCAGCGGGCGCACGCCCGAGAGGTCGACGAGCTCGCGCAGGTAGGCGGCGTAGTCGGCGAGCACGTCGCGCTCGGAGTAGCCGCCCGGCTCGGCGACGGCGGGGACAGCGCCCTCGGCGAGGTACGCGGAGGCGCGGTCGCGGATGCCCGCGAGGCCCGTGCCGATGCTGATGCCCTGCGCGCCCGCGCGCGAGAACTTGATGCCGTTGTAGGTGGCGGGGTTGTGGCTGGCCGTGAACATCGCCGCCGGGGCGTCGTACCGGCCGGAGGCGAAGTAGGACTCGTCGGTCGAGCACAGGCCGAGGTTCACGACGTGCGCCCCGCGCGCCTGGGCGCCGCGCGCGAAGGCCGCCACGAAGCGGGGCGAGGAGTCGCGCATGTCGTGGCCGACGACGACCTCGGCGCCCGCGGCCCCGATCTCGTCGACGAAGCCGGCGCCGAGCGCCTCGACGACCTCCTCGGTGAGCTGCGAGCCGACGAGGCCTCGCACGTCGTAGGCCTTGATGAACGCGCTGAGATCGGGTGCGGTGGTCACAGGGTCGAAGAGTAGCGGACGACCTGCCAGCCCTGCGGGGCCGAGAGGCTCTGCGCGTGGCGCTCGCACAGGTCGTAGCCGTGCGGCTCGGGGCGCCCGCTCAGCGGTCCGAGCACGGCCATCGAGTCGGCGTAGACGTAGGTGAGCGTGCTCACCGCGGCATCGCCGCACGCGACCCTGCTGCATCCCCTGGCGCTCATCGCCGCTCAGCATACGGCGGCACTACCCTGGGGGCATGCCGTTCCCGTCGCGCCGCTCGCGCTCCTCGCGCCGGGACGGCGGCGGTCAGGGCTCCGGCGCGACCGCGCGGGGCGCCGCCGCGCCCCCTGCGCCGCCGAGCGCCCGCGCTCGCGCCCGCCACGGCCGCGGTGGCCGCTCCCTCGTCACGGGCGCGCACCTGCCGCCCGTGCACACCCGCCGCGACCTCTTCGAGACGACCGTGCGCTCCTCGGCCGACTACCTGCAGGATCTGTGGCCCGATGAGCTGGCCACCCTGCGCATCGAGGTGCTGCCGATGCCCGACCAGCCGATCGGGGTGCGGGGCGTCGCGCGCTGGCGGGTGCTGCCCGAGCACTCGCTCGTCGTGCTGTACCGCATCCCGATCGAGCGGATGAGCCGGCTGCACCGCGACGACGACTGGCATCGGCGGCTCATGATCGAGTCCTGCGTGTTCCGGGCGGTCGGGGAGCTCATCGGCAAGGATCCTTGGGATCTCGCGCCCGACCGATTCCGGCACTGGTGACGAGCCGCGCGGCCCGGCCTCAGGGGTAGATCGTGAGCGGGCGGGGCGAGCCGGCCGGCGGGAGCACGCGGGAGACGTCGAGCCCGGCATCCCCCCGATAGCTGACGGCGGCGTGCACCTCGCCCGTCGTCGTGATCCTCGGGGCGCTGCTGCCGGCGACGGGCAGCGTCACGGCGCCCTGGGCGGGGATCTCGAGCTCGCGGCCGTCGACGGCGACGGTGACGGCGCTGCCGCCCGCGACGAGGTGGAGCAGGGCGCCCGAGCCGGGGGCGACGGCGGCGATGACCTCGCCGTCGTCGACGTCGAGCACCGGAGCCGCGGAGACCCACGCGACGTCGAGGCCCGCGGACGCGAGCGCGCCGATGCGGGCCCCCGCGACGACCGGCACGTCGGACTCGATCGCGAGCGCGTACTCGCCGTCGGTGACACGCTCGCTCAGCGAGACGTCGAGCACCCGGCCGGCCTCGACCTCGGCGCGCACGAGCACCTCATCGCCGCCGCCCGCCGGGATGATGCGCACCGCGACCTCGGCGTCCTCCTCGCCGGGAACGAGCATACGGAGGGTCGGCGCGTAGTCGAGGGATCCATCGTCGGCCGCGACCTCGGCGACCGCCGCGAGGTCGATCACCGGGAAGGCCGGGATCACCTGCCGCAGCGCCGGCGCGGGCGAGCCGGTGACGATGGTCGCGCCCGCGGGGTCGAGGCCCCGCACGATCGTCTGCTGCAGCGTCGCGGTCACCGAGCCGCCCCTGCTCGTCACGCCGACGACGGGCGAGAGCTCACCGGGGGCGAGCCCGGCGAGCGGGATGACGCGCTGGCTGCCCGGCGCGACGACGATGCCGCGCGTGCCGGGAGCGTCGACCAGGCCGGCGGTGCCGTACACGTCGAGGGCGACGGTCGCGGCGACGGCGCCGGGGTTGCTCAGCACGATCCAGGTCGTGCGCCCGGTCGTGGTGTCGCCGCCGACCAGCCAGCTCGTGGGCTGCGGGGCCGCGCACTCCCCCGCGGCGAGGCCGCGCACGTCGTCGGTGGCGGGCTCCGTGCGCTCCACCGCGGCGACGCGGGTGTCGGGCGCGCCGACGGGCAGCGTGATCGTCGCGGCCCCGCCCTCGAGGGCGTCGCTGATCGGGATGCCCCCCTCGACCAGCCCGGTGCCCGAGGCGAGGCGCTCCGGGTTCGCCACCGCGGCGACCTGGGCCTCCGCGCCGGCGCTCAGCCCGAGCACCGGGCCCGGGCAGACGAGCAGCTGATCGCCGCGGTCGGGGACGACGTCGATCGCGGGCGCCGCGGCCTGGATGCTCGGCCCGGGCATGAGGATCACGCCCGCCGCGAGCGCCACCGCACGGCCGCGGCGAGCAGCGCGACGCCGAGGCGGCCGCCGAGCGCGAGCATGCGCCGGGCGTCGGGGCGCGCAGACCGGGGCCGCGCTGCCCGCGGGGTGCGCGAGGGCTTGCGGGGACGGGCGGCAGCGGCGGCGGGGTCGGGAGCGGCGGGGTCGGGAGCGGCGGGGTCGGCCGCTGCTGCGCGGTCGGCCAGAGTGTCGAGATCCGCCGGCGTGGGCGTCGGCTCGGCGGGCCCCGGATCAGCAGGGGCCGGCTCAGCGGGCGTCGCGGTCGCGCGGTCGTCCGACGTCGCGGGAACGGCGGGCGAGGCGGAAAGACTATCCGCGGTCTTCCGCTCCTCGTCCTCCGGCCGCTCGCCGGGGCGCTGCTCATCACTCATCGTCGTCCTCCGCGAAGGTCGTCGCCGGGTCGTCGATGCTGCCCTCGTCGCTGCGGGCGCGTCGCGGTCGCCGACCGGTGGGGATGGCAACGAGCAGCGTGAGCGCGAGGATCCCGAGCTGGCCGAGGAGCACCGCGGGCGCGGTGGCCGGGATGCCCGGCGCGGGCGTGCGGTCGTCATCGGTCGCGGTGACGCGCCACAGGCGCCCCGCATCCGTGTCGCCGACGGGGACGAGCGCGTCGGTCGCGTCGAGAGCGGCGGAGATCGCGGCCGGGTCGGCGAGGGCGGTGGTCGGGAGGGCGGCGCCCTCCTCGTCCTGGAGCGGGACCAGTTCGGGGGCGAGCAGCACGAAGCGCACGTCGAGCTCGGCGAGCGCGGCGGCGGCGTCCCGGCCGCTCGCGGCGGCGAGGTTGGCGGCGAGCTCCGCGACGGCCTGCGCGCCCTCGCCTGCGGGGCCGGTGCTGCGGAACGTCCGCGCATCCACCATCGAGCGCCCGGCGCCGAGCTCGAGGCGCGCGCCGATGCCGTCGCCCGCCGGGGTCAGCACGAGCGTCGCCTGCCGCGGGTCGTCGAGGGCGGAGGCGGCGACGATGGCCGGGAGCGTGCGCGCCTCCGCGGCCCGCACGACGGCGAGCCCGGTGAGCGGCGCCGCGAGCAGCGGGGCGACCGCGGCGACGGCGGCGATGACGGCGATGAGCCCGGGCACGGCGCCGGCGCGGCGCAGGCCGTCGAGCGCGACCGCGACCCCGATGAGCAGCCCCAGCCAGTAGAGCCCGAGCGCGGGCGCGACGTCGAGCCCGACGGGGCGCCCCTCGGCGGTAGTGAGCGAGACGCCCGAGGCGAGCACGGCGCTGACCAGGCCGAGCGCGCCCATCCCGAGCGGCAGGGCGGCGCGGCCGCCGCGGGGCAGGGCCAGACCGAGCAGCGCGAGCAGCGGCAGCGGAGCGAGCAGCGCGCCGAGCACGACCGCGATGAGCAGCGGCGGGGCGTCCTCCGGCAGGATGCCCTGCAGCGGCCCGATCGCGAGCGCGAGGTCGGGCCAGCCGAGCAGCAGGCCGGTCGGCGCGGGCTCGCCCGGAGCCGCGACGATGCCGGGGTCGGCGAGCAGCGCGAGCGGGGATCCCCGCCAGAGCTGCGCGACCACGAGCGGCGCGGCCACGGCGGCGACGGGCACGACGAGGGTCAGCAGTCGGCCGGCACGACGCGGGTTGATCGCCATCCAGGCGAGCAGCGCGACGACGAGGGCCGGCACGAGCGAGGGTGCGGAGGCGCTCACCACGACCGTGAGCAGACCCGCGGCCGCGGTCGCGCTCCACGAGCGCGGCGCGCGGTGCGCGGCGGCGAGCAGCCAGGGCAGCGCGACGAGCGCGACGACGGCCGCGGGCCGCCCGGCGATGAGCGGCACGAGCAGCGCCGGCGCGACGCCCCAGAGCAGCGCGGCCGCGGCGGCGGGGCCCCGCCGGCGCACGAGACCGGCGGCGAGCCACCACGCTCCGAGCCCGGCGAGCGGCATCGCGGCGACCCAGAGCACGCCCAGGGCGAAGGAGGGCTGCCAGGGGGTCAGCACGCCGAGCAGGGCGAGGACGAACGCGAAGGGGTCGGCCGGAGCATCCCCCGTCGCCATCATCCCCGTCCACAGCGCGCCCAGGTCGGGGGCGAGCGGGGCCGCGGCGCCGCCGAGCAGCGCGCCGGCCCCGAGCAGCGGCGAGAAGACCACCGCGGAGACGAGGGCGAGCAGCACCGTGACGAGGGCGCCCCCGGGCAGGAAGTCGGGGCGCGGCGGGGCGACGTCCTCCGCCCGGCCCACGCGGGCGTCGCGGGCGATCGCCCTGCGCCGGCGCACCTCCGGGGGCGCCATGCGCAGCGGCGCGAGCGCGTCCCAGGTGACCCCGGCGGCGCGGGCCCGGGCGAGGCGACGGCGCGCGGCCGGGACCCGCGCGCCCGAGAAGGCGACGATGAGGGCGGCGGCGAGCTCGCCCGGCGGCCGCGTCGGCTGCTTCGCGAGCAGGTGGGCGAAAGAGCGCAGCACGGCCAGCGGCAGGAGGCTGAGCCAGTGGAAGGGCACCGCGGCCGCGGGCGCGTAGACCAGGCGGCGGTGCAGCTGGGCGGCGCGGCGCCACCGGTGCACGATCCGGCGCGGCACGTGCGCGCGGGCGAACTCGGCCGTGCCCTCCGCGACGAAGACGCGGGCGAGCGGCACGCCGATGACCCGGTGCCCCGCGAGCCGGATGCGCACGCAGAGGTCGAGTGCGGCATCCACGCTGGGCAGGGCCGGGTCGAAGCCGCCCACGTCGGTGAAGACGGAGCGGCGCACGAGCATGCCCGCCTCGCCGATCGCGAGCACGTCGCTCGTGCGGTCGTGCTGGCCCTGGTCGAGCTCGCGCTCGGCGAGCGCCGCGGCGGCCCCGATGCGGGTCATCGTCTCGCCGAACTCGTCGATCATCGTGGGCGAGGCGGCATCCATCTGCTTCGGCCCGGCCACGGCGACCGAGGGCGCGACCTCGACGGCGCCGAGCAGGCGCTCGAGCGCACGGGGATCGGGGGCGGTGTCGTGGCGCAGCAGCCACAGCCACTCCTCGACGCTGCCGTAGGGCGAGGAGGTCGTCTCGGGCTCGGGCAGCGCGCTCACGGCGCGGGCGACGTCGTCGCCGAAGCTGGCGCCGTGCGCCGCGTTGACGAACATCGTCGGCCGCGCGGCGGCGAGCGCCCGCGTCGCCGCCTCGTCGTCGGTCGCATCGACGATGAGCAGCCGCTCGGGCGGGCGGCTCTGCTCGGCGAGCCCGAGCAGGGTCTGCTCGAGCGTCGCGCCGCCGCGGCGGGCGACGAGCACTGCTGTCACACGGGGCTGCACCTGAACGACCCTAGGCCGCGGCCGGACGCCGCGAGGCAGACACGCGCGGGTCGCGGCAGACTGAGGGAAGGTCAGCCGCGGTCGGCGCGGCGGCGGCGCGCGAGGGGAGGATCAGGCGCGGCGGCGCAGCTTGCGGCGCTCGCGCTCGCTCAGTCCGCCCCAGATGCCGAAGCGCTCGTCGTTCTGCAGCGCGTACTCGAGGCACTCGCCGCGCACCTCGCAAGTCGTGCAGATGGTCTTCGCGTCGCGGGTCGAGCCGCCCTTCTCGGGGAAGAAGGCCTCGGGGTCGGTCTGCGCGCAGAGGGCGTCGGCCTGCCAGGCGAGGGCGTCCTCCTCGACGGCCTCGCGCACGCGGCGCACGCCCGGAACACCGAGGCGGACGGGATCGACGAACCAATTCTCGGGGACGTCGTTCCGGTACTCGCTCATGGTGTCTCCCCTCGTACCCCCGGCCCGGCCGCCGGAGAATGCCCTAATTACACCGGTGTCATTCCCTCCCGTCAAGTCGCGAACCATAAAAGGCTCGACACGCTATTCAGAGTTGCGACTCGCCGCGAAAACCGTTATCACGGCACCTCAGCGGCCGGCCGTCGCGCCAGTCCCCGTTCGGGGGCGCGCATCGATGCGATCAGTCGGTGGATGCCCGCCGCGCGTCCCACGCGCTGCGCACCATGTCGTCCAGCGAGTGGCGCATGGCCCAGTCGAGATCACGGGCGGCGAGGTCGCCCGATGCCACGATGCGCGGCGGATCCCCCGGGCGGCGCTCGGAGAGCTCGGGCTCGAACCCGATGCCGGTGACCCGCGCCACGGCATCCATGATCTGCCGCACCGAGACGCCGTCGCCGCTGCCCAGGTTGTACGCGGGCTCGAGCGGCTGCCCCGCCTCGAGCCGGCGCGCGGCCGCGACGTGGGCCGCGGCGAGGTCGGCGACGTGGATGTAGTCGCGCACGCAGGTGCCGTCGGGCGTCGGGTAGTCGGTGCCGTTGATGCGCGGGGCGCGGCCCTCCAGCAGGGCGTCGAACACGAGCGGGAAGAGGTTGTGCGGGCTCGTGTCGACGACCTCGCGCGACCCCGATCCGACGACGTTGAAGTAACGCAGGCTCGTGTGGCGCAGCCCCGTCGCCACGGCCTGATCGCGCAGCAGCCACTCGCCGATGAGCTTCGACTCGCCGTAGGGCGAGGTCGGGTTCTTCGGCACGTCCTCGGTGACGAGGTCGACGTCCACCGCGCCGAACACGGCGGCCGACGAGGAGAAGACCATCTGCTCGACGCCGGTGTCGGCCATCGCGGCGAGCAGCGTCGCCATGCCCGTGACGTTCTGCTGGTAGGTGTGCAGGGGCCGCTCGACGCTCACGCCGGCGTACTTGAAGCCGGCGAGGTGGATGACGCCCGTGACGCCGTGGTCGCGGAGGGCGGCCTCGACCGCACCCCCGTCGAGGACGCTCGCGGTGACGAGCGGCACGCCCTCGGGCACGAAGCGGCGGTGGCCGCTCGAGAGGTCGTCGATGACGACGGGCTGCAGCCCCTCGTCGAGGAGGGCGCGCACCACGTGCGCGCCGATGTATCCGGCGCCGCCGGTCACCAGCCAGGTCATGGGGTCAACGCTAGCGGTCGGCGGGGGCGGGAGCGGAGCCCGTCGCCACCCAGACGAGGCCCTGGCCGCGCATCCCGATCGAGGCCTCGTCGGTGTACGCTGCCTCGCCCCGCCGCAGCAGCGGGCCGCCCTCGAGCTGCACCGATCCCGCCGTGCAGAGCACGATCGCGTCGCCGTCGCTCGCGACCGTCGCGCCCTCGGTGAGCGCCGCGTCGTCGAGGACGGTGAGCGCGAAGTCAGGGACGTCGGGGCGGTAGACGCGGATGCCCGGCGCGGGCCGTTCGGCCGGCAGGAGCGGCACCGGCAACGGCCGGGCGTCGAGCACGCGCATGAGCTCAGGCACGTCGACGTGCTTCGGGGTGAGGCCGCCGCGCAGCACGTTGTCGCTCGCCGCCATGAGCTCGATGCCGAGCCCCTCGACGTAGGCGTGCAGATTGCCGGCGGGCAGGTAGAGCGCCTCCCCCGGCGCCAGCAGCACCGTGTGCATCAGGAGGGAGATGGCGATGCCGGGGTCGCCCGGGTAACGGCGGGCGAGGATCGCGGCGGTGCGCATCCCCTCGCTCGCGGTCGTCTCTTCGGCGACCCGTTGCGCGTGCTCGGCGATCGCCGCGACCGCGCCGTCGACGCCGTGCTCGCGGCCGATCAGCCAGGTGAAGGCCGCGCCGAGGTCGCCATCGCTGCTCAGGCGCTCGACCAGCGGCGCGAGTCGGGGGTCGTCCATCGCCGCGAGCTCGGCCCGCGCCTCGGATACCGGGCGGAAGCCCGCGAGGGCGCGGAACGGGTCGCTCACCGCGACCAGCAGCTCGGGCTTGTGGAAGGGGTCCTTGTAGTTGCGGTGGGCAGCATCGATCGGGATGCCTTGCGCCTGCTCGCGCGCGAAGCCCTCGGCCGCCTGCGCCAGGGTCGGGTGGGCCTGCAGCGAGAGCGGCTCAGCCGCCGCGAGCACCTTGAGCAGGAACGGCAGACGCCCCTCGGGACGGTGCGATGCGGCCCACGCCGCGAGGTCGGCCTCGGGGGCGCCCTCGACGATGCGCGCCGGCGATCCCGGGTGCGCCCCGAACCAGAGCTCGGCCGCGGGACGACCGCTCGGCACGGTGCCGAGCAGATCGGCGATCGCCGTCGCGGAGCCCCAGGCGTACTGGCGCGGGGCGTTGTCGATGCGCAGGAACACGGGAGCGGCCTTTCGATATGCGAATACGGCCCACGCTAGCAACGCGCATTGACCCGAACGGGGGGCGCGCGGGCACGGGCGGCCCGCCTAGCATCGGGGTGGGTCTCCGGGGGGAGACGCGCTTCGGGGGGAACTGCCGCATGGGCATCATGAGAATGAGCACGGTCGTCGGCCTGCTGGCCGCGACGCTGACGGTCGCGCCCGCGCCCGCCGAGGAGTCAGCGTGGATCGTCGAGACCGCGCCCGGCGCCGTCGAGACCGTCGCCGCCGTCGCCGAGGATCTGGGCGGCGAGCCCGTCGAGACCTTCGACGACGCGTTCAGCGGCGTCGCCGCCGAGCTCACCGACGCCCAGGCCGGGATGCTCGAGCAGCGCCCCGACGTCGTCGCCGTGCATCCCGACGTCGAGATGACGCTCTTCGACACGCAGTCCAGCGCTCCCTGGCACCTCTCGCGGCTCGACCAGGCGACCGCCCCGGCCGACGGCACCTACACGTACCCCGCCAGCGCGGGCGCCGGCGTGCGGGTGTACATCGTCGACACGGGCATCTCGCCGAACGCCGGCCAGCTCGGTTCGCGCCTGCTGCCCGGCGTGAGCGCCCTCGCCGGCGACGCCTCCACTGCCGACTGCCAGGGCCACGGCACCCACGTCGCCGGCATCGTGGCGAGCACGACCTACGGCGTCGCGAAGAAGGCCTCGGTCGTTCCGGTGCGCGTCTTCTCGTGCAGCGGCTCGACGAGCTCGTCGACCGTCATCAGCGGCCTCAACTGGATCGCCGCCAACCACCCCGCCGGCACCCCCGGCATAGTCAACATGAGCCTCGGCGGGCCGGCCAGCTCGCCGCTCGACACCGCCGTGCAGAATCTCATCACGCGCGGCCTGATCGTCACCGTCGCGGCCGGCAACGGCGGCGACGACCGGATCGGGGACAACGCGTGCCTCGAGTCGCCCGCGCGCGTGCCGGCCGCCCTGACCGTGGGTGCGACGACGACGACCGACGCTCGCGCGGACTACTCCAACTACGGCTCCTGCCTCGACCTTTTCGCGCCGGGCAGCGCGGTCCGGTCGCTGAGCCACACCGACGCGTCGTCGTCGGTCATGATGTCGGGCACGTCGATGGCGACGCCGGTCGTCGCGGGGGTCGCGGCGCTCGCGTGGGCCGAGGCTCCGGGCACGACGGCCCGGCAGGTCGAGAGTCGGCTAATGTCCACGGCACGCACGGGACTCGTCTCCTCTCGCGGGACGGGCAGCCCCGACCGCCTGGTCGCTGTGTCGATGGCGGCACCGGCAGACTCTGCCGGTGCCCTGGCGATCGCGGCCGAGCATCAGCGGCAAGGGGGAGCCGGTGGCCCACTGGGGTCGCCGACGACGCCCGCTTCGTGCGCGTACGTCGCCACCGAGTGCTGGGGTGAGTTCGCAACCGGCGTGATCTTCTGGAACGCCTCGTCCGGCACGATCGTGGTAGGACCAGAACTCATCGCCGCGTACCGGGCCGCCGGAGGGCCGTCCGGTACCGTCGGGCCGCCGACGACGGCTGCGCAGATCGCATCCGGGGGTATCCGGCAGAGCTTCCGCTTCGGAGTGGGCTACTCCTCCACGGCTGGGTCGGTTATTCATCGCACGGGGAGCGCGATCCACGCTCGCTATGCGGCCGCGGGCGGACCTGCGGGAGTCATGGGCTGGCCGACAACCGGAGAGACGTGCGTCAGTTCACGCTGCGTCGCAGAGTTCGAGCGGGGCGCCATCACGTGGATTCCGTCAGCGGGAGTCCAGGAGGTAGGACCGGACTTCGTCGTCGAGTACCGCCGCGCCGGGGGGCCGTGGGGGCCCCTCGGAGTGCCCATCGACATCCGGCGGGCCTACAGCGCAGGCCTGACCGGAACCGCGCAGAATCTTGAAGGCGGCTACCTCTACGGTTCGTCGGCGGGGACGGTCGCGTTGCGGAAGAATAGCGGGATCTTCCAGCGCTACTCGCAGGCTGGCTCGCAGTACGGCGCGCTCGGCTGGCCGACAGCCCCCGAGGAGTGCGTTGGCGCGTCGTGCCGCGCCGATTTCGAGAACGGCTCCATCGCCTGGACACCCTCGACCGGCGTCCGTGTCGTCGCCGAGCCCCTTCGCGCGGCCTGGGACTCGCTCGGTGCACAGAGCGGGGTGCTCGGAAGCCCCCGGGGCGAGCGCGTCGAGTATTTCACCGGAACCTCGCGAGCAGGATCAGCCCAGGACTTCGTCGGAGGGTACGTCTACTCATCGACCGCCGGTACGGTGGGTCTCCGCAAGAACAGCGGCATCTTCCAGCGCTATGGTGCCTCCGGCTCCCAGTACGGGCCGGCCGGCTGGCCGGCTAGTGAGGAGCGCTGCTGGGAGCCCACCGCGTGCGCGGTGTCGTTCGAGCGGCAGACGATCACATGGACTCCGTCGGCCGGCGTCCGCGTCGTCGAGGGCCCGCTCGACGGCGCGTACCGTGCGGCGGGCGGCCCGCAGGGATCGCTCGGCCCGGCCGTGAGCGACGTATTCGCCGACCCGTCCAACGGCGGCGGTGTGGCGCAGGCGTTCGTCGGCGGGTACGGATACAGGTCAGCCGCGGGCGCTGCGGTCCTCGCGAGCAACTCAGCGGTCTTCCTGGAGTACGCGCGTCAAGGGTCGCAGCGCGGCGCTCTGGGCTGGCCCCGGGCCTCGGAACGATGTGATGCGGACGCCTGCGTACTCGTCACGCAGGGCGGGTGGATCACGTGGGATCGGAAATCGCCTACGGCGACCACGGTTCTCAGCGCCAGTTCTGCGGCGATCCGTCAGGGGTGACCATCGACAGCGGACGGCGGCCGCGCTGCGCTCCTGCTGAGCACGATCGACAAAGTCCCTGGCTGCAGAGCCATCCCTCCGTAATCTGGCGGTGACCACTTCGAGCACCCAGAGGACGATCACCATGACCGACTTCCCCACCCTCGCCAGCGACTTCTACGGCTTCGAGAACGCTCTCGCCGACCATGAGAAGGAGGCGCTGCTCGCCCTCCGCCTCGACACGGAGGCGCAGCTCAAGCCCCTCGTCAACGACGCGTGGGACAAGGCGGAGTTCCCCCGCGAGATCGTCGACGTGCTGCACCGCCACCCGCTCTTCGGGCAGCTGTGGGACGAGACCCGCACGGGCGAGCACTCCGCTCTCTACGGCGGCTGGTCCGCGCTCGAGCTCGCCCGCATCGACGCGAGCGTCGCCACCTACGTGGGCGTGCAGAACGGCCTCGCGATGGGCTCGATCGGCGTCAACGGCTCGGCCGAGCAGAAGCAGCACTGGCTGCCGAAGCTCGCGAGCGGCGAGGTCATCGGCGCCTTCGGCCTCACCGAGCCGCTCTCCGGCAGCGACGCCGCGCAGGGCCTGCGCACCACGGCGACCCCCGACGGCGACGGCTGGGTGCTCAACGGCGCCAAGCGCTGGATCGGCAACGCCACCTTCAGCGACATCACGATCATCTGGGCGAAGAGCACGGTCGACGGCCAGGTCAAGGGCTTCATCGTCCCCACCGACGCCCCCGGGTACACGGCCACGAAGATCGAGCGCAAGCAGTCGCTGCGCATCGTCCAGAACGCCGACATCACCCTCGAGAACGTCCGATTGGATGCCGCTCACAAGCTCGAGAAGGCCGAGTCGTTCCGCAACACCGCGGCCGTTCTCCGGCTCACGCGCGCGGACGTCGCCTGGGCCGCCGTCGGCACCGCCATCGGCGCGTACGAGGCAGCGGTCGCGTACACGAAGGAGCGGGTGCAGTTCGGCAAGCCGATCGCGCACCACCAGCTCATCCAGGACCTGCTGAGCCGCAGCCTCATGAACATCACCGCCTCGATCGCGATGTGCACGAAGGTCTCGCAGATGCAGGACGCCGGCACGCAGCGCGACGAGCACGCCTCGATGGCGAAGGCCTACTGCACGACCGCGATGCGGGAGACGGTCGCGATGTGCCGCGAGGCGCTCGGCGGCAACGGCATCGTGCTCGACTACGACGTCGCGCGCTTCCACGCCGACGCCGAGGCGCTCTACAGCTACGAGGGCACGCGCGAGATGAACAGCCTCATCGTGGGCCGGGCCATCACGGGCGTCAGCGCTTTCGTCTGAGAGCGCGGCGCCATCCCGTAGGAGCGAGTGTGCTAGGCGGGTAGACGGTCGCCGCTACTGCCGATTTATCTCTATGCGCGCGGTGGAGCACGCTGTCGAAGCCGAGGTCGCGTGCCGGTTCGGGGAGTCCCGATCGAGACTCAACCAAGCCGACGAGAGGCCACCCAGTACCCCACTCGTCGAGCAGCGCGTGCTTCTGGGCGTAGTAATCCTGATCGCTCACCATGGCGAGGCCGTCGGCGCCGTAGGCGGCCGCGAGGAGGTGGAAGTGGAAGCGGGTCGTCAGCCATTGTTGGCCGGACCGAGCGGGCAGCCCCGTTTCCCAAAGGAACTCGAAGGAAAGGAACGCAGCGTCCGGGTACTCCTCCCGGTAGCGGCTCCACCGCCGACCATCAAACTGCGGGTAGCCCTCGATGAACCCGACGGTGCGCCCGCCTCGAGCCCGCGCCGCGGCGACGAACTCGGCCACAACCGCTGCCTCGGCGTCCTCGTCGACATTCGCCGCGCCGAGATCGCCCTGGATGAGGATCATGATGTCGGGCGCTTCGTCCGGGTCCCCCGTCGCGACCTCCTGCCAGCGCAGCACGGCATCGTCCCAGCCAAGAGGTATTCCCACCAGCGCAGCACTCGCCGCGTCCCGCGCCTCGGCGAGCGTGAATGCAGCTACGTCGGGTCGCAGCAACGCCGCTGTGGCCGGTTCGCACGGCATCAGACCGGCACCCGTGAGGAAAGCAGGGATACCCCTCGACTCGGCGAGATGCGCCGCCGCGGCGATGAAGGCAAGATTCTCCGGCCACATCTCGTTCAGGTACCCGCCGCCCACGATATGCACGGAACCCGCGTCGCGTAGGACGATGAGGCCTGAATCGAGCTCGGGAGTTCCCAATCGGTCGATCATCGTGCGGGTGAACTCGCGGATCGTCGTGTAACCCGAGCTCGGCGAGCGTCGGCTGAGATGCCACAGGGTGTTGACGAACCGCGCTCGCGGATTCACGTTCCGCATGAGGATCGCGGCCCGTCCGGGTTCCGGGCAGTCGACCCAGATGTCGCGGTCTGGCTGGTGCTCCCCGAGGTGTCGCAACCACGTCCGGAGGATGACCTCGTCGCCGTAATTGGGTATGCCCGCGGCGCTGATGATGTACGCCGCGTCGCCCACGCTTCCCACCGTAGACGTGGTCGGGCCGTTGCGGGAAACTGGGTTCTGATCGCCTCCGGCAAGGGCGAGGGCTGGGGCCGGGGCGCCGGTACGCTGATCGCATGTCTTGGCTCCGGGAGCGCCGCGTCGCCCTCGCCGCCCTCACGCTCTTCACACTGCTCGCCGGCGACGTCTGGCGCTACTCGATCACCTGGTTCGGCTGGGGCGCGATCATCGCCGGGCTGCTGGCGTGCTGGATCGTCGTCGCCGTGCGCGAGCGGGTCGACGTGAGGCGCATCCCGAAGCCCCTCGCTGCGCTGCTGCTGCTGATGGTGGCGTCGGTGCTGTGGTCGGCGTACCCCGGGGCCTCGGCGCTCGGCACGCTCTCGACGCTCGTCACCGCGTTCGGCGCCATCGTCATGGCCAAGACGATCAGCCTCTCGGCGATGCTGCGGGCCTTCGGCGTCGCGCTGCGCTGGGTGATCGGGCTATCCCTCGTGTTCGAGCTCGCCGTCGAGGTCTTCGTGGGCCGCCCCATCCTGCCGCTCTGGGTGTCGTACGAGGAGCCGTTCCCCCGCGCCTACTACTGGTCGCGCTCGCTGCTGTTCGACGGCGGCCGCATCCAGGGCATCATGGGCAACGCCAACCTGCTGGGGCTCGCCGCGCTGCTGGCGATCATCGTCTTCTCCATCCAGCTCGCCGATCGCCGGGTGGGCCGGTTCGCCGGCATCTTCTGGCTCGTCGCCGCCGTCGCCGCATTCGCGCTGTCCGGCTCGGGCACCGTCATCGCCATGACGATCGCGGTCGTCGCCGTGCTCAGCGTGCTGCTGCTCGCCCGCCGCCTCGGCACCCGCGGCCGCCTCTTGCTCTACGGGGTCTTCGCCGCCGGCACCGCGGCTTTCACCGCGCTCGTGCTGGCCCTGCGCGAGCCGCTGCTCGACCTGCTGGGGCGCAGCAGCGACCTCACGTTCCGCCTCGACATCTGGGCCTCGGTCGTCGACCTCATCGGCGAGCGGCGGGTGCTGGGGTGGGGCTGGGTGAGCTACTGGGCCCCGTGGGTGGCCCCGTTCGACGACCTCGCCATCTACGGGGGCGTGCGCTACCTGCAGGCGCACAGCGCGTGGCTCGACGTGGCGTTCCAGCTCGGCCTGGTCGGCGCGGTCGTGTTCGCCGTGCTCGCCGTCACGACGCTGCTGCGCTGCTGGTCGTGGGCGGTGGATGCTCCCGCCGACCCCGCCGCGGCCACTCCCGCCCTGAGGCTCCTGCCGGCCCTGCTCATCGTCGCGCTGCTGGTGCAGAGCCTTGCCGAGTCGCGCATCCTCGTGGAGGCGGGCTGGCTGCTGCTCGTCTACCTCGCCGTCGCGTCCCGCTCGCACAGCGGCTGGTTCGAGGCATCGCCCGGCCCCGCGCGCGCGGGCGGGTCGCTCGATCGGGCGCGAGCGTGAGCGGGGCATCCGCCGCCGCGGGCGCCGCCGCCGGACGCGGTCGCGCGCTGCTCGCCGAGGCGCGGCAGCAGTTCTCCTCCCCGCAGTTCAGCCAGGTGCTCACCGAGGTGATCATCGTCGTGGCGCTGTGCACGCACGCCGTGCGCGCCTTCTTCGGCTGGCCGGGCGCGATCGCGATCATCGTGACGCTCGTCGTGCTCGCCGGCCTCAGCATCGCGGGTCAGCCCGACCGGGTGGAGTGGCGGGGCATCCTGCCGGTCTCGCTCATCGCGCTGTTCTCGCTGATGGTGCTGAGCGTGCTGTGGAGCCAGTACAACTGGGCCTCCGTCGGCGGGGTGCTCTACGCGCTGGCCTTCGCCGTGTTCGGCCTCTACATCGCGCTCGTGCGCGACACGATCCAGGTGGTGCGCGGGGTGGGCAACGGCCTGCGCTGGGTGCTGACCGTCTCGCTCGCCCTGGAAGTGCTGAGCGGCATCATCATCGACACGCCGCTGCGCTTCCTCGAGATCGAGGGCAGCCTCGCCGTGGGCGGGCCCATCGAGGGTCTGGCCGGCACGCGCAACTCGCTCGCGTTCCTCGCGGCCCTCGCCGCGCTGAGCTTCTGGGTGGAGTACCGCACCCGATCGGTCCCCCGCGGCCTCACGGCCTACTCGCTCGCCCTCGCGGCGGCGTGCCTGGTCTTCGCCCGCTCCCCCGTCAGCTGGCTGGTGCTGTCGGCCGTCGCCGTCGCGGGACTCGCGCTCGTGGGGCTGCGCCGCATGCGCCCCGAGAGCCGGCGTGCCGTGCAGGGCACCCTGCTGGTCTCCGCCCTCGCCGCGGTCGGCATCGGCTGGATCTTCCGCTCACCCCTCGTCGATGCGGTGGATGCCGCTGCCGACGTCACCGCGCGCACGAGCGTCTGGGCGCAGGTCGAGGCGTGGGCCGCCCTCCACCCCGTCCAGGGCTGGGGTTGGGTCGGCCCCTGGCCACTCGACCTCTACCCCTTCCTCACCATCGACGACGCCTTCGGCCGCCCTGCCGAGTCGGCGCTCAACGCCTTCGTCGACATCACGCTGCAGCTCGGCCTCGCCGGCCTCATCGCGCTCATCGTGGCGCTCGGTCTCGCGCTAGTGCGCGCCTGGCTCGTGGCCTCGGACCGCCGCTCGACCGTGCACGTCTGGCCGGCCCTGACCCTGGTGCTGCTGCTCGTGACGAGCATGACCGAGAGCTACCTGCTCGCAGAGGGCGGCCTCATGCTCTTCGTGCTGTGCGCGGTAACCGCGGCGAGGGGTCGTTCGTGGCGCCATCGGCTGGGCTGACGTCGGGCGCCACTCGACCGTCTCACGGCTGCGGCTCCCGTAGAGCCGCGATGGCGCTGTCGATCGGTCCGTCGTGGATCAATCGCCCGTGGCGGATCACGACGCCCCGGGTGCACAGTCGCGAGACCATATGGAGGTCGTGGCTCACGACCACCATGGTCTTGTCGAGCGACGCCAGCTCCTTGATCTTCGCGACGCACTTGTCGCGGAAGGGGGCGTCACCCACGGCGAGCACCTCGTCGACCAGCAGGATGTCGAGCTCCGTGTGGATCGCGACCGAGAAGGCCAGCCGCACGAACATGCCGGACGAGTAGTGCTTCACCTCAGTGTCGATGAACTCGCCGATCTCGGAGAACTCCACGATCCGATCGAACGCCTCGTCGATCTCGGCTCGTCTCATGCCCAGGATGGCGGCGTTGAGGTAGACGTTCTCACGCCCCGACAGGTCCGGATGGAACCCCGCTCCGACCTCGATCAGCCCTGCTATGCGGCCCCTGGTCCGGATCCGGCCGTCGTCGGGCGTGAGGACTCCGGAGATGAGCTTCAGCAGGGTCGACTTGCCGGAGCCGTTGTACCCGAGGAGCGCGACGGACTCGCCCTCGTCGACCGTGAACGAGATGCCGTCGAGCGCCTGGAAGGAGGTCGACGTCGACTTGCGTCGGACCCAGGCGAGGAATGCCTCCTTGAAGCTGTGCGTGTGCCGGAGCGTGAAGACCTTGCTCACGTCCTGCACCACGATGCGCGCGAGCGGCGCCTCAGAGGTCTTGGGCAAAACGACCCTCGAGCTTTCGGAAGACGAGCTGCCCGATGAGCAGCGTGGTGAGGGAGAGGACGAGCCCGATCACGCCGAGCAGCGCAAGATTCTCCGGTCGGCTGATCGGACCGGAGGTCGTGGAGAGCCAGAACGCGTCGTGGAACAGCTCCACGGCGGCCGTGATCGGGTTGAGCATGTACAGCTGGAACAACCAGTCGGGAGTCGCGTCCCGCACCATCGTCCACGAGTACAGCACAGGCGAGGTCCACGTTGCGAAGAGGAGGATCAGCTCGACCACGTTCTGCGCATCCCGGAACGAGACGTTCACCGCCCCGAAGAGGAGGCCGAGCCCGGTGGAGAGCGCGAGGATGATCACGATGGCGACCAGGCCGCCCGCCAGCTGAAGGATGGTCGGCGACCAGCCGGTCAGGACCGCCGCCCCCATCAGGATCACGAGCTGCGGCAGGAAGTGCACGAACGCGACAAACACCGCGGCCAGCGGGAAGAGCTCCCGAGGGAGGTAGATCTTCTTGACCAGCGGCGCGTTGTCCACGATCGAGCGGGTGGCGTTGCCGAAGGCCTCGCTGAACAGATTCACCACGACGATACCGGAAAAGAGGTACACCGCGAAGTTGTCGATGCCCCGATTGAGGTCGAGGAACACGCCCATGACGAGGTAGAAGGTGAGGAACTGCGCCGCGGGCTTGACGTAGGACCACGTCCAGCCGAGCACGGACCCGTGGTACCGCGTGAGGATCCCCTTCCGCACCAGCAGCCGCAGCAGATAGCGGTACTGAACGACGTCGAGCAGCCCGCGGCCCGCCCCCGGCGTCGCGAAGTCCGACCACCGGTCGCGCGTCGCGGCCGTCATGCCGCGCACCGCCCCATCCGTCGGGTCATCGGTCGCGGCCATCGGCGCGCTCGGCAGGTGTCGCGACACCCAGGGTGCGGCGCCACTGCTCCGGACCGGTGATGTCGCCCAGGGCGGAGCGGTACTGCTCGGAGAGAGAGGCCCACTCCCGCCGCATCCGGCGATTGTGCCGGATCGACGACACCAGCATCGAGCGGAACTTCGCGCGGTCGCGGACGTGCCAGGTGACGCCGGAACCCTCGGCGTTGGAGATGATAAGGCTGTTGCGCATGGCGAAGGTCCACCAAGGAGAACCGTGCGGCACATGGGCGTCGGGATGGTGCTGGGCGCTATCGGGCACCTTGGAGAACCAGTGCCAGCGGAGCACGGGCAGGAGCCACTTGGCCCACCCGTTCCTGCCCTCGGGTCGGGCGCCGTACGAGAGGGCACCGGACGAGCTGTCCGTCGAGGGGAACGCCTCGAACTCCTCGATGGCGCGGATCAGTCGGGTCTCCCGGAACTCCTTCCCCGATTCCTTGATGCGCGGCAGGCGCGTCTCGAGCTCGCCGTGGAGCCGGCCGGGGCCGGCGAGAACGCTCTCGTACGCCGCGAGACGGAGGTGGACGGTGAAGTAATCGAGGGTCAGCAGGTGGCGCATGTCGCTCGCCATGTTGCTGGTCGTCAACCGACCGCCCCCCGGGAAGGGCGAGTGCAGCAGCGCCACGACGAGCCGGTTGCGCGCGTGGTAGAACGCCTGCCAGTCGCGGGAATCGTCCTTGTCGACCCACGACACGTGCCACACCGAGGCGCCGGGGAGGGTCACGGTCGAGACGCCGTGAGCCTTCGCGCGGAGGGAGTACTCCGCATCGTCCCACTTGATGAAGACCGGCAGGGAGAGCCCGATCTGCCTGATGAGGGAGACCGGGATGACGCTCATCCACCAGCCGTTGTAGTCGACGTCGAACCGCCGGTGCATCCACCGGGTCTGCCGAAGATTCATCGAGGTGAGGTTGTGCCGCCCCGGAGTGATCGGGCCCCACAGGAAGTTCCACCGGTCGATGCCCTCGGCGAAGGCGTGGAGCTTCGTCTTGTCGTACATGTCGAACATGTGCCCGCCGACGATCGTGGGCTTGCGGCACAGCGTCGCGAAGACGTGCGCGCGCCGGATGCCCTCCGGATCGACGACGACGTCGTCGTCGAGCAGCATGACGTGCTCGGGCCCGTCCTGATCGATCGCTTCGAGCATGCCGCGCGAGAATCCTCCCGAGCCTCCGACGTTCTTCTGCTCGATGACGCGCAGACGCGTGCCGAGCACCTGCTGCACCTCGTCGAATCCCGGCTCGTCCCGCAGCAGCTGAGTCCCCTGATCCACCACGGTAATCTCGTGGACGCCGTCCAGCAGATCCTCATCGGTCGAGAGCGACCGCAGCAGCGCGAGGCAGTAGGCGGTCCTGTTGAGTGTCGTGACGGAGATGGAGAGGGAGCCCGCGGTGCGCGCGGTGGACCCCTCCGGAGCGGTCCACGCCGCCCGCGTCAGGTGCAGCTCGCCCGACCGCGCGACGAGGTCGAACCAGTACCAGCCCCCGTCGAGGAAGTTGTCGAACGACAGATCGAACCTCGCGCTGCTCGGACCGTCGACATGACGGGTCGCGACGGTCTGCACGATCCCGCGAGCGTTGGAGCGGTAGACGACGATGTCGCCCACGCCGTCGGTGTCGACCTCGAGCACCACGCCGTCCAGCACGCTCCATCGCCGCCAGTAGCTCGCGGGGAAGGCGTTGTAGTACGTCGCCAGCGAGACCCGCTCGCCACGGGGCACCGTGAGCGAACGCCGACCGGTGACCATGGGAGCGGCGTTCCGGTGGGAGATACGCAGCGGAGTCGGCGGCGGCGTCTTGCCCTCCGAACGGTCGGACTCGATCGCGAGCTCCGTCCACTCGTCGACATCGAGGTAGAGCGGCATCGTGTCGGGCTCCTCCGCACCCGGGAACACGACCTTGCTGAGGATCAGCGGAACGTCGCTCACGCGGTCGACCCGAGCATCGCCGAGACCTTGTTCGCGTACTGCGTCAGTGCCGAGCCGATCGCCATGTGCATGTCGAGGTACTGGTAGGTGCCGAGGCGACCGCCAAACAGCACCTTCTCCTCACCCGCCTGCAGCTCTCGGTACCGGAGCAGCTTCGCGCGGTCGTCCGGGGTGTTGACGGGGTAGTACGGCTCGTCATCCTGCTCGGCGAAGCGCGAGTACTCGCGCATGATGATGGTCTTGTCCGCGGGGTACTCGGATCGCTCGGGATGGAAGTGCCGGAACTCGTGGATGCGCG
This sequence comes from Microcella flavibacter, assembly GCF_012530535.1. Taxonomy (NCBI): domain Bacteria; kingdom Bacillati; phylum Actinomycetota; class Actinomycetes; order Micrococcales; family Microbacteriaceae; genus Microcella; species Microcella flavibacter. The sequence goes on from NZ_CP051299.1 coordinate 2,104,324, forward strand.
TGAACGGCACGTCGGCGTCGGCGTAGTTCATCACGGGCGTCCCCTGGAAATCGGGGACCGGGACGACCTCGGAGGTGAAGTCGAGAGTCCGCCAGCCGAGGGCGCCCGCCTGGTAGTCGAAGTACCGATCAACCGGCCCCGTGTAGACGACGGGGACTGCGCCGACGATGGCCGCCTTGTTGATCGGCTGGGACTCGTCGAAGAAGTCGGTGCCCAGCCGCACCTCGATGAGGGGGTGGTCGGCCATGCGCTCGATCCAGGCCGTGTAGCCGTCGACGGGCAGGCCCTCGAAGTCGTCGTTGAAATAGCGCGAATCGTAGGTGTACCGGACGGGGAGCCGGGAGATCACCTCGGCCGGGAGATCCGTCGGCGCGGTCTGCCACTGCTTCGCGGTGTAGTCGCGGATGAAGGCCTCGTACAGAGGGCGCCCGATCAGGGCGATCGCCTTCTCCTCCAGGTTGCGGGCCTCGTCGACGGAGAACTCCGATGCCTGCTCCGCGATGAGGCGTCGCGCCTCCTGCGGGCTGTGGGCCGCGGTGAAGAACTGGTTGATCGTTCCGAGATTGATCGGCAGCGGGTAGACCACGCCCCGGTGGTTCGTGTGCACCCGGTGCTGATAGGGCGTGAAGGAGGTGAAGCGGTTCACGTACTCCCAGACCGTCTTGTTGGAGGTGTGGAAGAGGTGCGCGCCGTAGTCGTGCACCTCGATGCCCGTCTCGGGATCGCGGTGGCTGTACGCGTTGCCCCCGATGTGATCGCGTCGGTCGATCACGAGGACGCGGTATCCGTCCGAGGCGGCCCGCTCCGCGATCGTCAGGCCGAAGAATCCAGATCCGACGACGACGACGTCATGATGGAGATAGGACACGGTGCTCCTTGCTGGTTGCGCGTCTTCCGCCGGGAGCGGCTCGCGACGAGAGAGGTCAGGCGTGCGCGGCGCTCAGGCTGTCTTTGCGCTCGAGCAGACCGAGGAGGTAGCGGCCGTAGCCGCTCTTGATGAGAGTCTCGCCTCGCTCGCGCAGCTGGTCGTCGGTCAGGAAGCCCTGACGCCAGCTGACCTCCTCCGGGCACCCGATCGAGAGCCCCTGGCGCTTCTGCACGGTCTCGATGAAGTTCGATGCCTCGTTGAGGGAGTCGAAGGTGCCCGTGTCGAGCCAGGCGGTCCCGCGGGTGAGCACCTCGACCTTGAGCTTCCCTGCCTCGAGGTAGATCCGGTTGAGATCGGTGATCTCGAGCTCGCCCCTCGGGGACGGCGACAGCGAGCTCGCGTACTCGACCACGTGGTTGTCGTAGAAGTACAGGCCCGGGATCGCGTAGTTGCTGCGCGGATGCTCGGGCTTCTCCTCGAGGCTGAGCGCGACCCCGTTCTGGTCGAACTCGACCACGCCGTACGCGGAGGGCTCGGCTACCCAGTAGCCGAACACCGCCGCGCCATCCACATCGTGATACCGGTGCAGCTGCGAGCCCATCCCCTGGCCGTAGAAGAGGTTGTCCCCGAGGATGAGCGCGACGTTGTCGTCCCCGATGTGCTCCTCGCCGAGGACGAAGGCTTGGGCGAGGCCGTCGGGAGACGGCTGGATCTTGTAGGTGAGCTCGATGCCGAACTGCGATCCATCACCGAGGAGCCGCTGAAACTGCTCTTGGTCGTGCGCGCTGGTGATGATGAGGATCTCACGGATGCCCGCGAGGATGAGAGTCGTGAGGGGGTAGTAGATCATGGGCTTGTCGTAGACCGGCATGAGCTGCTTGGAGACGCCGATCGTCAGCGGGTGCAGGCGGGTGCCGGTGCCGCCGGCCAGGATGATGCCCTTCATCGCGCACCCCCCTCGCTGCCGCCGCGGAAATAGCTGCGGGCGTCGTCCCAGGTCGGGAGCGAGCCGGAGGCGACCAGGTCGTCGAGGCGCGGCGCGATCACGTCCTTATCGGAGAGCAGTGGTTCTCCGAAGCCCTCCGGCATCTCGAGGCCAATCGCGGCGTCCAACGGGTAGATCGCTCCCTCGGTCTCGGCGTTGTAGGTGTTCGAGCACAGGTACGTCACGATCGAGTCCTCCTCGAGCGAGACGTACGCGTGGCCGAGGCCTTCGGCGATGTAGATCGCCCTGCGGTCCTTGTCGTCCAGTAGCACCGAATCCCATTGCCCGAACGTCGGCGAACCGACGCGGATGTCGATGACGAAATCGAGCACGGCTCCGTAAGCGCAGGTCACGTACTTCCCCTGCCCCGGGAGGTCGACGTAGTGGATGCCTCGGAGCACCCCCTTCGCCGAGCGCGAGATGTTGGCCTGACGAAGGTCGAGAGCGTGGCCGACCGCTTCCTCGACCGGCTCGAACCGGTACCACTCCGCGAAGGAACCTCGGGAATCGGGGAACTGACGGGGCGTGAATTCGAAGCTGCCGGGGACGCTCAATTCTCTGACGATCACGGCGACGAGCCTACAGCAGTCGTGAAAGCCGGCTTCCGTCAGCCACCGGGCACGGCGGAGCCGGCACTGGACGCCCGCAGCAAGGATCGGTGCGTGCGGGAGATCCCTTCGGGCAGCGTGGTGCTGATGAGTGAATCCAGATCGGTCCAGACCGTCGATCGCACCCGGAGGTCGGGCGCCTGGCCGCTCGCGTTCCCCGCACCGAGGACGATGAGCGGCGCACGGCGCATCAGCCGGCGGAACTCACCGACAAGAGCACCGATGGATACCGCTTGCGACGAGCCGATGACCTTCACGATGCTCGATCCGGCCGGGAGGAGACTGGTTCGTTCCACGCTGGCGACCACAACGCGAGCGCAATCCGGGGCGTAGACGTAGTCGCGGATGGTGTCGAGGGGGACGAAGATGCTGGCCGGCTGGTTGGAGATGTACGTGCGCGCGATGGTGGAGATGAGGCCCTGGCCCTTGGAGAGATCCTGGCCGGGCCCGTACAGATTGGTGATGCGTGCAATGAAGGAGCGCACGCCGGAGCGGGAGGACGTCGCGGCCAGCTCGGCCTCCATCGCCAGCTTCGCCGACCCGTACGGACTGAGCGCGCCGGTTGGCGAGCGCTCGTCATACGGCGGCGAGCCTGCTCCCGCATAGGCACCGCCCACCGATGAGGCGAGGAAGACGGTGCCCCGTCGACGGACAGCCTCCGGGAGACTCTCGAGATGCTCGAGAAAGCGGCGGAACACGTCGACCTCGGTCTCGAGCGACTCGGCGGAGGTCGCGGTCACCCCGGCGCCCGCGCACCAGTAGAGCCGCCATCGATCGCCCGAGCTCCCGATCAGCTGGTCCGCTGCGGCGCGCAGGTCACTCACGGCTCGATCGGCATCGCCCCACCGCACGGAGGCCGCAGGGGTGCCAAGCGGGAGGAGCCCGAGAACCGCACGACCGAGAAGGCCGCGCCCGATCATCAGGTCGGCCGCGTCATCCCCGCTCATGCGCTCTGCCCAGTGGACCGAGATGGAGATCCCGCACGATGAGGTACGGCGGCTTCCCCATCGCCATGTTGACGGCGACGCCGAGGTACTCGGCGACGATCCCGAGTGAGACGAGGATCGCCCCGGTGCCGAGCGCCGTGAGGATCATCTGGGACGTCCAGCCCTCCGGCACCCCTCCCGACGTGAGGCGGACCACCGTCAGGAAGAGCGCGAACACGATCCCGCCGACGGCGAAGAGCAAGCCCAGCAGCGTGACGAGGCGCAGCCCCTTGGTACCGGTCGACAGGATCATCCGCCAGAAGTGCGCGAAGAGCTTCGCGTAGGAGTACCCCGACCGTCGACCGCCCTCCTCGCGCAGGAGCACCGGGCAGGTGACGATCCGATTGGCGACCCACGTGAGCGCTACGTCCAGGTACACGCCGGTCCCGGAGTACGCCGCGATGCTGCGACCGACGTCGCCGACGACCAGTCGGAAGCTGTTGAAATCCCGCGCCTGCCCGCCCCCGAAGACCTTCTGGAGGATGGCTTTCGACGCCCGGGATGCCGTGTTGCGGACGAGGCCGTGCGGCGGCGGGTTCATCGCCTTGGCGTACACGACCGAAGCCTGCTGATCGAGTGCAGTGTCGAGCATCGCCGCCATGTAGGAGGGATCGTGCTGGCCGTCCTCGTCGATCGTGACGATCCATGCGCCGCCGGACGATGCCATCCCGGCCAGGGTGGCGGCGTGCTGCCCGAAGTTGCGGCTGAGCCAGACCGTCTTCACGTGCGGGAAGCGGTCCGACAGCATCCGCAGCGTCTCATCGGAGCGGTCGGGCCCATGGTCGTGCACGAGGATCACCTCGCCGACCCTCGCTCGACGGCGGCCGGGCGTCGTGAATCCCACCGTGTACGGCACGAGCTCCTCGAGCACCGCCGCGAGGGTGCGCTCCCCCTGATACACCGGGATCACGACGGAGATGTCGTGCACGTAGGTCGCGCCCGTCGACGCAACGCCGACGTCGATGCCGTCCAGAGTCATCGTTCTGCTCCTCTCGGGTCGTGAATGTCCTGCATGTCAGCGCATCCGATTCCGCAGGACGACGTATGCGGCCTGCCGCTTGATCGCCATGAGCGCCGCACGTCGATTCCCGACGCGCTCATCCGACGCCGATACGGCCTCGGGGTGGTGCTCGGCGAGCCAGCGGTGGAAGCCGGTCACTTGCTCGGCCTGGCTCCCGCGGAGCGCCACGCTCCACTGCCCGCCGTTCATCCTGAAGACAGCTCCTACGGTGAGATCGGGGACAAAATCCCCTCTCATCAGGATCCGGCAGTAGGTCGCCTGGTCGACGAGGTACGGGTAGGTGAAGAACCAGAACCCGTCCTCCTCCAGCTCCTGACGACGCATCATGACGGAACCCGGCTCGCCGAACTGGTTCGAACCGGAGCGCACCACGGCGCGCACGGCCTCGACGCCGCGCATCGGGCGCGTCAGGCCGGCGAGTCCGCGTGCGCCGATGATGGTGCGCCCACGGGCGTCGACGATCTCGCGCTGGCACGCCGTGAGCACTGCGCCGGGATGGGCGTCGAGGATCGCGCTCTGCCGCGACAGCACCTCCGGCTTCAGCAGATCATCGCCGCACACCATCTTGATGTACTCGCCGACGGCGGCGGCGGAGACTCGATTGAAGTTGCGCTCGGCTCCGCCCCCGGCCTCCGTGACGAGCAGTCGGACGCGCTCGTCCGAGGAGAACCTCTGGAGCTTCTCCCACGTGCCGTCGGTCGAGCTGTGATCCGCGATCACCAGCTCGAAGTCGGGGTGGTCCTGCGCGAGGATCGACTCCACGGCGTCCTCCACGAACGGCGCGTTGTTGAACGTCGGCATGACGACGGACAGGCGGGGGGTCATGGAGCGTTCCCTCCTCGGCGCCGGAACGAGAAGTGCCGGTGACCGAAGTAGCTGATGAGCGTGGTGATGAAGACGATGAGCGCCTGAGCGATCAACGGGTGGATGCCGCCGAACTCGACGAGCACCGGTAGGAGGACGGCGTTGACGCCGAGGGCGACGAGGTACACGCTCTCGAAACGCGCCAGATCTCGCAGCGTGTTGCCGCGGACCCGGAAGACGAAGCGCCGGTACAGCACGAAGGCGCAGAGCACGGCGGCGATGTGCGAGAGCACGAGAGCGGTCATATAGCCCCACACCTGTCCGGCGGTGTAGAGGAAGAGGGTGAACCAGAGGAATCCGATGGCGGTGTTCGCGACACCGACGATGAGGAACGCGACGCGGTGATCGCGCACGAGCCGCAGCAGCGGGCCCGGCGGGCCGCTCATGCCGTTGCTCGAGAGCGCGGGCTCCGCTCCCCCCTCGGAGGGCGCGGGTGCGGGCTCAGTCATGGTGCGCGCGCATTCGCGTCGCGAGCGCATCCCAGTCGTCGTGCTCGGAGAGCCGGACCGAGCGATCCTCCCACGCCGAACGCCGGATGCATTCCATGAGCAGCCCGTGGGCCTGCCGACGATCGAGCTCGACAGCGCCCGAGCCATCCCGCACGGTGCGCACGAACCGCTCGATCTGGGTGCGGAACTGATCGGCGGCGGCGATGTCGAGCACCGTCGCAGCGGTGTTGCGCGTGACGGTGACGGAAGGGCGACGATCGGCGGGGATCGAGAATGCTCGATCGACCTCGATGCGGCCGGTCTCCCCCCAGAGGCGCGCCTCGTTCCGGTAGTCGAGTCCGAATCCGTAGGAGAGGTGCGCCACGACCCCGCTCTCGAGGGTCAGCGCCGCGGTGCCCCACTGGTCGACCTCGGCACCGCGGCTCTGCGCGGTCGCCACCACGGAGACGGGGAGTCGCGAGCTGTAGAAGACGGCCATGTCGGCGCAGTAGGCGCCCGCGTCGTTGAGGGCGCCGCCCTGGAGCGCTCGGCTGTTGCGCTGGTCGTCGGCGGGGAAGGCGGGGAATCCGAAGGAGAGGGAGAGGTGGGCGAGGTCGCCGATCCCGCCGTTCGCGATCGTCTCGCGCACGACGAGGCTCTGCGGATGCGTCTCGCACATGAAGTTCTCGAACAGCACGAGCTCTCGCTCCCGAGCGAGTCCGACGAGCTCGCGGACGGCGTCATACGACCCCGCCAGCGATTTCTCGCAGAGTACGTGCTTGCCGGCGCGAAGCGCGCGACCCACCCACTCCCGGTGCAGCCCGATTGGGAGCGGCACGTATACGGCGTCGATCGACGGGTCGTCGATGATCTGCTCGTACTCTTCGCGCGCCGTCCCGCCGAAGCGCTCCACCAGCGCGCTCGCGCGCGAAGCATCGCGGGATGCGATCGCCGTCAGCTCGATGCCGGGCGTCGCGACGATCGCCGGGAGCGTGCTCTTCTCCGCGATCTTCGCCGCCCCGAGAACTCCGAGACTCAGATGTGGCACAGGATGCTCCGCACGTGCGGATTGATGTAGTTGTCGTGCAGGAGGAACCGCTTGATCTGCGAGAGTGTGAACCACCGGTAGTCGTCCGGGATCTCGGGAAGGTCCTGCGGTTCCACGCTCACCAGGACGTTGAGGTTCGACTTCAGGAAGAATCGGCCGCCGTCCTCGGCCAGCCACTTCTCGTAGAGGACGCGGGAGCGTCGATCCCCTTCCCCGACGAAGAATTCGGAGAACCGCGGGACCTTGCCGCCGTGCGCGGTCTTCAGATTGGAGTAGGTCGCCTGGAGCGTGGGCGAGATCTGGAACAGCAGGGTGTTCCCGGGCTCGGCCTTCGCATGCAACAAGTAGTGGTCGACCCCGTCGAAGGTGGTGCGAACGATGCCCAGCACCCCCATTTCCTTCTGGTGCACGAAGGGCTGGTCCCACCCGCTCACCTCGCGCTCCGCGTTCTTGATCTCGACGCCGATGATGCGGAAGAACTCGCCGGACTCGTGGTAGATCTCGCCGCTCGTCCCGTCGACGTGCCAGCCGCGGAGCTCGGTGACGGGCTTGCGCTCGAGCACCACCGCGCTCCGCTCCCGGATCCCGTCGATCCACGCGTACAGCTCGTCATCGGTGTGAAAGCTGTTCTGGTCGGCGAGCACGAGGTCTACGTAGCGACCGAGCCGCTGTGCGTCATCCTCCGAGGCGCTTCGCGCGATGAGGTCGTGGAGGTCGTCGCGGAGTGTCATGTCTGTGGTCCTGTCCTTGGAGCAGCGAAGCTCACCGAGCGGCGTCGTGCTGGATGAGCGAGATCGTGGTGGCGTCGCCCCAGATGCCGGGCGAGTCGAAGGGTCGGTCCGGGAAGGCTCCATAGTCGAGCCGGATGCTCCACCCATGATCCGCGATGTACCGCTCCATCCTCGACGCGAGGGACTCCGGCACGCCGCTGCAGCAGTGGATGATCCCGGTATGAGCGTCCTGGGAGGCGGCGTCCACGATCTGCACCGCGAGCTGCTCGATGTCGATGAAATCGTACTCGTTCTTGCCGGTCGTGAAGGGGAACAGCTCGTCACCCCTCAGGGCCGCCACCCGCAGCTTCGCGAACACCGATTGGCTGTGCTCATCGTCCCCGACGATGTAGAAGCACCGCAGCCACTGGAGAGCGGCGCCTCGCGATGGCAGCTCGAGGGCGAGCAGCTCCCGCAGGGCGCGCTTCGCGACTCCGTACGGGGACGCGGGGCGTTCGAGCGTGTCGGCGGTGACCGCCCCTTCGTGGTACCCGACCTCGTGCATGGTGCCGGCCACAGCTATCCGGCCCACCCCGGCCTCGGCCGCGTCGACCAGGAAGCGATGATGCATGGAGAGATCGTCACCGTGCGCCCGGGAGCCGAGGACGAAGCCGTCGCGCCAGGCGAAGTGCAGGAGGACGTCGGCCTCGCCGATCTCCTCCAGGAGTGCGGCCGACGGTGCGCCGATGTCCTCCGTCATGGTCACGACCCCGTCGGGCTGCTGAGCCGGAGCGGATCGTGAAACAGCTACGGTCCGCACACCGCGACGGGCCAGCTCAGCGACCACATGACGCCCGATGTAGCCGTTGGACCCGGTCACCACGACTTTGTTGATCATCTCGTCATCCTTCGGTTCTCTCGACGGCGGGAACGTGCCGAACCCGCGCGCGGGCGCCCTCGCGGGCACGGCCGCCTACTGCCCGGTGAGCGCGTACTTCGCCTCGGCGTCGCGCTTCTGCTCACGCCACCACGGCTCGTTCCGCCGGTACCAGTCGATGGTCGACTCGAGGCCCGCCTCGAAGTCGTCGAAGGCCGGGCGCCACCCGAGCTCGTCCCGCAGCTTGCTCGAGTCGATCGCGTAACGCAGATCGTGCCCTGGCCGGTCGGCCACGAGATCGTAGCCGTCCGGATCGTTCCCCATGAGCCGCAGCACGGCCTCGACCACTTCCACGTTCGTCCGCTCCCCATCGGCCCCGATGAGGTAGGTCTCGCCGATGCGGCCGCGCTCGAGGACCGCGAGGACCGCGCTCGAGTGATCGTCGACGTGGATCCAGTCGCGCACGTTCTGACCGCGCCCGTAGAGTCGCGGGGCGACGCCGTCGATCACGTTCGTGATCTGGCGCGGGATGAACTTCTCGACGTGCTGCAGCGGACCGTAGTTATTCGAGCAGTTCGAGATGGTCGCCTGCACCCCGAACGAGCGCACCCACGCCCGCACGAGCAGGTCGGAGCCCGCCTTAGTTGAGGAGTAAGGGCTCGAGGGGTTGTACGGCGTCGACTCGGTGAACCGCTCCGGGTCGTCGAGCTCGAGGTCGCCGTAGACCTCGTCCGTCGAGATGTGGTGGAACCGGGTGCCGGTCTTGCGCGCGGCCTCCAGAAGCGTGAAGGTGCCGATGATGTTGGTCGACAGGAAAGGAGTCGGGTCGTTCAACGAATTGTCGTTGTGCGACTCCGCCGCGAAGTGCACGACCGCATCGGCCTGCTCGACGAGCGCATCGACGGTCGAGGCGTCGACGATGTCGCCGACGACGAGCTCGACCCGGTCCGAGGGGAGGCCCGCGAGCGATTCCCGGCTTCCGGCGTAGGTGAGCTTATCGAGGACCGTCATTCGATGGTCGGTGTTCTCCACGAGGTACCGGACAAAGTTCGACCCGATGAATCCCGCGCCGCCCGTGATCAGCAGATTGCTCATGACATCCACAGTAGCGTCACCCGGGCGGACCCCCGAGCAGCCCCGTCACGGCGAGCGCGTAATGGCTCCGGACGCGAGGTCGAGCGACAGGCGTCCGCCCTGGAACGCGACCATGCAGCTGGTCGACGAGCACGTCTGAGACGCGACCGGCCACCCGAGATCGCCGCGCTGCGAGCCGAGGCGCGCGTACTCACGGAAGATCGGGCTGCTCGTCAGGAGCACCGCCGTGCCGGCCGGGGAGGCGTACCCGTAGGCGTTCTGGAACGCCTGCGCGCGCCCGCCGCCGCGAGCCGCATCGGCGAACACCGCGCTGGTCGGCGCTCCGGCAGCGGCCATCCCGCCCACGCGTCGGAATTCCGGCGCGAGGGGATCGGGCACGATGTGGACGCCCCCGGCCGCCGACCAGCCGATTACCCCGCTGCGGAAGTCGATCGAGCAGGTGGTGCCCGTCGGGCAGGTCTCCGCGCTCGCGGGCCACCCGAGGGAGCTGTACTGGGAGCCGAGCGCCGCGTAGCGCTGGAAGATCGCGCTGTTCTTCCGAAGAGCATGCGTGCCGCTGCTCGACGAGTAGACGTAGCCGGCCTGGAAGTCCTGCGCCGAGCCCCCGCCTCCGACCGCGTACCCGAACTCGCCGCTGGTCGGCGCGCCCAGCAGTCCGGTGACGCCGCCGGTCTCCTCGAAGGCCTCCTCGATGTCGCCGGTGATCACGTGGATGCCGCCTGCGGGGCTCCAGACGATCCGCCCCTCGTCGAAGAGCACGCTGCACGAGGAGGTTCCGGAACAGGACTCGCCCGACCGCGGCCAGCCCAGCGGGCCGTACTGCGAGCCGAGCGCCGAGTACCGCTGGAAGATGCCGCTCCCCTTCCGAAGCGCCACGGCCTCGGTCCCCCTCCGGTAGACGTAGCCACCCTGGAAGTCCTGGGCGGAACCGCCCCCGGCGACGGCGTATCCCGTCTCCGATCCGACCGGCACCCCGAGAGATCCCCGCGGTCCTCCGGCCTGCCGGTACGCCGCCAGTACCGCGCCGGTCACCGATCGCACTCCGGTGCTCGGCGTCCATCCGAGGACGCCCGATTCGAACTCGACCCAGCACGCTCCGGAAACGCAGGTCTCCGGAGAGGTCGGCCAGCCCAGCTCCCCCGTCGGCCCTCCCGTTGCCTCGTAGGTCTGCGTGATAGCGCTCCGCGCGAGCAGATGATGGTCACCGCCGGGGCCGAGGTAGATCGTTCCCCCGGTAAAGCGCTGCATGGAACCGCGCCCATCCGGGCTCGCGGAGACGGCCTGGCGCGGAGCCCCGAGCGCACCCTCGGCGTGTCCTTGGGCGTAATAGACGAGCCATGCCGCGCCCGTGACCTCCGCCACCCCGCCCGAGGGGGTCCAGCCGATCGCACCCCCCTGGAACGCGGCGACGCATCCCACCGAGTCGCAGAGCTCGCTCGTACGCGGCCATCCGTGCCCGCCGTATTGCGACCCGTCAGCGGCGTACCGGGCGAAGATCGCGCTGTTCTTCCGCAGCGCGGCAATTCCGGACCCGCTCGCATAGATGTAGCCCTTGGTGAACTCCTGCGCATAGCCACCGCCATTGGGCGAGTACGCGAGCTGCGGGCCCGCCGGGCTGCCGATCTCGCTGCCCGATGCGCCCAGAGACCTCCAGAGAGTGCCGATGGTGCCTGGCACGTCGTACGTCGTCGGGCCGAACCAGTCGACGAAGTAGCTGTAGAAGTTCCTATTGCCGTACGAGGAGCAGGAGTCACCGATCCCGTAGCCGGCGTTGAGGGCGGCGCGATTCGGCTGGTACGGCGTGTAGATGTAGAGATTGGCCGTGGCCTGATTGTGGATGTACACGGACGTCGAGCCGCACGCGGCGTTCGGGTGCCACTGAATGGTGTTGACCCGCCCGGGCTGGTAGCGCCACTGCGAAGAGGTCTGGGTGTACCGCTGCATCTGCGCGGCGGCGTTGTAGACCTGGTTGTAGAAGCCGTAATACGCGGAGTCGCACGCGGCCGTGTCGGGGCAGCCGTACCCCATTGCCGCCCGCCACGCGTAGTCGGACGGGGCCGTCGAGGTGACGAGGCCCTGCTCCTTCTGGAGCATCACGATGAGGACGCGGGGGTTGATACCGCAGGCCTGGGAGACCTTCCAGACCACCCGGGCCGCGGACTCCTGCGCTGCTCCTTGATATCGCGCGCACCGACTGGTCGCCTCGCGCGTGAAGGTGTCGCCGCGCCAGTTGATCAGGCACTGGCGCCCCGTGGCGCATCGGGAGACGCGCGACTCGAAGAAGCTCTGCACCTCCGACTCGGTCATCGTGCGCGAGTCGAAGAACACCTCGTCGCTGATGATGTTCCCCGGGTCGAACTGGCTGAGGTCCGCGGCCCTCGCGGGCGGCGCCGACGAGTGATCGGCGACGACGATGACGGCGACCATCAGCAGGGCGAGGAGGACGGCGACGGATCGCTGAACGCGGTCGACCGCTGCCTGCGATCGCGAGTGAACTGCTCCGGACACTTTTCCCCCATCGCGCGGCCTCCCCCGAGGCCATCTTTGCCATTGTCCATCACGTCGCCCCGGAGCGCGAGGAACGACTCAGGCTGATCGACTCCGGGCTAGCATGTCCGGGAGCGCCAGCGAGCAGGGGATTCTCGACCCGTCGCCCTTTCGCGCTCGGAAACTCCCCGCTCGGAATCACGAAGGCACACATGACCGCACTGGATGCCAGGCCGCTCCCGCGCCTCGTCGAAGAAGACGCTCGGGGCCGTACGTCGGCGACGGCGGTCGCCGCACTGGTAGCTGGTGCCCTCACGCTCCTCCTGGCGTCGGCGCGCCTCGTGCTCACCCCCCGGTACTACTACTACGACGACACGCAGACGGGCGCCGTCGGGCAATGGTGGGAGCTCGGCGAACGCCTGACGACCGGTGAGTGGAGCATCCTGAGTCCGTCCCGCTGGCAGGCGGGCAATTACCTCGCGGAGGGCCAATGGGGGCTGCTCAGCCCCCTCACGAGCCTCATCGCCCTTCTCACCAGGGCGAGCGAGGACATGGTCGTGGCCGCGACGATCGTGAAGGTGTCGCTCCTCGTCCTGACCGCAGTGGGCACCGTGCTCCTCCTCCGCTCCTTCGGATCGAGCGCGACGTGGGCGATCGCCGCCGGCGTCGCGACTCCCCTCATCGGCTTCACCGCGTACATGGACGCCCCGTCCTGGGTGACCGGCCTCGTGACCTCCTCGCTCTTCCCGTGGGCATGGTGGGGCCTCCGACGCGCCTCGATCGGCCGTAATCCCTCGATCCTTCTCGTCGCGAGCTCTCTGCTCGTGACGGCCGGCTACGTGTTCGGCGTCCTCGCGCTCGCGACGCTGATGATCGCGACGCTCATCCAGCACGCCGTGCGCTCCGAGCGGGCGGCAGCCCTCCGCGTCCTCCTCGCCGGAGGGATCATCGGCGCGATCTCCCTTGTCATCTACCTGCCGGCGATCCTCACGTCCTCGGTCTCCGTGCGGGCATCCACCGCCATCGACAACGACAACTTCCTCAACGCCGACCTCAGCGATCTGCTCGCGGCGAGCATCCCGACCGGATCGGTCTCCATCCAGGCCTGGTGGGGGGCGTTCCCCGGCGCGCCGCTGCAGTACGTCGCGTGGTTCGTGCCTCTCGTGCTGCTGGCCCTGCCGTGCGCGCGCCGCACGCTCGTCGACCTCGTCCCCGCCGGCGTCACCGCCGTGACCATGCTCCTGCTCGTCATCGGTCCGAGTGCGGTCGGACCGCTCCGCTTCCCCGTGCGCATGATGCCCTACCTCGGGATCGCCGTGATCGTCATCGTGATCGTGCTGCTCAGTCGCGTCGACTGGAGCACGATCCCCCGCGGCCGATGGATCGGCGTCTCGATCCTCCTCGCCGCCGGGGGCTTCGCCGCATGGTCGCAGCAGCCCGAGACGCTCCTGCGCGTCGCGCTCGCCGTCGGCGCCGGGGTCGCCGCGATCGCGGTCCTGCGCCTGCTCGCCGTCGGCCGAATCCCCCCGCTGCCACGACTCGACGCCTCCAGGACGGCCGCCCTCGTGGTCGTCGCCACGTCCGCCGCCCTGACCATCCCTCAGATCTACTGGCTGCCGGCCAGCCCCCTGCCTGATTTCGGCGCGGAATCGGAGGTCGAGGAGCTGGATCAGATCTTGCCCGAAGCCCGCGGTGACACGTTCGTCGTGGGTTCGGCTCTCGAACGTCTCCGCACCGGCGGCGACGAGGTACTGGCGGCCAACCTGTGGTACTTCGCCGAACCGGACGTGCAGAACACGTACACCGTGCTGCAGTATCGCGAGTACGCGGAGGAGCTCTGCATGGATCTGCGCGGCTCGACCTGCCAGTCCGCCTTCGAGACGCTGTTCGACGTGGATCGCCTGACCGACGAGCCCCTCGCGGACCTGCTCGCGATCTCCTCGGTGCTGGTGCTGGAGGAGGACGGCCGCTCCCGCGCTCCCAAGGCGCCTGACGGCTGGAGCATGACCGAGCAGGGGGACGCCGGCTGGCTGTTCGTGCGGGACGAGGAGATCCCCGGCGCAGGCGGAGTCGCCTGGACCGCACCGGGGGTGGATCTGCGCATCGACGAGCTGACGGAGACCGGGATCCGGGCGACCGTGCTCGAGGATGTGGACTCCGGAGCCGCGGTGCTGAGCAGGCTCGCCTGGCCCGGCTACACGGTGGACGGCGCCACGCTCGCCGACCCGCATCGTGGATACCTCCTCGCTGTCGACCTCGCCGGTGCGCGCGCCGGAGACACCATCGCCATCGAGTTTCGGCCGCCGGCCTGGTCCCTGCTCGCTGGGGGCGGGATCCTCGCGCTCGCCGTAGGACTGGCGTGGAGCGCGTGGGCGGCGGTCGCCGCGCGACGCGACGATCGCCCGTCCGTCAACCGCGCGGGGCGGCGATGAACCGTCGGTAGGCGATGCGTCGCACCGGCTCGGGGACGAAGCGGTACACGCCGCGCACGAGCAGGTTGCGCGCGAACTGCGTTCGCGTCGTGAAACCGATGCGCCTGAAGGCGTACTGCAGCGCCTTCTCGCTGCGCCACTGCTCGATGCCGCCCCGGCGGGCGTAGGCGCCCTCGCCGACGCGGTACATCACGAGCGGCTCGGCGACGTTGCCGACCGCGGCGCCCGCCGCGATCATGCGCGCGAACAGCCAGTAGTCCTCCATGACCCCGAGGGGCTGATAGCCCCCGGCACGGTCGACGGCGGAGCGGCGGTAGACGACGGTCGGATGGCTGAACGGGTCGTGGAACCGCGCGTAGGCGGCGATGTCGGCAGGGTCGGTGCGCGGCGTGCGCGAGCCGACGATGGTGCCGACGTCGTCGAGGAACTCGAACATGCCGGTGCCGACCAGATCGAGCCCCTGCTCGATCAGCGGCAGCTGCCGCGAGAAGCGCGAGGGCAGCGAGATGTCATCCGCATCCATGCGCGCCACCACGTCGTGATCGCAGCGCGCGAGACCCTCGGTGAGCGCCGCGGCCAAACCGACGTTGGCCGGCAGCGCGACGTGCTCGACGGGCACGGCGCTCGCCGCGACCGCCTCGCGGATCGCCGTCGCGAGGGCGTCGTCGACGGGGCCGTCCTGCACGATGACGACCTGCGCCGGAGGTCTCGACTGCTCGTCGACGCTGCTGCGGAAGGCCTTGCTGAAGTGGTCGGCGCGATCGCCGTGGTAGACCGGCAGCAGCAGGGAGAAGGGCAGCGCCGTCATCGACCGGCCCCGACGTCGACCCGCGCCACCGCGGTCGCCACCGGCAGACCGGCGAGCACGTCGGCCGTCGGGCGCGGATCGGTGCGCCAGCCGTCGCGCCAGCCGCGGCGGAAGGCGTCGTCGAGTACGCCCCGATCGGCGCTGCGCATCGCGGTGCGCACCCAGCGGCGCACCGACGAGGCGCCGTACAGCAGCTTCTCGCGACGGCGCAGGCTGCGCGACCGGCGCAGCATCCACAGCTTGTTGCGCACCTCGTAGTAGAAGCGCGCCCCGGGGTCGGCGTCGGTCGCCCCGAGCACGCGCGTCTTGTGCACGACGACGCTCGCCGGGGCGAAGACTCCGCGCCCGTCGCGCAGCAGGCGCGTCGAGTACTCGAAGTCGTCGTTCCAGATGAAGTAGTCGGCGAGCGGCAGACCGGCGCGACGCACCGCGTCCGCCCGCACGAGCATCGACACGAACGAGGTGCTCCGGATGGCCATGCCGCCCGCGCTCTCGGCCCGCTCGCGCTCCTCGCGCCCCACGAAGGGCTTGCGGCGCGGGGTGTTCATGGGATGGTCGCTGCCGTCCGTCCACACCACTCGGGAGCCGGCGACCGAGGCGCCCGCCTCCTCGGCGGTGGCGCGCAGGCGCTCGAGCGCCGTCGCCGTCGGCACGGTGTCGTCGTCCATCAGCCACAACCAGTGCGGATCGTGCCGCTCGAGCGCGTGCGCGAGCCCGGCCGCAAAGCCGCCGGCGCCGCCCGTGTTGCGCTCGAGGCGCACGAGGTCGACGAGGGGCCCGGCGGCGAGCGCGACCGCGGAGGAGTCATCGGTCGACGCGTTGTCGACGACGACGATCGACGCCGGCGGCTCGGTCTGATCGTGCAGCGCCTGCAGCACCTCGATGAGGAGGTCCCGCCGGTTGAAGGCGACGACGACCGCGACGGTGCGGGGGCGGGTCGTGTCGGTCATGATCTCTCAGGCGTCGGCGGGCAGGACGGTTCCCCATTCTGCCGTGCCGGGCGCCCGCCCGCGTGCAGGGCGCTCGGTCGGACCGGACCGCTGAGGAGGCGCTGGTAGGGTCGACGGGACCGACCAGCGGCGGCGGCACGACCGGTCCGGCGTGCCCCGCGATGCGATCACCAGGGGGCAGGATGAGCGGGGCGACCCTGCGCGTGGTGCTCGACCAGGTCGCCTCCCCCGCTCCGAACGGCGTCGGGCGCTATGGTCTCGAGCTCGTGCGCCAGCTCATCGCGACGGCACCCCGGGGGTGCCTCGTCAGCGGGATCGTGCCCTCCTCCCCCGAGGCCGAGTACGCGAGGATCACCGAGTCGCTGCCCGGGCTCGCGGGCCTCTACAAGAGCGCGCTCGACCGCTCCCAGCTCGCCGCGGCGTGGCAGCACGGCTTCACCCGCCTGCCCGGCTCCGGCATGATCCACGCCCCGAGCCTGCTGGCGCCGCTCTACCGCCACGACCGCTTCAGCGCGCCGGAGGAGCAGATCGTCGTCACGATCCACGACGCCGTCCCCTGGACGCATCCGGAGGCCATGCCCGCTCGAGCGGCGTCCTGGGCCCGCGCGATGGGCCGGCGCGCGGAGCGGTACGCCGACGCCGTGGTCGTACCCACCCACGCGGTCGCCGAGCAGCTCTCCACCGTGCTCGACCTCGGCGACCGCATCCGGGTCATCGCCGGCGCGGTGAGCACCTCGCTCGTCCTGCCCGACGACGCCGACGCCGTCGCGGATTCGCTGTCGCTGCCGGAGCGGTACGTGCTCGCCGTCGGTCCGTTCACGGCGCGGACGGGCATCCGGGATCTGGTCTGGGCGATGGTCGATCTGCACGCACCGGCGGTGCCGCTCGTGCTCGTGGGGGCCGGTGCCGGCCCGCGGGACGAGCTCGAGTCGGTGCTGCAGGACGCTCGGATCCCCGACGACCGCGTCGTCGAGCTGGGCGCGCTCAGCGATGCGGAGCTCGCCGTCGTCTACCAGCGGGCGCACGCCCTCGTCATGCCGTCGATCGCGGAGGGGCTCGCGCTGCCGGCCCTGGAGGCGATGAGCCTCGGCACCCCGGTCGTGCACTCCGACGCCCCCACCCTGCTCGAGGTGGCGGCCGATGCCGGTCTCGTCGTGCCGCGCTCGGATGCATCGACCTTCCCCCGACGGCTCGCGGAGACGCTGCGCGACCTGCTCTCCGACGACGCGCAGCGGCAGGAGCTCGCGTGGCGCGGACGGGATCGCGCGAAGGCCTTCACCTGGCGGGATGCCGCCGAGAAGACCTGGCAGCTGCACTCCGACCTGTAGCCCGCCGAACGGGGAGTTACGGCGCGGCGGACTCGACCGGCGCCACGGCCTCGGCGACGAGCTGCCGCGCGAGGACGTAGTCGGGGTCCACGTTGTCGAGCGTCGGCGGCACGAGCTCGAGGTCGGTGACGGGATGCTCCCGCGACTGGACGGCGAGATCCGCGAACCGCCCGAGCATCGCCTGCGGGATGTCAGTCTTGACGACCTGCGTGCCCGCCTCGGCGATGGCCTGGAAGCGGGTGAGCACGGTCGCGGGCTCGAGCTGACGCAGCATCGCCTCCTGCAGCTGCCGCTGATGCTCCATGCGCTGGAAGTCGGTGATGTTGTAGCGGGTGCGGGCGAACCACAGGGCGGTGAAGCCGTCGAGCCGCTGCTCGCCGGCGGGGATCACGAACTCGAGCGGGCGCCCGTTGGTGCCCACCTCGACAGGCTGCTCGAGCGACACCGTCACACCGCCGAGCGCGTCGATGAGCTGCGCGAAGCCCTGCATGTCGATGAGGGCCGTGTACTGCACGGGGATGCCCGTCACGCCCTCCACGGCGTCGCGCATGGCCTCGATGCCGGGCGTCGAGCCCTCGGCCGCGGCGTCGGGGTACAGCTCGGGGCGCTCCTCCGCGTAGGGGTAGAGGTAGCTGATGAGGCAGTCGTCGCCGCAGGAGTAGCCGTCGGGGAAGGCCTCCCAGAGCGGGGAGCCCTCGGAGAAGGGCGCGTTGTAGAGGTTGCGCGGGATGCCGATCATCGTCACCGCGCCGGTGTCGGCGTCGATGCTCGCGAGGCTGATCGAGTCGGGGCGGAGGCCGGTGCGGTCGGGCCCCGCGTCGCCGCCGAGCAGCAGGATCGTGTAGCGGCCGTCGATCGGATCCTCGATGCCTCCTCCGGCGAAGACGCTGCCGAGGGCGTCGCGGCCGACGCCGGTGTTCCAGGCCGCCCAGCCGGTCGTCCCCACCGCGAGCACCAGGCTCAGCGCGGTGAAAGCGGCGAGGGCTCCGCGCGCCCGGGGCGCGACGGTGCCGACCCGCACCAGCGCGAAGGCGTTGATGGTCGTCGCGAACCACAGCACGGCGTAGAACACGAGACCGAGCTGGGCCACCCAGAGCGAGACGACGTTGGTGGCGATCGTGAGCGCGACGGGGCGCCACAGCAGGAAGAGCAGGAGCATCGCGAGCGCGATCGCCCAGAGCGTGAAGGTGGCGCCGACGGCGAAGCGGCCCCAGCGCCGGTTGCCGGCGAGCATCTGCGCCGTGCCGGGGATGAGGAGGTTCAGCCCGAGCAGCCACCAGCCGCGGCGGGTCATGAGCGCGGACTGCCGCGCATCGGGCAGCCGCAGCGGTGACACCAGGCTCACGAGCGCCGGGAGGCGACCGTGGCCTTCAGCGCCTCGTTCTTCGCGGCCACCGCGTCCTCGAGCGAGGCGGCGAAGTCGGCCAGTCGCTGGGCGACCGCGGGCTCGCTCGACCCCACGATGCGGGCGGCCAGCAGCCCCGCGTTGCGGGCGCCGCCGATCGAGACGGTGGCGACCGGGATGCCCGCGGGCATCTGCACGATGCTGAGCAGGCTGTCCATGCCGTCGAGGTGCTTCAAGGGCACGGGCACGCCGATGACGGGCAGCGTCGTGACGGAGGCGATCATGCCGGGCAGGTGCGCGGCGCCGCCAGCACCGGCGATGATGGCGCGGATGCCCCTGCCGGCGGCCTCGCGCCCGTAGGCGATCATCGCGTCGGGGGTGCGGTGCGCGCTCAGCACCTCGACCTCGTGCTCGAGCCCCATCTCGTCGAGCGCGTCGACGGCGTGCTGCATCACCGACCAGTCGGAGTCTGATCCCATGACGACGGCGATACGGGCGGCGGGCACGCGCTCCATGCTAGGGGTCAGTCGTCGAAGCAGGCCGCGGCGGCGCGCGCGCGGTACGCGGTGTCGTCGAGCTCGGCGCCCACCGCGGTCACGTGGCCGGCCTTGCGCCCGGGCCGCGGATCCTTGCCGTAGGCGTGCACGGCGACCGCCGGCTGGTGCGCGAGGGCGGTGCGGATGCTCGCCTCGGGCAGCCCGCCGAACACGTTGATCATGACGCTCACCGGGGCCACGGGCGCCGTGTCGCCGAGCGGCCAGTCGAGCACGGCCCGGAGGTGCTGCGCGAACTGGCTCGTGGTCGAGCCGTCGATCGAGAAGTGGCCGCTGTTGTGCGGGCGCATGGCGAGCTCGTTGACGAGGAGGCGGCCGTCGGCGGCCTCGAAGAGCTCGACGGCGAGCACGCCCGTCACGCCGAGGCCCTCCGCGACGGTGCGCGCGAGCTCCTCGGCCGCGCGGAGCGTCGCGGTGCCGGCCCGGGGCGCCGGGGCGATGACCTCGGCGCAGACGCCGTCGCGCTGCACGGTCTCGACCAGCGGCCAGGCGCGCATCTCGCCGCTCGGGCGTCGCGCGACGAGCTGCGCCAGCTCGCGCTGGAAGACGACGAGCTCCTCGACCAGGACGGCGCCCGCGGCGAGCCAATCGTCGGCGCCGTGGGCGTCGTCGACGACGCGCACGCCCTTGCCGTCGTAGCCGCCGCGCGCGGTCTTCACGACCGCCCGCCCGCCGTGGTCGGCGAGGAAGGCGCCGAGCTGCTCGGCGGTCTCGATGCGGGCCCAGTCGGGCATGGCGACGCCGAGCGCACCGAGGCGCTCGCGCATGAGCAGCTTGTCCTGCGCGTAGAGCAGCGCGTCGGGGCCGGGCCGCACGGCGACGCCCTCGGCCTCGAGCGCGCGCAGCACCTCCTGCGGCACGTGCTCGTGGTCGAAGGTGATGGCGTCGCACTCCGCGGCGAAGGCGAGCACCGTCGCGGGGTCGCGGTAGTCGCCCACCTGCGTCGCGGCGAGCCGGGCCGACGAGCCCTCCGCCTCGGCGAGCACGCGGATCTCGATGCCGAGCGCGACGGCCGCGGGGATCATCATGCGCGCGAGCTGTCCACCTCCGATGACGCCGACGACGGCCATGGTCCTCCTCGATAGGATTGCGGAACGCGAACCGCTCCATTCTGGCCGATAAACCGAGAGGCGCTTGTGCCCCGCATCCTCGCCCAGGTCGGCCGCTTCGGCGTCGTGGGGATCGTGGGCCTCGTCGTCGACATCGCGCTGTTCAACCTGCTGCGCGCCACGGTGCTCTCGCCGGACGAGCTCGCGGCCGGGCCGATCGTGGCGAAGATCGTCTCGACCTCCGTCGCGATCGTCGTCAACTGGGTGGGCAGCCGCTACTGGAGCTTCCGGCTCGAGCAGCGCCGGCCCCCGCTGCGCGAGGCGGTCGAGTTCGTGCTCGTCAGCATCGGCGGTCTGATCATCGCCGTCGCCTGCCTCGCCGTCTCGCGCGAGGTGCTCGGCCTCACGAGCGTGCTCGCCGACAACATCGCCTCGAACGTCGTCGGCCTGGGGCTCGGCGCGCTGTTCCGGTTCTCGCTCTACCGCTGGTGGGTGTTCCACCCGCGTCGCGGATCCTGGCGGCGCCCGGCGCCGGTCAGCGCGACCGCAGGCGCCCGTCCGGCGGGATGACGCTCGTGGCCGCCGTCTGGCGGCGCTGCGCCGCCACCGACGAGGTGCTCGCCTCCATGAGGTCGCCGAGCGCCTCCTGGACGAGGAGCGCGCGGGGAGCATCCCGCAGCACCACCGGGGCGTCGAGACCGGTGTTGATGAGCACGTCGCCCGAGCCGAAGAGCCGCTGCAGCGGCGATTGGCGCAGGCGCACGTCGTAGCTGCGACCGTGCAGCAGCTCCTGCCGGGTGCGGGCGATCAGGCCCGTGCGCAGCACGACGCGGCGGGTGGTGATGAGGTAGTGGGTGCCGAGCCAGCGCACGAGCGGCAGCAGGAAGAGCAGCACGGCGACGAGCGCGGCGCCGGCGACGGCGGCGAGGCGCTGCCACTCCTCATCGAGCGCCGTGACCCCGTAGGCGGCCCCGCCGCAGGCGGCGATGAGCAGCAGGCTCGGCAGGGCGAGCGCGCGGGCGTGCGGGCGCACGCGGGCGATGACCCTCTCGGGCACGCGGGGCTGCTCGCCGGTCATGCGCTATTCATATCGCAGGTGCGTCACGTCGCCGGCCGAGACGGTCAGCGCGTCGCCCTCGGCGGGATGCACCCGCAGGCTGCCGTCATCCGCGAGCCCGTCGGCGGTGCCCATGAGCGGCGGCAGCCCGGGACGATCGACCCGCACGGCCCGCCCCGCGGTCTGGAGCAGGGGCTCGACCCGCGCGCGCAGCGCGGCCGGCCCGGTCGCCGCGCGCCACTCGCCGATCAGACCCGTGAGCTCGTCGAGGTAGGCCGCGAGCGCGCGATCGAGCAGCTCGGACGGGGTCTCGCCCTCGAGCGCGGCGCCCTCGAGGTGCAGCGACGTCGCGGTCAGCACGGGCAGCTGCTCGCGCGTCATGGCGGTGTTGAGTCCCGCGCCGATGACAACGCCGTGCGGGGTCAGCTCGGTGAGCACGCCGCACAGCTTGCGCCCGTCGACGAGCACGTCGTTGGGCCACTTGACACCCGCCGAGGGGACGCCGAGGCGCCGGGCAGCCGTCGCCATCGCGGTGCCGGCGAGCAGCGGCAGCCAGCCGAGCAGGGCGCGCGGGCCGCCCGACGCCGGGTCGCCCGCACCGCCCTCGAGCGCGACGAACACCGACACCGCGAGCGAGGCGCCCGGCGGGGCGCTCCAGACTCGATCGAGGCGACCGCGACCCGCGGTCTGGTCGTCGGTCGCGAGCACGGCGAGGTCGCCCAGCCCCTCGGCCCGGCGCACGAGGTCGGCGTTCGTCGAGGGGCAGGAGTCGCGCCACTCGAGGGAGGGGGCCACCGCGCGGCTGAGGGGGAACTGCATGACTCGAGCGTACGGCGGCCGACCCCGGGCGCCGCCGAGAAGGGCCGCAGCAGGCAGGCAGGCAGTCGGCGGGCACGAGCAGGCGGGCGGGGCGGCGCGCTGGTAGCGTTGCCGACCGCCCGGACCGCGTCGACGGGCCGCCGAACTCGAGACCACCCGAGGAGCCCCGCATGCCACGATCGAGCCCCAGCGCCGCGGCACCGCCCCGCGAGGCCTTCACCGGCCAGGTCGGCTTCATCCTCGCCGCGATCGGCTCGGCCGTCGGGCTGGGCAACATCTGGCGATTCCCCGGCGTCGCCTACGAGAACGGCGGCGGGGCGTTCCTCATCCCGTACATCGTCGCGCTGCTGACGGCGGGCATCCCGATCCTCTTCCTCGACTACGCGATCGGCCACCGGTTCCGCGGGGCCGCTCCCACGGCGCTGCGCCGGCTCGGCGGGGCGCGGGCGGGCCGCCTGCTCGAGGGGCTCGGCTGGTTCCAGGTCGCGATCGCCTTCGTGATCGGCCTCTACTACACGGTCGTCATCGCGTGGGCGCTGAGCTACTTCGTCTTCTCGTTCGACATCCGATGGGGGGATGACCCCGCCGGGTTCTTCACGGGCGAGTACCTGCGCGTCAGCGACCCGGGGCTCAGCCTCGACTTCGTGCCGGGCGTGCTCGTGCCGCTGGCCATGGTGTGGATCGCCGTGATCGTGGTGCTCGGGCTGGGCGTCGCGAAGGGCATCCAGCGCGCGAACGTCGTCTTCCTGCCGCTGCTGCTCGTCGGGTTCCTCGCGCTCGTGATCCGCGCGCTCTTCCTCGACGGCGCGGCCGAGGGGCTCAACGCCCTCTTCACGCCCGACTTCGCCGCGCTCGCCGACCCGGCCGTCTGGATCGCCGCCTACAGCCAGATCTTCTTCTCGCTGTCGATCGCCTTCGGCATCATGATCACCTACTCCTCGTACCGGCAGCGCCGCGCGAACCTCGCGGCCCCCGGGCTGGTGGTCGCGTTCGCGAACTCCTCGTTCGAGATCCTCGCCGGCATCGGCGTGTTCGCCACGCTCGGCTTCTTCGCGGTGCAGCAGGGCGTCGCGGTCGGCGACCTCGAGGGCCTCACCGGGGTCGGGCTGTCGTTCATCACCTTCCCGGCGATCGTGGCCGAGATGCCCGGCGGGCCGATCTTCGGGGCGCTCTTCTTCGGCTCGCTCGTCATGGCCGGCTTCACCTCGCTGCTGTCGGTGCTGCAGGTCGTCTCGGCGGCGTTCCAGGAGAAGTTCGGCGTCGGCCCGCGGGCGGCGGCCGCGACGATCGGCGGGGTGTCGGCGGTGCTGTCGATCCTGCTGTTCTCGACCACGAGCGGACTCATCGCGCTCGACACGGTCGACCACTACGTCAACAACATCGGGATCGTCGCCTCGGCCGTGCTCACCACGGTGCTCGTGATCCTCGTGCTGCGCCGCGGCGCCGAGCTGCGCGGGCACCTCAGCGCGGTCTCGACCCTCCCCGTCGGCCGGTGGTGGACGGTGCTCGTCGGCGGGCTCGCCCCCCTCGTACTCACCGTCATGCTCGTCACGCGCATCGTGGCGCTGCTCACCGAGGGCTACGAGGGGTACCCCTCCGGCTACCTCGGCATCGTCGGCTGGGGCTCGCTCGGCCTCATCGTCGTCGGCGCCGTCGTGCTGACCGCGGTCCGCTGGCGCCGCACGCCCGACGACTTCGTGCCGTGGCCGGCACCCCGAGATCTGCCGACCTGCGCGGAGGCCCGCCGATGACCCCCCTCGCCATCGCGTTCCTGATCGGGGCGCTCGTCATCGTCTGGGGCGGGCTCGCGGCGAGCATCCTGTTCCTGCGCCGTCGGCCCGAGCGCGACGACTACCCCTCCGGCGGCGAGCACGACGAGCGCGACGGCCCCGGGCCGGTCGAGCGCGACAGCTAGGGCGGGCCGCGTGCCCGCCCCGACCCCGGCCGCCCGCCGCGCATGACGGGCGCCGTGCTGCTCGCGCTCGGCGCGGCCGTGCTGCTGGGCACGAGCGACTTCCTCGGCGGGCTGCTCTCGCGCCGCGCGCCCCTCATCGTGGTGCTGCTCGGCAGCCAGCTCGTCGTCGGGGCGCTGCTCTCGCTGGGACTGCTCGTCAAGCCCTACGACGCGGCGGCGGGCGGCGCGATCGTCGCGGGCATCGTGAGCGGAGCATCCACCGCCCTCGCCCTGGCCGCGCTGTTCCGCGGGCTCGCGATCGGCACCATGGGCATCGTGGCGCCCGTGTCGGCGCTCGCCGTGATCGTGCCCGTCGCGCTCGGCATCGCGCAGGGCGACGCGGTGGGCGGGATGCTCGCCCTCGGCCTGCTGCTGGCGGTCGCGGGCACCGTGCTCGCGTCGGCCCCCGAGGTGCGCGCGGGGCGCCGAGCCGCCCTCTCCCTCCTCCTGGGCGGGATCGCGGCGCTGGGCTTCGGCGCCTCCCAGGCCGCGATCGGCCTCGGCAGCGCCGAATCGGTCATGACGACCCTGCTCACCCACGCCGCGACCGTCATCGGGCTCTTCATCGTCGCGTTCAGCGCCTGGGTGCACGTGCGCCTGCGCGGTGCGGCCGCCCGCATGCGGTCGGGGCGCCCGGCCTCGCCCGCGCTGCTGGCCGCGCGCATCACCGGGCGCGACGTCGCGGGCATCCTCGTGACGGGCGTGCTCGTCGCCGGCGCCAACCTGTCGTTCGCCATCGCCACGACCGGCGGCGCGCTCAGCACCGTCGCCGTGCTCGCCGCGCTCTACCCGGTCGTGACGGTCGTGCTGGCGCGGCAGGTGCTGCGCGAGCGGGTGCGCCGGCTTCAGCTCGTCGGGGTCGTGCTCGCGCTCGTCGGCGTCGGGCTCATCGCCGCGGGCGGCTGAGTCTCGAGCGGCTGCGGCTGCGGCTGCGGCTGCGGCTGCGGCATCGGCATCGGCACCTGCGCCTGCCGTACCGGCGCCACCGGACGCCGCCCTCCCCGCCCGACAACCCGGCGCCCGAGCACGAGGCCCGCGCGCAACGGCACCCCGATGACGAGCGCGAGCGCGGGCAGCAGCCCGGCCTCGTGCGCGCCGAGAGCGGTGCGGCGGTTCCAGGCGGCGCGCAGCGGGCCGCCGAGCGTCGAGCGCACGGGACGGCGGGCCGCTCCGAGCACGCCGGCCTCGCGCCGGGCGACGAGCTCGGCGAGCACGGCCTGCGCGTCGTCGTGCTCGGGGGCGTGCAGGTAGTTGCGGGCCGACCAGCCCGGGGTGGGCATCCGGAACCGGCCCTCGAGCGCGTCGTCCATGCTGCCGAAGAGGCCGCTGCCCTCGAACACGGTGTTGATGAGCGCGTCGCCGACGCCGAAGTCGGTGAGCGCGAGGCCGGGGATGCCGCGCGCGACCGCCTCGATGAGCGCGGTCGAGCTGACCGTGATGAGCGCGCCGGCCGTGTCGAGCGCCGCGAGCATCGAGTCGTGCCGGGTCAGCAGATTGGCCGGCCGGTCGACCTCGTGCAGCAGCGCGTCGAGCGGGTAGCGCTCGTCGTGCGTCTGCGCCTCGCCGTCGAGGGCGCGCAGCTTGAGCACGACGCGGCGATCGGGGTTGCGGCGGGCGAGCGCGACGAGCAGCGCGATGATCGCGCGCCGGTCTGCGAGGCTCTCGGGCACGAGCGCCTGCGCGGCGAAGACGATGTCGTCGCCCGCCGAGGGGTGCCGCTCGAGGAAGGGCAGGGTGGCCACGGCGAAGCGCTGCGGCCAGCCGAGCTGCTGGGCGCGCGCGGCGAAGGCCTCGCGCTCGCGCAGCGAGTGCACGATCATCGCGTCGGCCTGCGCCCGGTAGAACAGCGCCTTCCGCGAGGCCGGGATGCCCACCCCGGGCAGCCCGCTCAGCAGCACGGGCCGCCCGGGCAGGGCCGCCAGCTCGGCGAGCACGACCGCGGCGGTGGGCCCGCGCATGCCGACGAGCACGGCCTCGGGGCGCTCGCCGCGCACGTGCTCGACGAGCGCGGCCAGCGAGTGCGGCGCGAGCGGAGCATCCCGCCAGCGGGTCTGGGCGAGCGCGGCGCGGCGCTGCGCGGCGCTCGGCGCGACCGGGCTGGCGATGAGCGCGAGGCCCGCGCCCTCGGGCGCGAGACGCTCGGCCGTGCCCGCGGCCCACTTCAGGTACGAGTCGGAGTCGGCGAGGGCGAGCAGCCGGGTCATGCGGGCACGCGGCGCAGCTTCGCCATGGGGGCGAGCTCGCCGGGCTGCACGACCTTGACGCCGTCGCCGAGCGCCTGCTCGATGACGCGGATGTCGCGCACGAGGTGGGCGAGGCCCTGCGGCTCGAGCGAGGCGGCGTGATCGCTGCCCCACATGGTGCGGTCGAGAGTGATGTGCCGCTCGACGATGGAGGCGCCGAGGGCGACGGCCGCGAGGCTGATCTGCAGGCCGCGCTCGTGGCCCGAGTACCCGATCGGCACATCGGGGTAGCGCGCGGCGAGCGCGGGGATCACCCGCAGGTTCGCCTCCTCCGCGGGCATCGGGTAGGTCGAGGTCGCGTGCAGCAGCGCGAGCGGGCTGCCGGCGAGCGCCGCGACCGCGCGGTCGATCTGCTCGAGCCTCGACATGCCCGTCGAGAGGATGACCGGACGGCCCGTGCGCGCGATGGCGTCGAGCAGCTCGAGGTCGGTGACGGAGGCGCTCGCGACCTTCAGGGCGCACACGTCGAGGTCGTCGAGGAAGGCGACCGCGGGCGCGTCCCAGGGGGAGGCGAAGAAGTCGAGCCCGCGCAGCAGCGCGTGATCGCCGAGCTCGATGTACTGGTCGCGGTCGAGCTCGACGCGGTACCGGTACTCGAGGTAGCTCATCTCGCCCCACGGCGTCTCGCGCCGCACCGCCTTCATGTGCTCGGGCGTCGAGATCTCGGGCGTGCGCTTCTGCAGCTTGACCGCGTCGGCCCCGGCGTCGGCGGCGACGTCGATGAGCCGCTTCGCGATCTCGACGTCGCCGTTGTGATTGAGGCCGATCTCGGCGATCACGTAGGCGGGGTGGCCCGCGCCGATCCGCCGGCTCCCGATGCTGAAGGTCATGTCGTCCCGCTCCCCGCGCCCGCGAGCGCCTCGGCGAGCAGCAGGTGCTGCTCGGTATCGATCTCGATGGCGAGGTGCTCGTCGACGAGCGCCGGCACCACCCGCCCGAAGAATCGGTGCCGGGCCTCGAGGAACCCGCGCGCCCGCATCACGTAGAACGCGCCCGTCTCGGCGACCTGGGGCGGAGCATCCTGCCGGCGCAGCCGCACCGCCGCATCGTGGTTGACGCCCCGCCAGCCCTGCTCCCCGGGCTGCCAGAGGAACACGGGCGTCGCGATCGCGGCGAAGACCACGTCGGCCTCGCCCGAGCGCACCCGGGCGACGGCGTCGTCGAGGTCGGCCGGGCCGATGAACGGCGAGGTCGCCTGCAGGAACACGAGCAGCTCCACGGGCCCGAGCTGCCCCAGGGCGTGCAGCAGCGCCGCCTCCGAGCTCGCCTCGTCCGTCGCGAGCGCGGCCGGGCGTCGGACGACCTCGGCGCCGCAGCGCACGGCCTCCTCGGCGATGGCGGCGTCGTCGGTGCTCACGACGACGCGGTCGATCGCCGTGCTGGCCCGGGCGGCGTCGATCGCCCGCCCCACGAGGCTGCGGCCGCCGATGCGCCGCAGGTTCTTGCCCGGCACGCCCTTCGACCCGCCGCGCGCGGGGATGACCGCGACGACCCCCGCCACCTCGGGGCGGGGCCCCGGCCCGGTGGCGCTCACGGCGCGAGCACCGGGATGGGATCGAGCCGGATGCGCGAGCCGGTGCCGGCGAGCACGCGCTCGAGCGTCTCGATCGCGCTCGACGGGCTCGAGACGATGTCGAGCGCGCGGGTCGTGCCGCCGAGGGCGAGCTCGACGGGCAGCGCCGCCGGCCGCAGGTGCACGTGGCGCTCGACCGCGAGCGCCCGCAGCACGCGCGCGGGCTCGCGGCGGTGGGGCAGGTAGCTGACGGGGCCGTGACGGGCGATGTCGCGCACCCAGCCGAGGTGCTCCTCGACCGAGCGGCGGCCGTCGGCGACGGCGGCGGTGCCGAGCACGATGCGGTGGGCGGTCGGGATGCCCTGCGCGGCCTGCCCGGCGCGGCGGGTCCAGGCGAAGTCGTGGTGCTGCACGATCGCGCCGATGCCGCGCAGGCGCTCGACGGCCTGCTCCCCCGGCGGCAGGTAGGTCGTGACGCGCAGGCGGCCCTCGGCGGCGAGCCGCAGCAGGGTGCGCGTCGTGGTCGCCCCGAGCGAGCGGCGCAGCGCCGGCGCGGGCGCGCCCGGCCGCAGCAGCGGCGAGCCGGTCGCGAGCAGCGCGGCGAGGTGACGGGTGATGGCGCCGTCGTCGACGAGCACGAGCGCCGCGGGCTCGACGCGCGCGAGCCGCGCCTGCACCTGGCCCGAGAAGGGGTCGCCGATGATCCAGCGGCCCTCGGCGCGGAACCGGCCCGCCGGCAGCAGCGGCCGGTCGATGCCGAGCCGCGCGAGCTCCGGAGCGCCTGCGGCCTCCGCGGCGTCGAGCGTGCGGGCGAGCTGCACGTCGCCCGAGCGCGGGATGACCGCGATGCCGTCGGGATGCTCGGCGGCGGCACCGCTCAGGGCGGCGTGCTCGAGCACGCCGAGCAGCTGCAGGGGCGATTCCGCCCATGCCGTCGTCATCGGATGCCGCATCGTCGCCTCCCCCGGTCGTGCCGATCCCCCGACGGTAGGAGCGGCCCGTGTCCCGGCGAGGGCTCGCCGATGAACGGCGGGGGAACGGGGGGCGAGCATTCGTCGCCATCGCCGCGGCCCGGCTCTCGGAGGTCGGGCACGGCGGTCGGGAGCATTCTTGTGGGGTTCCGCCAACGGTGCGCCGTGCATCCTGGTCGATAGGCTGACGGGCGTGACTGACGCCGCTGCCGCACCCGACATGTCGACCACCGCCGGGAAGATCGCCGATCTGCGGCACCGGTACCACGAGGCGGTGACCGCGAGCGGCGAGGCCGCCATCGAGAAGCAGCACGCCAAGGGCAAGATGACCGCCCGCGAGCGCATCGACACCCTGCTCGACCACGGCAGCTTCGTCGAGATCGACGAGTTCGTGCGGCATCGCACCCACGCCTTCGGCATGGAGGCCAAGCGCCCCTACGGCGACGCGGTCGTCACCGGCACGGGCACCATCCACGGCCGCCAGGTGGCCGTGTACAGCCAGGACTTCACGATCTTCGGCGGCTCGCTCGGCGAGGTCGCCGGCGAGAAGATCATCAAGGTCATGGAGCTCGCCATCAAGACGGGCGTGCCCATCGTCGGCATCCTCGACTCGGGCGGCGCGCGCATCCAGGAGGGCGTCGTCGCGCTCGGCAAGTACGGCGAGATCTTCCGGCGCAACACCGCGGCGAGCGGCGTCATCCCGCAGATCTCCATCATCTGCGGCCCGGCCGCGGGCGGCGCGGTCTACTCCCCCGCCCTCACCGACTTCGTCATCATGGTCGACAAGACGAGCCAGATGTTCGTCACCGGCCCCGACGTCATCAAGACCGTCACGGGCGAGGACGTCGGTATGGAGGAGCTCGGCGGCGCGCTCACCCACAACCGCATCTCGGGCGTTTCGCACTACCTCGCGCAGGACGAGAACGACGCCTTCGACTACGCCCGCTCGCTGCTGAGCTACCTGCCCGACAACAACCTCGCCGAGCTGCCGCAGTACGAGGCGAGCGCCGAGCTCGAGATCACCGACGCCGACCGGCGCCTCAACACGATGGTGCCCGACAGCCCGAACCAGCCCTACGACGTGCTCGACATCATCGACCACGTCGTCGACGAGGGCTCGTTCCTCGAGGTGCAGCCGCTGTTCGCGCCGAACATCGTCATCGGCTTCGCCCGAGTCGAGGGCCGCAGCGTCGGCGTCATCGCCAACCAGCCGCAGGCGATGGCCGGCACGCTCAACATCGACGCGGGCGAGAAGGCCGCGCGCTTCGTGCGCTTCTGCGACGCCTTCTCCATCCCCATCCTCACCCTCGTCGACGTGCCCGGCTACCTGCCCGGCACCGACCAGGAGTGGCAGGGCGTCATCCGCCGCGGCGCGAAGCTCCTGTACGCCTACGCCGAGGCCACCGTCCCCCTCGTGACGGTCATCACGCGCAAGGCCTACGGCGGCGCGTACATCGTCATGGGCTCGAAGCAGCTCGGGGCCGACATGAACCTGGCCTGGCCCACCGCCGAGATCGCCGTCATGGGCGGGCAAGGCGCGGTGAACATCCTGTACCGCGACAAGATCCGCGCCGCGGAGGCCGCCGGCGAGGACGTCGCCGCCGTGCGCACCCAGCTCGCGAACGAGTACACCTACGACGTCGCGAGCCCGTTCCTCGCGGCCGAGCGCGGCGAGCTCGACGGCATCATCGAGCCGGCCGCCACGCGCGTCGCGATCATCAAGGCCCTGCGGGCGCTCAAGACGAAGCGCTCGAGCCTGCCGCCGAAGAAGCACGGGAACATCCCGCTGTGACCGGCCCCCAGCCCGATGCGACGGCGATGGATGCTCCCGCCCCCGTCGTCCGCATCACCGCGGGCAGCCCCACCGACGAGGAGCTCGCCGCGGCCCAGGCCGTCATCGCGGCCGTGCTCGCCGAGCAGGCGGCGATCGGAGCGGCCCGCGTGCTGCCGCCCGTCGACCACTGGAGCCGCGCCGCTCGGGCACCCCGTGCCGCCGTGTACCCCGGCCCGGGTGCCTGGTCGGCATCGCGCGGCCAGCGGGGATGCTGAACGCTCCCCCCGAACTGGGGCGGTTTGTCCCCCAAAATGACGACTGTGCACGCTCTCGACCACAGGGCATGATTGCTTCCAATAGGTGACGCGGCTCCATCGAGAACCGCTCACCGCCCATCCCGGCCGGTAAGGGTATACCGGCTGGTGATTGGGGGGCGAGTTAGAGGCACATTCGGGTTGTGGCTCTAACTCGATACGTTGCGAAGGGCCGGGGATGGGTACCCCGGCCCTTCGATCGTTAACGGGGCGGTGCTGATAAGAACCGCGTTGACGAGAACCGCCGCGAACCGGACCGCCACCCAGCCTTCTACGCCTCGACCTCGCGGCGATTCCGCGGGATCTCGAGCCACAGGTCGACCTCGTCCTCGTCGTCGTCCTCGCCCGTCGAACCCAGGTCGCCGAGCTCTTCGGTGGGCGTGAGCCCCACGACCGTCACGGCGATCTCCGAGTCGGCCGGCGCGGTGCGGATGATGAGCCGGCTCGCCTCCGTTCCCTCGAGCGCGGCCGCGAGCTCGGCGTGCACGCGGGCGCGCGCCTCGTCGGGCAGGTCGTCGAGGCCGCCCTCGTCGTAGAGGCTCACCGAGGCGCCGCGGCGGCGCGCCCGCATGACCTGGCGGCGCACGCCGTCGTCGAGCAGGGTGCGGCCGCGGATCTCGTCGCGGATGGCGGCCTCGAGATAGCGGCACTCCAGCGCCTGCTCCTCGGTGAGCTCGCCGCCGGTGCGCTCGATGATGCGCAGCATCGGCACGGCCATCGAGCCGGTCTGCCCGAGCCGGAACTGCCGCTCGTAGAGGTGCGCCTCCTGGGCGGCCTGCCAGTCGGTGGCCTCCCTCTCGGCGGTCGCGAAGCGGGCCGCGTCGCGCGATGCCCGCGCGAGCGCGCTGCTGAGGATGTGCGAGATCGCCACCCACGAGACGGAGCCGAGCACGCCCGCGGTCAGCAGCATACCGGGGCCCGCCCAGGCGGCCGTCTGCAGCACCAGCACGGCCGCGCCCACCCAGGCGAAGGTGTTGCGCAGCCGGGTCGACGTGATCGTGAGGAGAGTGCCGATCGCCGCGACGTACCACGTGGCGTAGCCGAGGCCGCCCTCGCGGCCCGCGTCGAGCTGCGGCGAGATGAGCAGGGGCATGGCGGCGCAGACGATGAGGTTCATCGCCGCCATCCAGATCGGCATGCGCGCGCCGCTGCCCGGCAGCAGGCTGATGACGGTGGCCGCCGCGTAGAGCGCCATCGCCAGCAGCACCGGCAGCGGGTTGCGGGGCACGTCGATCGTGTAGAGCCCGAGCACGATGTGGTAGCCGGAGAAGAGCGCCGCCATCGTGACGATGAGCGCGCGGGGCACGCCGATCCTCATCGCCGCTCCCCGCCCGCGCCGGGCTCCAGCGTGGGCGCGACCGCCGCCATGACCGGCCAGTGCAGGTGCACGACGGTGCCGCGACCGGGCGCCGAGCGCACGTCGGCGAGGCCGCCCGCGGAGGCCATGCGCTCGATGATCGAGCGGCGCACGCCGAGGCGCTCGCCGGGCACGAGCGCCGGATCGAACCCGGCGCCGGCATCCCCGATCTCGATCTCGATCGCGCCGCCCTGCACACCCGAGACCCGCAGCCAGCGGCGCACGTCCGGTCCGCCGGCGTGCTGCACCGAGTTCACCATCGACTGCACGGCGGCCGAGTAGAGCGCCTCGGCCTGGGCGGCCGGGATGATGCGGGTGTCGAGCGAGCGCACGCGGATCGAGATCGGCACCGACAGCTCGCGCGCGGCCGTGACGATGCGCTCGGCCACCTGGCGGAACCGCACCGTGCTGCCGTCGTCGGGCGTCGCCTGGGCCGCCTCTTCGAGGTGGCGCATCGCGTTCGTCGCCATGGTGGCCGCGAGCGCCCTCTCAGCGGGCGACGCGGCCCGGGCCGCGCTGATGAAGGTCGTCAGCACGCTGTCGTGCACGATCGCATCGACCTCGACCCGCTCGACCTCCGTCGCGTGCTGGCGAACGGCGTGCGCGTACCGCTCGAGGGCGTTGCCCTGCGCCTCATCGACCGAGGTCGCCGCGACCCGCGTCATCGTCACGATCACGAGCACCGCGCCGCCGAGGATGACGGCGAAGACGGCGTCGAACAGCCCGATCTCCCACGGACCGCCGCCGCCGTTGGGCGTCGCGCGAATGGTGCCGTAGATGAACGGCACGATGAACAGGTAGAGGGATGCTCCGCGCACGCGCAGCCCCACCGCGGCGCACGCCGTGGCCACCGTCGTCAGCTGGTACAGCCAGTGGTTGCCCGTCTGCGGCTCGATTACGAAGAACGGCCAGGTGATGAGCGCGATCACGTAGACGACGGCGACGACCCGGTGCGATCCGACGACGAACCGCTTCACGATCGAGCAGATCATGGCCAGCAGGATCGAGCCGAACACCGCCGCGACCGCGAGGGTCGACCAGAGCGGCTCGCTCAGCCCGAACTGCGCGGGGATGGTGAGCAGCGCCTGGAGGGCGAAGACGACCCCGAAGCCCGAGACCGAGCGGGAGAGCACCGTGTCGACGCGCTTGCGGCTCAGGGGCTGGCGCGGCAGCTTGGCCCCGAGGGGCGCGCGGAGGGCGGCGGGGGCCGCCTCAGGCGGAGTCATCACCGTCCGGGTCGAGCCCGGGGAGGATGCCGTCCTCCACCGCGCGACGCAGCAGGTCGACCTTGGTGGGGGCGGGACGACCGACCTCGACGTACTTCGCGCGGATGCGGTCGAGGTACTCGCGGGCCGTGGAGTAGCCGATGCCGAGCTGCTGGGCGGCGAGCTTGAGGGGCAGGCCCGAGGCGTAGAGGTGCAGGATCTCGCGCTCGCGACGGCCGAGCTGCGCCTTGGCGAAGTCGCGGTCGGCGTCGATCGCGCTCGCCCACTCCAGGTTGTTGAGCACGTCGCCACGGGCCACGGTCTCGGCGGCCGTGATGACCGTCTTCGTGGCCGAGGACTTCGGGATGACGCCGGCGGCGCCGGCGGCGAGCGCCTCGCGCACGCTCGCGACGCGGTCGGCGATCGAGTGCACGAGCACGGCCGACCCGGTGGCCTGCACGGCCTTGACGTTCTCGGTGACGCTCGAGCCGTCGCCGAGGCTGAGGTCGAGCACGACGACGTCGACCTCGCGCCCGGCGAGGCCCTCGACGAGCTCGGGAACGGTGGCGGCGGCGATGACGAAGTCGAAGCCGGCGTTGCCGAAGGCGGCCTGCAGCCCGAGGCGCACGGACTCGTGGTCGTCGACGACGGCGATGCGCACCGCTCTGCCTTCGGCTACGACCACGGACTGCACCCCCCACGCACGACTCTGGGGCACGCTCGGGTGGCGCGCCGCCCCCCATCGTAGTGGGAGGGGCGCGGCCGGGCCGCGCCGCCGCGCGGCGGCATCCCGCTAGTCGCGCACGAGTCGCGCGACGGCCTCGACGTGGTGCGTGTGCGGGAAGAGGTCGAAGGCGCGCAGGTGGTCGAGCCGGTAGCCGTGCTCGGCCGCGAGTGCGACGTCGCGCGCGAGCGCCACGGGGTCGCAGGCGACGTAGACGATCTGCGCCGGGGCGAGCCGGCCCAGGATGCCCATGACCTCGGTGCCCGCTCCCGAGCGCGGTGGATCGAGCACGACCGTCGCGGCGCGCAGGCGGTCGCGCTCGGCGGAGCTCGCGCTCTGCTCGGCATCGCGCAGCCACCGGTCGACCCGGGAGGTCTCGGCCGCTGCGCCCACCCAGTCGGAGAGGTTCTCGGCCGCGTGGTCGGTGGCGCGGGCATCCGACTCGACGCTCGTGATGCGCGTCGTCGGGCCGAAGCGGTCTCCGATCGCCGCCGCCAGCAGGCCGACGCCGCCGTAGAGGTCGAGGTTCGCCGCGCGCGGGTCGAACAGGGCGTCGTCGACGGCCTGCTGCACGGCCGCGCTCAGGGCGGTCGGGGCCTCGCGGTGCACCTGCCAGAAGCCGGTGTCGTCGAGCTGGAACTCGCGCTCGCCGACGCGCTCGCGGATGAGGCTCGGCTTCTGCTCGCCGAGCACGAGCCGGGCATCCCCCCGCGTCGGGGCCAGCACGTCGACCGTGGCCACGCCGGTGAAGCGCTCGGAGAACGGGGTCGCGGCCCGCACCGCGGCCGAGGCCAGCGGCACCTCCTGCACGGGGATCACCGAGTGCGAGCGGCTCGCCATCGGGCCGATGCGACCCTCGTCGTCGACGTGCAGGCGGATGCGCGTGCGCCAGCCGAGACCGTTGGCGGCGTGATCGCCGGCCATCTGCTCGACCTTGACGTCGCTGGTGATGCCGGCCATGCGCTGCAGCGCCTCGGCGAGCACCTGGCGCTTGAGCTCGCGCTGGTGGGAGAGCGCGATGTGGCCGAACTCGGCCCCGCCCGCCCGGCTGCGGGGGTCGCGGTCGATCGAGGCGGCGGCCCAGACGTGGTCGCGGCGGTGCTCGCTCGGCTCGACGACGCGCACGGCGTCGGCGCGCCAGAAGCTCTTCTTGCGGTCGTCGCTGATGCGCGCGACCACCGTCTCGCCCGGCACCGCGTCGGTCACGAAGACGACGCGGCCGTCGAGCCGGCCCACGGCGATGCCGCCGTGCGCGATCTTGCTAACCTCGACCTCGACCTCGCGGCCGATGAATTCACCCATGCGCCCAGCCTAGGTTCCCGGCTCACGGCACGGCGCCGGGCGGCGCTCGACCGGCAGGAGCCGCATGCGCCTCTACCTCGCCTCCACCTCGCCCGCGCGCCTCGCCACGCTGCGCGCCGTCGGCATCGAGCCCGTGACGATCGCCCCGGGCGTCGACGAGGAGGCGGCGGTCGCTGCGGCCGCTCCGCTCACGGCGCCCGAGATGGTGCAGCTGCTCGCGCGCCTCAAGGCCGAGGCCGTGCTCGGCTCCGCCTCCCTGCCGGCGCACGAGATCGACGGCTTCATCCTCGGCGGCGACTCGGCCTTCGAGCTCGACGGCGCCGTGCACGGCAAGCCGCACCGTCCCGAGGTCGCGCGCGAGCGGTGGCTGCGCCAGCGCGGGCGCAGCGGCGTGCTGCACTCCGGCCACTGGCTCATCGACCACCGCGGGGGCGCCGTGCGGGGGGCCGTCGGGCGGCCGGCCCAGGCGCTCGTGCAGTTCGCGCAGGACATCGACGAGGCCGAGATCGACGCCTACATCGCCACCGGCGAGCCGCTGAAGGTCGCCGGCGCCTTCACCATCGACTCGAAGGGGGCGGCCTTCATCGACCGCATCGAAGGGGACCCGCACGCCGTGGTCGGGCTCTCGGTGCCCCTCGTGCGCACCCTCGTGCACGAGCTCGGCGGCCGGTGGACGGAGCTCTGGAACCGCTGACGCCCGCTGTGGGCTCCTGCAAGGCATCGGCCGTGCTTTTGTGCGGGTGGCCCAACCGCCGCCGGTCGAGCGCGCCCCTAGGGTAGAGAACCATGGCCCGCATCACGAAGGTTCTCATCGCCAACCGCGGGGAGATCGCCGTCCGCGTCATCCGCGCCGCCCGCGACGCCCGCATCGGCACCGTCGCCGTCTACGCCGATCAGGATCGGGATGCCCGGCACGTGAAGCTCGCCGACGAGGCGTACGCGCTCGACGGCTCGACGAGCGCCGAGACCTACCTCGTGATCGAGAAGCTGCTGTCGATCGCCCGCCGCTCCGGCGCCGACGCCGTGCACCCGGGCTACGGCTTCCTCGCCGAGAACCCCGACTTCGCCCGCGCCGTCATCGCCGCCGGCCTCACCTGGATCGGGCCGTCGCCCGACGCGATCGAGCAGCTCGGCGACAAGGTCAGCGCCCGGCACATCGCCGAGCGCGTCGGCGCCCCGCTCGCCCCGGGCACGCTCAACCCCGTCGCCGACGCCTCCGAGGTGCTCGACTTCGTCGACGTGCACGGCCTGCCCGTCGCCATCAAGGCGGCCTTCGGCGGCGGCGGTCGCGGCCTCAAGGTCGCCCGCACCCGCGAGGAGGTGCCCGAGCTCTTCGACTCGGCCACCCGCGAGGCCGTCGCCGCCTTCGGCCGCGGCGAGTGCTTCGTCGAGAAGTACCTCGACAAGCCGCGCCACGTCGAGACGCAGTGCCTCGCCGACGCGCACGGGACCGTCGTCGTCATCTCCACCCGCGACTGCTCGCTGCAGCGCCGGCACCAGAAGCTCGTCGAGGAGGCCCCCGCGCCGTTCCTCAGCGCCGAGCAGACCGAGCTGCTCTACACGGCGTCGAAGGCCATCCTCCGCGAGGTCGGCTACGTCGGCGCCGGCACCTGCGAGTTCCTCATCGGCGCCGACGGCACCGTCTCCTTCCTCGAGGTCAACACCCGACTGCAGGTCGAGCACCCCGTCTCGGAGGAGGTCACCGGCATCGACCTCGTGCGCGAGCAGTTCCGGCTCGCCGAGGGCGAGGCGCTCGGCTACGACGACCCGCCCGCCCACGGGCACTCCTTCGAGTTCCGCATCAACGGCGAGGACCCGGGCCTCAACTTCATGCCGATGCCCGGCCCCGTGCACGTGCTGCGGTTCCCCGGCGGCCCCGGCGTGCGCGTCGACTCGGGCGTCACCACGGGCGACGTCATCTCCGGCGTCTTCGACTCGCTGCTCGCGAAGCTCATCGTCACCGCGCCGACGCGCGAGGAGGCGCTCGAGCGCTCACGCCGCGCCCTCGCCGAGTTCGAGGTCGCCGGCCTGCCGACCGTGCTGCCCTTCCACCGCGCGATCGTCGACGACCCGGCCTTCGCCCCCGCCGACGGCGCCCCGTTCACCGTCTACACGCGCTGGATCGAGACCGAGTTCGACAACACGATCGAGCCGTGGAGCGGCACGCTCACCGACACCGTGCCCGTGGCGGATGCCCGGCACACGGTCGTCGTGGAGGTCGGCGGCAAGCGGCTGGAGGTGTCGCTGCCCGGCACGCTCATGCCGAGCGGAGCATCCCGGGCCGCCACCGCCCTCGCCGCCCCGCCCAGCCGCCGCGGCGGGTCCGCCGTCGCCGTCGGCGCCTCGGGGGATGCCGTGACGAGCCCCATGCAGGCGACCGTCGTCAAGCTCGCCGTCGCCGAGGGCGACCGGGTCGTCAAGGGCGACCTCGTCGTCGTGCTCGAGGCCATGAAGATGGAGCAGCCGATGTCGGCCCACAAGGACGGCGTCGTCGCGTCGATCGGCGCGGCCGTCGGCGAGACGGTGGCCTCCGGCCACGTGCTGCTCTCCATCGCCGACTAGCGCGGCGCCGCGGCGCTCGCGCCCGCGCCGGCCCGCCGCTCGAGTCGCCCCTGCGTCGAGTTGCGCTTTCCTGCCGAGTTGCGCGCTCGGAACCCTCAACTCGGCACCGAACGCTCATCTCGGCGCGCCGGCACGCTCCAACAGGTGGGCGAACGCTCCTGTATCGCGCAGTGTCGTCGGCGTCCAGCGCACGACGCCGAGGCCGAGCGCGCGCAGCCGGTCCTCGCGCAGCTTCTCGTCGACGACGGCCCTGGCCGCGGATCGACCGTCGCCCGCGTCCCTCGTCAGGTACTTGGCGACACCATCGCACTCGCCGACGAGGTGCGCCTCCGGCCAGAAGAAGTCGACGACCATCGGCCCTTCGCGGTCGCGGAAGACGACCTGCTGCCTCGGCGGCGAGAATCCGAGATCGAGGATGAGCAGCAGGCTGCGCGCCTCGGCCGGCGACTCGCACCCGTCGGTCGCGAGTCGCAGCAGCGCTCGCGCCGCGCGGACTCCCCTTGCGGCGCCGAGCAGGTCCAACTCGGCGCCGACCTCCGCCGGCGTCGTGAGGGGCGACCCGTCTCGAGGCGAGAACAGTCCAGAGCACAGCAGTTCGAAGGCGGTGCGGCGCGGAGCTGTGCGAGCGACGTCGGCGAGCGTCCGTGCGGGCGTCGTCACTGGCAGTCCGTCGACGCGGTCGATCTCGGCGAGCGCATGCGAGTGTCGCGCGGTTCGTCCGCTGCTGTGCGCCGAGCATCCCTGCGGCACGGTCAGAATGGGACGATCGGGCCACCGCGACAGCGTGCGCGCGCCGTGCAGCATCGCCGCCGATTCGT
Organism: Microcella flavibacter; assembly: GCF_012530535.1. Classification (NCBI taxonomy): domain Bacteria; kingdom Bacillati; phylum Actinomycetota; class Actinomycetes; order Micrococcales; family Microbacteriaceae; genus Microcella; species Microcella flavibacter. The sequence continues at coordinate 2,143,380 of NZ_CP051299.1, forward strand.
GCGAGATCACGTTGCCGACGGGAGCGACGAGACCGGCGGCGCGGGTGAGTGCGCGGAATCGATCGTCGTCGGGATGCTCGCCTCGAGCGATCGCGGACGTCGTGGCGTTGCGCCAGCGGAGCACTCCACGCACCACGGGGGTCAACTCGCCGGCGCGGACGAACGCCCGCAGCTCGCCCTCAAGCCCGCGAGCCGACCAGTCGGAGCGCCGCACGAACTCGTCGACCCACGTCGGCCGGCCGATGACCGCCGGGCCCGCCGTGGTGATGATCCCGCTGAAGCCCTCCGCGATGTGCGCCATGCGCGGAGGATGCCCGCCCGCGAGAGCGGCTCGGCGCCACCCGTGCACGATCGGGGCCATCTCACGACCACCCCCGGTTCGGGAGGAGTCGCACGGCCTGCGCGCTCGTCGAGTTGCGCTCTCGATGTCGAGTTGAGGTTTCTGAAGCGACAACTCGACGGGACCGCCGCAACTCGGCGAATCGAGGGGGACTACGTCGCGCCAGCGCGGCCACCGCGTGGGGCGCGGCGCGGCTCGGCCGCGCGGGACGCGCTACTCGTGCACGACGTGCATCGCGCGCGCAGCATCCGTCACGGCGCCCGAGAGGGACGGGTACACCGAGTACGCGCGGGCCAGCTGGTCGACGGTCAGGCGGTGCTCGACCGCGAGCGCGATGGGCAGGATGAGCTCGGAGGCCTTCGGCCCGACGACGACCCCGCCGATGACGGTGCCCGAGCCGGTGCGGGCGAAGAGCTTGATGAAGCCGTCCTTGACGCCCTGCATCTTGGCGCGCGGGTTCGAGGCGAGCGGCAGCTTGTAGATCTGGCCCTGGGCGACGCCGTCCTCGATCTGCTTCTGCGACCAGCCGACGGTGGCGATCTCGGGCGCGGTGAAGATGTTCGAGGTGACGTTGCGCAGCTCGATGGGCGAGACGGCGTCGCCGAGCGCGTGGAAGACCGCGGTGCGGCCCTGCATCGAGGCGACCGAGGCGAGGGGCAGCGAGTCGCTGCAGTCGCCGACCGCGTAGATGGACGGGATGGAGGTGCGCGCAACCCGGTTGGTGCGGATGTGCCCGCTCTCGGTGAGCTGCACCCCGGCCTCCTCGAGCCCGATGCCGGCGGTGTTCGGGATCGACCCGACGGCCATGAGCACGTGGCTGCCCTCGATGACGCGGCCGTCGCCGAGGTCGACGCGCACGACGTCGCCGTCGCGGACGACGGACTGCGCGCGGCTGCGGCTGAGCAGCTCCATGCCGTTGCGGCGGAACACGCGCTCGATGAGGGCGGCGGCATCCGCATCCTCGCCCGGCAGCACCTGGTCGCGGCTGGAGACGAGGGTGACCTTCGCGCCGAGCGCGGTGTAGGCGCTGGCGAACTCGGCGCCGGTGACGCCCGAGCCGACGACGATGAGGTGCTCGGGCACGTCGTCGATCTCGTAGAGCTGCTTCCAGGTGAGGATGCGCTCGCCGTCGGGCTTCGCATGATCCAGTTCGCGCGGCGAGGCGCCGACGGCGACGATGACCGTGTCGGCGTCGCAGGTGTCGACGTCCGTGCGCTTCTTGCCGGATCCGACCGAGACCACGACGCGCTGCGGGCCGTCGAGCCGCCCGTCGCCGACGACGATGCGCACGCCGGCCTTCACGAGCTGCTGCTTCATGTCCTCCGACTGCTGGCGCGCGAGGCGCAGCAGGCGCTGGTTGACGGCGCGCAGGTTGACGGTGACCTCGGGCTTGACGCTGCGCCCGCTCTCGCCGCGGGCGAAGAACTGCACGCCGAGGTCGGTGGCGTCGCCGATGGCGCCCGCGGCCTCGGCCGTGGCGATGAGGGTCTTCGAGGGCACGACGTCGGTGAGCACGGCCGAGCCGCCGACGCCGACCCGCTCGACGAGGGTGACGTCGGCGCCGAACTGGGCGCCGGCGAGGGCGGCCTCGTAGCCGCCGGGCCCTCCCCCGAGAACGACGATGCGGTGCTGGCGTTCGAAGAGACTGGGCATGCCCCTATCCTCCCACGCGGCGCGGATGCGCACCGATGCGCAGAAGCCCGCTCACCTGCGCGGCAATACGATGGGGGCCATGACCGACCACGCCGCGCACCCCCTCGACGACCCCGCCGCCGACCCGTTCGCGCTCGCCGCGGAGGCCGCGGCGCAGATCGCCGCGATCACGGGCGTCGAGAAGCACGACATCGCCCTCACCCTCGGCTCGGGCTGGGCGAAGGCCGCCGACCTCATCGGCGAGACGACGCACACGATCGCCGCGACCGACGTCGCCGGCTTCAGCAAGCCGGCGCTCAGCGGCCACGTGGGCACCCTCCGCTCGGTGCTGCTGCCGAGCGGCAAGCGCGCCCTCGTCATCGGCGCCCGCACCCACTACTACGAGGGGCACGGGGTGCGCCGCGTCGTCCACTCGGTGCGCACGGCGGCCGCGGCCGGGGCATCCATCATGATCCTCACCAACGGCGCGGGCGGCATCAAGGAGCACTGGACGCCCGGCACCCCCGTGCTCATCAGCGACCACCTCAACCTCACGGCCGACTCGCCCCTCGAGGGCGCCACCTTCATCGACCTCACCGACCTCTACTCGCAGCGCCTGCGGGCCATCGCCCGCGAGATCGACCCGGGCCTCGACGAGGGCGTCTACGTGCAGAACCGCGGACCGCACTACGAGACGCCCGCCGAGGTGCAGATGGCGAAGGCCATGGGCGGCCACATCGTGGGCATGTCGACGGCGCTCGAGGCGATCGCGGCCCGCCAGTCGGGCATGGAGGTGCTGGGCCTCTCGCTCATCACCAACCTCGGCGCGGGCATCTCGCCCGAGCCGCTCAGCCACGGCGAGGTCATCCAGGCCGGCAAGGACGCCGAGCCGGTCATCAGCGCGCTGCTGGCCCGCATCGTCGCGGCGCTGTAGCCCCGCCAACCGACCCGCCCCCGACCCGAGCGACCACCGCGGCACCGCTGCCGCCGGAAGGAGCATCCCGTGACCACGATCGACGCCGCCAAGGCCTGGCGCGACCAGGATCCCGATGCCGAGACGCGCGCCGAGCTCGACGCGCTCATCCCGCGCGCGGAGGAGGGCGACGCGGCCGCGATGTCCGCCTTGCGCGACCGCTTCGACAGCCGACTCGCCTTCGGCACCGCGGGGCTCCGCGGCGAGCTGGGCGCGGGCCCGAACCGCATGAACCGCGTGCTCGTCGCGCAGGCGGCCGCCGGTTTCGCCGACTTCCTGAGGGCCCGAGAGGATGCCCCCTCCATCGTCATCGGCTACGACGGGCGCATCAACTCCGACGTCTTCGCGCGCGACACCGCCGAGATCATGGCCGGCGCGGGGGTGCGCGCTGTGCTGCTGCCCCGCGCGCTGCCGACGCCCGTGCTCGCCTTCGCCGTGCGCCACCTCGACGTCAGCGCCGGCGTCATGGTGACGGCGAGCCACAACCCGCCGCGCGACAACGGCTACAAGGTCTACCTCGGCGGCGCGGACCAGGGCTCGCAGATCGTCGCCCCCGTCGACGGCGAGATCCACCGGGCGATCCTCGCGGTCGCCGATCGCACGACGGTGGATGCCCTCCCGCGGTCGACCGACTACGCCCTCGCCGACGAGGCCGTCGTCGAGGAGTACGTGCAGCGCACGGCCGCCCTCGTGCCGTCGGGCGCGGGCGCGCCCGCCCGCGTCGTCGTGCCCTTCGTCTACACCGCCATGCACGGCGTCGGGTGGGAGGTCGCGGAGCGCGTCCTCGCCGCCGCCGGCCTCGGCGAGGCCACCGTCGTGCCCGAGCAGATCGCGCCCGACGGCGCCTTCCCGACGGTCGCCTTCCCGAACCCGGAGGAGCCGGGCGCGATGGACCTGTCGTACGCGACGGCGAACCGCTCGGGCGCGCAGCTCGTCATCGCCAACGACCCCGACGCCGACCGGCTCGCGGTGGCCGTGCCCGACGCGTCCGCGCCCGACGGGTGGCGCCGGCTGAGCGGCAACGAGGTGGGGGCGCTGCTGGGCTGGCGCATCGCCGAGCGCCTGCACCGAGCGGGTGCGCGGGCGAAGCTCGCGGCATCCATCGTCTCCTCCCCCGCCCTCGCGGCCGTCGCCGACTCGTACGGCCTCAGCTACAGCGACACCCTCACCGGGTTCAAGTGGGTCTCGCGCGTCGGCGGGCTCGCCTACGGCTACGAGGAGGCCCTCGGCTACCTCGTCGACCCCGAGAAGGTGCGCGACAAGGACGGCATCTCGGCCGCGGTCGAGTTCCTCGCCCTCGTCGGCGAGCTGGCCGCCGAGGGGCGCACGATCGCCGACCACCAGGCCGACTTCGACGAGCGCTTCGGCGCCTTCGCGAGCGCCCAGGTCTCGCTGCGCGTCACCGACCTCGCCCGCATCGGCGCGATCATGAGCGCCCTGCGCGCGAACCCGCCGACATCGATCGGGGGCGTCGAGGTGCGCCAGGTCGACGACTTCATCGACGGCTTCGGGGTGTTCCCGGCGGGCGACATCCTGCGGTTCTGGATGCACGGCGGCGCCCGCGTCATCGTGCGGCCGAGCGGCACCGAGCCCAAGGTCAAGGTCTACATCGACGCCTCGTCGACCGCCGGCCCGGCGGCCGAGCGACGACGAGACGCCGAGGCGCAGGTCGCGGCGCTCGAGGAGGGCATGCGGGCGCTCGTCGCCTGAGCCGGCCCGTCGCCTCGGCCGGCGCCCCGTGAGAGCGCTGCGTGTCGCAACTCCTGCATCCGTGCCCGCGCTCCGCGCGCTGCCGCGACGCCTCGCCCTCGCCGCGCGAAGACTGCAGGAGTTGCGGCACGCCGACCCGTGCCGCCGCCCCCACCCCGATCCCGCCCGTAGCCCCCTGTGCTTGACTGATCGGGTGCCCCGACCCCGCCTGCTGACCCCCCTCGTGGCGCGCCTGCTGTTGCTCGCGCTCGTCGTCGGCGCGGTCGGCATCGGGGCGGGTGCGGTGGGGCAGCCGGAGCTCTCCGGGCTGCTGCGCACCGCGGGCATCCTCATCGCGGCCACGGCCCTCGTCGCCCTGTGGGCCCGCCGCGGGCACGACCGCCTCGAGCGCCTGCCGGCCATCTCGGCCGTCATCATGGCCGTCGCCACCGCGCTCGCGGCCGTCGCCATCATCTGGCTGCTCAACAACGGCCCCGACCGGCCGATCGGCCTGATCGGCGCGACCGCGGCGATCGGCATCGTCACGGCGAGCGCCGCGGCGAGCGCCGGCACCACGATCCTCATCCGCGCGCACGTCGAGGCCATGCCCGCCCACGTGTGGAGCGGCATCGGCGGCGCCGGCCTCGCCATCCCCTTCATCGTCGCGGGCGCCGCCCCCGAGGCCGTCATGGCCGGCGCCGTCGGCCTCGCCATCGCCGACCGCGCCTACCACCGCAACCAGGCGCACGAGCTCGCCGTGCGGGAGGCACGCCTCCGCGGCGAGCCGGTGCCCGCGCCCGCCCCGCGCTGGACCCCGCGGGAACGCCGCCGCGCCCTCGTCCTCGGCCTCGCCGCCGTGCTCGTCGTCGCCCTCGCCTGGGCGGTCGGCATCGGCATCGGCGAGCTGCTGGGCGCCGCCGCCGTCGGGCAGGCCTTCGCCGTCGTCGCGCTCGCCGTCATCCCGCTCGCCCTGCAGACGGCGCTGCTGATGCGCAGCGCGCGTGCGTTCCGGCCGTGGGCGATCGCGGGCGCCGGGATGCTCGCTCTCGCCGCCCTCACCGCCCTCCTCGTGCCGCTCGAGGCCGTGAGCTTCGCGGCGATCGCCCTGCAGTCGGCCGCCGTCGCCCTGCTCGCCGGCGCGCTCGCCCGGCTCGGGCGCGGAGCCGGCCGCGAGGGCGCGGCCCAGGTCGCCGTACTCGCCGCCACCCTGTGGTGGCTCACCATCGTGCCGACGGGCGGCCTGCTCATCGCGGTCGTCGCCATCGTCACGACCGCGATGTCGTTCCGCCGGAAGGCGGCGAGCGCCCCGCGCCCGACGCGGCCGCCGCAGTCGGCGACCGCCGCCGGCTGAACCGGGCCGCAGCGCCGCGCCGACGCGTCGCATCGCGTCGCGTCGCGAGGACCTTCAGCCGATCGCGGCCTCGATCTTGCGGCTCAGCTCCTCGGTGTCGAAGTAGTTCTCGATCACGACGACGTCGGCGCGCGTCGGGCCGATCGCCTCGACGAACTCGGCGCTCGTGAGGATGACCTGCGCGTCGGCGGCCACGGTGCAGACCGAGGCGATGTCGGCCGCCACGACCGAGGCCGTGAGGCCCAGGCGCTGCAGCACGCGCTCGGCGTTGACCTTGAGGATGCCGCTCGAGCCGATGCCCGCGCCGCAGATGGTGACGATCTTCATGCGCCGCTCCGGCCCTCGAGGATGGCGCGCACCTCGTCGCGCGTGGTCGCCGCGGCGACCGCCGCGATGGCGGAGGAGTCGTTGAACGCGTTCGCGAGAGCGGCGACCGAGGCGAGGTGGGCATCCGGAGCCACGCCGGCGAGGCCGATGACGACCCGCACCGGATCGTTGTGCGCGTGCCCGAAGGCGACCGGCTCGGCGAGCGTCACCACCGAGAGCCCTTCGCAGCGCACGTCCGCGCCGGGGCGCGCGTGGGCGAGGGCGAGGCCGGGCGCGATGACGATGTACGGGCCGTGATCGTCGACCATGCGGATCATCGCCTCGGTGTACTCGGCGGTCGTGCATCCCGAATCCACGAGGGCGTCGCCGGCGAGGCGTACCGCATCGCGCCAGTCGGCGGCGCGGGCGCCCACGACGATGGCGCGATCGGCGAGCGGCGGCAGGGTCATCGATCGCCCTCGGCGTCGAGGAAGGGCTCGAATCCGGCGATGATCGCGTCGGTGAGGGTCTCGCGGTCGTCGACGGAGAGGAAGGCGGCCGACGCGGCGTTGAGCTGAAGGGTGAGCACGTCGTCGAGGTCGTAGCCGAAGGCCTCGCTCACGAGCGCGAGCTCGCGGCTCAGCGTCGTGCCGCTCATGAGGCGGTTGTCGGTGTTCACCGTCACGAGGAAACCCAGCTGGTAGAAGAGGTCGAGCGGGTGGTCGACCATCTCGTCGCCCCACTGCGCGATCGCGCCGGTCTGCAGGTTCGAGCTCGGGCTCGTCTCCAGGCAGATGCGGCGGTCCTTGATCCACTCGGCGAGCTCGCCGAGGCGGGCGTAGCTGGTGCCGTTCTCGGTCGAGATCTCGATGTCCTCGGCCAGGCGCACGCCGTGGCCGAGGCGCAGGGCGCGGCCGTCGAGCAGCGCGCCGCGGATCGAGTCGAGGCCGTCGGCCTCGCCCGCGTGCACCGTGGCGGGGAAGAAGCTCTGCGCCAGGTGGTCGAAGGCGTCGCGCATGCGGCCCGCCGGGAACCCGGCCTCAGCGCCGGCGATGTCGAAGCCGACCACGCCCGCGTGCCGGTGGCGCACCGCGAGCTCGGCGATCTCGAGACCGCGGTCGGCGTGGCGCATCGCGCTGATCAGCTGGCCGACGCGGATGGTGCGGCCGTCGGCGCGCGCCTCGGCGACGCCGTCGTCGAGGCCCGCCTGCACGGCCTCGACCGCCTCGTCGAGGCTGAGGTCCTTCTGCTGGTGCTGCTCGGGCGCCCAGCGGATCTCGCCCCAGATGACGCCGTCGGCGGCCAGGTCGAGCACGAACTCGTGCGCGACGCGGCGCAGCCCCTCGGCGGTCTGCATCACGGCGGTGGTGATGTCGAAGGTCTTCAGGTACTCCACGAGCGAGCCCGAGTTGCTCTTCTCGGCGAACCAGGCACCCAGCTCGTCGGCCGTCGTCGCCGGCAGCTCGAGGCCGATCCCGGCGGCGAGCTCGATGATCGTCTGCGGCCGCAGACCCCCGTCGAGGTGGTCGTGCAGCGACACCTTGGGCAGCTGCTCGAGGGCGATGTCGGTGCCGGGGAGGAGGGTCTCAGTCGCCGTCGTCATAGGGCTAAACCTACCGCCCGGCGGGCAAGAGCGCGCTGGGGGCGGAGCCCTACGCTGAGGGCATGCCCGAGAAGATCATCCTCGACTGCGACCCCGGCCATGACGACGCGATCGCGCTGCTGCTCGCGCACGGCAGCCCCGAGATCGAGCTGCTCGCCGTCACCACGGTCATGGGCAACCAGACCATCGAGAAGGTCACCCGCAACGCCCTCTCGGTGGCCCGCGTGGCGGGCATCACGGGCGTGCCGTTCGCCCGGGGCGCGCACCGCCCGCTCGTGCGCGCGATCGAGACGGCGCCGAGCATCCACGGGGAATCGGGGCTCGACGGCCCCGTCCTGCCCGAACCGACCATCGAGCTGGATGCCCGGCACGCCGTGCAGGTCATCATCGACACCGTCATGGCCCACGAGCCCGGCACCGTCACGCTCGTGCCCACCGGCGCCCTCACCAACATCGCCCTCGCCGCCCGGCTGGAGCCGCGCATCGTCGAGCGGGTGAAGCAGGTCGTGCTCATGGGCGGCGGCGTGCACGTCGGCAACTGGAGCGCGGTGAGCGAGTTCAACATCGTCATCGACCCCGAGGCCGCGCACATCGTCATGAACGAGCGGTGGCCGCTCACGATGGTGGGCCTCGACCTCACGCACCAGGCGATCGCGACGCCCGCGGTCGCCGCCGCGATCGCCGCCGTCGGCACCGGCCCCGCGCGCTTCGTCGGCGAGCTGCTCGAGTTCTTCGGGCGCACCTACCGCGACGCGCAGGGCTTCGAGCACCCGCCCGTGCACGACCCCTGCGCGGTCGCCTACGTCATCGACCCGAGCATCATGACCACCGTGCGGGCTCCGCTCGACGTCGAGCTGACGGGCGCGCTCACGGTGGGCATGACGGTCGCCGACCTGCGCGGGCCCGCCCCCGAGGGATGCACGACGCAGGTCGCGATGGACCTCGACAACGACCGCTTCTGGGCGCTCGTCGTCGACGCGCTCGAGCGCATCGCCGCTGGCGCGGTGGAGCATTAGGATCGCGAAGCGATCCGCGACCCCAGCGCCGACCGAGCTGCGCTCGGTCGGACACCAGCGCGAAACCCCTACGCCTCGACGACCCCCGCGATGAGCGGCCCGCCGGTCTCGATCTCATCGCCGGCGTCGCCGATGCGGTAGCCGCCCTCGAGCGCCTCGAGCGCGCGGTCGAACCGCGCCGCGTCGTTGGTGCTCATGGTGAACAGCGGCTGGCCCTTGGTGACCGTGTCGCCCGGCTTGGCGTGCAGGTCGATGCCGGCGGCGTGGTCGACCGGGTCCTGCTTGCGGGCGCGGCCCGCTCCGAGGCGCCAGGCGGCGATGCCGAAGGGCAGGGCCTGCTGCGCGACGAGCACGCCGTCGCGGTCGGCCGTGACGACGTGGGTCTCGGACGCGACCGGGAGCGGAGCATCCGGATCGCCGCCCTGGGCGCGGATCATGGCGTTCCACGCGTCCATCGCGCGGCCGTCGTGGAGGGCCGCAGCGACGTCGACGTCGGTGACGCCGGCGAGGTCGAGCATGTGGCGGGCGAGCTCGACGGTGAGCTCGACCACGTCGGCGGGGCCGCCGCCGGCGAGCACCTCGACCGATTCGCGCACCTCGTTGGCGTTGCCGATGGCGAGGCCGAGCGGCACGTTCATGTTGGTGAGCACGGCGCGCGTGGCGACGCCGGCGTCCTCGCCGAGGCGCACCATGACCTTCGCCAGCTCGCGCGACTGCTCGATGTCCTTGAGGAACGCGCCCGAGCCGAACTTCACGTCGAGCACGAGGGCGGCGGTGCCCTCGGCGATCTTCTTCGACATGATCGACGAGGCGATGAGCGGGATGCACTCGACCGTGCCGGTGATGTCGCGCAGGGCGTAGAGCTTGCCGTCGGCGGGGGCGAGCCCCGAGCCCGCGGCGCAGACGACCGCGCCGGCGCTCTCGAGCTGCGCCATCATCTCGTCGACGCTGACGTTCGCCCGCCACCCCGGGATGCTCTCGAGCTTGTCGAGCGTGCCCCCGGTGTGACCCAGCCCGCGCCCGGAGAGCTGCGGCACGGCCACCCCGAAGGCGGCGACCAGCGGCGCCAGCGGCAGGGTGATCTTGTCGCCCACGCCGCCCGTCGAGTGCTTGTCCGTGGTCTTCTTGGAGAGCCCGGAGAAGTCGAGGCGGGTGCCGCTCGCCACCATGGCGAGCGTCAGGTCGCGCACCTCCTCGCGCTCCATGCCGTTGAGGAAGATCGCCATCGCCATCGCGGCCATCTGCTCGTCGCCGATGTAGCCGCGGGTGTACGCGTCGACCATCCAGGCGATCTGCTCGGGGTCGAGGGCGCCGCGGTCGCGCTTGGTGCGGATGAGGTCGACGACGTCGTAGGGCTCAACGGCCATTACTGCTCTCCAGGGGTGGTGTAGGCGGCGAGGGTGCGCGGGCCGAAGGCGTCGGGCAGCACCTCGTCGATGGTCTTGATGCCCGACACGGTCTCGAGCAGCATGCCCTCGGCCGAGTGCTCGAACAGCAGCTGGCGGCAGCGGCCGCAGGGCATGAGAGCGCCGCCGTTGCCGTCGACGCAGGTGAAGGCGACGAGGCGGCCGCCGCCGGTCATGTGCAGGCTCGAGACGAGCGCGCACTCGGCGCACAGCGTCAGGCCGTAGCTGGCGTTCTCGACGTTGCAGCCGGCGATGACGCGGCCGTCGTCGACGATCGCGGCGACCCCGACCGGGAACCTCGAGTACGGCACGTAGGCCTTCCGCATGGCGTCGAGGGCGACGGCCCGCAGGGCGTCCCAGTCGATGGCGTCGGTCACGATGACTCTCCTCTTGCGATGGGCGCGGGCGGGATGGCGGGCGCGCTGCGCGCCCGCCGCATCCCGAGCATCACGCCTTGATGTAGGGCTTGCCGCTCGCCGCCGGGGCTCGGGAGAGCCCGACGAAGCCGGCGACCGCCACGATGGTGACGACGTACGGCAGCATGAGCATGAACTCGCTCGGCACGGGCGAGCCCACGATCGACAGCGTCGACTGCAGGTTCGTCGCGAAGCCGAACAGCAGCGCGGCGAGCGTCGCCCTGATCGGATCCCAGCGGCCGAAGATGACGGCCGCGAGCGCGATGAAGCCGGCGCCGTTGGTCATGTCCTTGCCGAAGGAGCCGATGGCCGCGAGGGTGAAGAACGCCCCGCCGCCGCCGACGATCGCGCCGGCGAGCAGCACGTTCCAGAAGCGGGTGCCGCGCACGTTGATGCCGACGGTGTCGGCCGCGGTCGGGTGCTCGCCGACGGCGCGCAGGCGCAGGCCCCAGCGCGTCTTGAAGAGCCCGAACCAGACCACCGCGATGGCGATGTACATGAGGTAGACGATGACCGTCTGGCGGAACAGGATGCCGCCGAGCACGGGGATGTCGCTCAGCAGCGGCAGCGCGATGCGCTCGAAGCGGGCCGGCGAGTTGAACAGCTCGGGGTTCGGCACCATGACGGTCGAGTACAGGAAGCTCGTGAGGCCCAGCACGAGCACGTTGAGCACGACGCCGACGATGACCTGGTCGACGAAGTACTTGATCGCGAAGGCGGCGAGCACGAACGAGACGAGGGCGCCGGCGATCATGGCGCCGAGCAGGCCCACCCACGGGCTGCCCGTCACGGTCGCGATGAGGGCGGCCATGAACGCGCCGGCGAGCAGCTGGCCCTCGATGGCGATGTTGACGACGCCGACGCGCTCGGAGATCACGCCGCCGAGCGAGCCGAAGATGAGCGGCGTCGAGACGGTGAGGGCTCCGGCGAGGAGGCCGACGAGCGGCACGGTGGCGCCCGCGGCGGCCCACGTGAGGAAGCCGACGAGGAACAGCACCGCGAAGAGCGTCACGACCCACAGCGGCACCTTCTTCGCCGCGCGCACGAGCGCGAAGGCGACGCCGGTGATGACGAGCATCGAGACGGTGACGACGACGCTCGTGGCGATGAGCGGCAGGTCGAGCGCCGGCAGCTGGATGGCGTCGCGCGCCTCCGAGAGCCGGAACGAGGTCGTCTGGTCGCCGCGCCCGAGGGCGAAGAACAGCACGACGGCGAGCGCGGTGAAGACCGCGAAGCCGATGGGCGCCTTCCAGCTGCGCACCACGATGGGGCTGGATGCTCCCGCCGGGGTCGTCACCGGCGCGGCGGTTGCGGGTGCAGCGGTCACTGGGTCACCTCCGCCTTGCGGGCGAGCTGGGGCAGACGCCACTGGTACGTGCCATCGGGCGTCGGCAGTCGGAAGATGGAGCGCACGAGCGGCGGCGCCGCGATGAAGAGCACGATGAACGACTGCACGACGAGCACGATGTCGACCGGGATGCCCTCCGAGGCCTGCATCGTGAACGAGCCGGCCTTGAGCGCGCCGAACAGCAGGCCCGCGAAGAAGACGCCCCAGGGCTTGGAGCGGCCGAGCAGCGCGACGGTGATCGCGTCGAAGCCGATGCCCGCGTCGAGCCCGGCGGCGAAGCCCCCGGTGAAGTTGCCGAGCACCTGCTGCACGCCGGCGAGGCCGACGAGGGCCCCGGCGATGAGCATGACCTTGACGTAGACGGCCTTGACGTCGATGCCCGCGGTCTGCGCCGCGTGCGGGTTCTCGCCGACGGCCCGGAACTGGAAGCCCATCGCCGAGCGATTGAGCAGGTACCAGACGTAGATCGTGGCGAGCACGACGAGGATGAAGCCGATGTCGAGGTTGTACTGCGGGCCCAGGAGGCTCGGGTACTGCGCCGACTCGAGGATCGGCCCGCTCTGCGGGTTGTTCTGCCCCGGCTCCTGAAGGGCGCCCGGCGTGCGCAGCAGGAACGAGATGAGGTAGAACGCGATGTAGTTGAGCATGATCGTGACGATCACCTCGTGGGCGCCGGTGCGGGCCTTGAGCAGACCCACGATGCCGCCCCAGATCGCGCCGCCGATGATGCCGACGACGAGCGCGACCACGAGGTGCAGGCCCGGGGCCATCGGCACGTAGGCGCCGACGTAGCCCGCAGCGGCGGCGGCGATGAGGATCTGGCCGCGGCCGCCGATGTTGAACAGGCCGACGCGGAACGCGAGCGCGACGCCGAGGCCGGCCGCGATGAGCGGCGTGGCGAAGACGATCGTCTCGGTGAGCGGGCGGATCGCGACCGCGAAGCCGCGGTCGGTCTCGTAGTTGAAGATCGACCCGCGGAACAGGGCGGCGTACCCGCCGCTGACGGCATCCCACGCGGCGCGCAGCATGTCGGCGGGGCGCGAGAAGAAGTAGCCGGCGGTCTCGGCGACGCGCTCATCGGTGAGGACGATCAGCAGTCCGCCGAAGACGAGCGCGAGCACGACGGCGAGCACCGAGATGGCCGCGCTGCCGCCGAAGATCTCCTTCAGCAGCTGGTTCGACTTCGGCTGCTCGTGCGGGGTGCCCGCCGCGGCGCCGGTGGTCGCGGGATCGTGCGGCCCGGTCGCCTCGGCGGCGACGGCGGCCGTGGTCGGCGCGGCAGGGAGTCCGTTGCCGGGGCCGTCGGGAGCGCGACCGCTGTGCGGGGGCGTGGTGTTCGAGTCGCTCATGCGGCCACCTCCGCCGGCGTCTCGCCGGCCATCATCAATCCGAGAACGTCGCGGGGGGTGTCGCCGGGCACGATGCCGACGATCCGCCCGCGGTACATGACCGCGATGCGGTCGGCGAGCGCGACGACCTCGTCGAGCTCGGTCGAGACCACGATCACCGGCACGCCGGCGTCGCGCGTGGCGACGATGCGCTTGTGCACGAATTCGATCGATCCGACGTCGAGGCCGCGCGTGGGCTGGGCGGCGATGAAGAGACGCAGCTCGCGGCTCAGCTCGCGGGCGAGCACGACCTTCTGCTGGTTGCCGCCCGACAGGCGGCCCACCTTGGACGTGATGCCCTGCGCGCGCACATCGAACTCGCGCACCTTCTCCTCCGCGAAGCGGTCGAGGTCGGCGAGCTGCAGGGTGCCGCGCTTGACGAAGGGCTCGCCCGTCGAGCGGTCGAGCATGAGGTTCTCGGCGATCGTGAACTCCTTCACGATGCCGTCCTCGCTGCGGTCCTCGGGCACGAAGCCGACGCCGGCGTCGAGCACCTGGCGCGTGGAGCGGCCGATGAGCTCGGCGCCGTCGAGCGAGATCGACCCGGCCGTGTGGCGCTGCAGGCCCATGATGGCCTCGGTCAGCTCGGTCTGCCCGTTGCCCTGCACGCCGGCGATCGCGAGGATCTCACCGCGGCGGATGCTGAACGAGATGCCGTCGACGAGCACCTGGCCGAGCGGGTCGGTGACGGTGAGGTCGCGCACCACGAGGGCGTCGTCGCCCGGCGTCGCGGTGTCCTTATCGACCGTGAGGTCGACCGCGCGGCCGACCATGAGGGAGGCCAGCTCGGCGTTGCTCGCCGTCGGCGAGGCCTCGCCGACGACCGTGCCGAGGCGGATGACCGTGATGCGGTCGGCGACCTCGCGCACCTCGCGCAGCTTGTGCGTGATGAAGACGATCGACGTGCCCTCGTCCTTGAGCTGGCGCATGATGCCCATGAGCTCGTCGGTCTCCTGCGGGGTGAGCACGGCGGTCGGCTCGTCGAAGACGAGCACGTTCGCGTTGCGCGACAGGGCCTTGATGATCTCGACGCGCTGCTGCACGCCCACGGGCAGATCCTCGATCTTGGCGTCGGGGTCGATCTCGAAGCCGAAGCGGGCTGAGATCTCGCGCACCTTCGCCCGGGCGGCGTCGAGGTCGAGCAGACCGGCCGCGCGCGTCTTCTCGTTGCCGAGCATGACGTTCTCGGCCACCGTGAAGACGGGGATGAGCATGAAGTGCTGGTGCACCATGCCGATGCCCGCGTTCATCGCGTCGCCGGGGCCGGCGAAGGCCTGCACCTGGTCGTCGAGCAGGATCTCGCCCTCGTCGGCCTGGTACAGGCCGTAGAGGGTGTTCATCAACGTGGACTTGCCCGCACCGTTCTCGCCGAGCAGGGCGTGGATCTCGCCGGGCTGCACGATGAGGTCGATGTGGTCGTTGGCGACCAGGGCGCCGAAGCGCTTGGTGATGCCACGAAGCTCGAGTTTCATGCTCCGCGCCTTCCCGCGCCGAGGGTGGGCCGGCGCTGTGCGAGTGGTGGAGTTCCGGGTACCGCAGGCCGCAGCAGGGCGACCGCGGCGTGCCCTGCGGCTAATGGTACGGGAGCGCGAGCACCGCGATATGAGCAGGGATGCGCGCATCTGAGCAGTGGCCCCGTCGGCGAGCAGCGGCGGGAGCCCGGAGAACGGGCCGGGGGAGGCCAGCAGCGCTGGCCTCCCCCGGGTGGAACTGGGTGGGACTACTGACCGGGCGACGCCGGCGAGCTGACCTCGATCGAGCCGTCGATGATGCCGACGGTGATCTCGTCGAGCTGCGCCTGCAGCTCGGCGTCGACGAGCGACTCGAAGTCGTGGAACGGGGCGAGGCCCACGCCCTCGTTCTCGAGGTTGCCGACATAGGGAGAGTTGTCGAAGTTGCCCTCGCCGGCGGCCATGACGACGTCGTACACGCCGTTGCTGATGTTCTTCAGCACCGAGGTGAGGAGCAGGTCTCCGACGCTCGGGTCGGTCTCGAACACGTCGGAGTCGACGCCGAGGAGGGCGACCTCACGACCGGAGTCGCGGATGGCCTCGGCGGCCGACTGGTAGATCGGGCCACCGACGGGCAGCAGCACGTCGACGTTCTGGTCGAGGAGGCCCTGGGCCGTGGTGAGGGCCTCGGTGCCGGCGTCGAAGCCGCCGGTGAAGGCGCCGTCCTGCGCCTCGAAGTCCCAGCCGAGGGCCTGGACGTCGGTGCCGTTGACCTCGTTGTGGTACTCGACGCCCTGCACGAAGCCGTCCATGAAGATCGTGACGGGCGGGATGGGCAGGCCGCCGAAGGTGCCGACGACGCCGGTCTCGGAGTAGCTCGCGGCCGCGTAGCCGGCGAGGAACGCCGCCTGGACGGTGTCGAACTGGATCGGCTTGACGTTGTCGCCCTCGACGGCCGAGTCGATGATCGCGAAGTTGATGTCGGGGTTCGCGGCGGAGGCCTCGGCGGTCGCCTCCTCGAGCAGGAAGCCCACCGTGATGATGAGGTCGCAGCCCTCGTCAACGAGGCTCTGCACGTTGGGGCCGTAGGCGTTCTCGTCCTGCGACTGCACATCGGTGAACTCGACGCCGAGCTCCTCCGCTGCGCGCTCGAGGCCCTCGAAGCCGGCCTGGTTGAACGAGCGGTCGTCGAACCCGCCGGCGTCGGAGACGATGCAGGGAAGGAAGTCGAGCGCCTCGTCGGTGGGGCCGGCGGTGCCGCCCTCCTCGGGCGCCGCGGCGCACCCGGCGAGCACGAGCGCGCTCGCTCCGAGCATGGCAAGACCGCTGACCGCGGCCTTACGGGAAGTGAAGTTCACTGTGTCCTCCAAAAAGGTGCCCAGCGAGGGGCGCTGGGGCTGTGTGGCTACACGTTAGCGGTGCGCGGGCCTGCTGAGCAGTGCCGGAGGGGCCGGGTGATGCAAGCGTTACGAAGATGCGACGCGCCCGAAATTCCGCGGAAATCCAAGGCTCGAACCGGTGGATGCGCGCAGGAGTGCGCGGATGAGCAGGTCGGGGCGCGCCGGGCGGCGGCCGCTCCGGGCTCGCGGGTGCGCTAGAGCAGGTCGTTGCGACCGGAGAGCTTGATGGCGTCGACGACGCTCTTCACGCGCTGCGCGTGCTCGCGCGTGGTCACGAGCAGAGCATCCGGCGTATCGACGACGACGATGTCGGTGACCCCGATGAGGGAGATGAGCCGCTGGCTCTGGCTGACGACGACGCCGCTCGAGGAGTCGGCGAGCACGCGCGCGCCCTCGCCGAGGATCGCCAGATCGCCGGTGCGACCGCCCGAGAGCAGCTTCGCGAGCGAGGAGAAGTCCCCGACGTCGTCCCACGGGAAGTCGCCGCGCACCACCGCGAGGCGTCCGGCCGCCGCGGCGGGCTCGGCCACGGAGTAGTCGATCGCGATCTTCGTGAGCATCGGCCAGATGGCGTCGACCACGCGGTCGCGCTTCGGGGTGTCCCAGGCCTCGGCCATCTGCAGCAGGCCCTCGTGCAGCTCCGGCTGCGTCTCGGCCAGCTGGGCGAGCAGCCGGTCGGCGCGGGCGATGAACATGCCGGCGTTCCAGAGGTAGTCGCCGGAGGCGACGTACCGCGTCGCCGTCTCGAGGTCGGGCTTCTCGACGAAGCTGTCGACGATCTCGGCGTGCGGGGCGCCCTCGACGACGAGCGGCTCGCCGCAGTGGATGTACCCGAAGCCGACCGAGGGCTCCGTGGGCGTGATGCCGATGGTGGTGATGTAGCCGGCGCGCGCCACGGCGACGGCCTCCGTCACCGCGCGGCGGAACCGCGGCGCGTCGGAGATGACGTGATCGGCCGCGAACGACCCGATCACGACGTCGGGGTTGCGGCGATGCAGGATGGCCGCCGCGAGCCCGATCGCGGCCGAGGAGTCCTTCGGCTCGGTCTCGAGGATGATGTTCTGCGCGCGCAGCTCGGGCAGCTGCTTCTCGACGGCGCCGCGGTGAGCCCGCCCCGTGACGACCGTGATGCCGTCCTCACCGCAGAGCGGCAGCAGGCGCTGCCAGGTGTCGCGCAGGAGCGTGTGGCCGCTGCCGGTGAGGTCGTGGAGGAACTTGGGAGCCTCGGCCCGCGAGAGCGGCCAGAGCCTCGATCCGACGCCGCCCGCGGGGATGATGGCGTGGAAGTCGGCGAGGGGTCCTTCGAGTCGCTCCATAGGGCGAAACCCTAGTGGCGCTCGGCTCGCGGTGCACCGCCGACAGCACTCCCCCCTTGGAGGGGGTGGTCAGCGGAGCATCCCGAGCACTCAGATAAGTCGACGTAGACTTCAGTCATCGGCGGCCACCAGTCGAGCTCGGTCCGGGCATCACCGGATCTCATGGACGCAGAATCCTGCGCCCGTCGTCCCTGCCCTGAGGAGGGTTTCTCGTGCCAGCGAAGGTAACGGGAGCAGGAGCCGTCGGCTCCGCACCCCCGACCATCCCCGCTCCCCGACCGTCTCGACTCGCCGGAACGCTGTACCGCGGCCGCGAGGGGATGTGGTCATGGGTGCTCCACCGCATCACCGGCGTGGCCATCTACTTCTTCCTGCTCGTCCACATCCTCGACACCGCGCTCGTGCGGGTCAGCCCCGAGGCCTACAACATCGTGATCGGCTCGTACCAGACGCCGATCATGGGCCTCGGCGAGCTCGCCCTCGTCGGCGCGATCGGGTTCCACGCGCTCAACGGGCTGCGGATCATCCTCGTCGACTTCTGGGGCGTCGGCACCCGGTACCAGCGCGGCATGTTCTACGGCGTGCTCGGGCTCTGGGCCGTGCTCATGATCGGCTTCGCCCCCCGCCACCTCATGAACGTCTTCGGAGGCTGATCATGACGACCATCGACGCACCCCGCACCCCGTACGCGACGACCCGCAAGGGCGTCAATTGGGAGAAGTGGGGCTGGATCTACATGCGCGCATCGGGCGTCGTGCTCGTCGTGCTGATCTTCGGCCACCTCTTCGTCAACCTCTTCCTCGGCGAGGGCGTGAAGCAGATCGACTTCGCCTTCGTCGCCGGCAAGCTCGCCGATCCGTTCTGGATGGTCTGGGACACCGCGCTGCTCTGGCTCGCGATGATCCACGGCGCGAACGGCATGCGCACGATCGTCAACGACTACGTCGACAAGCCCCAGGTGCGCCGCATCCTGCTCGGCGCGATCGCCGTCTCGACCGCGGCCCTGGTGATCCTCGGCACGCTCGTTATCTACACCTTCGACCCGTGCCCCGCCGGCGCGGACCCTTCGCTCGTCGCATCGTTCTGTGAGGACCTCTGATGACTGACACCCTGACGTCGCCGGCCACGCCGGCGGTGCACCACCACGAGTTCGACGTCGTCATCGTCGGCGCCGGCGGCGCCGGCATGCGCGCCGCCATCGAGGCCGGCCCGAACGCGAAGACCGCCGTGATCTCCAAGCTCTACCCGACGCGCTCCCACACGGGTGCGGCGCAGGGCGGCATGGCCGCCGCCCTCGCCAACGTCGAGGAGGACAGCTGGGAGTGGCACACCTTCGACACCGTCAAGGGCGGCGACTACCTCGTCGACCAGGACGCGGCCGAGATCCTCGCGAAGGAGGCCATCGACGCGATCATCGACCTCGAGAACATGGGACTGCCCTTCAACCGCACGCCCGACGGCAAGATCGATCAGCGGCGCTTCGGCGGGCACACCCGCGACCACGGCAAGGCGCCCGTGCGCCGCGCCTGCTACGCGGCCGACCGCACCGGCCACATGATCCTGCAGACGCTCTTCCAGAACTGCGTCAAGCTCGGCATCGAGTTCTACAACGAGTACTACGTGCTCGACCTCGTCATGAACGAGGGGAAGGCCGCGGGCGTCGTCGCCTACGAGCTCGCCACCGGCGAGCTGCACGTGTTCCGCGCGAAGAGCATCGTCTTCGCCACCGGCGGCTTCGGCAAGATCTACAAGACCACCTCGAACGCCCACACCCTCACGGGCGACGGCGTCGGCATCATCTGGCGCAAGGGCATCCCCCTCGAGGACATGGAGTTCTTCCAGTTCCACCCGACCGGTCTCGCCGGTCTCGGCATCCTCCTCACCGAGGGCGCGCGCGGCGAGGGCGCCATCCTCCGCAACGCCAGCGGCGAGCGGTTCATGGAGCGCTACGCCCCGACCATCAAGGACCTCGCCCCGCGCGACATCATCTCGCGCTGCATGGTGCAGGAGGTCGCGGAGGGTCGCGGCGCCGGCCCCAACAAGGACTACGTGCTGCTCGACTGCACGCACCTGGGCGCCGAGGTGCTCGAGACCAAGCTGCCCGACATCACCGAGTTCGCCCGCACCTACCTCGGCGTCGACCCCGTGCACGAGCCCGTGCCGGTCATGCCGACCGCGCACTACGCGATGGGCGGCATCCCGACCAACATCAAGGCCGAGGTGCTGAGCGACAACGACACCGTCATCCCCGGCCTCTACGCCGCCGGCGAGTGCGCGTGCGTCTCGGTGCACGGCTCCAACCGCCTCGGCACCAACTCGCTGCTCGACATCAACGTCTTCGGCAAGCGCGCCGGCCGCTACTCGGTCGAGTACGCCAGCACCGCCGAGCTCGTGCCGATGCCCGAGGACCCGGCCAAGGAGGTGCGGGAGCTCGTCGAGCGCCTGCGCACCTCGACGGGCACCGAGCGCGTGTCGGTGCTGCGCAAGGAGCTGCAGGAGGAGATGGACAAGAACGCCCAGGTCTTCCGCACCGAGGAGAGCCTCGAGAGCGTCACGAAGACCATCGAGCGCCTGCGCGACCGGTACCAGAACATCGGCATCCAGGACCGCGGCAAGCGCTTCAACACCGACCTCCTCGAGGCCATCGAGCTGGGCTTCCTGCTCGACATCGCCGAGGTCGTCGTCTACTCGGCGCGCAACCGCAAGGAGAGCCGCGGCGGCCACATGCGCGACGACTTCCCCGACCGCAACGACGCCGACTACATGCAGCACACGATGGCGTACCTCACGGGCGACGCGCACAGCGCCGACGCGAGCGACCACATCCGCATGGACTGGAAGCCCGTCGTGATCACCCACTACCAGCCCATGGAGAGGAAGTACTGATGGCGACCGCCACCGCAACCCCGGCCGCCGAGGTCGCGGCCATCCAGGCGTTCACCGTCACCCTCATCGTGCGGCGCTTCGATCCCGAGAAGGATGCGGACCCGTACTGGGAGGACTTCGACGTCGAGATGTACTCGACCGATCGCGTGCTCGACGCCCTGCACAAGATCAAGTGGGATCAGGACGGCACGCTGTCGTTCCGCCGCTCGTGCGCCCACGGCATCTGCGGCTCGGACGCCATGCGCATCAACGGCCGCAACCGCCTGGCCTGCAAGACGCTCATCAAGGACCTCGACATCACGAAGCCCATCTACGTGGAGGCCATCAAGGGCCTGCCGCTGGAGAAGGATCTCATCGTCGACATGGAGCCCTTCTTCGAGTCGTACCGCCAGGTGCAGCCGTTCCTCGTCGCGGGCTCGAAGCCCGAGAAGGAGCGCCTGCAGACGATCGAGGAGCGCGCCCGCTTCGACGACACCACCAAGTGCATCCTCTGCGCCGCCTGCACCTCCTCGTGCCCGGTGTTCTGGACGGACGGGCAGTACTTCGGCCCCGCCGCGATCGTCAACGCGCACCGCTTCATCTTCGACAGCCGCGACGAGGCCGCCCAGGTGCGCCTCGACATCCTCAACGACAAGGAGGGCGTGTGGCGCTGCCGCACGACCTTCAACTGCTCCGAGGCGTGCCCCCGAGGCATCGAGGTGACCAAGGCGATCGCCGAGGTCAAGCAGGCCATCCTGCGCGGCAAGCCCTAGTCGCACCGCGCACGACCGACGGCCCCGGGATGCTCATCCCGGGGCCGTCGGTCGTGCGCGGTCGCCCGGCCGACGACGCCGGTCGGGCGACCGCGGGCATCACTCCGCCGCGAGCGCCGCGCGGCGACGGACCAGCAGAGCGGAGCCCAGGCCGACGAGGGCGAGCAGCGCACCGAGCAGGCCGAGCGCCGGGGCGACCGGGCTCGCTCCGGTCAGCGCGAGCCGGCCCTCCGACGCCGCCGCGGTGACCGAGGCGGGCGTCACGCCGTCATCGTCCGCACCGGTCCCGGTGGTGACGGTGCCGTCGGGGGCCGCGTCGGTGACGGGGTCGGTTCCCGGGTCGGTGCCCGGGTCGGTGCCGGGGTCCGTGCCCGGGTCAGTGCCGGGGTCCGTGCCCGGGTCGGTTCCGGGATCCGTGCCCGGGTCGGTCCCGGTCTCGGCGTCGCCGATCACGCCGATCGCCACGTCGCCGATGGTGATCGGCAGGGTGATCGTCGGGTCGAGCAGGGTGCCGCCGAGCAGCGAGTCGTCGCCGGAGGTGCCGCCCGTGCCCCCGCCGATGATCGGGAGGCCGGGCATCCCGCCCCCGGTGCCGGAGCCGCCGGTCGTCGCGTCGCCGATGACGCCGAGCGCCACGTCGCCGACGGTGATCGGAGCGATCACGTCGGGCGACACCACCGTGCCGCCGGCGATCGAGTCGTCACCCGAGCTCGAGCCGGAGCCCGCAGCGGGCGCCGCCTCGACGGGCGCGCCGCCGGCGGTGGAGCCGCCGGTCGTCGCATCGCCGATGACGCCGAGCGCCACGTCGCCGACCGTGATCGGAGCGATCGCGTCGGGCGACACCACCGTGCCGCCGGCGACCGAGTCGTCACCGGTCGAGGTCGCGGGTGCCGCCGGGACGGGCGCCGGGGCCGGCGCCGGCGCGGGTGCGGATGCGGTCGATCCGCCGGAGGAGGCGTCGCCGATCACGCCGAGCGAGACGTCGCCCACCGAGATCGGGATGCTCACGACCGGCGCCGCGACCGTCCCGCCGCCGATCGAGTCGGCACCGGACGATGCGGCCGGGGCCGGGGCCGGGGCGGGAGCCGGGGCCGGGGCCGGGGCGGGCGCGGTCGAGCCGCCCGTCGCGGCGTCGCCGATGAGGCCGAGCGACACGTCGCCCACCGACACGGGGATCGACACGAGACCGCCGACGACGGTCCCGCCGAGCAGCGAGTCGTCGCCGCTCGAGTCGGCGGCCGATGCCGCCGTCGCGCCGGCGACGCTGATGCCGCCCGCGATCACGACGCTCCAGAGCGCCTTGGTCATGAATCTGGACATGGTGATGTACTCCTTGGTCTGCGTGCTGAGAGGGACGTCGGCGCGGTCGCGCCGGACGCGAAGGATGCGTGTGCTCGCGCTGCCCTGAGGGCGCGCGCGAGCGCATCCGCTCTCAGTCGGGAGACGGGACGGAGTCGGAGGACGGGGCGACGGGCAGCCGGTCATCGCGCGGCGGCGCCGTGCGGCCGGCGTCGAGCTGCGGAGCGCCCGAGGCGTCGAGCATCGCGGCCCCGAGCACGCCGGGCGCGGCGCCCGCGGTGACGGACGAGACGGCGACGGGGTCGCCGGCGAGCGGACCGTGCGCGGTCGGGTCGTCGGCGGGGCTCAGCAGGTCGGGCGCGCCCACCGGCGCGGGGAGCTCGGCGCCGGCGCCCGGGACGGGGCCGGCGACGGTCGACGGCTCGGCGGCGACCGCGATGCCGACGCTCCCGACGAGGGCGGCGGGGAGGGCCGCGCTCGACGCCGCGCCGAGGTCGGTCTCGGCGCCCTGTCCGGCGGGCAGTGCCGGGTCGAGCCCGGGCACGAGGTCGACGGCGGGCTGCGTCGGGGCCGGCGAGGGCGCCGGCGCGCCGGGGAGATCCGTCGCGGGGGGCTCGGGGGTGGGAACCGTGGGCAGCGCGGGCAGGTCGGCGACGACCTCGACGACGACCTCGACGACCGGGGCGGTCGTGCCGACGACCGCGCCGACGGCGGCGCCGGTGGTGGAGTCGACCGCGGCGGTGACCGGTGCGGCCCCCTGCTCGACCACGATCTGCGTGAGCGGGGCGGCGACGGGGGCAGCGGCATCCACCACCGCGACGGCGCCGTCGACGGTCGCGTCGACGGCATCGGTGGCGGAGTCGACGACGGAGGTGAGGCCGTCCCCCGCTCCGCCGAGGAGGGAGCCGAGCGACGCCGGGCGCTGCTCGGCCGCCGCGGCGCCGTCGCTCGGGGAGAGGACGCCGAACAGGGTCCAGCCGGCGGCGAGCGCGAGGCCGGCGACGAGGAGGGAGCGCCAGCGCGATCCCGCGCCGCGGCGCGTCGCGCTCTGCTCCACGGCCTGTGCCGTGGAGGGCCGCCCCTCAGCGACTCCGCTCATCGAATCACCCCCCGGGTGCGATCGGTAGAGGAACCATGCTCCTGTTGCGAGCATCCGTCAACCCCCTCTCGGTAGAACTACCGAGACGACCGCGCTCGCTAGGGTTGGACGATGGCCGAGACCCGCACCGACCCCCGACCGTCGCCCGCTCGGCGGGACGGCGACGAGGAGCCCGAGGCGGAGCATCCCGCCATCGGCGCCCGGATCGGCGTGATCGTGCAGCGCGTCATGCAGTGGCGGGTCGTGCGGGTCTTCCTGCACTACGGCTCCGAGCGCGGGCCGATCCTCGCGAGCGGGCTCGCGTACCAGGCGATCTTCGCCGTCTTCGCCGGCATCTGGGTCGGCTTCTCGATCGCCGGGCTCGTGCTCACCGGCGACGTCGGGCTGCGGCAGAGCCTCATCTCGATCCTCAGCGAGAGCGTGCCCGGCCTCATCGACGACGGCGCGGGGGGCGGCGCGATCGACCCGGAGGATCTGCTGAACGCGGGCGTGTTCCGGCTCAGCGGCGTGATCGCCCTCATCGGCCTGCTCGTGACCGCGCTCGGCTGGCTCGCCTCGGCGCGGGACGCCGTGCGCGCGCTCTTCGGACTGCCCGCGGTCGAGGGCAACGTGCTGCTGCTGCGCCTCAAGGATCTCGGCCTCGCGGTCGGCTTCGGCGCCCTGCTCATCCTCTCCGCCGCACTGAGCGTCGTCGGCACCCAGGCCACCGACCTCGTGCTCGGGCTCGTCGGGCTGCGCGAGACGCCCGTCGCTCTCGTGCTCTCGCGCATCGTCTCGCTCGCCGTCATGTTCGCCCTCGACACGGTGGTGCTCGCCGCCCTGTTCCGCGTGCTCGCGGGCGTGCCCATCCCCTTCGCCCGGTTGCGCACGGGCGCCCTCCTCGGCGCCGCCGGTCTCGGCGCGCTCAAGGTGCTCAGCGGCCTGCTGCTCGGCGGCGCGACCTCCAACCCGCTGCTCGCCTCCTTCGCGGTCATCATCGGTCTGCTGATCTTCTTCAACCTCGTGTGCCAGGTGATCCTCATCGCGGCGGCCTGGATCGCGGTCGGGGTGACGGACGCCGCGATCGTGCTCGACCCCGAGCTCGAGGCGAAGCGGCTGGAGGAGGCGCGCGCGCTCGTCGCCGCGCACCCCGAGGCGTCGGCGGGGAAGCGCGGCTTCTGGGCGCGGCTGCTGCGGCGCTGACCGGCGGTCGCACGCCGGTCGGCCGGGGCGCGGCCGCGCGGAGGCCGGGCATCCCTGTCGGTGGTCGAATCTAGGATGGGGACCATGCCCGCACCGCTCCGCATCGCCTCCGTCAACGTCAACGGCGTCCGCGCCGCGTACCGCAAGGGCATGGGCGACTGGCTGGATGCGCGGGGCGTCGACGTGCTCGCCCTGCAAGAGGTGCGCGCCTCCACCGACGACCTGCGCGGCCTGCTGGGCGACGGCTGGAGCATTCTGCACGACGCCGCCACGGCCAAGGGCCGCGCCGGGGTCGCGATCGCCGCCCGGCGCGAGTTCGACGCCCACCGCACCGCCATCGGGCCCGACGACTTCGACTCGGCCGGCCGCTGGCTCGAGGCCGACCTCGACGTCGACGGAACCCGGCTCACGGTCGTCAGCTGCTACGTGCACTCGGGCGAGGTCGACACCCCCAAGCAGGACGAGAAGTGGAAGTTCCTCGACGGGATGGAGGAGCGCCTGCCGCAGCTGGCGGCGCACTCGGAGCTCGCGCTCGTCGTCGGCGACCTCAACGTCGGCCACCGCGAGCTCGACATCAAGAACTGGCGCGGCAACCGCAAGAGCGCCGGGTTCCTGCCGCGCGAGCGCGCCTACTTCGACCGCTTCTTCGGGCCGCTCGGCGAGCCCGTCGAGGGCGTCGACGGGTCGACCGGCCCCGGCCTCGGCTGGGTCGACGTCGGCCGCCGCCACGCCGGCGAAGTCGACGGGCCGTACACCTGGTGGTCGCAGCGCGGCCAGGCCTTCGACAACGACACCGGCTGGCGCATCGACTACCACGTCGCCACCCCGGCCCTCGCCGAGCGGGTCGTCGACTACCGCGTCGACCGCGCCGCCTCGTACGACACCCGGTGGAGCGATCACGCTCCGGTGGTCGTCGACTACTCGATCTGCGCGCTGGAGCGATAGAGGATCGCATCGCGATCCCGCGACGCCAGCGCCGACGAGGCTGCGCCTCGTCGGATCTCGGCGGGTCACTCGCGCCGCGCATCCCCTGAGAGGATGAACCCATGAGCCTCCCCCGCCTGTTCTCGGGCATGCAGCCCTCCGCCGCCAGCCTGCACATCGGCAACTACGCCGGCGCGCTGCTGCAGTGGCGCGACATGCAGGCGAGCCACGACGCCGTTTTCTGCGTCGTCGACCTGCACGCCATCACCGTGCCGCAGGATCCCGCCGAGCTGCGCGAGCGCACCCGTCGCACCGCCGCGCAGTACATCGCCGCAGGCATCGACCCCGAGCACTCGACGCTCTTCGTGCAGTCGCACGTGCGCGCGCACGCCGAGCTCGCCTGGGTGCTCAACACCATCACGGGCTACGGCGAGGCCGCCCGCATGACCCAGTTCAAGGACAAGTCGGCCCGCGGCGGCGTCGAGGCGGCCTCGGTCGGGCTCTTCACCTACCCGATCCTGCAGGCGGCCGACATCCTTCTCTACGACGCGGTCGTCGTGCCCGTCGGCGAGGACCAGCGCCAGCACATCGAGCTCACCCGCGACCTCGCGGCGCGCTTCAACTCGCGCTTCGGCGACACGCTCGTCGTGCCCGAGGTGCGCATCCTGAAGGAGACCGCGAAGATCTACGACCTGCAGAACCCGACCGCGAAGATGTCGAAGTCGGGCGAGAGCCCGCAGGGCATCGTGTGGATGCTCGACGACGACAAGACCATCGTGAAGAAGATCAAGTCGGCCGTCACCGACAGCGAGGGCGTCGTGCGCTTCGACCCGGTCGAGAAGCCGGGCGTCTCCAACCTGCTCACGATGCTCTCCCTCGTCACTGGGACGGGCATGGACGCCCTCGTCAACTCCTTCGCCGGGCAGCAGTACGGCGCGCTCAAGGGCGCGGTCGCCGAGGCCGTCGTGGAGGAGCTGCGGCCGATCCGCGAGCGCACCCTCGAGCTGCTCGACGACCCCGGCGAGCTCGACCGGCTGCTGAGGATCAACGCCGAGCGGGCATCCGCCATCGCCGACGCCACGCTCACCCGCGTCTACGACGCCGTCGGGTTCCTGCCCCGGGGCTGATCGCGTGCAGCCGGTCGTCCTCACCACGCCGCGGTTCACGCTGTCCGCGCCGTGCGCCGATGACGTCGACGCGGTGTTCGCCGCCTGCCAGGATCGGCAGCTGCAGCGCTTCGTGCCCGTCCCCGTGCCCTACGAGCGGTTCCACGCGGAGGGCTTCGTGCTCGAGCTCGTGCCCGAGTGGTGGCGCGACGACGTCGAGTACGTCTTCGGCATCCGACGGGCGGCGGATGCTCCGCTCATGGGCGTCGTCGCCTGGCAGCGCGCCCGCGGCATGATCGGCTACTGGCTCGGGGCCTCGCATCGCGGGGAGGGCGTCATGACCGAGGCGGCGGCCGCGGTCATCGACTGGGCCTTCGGGCACGAGGGCGTCGACGAGCTGCGGTGGGAGGCCGCTGCCGGCAACCTCGGCTCGGCCCTGGTCGCGCAACGCACCGGGTTCCGCTGGGACGGCACCGGCCGCATCGCGAACGTGCGCCCCGACCTGGAGGAGGGCGGCTGGCGCGCCGTGCTGCGGCGGGAGCACCTCGGCACCGTGCAGCCCGCGAGCGAGTGGCCGGTGCTGGGTGCGCGCTGACGGGTCGTCCGCGGCCGACCGCCGCGCGGAGAGCGCCGCGGCCGTCCGGGTGATGCTGTTCGATCTCGACGACTGCCTCATGGCGCACTCCCGCGCCGTCGCCCACGGGCTCGGCGCCGCGCGGATCGCAGCCGGCGGCGCCCTCGCCGCGGCCGACGCGGAGGCCGAGCTGCGGCGCTGGCGCGCGCTCGAGGAGCAGCACTACGCGCGGTACCTCACGGACGAGCTCGACTTCCTCGAGCAGCGGCGCGAGCGGGTGCGCGGGTTCCTCGCGCCGTTCGGCATCGCGCCCTCGCCCTCCGAGGCCCTCGACTGGTTCGAGGGCTACATGCACGGCTACCGCGCGGGGTGGGCGCTCTACGACGACGTGCTGCCGGCGCTCGACGCGCTCGAGCAGCGCGTGCCGGGCATCCGCTTCGGCATCATCACCAACGGCGACATCGCCTTCCAGACCGAGAAGCTCGTCGCGATCGGACTCGCCGACCGCATCGACCACGTCATCGCCTCGGGCGAGGTCGGCATCGCGAAGCCCGCCGCCGGCATCTTCGAGGCGGCCGCGCGCGCCTTCGGCGTCGACGTCGCGGCGTGCGCCTACGTCGGCGACCGGCTGCGCACCGATGCGATCGGCGCGCACGACGCGGGGATGCTCGGCCTCTGGCTCGACCGCGGCGAGCTGTCGAGCGCGCTCGCGTCCGAGTCCGCGGCGTCGCCCGACGCCCTGCCCGTGCCGCGCATCACGAGCCTGCTCGAGCTGCCCGAGCGCGTCGCGCCGTAGTTCGCGCCTCATCTGCCTGAATACGTGTACCGACGCCGGCGGGCGTGCCGGAAATCCTGCAATTCGGGTCCTGGACCGCGCCCGCTCTCCGTCCGGTCAAGTCTCTCCTTCACGATTGCAGGAGTTACGTCACGCCCGGGCGATGAGCGGCGCTGGTCGCCCGGCGAACAGCCAGAACGACACCGGGCAGATTGCCGATCACCTGCGCATAATCGACCCGCACGACCACGAATCCACGCCGAATCAGCTCGAGATCGCGAGGGTAGTCGCGCGCCTGCTGGTCGTGGTGCCACCGCCGCCCGTCCACCTCGACGACCACCCGGCCCTCGACGAGCAGATCCACGCGTCCGACGCCGGGTACCACCACCTGCACGTCCACCCGCAACCCGGCGTCTCGAAGAGCGAGCCGAACGAGTGACTCGATCCCCGACTCCGCCCTGCCGTCGAGATCCGTCTCGGCGAGGCGAGTACGCCGCGGGGCGCCGCGGATCGCGCGACGTGCGTCCGACGGCGTGATCGCTCCGAGATGCACGGCACTGTCGAGAACGGCGACCGAGACCGGGCGGGGCTGGCACCTCACGACATGGGCGAGGGCATCCCGGATCGAGGTGGACGTCGAGGTCGGCTCGTCGCCGATCGACCACCAGTGCCGGGTGAGGCCCGCAGGCGAAGACGTCACGGTTCGCCGCCCATCAACGTCACGGATGCGAGCGCGATCCCGAGTGAGGTGCACGTGGAGCCCGGGCTCCGGCGGAGCCCACAGCCCGAACTGCGCGGCCGCCGACACGCAGGTCACGCGCCCTCCGACGGCGATCGCGTGACGGACCGGCACGGGGAGGTGCGGGCTCGCGTAGACGCCTCGGCGCACCCGCACCAGCGCACCGCTCCCGACCATGGCCTGCGTCCGTCGTCGACCGAACAGGGCGTGCAGCTCGGCAGTCGTGTGCGGGCCGAGGGATTCGCCGGCGATGAGATCCATGCGGCCGAGGATGCTCGCCACTGAGCTCGGGCGACGGCCGAGTCATCGCGTCGCGGGAGAGTACGACCCGAGCCGATCCTGGTGACGAGCCGCGTGTCGCAACTCCGGCAGAGAGCCGGAGCGACTCAGCCGAATCCCCTTGACCTCGCGACACCGGCTCGAGAATGCAGGAACTAGCACACGAATCACGGCCCGGCACGCCGAAGCGGGCGGAGCGCCGAAGCGCCCCGCCCGCCGTTCCGCAGCTACCACCACTGCGGAGGGGAGTCCCGCGAGGGGACTAGTTGACGTCCTCGTCCACCCAGTCGAAGGTCTTCGTGACGGCCTTCTTCCAGAGGCGGATCTGGCGGTCGCGCTCGGCGTCGTCCATGTTGGGCGTCCAGCGCGAGTCCTCCTGCCAGTTGGCGCGCAGCTCGTCGAGCGAGCCCCACACGCCGACGGCGAGGCCGGCGGCGTAGGCGGCGCCGAGCGCGGTCGTCTCGGCGACGACGGGGCGCACGACGGGCACGCCGAGGATGTCGGCCTGGAACTGCATGAGGGTGTTGTTGGCGATCATGCCGCCGTCGACCTTCAGCTCGGTGAGGTCGACGCCGGAGTCGGCGTTGACGGCCTCGATGACCTCGCGGGTCTGGAAGGCGGTCGCCTCCAGCGCGGCCCGCGCGATGTGGCCCTTGTTGACGTAGCGCGTCATGCCGACGAGCGCGGCGCGCGCGTCGGAGCGCCAGTACGGCGCGAACAGGCCCGAGAAGGCGGGCACGAAGTACGCGCCGCCGTTGTCGTCGACGGTCTTGGCGAGCGTCTCGACCTCGGGGGCCGAGCTGATGATGCCGAGGTTGTCGCGCAGCCACTGGATGAGCGAGCCCGTGACGGCGATGGAGCCCTCGAGCGCGTAGTGCGGCTTCGCGTCGCCGAGCTTGTAGCCGAGGGTCGTCAGCAGGCCGTTCTTGGAGTGCACGATCTCCTCACCCGTGTTGAAGATGAGGAAGTTGCCGGTGCCGTAGGTGTTCTTCGACTCGCCGGTGTCGAAGGCGGCCTGGCCGAAGGTGGCGGCCTGCTGGTCGCCGAGGATGCCCGCGACGGGCACCTCGCGCAGCAGCGAGCTGCCGTGCACGGTGCCGTAGACCTCGGAGGACGACTTGATCTCGGGCAGCATCGACGCCGGGACGTCGAAGGCCTCGAGGATCGAGTGGTCCCACTGCAGCGTCTCGAGGTCCATGAACAGGGTGCGCGAGGCGTTGGTGACATCGGTGGCGTGGACGCCGCCGTCGGTGCCGCCGGTGAGGTTCCACAGCACCCAGGTGTCGGTGGTGCCGAACATGAGGTCGCCGTTGTTCGCCGCCTCGCGGGCGCCCTCGACGTTCTCGAGGATCCAGACGATCTTCGTGCCCGAGAAGTACGTGGCGAGCGGCAGGCCGACGGTCGGCTTGAAGCGCTCGACGCCGCCGTCCTTGGCGAGGCGGTCGACGATCGACTGCGTACGGGTGTCCTGCCAGACGATCGCGTTGTAGACGGGCTTGCCGGTGTTCCTGTCCCAGACCACCGCGGTCTCGCGCTGGTTGGTGATGCCGACGGCGGCGATGTCGTGACGGGTCAGCGAGGCCTTCGAGAGCGCCTGGCCGATGACCTCGCGGGTGTTGGCCCAGATCTCCATCGGGTCGTGCTCGACCCAGCCGGCCTTCGGGAAGATCTGCTCGTGCTCCATCTGGCCGCTCGAGACGATCGAGCCCTTCTGGTCGAAGATGATGGCGCGGGTGCTGGTGGTGCCCTGGTCGATGGCGAGTACGTAAGTGGCCATGAGGGTGGTAACTCCTTCGTTATCGATGCCGGCTGGCCGGCGGGGGTGATGCTGATCGGGTGGTGCGCGTGCGGGTCGTGCGGGCGCGCGGCGAGGCGCGGACGAGGCGACGGGGGGCGGATGCCCAGGCGCGAGCCTGCACGATGCCCGCGCCGGGCATCCGCCGTCGTCGACCGCTAGAGGATGGGCAGCAGCGCCGTGGCCGCGAGACCGGCGAGAGCGCCGCCGATCAGCGGACCGACGACCGGCACCCAGGAGTAGCCCCAGTCGCTCGAGCCCTTGCCCTTGATGGGCAGGATGGCGTGCGCCAGACGCGGGCCGAGGTCACGGGCCGGGTTGATGGCGTAGCCGGTCGGGCCACCGAGCGAGGCGCCGATGCCCACGACGAGCAGAGCGACGGGCAGAGCGCCGAGGGCGGCGAGTCCGGCTCCGGGCTCGGCACGGCCGAAGCCGATGACGACGAAGACGAGCACGAAGGTGCCGAGCACCTCGGTGACGACGTTCCAGCCGTAGCCGCGGATTCCGGGGCCCGTCGAGAAGACGGCGAGCTTGGTGCCCGCGTCGGGCTCCTCATCGAAGTGCTGCTTGTAGGCGAGGAAGGCCAGCACGGCGCCGATGAAGGCTCCGACGAGCTGAGCGCCCATGTATCCCAGGATCGAGAGCAGGTTCACCGGCACGCCCTGACCGAACTCGGTCGCACCGTTGGTGACGAGTCCGATCGTGACGGCGGGGTTGAGGTGCGCGCCCGAGGCGTATGAGACGGTCACACCGGCGAAGACCGCGAGGCCCCAGCCGAAGTTGATCATCAGGAATCCGCCGGCATTGCCCTTGGTCTTGGCCAGAACGGCGTTGGCGACGACGCCCGCACCGAGCAGCAGGAGCATGGCGGTTCCTACGACCTCCGATAGGAGTACCACTGCGAGATTGTCCACGTTGACTTCTTCCTCTGTTCAGGGTGGTCCTCCCGGCCGCGGTCCCGGCCGGGAGGGGCGCGCTCCGACCGGGGCCGGGGCGCTTCCGCTCACGACCCGGGGGCCGCTGGCGGAATCCTTCGGGGCATCATCGCCCCGTCGTGATGCTCAGGATGCTCTACCGGGCCTCCTGCGCGTGATCGACCTGCACACCGTGGTGGTCGGCGAGGTAGTCCGCGGCGGCCGCGCGCTCGGCGGCGCGCTGCTCCGGGCTCCAGCCGAGCACCCCGCCGACGATCTCGGCGAGCTCGTCGAGCAGCGCCGCGGTCACCTGGCCGGTGAAGGCCAGCGAGGTGCGGCGCAGGACGACGTCGACGAGGCGGACGACCTGCTCGGTCTCGACCAGGTGCTCGAGCTCGAGCCGGCTGTAGCCGGCGTTGGAGGCGAGCGGGGCATCCTGCCCGGCGGCGATGCGGGCGATGATCGCCTCGGCGCTCGTGCCGTACCGGTCGAGGAGGGTGTCGGCGCGCTCGGCGCCGACGACGGCGCCGTGCTCCTTGAGCCAGGCGGCGCGCTCCGCGTCGGTCGTCGGGTAGCCGACGGCTCCGCCGATCAGGCGGCCGTCGGTGCTGACGGTGCGCTCGCGGCCGAGGGTCTCGAGCACGAGCCCGCCCAGCTGCTCGCCGAGGGCGCGGAAGGTGGTCCACTTGCCGCCGACGAGGCTGAGCACGGGGGTGCCGCCGAGGCTGCCCTTCTCGATGCGGTAGTCGCGCGAGATCTGGCCGGTGGAGTCGGCGTCGCTGCGCGGCAGCGGCCGAACGCCCGAGAAGCGGAAGACGATCTGCGAGCGGTCGACGGCGATCGAGGGGAAGACGTGCTTCACGAGCTCGAAGAAGTAGTCGACCTCCTCCTCGGTGCAGCGGATCGGCTCGTTCATGTCGTGCTCGAGGTCGGTCGTGCCGAGCATGACCTTGCCCTTGAGCGGGTAGATGAGCACGATGCGGCCGTCGGTGAACTCGAAGAAGATCTCGCGGCCGTTGCAGGCCTCGTAGAGCTCGGGGTTGTCGAGCACGACGTGCGATCCCTTGGTGCCGCCCATGTACCGCGTCTCGTCGCCGAGCGCGGCGTTGGTGAGGTCGGTCCAGGGGCCGGATGCGTTGACGACGACCTTCGCGGTCATCTCGAACTGCTCGCCGCTGCGGGTGTCGCGCAGGGTCACGGCGCCGCCCTCGGTCATCCCGACCGCGGTGACGTAGTTGGAGGCGCGGGCGTTGTCGCCCGCGGCGATGCCGTCGTAGAGCACGTCGAGCCCGAGCCGCTCGGGGTCGTGCATGGAGGCGTCGTAGTAGGTGGCCGTGTACTTGACGTCGTCGCGCAGCTTCGGCAGCAGCTGCTTCGACTCCTTCGCCCCGCGGAACTGGTGGCGCGGCACGCGGCCGCCGTCGCGCGAGAAGGTGTCGTAGATGGTGAGGCCGACCTTGATGATGAGCGCGCCGCGCTCCTTCTTCGGCGCCCCCTCCTTCGGCTTGATGCCGATGAACTGGAAGGGCGCCCGCAGCAGGCTCGAGAAGGTGGAGAAGATCGGGATGGTCGTGGGCAGCGGCCGCACGTAGTGCGGAGCGAGCCGGAGCAGCGCATTGCGCTCGTGCACCGACTCCTGCACGAGGCGGAACTCGCCGTTCTCGAGGTAGCGGATGCCGCCGTGGATCATGTGCGAGGAGCCGGCGGAGGCGCCCGAGACGTAGTCGTCGCGCTCGACGAGGGCGACGTCGACGCCGTTGAGGGCGAGGTCGCGGAAGGTGGCGATGCCGTTGATGCCGGCGCCGATGACGAGCACGTCGGCGTGCGGTCGGTCGCGCAGGGCGGCGACGGTGTCGCGGACAGCGGTGGGCTGCGTCGGCGTGGGCATCGGTGATCACTCTCCTGTTCCCGCCGTCTGTCGAGCGGCGGTGAGACAATCGTGGTGCGGACGAGAGAAGTCGTCCGCATCGTTTGCACGAACGTGCAGACCAATCGGAGGACTCCATGCCCGCTGCGCCGCCGCCGAGCATCAAGATGCGCGACGCCCTGAGAGCCGCGCACCTCTACTACATGCAGGACCTCACGATGGATGCGATCGCCTCCGAGCTCGGCACGTCCCGCTCCTCCGTCTCCCGCCTGCTGAGTTATGCGCGGGAATCCGGGCTCGTCGACATCCGCATCCGCTCGCCCCTCGAGATGTCCACCCGGTGGGAGCGCGAGATCGTGCGCCGGTTCGGCGTCAGCGCGCACGTCGTGCCCGTGCCCGGCGGCTCCTCCGACGTCGACCGCCAGGAGCGCGTGGCCCGCGGTGCTGCACGAATTCTCAACCAGTACTTCGACTCCAACATGTCGATGGGCGTCGCCTGGGGGTCGACGATGAGCGCGATCTCGCGGCACCTCTCCCCCAAGGAGACCCACAACAGCGACATCGTGCAGCTCAACGGCGCCGGCAACACCCACACCACCGGCATCGACTACGCGAGCGAGATCCTGCGCCGGTTCGCCGAGTCGTACTCCGCGCGCCTGCAGCAGTTCCCGGTGCCCGCCTTCTTCGACTCCCCCGACACCCGCCGCCACCTGTGGCAGGAGCGCAGCATGCGCCGCGTGCTCGACATGCAGTCCCGACTGGACATCGCGCTCTTCGGCGTGGGCTCGCCCTTCGCCGACATCCCGAGCCACGTCTACATCGGCGGCTACCTCGACCCCGACGACTACCAGTCGCTGAGCGACGAGAACGTGGTGGGCGACGTGGCGACCGTGTTCTTCCGGGCCGACGGCTCGACCGAGGGCATCGCGCTCAACGCCCGGGCGACCGGGCCGGACTTCGAGGTGCTGCGCCGCATCCCCCGCCGGGTCTGCGTCGTCTCGGGGCTCTCGAAGCTGCCCGGGCTGCTCGGAGCGCTCGCCGCTCACCTCGTCACCGACCTCATCATCGACGAGGGCAGCGCGCGCGCCCTGCTCGAGACCCCCGCCCCCGCCCTCGATGCGACGCCCGAGCGGGGCGCGCAGCTCTCAGGAAGCATGCGGGAATAATCCAGGCGCGAGGGCGTTCACTACACTGCACACGTAACGCGCTCCGGGGTCGGTGAAAGTCCGAGCCGGCGGTCATAGTCCGCGACCCGCGACCGTAGCCTCAGCCCTCGGGCGGGGACGACGGGGACGGTTGAGCTGGTGGAATTCCAGCACCGACGGTGAGAGTCCGGATGGGAGGAGCGCGCGGACGGCAGATCGATGCCGCCTGCTCGCGACCCCGGACCGCGCTCGGAACTCGAGCGAAGGACTGCAGGGATGACCGCCACCGCCACGATCGACGCCTCGCGCGTCGACGCCGCGATGCGCCGCGCCCTCGAGCTCGCCGCCCGCGGCCCCGCCGTCGGCGTCAACCCGCAGGTCGGCTGCGTGCTGCTGGATGCCCGGGGCGAGATCGTCGCCGAGGGCTGGCACCGCGGGGCGGGCACCGCCCACGCCGAGGTCGACGCGCTGGCGCAGGTCGCCGATGCCCGCGGCCTGACGGCCGTCGTCACCCTGGAGCCCTGCAACCACACCGGCCGCACCGGGCCCTGCGCCCAGGCGCTCATCGACGCCGGCGTCGCCCGGGTCGTCTACGCCCTCCCCGACCCCGGCGAGGTCGCGGGCGGCGGCGCCGAGCGCCTGCGCACCGCGGGCATCGCCGTCGAGGCGGGCCCGCAGGCCGAGGCCGCCGCCGAGCTGCTGCGGCCCTGGCTGACGAGCGCCCGCCTCGGCCGCCCCTTCGTCACGGTCAAGTGGGCCTCGACGCTGGACGGCCGGGCCGCGGCCGCCGACGGCACGAGCCAGTGGATCACGGGCGCGGCCGCGCGGCAGCGCGTGCACGAGCAGCGCGCGGCGCACGACGCCATCGCGGTCGGGACGGGCACCGTTCTCGCCGACGATCCGACCCTGACCGCGCGCGGCGACGGCGGCGAGCTGCTCGCCCACCAGCCGCTGCCCGTGGTGTTCGGCACCACGCCCGTGCCCGCCGATGCCGCGCTGCGCGCGCACCCGGCGGGGCTCGTCGAGCTCGGGCACCGCGACCTCGAGCGCGGGCTCGCCGAGCTGCAGGAGCGGGGCATCCGCCGCCTGTACGTCGAGGGCGGGCCGACGCTCGCGAGCGCGTTCCTGCGATCCGGGCTCGCCGACGAGGTGCTGATCTACCTCGCGCCCCTGCTGCTCGGCGGTCCGCGCACCGCCATCGACGACCTCGGCATCGGCACGATGGCCGAGGCGCTGCGGCTGAGCATCCACCGCATCGAGACCCTCGGGCCCGACCTGCTCGTGACCGCCCGACCGACCGCACCCCAGGAGTGACCCGCATGTTCACCGGAATCATCGAAGAGCTCGGCGAGATCGTCGCCTGGGAGAAGACCGGCGACGCCGGGCGCGTGACCGTGCGCGGCCCGCTCGCCGTGAGCGACGCCTCGACGGGCGACTCGATCAGCGTGAGCGGCGTCTGCCTCACCGTCGTCGAGCAGGGGCCCGACTGGTTCACGGCCGACGTCATGGGGCAGACCCTCGCGATGTCGGCGCCCGCGCAGTGGGCCGAGGGCGTCACCGTCAACCTCGAGCGCGCCGCCTCCGTCGGCGACCGCCTCGGCGGGCACATCGTGCAGGGCCACATCGACGGCACCGCCGAGCTGCTCGAGGTGCGCGACGAGGGCACCTGGCGCGTGCTGCGCTTCGCGCTCGCCGCCGCCCACGCCCCGCTCGTCGTCGACAAGGGCTCCATCGCCGTCGACGGCATCTCGCTCACCGTGAGCGCGGCGGGCGACGACTGGTTCGAGGTCTCGCTCATCCCCGAGACCCTCGAGCGCACCACCCTGGGCCGCCGCACCGCCGGCGAGCTCGTGAACATCGAGACCGACATCCTCGCTCGGCACGTGGCGCGACTCGCGCGCTTCGACGGAAGGACCACCTCATGAGCATCGGAAGCATCCCCCAGGCGCTGGCCGCCCTGCGCGAGGGCCGACCGGTCCTCGTCGCCGACGACGAGGGCCGCGAGAACGAGGGCGACATCATCCTCGCCGCCGAGCTCGCGACGCAGGAGTGGGTGGCCTGGACGGTCAAGCACTCCAGCGGCTACCTCTGCGCGCCGATGACCAACGAGCTCGCCGACGCCCTCGAGCTGCCGCTCATGGTCGAGAACAGCGAGGATCCGCGCCGCACCGCCTACACGGTGAGCGTCGACGCGGCCGACCGCATCTCGACCGGCATCAGCGCCCGCGACCGCGCGCACACGCTGCGCGTGCTCGCGGACCCCGCCTCGACGCCCGCGAGCCTCATCCGGCCGGGCCACATCATCCCGCTGCGCGCGGTCGACGGCGGCGTGCGGGAGCGCGCCGGGCACACCGAGGCCTCCGTCGAGCTCATGCGCCTGGCCGGGCTGCGCCCCGTCGCGGTCATCGGCGAGGTCGTGGCCGACGACGGCGAGATGATGCGCCTGCCCGAGCTCATCGAGTTCGGCGCGCGCGAGGGCGTCGTCGTCATCACGATCGTCGACCTGCTCGCCTACCTGGAGTCGGGCGAGGAGTTCGCGGCCGGGGCCCCCGGCGCCGCCGCCGAGGCGCTCAGCAGCGTCTCGTTCGAGGTCGCCACGACCGTGCCGACCACCCACGGCGCCTTCTCGATGCGCGCCTACCGCGATCGCAAGACGGGCGCCGACCACGTGGCGATCGTGAGCGGGATGCCCCACGACGACATGATCGTGCGCGTCCACTCCGAGTGCCTCACGGGCGAGGCGTTCGGCTCGCTCAAGTGCGAGTGCGGCCCCCAGCTCGACGCCGCGCTCGACGTCATCCAGCGCCAGGGCGGCGCCGTGCTCTACATGCGCGGCCACGAGGGCCGCGGCATCGGCCTCATCAACAAGCTCAAGGCGTACCGCCTGCAGGAGGACGGCTACGACACCCTCGACGCGAACCTCGCTCTGGGGCTGCCCGCCGACTCGCGCGACTACCAGGCCGCGAGCGACATGCTGCGCGACCTCGGCGTCTCGCGCGTGCGCCTGCTGTCGAACAACCCCGAGAAGCAGCGCCAGCTGACGCAGTACGGCATCCAGGTCTCGTCCCTCGTGCCGCTGCTCGTCGGCGTCGGCGACGACAACCAGGGCTACCTCAGCGCGAAGCGCGACCGCATGGGCCACCGCCTGCCCGATAGCATCACCAGCGCCCCCGTGTACGCCCAGATGGAAGGACGCACCGCATGAGCGGAGCAGGAAGCCCCACCTTGAACGTCGACGGAACCGGCCTCACGGTCGCGATCGTGGCCGGTCAGTGGCACGCCGAGATCAGCGCGGGCCTTCTCGCCGGCGCACGTCGCGTGCTCGAGGCCTCCGGCGCGACGATCGTCGAGTACGCCGCCCCCGGCTCGTTCGAGCTGCCCGTTGTGAGCAAGGCGGCGCTCGAGAACGGCGCGGACGCGGTCGTGGCGCTCGGCGTCATCATCCGCGGCGGCACGCCGCACTTCGAGTTCGTGTCCTCCGCCGCGACCGACGGCCTCACCCGCGTCGCCCTCGACACCGGCAAGCCCGTGGGCTTCGGCGTGCTGACCCTCGAGGACGAGCAGCAGGGCCTCGACCGGGCCGGCCTGCCGGGCTCGAAGGAGGACAAGGGCGCCGAGGCGGCTGAGGCCGCCCTCGCCACGGCGCAGGCGCTGCGGGTCATCCGGGGCTGAGCCGCCCAGAGCCGGTCACGACGGCGCCCGCATCCTTCATCAGGGGCGGGCGCCGTCGTCGTCCGTCGGCTACTTCAGGAACAGCGCGCGGAGCCGGTTCGTCGTGAAGACGATGCCGATCGCGATCATGACCAGGAAGTAGCCGATGTGCACGAGCATCATGCCGCTGAGCGCGCCCGTGGTGAGGCCGCGCACGAGCTCGACGCCGTGCCACAGCGGCAGCGCCTGGATGAGCCACTGGATGGGCTCCGGGTAGACCGTGATGGGGTAGAACGTCGCCGAGAAGAGGAACATCGGCAGCATGATGAAGGTGACCCACTCGATCTGCTGGAAGGTCTTCATGTAGCTCGTGATCGCCATCCCGATGCTCGCGAAGCCGAAGGCGATGAGCAGCACGGCGGGCAGCGCGAGCAGCGCCGTCCAGGCGAGGTTGAGGCCGAAGACCTGCATGACCACCATGAAGCCCACCGCGTACATGGCGCCGCGCAGGAGGGCGAGGAAGATCTCGCCGAGCGCGACGTCGAGCGGGCCGAGGCTCGTCGTGAGCATGCCCTGGTAGAGCTTCGAGTGGTTGAGCTTGAAGAAGACGTTCCAGGTCGAGTCGTAGACGGCGCCGTTCATCGCCGAGACCGCGAGCAGGGCCGGGGCGATGAACGCCGCGTACGGCACCTCCTGGCCCGTCGAGGTCTGCACCGAGCCGACGAGGGCGCCGAAGCCGATGCCGAGCGAGAGCAGGTAGAAGACCGGCTCGAAGAAGCCGCTGAGCACGACGAGGTAGTTGGTGCTGCGCGTGGCGAGCAGGCCGCGCGCGATGACGGCACGGGTGTTGCCGGCGTACAGCGCGCCGCGCGCGGGCGTGCGGGAGGGGGCGGTCGCGGCGGTCACTTGTTCAGCCTCCGGGCGAAGTGCCGACGCGTGGCCCAGAGGCCCACGACGACGAGGCCGGCGAGGTAGCCGACGTGCGTGACCGAGAGCCACAGGGGCTCGACGTGCCCGTAGGTGAGCACCCGGCCGAGCTCGGTGCCGTGCCAGAGCGGCGACACCCAGCCGATCGGCTGCAGGAGGATCGGCAGCTGCTCGAGCGGGAAGAAGGTGCCCGAGAACAGGAACAGCGGCGTGATGCCGAAGCGCTGCAGCATCGCCATCTGCCCCTTGTCGTCGACGATCGTCGAGGTGTAGGAGGCGATCACCGTGCCGATCGCCATGCCCGTGAGGGTGGCGACGAGGATCGCGAGCCCGCCGAGCGGCGAGGTGATGGCGCCGAACAGCACGATCACGCCGAAGTAGATCGCGACCGTGACGAGCGCCCGGAGGGCGATCTGGATGAACATGCCCGACACGATCTGCCCCGGCGCGATCGGCGAGGCGTTGATGCCGAAGAAGATCGGGTTCCACTTGAAGCCGGAGAGGATGGGGTAGCTGGTCTCGTTCGCCGCGACCGTCATCGCCGCCGTCGCCATGAGCGCGGGGGCGACGAACTGCAGGTAGGTGACCCCGCCGACGCCCTGCGGCACGAGGCTCGCGAGGCCGACGCCGAGCGCGAAGAGGTAGATCAACGGGTTGCCGAGGCTCTGGAAGAGCGCGTCGCCCGCGTAGCCCTTCATGGCGAGGAGGCGGTGCTCGGCGACGTACCAGGCGCCGAAGCGGCGCGGGGCGGCGCCGCCCTGCACCGCACGGCGCGCGTCGTCGCGCTCGAGGCCCTGGGTGGTATCGAGAGAGGTCATTCGATCAGGCTCCGGCCGGTGAGACGCAGGAAGACGTCCTCGAGGCTCGAGCGCCGCACGAGCGAGGTGATCGGCGCGAGCCCGAGCTGCGTGATGCGCTCGAGCGCGGCCTCGCCGTCCTCGCCGTAGACGAGGACGCGGTCGGGCAGCACCTCGAGGCGGTCGCCGATGCCCTGCAGGCGCTCGGCGGCCTCGGCGTTCTTATCGCTGCCGAAGCGCACCTCGAGCACCTCGCGGCTCGAGTACTCGCGGATGAGCGCGGCGGGCGACCCCTCCGCCATGATGCGGCCCTCGTCGACGACGACGAGCCGGTCGCACAGCTGCTCGGCCTCGTCCATGTAGTGCGTCGTGAGAACGAGGGTGGTGCCCTGCTCCTTGAGGCGGAACAGGCGGTCCCAGAGGATGTGCCGGGCCTGCGGGTCGAGGCCCGTCGTCGGCTCGTCGAGCAGCAGGATGCGCGGCTCGTTGATGAGCGCGCGGGCGATCGTGAGGCGGCGCTTCATGCCGCCGGAGAGGTCGTCGACCTTGGCCTTCCTGCGGTCGGTCAGCTGCGCGAACTCGAGCAGGGCATCCGCCCGCTCGGCGATCACGGAGCGCGGCAGACCGAAGTACCGGCCGTAGACGAGCAGGTTGTCGCGGACCCGCAGCTCCTGATCGAGGTTGTCCTGCTGGGGGACGACGCCGAGCTGCGAGCGGATGTCGGGCCCGTGCTGGTCGGGGTCGAGCCCGAGGATCGAGAGCTCGCCGGCCGTGCGGGTGGAGACGGCGCCGACCATGCGCATCGTCGTCGACTTGCCGGCGCCGTTCGGGCCGAGCAGGCCGAAGGACTCGCCCGGCGCGACCTCGAAGTCGATGCCGGCGACGGCGGTGAAGTCGCCGTAGGTCTTCGTGAGCGACGTCGCGGAGATGACGGGCTGGGGCACGGGAGTCGAGCATATCCCGGCACTCCGACACCGCCGGCGGCCACCCTGTCAGCGAACACGGGCGGTGCGGCTCGGCCGCTCCGGCAGACTGGAGCGCAGCATCCCGAGCCGTCGAAGGAACCCATGAGCACCCCCGCCCCCGCCCGCCCGCGCCGCGGCTTCGGCCGCACCCCCGACGACGGCCCGCGGGCCACGTTCTCGCAGCTCATGCCGTACCTGCTCGAGCACAAGAAGGTGCTCTCGTGGGTCATCGTCATCAGCGTGCTCGGCGCCGGGGCCTCGCTCGCGCAGCCGCTGCTCGTCAGTCAGGTCATCACCGTGGTCGAGGGCGGCGGCGACCTCGGCGGTCTCGTCGCGCTGCTCGTGCTGCTCGTCGTCGTCAGCGGCCTGCTGAGCGGCTTCGGCCACTACCTGCTGCAGCGCACCGGCGAGGGCGTCGTGCTCTCGAGCCGCCGCAGCCTCGTGCGCCGCATGCTGCACCTGCCCATCGCCGAGTTCGACCAGCGCCGCACGGGCGACCTCGTCAGCCGCGTCGGCAGCGACACCACCCTGCTGCGGGCCGTGCTGACGCAGGGCCTCGTCGAGGCGATCGGCGGCAGCCTGACCTTCGTCGGCGCGCTCATCGCGATGCTCGTCATCGACCCGCTGCTGCTGGGGCTCACCCTGCTCGTGATCGCCGTCTCGGTGGTCACCGTCGTCGTGCTCTCGGCGCGCATCCGGGTCGCCAGCCGCAAGGCGCAGGAGCGCGTCGGCGACCTCGCCGCGGCCGTCGAGCGCGCCATCTCCTCCGTGCGCACCGTGCGGGCCGCGAACGCGACCGATCGCGAGATCGCGAGCGTCGAGGCGGATGCCCGCGGCGCGTGGGAGCAGGGCATCAAGGTCGCGAAGATCTCTGCCCTCGTCGTGCCGATCTCGTCGATCGCGCTGCAGGTCTCGTTCCTCGTCGTGCTCGGCGTCGGCGGGTTCCGCGTCGCCTCCGGCGCCATCGAGATCGCCGACCTCGTGGCGTTCATCCTGTTCCTCTTCCTCATGATCGGCCCGCTCGGTCAGGCCTTCGGGGCGATCACGAGCGTGAACTCGGCGCTCGGCGCGCTCGGCCGCATTCAGGAGATCATCGCCCTGCCGAGCGAGACCGACGGGGATGCCGCTCTCGAGCCCGCGCCCGCCGACGCCTCCTCGGCCGACGTCGCGCTCGCGTTCGACGCGGTCGGCTTCCGCTACCCCGAGCAGGCCCACCGCACGGAGGCCGAGAAGGCCGCGGCGGCCGTCGCCGGGGAGGTCGAGCGCGACACGACGGTGCTCCGCGGCGTCAGCTTCCAGGTGCCGACCGGATCGCGCACCGCGCTCGTCGGCCCGAGCGGGGCGGGCAAGTCGACCGTGCTCTCGCTCATCGAGCGCTTCTACGACGCGACCGAGGGCGTCATCCGGATGGGCGGCGTCGACATCCGCGCCCTCGACCGCACCGAGCTGCGCAGCCGCATCGGCTACGTCGAGCAGGACGCCCCCGTGCTCGCCGGCACCCTGCGGCAGAACCTGCTGCTCGGCACCCCCGAGGCGAGCGACGAGCAGTGCATCGCCGTGCTGCGCAGCGTCAACCTCGGCGAGGTGCTCGACCGCACCGACGCCGGGCTCGACGCGCAGGTCGGCGAGGACGGCGTCATGCTCTCGGGCGGCGAGCGCCAGCGGCTCGCGATCGCGCGCGCGCTGCTCGCGGCCCCGCCCATCCTGCTGCTCGACGAGTCGACCTCCTCGCTCGACGGCCGCAACGAGCAGCTCATGCGCGAGGCGATCGACGCGGTCGCCGAGAACCGCACCCTCATCGTCATCGCGCACCGGCTCTCGACGGTCGTCGACAGCGACCAGATCGTCGTACTCGACCACGGCCGCGTCGTCGGCACGGGCACGCACAGCGAGCTCGTCGCCGCGGTGCCGCTCTACCGCGACCTGGCGAAGCACCAGCTGCTGGTCTGAGGCGGCGCGGCCGGCCCGCCGCGCGGCGGGTCCGACGCGGTCGAGCCAGGCGCGTTGCGGCTCAGTCGCGCGCGGGCACGACCTCGGCGCCCGCCGCCGCGAGCTCGGCGAGCGCCGCGCGGCTCGACTCGGCGGCGACGCCGGCGACGAGGCCCTCGAGCACG
The DNA here is from genome assembly GCF_012530535.1 of Microcella flavibacter. NCBI lineage: Bacteria > Bacillati > Actinomycetota > Actinomycetes > Micrococcales > Microbacteriaceae > Microcella > Microcella flavibacter. Next base: position 2,186,805 of record NZ_CP051299.1, read on the forward strand.
CGCACCGAGCGTCCGGCGCCGAGGGCGTCGAGAGCGGAAGCCCGGACGCAGTAGTCGGTGGCGATGCCCACGACGTCGACCGCGTCGATGCGCGCCTCGTCGAGCACCTCGGCGAGGGCGAGGCCCTCGTCGGTCGTCCCCTCGAAGATCGAGTAGGCGGGCACGCCCTGCCCCTTGCGCACGTGCACGTCGACGGCGCCCGCATCGAGGGCGGGGTGGTACTCGGCGCCCGCGGTGCCGGCCACGCAGTGCACCGGCCACGTCGTCACGAAGTCGGGATCGGCATCCCGCGCGAAGTGGCCGCCGTTGTCGCCCTCGCCGTCGTGCCAGTCGCGGGAGGCGATGACCAGGGCGTAGTCACCGCCCGCCGCCCGCAGGTGCTCGGTGATGCCGGCCGCGACCGCCGCTCCCCCGTCGACGCCGAGCGCGCCGCCCTCGGTGAAGTCGTTCTGCACGTCGATGATGAGCAGGGCGCGGGTCATGGCGGGCCTTCCGGTCAGAGGGTCGAGAGGTTGTCGCCGCAGCGGAACACCGCGGTCGCGAGCGTGTCGAGCTGCACCCGGGTACCGTTGCTCTCGCCGAGGCCCGGCGCGGTGGCCGAGAAGAAGAAGGCGAGCTGCGTGCCGTCCTCCGCCCGGATGCTGCCGCTCAGCATGTGCCCGTCGGCGAGCAGGCCGGTCTTCGCCCGCACGGCCCCGCGCGCCGCCGCGTTGTCGCCCGTGTAGCGGTTGGTGAGGGTGCCGGTCTGGCCGGCGATCGGCCAGGCGTCGCGCACGACGCCGAGCGCCCCCTCGCCGGCGTCGACCTTGACGGCCAGCTGCGCCGCGTAGACCGGCGGCACCGCGTTGAGGTCGCTGAGGCCCGAGCCGTCGATGATCGTCAGGCGGTCGACCGGGATGCCGTAGCCGGCGAGCGCCTGCGCGTAGGCGTCGTCGATCGAGGCGGCCGAGCCGCCGAGGCCCTGCTGCAGCGAGATGACGCGCGCGAGCATCTCGGCGAGCGTGTTGTCGCTGAACGGCACCATCTGCCCGATGAGGGTGCGCACGGGCTGCGAGCGCACCTCGGCGAGCGGGGCCGCCTCGCCGGTGGCGCTGCCCTGGCGGATGCTCACGCCGGGGTTGCCCGCCGCCGCGAGCGCCTCGGCGAACCACTGCCCCGCGCGCCCGACCGGGTCGGTGCTGCGCGACGACTGCACGGCCCTCGGATCGTTCCGATCGCCGTCGACCTGCAGGGCCACCACCTCCGAGAGCCAGCCCTGGGTCTGCTCGCCCCGATCCCACGAGGGGTGCCACCGGTCGTCGGGGTTCCAGTAGCCGGCGTCGAGCACGAGCTCGGTGATGACGGCGTCCGCGCCGTTGGCCGCGCGGTAGGCGGCGATCGTCTGCGCGGCGAGGTCGGCGAGCTTGGGAGCACCGGGGTAGACGCTCTCCTGCCCGGGCGCGGTGCGGCTGAGGGTCGCGTCGCCGCCGCCCACGAGCACGACCGAGCCCGGGGTCTCGCCGGTGACGGTGCGGGTGACGAGCTGGTAGTCGGGGCCGAGCACGGCGAGCGCCGCGGCGGCGGTGAGGGTCTTCATGACGCTGCCGGTGCGCACGGGCTCGTCGGCCCCGCGGTCGAAGAGCAGCTCGCCCGTGGCGGCGTCGACCACCGCGGCGGAGAAGCTGCCGAGCACCGGATCGCTCGCCAGGCTCTGGATGGAGCAGGTGCGCAGTCGGCTGGACTCGACCGCGACGGTGGGGGCCGTGCGCGGCGGGTCGACGACGGCCGTGGGGGTCGGCGCCGGGGTGCTCGAGCCGGTGGGCGCCGGGGCCGACGCGGGGGCGAGCTCGCGCGCCCCCACCGCCGCTCCGGCGAAGAGCGCGCCGGCCGGCAGGGCGAGGGCGCCGAGCACCGCCGCGGTGACGACGAGCGCGCGGCGGCGGCCCGGGGTGAGGAGGCTGCGGCTCGGGCGGGCCGGCGCGGGCGCGGCGTCGTCGTCGGAGGGCTGCGTCACCCGGCCATGATACGCAGGGGCCCCGGCAGGGGCATCCCGGCCGGTATCGCGGTCGGCGCCGCCGCGGCCCGCCCGATCAGGCGTCGTCGGCGGCGTAGCGCACGCCGATCTGGCGGCGCACCTCGTCGAGCAGGCTCATGATCGCCACCGTCTCGTCGAGCGGGAGGGAACTGGCCGCCTCGCCGGCGATGCGCCGCTCCATCTCGGCGGCCTGGAACTGCATGCCGCGCCCCTCGACGTCGCTCTCGAAGCGCTCGATCTCGTTCCAGTCGCGGTCGCGCACGGTGAACGAGGTGGGCACGTAGAAGGTGCGGTCGATCTCGATGGAGCCCTCGGTGCCGATGACGGCGGCGCGGTTCGGGCCCGCGGTGTCGAGCGCCGTGTGCAGCACCGCCTGCCGGCCGTCGGCGTAGTCGAGGATCATCGCCGTCTGCCGGTCGACGCCCGTCGGGGTGAGCGCGGCGTGCGCGTGCACGCCCTGCGGCATGCCGAGCACGTCGACGGCGAAGGCCACGGGGTAGATGCCGAGGTCGAGCAGGGCCCCTCCTCCGAGCTCGGGGTTCTGCAGGCGGTGCTCGGGGTTCGTGGGCAGGGCCTGGGTGTGGTCGGCGAGCACGGTGCGCACCTCGCCGAGGATCCCCGAGGCGAGGATCTCGCGCAGGCGCACCATGTGCGGCAGGAACCGCGTCCACATCGCCTCCATGACGACGACGCCCGCCTGCTCGGCGGCGTCGGCGACGCGCTGCGCCTCGGCCTGCGTGAGGGTGAAGGCCTTCTCGACGAGCACGTGCTTGCCGGCCTCGATCGCGAGGATCGCGTTGGCCGCGTGGTGCGAGTGCGGGGTCGCGACGTAGACGACGTCGACCTCGGGGTCGGCGACGAGCGCCTCGTACGAGCCGTGCGCGTTCGCGATGCCGAACTCGGCGGCGAAGGCCTGGGAGGCCTCGGGCCGGCGCGAGCCGACCGCCGTGACGGTGTGGCCGGCGAGCAGCAGGTCGCCGGTCATCGCTCGGGCGATGCCGCCCGTGGCCAGGATCCCCCAGCGCGGTCGAGTGCTCACAGTGCGGCCTTCCCGCGGCCGGCGTCGGCACCGTCCGCGAGGACGAGCCTAGGCGCTGCGGGTCAGCAGCTCGTCCAGCGGGCGGCGGCGCGGGTGAAGTCGTACGGCTCGTTCGGCACGCCCCCGTGCGTCATCGAGAACAGGATGCACACCCCGGCGACGCTCGCCCCCGGCTTGTACAGCGAGGCCCGGTGGCTGCCCGAATCCCACCACTTCTGCGCGACCGAGGCGCCGGTGTTGCCCGTGCCCCCGGCGAGGTTGCCGTCGCAGCCGACGCTCGGCACCCCGTCGCTGCGCTGCGAGCCCGCGTGGCCCCAGGCGCTGAGCGGATCCGTCGACGGGTCCTCGGCCATCCAGAACAGCCGCTGCTCCATGCAGGAGTCGTAGCGGATGCTCGAGAACGGGATGGGCGGCAGGCAGTTGCTCACGCGGATGCGGTTGTAGGCCTGCGCGAACTGCGCGAGATCGGAGGAGGTCGTGCCGGCGACGCCGAGCGGCGAGGCCGCGCCGGGAGCGCCCGCCGTGCCCCCGCCGGGCATGCCCGCGCAGGTCGGAGCGGCCGGAGCCGACGGGGCGCCCGCGGGCGATCCGGCTGCCGGGGAAGCGGAGGCGGCGGCCGAGGATGCGGATGCGGCGGCCGCGGCGGCCTCAGCAGCCTCGGCGGCGGCCTGGGCGGCGACGGCCTCGGCGGCCGCGAGCGCGGCAGCGGCATCCCGCTCGGTCTTCGCGACGGCGGCGGCCGCGAGCGCGGCGGTCTCCTCGGAGGCCGCACGGGCGAGCGCCTCCGCGCGCTCCCGCTGATCCGCGCGCTCCGCCGCGGGCGCGACGTCGTCGATCATGCGGATGACGGCGTCGTCCTCGGCGCCCGACACCGCGGCCGTGGTCGCGCCGGCGGGCGAGCCCGACAGCGACTCCAGCCCGGCGGCGCCGAAGAACGGCGCGGCGACGAGAACGGCGGCCGCGAGCGCGGTGCCGACGACAGCGGATGTGCGCGCCATGGAACGGGCTCCCCCCAGAGCATCCTGTTGCGCGGCGGCCCCCCGGCCGCTGCCCTGCCACCGTATGCGGCCCACGACCACGAGGCCAAGCCGCGGAGGGCCGCGCCCGAGCGGTCCACCCCCGCACTGGGGGCGCGTCGCTGCGGGGATATCCCCCGATCAGGGGGCAGGGGCGGGCGGACGGAGCCCCGTACAGGATTCGAACCTGCGACCTGCTGTTTACAAGACAGCTGCTCTACCAGCTGAGCTAACGGGGCGCGGCGGAGACGATCGCCAGCCTACCGGCGGGTCAGGGGGCTGCGGGGGATGCCGAGGGCGACGGAGACGGCGACGGCGAGGGCTCGAGGTCGATGTCGTCGCCGGCCGCCTGCAGGATGAACTGCGAGAAGTCGGCCGCGTCGAAGGGGTCGGTGCCGGCGTAGCGCACGCCGTTGACGAGCACGAGCGGGGTGCCGCCGAGCGACTCGACCTCGGTCGAGGCGACGGGCAGCGGCCCCGTCTGCGCGCGGGCGGTCGCGGCCTGCACCCACTCCGAGAAGCGGCGCTCTTCGATGCAGCGCTCCATCGATCCGGAGTCGGCGCCCGCCTGCTGCACGAGCTCGAGCAGCTCGGCATCGGTGAGCCCCTCGGTGTCGGGCTCCGGCTGGGCCTCGAAGAGCGCCGAGTGCACCGCGAGGAACGAGGCCGGCGCGAAGTTCGCCGTGCACGCCGCGGCGTTCGCCGCGCGCAGGGAGTACTGCGTGCCCGCCGAGCGGTTCGTCAGCGTCGAGAGGGGGTGGATCTCGAGGGTCGCGGCGCCCGAGTCGACGAGGGTCGTGAGCAGGTCATCCATCTCGGCCTCGAAGTCGGCGCAGAAGATGCACAGGTAGTCGGTGAAGACGACGACGTCGACGACGCCCGCGGCGCTCGGCTCGGACGGGGTCGGCTGCTCGCCGGGCGCGAGCCCCGCCGTGGTGCTGACCTCGAAGCCGGCGTCGAAGCGGATGCCGTCGCTGGCCATGTTGCGCGGGCCGGAGCCCTCCGGGCGCACCGAGCCGACGATGACGACGGCGACGATCGCGATGACCGCGACGACCGCGAGGCCCAGGCCGCCCTGCAGCAGCAGGCGCAGTCGGCGGTCCTTGCGCTTCTGCGTCGCCCGCAGCTGGCGGGCCTTGTCGCGGGCCTCGGCGCGGCGCTCGATCGCGCCCTCCGAGCTGCTCGCCGCGTCGCTGTCCGTCATGGGTCGTCCTCTGATTCGTGGGGTGATGGCGTCGTGCCGTCCGCGGGGCCGCCGGAGTGCGGGAAGGGCGGGTCGGGCGCGAACGGCCCCGGGAAAGGGTACGGCGAACGCCGCCCAGTATCCAGTCGAGGCCCGATCGGTGGCATACTGAGGCCTGATGACCGGGGTCGCTCATCCCGGCCCGAGGGTCGTCATTCCATTCACTACGGATCGTCCGGCACGTACCTGCCGGTGAAGGAGAAGCACAACCATGGCATCAGTCACGTTCGACAAGGCCACCCGCCTGTACCCCGGATCGACCGTCCCCGCGGTCGACGCGATCGACCTGCAGGTCGCCGACGGCGAGTTCCTCGTCCTCGTCGGCCCCTCCGGCTGCGGCAAGTCGACCACCCTGCGCATGCTCGCCGGCCTCGAAGAGGTCAACGACGGCAACATCTTCATCGGCGACCGCAACGTCACCGACGTGCCGCCGAAGGACCGCGACATCGCGATGGTGTTCCAGAACTACGCGCTGTACCCCCACATGACGGTCGCCGAGAACATGGGCTTCGCGCTCAAGATCGCCGGCGTCGCCAAGGAGGAGCGCGCCACCCGCGTGCTCGAGGCCGCGAAGCTGCTCGACCTCGAGCCCTACCTCGACCGCAAGCCCAAGGCCCTCTCCGGCGGTCAGCGCCAGCGCGTCGCCATGGGCCGCGCCATCGTGCGCCAGCCCCAGGTGTTCCTCATGGACGAGCCGCTGTCGAACCTCGACGCCAAGCTGCGCGTGCAGACCCGCACCCAGATCGCCTCGCTGCAGCGCCGCCTCGGCGTCACCACGGTCTACGTCACGCACGACCAGACCGAGGCCCTCACCATGGGCGACCGCATCGCCGTGCTGAAGGATGGCGTCATGCAGCAGGTCGGCACGCCCCGCGACCTCTACGAGACCCCGCGCAACGTGTTCGTCGCCGGCTTCATCGGCTCGCCCGCCATGAACCTGTTCCCCGCCACCATCGTCGACGGCGGCGTGCAGTTCGGCACCGGCATCGCGCCGGTCGACCGCGACTCGCTCTCCGACGCCACCGACCCCTCGGTGACCGTGGGCGTGCGCCCCGAGGACCTCATCGTCGGCGCCGCCGGCTCGCAGGGCCTCTCGGTCGAGGTCGACGTCGTCGAGGAGCTCGGCGCCGACGGCTACCTCTACGGTCACGCCGACGTCAACGGCCAGCGCGTCGACGTCGTCGCCCGCGTCGACGGCCGCTCGCACCCGAACGCCGGCGAGACCGTCGTCGTGACCCCCGAGCCCAAGCACGTTCACGTCTTCGACACCGGCACCGGCCTGCGCCTCAACCGGGCGCCGATCACCGCCGCCTGATCGGGAGCACTGCCTAGCGAGGGCGGGCGCGTCGCATGACGCGCCCGCCCTCGCGGCGTTCCGGTGCACGCGCGCCGAGCATCCCGAACCCCGCACCGAACCGCGAAGGGCCGCCATGAGCGCATCGCTGAACATCACCGCCGCCGTCGTCGACCCGGGTCTGCTCGACCTGCCGTGGAACCTGCCGCTCGACGTCTGGCCCGACGACGCGATCGCCGCCCTGCCCAAGGGCATCTCGCGCCACCTCGTGCGCTTCGTGCACCTCAGCGGCTCGGTCGTCGCCATCAAGGAGACGACGGAGGAGATGGCGCGGCGCGAGTACGACATGCTGCGCACGCTGCAGCGCCTCGAGATCCCCTGCGTCGACCCCGTCGCCGTCATCACCGGCCGCCTCGACGACGAGGGCCGCGAGCTCATGCCGGTGCTCGTCACCCGTCACCTGCGCTTCTCGCTGCCCTACCGTGCCCTCTACTCGCAGACGCTGCGCCCCGACACCGCCACGCGTCTCGTCGACGCCCTCGCCCTGCTGCTCGTGCGCCTGCACATCGTCGGCTTCTTCTGGGGCGACGTGTCGATCTCGAACACGCTGTTCCGCCGCGACGCGGGCGCCTTCGCCGCCTACCTCGTCGACGCCGAGACCGGCCAGCTCTACGAGGGCGGGCTCTCGAACGGGCAGCGCGAGAACGACCTCGAGATCGGCCGCGTCAACATCGCCGGCGAGCTGCTCGACCTCGAGGCCGGCGGGCGCCTCGACGACAACGTCGACGCCGTCGAGGTCTCGAATCGCATCATCGAGGCCTACCGCACGCTGTGGAAGGAGCTCACCGGCTGGGAGTCCTTCGACCGCTCCGAGCGCTGGCGCATCACGCAGCGCGTCGAGCGCCTCAACGACCTCGGCTTCGACATCGAGGAGCTCGCGATCCGCACCGACGGCGACAGCACCGAGGTGCGCATCCAGCCGAAGGTGGTGGATGCCGGGCATCACACCCGCCGCCTCATCCGTCTCACGGGCATCGACGCCGGCGAGAACCAGGCGCGGCGCCTGCTCAACGACCTCGACTCATACGTCGCCGCGAACTACCCGAACCGGGATGCCGACGAGGAGGTCGTCGCCCACGAGTGGCTCGTGCGCGTGTTCGAGCCCGTCGTCCGCGCCATCCCGAGGGACTTGCGCGGCAAGCTCGAGGGGCCGGAGGTGTTCCACCAGCTGCTCGAGCACCGCTGGTACCTCTCGCAGAACGAGAAGCGCGCCATCCCCCTCGCCGAGGCCCTCAGCTCGTACATCGACACCGTGCTGCGCCACCGCCGCGACGAGGCGACCGTGATCGCCCCGACCACCGAGACGATCACGCTGCCCCCGACCCTCGACACCGGCGAGATCGAGCTGGCGCTCGGCGACGACGAGGACGACATCGTGACGGGCTCCTGGCGCGACAAGGTCTGAGCGCGCGGCTGCGGCCCGCGCGGCGGGGTCCGGGCACGCGCACGGCTGCGCCGCCCGGGCCCGACCCGGCCTGACCGGGCTACTTCGCCCCGCGCCTCCGCGCCACCTCGTACAGCGTGACGCTCGCCGCGATGCCCGCGTTGAGCGACTCGGTCGCCGCCGTGATCGGGATGGAGACGATCGCGTCGCAGGTCTCGGTGACGAGGCGCGACAGGCCCTTGCCCTCGCTGCCGACGACGATGACGATCGGCTGGTCGGCGAGCTCGAGCTGGGGCAGGGAGACGTCGCCGCCGCCGTCGAGCCCGAGGATGAACATCCCCTCGCTCTTCAGCTGCTTGAGGGTCTGCGTGAGATTCGGGGCCATCGCGACGGGCGTGCGCGCGGCGGCGCCGGCCGAGGTCTTCCACGCGGCGGCGGTGACGCCGACCGAGCGGCGCTGCGGCACGATCACGCCGTGCCCGCCGAACGCGGCCGTCGAGCGGATGATCGCGCCGAGGTTGCGCGGATCGGTGACGCCGTCGAGCGCCATGAGGAGCGGCACCTGGCCCTTCTTGCGGGCGGACTCGACGAGGTCGAGCGGGTGCGCGTACTGGTACGCCGGCACGGTGAGGGCGATGCCCTGGTGCACCGAGTCGGGGCCGGTGAGGCGCTCGAGCTCGGGCCGCATGATCTCGAGCACGGGAACGCCGCGCTTCGTCGCGAGGCCGAGGGCCTCCTTGACGCGGTCGTCCATCTCGACGCGGGCGGCGATGTAGAGCGCCGTCGCGGGGATCTTCGCGCGCAGCGCCTCGACGACCGAGTTGCGGCCGCTCAGCACCTCGTGGTCGCCGGCGCGCTTCGCCGAGCGCGGCCCGCCGCTCGTCGACGTCGTGGCGTTCGGCTTGCGGTCGGGGGCGCGGCCGCCGCGCGAGCGCGCCTCCTCGAGGCGGTCCTGCGCGATCTTCCGCTTGCCCGCCGGGTGCCAGGTGCGGTCCTCCGCCTTCGGAGTGGGGCCGCGGCCCTCGAGGGCCTGGCGGCCCTGCCCGCCCGATCCGACGGTGGGGCCCTTCTTCGTCCTGCGTGCGCCGGGGCGCCCCTGCTTAGCCATCGAGTCTCCAGTCGGTTCCATCCGGGGTGTCGTCGAGCTGGATGCCCGCCCCGGCCAAGTCGTCGCGGACGCGGTCCGCGGTGGTCCAGTCTCGCGCCGCGCGGGCGGCGCGCCGCTCGTCGATGAGGCGCTGCACGAGCGCATCGAGGGCGGCGTGCTCGCCCTCGGAGCGGCCGCCCGCGCCCGCGCCGCCGAGGCCCTCGAGGTCGAGGCCGAGCACGGCGAGCATGGCGGCGACCTCGGCGGCGCTCCGGGCGGCGGTCTCGGCATCGTCGGCGTCGAGGGCGGCGTTGCCCGCGCGCACGGCCTCGTGCAGCGCGGCGAGGGCCTGCGGCACGGCGAGGTCGTCATCCATCGCCGCGGCGAAGGCCTCGGGCACCTCGCCCGCGGTGACGGGCGCGCGCTTCGCGGCTCGGGCGAGGAAGGTCTCGATGCGCGCGAACGCGGCCTCGGCCTCGGCGAGCGAGCCCGCGGTGTAGTCGATGGTCGAGCGGTAGTGCGCCGAGCTCAGCCAGAAGCGCAGCACCACCGGCCGGGCCGAGGCGAGCAGCTCGGCGGCGAAGACGGAGTTGCCGAGCGACTTCGACATCTTCTGCCCGCCGACGGTGACGAGGCCGTTGTGCACCCAGTGCGCGGCGAACTCGTCCCCCGCAGCCTGCGACTGCGCGAGCTCGTTCTCGTGGTGCGGGAACCGCAGGTCGAGCCCTCCGCCGTGGATGTCGAAGGCGTGCCCGAGGTAGCGCTGCGCCATCGCCGAGCACTCGATGTGCCAGCCCGGGCGGCCGGGGCCCCAGGGCGAGTCCCACTGCGCGGTCGAGGGCTCGCCGCTCTTGGCGCCCTTCCACAGGGCGAAGTCGCGCGCGTCCCGCTTCGCCCGGGCGGGGGCGTCGTCCGCGGCATCCATGTCATCGGGGCTCTGCCGGGTGAGCTCGCCGTAGGCGGGCCAGGAGCGCACGTCGAAGTAGACGTCGCCGCTGCCGTCCTCGGCCGCGTAGGCGTGGCCGCGCTCGATGAGCCGCGCGGTGAGGCGCTGCATGCGGTCGATGCTGGCGGTCGCGCGGGGCTCGTAGGTCGGCGGCAGGATGCCCAGCGCACGGTACGCGGCGGTGAACTCGATCTCGACCCGGTACGCGAGGGCGAACCACGGCTCGTCGTCGCTCGCGTTCTGCAGGATCTTGTCGTCGATGTCGGTGACGTTGCGGATGAAGGTCACGGCGTAGCCGCGGTGCGTCAGCCAGCGCCGCCACAGGTCGTAGACGAGCGCGCTGCGCAGGTGCCCGATGTGCGGCGCCGACTGCACCGTCGGCCCGCAGACGTACATGCCGATGCGCCCGGGCTCGCGCGGAGCGAGGTCGACGACGGCCTGCCGGAGGCTGTCGTGCAGGCGGACGCTCATCCGCCCAGCCTACCGGCCGCGTCTACGCCGAGAGGAGGGCCGTCGCGACGGCCGTGACGCCCTCGCCGCGGCCGGTGAAGCCGAGCCCGTCGCTCGTGGTGGCGGCGACGCTGACGGGGGCGCCGAGCACGCCGGTGAGCAGCGCCTCGACCTCGTGCCGGCGGGGCGAGAAGCGCGGGCGGCGGGCGACGACCTGCACGGCGACGTTGACGATCTCGAAGCCGGCGGCGCGCACGAGCTCGACGGTGGCGCTGAGGAAGACGGCCCCGCGCGCGTCGGCGAACCGCGGGTCGTCGACGCCGAAGCGCGATCCGATGTCGCCGAGCCCGGCGGCCGAGAGGAGGGCGTCGCAGACCGCGTGGCTGATCGCGTCGCCGTCGCTGTGGCCGGCGAGGCCTGGCTCGTCGGGCCAGTAGAGGCCGCCGAGCCACATCGGCGCCGCCTCGTCGTAGGCGTGCACGTCGATGCCGATGCCGGTGCGCAGGCGCGGGCGCTCGGATTCGAGCAGCAGCTCGGCCCGGCGCAGATCCCACGGGGTGGTCACCTTGAAGCCGTGCGCGTCGCCGTCGACGGCGACGATCTCGCCCCCGGCCGCGGCGAAGACCCCGGCGTCATCGGTGTGCTCGGCCGTCGCGCCCTCGAGCGCGGCGCGGTAGGCCGCGGCCGGGAACCCCTGCGGGGTCTGCACGGCGGCGAGCTCGCTGCGGTCGACCTGCCCGACGACGCGGCCCTCGGCGTCGCGCCGGGCGATGGTGTCGATGACGGGCATGACGGGGATGACGCCCGAGCCGGTCTCGCGCACGCGGGCGACGACCCGCTCGGCGACGGCGACGGGCTGCAGGGCGCGCGCCGCATCGTGCACGAGCACGACCTCGAGCCCCTCCGGCAGCGCGGCGATGCCGCGGGCGACCGAGGCCTGCCGGCTGGAGCCGCCGTCGACGACCGCGATGTGGTCGCGCGCGGCCCCGCCGATGCGCTGGGCGATGTCGTGCGCCTGCTGCCGGTGGCTCGCGGGGGCGACGACGACGACGGCCGCGGGCTCGGCGAGCGAGAGCACGGTCGCGAGCGAGCGCTCGAGCAGCGACCGCCCCGCGAGGGCGACGAAGGCCTTCGGTTCGGGATGCCCGAGCCGGGTTCCGCTGCCCGCCGCGACGATCACGATGCCGAGCGTCGGCGCGGTGGCGGTCACGTGCGTCGTCGTCGGGATCGCGGAGGCGAGTCGGTCGGCGGGCGCGGCGAGGGCTTAGGAGGCCAGGACCTCGTCGAGGACGGTCGAGGCCTTCTCCTCGTCGGTCTTCTCGGCGAGAGCGAGCTCGGAGATCAGGATCTGCCGGGCCTTGGCGAGCATGCGCTTCTCGCCGGCGCTGAGGCCGCGGTCCTGATCGCGGCGCCACAGGTCGCGCACGACCTCGGAGACCTTGATGACGTCGCCCGAGGCGAGCTTCTCGAGGTTGGCCTTGTACCGGCGCGACCAGTTGGTCGGCTCCTCGGTGAACGGCGCGCGCAGCACCTCGAACACCTTGTCCAGGCCGTCCTGGCCGATGACGTCGCGCACGCCGACGAGGTCGACGTTGTCGGCGGGGACCTCGATGGTCAGGTCGCCCTGGGTGACGTTGAGCTTCAGGTACAGCTTCTCTTCACCCCGGATCGTCCGGTTCTTGACCTCAATGATGGTTGCCGCACCGTGGTGGGGGTAAACGACCGTCTCGCCGACCTGAAAAAGCATGGATGATGGTCCTTCCGCAGAACTGCCAGTCTACCACAGCTGTTTCTCAGCCTTCCCCGCGGGGCCTCGGGCGATCGGACGACCGCCGGCAGCGCGCCGCAGGAGCCCCACGTGCCCGCCGGGGCTCCCGGCCCGTCTAGACTGGGGAGCGGTTCTGCATGCCTGGGCGCGCCCCGGCGCACGCGGACGCCGCCGATCGACCGTGCTCTGGAGGCTCTCCCGTGAAATCCCGTACCGCCGCTGCCGTCGCCCTGTCCGCGGCGCTCCTGCTCGGAACCACGGGCTGCACCTTCGGTGCCGAGATCGCCACCAACATCGAGTACGAGCCGAGCGACGGCGTCGGCGGCACCGTCGGCGACCTGCAGCTGCGCAACGCCCTGCTCATCGGCGAGGACGGCGACGTGCTCAACCTCGTCGTGAGCGTCGCCAACTCCTCCGACTCCACGCGCAGCCTCACCGTGCAGTGGGAGGGCGAGGGCGGCCGCGAGAGCGCCGAGTTCTTCGTGCCCGCGGGCGAGCTCATCTCCATCGGGGCCGACGAGGAGGTGCTCGTCACGGGCACCGACGCCACCATCGGCTCGCTCGTGCCCGTCTTCTTCCAGTACGGCGACGAGCCCGGCACCGAGCTGCTCGTGCCCGTGCTCGACGGCGCCCTGCCCGAGTACGAGCTCTTCGTCCCGAGCACCGGCGAGTAGCGCTCGGCGCCCGCCGAGCGGACGCGCCGACGCCCCGAAGGGCGAGCGGCCCGCTACGCCTCGAAGCGGTAGCCGAGCCCGCGCACGGTCAGCAGCAGCTGCGGGTTCGACGGGTCCTTCTCGATCTTCGAGCGGATGCGCTTGACGTGCACGTCGAGGGTCTTGGTGTCGCCGAAGTAGTCGGCGCCCCAGACGCGGTCGATGAGCTGGCCGCGCGTGAGCACGCGGCCGGCGTTGCGCAGCAGCAGCTCGAGCAGCTCGAACTCCTTGAGCGGCATCGCCACGGTCGCGCCGTCGACGCTCACCTGGTGGCGGTCGATGTCCATGCGCACGCCGCCCGACTCGAGCACGCCGGGGTCGACGTCCTCCTCGTCGACGCGCCGGCGCAGCACCGCGCGGATCCGGGCGAGCAGCTCGCGCGTCGAGTACGGCTTGGTGACGTAGTCGTCCGCGCCGAGCTCGAGCCCCACGACGATGTCGACCTCGCTGTCCTTCGCCGTCAGCATGATGATCGGCACGGAGGAGCGCTGGCGCAGCTCGCGGCAGACCTCGGTGCCCGGCAGGCCCGGCAGCATGAGGTCGAGCAGCACGAGATCGGCGCCGCCGCGGTCGAACTCGGCGAGCGCCGCATTGCCGTCGTCGGCCACGACGGTCTCGTAGCCCTCGCGGGAGAGCAGGTAGGCGAGCGGCTCGCTGAGCGAGGGCTCGTCGTCGACGATGAGGATGCGGATCATGCGCGGGCCTTCACGGGTTGGGGTGCCGCCGACGGCTCGTCGACGACGCGGGGGATGCGGATGGTGAACGTCGAGCCGCGGCCGGGTTGGGACCAGACCCGCACGTCGCCGCCGTGGTTCTGGGCGACGTGCTTGACGATGCTCAAGCCGAGACCGGTGCCGCCGGTCGCGCGGGCGCGCGCCTGATCGACGCGGAAGAAGCGCTCGAAGACGCGGTCGAGCTCCTCCTCGGGGATGCCGATGCCCTGGTCGGTCACGGCGATCTCGACGACGTCGTCGCGCTCCGAGACGCCGACGCCGACGCGGGCCGGGGCCACGGAGTACTGGATGGCGTTGGCGATGAGGTTGTGCACCGCCGAGACGAGCATCGCCTCGTCGCCCCAGACGCGGGTGCGCCGATCGCCGCCGCTGACGAGCTGGATGCGCTGGGCATCCGCCGTCACCCGGTTCTGATCGATCGCGGCGGTGATGACCCGGTCGATGTCGACCTCCTGCGGGTCGGCGAGCGCGTCGGCCGCCTGCAGCCGCGAGAGCTCGATGATCTCCTGCGTCATGCCGGCGAGGCGCTTCGACTCCTTGCTGAGGCGCTTGGCGAAGCGCTGCACCTGCGCCGGGTCGTCGGCCGCGTGCTCGAGCGCCTCGGCCAGCAGGCCGACCGCGCCGATCGGGGTCTTGAGCTCGTGGCTGATGTTGGCGACGAAATCGCGGCGCACGGCGTCGAGCCGCACCGACTCCGTCCTGTCCTCGGCGAGCAGCAGCACGAAGCGCGTGCCGAGGCGGGCGACGCGCACCGTCAGATGGATGCTCGCATCGCCCAGCGGACCGCGCGCGAGATCCACCTCCTCCGTCATCGGCTCGCCCGACCGACGCACCGCGTCGACGAGGGCCAGCAGGCTCGGGTGCACGAGGCTTCGCTGCCAGACGAGCCCGAGGGCGACGGCCCCCGGCGAGGCCTTGACGACGTTGTTGCTCGGGTCGAGGACGGCGCCCGCGGACTCGAGCGCGTCGAGCACCTGCTCGACGCCGTCGGGCACCGCGGTGGAGATGACCTCGGCGGCCGTGCGCCCGCGCCGCACCGCGATGACGACGGCGGAGACGGCTCCGCCCCCGATCACCGCGCCGAGCACGAGAGCGAGGGGCACCAGCAGGGCCGCGTCCATGAGGACTAGATTAGACACCGGCGCGGCACCCGGAGATCGTCATCCGGCCCGCAGGAGTCGGTTGGCCGATTGTTCACCATCGGGTCGATGGTCGTTCACCTCGCCGCACCAGTCTTGCCCTGACTGTGCCCCGCCCCGACAGATGTAAGGACGTTACGGATCATGCGCGAAGTCTTCCAGCAGGAGCTGCGCGAGGTGCAGGAGCGCCTCGTCGAGATCGCCGACCTCGTCGCGGTGTCGATCGACAACGCGACGCGCGCCTTCAGCACCTCCGACGTGTCGCTCGCCGAGACCGTCATCGCCGACGACGACAAGATCGACATCGCGGCCGCCGAGCTCGACGAGCTCGCCATCAACATCCTCGCCCGCCAGCAGCCCGTCGCGCGCGACCTGCGCATCGTCGTCAGCGCGCTGCGCATCAGCGCCTCGCTCGAGCGCATGGGCGACATGGCCGAGCACATCGCGCAGCTCGCCCGCTACCGGTTCCCCGACAAGGTCGTGCCGAAGAGCCTGCGGCCGATCTTCACCGAGATGGGCCAGCTCGACGTGCAGATGGCCCGCAAGCTGGTCGAGCTGCTGAAGACCGAGGACGTCGCGATCGCGGAGCAGATCCGCAACGAGGACGACCGGATGGACGACCTGCACCTCAGCGTCTTCGACAAGGTGCTCGGCGAGACCTGGAAGGGCCAGGCCGTCGACACGGTCGACGCCACGCTCGCCTCGCGCTACCACGAGCGCTTCGCCGACCACGCCGTCTCGATCGCCAAGAAGGTGCAGTACCTGGCGACGGGCGACTGGGTGCCGGTCGACGCGTAGGCGCGAGCGCCGCGCGAGTGCGCCGCGGCGCTAGAGCAGCGGCATCTGGTCGATCACGAGGCGGCGCGCGTCGTCGCCCTCCGGCGCGCAGTCGAGGATCGCGACGGCGCGCAGCTCGACGCGCTCGCCGCGCTCGATGCGCTCCTCCGCGGTGATCGACACGGCGGGGCGGAACCCGCGCCCCACGCGGCCCGGGTCGTCGACCCGCACCCCGAGATCGCGCAGCTCCGCGATGAGCGCGCGGTGGGCATCCACGATCTCGGAGGCCTCGTCGAGCAGCGTCACCTCGGTGCCGTCGTCGTGCTCGTCGTCGTCCCCGCCGCGCGCGACGAAGCCGGGGAAGGCCGCGACCGCCTGCTCGACGGCCTCCGCGACCTGCCCGAGATCGGCGTCGGTCGACGCGGCCGAGAGCAGCGTCACGTGCAGCGGCAGCGCCTCGGCGTCGTACTCGCTGTCGAGCGCGACCGGCTCGAGGAAGGAGACGACCGCGAAGCGCAGCACCCTACTTCTTGCCCTGCGAGGCGACCGCCGCGGCGCCGGCGGCGGCGGCCTCGGGGTCGAGGTACTCGGCCGGCTTCACCGGTCGGAAGGCGTCGTCGAGCTCGTAGACGAGCGGGATGCCCGTGGGGATGTTGAGCGCGGCGATGTCCTCGTCGGCGATGCCGTCGAGGTGCTTCACGAGCGCGCGCAGCGAGTTGCCGTGCGCGGTGACGAGCACGGGGGCGCCGGCGGCGAGATCCTTCGTGATGTCGCTCTCCCAGTAGGGCAGCATGCGGTCGATGACGAGCTTGAGGCTCTCGGTGCGGGGCACCTCGCCGTCGATGCCGACGTAGCGGGGGTCGTGCACCTGGCTGAACTCGGCGTCATCGTCGAGGGGCGGCGGCGGGGTGTCGAAGCTGCGGCGCCAGGTCATGAAGAGCTCCTCGCCGTGCTTCTCGAGGGTCTCGGCCTTGTTGAGGCCCTGCAGCGCACCGTAGTGGCGCTCGTTGAGGCGCCAGCTGCGCTTGACCGGCAGCCAGTCGAGGTCGGCGGCGTCGAGGGCGATGTTCGCCGTCTGGATGGCGCGCTTGAGGAGGCTCGTGTACGACACGCGAGGCTCGAGACCGGAGGCCTTGATGAGCTCGCCGGCGCGGCGCCCCTCCTCGCGGCCCTTCTCGGTCAGCTCGACGTCCACCCATCCGGTGAAGATGTTCTTCTCGTTCCAGACGGAGTGGCCGTGGCGCAGCAGGATGAGCGTGTGAGTCATGTGCTCCAGCCTAACGAGCGCCGAGCATCCCGTCGCCGTCGGATCGGGCGCGCGGGGGCGGTCGATCGCGGGAGAATGGCGGCATGGCCCGGCCGAGCAGAGCGCAGGGGCGGATCACCCGCGGCACGACCGGCGTGAACCGCCTGCGCCGCATGGACCGCTGGATCGCCGCGCACCCCGCACTGCGCACGGCCGTCGACCCGCTCGTCGTCGACCTCGGCTACGGCGCCTCGCACCGCACGCCGCTCGAGCTGCTCGAGCGCCTGCGCCGGGTGCGCGACGACGTGCGGGTCGTCGGCATCGAGATCGACCCCGACCGGGTGGCCGCGGCGCTGCCCTTCGCGCGGGAGGGCCTCGACTTTCGGCAGGGCGGCTTCGAGGTGCCGGGGGATGCCCGCCCCGCGGTCATCCGCGCCGCCAACGTGCTGCGGCAGTACGACGAGGCCGAGGTCGCCGCCGCCTGGGCGACCATGCTCGCGCGCCTGCAGCCGGGCGGGATGCTGCTCGAGGGCACGTGCAACGAGGTCGGCCGGGTGGCGAGCTGGGTGGGCCTGCGCGCGGCGGCGCCCGCGGCCGCCGGCCGGGCCGCGGTGCCGCCCGGCCCCGAGACCCTCACGATCGCGCTGCACCTCGACTCCCTCGGCGGGCCGGAGTCTCCCGAGGGCCCGAGCGTCGTCGCCGAGCGGCTGCCGAAGGCGCTCATCCACCGCAACGTGCCCGGCGAGCGCATCCACGCGCTGCTGCGCGAGCTCGATGCGCAGTGGGCGACGCACGCGCCGCTCGCGACCTTCTCGGCCCGGCAGCGCTGGATCGCCGCGGTGCAGGGGCTGCGCGCGGTCGGCTGGCCCGTGCGCGACGGGGTCGCCCGGTGGCGGCTCGGCGAGCTGACGCTGCCGTGGGCGGCCGTGGCGCCGGGCGACTGAGCGGCCGGTGCTCGCGCCGGGTCGTCCGCGGCGCTAGATCGGCGGCAGCGCCTGCCGCGCCTCGTGCGGCTCGAGCCCCGAGACGACGAGCACGTCGAAGACGAGCCCGCGCAGCAGCACGACGACGACCTGGTCGGGCACGGTGACGGCGCCGGGCACGGCGTCGGGGCTGCAGACCCCGGCGAGCGCGAGCCCGAGGATGCGCGCGCGGTCGCGCTCGGCCGGATCCTCGACGCTGCGCCCGAGCGCGCGCACGATCACGGCCGTCTCGTCGAGCAGCGCGGCGAGGCCGGGCCGCTCGACGCCGTCGCGCACGAGCACGTCGATGCGCCGGGCGATCGAGCGCACGTGCCGGGTGACGAGGTCGGCCGCGGCGAGCTGGGCGGCCTCGGCGGCGAGCCGGGCGCGGCCGCCGCGCAGCCACGGCGAGTAGCTCGCGACGGCGCGGGCGGAGTCGAGCGACTGGGTCCAGCCGTCGATGAGCGGCTGGGTGCGGCGGCTGCGCGAGAGGGCGAGGTCGGCCGCGGCCTCGTCGCCCGTGCGCAGGGCGGCGGCGAGCCCGGTGATCGACTGGTCGAGCAGCGAGAACAGCGCGCGGGACTCCCCCTTGGTCGCGAGCACGTCGAGGCGCGGGATGAGCGCCGTGACGAGCAGCGCGACGACCGCGCCGACGGCGCCGTCGAGCGCGCGCTCGAACACGCCGCCCGGCGGATCGGGCAGCACGGCGACGAGCATCGACTGCACCGCGGCGGCGATCGCGAAGCCCGCCGAGGGCGAGACGGCGCGCGCGACGAGCAGGGCGAGGGCGAGGATGACGGCGATCTGCCACACCCCGCGGCCGAGCACCGTCACGAGGAGGGCGGCGACGACGATGCCGACCACGATCCCGACCACGGTCTCGAGCACCCGCCGCGGCCGGGCGTCGCGGGCGAGGCCGAGCGCGCTGATGACGACCGTCACGGCGACGAGGGGCACCTCGTGCCCCAGGCCGAAGTGCGCGATGGCGTACGCGGCGACGGCGGCCACGACGATCTGGAGGATGGCGGGCAGCGAGCGCAGCACCCGCTGCGCGGCGGCGCGGGCATCCATGCGCAGTCGGATGCGCCGCTCGAGCCGCCGCATCGGATCGCCCATGGCGGGCACGGCGCTAGCGCCGCACGGCGCCGAGGCGGGGGATGCGCGGCACCCCGGCGGTCGCCCCGGCGCTCGGCGGCACGATGGTCTGCTGCGCCGCCGCGACGGGCACGACCTCATCGGTGGGCGCGCCGTCGGCGTCGCGCACGACGGCCGGCACGGTGAGCGCCGCGGCCTCGTCGAGGGAGCGCTTGACGACGGCGAGGCCGATCGGGCCGAGCTCGTGGTGGCGGGCGCTCGCGGTGAGGCGGCCGACGTCGGCGCCGTAGAGCAGCACGGGCGAGCCCGGCTCGGGCAGCACCGAGGCCGAGCCGTCGAGGTGCAGCATGACGAGCCGGCGGGGCGGGTGGCCGAGGTTGTGCACCTTCGCCACGGTCTCCTGCCCGCGGTAGCAGCCCTTCGTCAGGTGCACGGCCGAGCGCAGCCAGTCCAGTTCGTGCGGGATGCTGCGCTCATCGGCGTCGATGAGGCGCGGCCGCCAGGCGGCCACGCGCAGCGCCTCGAGCGCGAGCGCGCCGGCCGCGGCGACCTCGCCGCCGCGCACCCGCTCGGCGAGCGCCGGCAGCTTGGATCGCGGCACCAGCACCTCGACGGCCGGGTAGTCGGCGCCCGGGTGCCGCTCGTCGAGCGCGTACTGCCAGCCGCCGTCGCGCACCGCGACCCAGGGGTCGCGCCACAGCAGCGGCTGCGCGTTCGGAGCGGCGGGCTCGACGAGCAGGGCCGCCCCCTCGGGCAGCAGCTGCCCGATCGTGGCCCACTCGGCGCTCACGTCGGCGACCTCGACGCGCATCATGAAGCGCATGCGGTCGAACCAGGCGGCGAGCGGCGCGGCCTGCGCGGCGTCGACGAGCATCCAGGTGGTGACGCCGTCGTCGATGAGGCGGATGCTGTGCTCGAGCCGGCCCTGCGGGTCGAGGAGGAGGGTCTCGGCGCTGCCTCCGGCCTCGAGCGTCGTGACCGCCTGCGAGGTGAGCGAGTCGATCCAGGTGAGGCGGTCGGGGCCGGTGACGGTGACGACGCCGCGGTCGGAGAGGTCGACGATCGCGCGGCCCTGCTCGAGCATCCGCTGCTCGGCGACCGGCTCGCCGTAGTGATCGGCGGTGCCCGCGGGGCCCGCGACGGCGCCCGGCAGGGTCAGCAGCGGGGAGGCCGCGGCCGGCGTCTCACTCGACACGGTTGAGCGTTCCCGAGGCGTGCGTGCGCAGGTCGTTGCCGAGCGCGGCGATGTCCCACGCCCAGAGCAGTCGGCTGTCGACGAGGCCGTAGAGGCGGGTCGCGGCGGCGTACTCCTTGGCGCTCGCCGAGCGCATGACGGCGTCGGTCTGCAGGTCGATGCGCGCACCGCCGACGGTGCCGAGGTACAGCTCGCTGACGCCGCCGGGGTGGATGACCGCCACCTCGACCTCGAAGGCGCCGTCGGGGCGGCGCAGCGTCTCGACCGACTCGGCGTCGGGGTAGGGCGCGGGGCCCACGCCCGGCAGCATGCCGGGGCCGGGGTCGCCGGGCTGCGCGGGGCGGTGCAGTCGCCAGTAGCCGGCCTCGGCGTTGAGGGGGCTCTGCCGCTCGTCGAGCAGCCAGGTAGCGGAGGAGTAGTTGAGGTAGTGCTGGCCGTCGTGGCTGAAGCTCACGCGCTGGCCGAACTCGTGCTCGCGCACGGTGCCGGCGTCGTCGTAGTGGACGACGCCCGTGCCCTCCCAGACTCCGATGAGCCAGGAGAGCGGGACGAGCTCGGCGGGCAGGGTCGTGTCGAGGGAGAACACGGAAGAAGAGGCGCGGCTCAGCGCTGGCCGCGGTAGAGGTTGCGCAGCACCACGAGCGAGACCCCGCCGATGGCGAGCGACGCGAGCCCCAGGAGTCCGAGGAAGAAGATTTCTAGCGCGAGCAGCATGCGCTCATCCTACGCCCGCGAGGATGAGGATCAGCCCCGAGGCGAGCGCCATCAGGAGGATGATGCCGGTCACCGTGACGAGCATCCGGTGCACCAGCCCTTCCTTCGTCTGCAGGCTGACCTGGATGAGGAAGGTGAGCAGCACGGCGCCCGCGGCGATGACCGCGAGGGAGCCCGCCCGGTCGTCGGCCTCGACGAGCACGAGCAGCGCCACCAGCCCGGCGACGACGGCGATCCACACCGGCAGTGCGGTGGCCAGGGTGCGCGACATGACCCCATGCTAGGCCGCGGCTACACTGAGCCGAGAACCCTGGAGGACGAGTGGCCCAGCTTCTGATCCTGACCTCGCAGGGGAACGCCGACGTTCTCCCCGCGCTCGGTCTGCTCAGCCACCGCGTTCGAGCGATTGCCGCCGAACCGGCCGCGCTCGTCGGCGCGCCGCCCGCCGACGCCATCCTCGTCGATGCGCGCCTCGACCTCGCCGGCGCCAAGGGCCTCTGCAAGATCCTCACCGCCACCGGTGCGGGCTCCCCCATCATCGTCGTGCTCACCGAGGGCGGCCTCACCGCGGTCAACGCCGAGTGGGGCGTCGACGACGTCGTGCTCGACACGGCGGGGCCCGCCGAGGTGGATGCTCGACTGAGGCTCGCGATCGGCCGCCAGACCCGCGATGCCGCCGGGTCGAGCACCATCCGCGCCTCGGGCGTCGTCATCGATGAGGCGAGCTACTCGGCGAAGGTGCACGGCCGCACGCTCGACCTCACGTTCAAGGAGTTCGAGCTGCTGCGGTTCCTCGCCGCGCACCCGAGCCGCGTCTTCACGCGCGAGCAGCTGTTGAGCGAGGTCTGGGGCTACGACTACTTCGGCGGCACCCGCACGGTCGACGTGCACGTGCGGCGCCTGCGCGCGAAGCTCGGCGACATGGAGTCGCTCATCGGCACGGTGCGCAACGTCGGCTACCGCTTCACCCTGCACGAGGACGAGCCCGAGGTCTCGCGGCTGCAGGCGTAGCCCGCCCCGCACTCCTGCGATCGGCCCGCGTCAGCGGCGCGCCGCCGGTGCCGGTTCGCGGATGCCCGCCACGAGCCCCTCGACCCGCTCGACGATCTCGTCCCGGATCGCGCGCAGCCCGGCGCGGCCCGAGCCGGCCGGATCCGCGACCTCCCAGTCCTCGTAGCGACGACCGGGCAGCACGGGGCACGCGTCGCCGCAGCCCATCGTGATGACGTAGTCGGCACCGCGGACGAGGTCGTCGGTGAGCGGCTTCGGGTACTCGTCGACGACGGGGATGCCGATCTCGTCGAGCACCTCGGCGACGGCGGGGATGATGCGGCCGGCGGGGTCGGAGCCGGCGCTCATGACGACGACCTCGTCGCCGGCGAGCGCGCGCAGCACGGCGGCCGCGAGCTGCGAGCGGCCGGAGTTCTCGACGCAGACGAACAGCACCGAGGGGGTGCCGTCGCGCTCGGCCGCCTCGGCCCGCACGATGGCGGCGAGCCGGTCGGCGGCGAAGTGCGCGGTGAGCGAGGGGAGGAAGCGGGTGACCCTCGCGCTGCGGGCGAGCAGCCGGAAGCTGTCGTCGACGACCGCCTGCACGGTCTCGGGCCCGACGACGCCGCGGTACCGGCGAGAGAGCCGATCGGCGATGCGGCGCACGACGTCGGGCACCTCGACGGGCTCGATGCTCATGAGGCGGGCAGTATCTCGGCGAGGAGGGTCTGGATGCGGCCCTTGATGTCGTCGCGGATGGGACGCACCGACTCGATGCCCTGGCCGGCCGGGTCGTCGAGCTCCCAGTCCTCGTAGCGCTTGCCGGGGAAGATCGGGCAGGCGTCGCCGCAGCCCATCGTGATGACGACGTCGCTCTCCTTCACGGCCTCGACGGTGAGCACCTTCGGCACGTTGTGCGCGATGTCGATGCCCTCCTCGGCCATGGCCTCGATCGCGACCGGGTTGATCTGATCCTTGGGGGCGGAACCGGCGGAGAGCACCTGCACGCGGTCGCCCGCGAGGTGCTGCAGGTAGCCGGCGGCCATCTGGGAGCGGCCCGCATTGTGCACGCAGACGAAGAGGACGGTGGGGGTGGCGGTGTCGGTCATGCTCTGAAGCATAGACCAGCATCTATGCTTAGGGAAGCGCGGTCGCGGGCAGCAGCTCGGCGAGCAGCGCTCGCACGCGGCCGTCGATGTCGTCGCGGATCGCCGCGACTTCGGTCGCGCTGCGGCCCACCGGGTCCTCCACCGCCCAGTCGAGGTAGCGACGGCCGGGGTACACGGGGCAGGCGTCGCCGCAGCCCATCGTGACGACCACGTCGGCCGCGCGCACCACCTCGTCGGTGAGCGGCTTCGGGAACTCGCCGCCGAGCGGCACCCCGATCTCGTCGAGCGCCATGACGACCGAGCCGCGCACGGCCTCGGCCGGCGCGCTGCCCGCCGTGCGCACCCGCACGCGGTCGCCCGCGAGGTGCCGCAGGATCGCCGAGGCGAGCTGCGAGCGCCCCGCGTTCTGCACGCAGACGAAGAGCACCTCGGGCGGAGCGCCGTCGGGCCGAGGCTCCGTCGCGCGGACGAGAGCGCTCAGCCGGTCCGCGGCGAAGCGCGCGGTGAGCGAGGGCAGGTAGCGGGTGATGCGGGCGCGCTCGGCGAGCAGGTCGTAGCTCTCGAGCACGTAGCGCTCGATCGTCTCGCGCGAGAAGGATCCGGCGAAGCGGTCGGCGAGATCGCCGATCATGCGCTGCAGCAGCTGCCCGCTGACGCGGGTGGGGGCCGCCGGGGCGATGAGCGCGGCGAGCTGCTCGCGCCGGGCATCCACCACCGCGTAGAAGGCGCGTCGGCCCTCGGGGGTGCGCTCGACCAGCGCCGCGTCGTGCAGCAGGCGCAGGTGGTGCGAGACGGTGGGCTGGCGCAGCTGCAGCAGCTCGGCGAGGCGCCCCACGGTCTCGCGACCCTCGGGGGCGGCGAGCAGCAGACGCAGGAGGGCGGAGCGCGTCGGGTCGGCGACGAGCCGCAGCTCCTCCCCCTCCACCGACTCTCGCATAGACAGCAGTCTATCCGATTCGCTTATGCTGGCGCCGTGCCCGAGCTGACGCCCACCCCCTCCTCCCCGCGCCCGACCGCCGACCCCGCGCCGCTCGCGCCGCCCGCCCCGCCGCTGCGCCGCCGCCTGCTCGCCGAGCTGCTCGGCAGCGCCGGCCTCGCCATGACCGTCATCGGCTCGGGCATCATGGCCACCCGGCTCACCGACGAGCCCGGCCTGCAGCTGCTCATCAACGCGCTCGTCACCGCCATGGGGCTCGCCGTGCTCATCGCCTGCCTCGCGCCCATCGGCGGGGCGCACGTCAACCCCGCCGTGAGCCTCGTCATGGCGCTGCGCGGCGAGCTCGCGGCGCGCGACGCCGCCGCCTACGCGGGCGCCCAGGTGCTCGGCTGCGTGAGCGGGGCGGTCGTCGCGCACCTCCAGTTCGGGCTGCCGGCCGGGCAGGTGTCGACCACCGCGCGGCTCTCGGCGCCGGCGCTGCTCGCCGAGGTGCTCGCCACCGCCGGGCTCGTGGCGGTCATCCTGCTGCTCGTCGCCGCCGGGCGCACGCTCGCCATCGCCCCCGCCGTCGGCGCCTACATCGGCGCCGCCTACTTCGTCACGAGCTCGACGAGCTTCGCCAACCCGGCCATCACGATCGGCCGGATGGCGAGCGACACCTACGCCGGCATCGCCCCGCTCGACGGCCTCGGATTCATCGCCGCCCAGCTGGTCGGGGCCCTGCTCGGGATGCTCGCCGTGCGCCTGCTCGTCGGCCCCCGCCCCGCGGCGGCGCCCGCGCCGTAACCCGCCCGACCCCTGGGGTTTCCCGCAGGGTGCAAGACTGTGCGGATGCAGGACGAGGACACCCCCCGCACCGATTCCGATTACCAGGTCGACGGCGGTGTCGGCGGCGACTTCCTCGACGACGACTACGAGTACGACGTCGCCGATGAGACGCTGCCCGCCGACCGCTACCTCGACCGCGAGCTGAGCTGGCTGCGCTTCAACCAGCGCGTGCTCGAGCTCGCCGAGGACCCGGCGGTGCCGCTGCTCGAGCGGGTGAACTTCCTCGCGATCTTCGCCTCGAACCTCGACGAGTTCTTCATGGTGCGCGTCGCCGGCCTCAAGCGCCGCATCGTCACCGGCCTCGCCGTGCCGACGAACGTCGGGCGCGCCCCGCAGGACGTGCTGGCCGACATCAACCGCATCGCGCTCGAGCTGCAGCACCGCCACATCGCCGTGCTGCACGACCTCGTCAAGCCCGAGCTGGACGATGCGGGCATCCACATCGAGAACTGGGCCGACCTCGACGAGGACGACCGCCAGCAGATCGACCGCATCTTCTCGCAGAAGATCTTCCCGGTGCTCATGCCGCTCGCGGTCGACCCGGCGCACCCGTTCCCCTACATCTCGGGCCTCTCGCTCAACCTCTCGGTGCGGGTGCGCAACCCGAAGACCGAGAAGGTCGAGTTCGCGCGCCTCAAGGTGCCCCAGGTGCTGCCGCGGTTCGTGCAGCTGCCCGACGACGGCTCGGGGCGCGTGCGGTTCCTCACCCTCGAGGACCTCATCTCGAACCACCTCGACCAGCTGTTCCCGGGCATGGAGATCCTCGAGCACCACGAGTTCCGCGTCACCCGCAACGAGGACGTCGAGATCGAGGAGGACGAGAGCGAGAACCTCATCCAGGCCCTCGAGCGCGAGCTGCTGCGGCGGCGCTTCGGGCCGCCCATCCGCCTCGAGATCACCGACGACATGGACGACGTGACGCTCGGCCTGCTCGTGCGCGAGCTCGGCATCACCGAGCAGGAGGTGTACCGCCTGCCCGCGCCGCTCGACCTCGGCGGGCTCTTCGAGATCTCGAAGCTCGACCGGCCGCACCTGAAGTTCCCCAAGCACGTGCCCGTGACGCCCCTCGAGCTGCAGCCCAGCGAGCCGAACGCGAAGCCCGACGTGTTCCGCGCCCTGCAGCGCGGCGAGGTGCTCGTGCACCACCCGTACGAGTCCTTCGCGACGAGCGTGCAGGCGTTCCTCGAGCAGGCGGCGCGCGACCCCAACGTGCTCGCCATCAAGCAGACCCTGTACCGCACGAGCGGCGACAGCCCCATCGTCGAGGCGCTCATCGACGCCGCCGAGGCCGGCAAGGCCGTGCTCGCGCTCGTCGAGATCAAGGCGCGCTTCGACGAGCAGAACAACATCGAGTGGGCGCGCAAGCTCGAGAAGGCCGGCGTGCACGTCGTCTACGGCCTCGTCGGTCTCAAGACCCACTGCAAGCTCGCGCTCGTCGTCCGGCAGGAGAAGAACGGCGACCTGCGCTACTACTCGCACATCGGCACGGGCAACTACAACCCGAAGACGAGCCGCATCTACGAGGACTTCGGCCTCTTCACCGCCGACCCGATCGTCGGCAAGGACCTCACGCGCCTGTTCAACGAGCTCTCCGGCTACGCCATCGAGAAGAAGTACAAGCGCCTGCTCGTGGCTCCGCGCTATCTGCGCCGCGGGCTGCTGAAGAGCATCCGCACCGAGACCCAGAACGCGCTCGAGGGCAAGCCCGCGGGAATCCGCATCAAGGTGAACTCGCTCGTCGACGAGGCGATCATCGACGCGCTCTACCGCGCGAGCGCCGCCGGGGCCAGCGTCGACATCGTCGTGCGCGGCATCTGCGCGCTGACCCCCGGGCGCGAGGGGCTGAGCGAGAACATCCGCGTGCGCAGCGTGCTCGGCCGCTACCTCGAGCACTCGCGCATCTTCGCCTTCGAGAACGACGGCGACCCGCAGGTCTACATCGGCAGCGCCGACATGATGCACCGCAACCTCGACCGCCGGGTCGAGGCGCTCGTGCGCCTGCAGGAGCCCGCGCACCTCGCCCAGATCGACGAGCTCTTCACCACCTCGATGAGCACGACGACCGCGTCGTGGCAGCTGCAGCCCGACGGCGAATGGATGCGCCACTACCGCGATTCGCGCGGCCGCCACCTCGCCGACCTGCAGAACGTCGTCATGAACGGCATCACCGCGCGCCGACGGCCGAGGACGACGCGATGAGCCCCGCCGTCGTCGCGGCCGGCGCCGTCGTCTGGAAGCTCGTCGACGGCAAGGTGCGCGTGCTGCTCGTGCACCGCACGCAGCACGAGGACGTCACCATCCCCAAGGGGAAGGTCGACCCCGGCGAGACGCTGCCGCACACCGCGGTGCGCGAGATCGCGGAGGAGACCGGCTTCGACGTCGAGCTCGGCGCGCCGCTCGGCACCGTCGAGTACCGGCTGCCGAACGGGCGGCAGAAGATCGTGCACTACTGGTCGGCCGAGGTCGACCCGGGCGCGGCCGAGCGGCACAGCTACGAAGCCAACGGCGAGATCTTCGCGCTCGAGTGGCTGCCGCTGTCGAAGGCCGCCAAGCACCTCACCTACCCGCACGACGCCGAGGTGCTCGAGCGCTTCGCCGCGCAGGTCGAGGCCGGCGCCGCCCGCACCTTCTCGCTCATCGTGCTGCGGCACGGCAAGGCGATGCCGCACGAGCAGTGGGACGGCCCCGACAGCACCCGGCCGCTGCTGCACCACGGGCTCGAGCAGTCGGTCTCGGTCGCCGGCGGCATCGCCGCCTACGGCCCCGAGAAGCTGCTCTCCTCCCCCGCCGTGCGCTGCCTGTCGACGATCGGGCCGACCGCGGCGCTCACCGGCCTCGACATCAAGGCCTCCGAGAGCATCAGCCAGGACTCCTACGCCTCCGACGCCGCGCGCGTCGAGGCCGTGGTGACCAAGCGCCTCGCCAAGGGCCGCAGCTCCGTGCTGTGCTCGCACGGCCCGGTGATCCCCCAGATCATCGGCGCGGCGGCATCCCTCGGGCGCGCGACGGTCGATGGGGCCCTGCGGCGCAGCGCGGCCCTCGCGACGGGCGAGTTCACCGTCATGCACTTCACCGAGGATGCCGTCGGCCCGCGGCTCGTGGCCGTCGAGACGCACGCGCCGGCCCTCGCCTGAGGACGCCCGGAACATCAGGGTGCCGCGCCCGCCATTGGGGTCCCGTTAACCTCCCGTTCACCCTCTGGGACGACGTTGGTCACTACCCGCTCGTAGCGTCGCATCTCGTGCGGCACCCCTTGCGTCGCGCACATCATGATTCCGATCCCCGAAGGGACCACACAGTGATCAACAAGCGTGCGGGCAGCGTCGCTGCCATCTTCGCCGCCTCGGCCCTCCTGCTCGGCGGCTGCGCCGCGAACGAGCCCGCCCCGGCAGAGCCCGGCACCACCGACGAGGCCAGCAGCCTCACCGGCACCCTCGTGGGCGCCGGCGCGTCCTCGCAGCAGTCGGCACAGGAGGCCTGGGTCGCCGCGTTCCAGGGCGTCAACCCCGAGGTGACCATCGAGTACGACCCCTCGGGCTCGGGCCCGGGTCGCGACACCTTCATCGCCGGCGGTTCCGCGTTCGCGGGCTCCGACCGCGCGTTCAACGACGAGGAGATCGCCGCCGGCGAGTTCGGCGCCTGCGTCCCCGAGGCGGGCATCGTCGAGATCCCGGCCTACGTCTCGCCGATCGCCGTCATCTTCAACCTCGAGGGCGTCGACACGCTCAACCTCGACGCGGCGACGATCGCCGGCATCTTCGCCGGCACGATCACCAACTGGAACGACGAGGCGATCGTCTCGCAGAACGAGGGCGTCGAGCTCCCCGACCTGGCGATCACCGCCGTGCACCGCGCGGACGACTCGGGCACCACCGAGAACTTCACGGCCTACCTCTCCGAGGCGGCTGGCGAGGTCTGGACCGAGGAGCCCGACGGCGTCTGGCCCTTCGAGACCGGCGAGGCCGCTCAGGGCACCTCCGGCGTCGTCGACGCCGTGACCAACGGCACCGGCACCATCGGATACGCCGACGCCTCGCGCGCCGGTGACCTCGGAACCGTCGCCGTGCAGGTCGGCGAGGAGTACGTTCCGTTCTCGCCCGAGGCCGCCGCCGCCGTCGTCGACGCCTCGGCGTTCGTCGAGGGCCGCGGAGAGGGCGACCTGGCGATCGAGCTCGACCGCGCGACCGACGAGTCCGGCGTCTACCCCGTCGTGCTCGTGAGCTACCTCATCGCCTGCGTCGAGTACCAGGAGGCCGCCGACGCCGAGCTGGTGAAGGCGTACTTCGAGTACATCATCTCGGAGGAGGGCCAGCAGGCCGCCGCCGAGGCCGCCGGCTCCGCGCCGATCTCCGACCAGCTGCGCGAGCGGGCCACGGCCGCCGTCGAGCTGATCAGCTAAGCAGAACAGCACGCCCTGCCGGGCGCGGGCGCCTCTCGCATTGTGCGAGGCAATCGCGCCCGGCAGACTGTCCGGGGGATCCCCCCGGCCGATCACAACACCCCCGCACTCCGAACCGAATCGAGCGAGGACCCGAACTGATGACCGCACTGGGAACCCCGCCCAGAATCGCAGCGAAGCAGCGCCCCGGCGACAGGATCTTCTCCGGCGCCGCCCTCATCGCCGGTTCTCTCATCCTCGCCACGCTGGCCCTCGTCGCCGCGTTCCTCGTCATCCAGAGCGTCCCCGCCGTGACCGTTCCGGCCGACGAGCTCGGGATCCTCGGCGGCGCCTCCTTCGTCGAGTACGTCGTCCCCCTCGTCTTCGGAACCGTCTGGGCCGCCGTCATCGCGCTCGTGCTCGCCGTCCCCGTCGCCGTCGGCATCGCCCTCTTCATCTCGCACTACGCGCCCCGCCGCCTGGCGCAGTCGCTCGGCTACGTCATCGACCTGCTGGCCGCGGTCCCCTCGGTCGTCTTCGGCCTGTGGGGCGGAAACGTCCTCGCCCCGGCCATCCAGCCCGCGTACACCTGGCTCTGGGAGAACCTCTCGTTCATCCCGCTCTTCGCCGGTCCTCCCTCGGGCACCGGCCGCACCATCCTGACGGCGGGCATCGTCCTCGCGGTCATGGTGCTCCCCATCATCACGGCCCTGTGCCGCGAGGTCTTCCTGCAGACCCCGGTGCTGCACGAGGAGGCGGCTCTCGCTCTCGGCGCCACCCGCTGGGAGATGATCCGCATCGCCGTGCTGCCCTTCGGTCGCGCGGGCATCATCTCGGCCGTCATGCTCGGCCTCGGCCGCGCGCTCGGCGAGACGATGGCGGTCGCGATGGTGCTGTCGGCTACGGGCGTCATCACCTTCAACGTCATCAGCTCGATCAACCCCTCCACCATCGCCGCGAACATCGCGCTCTCGTTCCCCGAGGCCTACGGCGACAACGTCTCGGTGCTCATCGCCACGGGGCTCGTGCTCTTCGCCATCACGCTCGTCGTCAACGCGATCGCCCGCATCGTGGTCAATCGCCGCAAGGACTTCTCGGGAGCCAACTGATGACCACCACGCTCGATCGCCGCCCCAGCACCCAGGGCGACCCTCTCAACGTCTACTCCTCCGGCCGACTGCCCAACTGGTCGCCGTGGGTCATCCTGCTGGCGAGCATCGCCACCTTCGCCGCGATCTTCGCGCTCGTCGCCGCCTCCGACGGCAGCGACTTCAGCATCGTCGGCACGGTCTTCTTCGGATTCGTGCTCTCCACCGCCGTGCTCGTCCTGGTCTCGCGCATGGTCGAGGGCAGTCGGCAGTCGGTCGACCGACTCGTCACGAGCCTCGTCGTGCTCGCCTTCGTCATCGCTCTCCTCCCGCTCATCTCCCTGGTCTTCACCGTGGTCACTAACGGGCTCCCGCGCTTCGACCTCGAGTTCTTCACCTTCTCGATGCGCAACATCGTCGGCGAAGGCGGCGGCGCCGTGCACGCGATCGTCGGCACGCTCCTCATGACCGGAACTGCGGCCCTCATCTCCATCCCGATCGGGCTCATGACCTCGATCTACCTCGTCGAGTACGGCCGCGGTCGTCTGGCACGGGCGATCACCTTCTTCGTCGACGTCATGACGGGCATCCCGTCGATCGTGGCAGGCCTGTTCGCCTACGCGGTCTTCAGCGCCCTGCTCGGGCCCGGAGAGCGTCTGGGACTCGCCGGAGCGATGGCGCTGGCGGTGCTCATGATCCCGGTGGTCGTGCGATCCTCCGAGGAGATGCTCCGTCTCGTGCCGAACGAACTGCGGGAGGCCGCGTTCGCGCTCGGGGTTCCGAAGTGGCTCATGATCCTCAAAGTCGTCCTGCCCACGTCGATCGCCGGCATCACCACGGGCATCATGCTGTCGATCGCCCGCGTGATCGGCGAGACGGCGCCGCTGCTCATCGCCGCCGGCTTCACGAACAACCTCAACTACGACCTCACCGAGGGGCGGATGCAGTCCCTGCCGGTCTTCGTCTACACCTCGTACATCTCCCAGGGCACCGACGCCCAGGCCTACCTCGATCGGGCTTGGGCAGGCGCACTCACCCTCATCCTCATCGTGATGATCCTCAACCTGCTCGCACGCTTCATCGCCCGTCAGTTCGCCCCGAAGCTCGGCCGTTGAGCCGAACAACCGGATAGGAAAACCCACACCCGTGTCCAAGCGCATCGAAGTCAACGACCTCAACGTCTACTACGGCAAGTTCAAGGCCGTGGAGGACATCTCGATGGTCATCGAGCCCCGCAGCGTCACCGCGTTCATCGGCCCCTCCGGCTGCGGCAAGTCGACGTTCATCCGCACGCTCAACCGCATGCACGAGGTCATCCCCGGCGCGTACGTCGAGGGCGAGGTGCTCGTCGACGGCAGCGACCTCTACGGCCCCGGCGTCGACCCCGTGCTCGTGCGCCGGCAGGTCGGCATGGTGTTCCAGCGCCCGAACCCGTTCCCGACGATGTCGATCCGCGACAACGTGCTCGCGGGCGTCAAGCTCAACAACGCGCGCATCAGCAAGTCGGCGGCCGACGAGCTCGTCGAGAAGTCGCTGCAGGGCGCCAACCTCTGGAACGAGGTCAAGGACCGCCTCGACCGCCCCGGATCCGGGCTCTCGGGCGGCCAGCAGCAGCGCCTCTGCATCGCCCGCGCCATCGCCGTGGAGCCCGAGGTCATCCTCATGGACGAGCCGTGCTCGGCCCTCGACCCCATCTCGACGCTCGCCATCGAGGACCTCATCGAGGATCTGAAGAAGGACTACACGATCGTCATCGTGACCCACAACATGCAGCAGGCCTCGCGCGTGAGCGACCGCACCGCCTTCTTCAACATCGCCGGCACCGGCAAGCCCGGCAAGCTCATCGAGTACGACGACACCGCCACGATCTTCTCCAACCCGAGCGTGCAGGCCACCGAGGACTACGTCTCCGGCAAGTTCGGCTGATCCCACGCCTGAAGCCCCGTCGTCGTCCGAGCGGCGACGGGAGAACGCCAGAACCCCGGCCACCTCACGGTGCCGGGGTTCTGACGTGCGGGGTCGGTGGGGCTGGTCAGGCCTCGGTGGCGATGACGACGATCGGCTGCGTCGTCGGGGCGGGGCTGCCGCCCGCGGGCTCGACGGTGACGCCGACGACCGTGCCGGGCTCGAACGCGCCCTCGAGCACGGCGACGACCGTGCCGTCGGCATCGGCGGTGAACAGGCCGGCCGCATCGGCCGTCCCCGTCTCGTCGATGTACCAGAGCGCGTAGGCCTCATCGGCCGAGAGCTCGGGCAGCTGCTCGAACACCATCGCCGAGACGCCGAGGCTCGCCGAGCTGACGAGCGTCGTGGACCCGCCGCCGGTCACTTCGGCCGGGGTGGTGCTGACGTCGGGCGCGGCGACGATCGCGGCGAGCTGCTGCTCGTCGGCGGGTGCGGGCCCGAGCGCTCCTCCGGCCACGACGCCCGCGGCGAAGAGCACGACGGCGGCGGCCGCCGCGGTGATGATCGCGGCAGGGCGCTGGAACCAGCGCGCCTGGGCGGCGCGCTCGGCGCGGCCCGCGGGAGCCGGGCTCGTCGACGCGGGAGCGATCGGGGCGGGCGCGGGCGCGGCGGCGGCCGGGGCATCCATCACCGGGGCGGCGACGGGCGCATCGGACGGCAGCTGCGGCGTGACCGCGATGCGGGCCATCAGCTGCGCCTTCATGTCGGGGCGCGGCTGCACCGGCGGCAGGGCGAGGCCCAGAGCCGCGGCGGTATCGCTGAACTCGTCGTCGTACGACAGACGCTCGAACTCGGGCATCGTGGAATCGTGGTCGGCGGCACCGGGTGCGCCGCTCTCGTGGGCGGCGGAGCTCGGGTCGGGTCTGCTCACGTCGTCACCCCCATCTCCTCGCGCAACCGGATCATCCCGTCGCGCAATCTCGTCTTGACCGTGCCGATCGGCACGCTGAGCATCGCTGCTACCTCACTGTGCGAGTACCCGCCGTAGTAGGCGAGCTCCACAGCCTGTCGTTGCAGGTCGGTCAGCCGGGTCATGGCTTTCGCGACCATCTCGTGCTCCAGGCGGATCTCGACGTTCTCGCTGACCGAATCGAACTCCCGATCGAGATCACGGATCCCGATGCGGGTGTCACGGTCGCGCGACGACTGCGAGCTGCGCACGCGGTCGATCGCACGACGATGGGCCATCGTGAGCATCCACGTCACCGCCTTACCCTTGTTCGGATCGAACCGGGTCGCGGTTTGCCATATCTCCAGGAGAACTTCCTGAGTGACCTCCTCCGACTGGGAGTGGTCGCGCAGCACGTGGCGCACGAGCCCCAGCATGCGCGGGGCGATGAGGTCGTAGAGGCCGCTGAACGCCGCCTGGTCGCCCTGCGCGACCCGTTCGAGCAGCTCACGCGCCCGACGATCGAGGTCGGCAGGGGGAGGCGCGGCGGGGACGGCCGCCGGGGCCGTGCCGTCGGCATCGACGGCGTCCGCTCCATGTTCAAGGCTCACCCGCCCCACTATCCCAGGTGCGGATCACAACTTCCGCCGAGCCTCCGGCGCGGCGGTGCGGCGCAGCGCCCCGATGAGGACGGCGCCGGTCAGCACGGCGAGGCCCTGCACGATCGCGGCGATGGTCTTCTGCGCGTACCAGAGGGGCTCGAAGAGCACCGGCAGCCCGAGCGCGGTGAGGTCGAGCGGCACGGCGACGGTGATGAGGATGAGGGCGAGACCGCCGGCGGCGGCGACCGCGGCCGCCGCGGCCACCCAGGGGCGCCGCACGACCAGCAGGAGCACGGCGACGGCGATGTTCACGATCGCCTGGATGCGGAACAGCCAGCCCTGGCCGATGAGCGTGCCGGTGATGGCGTCGAAGGGGCCCGCGAGCTGCAGGTGGAGACCTGAGTTGACGACGAGCGCCGCGGAGGTGAGGGCGATGAGGATCCAGCGTGCTGCGGACATGGTCGGGCCTTTCGAGCGCGATCGGTGGTGCGGGGACCCGGCCGGAGGCGAGGCGGTGATGCGGGGCGGGATGCTCGGCTCGAGCATCCCGGAAACGGCGAACGCCGGGCGGGGTCTCCCCCGCCCGGCGCTCATCCGGTCAGTTCCACGTCAGACGCGGAAGCCGATGGATCGTTACTCGATGCCCGCGTTGGCGGCGATGCCACCGGAAAGAGCGGTCGCGGTCATCGACATGTGGCCGGCGGCCTGCTTGAGCAGGTCGAAGTAGGCCGGGTCACCCGCGATGTTGGCGTCGATCGCCGCGAGGAGCGACGTGGCGTGCGTCTCGAGCTGCTCCTGAACGGCCTCAGCGGGCAGCTCGGGGACGACGGAGTTGATCAGCTCGCCGAAGGCCACGGCGTAGCCGCCGAGGTCGCTGACGGCCTGGTCGACGCCGGCCTGGTCACCGGTCGCCTTGGCCACCGCGTAGTTGACGAAGAACGGGATGTGCGAGCGCCACGAGTCGAGGAAGGGCTGCTCGGCGTCGGGGTACACGCTGCCGACGGCGGCGGCGACCTCCACGGAGTTAGCGTCGAGCGTGGCGACAGCGGCCTGAACGTCTTCGGTGGTCAGGTCTCCGCCATCGGCGAGGGCCTGGTCGATCGCGGCACCCGCGAGGTAGACGTGGTCGTAGAGCAGGCCGGTGAGGGTGGCGCGCAGGCCGGCGCCGTCGCTGTTGACGGTGTCCGTGGGCGTCGCCTCGGTGTCGTCCATCTCCATCTCGGAGCTGGTGTCCTCGGCGGGCTCGTCGGCGGGAGCCGAGCAGCCGGTGAGGACGAGGGCGGCGGCGAGGCCGAGGCCGGCGAAAGCGGTGATCTTGCGCATGGTGTTTCTCCTTGGATGAGAGTGATGCGGTGCGGTTATGGTGCGGTGCGTGCAGATGGTCTGCGGTGGTGCGGGTGCTGCAGCGAGTGCCCCCTAGCCCTCCACGATGACCATGGCGTTCATGGTCAGGTGCGGCTGGCAGTAGTACGGGTACTCGCCCGGCTCGTCGAAGGTGAACGAGAAGCTGTCGCCCTCACTGCCCTTGGCAGATAGCGCGTGGTCGTAGAGCCCGTCGGGAGTCTGGCTCCCCCGAAGACCGGTGCTCTCGTTGACCTCGCCCCATGCGCCTGACGTGACCGTGTGACCGATCGTCTCCCCGTTGGTCCAGGTGACAGTCGTTCCGACCGGGACCGTGATGTTCTCCGGCTTGAACTCCAACCCGATGGTGAGAACCTCGTTCTCACCCGGCTCGGCTGCCTCCGAGCCTCCACCGGCTCCGGGCTGGCTCGACGAGCTCTCGGTCGGCTCGGGGGACGCGGTCGGTCCTCCGGCGCAACCGGCGAGCACGATGAGCGCAGCCGGGATCGCGATGATGGCGAGGAGTCGGCTCTGCCGGACTCGGTCTGTTGTGGTCATGCACTCGGTTCGGCACCGCACCCGGGTCGGTTTGGCCGCACGAGCATCGGTCAGGCGACTCTCAGGTTCGCGGGGCCCGGCGGGAGCGGGCAGAGAAGAACCGGGCCGCAGAACGCCTCTCGGCGCGAGGCCGCTCGAAGCGGCTAATTGTGGAGCCCGGGGTTACTGCGGCCCGGCGATCACGAGTCTACCGAGCGGGATGCGGCGCGCATGGAGCGTTCGCTCAGGGCGACGGGGCTCGGGTGCGGGCCGGGGACGGGTCTGCGGTGCGGGTCCGACGCTCAGTCGAGGTTGCCGGCGCGGTAGATGCGCGCGCAGGCGGTGAGCTCGTCGGCCGTGAGGGCGTAGCGCGACGCGCGGAGGGTGAGCTCGCTGGCGCGGGCCGCATCGACCGGGTCGGCATCGTCGGCGAGGCTCGTGCATCCCGCCGCCAGGATGCGGGCGAAGGAGGCCGCGCGGTCGAGGGCGATCGCGAAGTCGCCGGTGAAGGCGCCGCGGAGAATGCGGTCGGCGAGCTCGATGATCTCGTCGGGGCCGGTCGGGGTCGGGGCCCCGGCGATGACCGTGTCGATCGAGGCGAGCTGCTCCGCGCCGCGCTGGAAGAGGAAGGCGGTTCCCTCTCCGTCCTGCCGGATGACGAGGCGCAGCAGGTAGATGCGCCAGAGCGCGCCGGGCAGGCTGCGCGCGCTCGACCGAGCCCAGAGCTCGGCGATCGCGTCGATGCCGTGCTCGTCGGTGTAGGTGACGAGTCGCTCGACCACGGCGGGGTCGTCGCTCGCACGACCGCGCTCGAGCAGGGCGTGCGCCGTCTTGCGGGCGGTGCGCAGGACGCTGGCCGGGTCGACGCCGCCCTCGAAGGAGTCGAACTTGTCGCCCCAGTAGAGGGTGGGTTTGGAGAACTCGGCGGCCATTGCATCAAGGGTACGCTGGTGCCGTTGCGGGCCTCTAGCTCAGTCGGTAGAGCAGCGGACTTTTAATCCGCGGGTCGTGGGTTCGAGCCCCACGGGGCCCACCGGTTCCCTGTCTCCGATCGCCCGCGCATCGCGGGCGCGCCGATCAGTTCAGGCCGTCGCGCGGGCTCGTCATCGTCTCGTCGACCGTGAGGGCGCCGACGACCGTGATGCCGTCCGACTCGTAGACCTCGACCTCGCGGGTCTTCTTCGTCGAGGTGGCCACGTTGAGCGCGAGCTCGAGCTCGCTGACGCGCACGAAGCCGAGGCGGCCGTCGTCGGCCTTCGCCGCGAGCAGGTCGGGCACGGTGCCGCGCACGCCGGCGCTGCCGTAGGTCTCGCCCGCGGCGTTGGTCTCGAACTCGACGACGTCGTCGTTCGGCAGGCTCGAGCCGACGACCCGGGCCGAGAACGAGTCGCCGATCGTGGGCGCCGCGATGACGAGACCCACGATCGCGACCAGGATCACCGCGAATCCGGCGCCCAGCGCGATGAGCGTCTTCTTGGGCATGATGCTCCGATCGGCAGGACGTGCTCGAGGCCCCCGCGGCACTCCGTCCGCTCGCCATCCAATCAGTCTGCCGCTCGCGGCGAATCCCCCCGTTCGCGGGCAGGACGCCCCGAGGGATGGGCGCCGACGCTGACGGCCCCGTCGCCTCGCTCGATCAGCGGGGCGGCGGGGCCGTCATGGCGGCGCGACGGCGTCGTGGGCTAGGCGGCGTCGTGATCCGTCTCGAGGAACGCGACGAGCTCGTCGAGCACCGCCTCGGCGCCCTCACCCTCGGCCTCGAGCGACACGACCGTGCCCTTCTCGGCCCCGAGCCCCATGAGCGAGAGGATGCTGCCCGCGTTGAGCGCGGCGCCGCCCTCGCGGGCGATCGTGATGGGGATGCCCGTCTGCTGCACCTTCTCGACGAAGAGCTTCGCGGGGCGGGCGTGCAGCCCGGCGCTGCTGGCGATGGTGGCCTGCTTCTGAACCATGGGTCCTCCTGGGATCGTGCGGGGGTATCGGACAGTGTGTCGGGTCGAGCGGGAGCGCGTGCCGCGCTCGCTCAGGCGGTCGCGCCGGCGGTCGCGCCCGCCGTCGCCGGAGCCGGGCTCGCGACCTCGGCGACGGGGCGGCGCGTGAAGCGCTTGAGCGCGACGACGATGAGCGCGGTGACGACCGTGCCGGCGATGATCGACACGAGGAAGCCGAGGAACGGCGTGATCGCGAAGAAGACGAAGACGCCGCCGTGCGGGGCGAGCGACTGCACGCCGAGCGCCATCGAGAGCGCGCCCGTGACGGCGCCTCCGGCCATCGAGGCGGCGATGACGCGCAGCGGGTCGGCCGCGGCGAAGGGGATCGCCCCCTCGCTGATGAACGCCGCGCCGAGCAGCCAGGCGGCCTTGCCGTTCTCCCGCTCCACCGGGGTGAAGGAGGAGCGCGAGAGCACCGTGGAGGCGAGCGCCATGGCGAGCGGCGGCACCATGCCGGCGGCCATGACGGCGCCCATGATCAGGTACGGCGTCGTCGAGTCGGTCGAGGCCGCCGCGAGGCCCGCGGTGGCGAAGGCGTAGGCCACCTTGTTGACGGGGCCGCCGAGGTCGAAGCACATCATCAGGCCGAGGATGACGCCGACGAGCACGATGCCCGAGGTTCCGGCGAGGCCGTTGAGCCACTCGGTGAGGCCGGTCATGAGCGCCGCGATGGGGCGGCCGAGCACGAGCACCATGAGGCCCGAGGCCGCGATCGAGGCGACGAGCGGGATGATCACGACGGGCATGAGGCCGCGCAGCCAGCGCGGCGCCGGCAGTCGGGTGAGCCAGAGCGCCACCATGCCGGCGAGCAGTCCGCCGATGATGCCGCCGATGAAGCCCGCGTTCATGAGCACGGCGACGGCGCCGGCGACGAAGCCCGGGGCGATGCCCGGCCGGTCGGCGATCGCGAAGGCGATGTAGCCCGCGAGCGCCGAGACGAGGAAGCCCATCGACGTGGCGCCGATCATGAAGAAGACCGAGCCGAGGTACAGGCCTACCGGGCCGAGGGCGAGGCCGTCGGTGGGGGTCGGCAGGTTCCAGAGCGAGTTGTCGATGATGATCGTCGCCGCGTTCTCGGTGACGGTGTACCCGGCGAGCGCGAAGCCGAGGGCGATGAGCAGCCCGCCGCCGGCGACGAAGGGGATCATGTAGCTGATGCCGGTGAGCAGGATGCGCTGGATGCGCCGGCCGAACGACTCGGTCGCGGCGGCCTGCGTCGAGGCCCCGGCATCGGCCGTGCCGGCCACGCGCTCCCCGCGGGGGTCGCGCGCGGCGGCGAGCGCCTCGTCGATGAGCTGCACGGGCTGCTCGATGCCGCGCTTGACGCCGGATCGCACGACGGGCTTGCCCGCGAACCGCTGCGGCTCGCGCACGTCGACGTCGGTGGCGAAGATGACGGCGTCGGCCGCCTCGATGACCTCGCGCGGCAGGGCCTGGTAGCCGCTCGAGCCCTGCGGCTCGACGACGAGCTCGACGCCCTCGCGGGTGCCGGCGGCGGTGAGCGCGTCGGCGGCCATGAAGGTGTGCGCGATGCCGGTGGCGCAGGCGGTGACCGCGACGATGCGGGCGGGGCGGCCGTCGACGTGGCGGGTTGCGTCGGCGCTGGCCGTCGCCGTGGGGGCCGCGGCGGCGGCCGGGGCGGTAGCGGGGGCCGCGGCGGGCGCCGCGGCCGTCGCGCCCTCCGCTGCCGTCGGACCCTCGCCGATCGCCTCGGCGACGATCGCGACGACAGCCTCGTCGTCGGTCGCGGCGCGCAGGCTCGCGGTGAAGTCGTCCTGCATGAGGCTGCGTGCGAGCTTCGAGAGCACGGCGAGGTGCGCCTGCGGGGCATCCGCCGGGGCCGCGATGAGGAACACGAGGTCGGAGGGGCCGTCGGCCGCTCCGAAGTCGACGGCGGGGGCGAGCCGGGCGAAAACGAGCGCGGGCTCGGTGACGGCGGGGCTCTTGGCGTGCGGGATGGCGATGCCGCCGGGCAGGCCGGTGGCATCCTGCTGCTCGCGGGCCCAGGCGTCGTCGAACAGGGCGCCGGCGTCGGTCGCGCGACCCTGCGCGACCACCCGCTCGGCGAGGGAGCGGATGACGGCGGCCTTGTCGTCGCCGAGGGCGACGTCGAGGCTCACCAGCTCTCGCGTGATCATCGGGGACATGCTGACCTCCTGCGGTCGGTGGGGTGATGCGGTCGGTGGGTGGTGCGGTGGGGTGGTGCGGTCGGTGGGGTGGTGCCGTGATGCGGGATGCTGCTGCCGCGGTGCCTCGCGGGCGCCGGCTCATTCGAGCCGGAGCACCTCGAGCTCGTCGGCGGGCAGGTCGTGCGGTGCGGGGGGCTGCGTGCCGGGCAGGCTCGCGGCGGCCGCGCCGTAGCGGATGGCGGTGCGCAGCCGCTCGGGCTCGTCGCCGCCGGCGCTCTCGGCGAGCAGGTAGCCGGCGAGCGAGCTGTCGCCGGCGCCGACCGTCGAGGCGAGGCGGATACGCGGGGCGCGCGCGGCCCAGGCGCCGTCGGCGGTGACGAGGAGGGCGCCGCGGGATCCGAGGGTGACGAGGGCGGCGCGGGCGCGGGCGGGCACGAGCGCGCGGGCGACGGCGAGCACGGCGGCGTCGGCGGCGGCGTGCGCCTCCGCGTCGGTAGGGGCGCCCTCGGCGGGCTCGGGCAGGGCGACGCCGGCGAGCTCGGCGAGCTCCTCGTCGTTCGGCTTGATCAGGTCGGCGAGGCCGGCGTCGATGACGGCGCGCAGTGCGGGGCCGGAGGTGTCGACGGCGACCCGGGGTGCCGCCCCTCCGTGGGCGGCCCGCACCGACTCGACGACGCGGACGTAGAAGTCGTCGGCGGCTCCGGGAGGCAACGAGCCCGCGAGCACCAGCCAGCGCGCGCCGGCGCAGGCGTCGACGACGGCGGAGACGAGGGCGCGAGCATCCTGATCGGTGAGCGGCGAGCCGCTGAGGTTGAGCTTCGTCGTCTCGCCCGCGGGGTCGACGATCGTGAGGTTGGCGCGCACGGCGCCGTGCACGGGTACCCGGCGCGCGGCGACCCCGGAGGCCTGCAGCGGCACGGCGTAGGCGTCGTGCTCGGCGAGCGGCAGCACCGCGAGGGTCGGCTGCCCGGCGGCGGCGACGGCGCGGGCGACGTTGACGCCCTTGCCGCCGGCGTCCTCCCGCACGGAGCCGGCCGCCTGCACCTCGCCGGGCCGCAGCGGGGCGAGCAGGGTGATGGTGCGGTCGAGCGCGGGGTTGGCGGTGAGGGTCACGATCATGCGCGCCATACCTCCACGTCGGCGTCGGCGAGGGCGGCGGCGAGGGCGGCATCGGGATGCCCGTCCGTCACGAGCACGTCGATCTCGTCGAGGCGGGCGAAGCCGACGAGCAGCTCGCGGCCGAGCTTGTCGGCGTCGGCGACGACGACGATGCGGCGGGCGCTGCGCACGATGGCGGTCTTGACGGCGGCCTCGTCGGGGTCGGGGGTGCTGAGCCCGAAGCCGGCGGCGACGCCGTTGGTGCCGATCACGGCGACGTCGGGGCGCAGCTGCTCGATGGCGCGCACGGTGTCGGCGCCGACGGCGGCGCCGGTGAGGCCGCGCACTCGGCCGCCGAGCACGGTGAGGGCGAGCCCGGGGGCGTCGGCGAGCGCGGGCGCGAGCTGCGCGGCGATGACGACGGCGTGGGTGACGAGCCCGATGCCGGCGGGGTCGAGGCGGTCGGCCGCGAGGGTGCCCGTGGTGGTGCGCTCGGCGAGGCGCTCGGCGAGCTGCGCGGCGACGGCGGCGGTGGTCGTGCCGGCGTCGAGGAAGAGGGAGCCGCGGAAGCCGGCGCCGAGGGCGTCGAGCGCGCGGCGGGCGATGGCGGTCTTCGCGGGGCCGTGCTGCTGCACGCGGTCGCTCAGCGAGGGCTCGATGGTGCTGGCGCGGTCGGCGGCGACGGCGCCGCCGTGGACCCGGCGAAGCAGCCCGGCGGTCTCGAGCTGGTCGAGGTCGCGGCGCACGGTCTCGGTGGTGACGTCGAAGCGGCGGGCGAGGTCGACGACGCTGACCCTGCCGTCGTCGGCGAGAAGCCGTTCGACGAGTTGCTGCCGCTCCGTTGCGTACACCGTGATGCCCTCCGTTGGATTTCCCACACGTTACAACTCATTCCCACATAAAACAAGATCTGGGTTTGTGGTCGCGCGGCGGGCCTCCGGTGCGATGGGCGGGGGCGGGTGGGGGCGGGGGCCGGGGCCGGCGGGAGAGCGGGGGCGGGCGGAGAGCGGGGGCGGGCGGAGGCCGGGGCCGGCGGCGAGCGGGGGCCGGCGGAGAGCGGGGGCGGGCGGAGGCCGGGGCCGGCGGAGAGCGGGGGCGGGCGGAGAGCGGGGTGGCGTCCCCTGGGTTGGTGTAGTTTCCCGGCTCGGGTGTCACGTCGTGGACGTGGTGAGCCATCGTGCGATGGTCAGTGAGAACTGTCTAGGAATCTCACGGAAGGACACAAACGCACGATGGCTCTTGACCAGTCTGCCCTCCTCGAGCTACTCGGGGAACTGAAACTCACCGATGTGAACGACCGGATCCGGGTCGCGACCGAGACGCTCTACCAGGAGCTGATCGACGCGGAAGCAGCTGCGTTCATCGGCGCTGCCCCGTTCGAACGCTCCCCGGACCGTACGACGCAGCGCAACGGGACCCGGCTGCGGACCCTCACCACCACCGCGGGGGAGCTGGAGTTGCGGATCCCGAAGCTGCGGCAGGGATCGTTTTTCCCGTCGCTGCTGGAACGCCGCCGCCGGGTCGATCAGGCCCTGTTCGCGGTCGTGATGGAGGCGTACGTCCACGGCGTCTCCACCCGCAAGGTCGACGACCTGGTGAAGGCGCTCGGTGCCGACACCGGGATCAGCAAGTCGGAGGTGTCGCGGATCTGCAGCAACCTCGACGAGGACGTCGCGGCGTTCCGCGATCGGCCGCTCGCGGACAGCACGTACCCGTACGTGTTCCTCGACGCGACCTACTGCAAAGCCCGCGTCGGCCGGCGGGTCGTCTCCCAAGCCGTCGTCGTCGCGGTCGGTGTCGCCGCCGACGGGCGCAGGGAAGTCCTCGGCTTCGAGGTCGGGGACACCGAATCGCAACCGTTCTGGACCGCGTTCCTTCGCTCGCTGAAGGCCCGCGGGCTGGGCGGAGTGAAGCTGGTGATCTCCGACGCGCACACCGGGCTGATCGCGGCGATCGACACCGTCTTCCAAGGCTCGTCATGGCAGCGGTGTCGGGTCCACTTCATGCGCAACGTGCTTGCCAACGTCCCCAAGACCGCTGGGCCGATGGTCGCGTCGATCATCCGCACGATCTTCGCCCAGCCAGACACCGAGCACGTGTTCACCCAATTCCACGAAGTCGTCCGCATGCTCTCGAGGTCGCACCCGAAGATCGCCGGCATGCTCGAGGACGCGCAGAACGACATCCTCGCGTTCTGTCAGTTTCCCGCCACACACTGGCGGCAGATCTGGTCCACGAACCCGCTCGAGCGGGTCAACAAGGAGATCAAACGCCGCACCGACGTCGTCGGCACATTCCCCAACCCCGCCGCGTTGCTGCGCCTGGCCGGACACGTCCTGATCGAGCAACACGACGAATGGGACGGCGCTGACCGCCGCTACTTCAGCGAGCACTCCATGAAGCTCCTGAACGTCACCGAAGAGGAGGTCGCGATCCCGGAACTCGCTGCGGCATAATCACAACAGCTGACCCGCACGGTGTTGAGAAACTCCACCACTCAGCGGGACGTCACCGAGAGCGGGGGCCGGCGGAGGCCGGGGCCGGCGGAGAGCGGGTGCGCCCGGCCGGGTGCAGCGCGCGACGCGCGGGGCGCGGACCGCGGCGGGGCGGGGGCGCGATGACCGCCACGCGGGGCGCGGCTTTCTCTCGTGCGCGCCTTCCACTCTGCAGGAAGTATCCGATCATCTCTCGCATATTTCCCGCGGAGTGGAAGGAGCTCGAGGGGGATGGCGGACCCGTCGGCCGAGGTGTGCGCCCGCGGGACGGGGACTGTCGTCGCGACTCGAAACGCCGAAACAGCGGTTCGTGTCGAGACGACGCTTCTGCACCGCCGTCTGGGCAGAAGACGTCATCTCGGCGCCGGAGCTGGCGCCGGACCCGCTGTGCGCGTCACCGCTGGCACAAATGCAGGACTCGAGGTCTCGCGACCGGCGTGTTGCAGCCCGGAGGAGCACGACGCGCCGACGCAGTCCTGCATTTGTGCACGGCGGCGCGGCCTGGGAGGTGCGGGTAGGGCGGGGCGAGGCAAGAAGGGTGCGGCGATCGGCGCGGTCGGGCCCCTGTGCGGCGAATGGGGCGGGCAGGGCGGGGCGGTCCGGCGGGCGGGATGCCCGGCTCAGGACTGGCGGGTGATGCCCCAGCTGCCCGACCAGGAGGCGCCCGGCTCGATCCAGCGCAGGCCGAGGCCCGAGTTGAGGGCGTCGGCCGGGGCCGTCATCGGCTCGACCGCGATCGCCGTCGTCAGACCCTCCGGCGTCGGGAAGATGCGGGTGATGAACACCTGCAACCACTGCCAGTCGCCCTGCTGCCACAGCGTCGTGCTCGCGCCGTCGGGCGCCGCGACGGTGGTGCGGATGACGCCGTCGTCATCCGGCTCGACGCGCCAGGCGTCGTCGAACTCGAGACCCTCGATGCGGGTCGGCTGCGTCAGGTCGTAGCGGGTACCGGCGACCGGTTCCAGACCCTCGGGGTTGAGGCGAGCATCCACCATTACGTGCTCGGCCGTGCGGGCCGTGATCGTCAGCGACTCCACCGAGTGCGACCCCACCCGCAGGAACGGGTGCGTGCCCACCGCGTACGGGGCGGCCGACGAGCCGAGGTTCGTCACCGCGTGCGTCACCCGCACGCCGTCGTCGACGAGCTCGTACGAGACCGTGGTCCACAGGTGGAAGGGGTAGCCGTGCTGCGGCACCACCGCGGCGCCCAGCGTCACCGACGAGTCCGTGCGGTCGACCAGGCGGTACGCGCCGTAGCGCAGCAGACCGTGGATGGCGTTGTTCTTCGCGACCTCGGTGATGTCGAGCTGCTGGGCCTCGCCGTCGAGGGTCCAGACGCCGTCGCGCACGCGGTTCGGCCACGGCACGAGCACG
The DNA here is from genome assembly GCF_012530535.1 of Microcella flavibacter. Classification (NCBI taxonomy): domain Bacteria; kingdom Bacillati; phylum Actinomycetota; class Actinomycetes; order Micrococcales; family Microbacteriaceae; genus Microcella; species Microcella flavibacter. Next base: position 2,231,432 of record NZ_CP051299.1, read on the forward strand.
ATGCCGTCGCCGAAGGGGGGCGTCGAGCCCTCCGGGTACGACTGCGTCAGGTCGTGGCCGTCGACCGTGAGCATCCGCAGCGCCGCCGCGACCTCGGTGACGACCGCCTCGACCGGGCCGTTCGGGCCGTCGAGACGGAGGGAGTACTGCTCGCCGGTGGGCGCGGAGGTCTGAGTCACCGCGCCAGACTACCGACGGCGCGGCCTACCGACGGCGCGGCCCGACGACGCGCGCGGCCTACCGACGGTGCGGCGCCACCTCGCGCACGCGCAGCCCGGCGTCGCGCAGCGCCGCCGCATCCCCCCCATCGATGCCGGTGTCGGTGATCAGCTCGTCGATCTCGGCGAGCGCCGCCACCCGGCCCAGGTGCGCCTGCCCGACCTTCGACGAGTCGGCGACGAGGATGCGCTCGGCGGCGCTGTCGACCATGCGCCGCTTCACCTCCGCCTCGGGCAGGTTCACGTTCGTCACCCCGTGCTCGAGGTGCACGCCCGTCGCCCCCAGGATCGCCAGATCGGCCCGCACCCCCTCGAGCAGCGTCGTCGCCAGCGGGTTCACCAGCGAGTGCTGCAGCGAGCGCACTGTGCCTCCCGTCACGACGACCGTCAGACGCGGGATGCCCGGCTCGAGCGCCAGCGCGATGGCGAGCCCGTTCGTCACCACCACGACCTCCTGCAGCTCCACGCGGGCGACGAGCGCGTGCGCCACCGCCAGCGTCGTGGATCCGACATCGAGCAGCACGCTCTGCCCCGACTGCACGCGGGCCGCCGCGGCCTCGGCGATCGCCGACTTGGCGCGGGCGAGCCGGGCGCGCGACTGCTCGAGGCTCGACTCGCGCTCGGCGACGAGTCCGCGCGGCATCGCGCCGCCGTGCACGCGGGTGAGGCGCCCGTCGGCCTCGAGCGCCGCCAGGTCGGTGCGCACCGTGACCTCGCTGACGCCGAGCTCGCGGGCCAGGTCGGCGACGCGGGCGAAGCCGCGCCGGGCGACGGCGCCGGCGAGGCGCTCGCGGCGGCGGGGGGCGGTGTCGGCCATGGGGAACCTCTCGGTGGTGGGCGGCGAGCAGGCGGGGCGGGCGGGGAGCGGGCGGGACGCGCATCCACCCCGCTTTCGGAACTCGTCGAAAACGAAAGCACGCCGCTTGCGAATCCGCAAGCGGCCGGCCCTAGCCTGGAGCCATGCCCATCACCCTGCGCACCGACGTGCTCGCCGACGGCCGCGAGCTGCTCTACTTCGACGACGCCGACACGACCCTCGGCCCCGAGCGCGGCGTCGACGCCCGCGTGCTCGACCCGCGCCCGACGACCGCGAGCATGCGGCAGGACGTGCTCACCGGCGACTGGGTGTCGATCGCGAGCAACCGGCAGAACCGCGTGTTCCTGCCGCCGGCCGACCAGGACCCGCTGGCGCCCCAGACCGCGGCGAACCCGAGCGAGATCCCGAGCCGGTACGACGTCGCCGTCTTCGAGAACCGCTCCCCCAGCTTCGGCCCCGCGCTCGAGCACGAGCACGCCCCGGCCGACCTCTCCGACCTCGCCGAGATCGGCCTCGAGCGCACCCGCACGAGCGTCGGGCGCTGCGAGGTCGTGTGCTTCTCGCCCGAGCACGAGGGCTCGTTCGGCTCGCAGACGGTGAGCCGCGCGCGCACCGTCATCGAGGCGTGGAGCCAGCGCACCGCCGCGCTGAGCGCGATGCCGGGCATCCAGCAGGTGTTCGTCTTCGAGAACCGCGGCCAGGAGATCGGCGTCACCCTCGGCCACCCCCACGGCCAGATCTACGCGTACCCCTTCATCACGCCGCGCACGAGCGCCCTGCTGCGCTCGGTCGAGGCGGTCGGAGACGACCTGTTCGCGCGCATCCTCGCGAGCGAGCAGGCGAGCGAGCGCGTGCTCATCCAGGGCGAGCACTTCACCGCCTTCGTGCCGTTCGCCGCGCGCTGGCCCCTCGAGATCCACCTGCTGCCGCACCGCCACGTGCCCGACCTCGCCGGCCTCACCGACGAGGAGAAGGACGAGCTCGCCCCGCTCTACCGCCGCCTGCTGCGCGGACTCGACGCCCTGTACGACACCCCCACGCCCTACATCGCCGCCTGGCACCAGGCACCGGTGCACGCGGGGCGGGATGCGGTGCGCCTGATGCTGCAGGTGACGAGTCCGCGGCGCGCGGCTGACAAACTGAAGTACCTCGCCGGGTCGGAGGCCGCCATGGGCGCCTTCATCGGCGACGTCGCGCCCGAGACCCAGGCCGCGTTCATCCGCTCCGGCATCGAGAAGGCCGACACGGCCGAGAAGGCAGACCAGCAGTGATCAGCGACATCCGCGACGACGCCCGCACCGGCTTCACCTCGGCCTTCGGCGGCGAGCCCGACGGCCTCTGGTCGGCTCCGGGCCGCGTCAACCTCATCGGCGAGCACACCGACTACAACGAGGGCTTCGTGCTGCCGCTCGCGATCGACCGCCGCACCGTCGTCGCCATCGGGCTGCGCGAGGATCGCGTCATCCGGGTCGCGAGCGACTTCGCCGACGAGGTCGTCGAGATCGATCTCGACGCGCTCAGCCCCGAGGTGCTGACCGGCTGGCCGGCCTACCCGCTCGGCGTGGCCTGGGCCCTCACCGAGTTCGGCGCCGACCTCTCGGCCGTGCCGGGCCTCGACCTCTTCATCGTCAGCGACGTGCCCGTCGGGGCGGGGCTGTCGAGCTCGGCCGCGATCGAGAGCGCCGTCGCGCTCGGCCTCAACGACGTCTGGCGGCTGGGTCTCGACCGCCGCACGCTCGCCCGCGTCGGCCAGCGCGCCGAGAACGTCGCCGTCGGCGCCCCCACGGGCATCATGGACCAGTCGGCCTCGCTGCTCGGCAGCGTCGACCACGCGGTGTTCCTCGACTGCCGCACGCTCGAGACCGAGCTCGTGCCGCTCGGCCTCGCCGAGGCGGGCCTCGCCCTGCTCGTCATCGACACCGGGGTGAAGCACTCGCACGCCACCGGCGGCTACGGCGAGCGCCGGGAGGCCTGCGAGCGCGGCGCCGCCGTCATGGGCGTCTCCTCGCTGCGCGACCTCGGCGTCGACGACCTCGCCCGCGCGGGCGATCTGCTCGACGACGTCACCTTCCGCCGCGTGCGCCACGTCGTCACCGAGAACCAGCGCGTGCTCGACACCGTCGCCGTGCTGCGGGCCGACGGCGCCGAGGCGATCGGCGAGCTGCTCGACGCCTCGCACCGCAGCATGCGCGACGACTTCGAGATCTCGGTGCCCGAGCTCGACCTCGCCGTCGAGACGGCCGTCCAGGCCGGCGCGATCGGGGCCCGGATGACCGGCGGCGGTTTCGGCGGGGCCGCCATCGCCCTCGTCCGCATCGACGACCTCTCGCGCATCCAGGTCGCCGTCGACAACGCGTTCGGCGAGCACGCCTTCGGCCAGCCCGACACCTTCGTCGTGACCGCCTCGGAGGGCGCCGCGCGCAACTGATCGCCCCGCACGACCATCCGCCCGTCACCACCCCAGGGAGAGCTCATGACCACCCTCGTCACCGGCGGAGCCGGCTACATCGGCGCCCACGTCGTGCGCGCCCTCGAGGCGGTCGGCCGTGAGACGGTCATCGTCGACGACCTGTCGGCGGATCGCGCGCACTCCCCCGCCGGGCCCGCGAACCGCATCGACCTCGCGTCGACCGACGCCGCCGAGGCGCTCGAGCTGCTCATGCGCGAGCGGGGCGTCACGAGCGTCGTGCACCTCGCCGCGCGCAAGAGCGTCGCCGAGTCGGTCGCGCGACCGGCCTGGTACTTCCAGCAGAACGTCGGCGGCCTGTCGACGCTGCTGCTCGCCATGGAGCGCGCGGCGGTGCCGACGCTCGTGTTCTCCTCCTCCGCCGCCGTCTACGGCGAGGCGCCGCTCGAGCCGATCACCGAGGACGCCCCGGCCGAGCCCGTGAACCCGTACGGCGATTCGAAGCTCGTCGGCGAGCGACTCGTGCGCTGGGCGGTCGCCTCGGGCGCACTGCGCGCGGCGAGCCTGCGCTACTTCAACGTCGCGGGCACCGCGAGCGCCGACCTGGTCGACACCGGCACGGCGAACCTCATCCCGCTGGCGCTCGGCGCCATCGCCCGCGGGGAGCGGCCGACCGTGTTCGGCGACGACTACCCCACGCCCGACGGCACCTGCGTGCGCGACTACGTGCATGTGGCCGACCTCGCCGAGGCGCACGTCGCCGTGCTCGACGCCCTCGAGTCGGGCCGCGAGATCAGCCCCGTCTTCAACGTCGGCACCGGGTCGGGCAGCAGCGTGCGCGAGGTCATCGAGCGCGCGGCGGCGATCACCGGCCTGCCGATCGAGCCTCTCCATGCGCCGCGCCGCGCGGGCGATCCGCCCGCGGTGGTCGGCGACGTGAGCCTCATCGCGCGCGAGCTGGGCTGGCACGCTCGGCTCGGACTCGATGACATGCTCCGATCGGCATGGGACGCCCGGCCGGCCGCTGACTGAGCCGGTCATCGGTCGCGCGAGCGCTGAGGGGGCGCGTCCGCGTCCGCTTCCTGGATGCTCGCTGAGCGCCGGTCACCACGCTGGCCGCGCGTCTAATACATTCGAACGCATACACCCGCTCGAGTGATGAGGACCCCCGCACCATGAGCTCGCTCCGCTCCCTCCCCGGCCTTCCCGCCCCCGCGCGGCAGCTGCAGTGGCTGAGCGCGCAGAAGGGCCTCTGGGTCGCGTCGGAGCGGACCAGCGAGGGCACCGCGCACGCCGGGTACGTCGAGCTCGTCGGCACCGGCTTCGTGGCCGTCGACGGCGTCGGCCGCCACCTCGGGCGTTTCGTCACGCGGGTCGCCGCCCAGCGCGCGCTGCGCACCAGCCGCCTGCGCCGCCGCGATCAGCGCCTCAGCGCCTGAGCCCGCCCCCGCACTTCGTACGTCGCTCCACCCGACAGCACCGCACCCGAACGAGGACAGCATGAGCACGAACTCCAGCAACGTGGCCGCCCCGACCGACGACTCGGTCATGGTCGAGCTCGCCCCCACGCAGGCGATCGACATGAGCGCCCTGCTGTCCGAATAGCTCCTCAGCCCCTCTTCTCCGTCGGTGGCGGAGATGGATTCGCGCGCCTTCCACAACTGCGGAACGAGCGAATCGGATTCACCCGTTCCGTGATTGCGGAAGGGGCTGAGTCGTCAACGCGACGAGGTACGCGCGGTCACTCTGAGGCGCTGAGCGCTGGTCCGCCGGGATGGCTCAGAGCCAGGTCGCGCCGCGGTCCTCCGAGCGGGCGACCTCGTCTCCGGCCCAGAGCCACAGCGTGCCGTCGCTGCTCTCGCTGAGCGCGATGAGGCCGGCGAGCGACGCCGCATCGCCCGAGGCGGCACGGCAGCCCACCGGGGTCGGCGCGGCGCCGGAGCGGTCGAGGGCGACGATGGCGACGCCCGCGCATCCCTCGCCGCCGAGGACGGCCGCGAGGTAGCCGTCGCTGCGCAGGGCGAGCGCCTGCACGCCGGGGAGGGCCGCGGGAGCGCCCCAGGTGCGTCCGGCGTCGACGGTGGCCGCGACGGAGCCGTCGGCGCAGAGGGCGGCCGCCGAGTCGGTGCGCGAGACCGAGATCGCGACGGCGCCGGCCGGGCAGGCGGGCTGCACCGAGCCGCCGGGCGCGTGCACGCCCGCGCCGCCGTCAGCGATGTACCAGGCGCTGCCGACCTCCTCCGGGTACGAGGCCCAGTCGATGCCGCCGACGTAGGTGCGCACGAGCGAAGGGCTGCAGTCGTCGGCGGCGAGGCCGACGATCGCGATCGACTCGGCGGAGGAGACGATGAGCCGCTGCACCGAGCGCAGGTCCGTCTCGGCAGAGGGGTCGAACGGCTGCCAAGCGGCGCCGGCATCGCGCGTGACCTCGGGAAGCACCTGCGCCTCGGGACACGGGCCCGTCGGCACACGCCAGGCGGTACTGCCGTCGATGGCTGTCATGACCCGCTGAGCGGCGCCCGTCGCCGGCGGCTGCGGCGGTGCGGTCGGCTCGGCCGACGGCTCCGCCGAGGGCGACGCGGACGGTTCCGCCGCGACGTCGTCGACGACCTCGACCTGCGGGGTCGCGCCGCTCGGCTCGGGGTCGCGACCGCTGAGGGCCAGCCCGATGAGCACGGCGTCGACGATGAGCAGCAGCGCGACGACGGCGATGGCCACGGCGCGGCGACTCAGCGCCTCCCGCGTGCGGCGCGAACGATCGGCGCGGGCACGGGAGGGCATCGCCCGAGCGTATCGCCCGGGCCTGTCGCCGCCTACCGGGCGATGGCGAGCGCCGCGGCGGTCTCGCCGAGCACGCGATCCGCCGTCTCGGGCGACTCGCTGACGGTGCCGCCGTAGGTCGGCACCATGCGCGTCAGCTGCGGGGTCCAGCCCGCGATGCGGTCGGGGAAGCAGCGCTGCAGCAGCTCGAGCATGATCGGCGCGGCCGTCGAGGCTCCGGGTGAGGCGCCCAGCAGGCCCGCGATCGAGCCGTCGGCCGCCGCGACGACCTCGGTGCCGAACTGCAGCACGCCGCCCTTCTCGGGGTCGTTCTTGATGACCTGCACCCGCTGGCCGGCGACCATCTTGTACCAGTCGTCGCCGTTCGCGTTCGGGTAGAACTCGCGCAGAGCATCCAGGCGGTCGTCGCGGTTCGCGAGCAGCTCGCCGACGAGGTACTTGACCAGGTCGAAGTTGCGCAGCCCCACCTGCAGCATCGGCACGATGTTGTGCAGGCGGATCGAGCCGAACAGGTCGAACCACGAGCCGGTCTTGAGGAACTTGGGGCTGAAGCCGGCGTACGGGCCGAACAGCAGGGATGCCTGGCCGTCGACGACGCGGGTGTCGAGGTGGGGCACCGACATCGGCGGGGCGCCGACGCTCGCCTTGCCGTAGACCTTCGCGAGGTGCTTGGCGACGACCTCGGGGTTGTCGCTGCGCAGCCACTCGCCGCTGATGGGGAACCCGCCGAAGCCCTTGATCTCGGGGATGCCGCTCTTCTGCAGCAAGGGCAGCGCGTGGCCGCCGGCACCGACGAAGACGAAGCGCGCCTCGATCTCGAGCGGCGTCTCGCCGATCTCGTGGCGCAGCTTCAGTCGCCAGGCGCCGTCCGCCTTGAGCCTCTTGAGCCCGCGCACCGTGTGCTCGACCTCGAGCCGGCCGCCGTTCTCGATGAAGCCCTCGACGAGCAGGCTCGTGAGCGCTCCGAAGTCGACGTCCGTGCCCGCGGCCATGTACGTCGCCGCGATGGGCTGGCTCTTCGCACGGCCCGGGAGGAGCAGGGGCGCCCAGCGGCGGATCTGCGCGGCATCCTCGCTGTACTCCATGCCGGCGAACAGCGGGTGGTCCTTCAGCGCGTCGAAGCGCTTGCGCAGGTAGGCGACGTTGGCCTCGCCCCAGACGAAGCTCATGTGCGGGGTCGAGTTGAGGAACGCCTTCGGGTCGGGCAGGGTGCCCTCGTTCACGAGGTACGCCCAGAACTGCCGCGAGACCTGGAACTGCTCGTTGACCTTCACCGCGTTGGTGATGTCGATCGTGCCGTCGGCCTTCTCGGGCGTGTAGTTGAGCTCGCACAGGGCCGCGTGGCCGGTGCCCGCGTTGTTCCACGGGTTCGAGCTCTCGAGAGCGACGTCGCTCAGGCGCTCGTAGATGCGGATGTCCCACTCGGGCTCGAGCTGCTGGAGCATGGTCGCCAGGGTCGCGCTCATGATTCCGGCGCCGATCAGCGCTACGTCGATGCGTTCACTCACGCGGTGAGTTTACTCTCGGCGCGCTGACCGCCGGCCGCGCATCGGTAGGGTTGCGCGAGTGATTCTGCCCCTTCTTGCCACCGGCCTCGTCGGCGGGCTCCTCTCCGGGATGTTCGGCGTCGGCGGCGGCATCGTCATGGTGCCCATGCTCATGTGGTGGGCCCGCATGGACCAGCGCCGAGCATCCACCACCAGCCTCGTCGCGATCGTGCCGAGCGCGATCGTCGGCAGCATCGGCTACGGCATCAATGGCGAGATCGACTACCTCGCCGCGGGGCTCATCGCCCTCGGCGCCGTGGTGGGCGCCCCGATCGGCTCGTGGCTGCTGCGCACGCTGCCGCTCGGCTGGCTGCGCTGGCTGTTCATCGGCGGGCTGCTCATCATCGCGGTGCGCCTCATCCTCGTCGCGCCCGAGCGCGGCGGCAGCCTCGACGTCGAGGTGCTGCCGCTGCTCGGCCTCGTGCTGCTGGGGTTCCTCATGGGCATCGCGAGCGGCATGTTCGGCATCGGCGGCGGCGTCATCGCGGTTCCCGTGCTCATCGCGCTGTTCGGGCTCGGCGACCTCGTCGCGAAGGGCACGTCGCTGCTGGCGATGATCCCGACGGCGCTGTCGGGCACGGTCGCGAACGTGCGCGCCGGCATGGTGGATGTTCGGCAGGGCCTCATCGTCGGCATCGCGGCAGCCGTCGCCTCGCTCGGCGGCGTGGCGCTCGCGTTCCTCGTGCCGCCGCAGGTCGCCGGCGTGCTGTTCGGCATCCTGCTGCTCGCCGTGGTCGTGCAGCTCAGCGTGCGGGCGATCCGGGCGCAGCGGGCCGCGAAGGCGGCCGCGGCCGCGGCCGACGACGCTACGCCGAAGGACTGATCGGCTCGAGCGTCGCCCGCTTCGGCGCGCGCCCGTCGCCGCTCGACCGGCCCGTCAGGCGACGGCCGATCCACGGCAGCACGTACTCGCGCCAGTAGGCGGCGGTGCGCGGGCGCGCCGCCTCGAGCTCGTGCAGACGCTCGACCTCTGACCGCCCTCCGGGCGCCACGGGCACGTCGAGCGCGGCCAGCACGTTCGCGGCCACGCGGGCATGGCCGAGCGCGTTGAGGTGCAGGCGGTCGATCGACCAGTAGCGCAGGGCGCGCAGGCCCTCGTCGCCCCAGTTGTCGACGAAGAGCATCCCGGAGCCATGGATGCGCTGCCGCACCTCGCGCGCCAGCTCGTCGCCGCGCGCCCGCAGCAGGCCGCCGAGGGGGATGTGATCGCCGGGGTCGGCCCCGCTCACGAGCACGACCCGGATTCCCTGCGCCGTCGCCCGCTCGGCCGCGTCGACGAGCCGGTCGGCGACCCCGGCGACCGAGACGCGCGGGCGCATGATGTCATTGCCGCCGCCGTTGATGGTCAGCAGCTCGGGGCGCAGCGCGAGGGCGACGGGCAGCTGGTCGTCGAGGATGGGGCCGAGCAGCCGGCCGCGGATGGCGAGGTTGGCGTAGCCGAGCGGCTGCTGCGCGGCGTGGGCGAGGCCGAGGGCGACGAGGTCGGCCCAGCCGCGGGGCGTGCCGTCGGGCAGCTCGTCGCCCATGCCCTCGGTGAAGCTGTCGCCGATGGCGGCGTAGCTCGCCACGGGTGCGCCAGCGGCGTCGGACGCCGCGCGGGCCTCGTCGGCGCTCACAGGCCCAGCGCCTCGAGCTCGGCACGCATGCGCTCGGTCATGACCGCGTAGCCGTCGTCGTCGGGGTGCAGCCCGTCGGAGGCCATGAGCTCGGGGCGGCCCTCGATCCAGCGCGAGGCGCCTTCGATGTAGTCGGCGTCGATGCGCTCGGCCATCTCGCGCTGCCAGCGGATGATGACCTCGACCGACTCGGGCCGCTCGTCGGTGTACCAGAACGGCTCGACGACGATGAAGCGCGCCTCGGGCAGCGCCTCGACGAGGATGTCGATGTCGTCGTTCATCTGCTCCTGGATGCGCTCGCCGACCCGGTCGTACGAGAAGTTGTCGTTGAGGCCCATCGTGACGAAGACGATGTCGGGCTGCTGCTCGATGATGAGGTCGGGCAGGTCGCCGTCGCCGAAGGTGGATCGGTTGTTGATGTAGCCGAGCCCGTTGACGCTGGGGTTGTACTCGCGCCAGCCGCGCTCCTCGCTGATGACGGTCGACCACCGCAGCGCGGGGTCGCTCGCGCCGGTTCCGAGCGTGTACGAGTCGCCGTAGAAGGCCACGACGGGGCCGTCGCCCTCGGGCGGCGCGAGGGCGGCGGCGGGCGCCGCGCAGGCGACGAGCCCGACGGAGGCGACGATGGCGAGCAGGCCGAGCAGGGCGGGGCGGGATGCGCGGCGCGCGCTGCGGCGGAGGTCGGAACGAGCGGTCATGAGCACGGTTCGACGCTACCGCGGCAAGGGTTCGGTCAGACCGCCGCTCCGGCCTTCTTCGCCGCGACGAGTTCGGCGATCTGCACCGCGTTGAGCGCCGCGCCCTTGCGCAGGTTGTCGTTGCTGATGAAGAGCGCGAGGCCACGGCCGCCGGGCACGCCCTCGTCGGTGCGGATGCGCCCGACGAGGCTCGGATCGGCGCCGGCCGCCGCGAGCGGGGTGGGAACATCCACCAGCTGCACGCCGGGGGCGTCGGCCAGCAGCTCGCGCGCCCGCTCCGGGCTGATCGCTCGGGCGAACTCGGCGTTGACGGCCAGGCTGTGACCGGTGAAGACGGGCACGCGCACGCAGAGGCCGCTGACGCGCAGCTCGGGCAGTTCGAGGATCTTGCGCGACTCGTTGCGCAGCTTCTTCTCCTCGTCGGTCTCGCCGAGTCCGTCGTCGACGAAGCTGCCGGCCTGCGGGATGACGTTGAAGGCGATCCGCGCGGGGAACGTCGAGGGCGCGGGGAACTCGACCGCCGCGCCGTCGTGCACGAGGTCGATGGCGTTCTGGCCGACGACCGCGGTCGCCTGCTCGAGCAGCTCCTCGCCGCCGGCGAGGCCGGCGCCCGAGACGGCCTGGTACGTGCTGACGATGAGGCGCTCGAGGCCGGCCTCGGCGTCGAGCACCTTCAGCACGGGCATCGCGGCCATGGTGGTGCAGTTGGGGTTGGCGATGATGCCCTTGACGGCCTGGTCGATGGCGTGGGGGTTGACCTCGCTCACGACGAGGGGCACCTCCGGGTCCATCCGCCAGCCGGAGGAGTTGTCGATGACCGTGACGCCCGCGGCGGCGAAGCGCGGCGCCTGCGCCTTGCTCGTGGTCGCGCCGGCGCTGAAGATCGCGATGTCGAGCCCGGTGGGGTCGGCCGTCGCCGCGTCCTCGACGACGATCTGCTGGTCGCCGAAGGGCAGCACGGTGCCGGCGCTGCGGGCGCTCGCGAAGAAGCGCACGCTCGACGCCGGGAAGGCCCGGTCGAGCAGCAGCTGGCGCACGACGGCGCCGACCTGGCCGGTGGCGCCGACGACGCCGATGCTGACGGGGGCGATGGATGCTGCGCTCATGCTCATCGCCCCGTCCCCGCGTAGACCGCGGCCTCGGTCTCCCCGTCGAGCCCGAATGCGGCGTGCACGATGCGCACGGCGTCGTTGAGGATGTCGGCCCGGGTGACGACCGAGATCCGGATCTCGCTGGTTGAGATCATCTCGATGTTGATGCCGGCATCCTTCAGGGCGGTGAAGAGCTGGGCGCTGACGCCCGCGTTGGTGCGCATGCCGCCGCCGACGACGGAGAGCTTGCCGATCTGGTCGTCGTACTGCAGGGAGAGGAAGCCGACGCCGTCCTGCTCGGCGCGCAGCGAGGTCAGAACCTTCTCGCCGTCGCTCTTCGGCAGGGTGAACGAGATGTCGGTGCGACCGGTCGTGGCGGCGCTGACGTTCTGCACGATCATGTCGATGTTGGCGCCTGTCTTGGCGACCATGGTGAAGATGTCGGCCGCCTTGCCGGGGGTGTCGGGCACGCCGACGACGGTGATCTTCGCCTCGGAGAGGTCTCCGGCGACGCCCGTGATGATCGGTTCTTCCATGGTCTCTCCCTCGATCGGGTTGCGCACCCAGGTGCCCTCGGCGGGCGTGAACGATGAGCGCACGTGCAGGGTGACGCCGTGGCGGCGCGCGAACTCGACGGCGCGGATGTGCAGGACTTTGGCGCCGCTGGCGGCGAGCTCGAGCATCTCCTCCGCCGAGACGCGGTCGATCTTGCGGGCGAGCGGCACGACGCGGGGGTCGGCGGTGAAGACGCCGTCGACGTCGGTGTAGATCTCGCAGACGTCGGCGTCGAGCGCCGCGGCGAGGGCGACGGCGGTGGTGTCGCTGCCGCCGCGGCCGAGCGTGGTGATGTCTCGGCTGTCGCGGTTGAAGCCCTGGAACCCGGCGACGATGGCGATCGCACCGTCGTCGAGCGCTTCGCGCACGCGGGTGGGGGTGACGTCGACGATGCGGGCGGAGCCGTGCTGGGCATCCGTGATCATGCCGGCCTGGCTGCCGGTGTAGCTGCGCGCCTCGTGACCGAGGCTCTTGATGGCCATCGCCAGCAGCGCCATCGAGATGCGCTCGCCGGTGGTGAGCAGCATGTCCATCTCGCGCGCGTCAGGAATCGGCGTGACTTCGTGCGCGAGGTCGATGAGCTCGTCGGTGGTGTCGCCCATGGCGCTGACGGCGACGACGACCTCGTGGCCGGCGGTGCGCGTGGCGACGATGCGCTTGGCGACGCGCTTGATGCTCTCGGCGTCGGCGACGGAGGATCCGCCGAACTTCTGCACGATGAGGCTCACGTGGTGCTCCTGATGCTGGGATGCGGGAGGGCGCTGTGGTCAGGCGGGTGGCCGGGCGAGGGGATGCGACGAAGGGTGGTGGCGACGGCCTCGACCCCCGATTCTAGCGGGATGCCCTGCCCGCCCCCTGCGCGCTCGAGCTCGCTCGGCTAGCCGCTCCCCCGCGCACGGCGGCGGCACGGCTCGCCGCGGGATGCTCAGCGTTGGACGTTGCGGCGTCCCTCGAATGCGCGCCCCAGGGTGACCTCGTCGGCGTACTCGAGGTCGCCGCCCACGGGCAGGCCGCTCGCGAGCCGCGAGACGGTGAGCCCGGGCTGCACGAGCAGCCGGGTGAGGTAGGTGGCCGTCGCCTCTCCCTCGAGGTTGGGGTCGGTCGCGATGATGACCTCGGTCACCGTGCCGTCGTTGAGTCGGCCCAGCAGCTGCGCGATGCGCAGGTCGTCCGGGCCGATGCCGTCGATGGGGCTGATGGCGCCGCCGAGCACGTGGTACAGCCCGCGGAACTCGCGCGTACGCTCGATCGCGACCACGTCCTTCGCCTCCTCGACCACGCAGATGCTCACGGCGGAGCGGCGCGGGTCGCGGCAGATCGAGCAGGTCGCCTCCTCGGCGACGTTGCCGCAGATCTCGCAGAAGCGCACCTTCTCGCGCACGTCGATGAGCAGCTGGGCCATGCGCGCGACGTCGAATGACTCGGTCTGCAGGATGTGGAAGGCGATGCGCTGCGCCGACTTGGGGCCGATGCCGGGCAGGCGGCCGAACTCGTCGATGAGATCCTGGATGATGCCGTCGTACACGGGCTACTCGTCTCTGGGGGGTTCGCTGGTGAGGCTGACGGCGGATTCGACGGCCTCTTCCGCGAGGAACCGTGCGCCGAGGACCTCGCGGACGACGGCCTCGCCGTAGCGCTGGCGGCCCGCGGCATCGGCGGGGTGGATCGCGACCGGAGCGGAGGGTACGCGGCGCTCGATCACGGGCTCGGGCGGCGCCGACCCGTCCTCGGTCGCCGGGGCTGACTCGTCGTCGGGGGCGTCGGCATCGTCGAGCGGTGGGAGGTCTTCGGCGTCGAGCGGGCGGGGATCGGCTGACGCCGCCGCGGCACTGCCCGGGATCGCCACGACGTCCCATCCGGTGACCGGCGCGCTCGACTGCGGCACGGGCGCGGGGTTGCGCGGACGCGGGGTTCGCTCGACGGGCGCCGGTGCAGGCTGCGCCGGCGTCGCGGCCACCGGCTCCGGCTCCGGCTCCGGCGCCGGGTCGGGGTCGGCCGGCGGCGCCTCGTCGATGCTGGCCGAGGGTGCAGCGGCGGGCTGCCCCTCGTCGACGCGCACCTTGAACTTCACCCGGTGTCCGAGCACGTGCTGGATGGCGTTGCGCACCTGCTCGCTCACGCTCTCCGTCGGATTGGTGCGCTCCTTGAAGCGGTTCGCGTCGCCGGCGGAGGTGAAGGCGATGGTCAGCACGTCGCCATCGTCGAGCGCAGCGGGCTGGGCCAGGTACATGACCGTCCAGGCGCTCATCTTCACGGACTGGATGCGCTCGAGGACCTCGGGCCAGTGGGCGCGGAGCGACTCGAGGGTGAGCGGCCCGCTCGGCACGGCCTGCGCCTCGGCGGCGGGGGGCGCGACGTCGACGGCGGACTCGGCTGTGGCGGGGGCATCCGTCGAGGCCGAGGGCGGGGGATCGCTCGGGGGGCCGCCGGAAGCCGGGGAGGCGGACGACGGAGCGCTCCCGCCCGGTGCGGCGCTGCGAGCCGTCGCCGCGCCGGCGGGTCGGGCCGCGGCGACACCCGGAGCAGCGGTGACCAGGACGCGCGCCATCATGAGCTCGAGGTGCAGTCGCGGCGAGGTGGCGCCCGTCATCTCGGTGAGCGCGCGGTTCACGACGTCGGCCGCGGTGGAGAGGTCGGCCGGGGCGAATCGGGAGGACTGGTCGCGCATGCGGGCGAGGTCGTCGTCCGGCACGCCGCGCAGGACGCTCGCCGCCTGCGCTCCGGTGGCCTGCACGACGATGAGGTCGCGCAGGCGCTCCAGCAGGTCGTCGACGAAGCGGCGGGGATCCTGCCCCGTCTGCACCACCCGGTCGATCGCGCCGAAGGCGGCGGCCGGATCGGCGGCCGCGATCGCATCGACGACGTCGTCGAGCAGGGCGGCGTGCGTGTAGCCCAGCAGCGCGACGGCCCGCTCGTAGGTGACGGTGTCGGCGTCGCTGCCGGCGATGAGCTGGTCGAGCAGGGAGAGGCTGTCGCGCACCGAGCCGCCGCCGGCGCGGACGACGAGCGGCAGCACGCCCTGAGCGATCTGCACGCCCTCGCTGTCGGCGAGCTCGTGCACGTACTGCAGCAGTTGCGCCGGCGGCACGAGCCGGAAGGGGTAGTGATGCGTGCGCGAGCGGATCGTGCCGATGACCTTCTCGGGCTCGGTCGTCGCGAAGATGAACTTCACGTGCTCCGGCGGCTCCTCCACGATCTTCAGCAGGGCGTTGAAGCCGCCCGAGGTGACCATGTGGGCCTCGTCGATGATGAAGATCTTGTAGCGATCGCGGGCGGGGGCGAAGATCGCCCGCTCGCGCAGGTCGCGGGCGTCGTCGACGCCACCGTGACTCGCCGCGTCGATCTCGACGACGTCGAGCGAGCCGCCGCCCTCGCGCGAGAGCTCGACGCAGCTCGGGCAGACGCCGCACGGGGTGTCGGTGGGACCCTCGGCGCAGTTGAGGCAGCGAGCCAGGATGCGGGCCGAGGTGGTCTTGCCGCAGCCGCGAGGACCGCTGAAGAGATAGGCGTGATTCACCCGGTCGCTGCGCAGAGCCGCGCGCAGCGGATCGGTCACGTGCGACTGGCCGATCAGCTCGGCGAAGGTCTCCGGGCGATAGCGACGATACAGAGCGGTGACCACCCGCTCAGCGTAGTCGTCACCCCCGACGCCCGTCCCCGGCCCGGTGCGGCGTATACCGGGTTCCGAGCGCCGCCGCACGCGCCGCGCACACGGGGCGCGGAGCTTCGTCTGCTCAACTGGTCGGATGCGTATCGTCATCGTCGGAGGCCACGGCCAGATCGCCCGTCAGCTCAGCCGCCGCCTCTCTGCCGCCGGACACGAGCCGATCGCGCTGCTGCGCAATCCCGACCACTGCGGCGACGTGCGCGCCGACGGCGCCGAGCCCGTCGTGCTCGACCTCGAGCGCGGCGACGTGCACCGCGTCGAGGAGATCGTGCACGGCGCCGACGCCGTCGTCTTCGCCGCCGGAGCCGGCCCCGACAGCGGGCCAGAGCGCAAGAAGAGCCTCGACCGCGACGGGCTCATCCTCGTCGCCGACGGCATGGTCGCCGCGGGCGTGCGCCGCCTGCTGGTCGTCTCCTCCATGGGCGCCGACGACTTCGACGCCGACAGCTCCGACACCTTCCAGGTCTATCTGCGCGCCAAGAGCGAGGGCGACTCCGCCGTGCGCGAGCGCGACCTCGACTGGACCATCGTGCGCCCCGGATCGCTCACCGACGACGAGGCCGCCGACGCGGTCGAGATCGCCGAGTCGGTCGAGGCCGGGTCGGTGCCGCGCGCCGACATCGCCCATGTGCTGCACGCGCTGCTCGAGACCGGCGCCGGTGTGCGCCGCACGATCGAAGTCGTCGGCGGGTCGACGCCGGTGAGCGACGCGGTCTCGGCGCTCTAGCCGAGCGCGGGCCCGCTAACCGTTAGCGGGCGTCAGGCCCCGGCGAGCGCCGCCGCCTGACGCGCGATCGAGAGCTCCTCGTTCGTGGGCACCACGAGCACGGCGACGCCCGCACCCTCGGGCGAGATGGTGCGCGCCGCGCGGCTTCGTGCTGCATTGACCTCGGGGTCGACCTCGAGGCCGAGGAACTCGAGCCCCGCAAGGGCGAGCGCGCGCAACTGGGGACTGTTCTCTCCGACGCCGGCCGTGAACACCACCGCGTCGAGGCCGCCCAGCTGCGCGAGGTACGCCCCGACGTAGTGGCGGATGCGGTGGGCCCAGACGTCGAGCGCGAGCGCAGCATCCCGATCGCCCTCATCGGCGGCCTTCGTGACGTCGCGCATGTCGGCGCTGCCGCTGAGGCCCAGCAGGCCGCTGCGCTTGTTGAGCAGGGCGTCGAGCTCGTCGACGCTCATGCCCGCCTGCCGGTGCAGGTGCAGCAGCACCGCCGGGTCGAGGTCGCCCGAGCGCGTGCCCATGACGAGGCCCTGCAGCGGGGTGAGGCCCATCGACGTGTCGATCGAGCGGCCGCCGTCGATGGCGGTGATGGATGCTCCGTTGCCGAGGTGCAGCACGATCAGCTTGAGCTGCTCCAGCGGCACCCCCAGGTGCTCCGCGGCGCGCCCGGCGACGAAGGCGTGGCTCGTGCCGTGGAACCCGTAGCGGCGCACCCCGTGCTCGCGGGCGACCTCGCGGTCGATCGCGTAGGTGTAGGCGGCGGGCGCCATCGTCTGGTGGAAGGCCGTGTCGAAGACGGCGACGTGCGGCACGTCGGGCAGCACGGCCATCGCCGCGCGGATTCCCGCCAGGTTCGCCGGGTTGTGCAGCGGGGCGAGCATCGACACCTGCTCGATCTGCTCGATCACCGCGTCGGTCACCACGGTCGGGGCGGTGAAGGCCTCGCCGCCGTGCACCACGCGGTGGCCGACCGCGACGAGGCCGGTCGCCGCGTCGCCCAGCTCGGCGAGCACCCGGCGCATCCCGTCGACGTGATCGGCCGCGTCGCCGCCCGGCTCGCCGATGCGCTCGACCAGGCCGGAGAGGATCGCCTCCTCCGTCGCGACGTCGACGAGCTGGTACTTGATCGAGCTCGACCCGGAGTTGACGACGAAGACCCGCGTGCCGGGGGCGCTCATGCCGTGCCGCCGATCGTCGAGATCGGGGTCGTCGGCGGGGGCGGGGTGCGCTGCGCCTGGATGGCCGTGATGGCGACCGTGTTGACGATGTCGCTGACGAGGGCTCCGCGGCTGAGGTCGTTGACCGGCTTGCGCAGACCCTGCAGCACCGGGCCGATCGCGACGGCGCCGGCGGAGCGCTGCACCGCCTTGTAGGTGTTGTTGCCCGTGTTGAGGTCGGGGAACACGAAGACCGTCGCCCGGCCCGCGACCGGCGAGTCGGGCATCTTCGTCTTCGCGACGCCGGGGTCGGCGGCCGCGTCGTACTGGATCGGGCCCTCGACGAGCAGGTCGGGGCGGCGCTCGCGCACGAGGTGGGTCGCGGCGCGCACCTTCTCGACGTCGTCGCCCGAGCCCGACTCCCCCGTCGAGTACGACAGCATCGCGATGCGCGGCTCGATGGCGAACTGCTGCGCCGTCGCCGCCGAGCTGATGGCGATGTCGGCGAGCTGCTCGCTGGTCGGGTCGGGGATGACGGCGCAGTCGCCGTAGACGAGCACGCGGTCGGCGAGCGCCATGAGGAACACGCTGGAGACGACACCGACGCCCGGGTCGGTCTTGATGATCTCGAAGCTGGGCCGGATGGTGTGCGCCGTGGTGTGGGCGGCGCCGGAGACCATGCCGTCGGCGAGACCGAGGTGCACCATCATCGTGCCGAAGTAGCTGACGTCGGTGACGACGTCGCGCGCGATCTCGACGGTGGCGCCCTTGTGGGCGCGCAGGCGGGCGTACTCCTCGGCGAAGCGCTGCCGCAGCTCTTCATCGCGCGTGCTGAGGATCTGCGCATCCGTGAGGTCGAGCCCGAGCTCAGCGGCGCGGGCGCGCACCTCGGCCTCGTCGCCGAGGATGGTGAGGTCGCAGACGCCGCGCTGCAGAAGCGTGCTCGCGGCGCGCAGGATGCGGTCGTCGCCGCCCTCGGGCAGCACGATGCGCTTGCGGTCGCTGCGGGCCCGCTCGAGCAGCCCGTACTCGAACATGAGGGGCGTGATCGCCTCGGAGCGGGTGACGTCGAGCCGCTGCAGCAGGGCGGGGGCGTCGACGTGGCGTTCGAAGAGGGCGAGCGCGGTGTCGTACTTGCGCTGCGAGTCGGCGGCGAGGCGCGCGCGGGTCTCGGTGATGCGCAGCACCGTGTCGTAGGTGCCGTACTCGGTGCGCAGGATGGGCAGCGCCGGGTCGAGGCCCTCGACGAGCGACTGCACCGATTCGGGGGTCTCGAACCCGCCGTAGAGGATGATCGCCGCCACGCTCGGGAAGGTCTCGCTCGCGTGGGCCATCAGCACGGCGAGCAGCACCTCGGAGCGGTCTCCGGGGATGAGCACGACGGCGCCCTCGGTGAGCCGGGGCAGCACGTTTTCCATGCTCATGCCGGCGACGACGACCCCGAGCACCTCGCGGCCCATGAGCTGCTGGTCGCCGCGCACGAAGCGGGCGTCGCAGGCCTGCATGACGCTGGTGACGGTGGGGGCGATGAGGTAGCGGTCTTCCGGGATGCTCGCCGCGAGAGCATCCGGAGCCACGCTCTGCACGGCGGCGGTGATCTCGTCGAGGCGCTCGGCGTCGGCGCGGTTGACGATGACGCCCAGCAGCTGCGCGTGGGCGTGCTCGAGCTCGGCGACGGCGACCTCGGCGACGCGGCGCATGTCGTCGGGGCTGCGGGCGCCGGACTCGGCGAGTCCGCGGCCGCCGGCGCCGCCGGAGAGGCGCCCGCCGAGGACGAGCACCACGGGGGCGCCGAGGTTGGCGGCGATGCGCGCGTTGAAGCTGAGCTCGGTGGGGCCGGAGACGTCGGTGTAGTCGCTGCCGACGATGACGACGGCGTCGCACTGGCGCTCGACGTTCTTGAAACGCTCGACGATGGTGGCGAGCGCGGCCTCGGGGTCGGCGTGCACCTCGTCGTAGCCGACGCCGATGCACTCGTCGTAGGCGAGGTCGACGCCGTCGTGGGCGAGCATGAGCTCGAGCACGTAGTCGCGCTCGCTGCGGTCGTGCGAGCGCGCCACCGGCCGGAACACGCCGACCCGCCCGATCTGGTGGGCGAGCGTATCGAGGATGCCCAGCGCGACCGTCGACTTGCCCGAGTTGCCCTCGGCTGATGTCAGGTAGATGCTCTTCGCCACGCGCCCAGCGTAGGGGCGTCGCCTTGCCGCGCGGTGGGCGGGTTGCTCGGGGCGCCGAGTGCGGCCCGGCTTCGCGCGGCGGGACACCTCGGCAGGACCGCGGCGGCGCTCGCCGCCGCGCGGCAACCGGCGTGGGGTGTGTGCGCTGACGGCTCCGGAGCCGTGCAGCACCAAGCCTTGGTGGCGCCCGTCGAGGGACGGCGCCGAGCGGGGCGCGGCAGGGCGCGGCGGTGCGCGGCGCGCCGGAGCCGCTCGGAGCGCGAAACCGTTCCGCGGTCCTTCCACAACTGCGGATCGGGTGAATGCGGCTCACCCGATCCGCAGTTCTGGAAGGAGTGCCGTCGTGAAGGTCGCTCCCCGCTCCCCGCTCACCGGGCCTCGGCCGAGTCCGCGGGCGGAGTCTCGGCGGGCGGGCAACGCAGGGCGCGAAGACGGGCGGCGAGCGGGCGGGTGGGCGGCGAACTTTCCCGCGCGCCTTCCACAATCACGGAGTGGGTGAAACCGGCTCACGCGCTCCGTGATTGCGGAAGGACGGCGGGGATGCTCGCGACCCCCTGCGCGCCGAGGAGTGAGCACGGGGTGCGGGTGCGGGTGCGGGTGCGGGTGCGGGTGCGGGTGCGAGTGCGAGTGCGGGGGTGCGGGGGTGCGGGGGTGCGGGGGTGCGGGGGTGCGGGGGTGCGGGGGTGCGGGGGTGCGGGTGCGGGGGTGCGGGTGCGAAATGCAGGGCGTCGGCGAGCTCGGTACGATGTCGAGCATGACTCGGTCTCGGCGGAACAGTGCTCCGCAGTGGGTGAGCGTCACGCTCTGGTCGATCGCGGGCGCCCTGCTGGCGCTCGGCATCGTGCTCTCGATCACGACGAGCAGCGGCTGGCCGCTCATCCTCGCCGCCGGGCTCGCCGTGCCGCTGCTGCCGCTGTTCGCGCGCGGCGACCGCCGGTACCGCGCCCGGCGACCGAGCGCAACCCCGTAGCCGCCGGGGCCGCGCGGTCGTACCGTCGCCGCATGACCTCCCTCTGGATCGACCGCAGCGGCACGCTCGAGACCGACCCCTTCGAGCCGGGGGCCCGGGTCGACGACGTCGTCGTCGGCGCCGGACTCACCGGGCTCACCACCGCCGTGCTGCTCGCCCGCGCCGGCCGCCGCGTCACCGTGCTCGAGGCACGAAGCGTCGGCGTCGTCGCCACCGGGCGCTCCACGGCGAAGCTCAGCCTGCTGCAGGGCTCCCAGCTGCAGCAGATCGCCTCGCGCAACACCCGCGGCGTGCTGCAGGCCTACGTCGACGGCAACCGCGCCGCCCAGACGTGGATGCTCGACTGGGCCGCCGGCGCCGGCATCGACGTGCAGCGGCGCACCGCCTACAGCTACGCCGGCACCGACAGCGGCGTCAGCACCGTGCTGCGCGAGCAGGCCGTCGCCGAGAGCACCGGCCTGCCCGTCTACCGCACCACCACGCCCGAACTGCCCTACTCGACCCGCGCCGCCGTCGCCCTCGACGACCAGGCCCAGTTCGACCCCATGGACGTGCTGCGCGGACTCGCCGCCGAACTGCGCAGCCTCGGCGGCCGCCTCGTCACCGGCGTGCGCGTCACCGGCGTCGACAGCTCCCACGACCCCGTCGACGTGCGCACCGACCACGGCGGCATCCGCGCCGAGCACGTCGTGCTCGCCACCGGCAGCCCCGTGCTCGACCGAGGCCTCTACTGGGCCAAGCTCAAGCCGCAGCGCTCCTACGCGCTCGCCTTCACCGCACCGCAGACCCTCCCCCAGGGCATGTACCTCAGCGTCGACAGCCCCACCCGCTCCGTGCGCAGCGCGCCGGGCGACCACGACGGCGAGCGGCTCATCATCGGCGGCAACGGGCACACCGTCGGACGAGCATCCAGCCCCGCCGCCCTCGTCGACGAGCTCACCGACTGGACCCTCGCCCGCTGGCCCGGCGCCCAACGCACCCACGCCTGGAGCGCGCAGGACTACGAAGCCCCGCAGCGCATCCCCTTCGTCGGCATCATGCCGCGCACGAACCGCCGCGTCAGCCTCGCCACCGGCTACGACAAGTGGGGCATGACCAACGCCGTCGCCGCCGCCCTGACCATCGTCGGCGACCGGCTCGGCGACACCCCCGACTGGGCCCGCACCCTGCACCACCGCGTCACGCTGCCCCTCGCCCTCGCCGAAGGGATCGGCGCCAACCTCGCCGTCGGCTGGTGGTACGCCCGGGGCTGGGCGCGCACCCTCGCCACCCCGCTGCCGCAGAGTCGCCCCGCCGAGGGCGAGGGCGTCACCGGACGCCGCGGCATCCGCCCCGTCGCCGTCAGCACCGTCGACGGGCGCACCTGCGAGCTCTCCGCCCTCTGCCCCCACCTGCACGCCGTCCTGAACTGGAACGACCAGGAGCGCACCTGGGACTGCCCCGCCCACGGCTCGCGCTTCGCCGCCGACGGCGCGCTGCTCGAAGGGCCCGCGACCCGCGACCTGCGCCCCGCCGGGCGCTGAGCCCGGCCCGAGGAGGCGCGCCCGGCCGCTACTCCTTCGGCCGCAGCGCGCCCTGCACCGTGCGCAGCAGCAGCTCCGCCGTGAAGGGCTTCGCGAGCACGTCGCGCACGTTGCTCGCCGAGAGCTCGTCGAGGGCTCCGGCGCCGGGGTAGGCGCTCGCGGCGATGACCGGCACGTGCGGGTAGTGCTGGGCGACGTGCGCCGCGACCGCGGCGCCATCCATTCGGGGCATGATCACGTCGGTGATGACCACGGCCACCTCGTCAGGGCGCTCGTCGAGCAGCTGCACCGCCTCCGCCCCGTCGGCCGCCACCAGCACGCGGTAGCCGTGCGCCTCGAGCGCCCGCCGCACCAGATCGCGGATGCTCGCCTCATCGTCGGCCACGAGCACGAGCTCCCCCGAGCCGACCGACGCCGGCGCGGGCTGCACGGCGACCGGGGTCGTCGGCGTGCCCTGGGTCGCGAGCGGGATCTGCACCGTGAACCGCGAGCCCGCGCCCCGCACGCTGTGCGCGCTGATCGCGCCGCCGTGGCTCGTCACGATCGCCTGCGTGTTCGCCAGGCCCAGACCCGTGCCGCGGCCCAGCTGCTTCGTCGTGAAGAACGGCTCGAAGATGCGGTCGAGCACGTCGGCGCTCATGCCCTCGCCGGTGTCCTCCACCGTGAGCACGGCGTAGCGGCCCGGCTCGAGCGACGTCGACGCGCGCTCCGCGAGGCGGATCGTCTGCGGCCGCAACGAGATCGTCAGCTCGCCGCCCTCGGGCATCGAATCGCGGGCGTTCGCCACCAGGTTGAGCAGCACCTGCAGCAGCTGCGTGCGGTCGCCCGAGACCGGCGGCACCGCGTCGAGGTGCGAGGTCACCGTGATCGACGCCGGCATCGTCGGCAGGGTGATCGTGCACAGCTCCTGCACCACGTCGGCCAGGTCGACCAGCTCGCGCACGCCCTCCACGCCGCGGGCGAAGGAGAGCACCTGATCGACCATGTCGGCGCCGCGGCGCACCGCCGCCTCCATGCCCTCCAGCAGCACCCCCTGGTCGGGCGTCGGCGACTGCGCCTTCAACAGCTGCACCGACATCAGCAGCGGCGTGAGCACGTTGTTGAGGTCGTGGGCGATGCCGCCGGCGAGCGTTCCGAGGCTCTCGGTGCGCTGCGCCCGGCTCAGGGCCTGCTGCTGGCGGCGCAGCTCGGTGACGTCGGAGTTGACGACGAAGATCTTCGCCGGCCGCCCCTCCGCGTCGAGCACGACCTGCCAGCGGCACTCGATCACGAGCGCGCGACCGTCCTTCGTGCGCTGCTGCAGCTCGCCGAACCAGCGGCCGTCGCGCAGCAGCGCCGCGCCCGGCCCCTCGAAGTCGTCCGGGTCGGCGTAGATGAGTTCGCGGATGTTGCGCCCGACGGCCTCCTCGCTCGACCAGCCGTAGAGCTGCTCCGCGCCCTGGTTCCAGTAGAGGACGACGTTGTCGAGATCCTCGATGAGCATCGCCTCGGTCGAGGCCTCGATGAGGGCCGCCTGCTGACGGGCGACCGCGGCGACGGCATCCATCTCGGCCTCGCGCTCGACCTCGTCGGTGACGTCGCGCGCGAACACGGCGACGCCGTTCTCGAGGGGATGCGCGGTGCCCTCGATCGTGACCCCGAACTGCTCCACGCGCGCCCGGGCGGTGCTGCTCGTCGCCTCGTTCATCGCGCGGTGCAGGCCGTTCGTGAACGGGCCCGCCGCGAGCTCGGGGATGAGCGACCACACCGGCTCGGAGTACAGGGTCGCGGCCGGCAGGTCGAGGAAGGAGCGCAGCGCCCGGTTCGCGAAGGTGATGCGCCACTGGTCGTCGAGGAAGAACACGAAATCGGGGATGTAGTCGAGGGTGCGCTGCAGGCTCTCCTGCGCGGCGATGCGGTTCTCGCGCTCGGTGACGATCTCGGTGATGTCGTAGATCGCGCCCTGCACGCGGACGACCTCGCCCGCCTCGTCGAGCACCGGCACGCCGATGATGCGCACCCGGATCTCGCGGCCCTCGCGGTCCACGACCCGCGTCTCGAGGTCGGTCGCCACCTTGTCGACGACGTTGCGCTGGATGGCGGCCTGCACGATGGGCCCCTCATCCTCGGGGTACATGTCGACCGCGGCGTCGAGCGGCGGGGCCCCGCCGCCCTCCGACTCGTAGCCGAAGAGGGCGAAGAGCTCGGCCGTCCAGTAGACCTCGCCCGAGGGGATCTCGACCGACCAGCCGCCGAAGCGGGCGATGCGTCCCGCCAGGCGCACCAGATCCGAGTCGTCCGCCGACTGCGGCGACGTGCGGGGAGGTTCCGGCGCTTCGCTCGGCACGTGCCGCCTCTCTCGGGGGTGTGGTTCACCCTAGAACGGCGGAGGGCCGCCTGACCAGGGGCGCGCAGACGGACCCGGAGACGAGAAAGGACCCCTCGCGCACCCGCCAGAGCCCGGTTACCCTTGCTGCGTTTCCGCCCTGGGGGAGTTGGCCTGGATGGCGCCGCGCGAGGAGCCGGGATCAGTTTACCGGTAGAGTTGCCTCCGGTCGCACGCCCTTCGGCGCGCACGACCGCCAGGAGAATTCGCCTAGTGGCCTATGGCGCACGCTTGGAAAGCGTGTTGGGTGCAAGCCCTCGGGGGTTCGAATCCCCCATTCTCCGCCAGATCACCTGCTTCGCCGCGACCGCCCGCGCACGATCCGCGCGCGCGTCCGCATCCGATTCGGGATGCTCGGCACCGCTCGAACGTCAGCGCCGCTTGAGCGTGCCGAACATGCCGCGCAGCACCTCGCGCACGATCGTCTGCCCGGCGCGCGAGCCGAGCGCCCCGCCGAGCAGGTCGCCGAGGCCGCCGGAGCCGCCGCCCGCGCCGCCGCCCGCCGTTCCGCCGCCGCTCGCGCCGCCGGTGCGGCGCGTCGGCGTGCGCGTCGTCGTGCGGCCGCGGCGCTCGAGGTCGCGCAGCGTGCGCTCGTAGTCGGCCTGCGCCTTCGCCTGCCGCTTCGCCTCGGCGGTCGCCGCGGACGCGGCCTCCTTCTCGAGCCGGGCGCGCTCCTTCGCCGCCTCCGCCTCGAGCTCGCGGGCCGCCTCGGCCTCGGCCGCCGCGTTCATGCGCGCCGAGAGGATCTCGTAGGCCGACTCGCGGTCGATCGGGGTTCCGTACGCGGGCAGCAGGGGCGAGGCCTGGATGACCTGCGTGATCACGGGCTCGGGAGCAGCATCCATCGAGCCCTGCGGCGCCCGCAGCCGCGTCCACGCGACCGGCGACGGCGCGCCCTTCTCGTTCATGACCGTCACGATCGCCTCGCCGATGCCGAGCGTCGTCAGCACCTCGCCGAGGTCGTACCCCGACTTCGGGTACGTCGACACGGTCGCCCGCAGCGCCTTCGCGTCGTCGGGCGTGTGCGCGCGCAGCTGGTGCTGGATGCGCGAACCCAGCTGGGCGAGCACGTCGGCGGGGACGTCCTTCGGGGTCTGCGTGACGAAGAAGATGCCGACCCCCTTCGAGCGGATGAGGCGCACCGTCTGCGTGATGGCGGCGAGGAAGTCCTTGCTCGCGTCGCGGAACAGCAGGTGGGCCTCGTCGAAGAAGAAGACCAGCTTCGGCTTGTCGAGATCGCCGACCTCGGGCAGATCGTTGAACAGGTCGGCGAGCATCCACATCAGGAAGGTCGAGAACAGCGCGGGGCGGTCGGCCACGCCGGGAACCTCGAGCAGGCTCACGATGCCGCGCCCGTCGGGGGCGAGGCGCAGTACGTCGGCGGTGTCGAACTCGGGCTCGCCGAAGAAGACGTCGGCGCCCTGGGCCGCGAACGCGACCAGCTCGCGCAGGATCACGCCCGCCGTCGCCTTCGCCAGCCCGCCCAGCTCGGCGAGCGCCGGCTTGCCCTCATCGCTGATCAGGTACTGGATGACCGCGCGCAGATCCTCCAGGTCGACGAGTGCGAGACCCTGGGTGTCGGCGTAGTGGAACACGAGGCCGAGGCTGGATTCCTGCGTGTCGTTCAGGCCCAGCACCTTGCTCAGCAGCAGCGGCCCGAAGCTCGACACCGTCGCGCGCACCGGCACCCCGTGGCCGATGCCGCCGAGGGCGAGGAACTCGGTGGGGCACGCCGCGGGCACCCAGTGCTGCCCGATGCCGGCGGTGCGGGCGAGCAGCTTCTCGCTCGGCTGCCCCGCGACGGCGATGCCGCTGAGGTCGCCCTTGATGTCGGCCGCGAACACCGGCACGCCGGCCGCGCTCAGCTGCTCGGCGAGCACCTGCAGGGTCTTCGTCTTGCCGGTGCCGGTGGCTCCGGCGACGAGACCGTGGCGGTTCGTCATCGCCAGGGGTATGCGGATCGGGACGTCGGCTCGCGGGTCGCCGTTGACGAGGGCTCCCATCTCGAGGACGGGGGAGGTCGTGGTGTAGGCGGCGCGGATGAGGTCGACGTCGGCGGGGGTGAGCGGGCCGGGCGTGTCGGGCGCGGGGGTGGCGGGTACGGTCTCGGTCGGCGCGGCGGCGGCCTCGGCTTCGGCGGCGGCCGCTGCTGCCTCGGTTGCTGCGGCGGCGGCCTGCGCGGCCTGCGCTGCCTCGGCGGCCTGCTGCTCGGCCGCGGCGAGCGCCGCCTGCGCCTGCTCCAGGGCCTTCTTCGCCGCTTCGACCTGCGCTGCCGCATCGCTCATGGCGTCAGCCTAAGCGTCAGTGTCGACGCCGACCACGCCCTCGTGTTCCGAACGTCGGAGTTCTGCGAGCATCCCCCGCCGTTCGCCTCACGATCGCCTCCCCTCGCCCCGGATCTCCGACGTTCGACACCGTGATCGGCCGGAGGGCGGCCGTGGCCGGGGATGCGTGCGGTAACTCCTGCATCACGGTGGCGAGTGCGGTGCAGAGCCGCCCGCGCGCCGTGTTCGCGACCCAGGATGCAGGAGTTGCGACACGCGGAGAGCCGGGGAGCAGCGTCGACCACCGGGGATCGACCGCTCACGCAGGGAACCCCCTCCCCGCCGCTGGCGTGCACGAATGCAGGAGTTCTGTGACGGAAGTCGGCGTGTCGCCGCTCGACACGCCAGCCGTGCGCGCGATCTCCTGCATTCGTGCACGGCCGGCGAGGGGCGGGCGGGGCGGGGCAGGGCGAGGCGGGCGAGCGGGGCGGGGCGGGATGCGCGGCTCAGGGCCGCGCGAGCGACCCGGCGTCGGCCCGGCGCGCCAGCGCGGCTCCCGCGTGCTCGAGCCAGTGCTCGGCCCGAGCGAAGGCGGCGGCGGAGCCGCCAGCGAGCGCCGCGAGCTCGACCACCGCGGCGAGCCCCTCGACCGGCGCCGCGGCGCCCACAGATCCGGCCACGACGGCGACAGGGACCCCGGCCGGGCGGGCGAGGGCGGCGAGCCGGGCCACCTCGGCGGGCGCCTTGCCCGCGGCGGTCTGGGTGTCGAACCGGCCCTCTCCGGTGATGACGAGATCGGCCTGCTGCAGGGCCTCGGCGAGGGCGACCGCCTCGGCGATGCGGCGCGAGCCGCTCGACATGACGGCGCCGGCGGCGAGCAGGCCGAAGCCGGCGCCTCCCGCGGCGCCCGCACCCGGGGTCGCGGCGTCGACGTGCGGCAGGAGGGATGCGAGGTGCGCGAGAGCGGCATCCGCCCCCTCGATGTCGACGACGCCCTTCTGCGGGCCGAAGACGGCGGCCGCTCCGCGCGCGCCGAGCAGGGGGTTGTCGACGTCGCCGAGGATGACGGCGCCGCCGGGCGGGAGGGCACGCAGGCCGGAGAGGTCGACCGTCGCGAGCGAGACGAGGCCACGCAGCCCGAGCGGCACCTCGGCGCCGTGCGCGTCGAGCAGGCGGGCGCCGAGCGCGCGCAGGGCCCCGGCGCCGCCGTCGGTCGAGCTGCTGCCGCCGAGCGCGAGCAGCAGACGGTCGACGCCGCGGCCCTGCGCATCCCGGTGATCGAGGGCCGCCGCGATCGCCTCGCCGAAGCCGAGCGTATGCGCGTCATCGGGGGCGGGATGCTCGAGCAGGGTCAGCCCGGAGGTCGCGGCGAGCTCCACGACCGCGGTCGCCGGCCGGGTCGCCGTGCGAGGCAGCAGCACCCAGTGCGAGTCGACCACTCGGGAGTCGGGGCCCGTCACCCGCACGGGCATGCGCCGCGCATCCGGCACCGCGACCTCGAAGGCGTCGAGCGTGCCCTCGCCGCCGTCGGCCATCGGGCGCGCGACGAGCTCGTCATCGGGGCGCACCGAGCCCCACCCGCGGGCGAGCGCCGCGACCGCCTCGACGGCCGAGGCGCTGCCCTTGAACGAGTCGGGGGCGAGGACGACGCGCATCAGGCCTCCGGTCGCAGGAGGCGCACCCCGAACGGCTCGAGCTCGAGCGAGCTCACGCGCTCGCCCGACTCGACGTCGACGCCCGCGGCCTCGACCGTGACGGGATGCGCGGCGTGATTGATGACGGTCACCACGTCGCCGCGGCGCGCCGCCTCGACGTGCGCCGGCAGTCCCGGCAGCACGGGAGCGACCCCGGCGGCGGCGAGCACGTGCCCGACGATCGCGTCGGCGCCCTGCTCGTCGGGCACGGTCGCGAGGTAGCGGGCGGAGCCGCGGCCGTGACGCCGCACGGTGAGGGCCGGGTCGCCGGCGCGGCGGCCGGCGGTGAAGCGGGCCTCGACCTCGGCGGGGGCGGGTGCGTCGTCCGCCCCGGCGACGCCGAGCAGGTGCAGCTCCTCCGCGAGCAGCGTGCCCGTCACCGTGCCGAACGGCCCGTGCAGCGGCGCGAACCGCTCGCCGGGCACCTCGGCCGGCGACGCGGGGTCGACGAGCGCGCCGAAGT
This sequence comes from Microcella flavibacter, assembly GCF_012530535.1. Lineage (NCBI taxonomy): Bacteria > Bacillati > Actinomycetota > Actinomycetes > Micrococcales > Microbacteriaceae > Microcella > Microcella flavibacter. The sequence goes on from NZ_CP051299.1 coordinate 2,260,166, forward strand.
CCTCGAGGCGCACGCCGAGCATCCCGCCCAGCTGGGTGAGGAAGCCGCCCTCGCGGAACCGGTCACTCTCGTCGACCACGTCGGTGAAGGGACCGGCGAGCAGGTGCCCGCCGCCCTCGACGAAGGTGCGGACGATGGCCGCGTCGGAGTCGGTCAGCAGGTACAGCGCGGGCGCGATCGCGAGGTCGTAGCCGTCGTCGAGCCGGCTCGCGGGCACGAGGTCGACCATGACGTGGCGGCGGTGCAGCGCGCGGTACCAGCGCTGCACGACGCGCAAGTAGTCGAGCACGACAGGGTGGTCGCTCGCCTCGACGGCCCACCAGTTCTGCCAGTCGATGACGAGGGCGACGCGGGCCTCGCGACCGGGCACGGGCAGCTCGGGCAGGGCGGCGAGGCGCTCGCCCAGGCCGGTGACCTCGCGCCAGGTGCGGGTGTCGGTACCGGCGTGGGGCAGCATCGCCGAGTGGAACTTCTCAGCCCCGGCCCGGGACTGCCGCCACTGGAAGAACAGGATGCCGTCGGCGCCGCGGGCAACCGACTGCATGCTGAGCGCCGCCATCTGCCCCGGCGCCTTCGGGGCGTTCGTCGGCCGCCAGTTGAGGGCGTTCGTGGCCTGCTCCATGAGCAGCCAGCCGGTGCCGGGCTTGAGCGAGCGCATGAGGTCGCGCTGCATGGCCGCGTCGCGGAAGCTCTCGGGCTCGTTCGGGTCGGGGTAGGCGTCGTCGCTGATGACGTCGACGTGGGGGGCCCACTGCGCGTAGTCGGCGGGCTTGAACGGGCCCATGAAGTTCGTCGTGATGGGCTGCGTCGCGCCCACCTCGCGCAGGATGGCCTTCTCCATCAGGTAGCACTCGAGCATCGCGTCGCTCGTGAACCTGCGGAAGTCGAGCGCCTGCCCGGGGTTGTGCGAGTACGGGGCCTTGCGCGGCGGCAGCACCTCGTCGAAGGATCCGTAGCGCTGCGACCAGAACATCGTGCCCCAGGCCGCGTTGAGGGCGTCGATCGTGCCGTAGCGCGCTCGCAGCCAGCCGCGGAAGGCGTCGCGCGCGTTGTCGGAGTAGTCGGCGTTGACGTGGCAGCCGTACTCGTTGTTGACGTGCCAGAGCACGACGGCGGGATGCTGGGCGTAGCGCCGCCCGATGGCGCGCACCAACTCGCCCGCCAGCCGGCGGTACACCGGCGAGGAGGGCGCGTACTGCTGCCGGCTGCCCGGCCCGTACGTCACCCCATCCGCATCCTGCGGCAGCATCTCGGGGTACCGCGTCGTCGCCCACGGCGGAGGCGAGGCCGTCGCCGTGGCGAGGTCCACGGCGATGCCGCCGGCGTGCAGCAGGTCGATGACCCGGTCGAGCCACGCGAAGTCGAACTCGCCCTCGGCGGGCTGGATGCGCGACCAGGCGAAGATGCCGAGGCTGACCATCGTGACGCCGGCCTCGCGCATGCGGGCGACGTCGTCGGGCCAGATATCCTCCGGCCACTGCTCGGGGTTGTAGTCGGCTCCGTAGTGCATGCGTTAACCTCGTCGTCGAGTGAATGGAAAGCGTATTCCGACCCTACCGGTCGCGACGCTCCGCTCCCATCCTGCCGCTCCGCTCCCGCGGCTCCCATCCGAGAGGCTCCGATGACGCAGCGACGGGATGCCGCGCTCACGATCCGCGCATCCGCCCCGGTTCTCTCCCTGCCGACGCCCCTCATGTCGCACGGCGACGACCGCCACGACCGCGTCGCGCTCGGCCCGGGCCGGGTCGAGCGCGACGGGCGGCCCTGGATCCCCGTGAGCGGCGAGCTGCACCCCACGCGGGTGCCGCGCCGGCACTGGCGGGAGCGCCTGCAGCTCCTGCGCTCCGGCGGCGTGAGCGTCGTCTCGAGCTACGTCATCTGGATCCACCACCAGCCCGAGCCGGGTCCGGCCCGCTTCGACGGGCAGCGCGACGTCGCCGCCTTCGTGGCGCTCGCCGCCGAGGTGGGCCTCGACGTCGTGCTGCGCGTCGGCCCGTGGGTGCACGGCGAGGTGCGCAACGGCGGCCTGCCCGACTGGGTGCAGGCGGCCGACGTGCGGCACCGCACCGACGACCCCGCCTACCTCGCGCGCGTCGAGGAGTGGTTCGCCGCGCTCGGGGCACACCTGGCCGGCGTGTGCGGGCCGTCCTCGCCCGTCATCGCCGTGCAGCTCGAGAACGAGCTCATCGATCAGCCCGGGCACCTCGTAATGCTCGCCGCTATGGCTCGGTGAAGTACACGAGCGCGGCGAGCGGCCCCTCGACGAAGGCCGCGCCGTGCCGCCCCATCTCGCCGTCGAGCGGGCGCGCAGCGGCGGGATCGGCGGCGGGGCCGAGCACCACCGCGTCGGGGCCGCCCTGGCGGTGCCACGTCACGGCGTCGGCCGAGCGGTGCACGGCCATGCCGCGCCACTCGTCGACGAGCATCCACCACCAGCCGCCGAGGGCGAAGACCGTCGGGCCCTCGTGCGGGCGCCCGCCGATGACCCGCCCGCCGTCGCGCCAGGTCTCGAGGTCGTCGCTCTCGGCCATCCACGTCGTCGAGTCGTCGGCCTCGTTCTTGTACCAGAGGCGCCAGACGCCGTCGGGGCCGTGCGCGACGCAGGCGTCGATGACGCGGTCGCTCGCGAGCGGCAGCGGGCCGATGCGCGTCCAGCTGCGCAGATCGGGGCTGCGGTACTCGACGATCGACCGTGGATGCCCCTCCCACCGATCGGGAGCGCCGTCGATCACCGTGAGGAACATGCGGTAGCCGCCCGGCACGGCGATCACCTCGGGAGCCCAGTGCGTCTCCTCCCGGCCGGGCACCTGCTCGAGGCCCTCGAGCACGCCTTCGTACCGCCAGGCGTCGTCGGGTCGGGGGCCGCGGCGGGCGACGCCGATGCGGCTGCCGTGCACCCACTCGACGCCGGGGCCCTCGTGGCGGGCGCGGCGCTGCGTGTAGAGCATGACGAGCTCGCCCGTGGCGCGGTCGCGGATGAGGGTGGGGTCGCTCGCGCCGTCGTGCACGGGGTCGCGGAACAGCGGGGCGGGGGCTGGCTGGTCGCGCGCGCCGTCGGGCGCGCTCATCGCCCGGGGCGGCGCTCGACGACCGTGCTCTCGAGGCCGGCGCGGAACCGCGCGTCGGAGCGCAGCTCCTCGGCGGTGACGGCTCGGCCGTGCTCGGCGCTCGCGTAGATCGCCGTCACGAGCTCGAAGCTGCGGGCCGGATCGCTCGCCGTCGACGGCAGCGGCTCGCCCGCGAGCAGCGCGGCGTAGACCTCGCGCACGAGCGGGTCGTGGCCGCTGCGCTCCCCGGCGTCGGGCAGCGCCCAGCCCGCGGCCTCCTCGGCGCTCACGTGCGGGGCCGGGGCGATGCGCCAGTTCTCGTGCCCGTGGCCGTAGAGGTGGTCGACCGTGATCGTCGCGCGCTTGGTGTCGATGCGGATCGAGCTCGTCTCGCGCGGCGCCACCGCGCTCGTCACGATGCTCGCCACGAGCCCTCCCTCGAAGGTCACGACCGCCGTCGACGAGTCCTCGGTGCCGGTCTCGCGGTCGAGCCGCCACAGCTGCGCCGTCACGCTCTGCCAGTCGCCGACCAGCCAGGCGAGCAGATCGATCTGGTGGATGCCGTGGCCGAGGGTCGGCCCGCCGCCCTCCGTCGCCCAGCTGCCGCGCCACGGCACGGCGAAGTACGCCGGGTCGCGGAACCACAGGGTGTGGCAGGTCGCGATGAGCGGTCGGCCGAGCGCCCCGCTGCGCAGCAGCTCGCGCACGCGGGCGGCGGCGGTTCCCGTGCGCTGCTGGAACACGACCGCGAGCTGCCGATCGGCCGCCCGCGCCGCGGCCGACATGCGGTCGAGCTCGTCGAGGCTCAGGGCGGGCGGCTTCTCGACCACCACGTGCACCCCGGCCTCGAGCGCGGCGACGGCCTGCTCGACGTGCACGCCGGGAGGGGTGCAGACGTGCAGCACATCGATGCCGGCGGCGAGCATCCCGTCGAGGTCGGCGAAGACCGCGGGGACCGGGGCAGGGGCAGAGGCGGCGGCCGTGGGGGCGGCTCCGGCGGGGGCGGAGGCGGCCGGCTCAGCGATGCGCTCGACGAAAGCGGCGGCGGCGGCCGGGTCGCGGTCGACGACCCCGACGAGCCGGCCGAGCCCGCTGCGCTCGATGGCGAGGGCGTGAGCGCCGGCGATGGCGCCCGTGCCGATGATGCCCGCGCGGAGGGTGCGGGGGTCGCGGAGGGAGGTCATGGGGCTCCGAGGGTTCGGGGCGCCGCACTGCGCGCCCGTGATCGTGGAAAGCGTTATCCGACAGGGTACACGGGGTGCTCCGCGGCCCAGCGTACGGCCGGCGGGCGATCCGGGGTCGAGGGATGCGCGGCGCGACCCCGGGGCAATCGCTTACCCGCGCGGCGGCGCGCGCGCGTTAGAGTCGAGCGATCGCGCGGGTCAGGCCGGGCATCCATCGCCGCCACGGAGAAGAGAGGGGCACCCGTCGTGACCGACACCCTGCGCAGCAGCCCCGCGACGCTGCACGACGTGGCGCGCGAGGCCGGCGTCTCGCTCGCCACCGCCTCCCGCTCGCTCAACGGCAGCACCCGCAAGGTCAACGAGGACTACCGCGCCCGCGTGCTCGCCGCCGCCGAGCGCCTGGGCTACGTCGCCAACCTCTCGGCGCAGACCATCGCCAAGGGAACCTCGTCGACCCTCGCCCTGCTCGTCAGCGACATCGCCGACCCCTACTTCGCCGCCATCGCCGCGGGCGTGCTCAGCGGAGCCGAGCAGGCCGGCCTCATCACGACCATGGGCATCACGCAGCGCAGCGCCGAGCGCGAGCTCGACCTCGTCAAGACGCTGCGCGGGCAGCGGCCGCGCGTGCTCATCCTCACCGGATCCCGCTACGTCGACGCCGCCCTCGACGAGGCCCTCACCCGCGAGCTGCAGGCCTTCGAGTCGACCGGCGGCCGCGTCGTCATGGTCTCGCAGCGCTCGCTGCCCTTCGACACCGTGCAGACCGACAACTACGGCGGCGCGCGCGAGCTCGCCGAATCGCTCGTCGGCCAGGGCTACCGCTCGTTCGCCGCCCTCACCGGCGTCAGCTCGCTCATGACGGCGCGCGACCGCCTCGCCGGGTTCCGCGACGGACTCGCCGCGCACGGCCTGAGCCTGCCCGACGAGCGCGTCGTCGAGACCGAGTTCACCCGCGCCGGCGGCTACGACGGCGCCGGTCAGCTGCTCGCCCGCGGCCTCGACGACGCCGAACTGCTCTTCGCCGTCAACGACGTCATGGCCGTCGGCGCCATGTCGCGCCTGCGCGAGGAGGGCATCGACGTGCCCGGGTCGCTCGCCGTCGCCGGCTTCGACGACATCTCCACCGCGCGCGACGTCACCCCCGCGCTCAGCACCGTGCGCCTGCCGCTCGAGCAGGTCGGCGCCGCCGCCATCGAGCTCGCGCTCGCGGGCCCGCGCGGCGACGAGCCGACCCTCGTGACCCTCGGCGGCGAGGTCGTGCTGCGCGCGAGCACCCCGGCGCGCGGGTAGGGGTCGCGCGGGCGCGGCCCGCCGCGTCGCGCGCTCACCGCCCGTGTGCGGCGACTCCTGCGTTCGTGCCGCGCCCCGCTGCTCGCGCCGCGCGGCGCCGCTCACGGCGGCCCGGGATGCAGGAGTTGCGGCACGCTCGCGCCGAGCATCCCCTCCGTCGCCCGCCGCCCGCGGCCAGCGCGCACCCGCGATGTCGAGCACGCGCGTGCCGCAACTCCTGCGTTCGTGCCGCGCCCCGCTGCCTGCCCCGCGCGACCCCGCGAACCACGGCCCGGAATGCAGGAGTTGCGGCACGCTCGCGCCGAGCATCCCCTCCGTCGCCCGTCGCCCGCGGCCCGTGCCCGCCGGCCGCCGCCCGCCGCCCGCCGCCCGCGATCAGGAGTCGAGCGCACGAGCACGGCGTGTTGCCGCACGACACGGCGGCGGGATGCCCGGACTCCTGATCGCGGGCACTCCGAGACCGCGCATCCCGCACACCGACCGCCGGGCCGCACCGCACGGGTCGGCCGCCGCCCGCGCGCCGGAGGGCGCCCGGCCGGGTCTCCCCGACCGGACGCCCCGGTGTCGCGCGGGCGTCTACCGCACCCGCACCGTCAGCTCACGGCTGGAGGTGACCCCGGCCGCGTTCTCGAACTCAGCCACGTAGACGTACGTGCCCGGCTCCCGGTCGGTCACCGACGTCGTCGCCCGCTGGGCGAGCGGCGTCTGCCCCACGAGGGTCTGCTCGTCGATGACGACGCCGTTCTCGAGCAGCCGGTACTCGGTCGCGTTCGTGCCCCACCACAGGTTCGTGGTCAGGGTGTAGTCGCTGTCGCGGTCGCGCGAGTAGTCGCTCGACACCACGGGGGTGCCGGGCGCCGCGTCGCGCACCACGACGGTCACCGAGGTGGTGGCCGTCGTGCCGGCCGCGTTGAGCAGTTCGCCCGTGAAGACGTACCGGCCGTCGGGCAGCCCGCTGAAGCGGGTGCTCGCGACCTGCCCGTTCGGCGAGTCGGCGGTCAGCAGCTGGGTGTCGACGAGCACGCCGTCCTGGTAGAGCCGGTAGGCGGTGGCGTTCTCGCCCCACCACAGGTTCATCATGATGGCGAAGGTGCCGTCGCTGAGGCCGTACTCCCACCCGCTCGTCGACGTGAGCACGCCGCGCGCCGGGGCCGCCTCGGCTCCGGAGTCGGCGAACACGGTGATCGTCGACGAGACCTCGGTCGAGAGCCCGGCGTTGTTGACGGCGCGCACCGTGAGGGTGCGCTCCCCGACGAGGCCGTCGAGCGCGATCGACGCATCGGCCGCCACCCGCTCGCCGTCGAACTCCACGACCAGCGAGCGGATGCCCGACTCGGGGTCGGCGGCGGTCACGGCCAGGTCGAGCGTCGCCGACTCGGCGAGCAGGGCATCCTGCACCCCCGCGATGTCGGGCGCCGAGGAGTCGGCGACCTCCTCGGGAGCGTTCGTGAACACGATCGGCGGCGCCGGCGGCATCTCCATGCCGTCCCCGATGAAGAAGCTCGGGTGCGGCGTCGAGTAGACGCGCGCCTCCGAGCTGTCCTCGCTGCGCCAGACGAGCTCCTCGCGCCAGTCGCCGAAGAGGTCGGCCTGCAGGATGGGCGTCGCCTTCGTGGTGTTGTTGGTGAAGGCCCCCTCCGCGCGCAGGATGACGTCCTCGCTCTGGGTCTCGACGTTCCACTTCGCGATCGTCGGCACGCCCGCGGCGATCGTCGCGTCGTAGTCGTTGTCGACGATCTCGCGCAGCGGGTCGCCGTCCCACCAGCCGACGAAGTTCGCCGCGGGGATGGCGGTGCCGATGACCGCACCGTCAGCCGCCACGAGCGTGCCGACGGGCGAGTCGAACGCGCCCGTGCCGCCGATGGCCCACGACTCGTTGCCCGGGAACCGGGCGTCGATGTCGGCGGTCGCCGCGCGACCGGTGTCGCGCGTCGCCGGGATCCCGAAGATGATCTCGCCGGTGCGCGCATCCCGCATGGTGGCACCCCGGTTGCCCGACTCGCCCATGCTCTCGTGCGCGGCGAAGACCTCGAGGCCGTCGCGCTCGGGCAGGTGGTCGCCCACGTGCAGCGCATCGCCGTGGCCGAGGCCCGTGCTGTAGAGCAGCGTGCCGTCGTCGTCGATCGTCGCCGAGCCGAAGACGATCTCGTCGAGACCGTCGCCGTCGACGTCCTGCACCGACAGGTTGTGGTTGCCCTGCCCGTACAGCGCCCCGTTGCCCGGGTCGTCGGAGTTCAGCACCCAGCGCTCGACGAGCCGGTCGTCGACCACGTCGTAGGCCGCGACCACCGCGCGCGTGTAGTACCCGCGGCTGAAGATCGCGCTCGGCGTCTCACCGTTCAGGTACGCCGTGCCCGCGAGGAAGCGGTCGATGCGGTTGCCGTAGGTGTCGCCCCACGAGCCGATATTGCCGCGGGCCGGCGTGTAGTCGATCGTGTCGAGCGCCGCACCCGTCTCGCCGTCGAACAGCGTGAGGAACTCGGGCCCGCTGAGGATGTACCCGCCGCTGTTGCGGTAGTCGGCGTTCGCATCGCCGATGACGACGCCCGTGCCGTCGACGGTGGCGTCCGCGGTCTTCATGATGACCTCGGCCTTGCCGTCGCCGTCGTAGTCGAAGACCTGGGGCATCGTGTAGTGCGCCCCGGCCCGGATGTTGCGGCCGAGGTCGATGCGCCACAGCTTCGTGCCGTCGAAGCGGTAGGCGTCGACGTAGACGGGGCCGGTCGTGCCGCTCTGCGAGTTGTCGCGCGCGTTCGAGGGCTCCCACATCTGGATGAGCTCGTAGGTGCCGTCGCCGTCGACGTCGCCGACGCTCGCGTCGTTCGCGCGGTAGCTGTAGGCCTGGCCGCCGGGGGTGACGCCGTCGGCCGGGCGGTCGAGCGGGATGGAGAAGTACTCCTGCTCCCACACGCCGAACGGCTCGGTCGCCGTGACCTCGCGGTCGCCGACGACCTCGGTGACGAGGTACTGCGACTGCTCCGAGCCCTCGGCGTCGAGGATCGAGGTGGTCGCGGTGACGGGCGACTCGGTGATGCGCTCGCCGTCGCGGTAGACGTGGAAGGCGGTGGTCTCGGCGTCGTCGCCGAGCATCCGCCACGAGACCAGCACGCCGTCATCGCTCGGAACCGCCGCGGGGGCGCGGTCGAGGTACTCGGTCTGGCGCTGCAGCACGGTGACGGCCTCGCTCGCGAGCACCTCCGAGACGGGGGATGCTCCGCCCGCGTTCACCGAGCGCACCCGGTAGAAGTAGGGGATCGTCGTGAGCACGTCCGTGTCGCGGTAGCTCGTGCCCTCGACCTCGGCGACGACGGCCCAGGGGCCCTCGGCGCTCGAGGCTCGCTCGACGATGGCGTAGGCCGGTTCGCCCTCGGCCTGCCAGCCGAGCTCGACGAGGTTCTTCTCGATGCTCGTCACGGCGAGGCCGGTGGGGGCCGCGGGCGGTGCGAGCTCGGCGTCGACGTAGGAGACGACGAGCTCGTTCGAGGCGACCGACTCGCGGCCCGTGCCGTCGAGCGCGATCACCGCGTACCGGTACTGGCGGCCGAGGCGCGCGGAGGTGTCGGTGAACGTCGGCTCGGCGGTCTCGCTCAGCACGGTGGGGGCGGCGTCGCCCTCGCCGGTGCGCAGCACGCGGTAGCTCGCGCCGTCGACGGGGTTCCAGGCGAGCTCGGCTGTGGGCTGGGCCGCGGAGACGTCGAGATCGACGAGGCGCAGCTCGGCCGGCGCGAGCAGCGCGGGGATGACCGCGATGCCGTTGAAGCGAGAGGAGTTGCCGCCGATGACGACGTTCAGCTGCCCGTCGGTGACCGTGACCGGGCCGCGGTCGGCCTCGGTGACGAAGCCGGAGGCGGCGTTGCCCGTGCCGGCGTCGCGACCCTCGATGGTGAACCGGGTCTGGCTCGAGGCGATGAGGTCCCCGCTCCAGGTGGTGATGTCGTAGAGGCCGTTCGGAACGTCGACGACGAGCTCGAACGGAGCGCCCGAGATGATGAAGTCGCCGATCATGGCGCCGAGCTCGCCCGGGGCCGCGCCGCGGTTGCGGTCGTTGAGCCCGCCGGTCGCGACGAAGCCGAAACCGCGCTCGGGCGTGTAGGCCATGGTGCGGTCGAGGGCGGTGAAGCCGGCGGCGAGCGGTGCGCCGGCAGGGCCCGCATCGAGGCGGAGCCCTGCGAAGGGCTCCGCGGCGGCCGCGGGTGCGGCGACCGCGAGCGAGGAGGCGACGGCGGTCGCCGTGACGAGCGCCATCCACCTCCCGCGGGGCGTCGCGCCGGGAGCGCGAGGGGGTCGGGGGGATGACGCAGAGGCCACGGGGTGTCTTCTTCGACAGCGGTGGCGAGGAACGTGGTGGGATGGGAAAACGTATTCCCAAACGGGAACGCTCGTTACCCCCCCCCCCCCGGACGGGAGGTCAAGGGGCGCCCCGCTCACCGCCGACTCTGCCGCGGCGGGTCGGGTGGACCCGGCACGACGGGCGGGACACCGTGCGGCCGACGAGGACCCGGCGGGACAGGCGGAGTCGGCGCGGCGAGGCCGAAGCGCTTCGGATACGCCCGCCATCCGCGCGACCCGTGCACTAACTCCTGCATTCGTGAGCTCAGCAGCACTGGCGCCCCCGAGCCGCTCCGGCTTGCCGGAGTTATTGCAGGAGTTGCCGCTCGCGCCCGCCGACTCGAACGCAGGGCCGGCCCCGCCTGCCTGCCCCACTGGCCCGCCCGTGCCGAAATGCAGGAGTTCCGCGCTCGAGCACGGCGTGTCGCCGCACGACGGGGCGGCGGGATGCCCGGACTCCTGCATTCGTGCCCGCTCGAGCCGGGCATCCCGCGCCGCCGCCCCCCTCCGCCCCGCACCGCCCCCGCCGATTCCCCGTTGCGCAGCCGCGGCCGGGTGTCCTACACTTTGGTAAACGCTTTCCCGCATCGCTGACGATCGGGGCTGCCTCACACCGTCCCACCGCGCTCGAAAGTGAGTCACACCGTGTCAGAGTCGACAATCGGCATCATCATGAACGGCGCCTCCGGGCGCATGGGCTACCGGCAGCACCTCGTGCGCTCGATCCTCGCGATCCGCGAGCAGGGCGGCGTCGAGCTCGCCGACGGGCGCCGCGTGCAGGTCGAGCCGATGCTCGTCGGCCGCAACGAGGAGAAGCTCGCCGAGCTCGCGAAGCGCCACGGCATCGAGCACTTCACGACCGACCTCGACGCCGCGCTGGCCGACGACCGGTGGCAGATCTACGCCGACTTCCTCGTGACGAAGGCCCGGGCATCCGCCATCAAGAAGGCGATCGCCGCCGGCAAGGCCATCTACACCGAGAAGCCGACGGCCGAGTCGTACGCCGACGCGCTCGAGCTGGCGAAGCTCGCCGCCGAGGCCGGCGTCAAGAACGGCGTCGTGCACGACAAGCTCTACCTGCCGGGCCTGCAGAAGCTCAAGCGCCTCGTCGACTCGGGCTTCTTCGGCCGCATCCTCAGCGTGCGCGGCGAGTTCGGCTACTGGGTCTTCGAGGGCGACTGGCACCCCTCGCAGCGCCCGAGCTGGAACTACCGCTCGGAGGACGGCGGCGGCATCACCGTCGACATGTTCCCGCACTGGAGCTACGTGCTCGAGAACCTGTTCGGCCGCGTCGAGTCGGTGTACTCGCGCGCCGTCACCCACATCGACCACCGCGTCGACGAGGCGGGCGAGCCCTACGCGGCCACCGCCGACGACGCGGCCTACGCGATCTTCGAGCTCGAGGGCGGCGTCATCGCGCAGCTCAACTCGAGCTGGACGGTGCGCGTCGACCGCGACGAGCTCGTGCAGTTCCAGGTCGACGGCACGCACGGCTCGGCCGTCGCGGGCCTCTTCGGCTGCAAGATCCAGCCCCGCAACGCGACGCCGAAGCCCGTGTGGAACCCCGACCTGGTCGACGAGATCGACTACGACGCCACCTGGGTCGACGTGCCCACGAACGAGGTCTTCGAGAACGGCTTCAAGACGCAGTGGGAGGACTTCATCCGCCACGTGGTCGACGACGCCCCCAACCACTACGACTTCCTCGCCGGCGCGCGCGGCATGCTGCTCGCCGAGAAGGGCCTCGAGTCCTCCCGCGAGGGCCGTCGCGTGGACGTTCCCGAGATCGCCGTCGAGGGCGCCCCCGATTCGGTGGATGCTCCCGCCGAGCACGTCGCCGCCCCGAGCCTCGCGCTCTAGCGCCGACGACGCCGCCCCCGCCGCCGAGACCCGCGAGGCCGCGACGATGACCGACCTGACCCTGCTCGACCGCTCGGGTTCCACGAGCACGACCCCCCTCGCCGAGGCGCCCGCCTTCGCGAAGCCCGTCGCCCCGCTGCGCAGCCGCATCGCCTACGCCGCCGCGCACGTCGTGCCGGTCGCGACGGCCGAGAACGTGCCGGGCGCCCCGGCCGAGATCGACTGGGACGCGACGCTCGCGTTCCGCCACCACGTCTGGTCGTGGGGGCTCGGGGTGGCCGACGCCATGGACACGGCCCAGCGCAACATGGGCCTCGACACCGCCGCGACGCGCGCGCTCATCACGCGAAGCGCGCAGGAGGCCGCTGCGGTCGGTGGGGACCTCGTGGTGGGGGTCAACACCGACCACATCGGCGACGAGGTGCTCACGCTGCCCCAGGTGATCGACGCCTACGTCGAGCAGCTGCAGTTCGTCGAGGACGCCGGCGCGGGCGCCGTGCTCATGGCGAGCCGGCACGTGGCGCAGGCCGCGCAGAGCGCCGACGACTACCGGCGCATCTACCGCGAGGTGCTCGCCCGCGCGGGCGCACCCGTCGTGCTGCACTGGCTGGGCGAGGCCTTCGACCCGCGCCTGGCCGGCTACTTCGGCAGCACCGACTGGCGCACCGCCGCGCAGACCGTGCAGCAGATCATCGCCGAGAGCGCCGACAGGGTCAGCGGCATCAAGATGAGCCTGCTGGATGCCGATGCCGAGGTCGCCGTGCGCGCGGGCCTTCCGGCGACGGCCCGCATGTTCACCGGCGACGACTTCCACTACGTCTCGCTCATCGCGGGCGACGGCGTGCACCACTCCGACGCGCTGCTCGGCGCCTTCGCGGCGCTCGCGCCGCACGCCTCGGCCGCGATCCAGGCGCTCGACGCCGCGGACGACCACGAGTACGCCCGCATCCTCGGCCCGACCGAGCAGCTCTCGCGCCAGATCTTCGCCGCCCCGACCTTCTACTACAAGACGGGCGTCGCCTTCCTCTCGTGGCTCAACGGCCACCAGCGCGCCTTCTCGATGGTCGGCGGCCTGCACGCGGCGCGCAGCCTGCCGCACCTCAGCGAGATCGTGCGGCTCGCCAACGACTGCGGCGCGCTGGAGCGGCCCGAGCTCGCGCTCGAACGCTGGCACGGGATGCTCGCCCTCAACGGCATCGAGGCCGCGACCCGCACGGCGGTGCTCGCATGACCGCCGTCGACGGCGGCGTGCGGCCGCCCGCGGCCGCGCCGCCGACCCCGCACCCGCGCCTCTCGCTCAACCAGGCGACGATCAAGCACGCGACCCTCGCCGAGGCGCTCGACGCGAGCGTCGCCGCGGGTCTGCAGAGCATCGGCCTGTGGCGGGAGCCCGTGGCCGAGGTGGGCCTGGCGGAGGCGGTGCGGCTCGTGGCGAGCTCCGGCCTGCGCGTGTCGAGCCTGTGCCGGGGCGGCTTCTTCACGGCGCCCGAGAGCGCCGAGCGCCGTGCGGCGATGGACGAGAACCGTCGCGCCATCGACGAGACCGCGGCGCTCGCGGCCGCCGGCGCGGAGGGCTCGGCCGCGGTTCTCGTGCTCGTCGCGGGGGGCATCCCGACCGGGTCGACCGATCTGATCGGGGCGCGTCTGCGCGTCGCCGAGGCCCTGACCGAGCTGGCCCCGTACGCGGCCGACGCGGGCGTGCAGCTCGCGATCGAGCCGCTGCACCCGATGTACGCGAGCGATCGCGCGGTGGTCTCGACGCTCGAGCAGGCGCTCGACCTCGCCGCGCCGTTCGACGCCGCGACGGTGGGCGTCGTCGTCGACACCTTCCACCTGTGGTGGGATCCGGCGGTGCTCGACCAGGTCGCCCGCGCCGGCCGCGAGGGCCGCATCGCGAGCTACCAGGTGTGCGACTGGGCGACGCCGCTGCCGGAGGACGTGCTGCTCGCCCGGCATTACCCGGGCGAGGGCGTCATCGACTTCGCGGGCTTCACCCGCGCGGTCGAGGCGGCGGGCTACCGCGGCGACATCGAGGTCGAGCTGTTCCACGCCGACATCTGGGCCGCGCCGTATGCTGATGTTGTCGCTCGAACTGCCGATAGTTTCGATCGTGTCGTCGCCGCGCACCTGCGCGAGACGGCCGTCGCCGGCTGAGCGCGCCGCACCGCCCCGCATCCCGAACCGCCCGCACCGTCTCCGCCGCACACCCCCACCGGAAGGAGCTGCGATGACGCAGCGCGCCCGCATCACCGTCCACCCCGCCTTCGAGGTCGGCGCGATCGACCCGCGCATCTTCGGCTCCTTCGTCGAGCACCTCGGCCGCGCCGTATACACCGGCATCTACGAGCCGGGGCACGCGACCGCCGATGCCGAAGGGTTCCGGCAGGACGTCGCCGCGCTCACCCGCGAGCTCGGCACGACCGTCGTGCGCTATCCCGGCGGCAACTTCGTCTCGGGCTACAACTGGGAGGACGGCGTCGGGCCGCGCGAGGATCGCCCCACCCGCATCGACATGGCGTGGCGCACGATCGAGCCCAACGAGATCGGCACCGACGAGTTCCTGCGCTGGACGGCCGCGACCGGCACCGAGCCGATGATGGCCGTCAACCTCGGCACCCGCGGCGTCGCCGAGGCGGCCGCGCTCGTGGAGTACTGCAACGTGCCCGGAGGAACGGAGCTGAGCGAGCGGCGCCGGGCGAACGGGGCCGACGCGCCCCACGGCATCCGCCTCTGGTGCCTCGGCAACGAGATGGACGGCCCGTGGCAGATCGGCCACAAGACGGCCGAGGAGTACGGCCGCCTCGCGAGCCAGGCCGCGCAGGCGATGCGCCGCGTCGACCCGAGCATCGAGCTCGTCGTCTGCGGCAGCTCGAGCCGCGAGATGGACACCTTCGGCGAGTGGGAGCGGGTCGTGCTCGAGCACACCTTCGACCAGGTCGAGTACATCTCGGTGCACGCCTACTACCAGGAGCGCGACGGCGACCGGGCGAGCTTCCTCGCCTCGGCGGCCGGCTTCGAGGCCTTCATGCACGAGGTCATCGCGACGGCCGACGCGGTCGCCGCCCGCCGGCACTCGGACAAGCGCATCCGGCTCTCGGTCGACGAGTGGAACATCTGGTACATCGACACCTTCGCCGGCGAGGAGAACCTCGAGCTGCTCGAGCGCCCGCGCCTCATCGAGGACGTCTACTCGGCCCTCGACGCCGTCGTCGCCGGCGACCTGCTCGCGACGCTGCTGCGCAACGCCGACCGCGTCGCGATCGCCTGCCTCGCCCAGCTCGTCAACGTCATCGCGCCGATCATGACCGAGCCCGGCGGCGAGGCCTGGCGCCAGACCACGTTCTTTCCCGTAGCCCTCACGGCGCAGCACGCCCGCGGCGTGACGCTCGAGGCGCGCACCTCGGGCCCGCGCGCCACGACGGCGAAACACGGCGAGGTCGACGCGGTCTCGAGCGTCGTGACGTGGGATGCCGCTGCCGGCTCGCTCGTCGCCATCCTGACGAACCGCTCCCCCGAGCCGGTCGAGCTGCGCCTCGACGCCGCGGGCTTCCGCGAGCTGGCGCTCGCCGAGTCGCACGTCATGGTCGCCGACGACGCTGGTCCCCGCCGCACCGCCGCGGAGGCCGCCGAGGTCGCCCCGCGCCCGCTCGAGGGCGTCGTCGTCGAGGGTGCGGAGCTGCTCGTGACCCTGCCGCCCGAGAGCTGGAGCCTCATCCGACTCGACGCCGCGGTGTAGCCCGGGCTCCGAGCCCGGGCGACCCGGGCCCGCTGCGGCCCGAGTACAGCATCCCGTGTACTATCGCCGCATGGCCCTCACCACGTCCACGCGCCTCGACGCGATCCGCCGCATCGGCAAGGCGCTCGCGGACCCGACGCGCTCGGCGATGCTGCTCGCCCTGCTCGACGGCCCCAAGCACCCCGCCGACCTCGTCGACGAGCTCGGCGTCAGCAAGCAGGGCGTCTCGAACCACCTCGCCTGCCTGCGCGACTGCGGCATCGTCGTCGCGGAGCCGACGGGCCGACGAATGCTCTACGACATCGCGGATGCCCGGCTGCGGCACGCTCTGCAGGATCTCGTCGGCGTGGTGCTCGCCGTCGAGCCCGAGCCGCACTGCGCACCCGAGCCCGGGCCGCACTGCGCACCCGAGCGCGAGGCCCGCGCGTGACCGCCGCGGCCGCCGCCGCCGCTCCCGCCGCCGCCCGCCTCGACCCGGAGCGCACGCGCGTCCTCCGTCGCCGCGTGAAGATCATCGTCTCTCTGACGATCGGCTACAACGTTATCGAGGGCGTCATCGCCCTCATCGCGGGATCCGCCGCGAACTCGGCCGCCCTCATCGGCTTCGGCATCGACTCCGGTATCGAGGTGCTCTCGGCCGCGGCCGTCGCCTGGCAGTTCACCCGCAGCGACCCCGAGCGGTACGAGAAGCCCGTGCTGCGCGTCATCGCGCTCGCGTTCTTCGCACTGGCCGCCTACACGATCGTCGGATCGACGCTCGCGCTGATCGGGGTCACGCAAGCCGAGTCGAGCAGCACCGGCATCGTGCTCGCCGCCGTGAGCGTCGTCATCATGCCCGCGCTGTCGCTGCTGGAGCGCCGCACCGGGCGGGAGCTCGGCTCGGCCACCGTCGTCGCCGACGCGAAGCAGACGATGATCTGCTCGCTGCTCTCCGCCGCGGTGCTGATCGGACTCGTCGCCAACGCCGCCCTTGGCTGGGCGTGGGCCGACGCGCTCGCCGCCATCGTCATCGGGCTCTTCGCCGTGCGCGAGGGCATCGAGGCCTGGAACGGGGACACCTGCTCCACCGCGATCGGTGAACTCATGGAGGGCGAGCACGACGGTCACGAATACGATTCGGTGCCGCGATGAGCGCCGATACGCACGCCCACGCCGCCGGAGGGGTGAATCGCCGTCGGCTGGCGATCGCATTCGCACTCACGGCCAGCGTGCTCGTCGCCGAAGTGATCGGTGCGATCATCACCGGATCGCTGGCCCTCCTCATCGACGCCGCTCACATGCTCACCGATGCGGGAGGTCTGCTCATCGCGCTCCTGGCGTCCCGCCTCATGGAACGGGCAGCGACCTCCCGCCGCTCGTGGGGACTACGACGGGCGGAAGTGCTGGCGGCCACCGCTCAAGCGGCGATCCTGCTCGGTGTGGGAATCTTCGTCGTCGTCGAGGCGGTGAGACGCTTCACGGCACCTGCCGAGATCGTCAGCGCCGAACTGCTCATCTTCGGAATCATCGGTCTCGTCGCCAACGTCGTCTCCCTCGTCATCCTGTCCGGCGGGCGAGGGGCGAACCTCAACATGCGGGCGGCGTTCCTCGAGGTGCTCAACGACGCTCTCGGTTCGGTCGCCGTCATCGTCGCGGCGATCGTCATCATGACGACCGGATGGCAGCAGGCGGACACCATCGCCGCACTGCTCGTCGGCGTTCTCATCATCCCGCGCACGCTGCGCCTGCTGCGGGACGCCGTCGACGTGCTGCTCGAGTCGGTGCCGCGCGGCATCGAACTCGACGACGTGCGGCAGCACCTGCTCGACGAGGACCACGTCGTCGACGTGCACGACCTGCACATCTCGCAGATCGCGACCGGGCTGCCCGTGCTCACCGCGCACGTCGTCGTCGAGACGAAGTGCTTCCACGACGGGCACGCTCCTGAGATCACCGCCGCGCTGCAGCGGTGCGTCGCCGAGCACTTCCCGGTCGCCATCGACCACGCGACCTTCCAGCTCGAACCGGTCGGGGCCGAGCGGGAGCACGACCTGCACTGAGCATCCCGCCGCCGGCGGCAGCCGCACGCCGCGCTCAGCGCGCCTCGTCCTCCGGCACCGTGATCACGAGCCCGGCGACGACGAAGCCGAGGACGGCGAGGTACTGCGCGGTCAGCCACGCCGCATCGTCGAGCGGAATGGGCACGACCGGATTCCACACCACCGCGAGCGCGACCGGAATGGGCAGCCACCACCACTGGCGCGCCTGCAGCGCGAACCAGCCGACGATGAGGGCGAGGATCGCGATCACGAACTGCACGAAGAAGAAGGCCTCCGTGCCGATCGCGATGATGCCGCCGAGCGCGACGACCACGCCGAGCAGTCCGGGGGCGAGCGCGAACCGGCGGTGCACGGGGCGACCGGCGCGGGATGAGCGGGGGGAGCGGGTCATCGGGCAGCCTCCTCGTCGGGCGCACCGCCGAGTGCGGGGCGCTGCGGCGCTGCCGCTATCGTCGCATCCCCCCTCGACCGCTCACCACGAAGACGCGCGAGGTAGTCGTTGTACGCGTCGAGGTCGGGGTCGCCGAGGCGATCGGCGCGGGCGTCCGCTCTCGCTGCCCTCGCCGTGTCGTCGCGGAACCAGCGATGCAGGATGTACAGCAGCATGAGCACCGTCGGCCCCTCGCCGTACGACCAGGCCAGGCCGCCGGCCACGCCCTGGTCGACGAGGGGATCGATACCGAGAGATGCCGGCGGGGTCGCGAAGTAGTCGGTCACGAGCGTCGGGCTCACCATGAGGAACACCCCGAAGAAGGCGTGCAGCGCGACCTCAGCACCGAGATCGAGCGCCCGCGCCGGGTACGACATCCGAACCGGAAGCGGATCGTCGCTGAGGATCGGAACGGTGAACAGGATGCCCGCGAGCAGGAAGGCCGCCTCGAGCAGACCGTGCCCGGATGGCAGCGCCAGCACGGGATCGACGAGGTCGCCGAGGTAGAGGCCGTAGAACAGCAGCAGGAAGACCGCGACGCTCACCGCCGGATGCAGTATCCATCGCGCGGCGCGGCTGCGCAGCCCGGCCACGGCGAGGACGAGCACGAGGCGACCGGCACCTCGATGCGGCACGCTGCGCAGCAGCAGGCGGCCCGGCGACCCGAGCACCAGCAGCGGCGGCACGAGCATCATGAGCGTGAGCTGCTCCCCCATGAAGACCGAGAGCATCACCTGGCTGTAGTCCTCGAGCGCCGACCCCGTCACGACCGTGATCACGCCGCAGCCGGCCAGGAAGAGCAGCGTGCGGGTGACCGACCACCGCCGGCCCCGCCTCCACTGCGAGGCAGCGCCGACGAGGTAGACCACCGCGGAGAGGATCGCGATCGCCGGGAAGACGAAGGAAGAGCTCGCGGAGACGCCGATGAATGCTTGAAGACCCGGAGGATCCAAGGGCGTCATCGCGTCCTCCTCGCGTCAGTCGACCTCGCGAGAGGGCGGGGCCGGCTCACCTCTCGAGCGCTGTCACGATGGCCGAACGCAGGTCTCCGAGCTCGCGGATCTCGATCGGGCGGTTGTCGACGAAGAAGGTCGGGGTCGAGGCGACGCCGATCTGCGTGCCCGACTCGAGATCGGCGGTGACGCGCTCCAGGGTCTCCGGTGCCGCGACCGCGGCATCGTACGCCGCGAGATCGAGTCCGAGCTGGCTGGCGTAACCCCGGAACAGCTCCGCCTTCGAATCCTGCGACTCGCCCCACTCCGACTGCGTCTCGTACATGAGGTCGTACATCGCCTCGAGCTCGCCCTGCTGCGCGGCCGCCTCGACGGCGAGCGCCGCGGTCATGGAGTTCACATGCCCGGGGATGGGGAAGTAGCGGAAGGCGAAGGTGACCTCGCCCTCGAACTCCTCGCGCAGCTCTTCGACGACGGGGTAGAACGCCCCGCAGGCCTCGCACTCGAAGTCGAGGAACTCGACGACGACGACGGCGCCCTCCCCCGCGTCGTCGAGGATGCGCGTATCGGGCTGGAGCATCGACACCGGCGCCGGTATGGCGGCGCCGGGGTCGGAGTCCGGGTCGGCTACGGGGCCGCTGGACGGCGCCTGAACGATGCCGAGGATGACGAACGCGGCGATGAGCAGGATGATCGCGCCGGAGAGCGCGACCGAGACTTTGGCGGTGGTGCTGGTGGTCACGAAGGATACCTTTCGACGAGCGCAGAGCGCGCAAACAGGAGGGGCGCAGACAAGGGTCCGCGCGGTGACGTGCCCGGCTCCGATCGCGCAGGGCGCGGACCGGGGGGGCGACTCCTACGTGCGGATGATGCAGAGCGCCGTCCGGTCAGGCCGGTCGGCGTCGATCCAGGCCTGCCGGACGAGGGCGACGAGGGCCCAGCATCCCATCGCGATGCGGCGCAGCCCTCCGGCGGGGCCGGACCGTAGCGCGGGCCCGAGGAGGACGAGCAGGGCGAGGATCGAGCAGATGAGCAGCACGAGCTCCTGGGCGGCCCCGAGGCCCGATTCGGTGGCGATGTCGGGCACAGTCGGGTCGGGGGATGCTGTGGTGGCGGCAGCCGGAACGATGAGCGGGCTCTCCGCGGCGACGGCGGCGGCGTGCTCGTTCGCCCCGGCGGCCTCGACGTGATCGGCTGTGAGCGCGCCGACGACCACGAGGGCGACTGCGAGGACGATGAGGACGATGCGCCGCAGTACCCTTCCGCCGCTGCCGAGCTCAGCGGTGCCGCGCCCGACTGCGGGCACCGTCGCGGCCTGCGCATCGAGAGGGACGTCCACGGGTGTCATGTTACGCCGGGCCGTGTCAGCATAGGCTGGGAAGGCATGTCTGCACACTGAGGAGAGGTTCGAGATGACGACGGTCGATACAGCGACCCTCACTGAGCGTGATGACCGGACCGCTGCCCGCTCGTCGATCGCATTCGCGATCGTACTGATCGTGGGCGGAGCGATCGGCTGGCTCGCGTCCACCGGGCTCCTCATCGAGAGGGTCCGCGCGCTGCAGAACCCCGAGACTCCCCTCTCGTGCGACCTGAGCCCTTTCGTCTCCTGCGGCGCCCTGTTCGACCGCTGGCAGGCCTCGCTGCTCGGGTTCCCCAATCCGGTGATCGGGGTGGCCGGCTTCGTCGTTCCGATCGTGGTCGGCCTCGGGATGCTCGCGAGCGCCCGCTTCGCCTCCTGGTTCTGGCGGCTCGTCGTCATGGGGCTCTTCGGCGCCTGGGTCTTCGTCACCTGGCTGTTCGTGCAGAGCGCCTTCGTCATCGGCGTGCTCTGCCCGTACTGCCTGGTGGTCTGGGCGGCGACGATCCCCCTGTGGTGGACGGCGATCGTGCGCACGATGGCGGACGGGGATCTGGGTCGCCGCGCGGTCGCGCCGGGCCGAGCGCTCACCCCGTTCATCGTCGTGCTCGTGCTCGCGAACTACGCGGTCATCATCGGGGCGATCGTGCTGCGGTTCCCGTACCTGCTGGCCGGGTGAGGCGGGCCGGTCGGGCCGGGCCGGGTGGGCCCCGGGCAGGGCAGCCCAGGCGGGCCGGTCGCACCGTCGCGCGTCCGCCGGGTCACCCCGCCTGCACCCCGTGCAGCTGCGCGTACCGGCCGCCGCGGGCGAGCAGCTCGTCGTGCGGGCCGACCTCGACGATGCGCCCGTGCTCGAGCACGACGATGCGATCGGCCGAGCGGATCGTCGACAGCCGGTGCGCGACCACGAGCGTCGTGCGGCCGGCCATGAGGCGGTCGAGGGCCTGCGCGATGACGGCCTCGCTGCCCGAGTCGAGGGCGCTCGTCGCCTCATCGAGCAGCAGGATGCTCGGGTCGCGCACGAGGGCCCGCGCGATCGACAGGCGCTGGCGCTGGCCGCCCGACAGTCGCGCGCCGCGCTCGCCGACGACCGTGTGCCAGCCCTCGGGCAGCGCCGTCACGATCTCGAGCGCGTTCGCGTCGCGCAGCGCCTGCTCGAGCCGGGCATCCTCGACCTCGCCGAGGCCGTAGGCGATGTTCTCGCGGATGGTGCCCTCGAACAGCACCGACTCCTGCGGCACGACCGAGACGCGGCGGCGCACGCTGCGCAGATCGAGGGTCTCCATGTCGACGCCGTCGAGCAGCACCCGCCCCCGCGTCGGACGCACGAAGCCCAGCACGAGGTTCAGCATCGTCGACTTGCCCGAGCCGGAGGAGCCGACGAACGCGATCGTCTCGCCGGGCTCGATCGCGAGATCGATGCCGTCGAGGGCGGGGCGGGCGGCGGGGGCGGGCTCCGGCGGCGGGGCCGCGGTGGGGGCGGCCTCGGGATGCCCGGCTCGGGCCGCGCCGGCGCCGCCGGCGCGATCCCCGTAGGCGAAGGTCACCCCCTGCAGCTCGATGCGGCCGCGCACCACGCCGACCGCGGTCTTGCCCTCGTTGCGCTCGAGGTCGGGATCCTGCAGCACCTCGGCGATCGACCGCACCGACTCGGTGCCGCGCGCGACGATCGGCAGCAGCATGAGCAGCCCCGTCGCGCTCGTCGTGAGCAGGGCGAAGTACGAGCTCAGCAGCACGACCTCGCCGGCCGAGATCGGCAGGAACCCGGTGAGCGAGAACCAGGCGGCGAGGATGAGGCAGCCGACGCCGAGCAGCTGCAGGCTCACCCACGAGACCGAGGCGAAGCGGCCGTTGAGCAGGTCGAGGGCGAAGCCGGCGGTGCGCACGCCCTCGGCGCCGTCGGCGACGCGCTGCCGGGCCGTGTGCTCGAGCCCGTGCGCGCGGGTGATGGGCATGAGCGCGGCCATCTCGCCGACGCGGGCGGAGAAGTGCTCGACCTCGCGCCGGAACGCCTCGTTGCGGGTGAGGCTGCGCCGCTGCAGCAGCGCGCGCAGGGCGACGGCGAGCGGGATGGCGAGGGCGTAGACCGGCAGGAACTGCGGCACCGCGATCGCCGTCATCGTCACGGCGCCGAGCAGCACCATCGTCGCCGACAGCAGCGGATGCGCGGTCTGCTGCAGCATGACCTCGATGTTCTCGACGTCGCGCACGACCTTCGTCTGCACGACCGCGGAGTTCGCGCGGGTGTGGAAGCCGATCGAGAGCTCCTGCAGGCGGGCCGCGATCGCGTTGCGCAGGTCGGCGCCCGTGCGCCGCACGACCCCCATGAAGAAGCGCGTGTAGAGCACGTGGCCGGGGTAGTTCTGCAGCAGCGCGACGACGGCGATGCCGCCCCAGAGCGCGAGCTCGATCGGCGGGCGCTGGTCGACGACGATGTCGATGACCTGCGCGGTGATGACGGGCAGCAGCCAGAGCGGGGTGTCCTTGACGGCGAAGAACAGCAGCGCGAGCAGCACCCGGCGGCGGTGCAGGCCGAGCAGGCGCAGCACCGAGCGGGCGGGGTGCCGGCCGTCGACGGCGTGCCGCACGGCATCGGCGGTGTCGGCGGAAAGCGCTTCCCGAGTCATGGGTCCATCATGCCGGGTCGCCGGTCGCGCCGCGACCGCACCTGCGGTGCTCCGCCCCGCTACACGCCCCAGTGCTGCAGCAGCGGGCCGCGCAGCGCGCCGCGCGCATCCCACTCGGCGCGCAGCGCGCGGAACGACTCCCAGCGCGGGTAGCGCGCGGCCACGGCCGCCGGATCCATCGTGAAGACCTTGCCCCAGTGCGGTCGGGCGCCGAAGGGCGCGAGCACCGACTCGATGCCGGGCAGCGCCGCACGCACGGCGGGCTCGTCGGGCATCCAGGTGAAATGGATGCCGATGACGTCGCCGCCGAACGCCCCGCTCAGCCACAGCTCGTCGCCGCGGATGCTGCGCACCTCGCTCACCTGCAGCAGCCCCTCGATGGCCGGCCCGTGGGCGCGCATCGCGCTGAGCGCGGCCACCGCGTGCTCGCGCGGCACGAAGTACTCGCTCTGCAGCTCGTCGCCGTTCGAGGGCGTGAACTCAGGCCTGAAGTGCGGCAGCCGCTCGAACCAGGGCCCCGGCTCACCGCTCTGGTCGGTGCAGTTGGGGGCGGGCTGACCCCTGAGGGGATGCTCCGCCGCCCCCGCGCGCACGGCCCTGTCGAGCGGCCCGGGCGCCCCGCTCGCCTCGGGCGTCACGCGCGACTTGCGCCACACCTGGTCGATGAGGTCGGATCGGCTCCAGTTCGTGAACAGGCTCACGCTCGTCGCCGACCCCATCACGGCGTCGAGATCGGCGAGCGCGGCATCCCACGGCAGGTCGAGGTCGACGACCTGGGTCATGGCGTAGCTCGGCTCGACCGCGAGCTCGACGCGGACGACGACGCCGAGGGCGCCGAGCGAGACGACGGCGCCGTCGAACCCCTCGTCTCCGCGACGGATGGTCGCGACCGAGCCGTCGGAGCGCACGAGCTCGAGCCCGACGACCGCGGTCGCGAGCGAGCCCGCGGCGTCGCCCGAGCCGTGGGTGCCGGTGGCGATCGCGCCGGCGATGGAGATGTGCGGCAGCGAGGCCATCGCGCCGAGCGCCCAGCCCTGCGCGTCGAGCGCGCTCGCGACCTCGGCGTAGCGCATCCCGGCGGGCACCGAGGCGACGCCCGAGCGGCCGTCGGCAGTGGGCGCGACGGTCACCGCGCCGGGCAGCCGCGCCACCGACACGAGCAGCCCGGACGTGTCGGCGATGCGCGTGAACGAGTGCCGCGAGCCGAGCGCGCTCACCTGCGGCGCCTCGGCGACGAGCTGCTGCAGCTCACCAATGCTCGTCGGTTCGGCGAAGCGGGATGCGGCGTAGGCGAGGTTGCGCGCCCAGTTCAGCCCGGCGGGGCCGGGGGACGCCGTGGTGGGGGTCTGCGCGGTCGTGGTCACCTGCTCGACCCTACGCCGCGGGCCCCGGAGCCCGCCGACCGCGAGCGGCCTGCCGCCGCCCGCGGCCGGCGCTCAGGCTGCCCGCCCGTGCCGGGCTGCGCCCGAGCCGCCGTCGAGTTGCGCCGTTTCGCTCGAGTTGAGGGTTCCGAACGCGCAACTCGGCGGGAACCGTCAACTCGGCGGCACCCGGCGCTCAGGCCCGGCGCTCAGGCCGCCCGGCTCAGACCGCCGCCGGCGTCCGCTCCTCGAACCCCCACGGCTGCCCGTACCCGCCGTCGGCCTCGGGCCGCGCCATGAGGTCGAGGAACGCCCGGGCGTCGAACGCCTCCGGCCCGAGCACGCCCGCGCCGCTCCAGGCGCCGGTGGCGAGCAGTTCGAGCGCGATGACGGGGTTGAGCGCGGTCTGCCAGACGACGCACTGGGCCTCGTACTCGGCCATCGTCCACTCGTTGTCGGCCACGTGGTACAGGTACACCTCGCGGGGCGCGCCGTCGACGCCGGTGCCGGTCACCCAGAGTCCGGCGCAGGTCTTGCCGGTCATCCGGGGCCCCAGCGTGGCCGGGTCGGGCAGGCCCGCCGCCACGACGTCGCGCGGGCTGACCTCGACGGGGCCGTTCGCCGAGCGCACGCGCACGGGGGCGGTGCGGTCGAGGCCGAGCTGGTTCAGGGTCTTGAGGATGCCGATGAACTCGTCGCCGAGGCCGTACTTGAAGGTCACGCGCTTGGCGTCGACCCAGCGCGGCATGAGCAGCACCTCCTCGTGCTCGACGTTGACGCACTCCACGGGGCCGATGCCCTCGGGGAACTCGAAGACCTCGGGCTCGCTGAACGGCGCGGTCGTGAACCAGCCGCGGTCCTTCTCCCACACGACGGGCGGGTTGAGGCACTCCTCGATGGTCGTCCAGATGCTGAAGGAGGGGGCGAAGATCTCGTTGCCCTCGTCGTCGCGCACGACGAGGTTGGCGCCGTCGCGGGTGCCGAGCTCGTCGATCTCGCTGAAGAGGTGGTCGGCGGCGTAACGGGCGAAGACGTCGCTGAGCCCGGGCTCGACGCCCATGCCGACGAGGGCGAGGCGGCCGGCGGCCTCCCACTCGGCGGCCGCGGCGAACTGCTCGTCGCCGAGCTTGACGCCCGTGAGCGCGTGCGGCTCGGTCGGGTGCGGCTGCGACAGGCTCATCGCCATGTCGAGGTAGTCGGCGCCGGCGGCGAGCGCCCCGGCGAAGATCGTCGGCACGAACTTGGGCTCGACGGCGTTCATGACGTGGGTGGCGCCGTGCTCGCGGGCGACGCGCTCGACCGCGGCGGCGTCGCTCGCGTCGATCTGCGCGGCGACGAAGCGGCCGCCCTGGTCGCCGTGGCGCTCGGTGATCCAGGCGACCGAGCGCTCGGCCCGGCCGAGGTCGTAGTCGCTGACGATCATGGTCTCGAAGAACGAGCGGCGGGCGGCGATCTTGGCGATCGCGTCGCCCACGCCCCCGGCGCCGACAAGCAGGATTCTCATGGCCATGATGTTATCCAACTGGACAACAAAGCGGAAGAGGCGAGGGGATGCTCCGCGCGAGCCCCTCAGCGCCCGGCGTCGTCCGCCCGCGCCTCCGGCGCCCCGCGCCCCGGCGCCGAGCGCTCCGGCGCCGAGCGCCCCGGCACCCCGCGCTCCGCCACCTCGCCGGCCACCGCATCCGGCACGGGTCCGCCGCCCGACTTCCTCGGCCTCGGCTCCTCCCCCAGCCTCACGGCGAAGGGGACGGCGACCATGACGGCGACGGCGATGCCGACGAGGGCGCCGCCGATGGTGTCGGTGATCCAGTGCGCCCCGAGGTAGGTGCGGGCCAGCGCCATCGCGACGATGTACACCGCGCCGAGCATCCACACCCACCACCGGCCCGGGCGCAGGCCGAAGATGACGACGAAGGTGACCGCGAGCGTCGCCGCGTTCGCGACGTGGCCGGAGGGGAACGAGCCGAAGTCGGCCACGACCAGGATGTCCTCCGGGCGCGCGCGCCCGAACAGGTTCTTCAGCAGCTGCACGACCCCGGCGCTCAGCACCGCCGCGACCACCGAGTAGAGCGCGCCCCACGGCCGCCGCAGCACGAGCAGCAGCACCGCGAGCCCGACCGGCACCACGACGATGCCGACGATGTGCCCGCCGAACCAGTCGAGGAAGAGCGCGGGAACGTCGAGCCAGGGGGCGCGCTCCTCGAGCAGCTCGTCCATGAACTCCTCGTCGAGCGCGGTCGGCGATTCGCGCAGCGCGACGAGCAGTCCGACGAGCACGGCGGCGGCGAGGCCGACGCCGCCCGTGATGAGCGGCCAGCGTCGGCGGATGCGGCGGCGTTCGGCGGGGGTCACGGTGGTCATGGGCGAACACTACCGAGCGCACCGGTGCCGGGCGGCACGG
The DNA here is from genome assembly GCF_012530535.1 of Microcella flavibacter. Taxonomy (NCBI): domain Bacteria; kingdom Bacillati; phylum Actinomycetota; class Actinomycetes; order Micrococcales; family Microbacteriaceae; genus Microcella; species Microcella flavibacter. The sequence goes on from NZ_CP051299.1 coordinate 2,286,783, forward strand.
GCGTTCGGGGGATGCTCAGCGCGAGCATCCCGTCGCGATCAGCGCGACAGCGCCGGAACGGTGCGCGGGCGCACCACGAACCACAGCGAGAGCACGGCGACCGCGGCGGCCACGGCCATCGCCGCGCCCATCGGGGTCGCGCTGTCGATGCCGAAGACGCCGACGACGGGCGAGAGCAGTCCGGCGAGGCCGAAGTTCATGGCGCCGAGCAGCGAGGCGGCGGTGCCGGCCTCCTTGCCGTGGTTGACGAGCGCGAGCACCTGCACCATCGGGAACCCGAAGCCGCAGGCCGTGATGAAGAAGAACAGCGGCACGATCGTGCCCCACATGCCGGCGTCGAGCTGGTCGAGCACGACGATCGCGATGGCGCTCGTCAGCAGCACGGCCGTCGAGACGGAGAGGATCCACTGCGGGCCGATGAACTTCGCCAGCCGCGAGCTCACCTGCACGCCGATGACGACGCCGATCGAGTTCGCCGCGAAGACGATGCCGTAGGCCTGGGCGTCGAGCCCGTAGACGTCCTGGAAGAGAAACGACGAGGCCGAGAGGTAGGCGAAGAGCCCGGTGAAGGTGAATCCGCCGATGATGGCGACGCCGACGAAGATGCGGTCGCGGAACAGCGCGCGGTACCGCTCGCCGAGGGTCGAGTGCCCCGGGTCGGCGCGGCGCGCGGGCGGCAGCGTCTCGACGATGAGCAGCCACGAGGCGACGACGACGAGCACGCCGTAGCAGGCGAGCACGCCGAACAGTCCTCGCCACGGCATGACGAGCAGCAGCTGCGAGCCGATGAGCGGCGCGAGCACGGGGGCGAGCCCGGTGACGAGCGCGAGGCGCGAGAGCATGCGCACGAGCGGGTAGCCGCCGAAGAGGTCGCGCACCATCGCCATGGCGACGACGCCGCCGGCCGCGGCCCCGGCGCCCTGCAGCACGCGGGCTGCGAGCAGCCAGCCGATGTCGGGGGCGAGCGCGACCGCGAGGCTCGCGGCCACGTGCACGGTCGTCGCGAGGATGAGGGGCAGCCTTCGGCCGATGCGGTCGCTCCACGGGCCGACGATCAGCTGCCCGAAGCCGAAGCCGATCATCGTGGCGGTGAGCGTCAGCTGCACGAGCGCGACGCTGACGCCGAGGTCGGCCTCGACCTGCGGGAAGGCCGGCAGGTACAGGTCGACGGTGAACGGCCCGAGCGCGGTGAGCGCCCCGAGCACGAGCACGTAGGTCACGCGCTGGCGCCGGGTCAGGGAATCACCGGGGTGGACGACGGTCGACACGGTCGGTACGGCCTTTCGCGAGCGGGGCGCACCGGTCGACGTGGGCGACCGGTCGACGCTGAACGGGATGCTGCGCCGAGGCGGCGCGAGAGGCGCGGGTGATCCGGCGCGCAGACGATCCTACGCTCGCTCCGGCCTCACGTCGAATCGATTCGACAGTTTGTCGGCGAGTCGAACGAACTCGCCCGTCATGTCACTCGGTCCCGTGCTCTCCGGCTCGGAGCGTGCGGCAACTCCTGCATTCCGGGAGGCGCTCCGCGCGCTGCCGCGCCGCCGACCTTCTGCCGAATCTGAATCGCAGGAGTTAGCGCACGCCGCGCCGACGTCTCTCCACGCGCGGCGACGCGCTGGGAGCGCGCGAACGCGGGCGAGCGCGGAGGCGCTCAGCCCTTGTCGGCCTTCGCCGCCTTCGCCGCCTTCTTCGCCGCGCGCACGCGGGCGAGCGAGTCGGCGTCGACGATGTCGGCGACGGAGGCGTACGAACCCTCTTCGCCGTAGCGCCCGGCCGCCTCGCGCCAGCCGGGCGCATCCAGCCCGCACTGCTTGCCGAGCAGGGCGAGGAAGATGCGCGCCTTCTGCTCGCCGAAGCCGGGCAGCGCCTGCAGCCGGCGCAGCACCTCGGCGCCGTCGGGCGCCTCGTCCGAGCCCTCAGCCGGACGGGTCCAGATCGCGGCGGCGTCGCCGCCCCACTCGTCGCGCACGACCCCGGCGAGGGTCTGCACCCGCGCCGCCATCGAGCCGGGGAACCGGTGCACCGCGGGCGTCTCGCGGAAGGCGGTGAGGAACGCCTCCGGGTCGGTGTCGGCGATCGTCGCCGGGTCGACCGGGCCGAGGCGGTCGCGGATCTTCGCGGGGCCGGCGAACGCCGTCTCCATCGGGATCTGCTGATCGAGCAGCATGCCGACGAGCAGCGCGAAGGGGTCGTCGGTGAGCAGGGCGTCGGCCGGGGCATCCCCCGTGATGTTCAGAGCCATGTCGACATCGCACCACGCGCGCCTGCGAGGCCGCTCACGAGCCCCTACTCGGGGATGCGCCGCGTGCGGATGAGCTCCGAGTACCAGTGGCCCGACTGCTTGACGGTGCGCTCGAGCGACTCGTAGTCGACGTGCACGATGCCGAAGCGCTTCGTGTAGCCGTAGGCCCACTCGAAGTTGTCCATGAGGCTCCACACCTGGTAGCCGCGCAGGTCGACCCCGCGCTGCATGGCGCGGTGGGCGGCCGTGAAGTGGCGGCGCAGGTAGTCGATGCGCAGCGGGTCGTCGACGCGGCCGTCGACGACCTCGTCGCCGGGGAAGGCCGCGCCGTTCTCGGTGATCATGAGCGGCAGCTCGGGGAACTGCTCGTGCAGGTCCATGAGCAGCTGCTCGAGGCCGTCGGGCGCGATGTTCCAGCCCATGTCGGTGTACGGGCCGGGCTGCTGCACGAACTCGACGTCGAGCGAGCCGGGCCAGGCCGAGCCCTCGGACTGGCCGTGGCCGTCGGCGTTGCTGCGGGGCGAGTGGCCGTCCCACATGCGCACGGTGACGGTGGAGTAGTAGTTGACGCCGAGCACGTCGATCGGCTGGTGGATCTGCTCGAGGTCGCCGTCGCGCACGAACGACCAGTCGGTGACGGAGGCGGTGTCCTCGAGCAGGTCGGTCGGGTACGCGCCGCGCAGCATCGGGCCGGTGAAGGCGCGGTTGGCGAGCGCGTCGATGCGGCGCACGGCCTCCTCCTGCGAGGCCTGCTCGGCCCGCTCGTCGCCGCGGATCATGTGCAGATTGAGCGTCGCCGAGTACTGCGTCTCGGGCCGCGTGACGGTCGAGCGGAGCGCCTGCAGGCCGAGGCCGTGGGCGAGGTTGAGGTGGTGCACGGCGGTCAGGGCGGCGGCGCCGTTCGCGATGCCGGGGGCGTGCACGCCCGAGCCGTAGCCGAGGTAGGCGCTGCACCAGGGCTCGTTCAGCGTCGTCCAGGTGTGGATGCGGTCGCCGAGCGCATCACCGAGGTGGTGAGCGTAGTCGGCGAAGCGGTAGGCGGTGTCGCGGTTGGTCCAGCCGCCCTCGTCCTCGAGGGCCTGCGGAAGATCCCAGTGGTACATCGTCGCGATGGGCGTGATGCCGCGGGCGAGCAGGCCGTCGACGAGGCGCCCGTAGAAGGCGAGCCCCTTCTCGTTGGCGCGGCCCGATCCCTCGGCCTGGATGCGCGGCCACGCGATCGAGAAGCGGTACGCCTCGAGACCCATGCGCTGCATGAGGTCGAGGTCGTCGTCGAGGCGGTGGTAGTGGTCGTCGGCCACGTCGCCGGTGTGGCCGTGCAGCACGCGGCCGGGGGTGTGGCTGAAGGTGTCCCAGATGGACGGGCCGCGACCGTCCTCGGTCACCGCGCCCTCGATCTGGTAGCTGGCGGTGGCGGAGCCGAAGAGGAACCCGGCGGGGAACTCGAGGCCGGCGTCGCGGTAGTCGGGGGAGCTGTCGGTCATGGGTCGAGCCTATTCCTTCGGGTGTGCAACCGCTCCCACGGTCGCGGGGCGGGTGATCGGGTACGCATCAGTCGGCGTCGGGGGCGGGCGGCGGGGCGGTGGATGCTCGCACGACGAGCTGCGCCCCGATCACCCGGTGCCCCGCGGCACCGGGGTCGCCCTCGACCGCGTCGAGCAGGGCGGCGAGGCTGTCCGCTCCCAGCGCCCGGAAGTCCTGGCGCACCGTCGTCAGCGGCGGCAGGAAGTGGTGCGCGTCCGGCACGTCGTCGAAGCCGACGACGCTCACGTCGTCGGGCACGCGGATCCCGCGGGCGACGAGCCCGTGCACGAGCCCGAGCGCCATCTGGTCGTTGGCGGCGAAGACGGCGGTCGCGCCGTCCAGGGCGGCGGGGTCGGAGCCGGCGCGGTACCCGGCGTCCGAGCTCCAGTCGCCCGGGATGGGCTCGTGCACCGGCAGACCCGCCCGCTCGAGGGCATCCCGCCAGCCGCGCTCGCGCGCCGCGGCGTCGAGCCAGTCGGCGGGGCCGGCCAGGTGGCGGATCCCGCGGTGACCGAGGGCGATGAGGTGCTCGACCGCGGCGACGGCCCCGCCGTGCTGGTCGACCGCCGAGGTGAGCAGCCCCGCGTCGGCCTCGGCCGTGATGACCACCGTCGGGCAGCGGTCGGCGATGCCGTGCACGGCCGCGAGCGCCGAGGCGCGCGGCGCGATGACGCACAGCCCGTCGATGCCCTGCAGCATGAGCTGCTCGAGTCCGGCATCCACCGAGAAGGCGGGGTCGTCGGCGACGGTCGTGACGCTCACGTGGTACCCGCGGCCGCGCGCCGCCTCCTCGAGGCCGCGCAGGGTGCTCGTCGGGCCGTACTGCACGGGGCTATCGATGAGCACGCCGATGCGCCGCGACTCGTTCGTCGCGAGCGCGCGGGCGAAGGAGTTGCGGGTGAAGCGCAGCTCGGCCATCGCCGCCTCGACCCGCGCCCGCGTCGTGGCGCGGATGTTGGGGTGGTCGTTGATGACGCGCGAGACGGTCTGGTGCGAGACGCCCGCGAGGCGCGCGACGTCGTAGATGCTCGCGCGGGCGCCGGCGATCAGAGCCCCTGGGCCAGGCGGTAGTACGCCGCGTTCGCCCGCACCTCCTGCGCGAAGCCGCGCTCGGTCGTCCCCTCGTCGATGACGAGCAGCTCGACGCCCGCGATGTGGGCGAAGTCGCGGAAGACGTCGACCCCCACCTGCGTCGACATGACGGTGTGGTGCGCGGCGCCGGCCGTGAGCCACGAGGCGGCGGAGGTCGCGAAGTCGGGCGCGGGCTTCCAGACGGCGTGGCCGACGGGCAGCTTCGGCATGGGTGCCGGGAGGGCGACGTTCTCGACGACGTTCGCCACGAGGCGGAACCGGTCGCGCATGTCGCTCAGCGCGGCGACGACGGCGGGGCCGGCGTCGGCGGTGAAGACGAGGCGCACCGGGTCCTCCTTGCCGCCGATGCCGAGCGGGTGCACCTCGAGGCGCGGGCGCTGCGAGGTGAGCGAGGGGCTCACCTCCAGCATGTGCGCGCCGAGGATGAGCTCGTTGCCGGGCTCGAGGTGGTACGTGTAGTCCTCCATCAGGCTCGCGCCGCCCGGCAGGCCCGCGCCCATGACGGCGGCCGCGCGCACGAGCACCGCGGTCTTCCAGTCGCCCTCAGCCCCGAAGCCGTAGCCACAGGCCTGCAGGCGCTGCACGGCGAGGCCGGGCAGCTGGCGCAGCGCACCGAGATCCTCGAACGAGGTCGTGAAGGCGCCGAAGCCCCCCGCCTCGAGGAACGAGCGCAGGCCCAGCTCGATAGCCGCGCCGTAGCGCAGCGAGTCGGCGCGCTCGGCGCCGGGGTGCAGCTCGGGGGCGACGTCGTAGAGGTCGACGTACTCGGCGACGAGCTCGGTGATGGCGGCGTCCGAGACGGCGTGCACGGCGTCGGCGAGCTCGGTGACGCCCCAGGTGTTGACCTGAACGCCGAAGCGCAGCTCGGCCTCGGTCTTGTCGCCCTCGGTGACGGCGACGTAGCGCATGTTGTCGCCGAAGCGGGCCAGCTTGAGCTCGTGGGTGGCGTGCCAGCCGGCCGCGGCGCGCGCCCAGACGGCGACGCGGTCGGTGACGGCCGGGTTCGAGACGTGGCCGACGACGGTCGTGCGGGCCACCCCGAGCCGGGTCTGGATGTACCCGAACTCGCGGTCGCCGTGCGCCGCCTGATTCAGGTTCATGAAGTCGAAGTCGATCTCGCTCCAGGGCAGCTCGACGTTGGCCTGGGTGTGCAGGTGCATGAGGGGCTTCTGCAGGGCGTCGAGGCCGGCGATCCACATCTTGGCCGGGCTGAAGGTGTGCATCCAGGCGATGACGCCGATGACGTTCTCGGCGGCGTTGGCCTCCTGCATCACCTTCTTGATGCTCGTGCTGTCGACGAGGGTGGGCTTCCAGACGATGCTGACCGGGATGCTCGACGCGGCCTGCAGGCCGGCGACGACCTCCTGCGACTGCGCCGCCACCTGCCGCAGCGTCTCGTCGCCGTAGAGGTTCTGGCTGCCGGTGAGGAACCAGACCTCGTAGGTCGACAGGTCGGGGACGATGCTGCGGCTCATGCGGGAGCTCCTTCGGGGGTCTTCTCGGGGGTGGCCGTCTGGCCGTACACGTTCTGGTAGCGGTCGTAGAGCGAGTCGATCGCGGCGGGGTCGATGGGGTGGGGCTCGCCGAGCGAGCGGGCGAGGTGCACGCTGCGGGCGGCGTCCTCGACCATGACGGCCGCCTTGACCGCAGCGCGAGCATCCACGCCGATCGTGAACGGACCGTGGTTGGCCATGAGCACAGCGGGCGACCGGTGGCCGCGCAGGGTGTCGACGATGCCGCGACCGATGGAGTCGTCGCCGATGATCGCGAACGGGCCCACCGGGATCTCGCCGCCGAACTCGTCGGCGATGGCCGTCAGCACGCAGGGGATGGGCTCGCGGCGGGCCGCCCAGGCGCAGGCGTACGGCGAGTGCGTGTGCACGACGCCGCCGACCTCGGGCATGTTCCGGTAGACGTACGCGTGCGCGGCGGTGTCGCTCGACGGGCTGCGCTCCTTGCCGCCGGGGGTGTCGGGCACGACCTCGCCGTCGAGCGTGCACAGGATCATGCTCTCGGGGGTGAGGTCGTCGTAGTCGACGCCGCTCGGCTTGATGAGGAACAGGTCGGCGCCGGGCACGCGCGCCGAGACGTTGCCGCCCGTCCAGACGACCAGGCCGTAGCGCACGAGCTCGCCATGCAGGGCCGCGAGCTCCTCGCGCAGGCGGGTGATCTCGATGACGGAGGCGTCGGTGCCGCTCGCGTCGGCGACCCCGCTCACGCGCGGACCTCGCGCCGGCGCGCCTTCAGCCGCTTCATCACGTCGTTCGCACCCCGGCCGAAGTAGTCGTGCAGCTGCAGGTAGTCGGCGTAGAGCGCGTCGTAGGCGTCGGCGGCTTCGGGGTTCGGCGTGAAGGCCGCGACGGTGCGCGAGCCCATCGCCGCTCCGGCCTCGCGCACGTCGGCGTAGGCGCCCGCGGCGACGGCGGCGTGGATCGCCGACCCGAGCGCCGGGCCCTGCTCGCTCGCGATGGTCGAGATGGGCATCCGCAGCACGTCGCTGTAGATCTGCATGAGCACCGGGTTCTTGATGAGGCCGCCCGCGGCGATGAACTCCGTCACCGGCACGCCCGACTCGGCGAACGCCTCGACGATGCGCCGGGTGCCGTAGGCGGTCGACTCGAGCAGCGCGCGGTAGACCTCCTCGGGCCGGGTCGTCAGCGTCATGCCGAGCACGAGGCCGCTGAGCTCGGTGTCGACGAGCACCGAGCGGTTGCCGTTGTGCCAGTCGAGGGCGAGCAGGCCGTGGTCGCCGACGGGGCGGTCGGCGGCGAGGTCGGTGAGGTACTGGTGGATGCTCGTGCCGGCAGCCTCGGCGGCGGCGTACGCCGATGCCGGCACCTGGTTCTTGACGTACCAGGCGAAGATGTCACCGACGCCCGACTGGCCCGCCTCGTAGCCGTAGAGCCCGTCGACGATGCCGCCGTCGACGACACCGCACATGCCGGGCACCTCGGCGAGGGTCGCGCCGTTCATGACGTGGCACGTGCTCGTGCCCATGATGGCGACCATCTGGCCGGGCTCGACGGCCTGGGCCGCGGGCGCGGTGACGTGCGCGTCGACGTTGCCGACCGCGACGGCGATGCCCTCGGGCAGGCCCGTCCACGCCGCGGCCTCGGCGGTGAGCCAGCCCGCGCGCTGGCCGAGCCGGCCGATCTCGTGGGCGAGCTTGTCGTCGACGAAGCCGGCGAAGCCGGGGTTCAGCGCCGCGAGGAACGCGGCGTCGGGGTAGGCGCCGTCCTGGTAGATGCCCTTGTAGCCGGCGGTGCAGGCGTTGCGCAGGTAGGTGCCGCTGAGCTGCCAGACGATCCAGTCGGCGGCCTCGATCCAGCGGTCGGTCGCTGCGTAGACGTCCGGCGCCTCCTCGAGCAGCTGCAGCGCCTTCGCGAACTCCCACTCGCTCGAGATGAGCCCGCCGTAGCGCGGCAGCCAGGCCTCGCCGCGCTCCTCGGCGAGCGCGTTGATGCGGTCGGCCTGGCCCTGGCCGGCGTGGTGCTTCCAGAGCTTGACGTAGGCGTGCGGATTCTCGCGCCACTCGTCGAGGGACGAGAGCGGGGTTCCGTCGGCGGTCACGGGCAGCGGGGTCGAGGCCGTGAAGTCGGTGGCGATGCCGATGACGTCGGCGGGGTCGATGCCGGCGGCCCGCACCGCGGCGGGCACGGCGTTCTGCAGCACCTCGACGTAGTCGCGGGCATCCTGCAGCGCCCACTCGGGCGGCAGGGCGGCGCCGGTCGCCGCGAGCGTCGTGTCCATGACGGCGTGGCGGTACTCGTGCACGCCCGTGCCGAGCTCGGCGCCGTCGGCGACGCGCACGACGACGGCGCGGCCGGAGAGGGTGCCGTAGTCGACGCCGATGACGTAGCGGGGGGTGGACGGGGACGGGGTGGGGGCAGCGACGTCGCTCACGAGGGTCCGCTCTCGGTTCAGGCCGGCGCTCGCTCGCCCCGGCGCGTTGTTAGCGCTAACAGTATGACAGTGGTGGACAGGGGTACGGGGGTCGGCCGCGGACGGCCGACCCCCGAGCACTCCTCCGGCGCGGCCTACGTGCGGGCGCGCTTGCGGTTGTAGACGTCGAAGGCCACGGCGAGCAGCAGCACGAGGCCCTTGATGAACTGCTGGTAGTCGGTGCTCACGCCGAGCAGCGACATGCCGTTGTTCAGCACGCCGACGATCAGACCGCCGGTGATGGCGCCGATCACCGTTCCGACGCCGCCCTGCACCGCCGCGCCGCCGATGAAGGCGGCCGCGATGGCGTCGAGCTCGAACAGGTTGCCGGCACCCGGGCCCGCCGAGTTGAGGCGGCCCGTGAAGATGATGCCCGCGAGCGCGGCGAGCACGCCCATGTTGACGAACAGGTAGAAGTCGATCTTGCGCGAGTCGATGCCCGACAGGTTCGCCGCGTTGCGGTTGCCGCCGACCGCGTAGATGTGACGGCCGAAGACGCTGCGGTTCATCACCTGCGTGTAGGCGACCACGAGCACGCCGAGCACGATGAGCACGATGGGCGTGCCGCGCGAGCCGGGGGCGACGCCCAGCAGGTAGGTGAGGAACAGGATGAGGCCCGAGCCGAAGGCGAGCTTCACGATGAACCACCAGGCGGGCTCGGTCTCGAGGTTGAGCTTCGTGCGCTTGATGCGGCCCTGCAGCTGCGAGACCACGAACATCACGAGGGCGATGAGGCCGAGGCCCACCGTGATCCACTCCGCAGGGCTCGTCGACGCGGGGAACAGCTGCGGGAACACGTAGCCGGCGCCGAGCTGGCGGTACTCCGTCGGGAACGGCGTGATCTGCGTGTTGCCGAGCACGATCTGGGTGAGGCCGCGGAAGATCAGCATGCCCGCCAGGGTCACGATGAAGGCGGGGATGCCGACGATGGCGACCCAGAAGCCCTGCCAGCATCCGACGAGCGCGCCGATGACGAGCGAGACGATGATCGCGACCCACCAGGGGAAGTCGAGATCGCGCACCATCACGCCCGACATGGCCCCCACGAAGGCGGCGACCGAACCGACCGAGAGGTCGATGTGGCCGGCGATGATGATCATCACCATGCCGATCGCGAGGATCAGGATGTAGCTGTTCTGCACGATGACGTTCGAGACGTTGCCCGCGGTGAGCAGGCGGCCCTCGGTCAGCACCTGGAACAGGATGACGATGACGATGAGCACCAGGAAGATGCCGATCTGACGCAGGCGCGAGCTCAGGAAGCTCAGCACCTCCGATCGACTGGTGGCGGTGCGGGTTGCGCTAGCCGATGACATGGTCGGCCTCCTTCTCCTTGGTCATGAGCACCATGAGTGCTTCGGGGGTGGCCTGCTCGATCGGCAGCTCACCGGTGATGGTGCCCTCGGAGAGGGCGTAGATGCGGTCGCAGATGCCGAGCAGCTCGGGCAGCTCGCTCGAGATGACGATGACCGCCTTCCCCTGCGCCGCGAGCTCGTTGATGATCGTGTAGATCTCGTACTTGGCGCCGACGTCGATGCCGCGGGTGGGCTCGTCGAGGATGAGCACCTCGGGGTCGGAGTAGAGCCACTTCGACAGCACGACCTTCTGCTGGTTGCCGCCCGAGAGCTTGCCCGTCACGACGTCCACCGAGGGCGCCTTGATGTTCATGCTCTTGCGGTAGCCCGAGGCGACGATCTGCTCCTGGCCGCCGTCGACCCAGCCGCGCGGGGCGAGCTTCTTGAGGCCCGCGGTCGAGATGTTGCGCTTGATGTCGTCGATGAGGTTGAGGCCGTAGAGCTTGCGATCCTCGGTGGCGTAGGCGAGGCCGTTGCGGATGGCCTCCGGCACCGAGCGCGCCTGGATCTCCTCGCCGCGCATGTACAGCGAGCCGGTGATGCGCGAGCCGTACGAGCGGCCGAAGATGCTCATCGCGAGCTCGGTGCGCCCGGCGCCCATGAGCCCGGCGATGCCGACGACCTCGCCGGCGCGCACGTTCAGGCTCGCGCCGTGGATGATCGTGCGGTCGCCGTCGGTCGGGTGGTGCACCGTCCAGTCCTCGACCCGGAACACCTCCTCGCCGATGGTGACCGTGCGGTCGGGGTAGCGGTGCTCGAGATCGCGGCCGACCATGCCCTTGATGATGCGGTTCTCGGTGACCTCGGCGAGGTCGAGCGTCTCGATGGTGCGCCCGTCGCGGATGATCGTCACCTCGTCGGCGATCGCTTTGATCTCGTTGAGCTTGTGGCTGATGATGATCGACGTGATGCCCTGCCCCTTGAGGTGGCGGATCAGGTCGAGCAGGTGCGCGGAGTCCTCGTCGTTGAGGGCCGCGGTGGGCTCGTCGAGGATGAGCAGCTTGACGTTCTTCGACAGCGCCTTGGCGATCTCGACGAGCTGCTGCTTGCCGACGCCGATCTCGTTGACGATCGTCGTCGGGCTGTCGCCGAGGCCGACGCGGGCGAGCAGCTTGGCCGCCTCGGCGTTGGTCTCGTCCCAGTCGATGAAGCCGCGCTTCTGGCGCTCGTTGCCGAGGAAGATGTTCTCGGCGATCGAGAGGTAGGGGCTGAGGGCGAGCTCCTGGTGGATGATGACGACGCCCGACTTCTCGCTGTCGCGGATGTCCTTGAACTGCATCGTGTCGCCCTCGAACACGATGTCGCCGGTGTAGGTGCCGTACGGGTAGACGCCCGACAGCACCTTCATGAGCGTCGACTTGCCGGCCCCGTTCTCGCCGCAGATGGCGTGCACGTGGCCGCGCTCGACGGTGAGCGTGACGTCCTGCAGCGCCTTGACGCCGGGGAACTCCTTGGTGATGGTGCGCATCTCGAGGATGGTGCTCATGGATGCTCCTTCTCCTCTGCGGGTGAGGTGGTGCGGGGGAACAGCGGGATGGTGCGGGTCCGACCGCGAACGGCCGGACCCGCACCCGATGTAGCGGAACCTACTAGCCGAGCTCCTCAGCGGTGTAGTACCCGCTGCCGATGAGCACGTCCTCGTAGTTGTCGACCGTGACGATCGACGAGTCGAGCAGGTACGACGGGACGACCTTCTCGCCGTTGTCGTAGGTCTCGGTGTCGTTGACCTCGGGCTCCTCGCCGTTCTGGAGGGCATCCACCATCGCGACGGCCTGCTCGGCGAGCAGACGGGTGTCCTTGAAGATGGTCGAGTACTGCTCGCCGGCGATGATCGACTGCACCGAGCCGAGCTCGGCGTCCTGGCCCGTGATGATGGGCAGGGCGTCGGTCGAGTAGCCGCCCGAGGTGAGGGCGGAGATGATGCCGATCGAGAGGCCGTCGTAGGGCGAGAGAACGCCATCGATCTGCGTGTCGCCGATGATGGTGAGGATGTTCTCCATGCGCTCCTGCGCCGTCTCGGGCAGCCAGCGGAGGATCGCCACCTGCTCGAAGTCGGTCTGGCCGGAGGGGACGACGAGGGTGCCGTCGTCGATCAGCGGCTGGATGACGCTCATCGCGCCGTCGAAGAAGAACGTCGCGTTGTTGTCGTCGGGGCTGCCGGCGAAGAGCTCGACGTTCAGCGGGCCGGCGACGTCGGTGCGAGCACCGCTCTCGTCGAACACGCCCATGCCGATGAGCAGCGAGGTGGCCTGCTGCACGCCGACCTCGAAGTTGTCGAAGGTCGTGTAGTAGTCGACGTTCTCGGTGCCGTTGATGAGGCGGTCGTAGGCGATGACGGGGATGCCCGCATCGGCGGCCTGCTGCAGCACATCGGTGAGGGTGGTGCCGTCGATCGAGGCGATGATCAGGGCCTCGGCGCCGCTGGCGATCATGTTCTCGATCTGCGAGACCTGGGTGGGGATGTCGTCGTTCGCGAACTGGAGGTCGACCTCGTAGCCGAGCTCCTCGAGCTGCGACTGCACGTTGTCGCCGTCGGCGATCCAGCGCTCGGACTGCTGCGTGGGCATCGCGACGCCGATGATGCCGCCCGCCTCGTCCTCGCCGCCGCCGGCAGCGCCGCCGCCGGTGCGGTCACCGGCGCAGCCGGCGAGTGCCAGCGACATGACTCCTGCGGCGGCGACGCCGAGGAGGAACTTGGAGTTCTTCACTGTGTGTCCTTTCAATGGGGATTGTGGTGGTGCAACGGGATGCCGCTCTCGACCTCGAGCGCCGCATCCGCTTCCCGGGGGGAACCCGGGAGGTTCATCGGGGCGGGGCCTCCGCCTGTCCGTAGACGTTCTGGTACCGGTCGAAGAGCTGGTCGACCGCGCTCTGCGCGATCGGCCGGGGCTCCCCCAGCTGGCGGGCGAGGTGCACAGCGCGGGCGGCGTCCTCGACCATGACCGCCGCCTTGACCGCGGCGCGAGCATCCGTGCCGATCGTGAACGGACCGTGGTTCGCCATGAGCACCGCGGGCGAGCGGTGGCCGCGCAGGGACTCGACGATGCCGCGGCCGATCGAGTCGTCGCCGATGATCGCGAACGGACCGACCGGGATCTCGCCGCCGAACTCGTCGGCGATCGCCGTCAGCACGCAGGGGATCGGCTCGCCGACGGCGGCCCAGGCGCAGGCGTAGGGGCTGTGGGTGTGCACGACCCCGCCGACCTCGGGCATGTGCCGGTAGACGTATGCGTGCGCTGCGGTGTCGCTCGAGGGGCTGCGGTCGCTGCCGGGGGTGTCGGGCACGACCTCGCCGTCGAGGGTGCAGAGGATCATGGCGGCCGCGTCGAGGTCGTCGTAGCTGACGCCGCTCGGCTTGATGACGAAGAGGTCGGCACCGGGCACGCGGCCCGAGACGTTGCCGCCCGTCCAGACGACGAGGCCGGCACGGACGAGCTCGGCGTGGAGGGCGGCGACCTCGTCGCGCACGCGGGCGACGGCGACCTGCACCTCGGGGCTCAGGCGGTGCATCGCGCACCTCCGGCGACGAGGGTTCTCGAGGAGCCGGCGCGGCCGGGCGTCGTGCCGCAGGGCACGGTGCCGGCGGGGCTGACAGCGCTCACTCGAGACCTCATCGTCTGGGGGCATCGACCGTGGTGGTGCCGATGCGGTGGTTCGGGGTGGTGCGGGTATCGCCGGCGATCGGTCGGATGTGATCGTTCACATGGCGTGGACACATCTAACGGCGAAACGGTCACATCTGTCAAGCCGAGGCGAGCGGCCGTCGGTCACAACTGCGTAACAGGCGCGGAGCGCGCCGGCAGCCATCCGGGCGCACCGCTCCGTCCTGGCCCCGGCACCCGCTCCGCCTTGGCGCTGGCCGAAATGCAGGAGTTCGGCGCTCGACCGCGGCGTGTCGCCGCTCGACGTCGGGCGACGCGCCGACTGAGTCCTGCATTCGTGCACACCCGACGACGGGATGCTCGGCCGCAGCAAGCCCGCCGACGCACCCGCGCGGGCTCAGTGCGCGGGCCCAGCCGGGCGAGCGGCCCAGCGCGCCGACCCGACCGCGCGGGCTCAGCGCGCGCGGGCCGTCGACTGCCGCACGACGAGCTCGGCCTGCACCGGGTCGTGGCTCAGCTCGGTCTCGCCGCGCAGCTCGCCGAGCAGCAGGGCGACGGCCCGGCGGCCGATCTCGGCGAAGTTCTGCCGCACGGTCGTCAGGGGCGGGGCGAAGTGCGCGGCCTCGGGGATGTCGTCGAAGCCGACGACGGAGATGTCGTCGGGCACCGAGAGCCCCGAGTCGCGGCAGGCGTGCATGAAGCCGAGGGCCATCTGGTCGTTGCCGGCGAACACGGCGGTGAAGTCGCGGTAGCGCAGCAGCTCGAGTCCGGCGTAGTAGCCGAAGTGCGCCGTCCAGTCGCCGAGGATCGGCGCGCGGGTGCGCAGGTCGGCGTCGCCGAGCTCGCGCAGGAACCCCTGCATGCGGGCCTCGGCCTCGATCCAGTCCTGCGGGCCGGAGAGGTGGGTGATCTCGGTGTGCCCGAGCTCGATGAGGTGCCGGGTCGCGAGCCGGGCGCCCTGCACCTGGTCGACCCAGAGCGAGTGCGCGCGGTTGAGCCCCGTCGCCTCGAGCGTCACGAAGGGCACCGCCACCTGCAGGTCGTCGAGCGCCTCGAACACGCGCACCTGCGGCGCGACGACGATGAGGGCCTCGATCGACTGGCTCATCAGGTAGTCGAGCCCCGACTTGATCGAGGCGTACTCGCTCGAGGCGATGTTGGTGATCGTGAGCCGGTAGCCGGCTTCCCGGGCGGCGAGCTCAATGGCGGCGATGCTCGTCGCCGGGCCGTAGTGCGCGGTCTGCGCCGACAGCACCCCGATCGTGCGCGAGCGGCTCGTGACGAGCGCGCGGGCGGCCTGATTCGGCCGGTAGCCGAGCTCGTCGATGGCGGCGCGCACCCGGGCGAGGGTGCCGGGGCGGATGCTCGGGCTGTCGTTGAGCACGCGCGAGACGGTCTGGTACGAGACGCCGGCGACCCGCGCGACGTCGCGGATGTTGGGCGCGCGCACGCGGTCGGGCTCCGCCGCCCGCTCCGACTCCGTCGTCATCCGCACCCGTCCGCTGGGGCATGTGTACGTTCACATGCGCTCGGCTCATTATGCACCGGCGTGCCCCGCCATCGATGAGCGGGATGCCCGAAGCCTGCCGCGGAGGGGCGCCGCACCCCGGCCGCGGCCGCGCCGCTACAGCCGGTCGAGCGCCTGCCGCACGTCGGCGACGAGGTCGGCCGCGTCCTCGATGCCGACGGAGAGCCGGATGATCGAGTCCGGAACCTCCAGCTCGGTGCCGCGGACGGAGGCGTGGGTCATCTCGCTCGGGTGGTTGACGAGCGACTCCACCCCGCCGAGCGATTCGGCGAGCGTGAACACGGTCAACGCCTCGGCGAAGGCGCGCGCGGCCGCGGCCCCTCCGACGAGGTCGAGCGAGAGCATCCCGCCGAAGCCGCTCATCTGCCGGGCGGCGAGGGCGTGCCCGGGGTGGTCGGCGAGGCCCGGGTAGTAGACCCGCGCGACGGCCGGGTGGCCGACGACGGCCTCGGCGAGGGACTGCGCGTTGGCGCTGTGGCGGTCCATGCGCACGGCGAGCGTCTTGATGCCGCGGGTCGTGAGCCACGCGTCGAGTGGGCCCGAGACGGCGCCGGCCGCGAACTGATGGAAGCCGACCTGCTCGGCGAGGGCGTCGTCGTTCATCACGAGGGCGCCGCCGAGCACGTCGGAGTGGCCGCCGAGGTACTTCGTCGTCGAGTGCACGACGACGTCGGCGCCGAGCGCGAGCGGCTGCTGCAGGTACGGGGTGGCGAAGGTGTTGTCGACGACGACGAGCGCGCCGACCGCGCGGGCCAGCTCGGAGAGCGCCGTCACGTCGGTGATCTTCATCATCGGGTTCGACGGGGTCTCGAGCCACAGCACGCGGGGCTTCAGCGTCTCGAGCGCCTCGCGGGTCGCGTCGAGGTCGCCGAGCTCGAGCGTCGTCAGGCCGATCTGCCAGTCGCCGAAGACGCGGCGCACGAGCCGGTGGGTGCCGCCGTAGACGTCGTTGCCCATGAGCACGTGGTCGCCGGGGCGCAGCACGGCGCGCAGCAGGGCGTCCTCCGCGGCGAGGCCCGAGGCGAAGCTGAAGGCGTGGGCGCCGCCCTCGAGCGCGGCGAGCTGCTGCTGCAGGGCATCCCGCGTGGGGTTGGTGCCGCGCGTGTACTCGTAGCCGTTGCGCAGCCCCCCGACGCCGTCCTGCGCGTAGGTGGTGCTGAAGTGCACGGGCGGGATGACCGCGCCGGTGCTCGCGTCGGGGCTCTGCCCGGCGTGGATGGCCCGGGTCGAGAAGCCGTGGGCGGCGTGCGGGTCGGGCGTGCTCATGCGTGAACTCCGGAGTCGGGGGTGGGGTCGGCGACGGCGGCGCCGGCCGGGTCGGTCGGGTCGGCATCGCCGTGGTCGCCGGCGGCGAGCGCCGCGACCAGGTCGTGCCGGCTCAGCAGGCCGACGGGGTCGCCGCCGTCGAGCACGAGCAGGGTGTCGGGCTGGCGGCCGCCGGCGCCGCGGGCGTCGAAGCGCTTCCGGGCGGCCTCGAGGCTCTCGTGCGCGCCCACGAAGGGCATCGTCGGGCCCATGGCGGCCGTCACCGGATCGGTCGGGGTCACCTCGCCGGCGGCGAGCGCGCGCAGCAGGCCGTGCGCGTCGACGGCGCCGAGCACCTCGCCCAGGCGCACCGCGGGCTCGCGGGTGAGCACGGGCAGCGCGCCCTCCGCTCCGGCGAGCGCCGCCACGGCGTCGGCCACGGTGTGCTCGCGCCGCAGGTGCGCCAGCGGGCGGGCCGGGGCGCCGAGCAGGTCGGCGACGGTGGGCGAGCCCTGCGGGTGCGAGAAGCCGTAGCGGTGCATCCAGTCGTCGTTGAAGATCTTGCCGAGGTAGCCGCGGCCGCCGTCGGGCAGCAGCACCACGACGACGTCGTCCGGGCCGAGCTCGCGGGCGACGTTCAGCGCGCCGACGACGGCCATGCCGCAGGATCCGCCGACGAGCAGGCCCTCCTCGCGGGCGAGGCGCAGCGTCATGTCGAAGGCCTCGGCGTCGGTGACGGCCTCGATGCGGTCGGCGACGGTCGGGTCGTAGGCGGCGGGCCAGAAGTCCTCGCCGACGCCCTCGACGAGGTAGGGCTCGCCGGTGCCGCCCGAGTAGACGCTGCCCTGCGGGTCGACGCCGACGATCCGCACGCGCTTCTCGCCGGCCCCCGCGCTGATCTCGCGCAGGTAGCGGCCGGTGCCGGTGATGGTGCCGCCGGTGCCGACGCCGGTGACGAAGTGGGTCACGCGGCCCTCGGTGTCGCGCCAGATCTCGGGACCGGTGGTTTCGTAGTGGCTCAGCGGGCCGTTCGGGTTCGAGTACTGGTCGGGCTTGAAGGCGCCGGGGATCTCGCGGGCCAGCCGGTCGCTCACCGAGTAGTACGAGCGCGGGTCGGTCGGCTCGACCGCGGTCGGCGTCACGACGATCTCGGCGCCGTAGGCGGTGAGCACGTTGCGCTTGTCCTCGCCGACCTTGTCGGGCAGCACGAAGACGCACTTGTAGCCGCGCTGCTGGGCGACGAGCGCGAGGCCGACGCCGGTGTTGCCGCTCGTTGGCTCGACGATCGTGCCGCCGGGTGTGAGCTTGCCCTCCCGCTCGGCCGCGTCGATGATGCGCGTCGCGATGCGGTCCTTCGCCGAGCCGCCGGGGTTGAAGTACTCGACCTTGGCGAGCACCGTCGCGCTGATCCCCTCCGTCACCCGGTTGAGCTTGACGAGGGGGGTGTCGCCGATCAGATCGACCACGGAGTTCGCGTACTTCATGGGCTCGAGCCTACCGGCGCCCGGCAGCGAGGAACCGGGGGTGGATGCTCGCCCTGAGCCGCGCATCCAGCACCCGCTTCGCACCCTGTCAGCCCGCCGTGATGCGCATCGGCGATACTGGGGGAACGCCTGCCGCGCCGCGGGCGCCGCCCCTCCCCGACGAGCTGGAGCCCCACCGTGCCGAACGACAACCTCACCGTCAAGCAGCAGCGCGAGCAGCGCCGCCAGGAGAAGGTCGCCGCCCTCAAGGCCAAGCAGGCCGCCGAGCGCCGCCGCAACCGCCTCGGCATCATCGGCGCCGTCGTCGGCGGCGTCGCCGTCGTCGCACTCATCGTCTCGATCGTCATCGTCAACGCGCAGCCGCAGGTCGACCCCGCGACGATCGAGGTCGCCGGCGTCGAGGAGTTCGAGGGGCTCGAGGGCACGCACGTGCAGGGCGTCGTCGACTACGAGATGACCCCGCCCGCGGGCGGCCCGCACAACCAGGTCTGGCTCAACTGCGGCATCTACGAGCAGCCCGTGCAGAGCGAGAACGCCGTGCACTCGCTCGAGCACGGCGCCGTCTGGGTGACCTACGACCCCTCGGTACTGAGCGAGGCCGAGATCGAGACCCTGCGCGACGCGGTGCCGAGCACCTACATGGTCGTCTCGCCGTTCGAGGGCCTCGAGAGCCCCGTCGTCGCGAGCGCCTGGGGCGCGCAGGTCTTCCTCGACGGCGTCGAGGACGAGCGGCTGGAGGACTTCGTCACGAAATACCTGCTCGCCGAAACCGCCCCGGAGCCCGGCGCCCTCTGCACCCAGGGGGTCGACGGGCAGGGTCGGGTGTCATGAGCCTCAGTACGAGCAGCGCGACGGACGACCCGCAGTCCCCGCCTCGGCCGCCGCGCGTCACCGCGCGCGCCGTCTGGGCGGGCGTCGCGCTCATCCTCATCGCCCTCGTCGCGGGCGTTCTGCTCGGGCGTGTCGGTGCCCCCGCCTCCGCATCCCCGGGCGAGACCAGCGCCGAGGCGGGCTTCGCCCGCGACATGCAGACCCACCACAACCAAGCAGTCGAGATGGCCATCCTCATCCGCGATCGCACCGACGACGACGAGATCCGGCTGCTCGCCCTCGACATCATGACGGCGCAGTCGCAGCAGGCGGGGCAGATGTTCGCCTGGCTCAACACCTGGGGCCTGCCGCAGACCGGCAGCGAGCCCGAGATGGCATGGATGACGCGGCCCGCGCTCGACGGCGAGTCGCAGGGCGGGGGTCACTCCTCCATGGAGATGGACGGTTCCATGCCCGGCTTCGCGACCGCGCAGCAGCTGCAGCAGCTGCGCGACGCCGAGGGCGTCGAGGCGGAACGGCTCTGGCTCGAGCTGATGATCGCCCATCACCAGGGCGGCATCGAGATGGCCGAGGCGGTGCTCGCCCGCAGCGAGGACCCTTTGGTCACCCCGCTGGCCACCAGCGCCGCGACGCTGCAGCAGAAGGAGATCGACTACATGACCGAGCTGCTCGAGGCCCGCTCCTAGCGACGCCGGGGCGCTCGCACGCGGCGCCGGGCGGCGATCAGCGGTCAGACCGTCGGCTCGACCGGCTCCGCCTCGACCGGCGCGATCGCCGGCCGGAACTCGGTCGACTGCTCCGCGACGAGCTGCGCGTAGACCCCGCCGAGGGCGAGCAGCTCGCCGTGCGTGCCGCTCTCGACGATGCGCCCGGCGTCGATGACGTGGATCACGTCGGCCCCGGCGACGGTCGAGAGCCGGTGCGCGATCGCGATGGTCGTACGGCCGCGCGCGGCCGAGTCGAGCGCCCCCTGCACGACGCGCTCCGACACCGAGTCGAGCGCGCTCGTCGCCTCGTCGAGGATGAGCACCGGCGGGTCCTTCAGCAGCACCCGCGCGATCGCGACGCGCTGCTTCTCGCCGCCCGAGAGCCGGTACCCCCGCTCGCCGACGACCGTGTCGTAGCCGTCGGGGAACGAGGCGATGGTGGCGTGGATGCTCGCCGCCCGGCAGGCCGCCTCGAGCTCCTCGTCCGTCGCCTCGGGCTTCGCGTAGCGCAGGTTCTCGGCGATGGTCGCGTGGAACAGGTAGGTCTCCTGGCTCACGATGCCGATCTGCGCGATGAGGCTGTCCTCGGTGAGCTCGCGCACGTCCGTTCCGGCGAAGAGAACGCGGCCGCTGCTCGCCTCGTGCAGGCGCGGGATCAGGTACGAGACCGTGGTCTTGCCGGCCCCGCTCGGGCCGACGAAGGCCACGAACTGCCCGGGCTCGACCTCGAAGGAGACGCGGTCGAGCGTCGGCCGCTGGTCGGCGGGAGCATCCGGGTACCGGAACACCACGTCGTCGAACCGGATGCGCCCCACCTGGGCGAGGTCGACGGGCCGGGCGTCGTCGCTCGGCGTGATGGCGGGCTTGAGGTCGAGGTACTCGAAGATGCGCGCGAAGAGGGCGCCCGAGGTCTGCAGGTCGAGGGCGACGCGCATGAGCCCGAGCAGCGGGAAGGTGAGGCGCGCTTGCACGGTCGTGAAGGCGACGATCGTGCCGGCGGTGACGGGAACGTCCTGCTGCAGCAGCCAGGCGGCGACGAGGTAGACGACCGCCGGGATGACGCTGAGGAACACGTTGACGAGCGCGAAGAACCACTGCCCGCTCATCTGCAGCTGCACCTGCAGCCCGCGCTGGGTGTCGTTCTCGGCCCGGTAGCGCTCGACCTCGGCGCCCTGCCGGTAGAAGCTCTTGGCGAGCATGATGCCCGAGACGCTCAGGGCCTCCTGCGTGATGGCGCTCATGTCGCTCAGCGACTCCTGCGTCTTCGTCGCGATGCGGGCGCGCACCTGGCCGACGCGCTGCTGGGCGATGACGAGCAGGGGCAGCAGCACGATGGCGACGAGCGTGAGCTGCCAGCTCAGCAGCAGCATCGCGACGAGCGCGGCGAGCACCGTCACGGTGTTGCCGATGACGCTCGAGACGGTGTTGTTGAGCACGCCGGCGACGCCGCCGACGTCGTTCTGCAGCCGCGACTGGATGACGCCGGTCTTGGTGCGGGTGAAGAAGGCGAGCTCCATCGACTGCAGGTGGTCGAAGAGCTTCACCCGCAGGCGCGCCATGACGGCGTTGCCGACGGTCGCCGTCAGGTACGTCTGCGCGATGCCGAGGCCCGCGCTCGCGACCCACAGCGCGAGCATGAGCCCGACGAGCATGAGCAGCACCGGCATGTTCGGCTCGCCCCCGGGCGGGAACAGCCCCTCGTCGAAGGCCCGCTGCGTCAGCAGGGGCGGCAGCACGCTGAGGGCCGCCCCGATGAGCACGAGCACGATCGTGACGATGATCATCGGCTTGTGCGGCGCGAAGAGCTCCGCGATGCGGCCGAGCAGGTTCGGGATGCGCGGCGCGGCGGCGTTCTCCGCCTTCTGCGCGGCGGCGTCGCTGCCCGAGACGCGTCCTCCGCGGCGGCCTCCGCCGTGCATGCCCATGCTCACGGGCCGAGCCTAGAGCCGGGTCGCCGTGCACGCGCCGAGAGGCCCGAGGGGATGCTCCCCCCGGGCCTCTCGATGCGGTGCGGGCCGATCAGCGCGGGCCGATCAGCCCTTCGTCGAGCCCGCCAGCAGGCCGCGCACGAAGTAGCGCTGCAGGCTGAAGAACACGATGAGCGGGATCACCAGCGAGATGAACGCGGCCGCCGGCAGTCGCTCCTGGTTGCGGCCGAAGTTGCCGACGAGCTCGCCGAGTCGTTGCGTCAGTGGCGCGACGTCGGCGGTGCCGCCGGAGAACACGAGCGCCACGAGCAGGTCGTTCCACACCCACAGGAACTGGAAGATGCCGATCGACGCGAGCGCCGGCAGGGCCAGGGGGATGATGATGCGGAAGAAGATCTGCGTGTGGTTCGCGCCGTCGACGCGCGCCGCCTCGATGACCTCGCCCGGGATCTCGGCGATGAAGTTGTGCATCAGGAAGATCGTCAGCGGCAGGCCGAAGATCGTGTGCGCGATCCACACCGCCGGGAACGTTCCGCTGATGCCGAGCACGGTCGAGAAGATCTGCAGCAGCGGGATGAGCGCCATCTGCAGCGGCACGATCTGCAGCGCGAAGATCAGCACGAACACCGCGCCCGAGCCCTTGAACTTGATCCACGCGAAGGCGTAGGCCGCCATCGTCGCCAGGATGATCGGGAACAGCGCCCCCGGGATGGCGATGACGAGCGAGTTCACGAAGTACGAGCCGAGGTTCGCCGAGCTCGCGCCCTGCGTGGTGAGCACCGCGGCGTAGTTGTCGAGCGTGAAGCTCGGGCTCACGAAGATGTTCCACCAGCCGTTGGAGCGGATCTCGTCCGGCGTGCGGATGGAGGAGACGAGCAGGCCGAAGGTCGGGATCGTCCAGATCACGGCGATGATGATCGCCGCGATCGTGGCGCCGGGCGAGGTCAGCTTCTGCTGCGCCTCGGCCGCCTTGGAGAGCTTCCTGGCCTGGCGCTTCTCGGCGCGCGCGTCGTTCTTCTGCCCGAGCGGGCGGTCGAGCTTCGCCTCGGCCTTGCCGGTCACGTCGGTCATCGGATCTCCTTCTGCTGACGCATGACGCGCACGTTGTAGACGACGATCGGCAGCACCATGAGGAACAGGACGAGCGCGAGGGCCGAGCCGTAGCCCTGCTCGCCGCGGTTGAAGGCCTGCGTGTACATCTCGTTGGCGACGACCGAGGTGTCGTACTGGCCGCCGGTCATGGCGCGCACGATGTCGAACACCTTGAGGGTGGCGATCGAGATCGTCGTGATGACGACGACGAGCGTGCCGCGGATGCCGGGGAGCGTCACGTTGCGGAACTGCTGCCAGGCGTTCGCGCCGTCGAGGCGGGCGGCCTCGATGATCTCGACGGGCACGCCCTTGATGGCGGCGGAGAGCAGCACCATGGCGAAACCGGTCTGGATCCACACCATGACGATGATGAGGAAGAAGGTGTTGGCGGGAGCGTTGACGAGGAACTGCTGCGGCTCCTGGCCGAGCCAGACGAGGATCTGGTTGAGCAGACCGATCTGCTCGCTGAAGCCCTCCTGGCGGTACTCGTACATGAACCGCCAGATGATGCCGGCGCCGACGAAGGAGATGGCCATCGGCATGAACACGAGCGACTTGAGGACCTTCTCGCCCTTGCTCTTGTCGATGAAGATCGCGTAGGCGAGGCCGATCGCCGTCGAGAGCGTCGGCACGAGGGCGACCCAGATGAGGGTGTTGCCGATCACGAGCAGGATCTGCGGCTGCGTGAACATCCAGACGAAGTTGTCGATGCCGACGAACTCGCGCCCGGTGCGGTCGAAGAACGCGAGCGTCGCGGTGCGCGCGGCCGGGTAGATCAGGCCGACGAGGAGGAGCAGCAGCGCCGGGGCCACGAAGGCCGTCAGCTGCCACGCATCACGCCCGCGCTTGGGCGCCCGATCGGCGAGGAAGAGGATGAGACCGACGACTGCGGCGAAGACCGCGAGCCCGAAGATCATGAGGCCGAATTTCTCGAAGAGATCGGACCAGAACTCCGACAAACCTCTCATACGGGTAAACCTCCATTGGTTCTCGTTCACGCTACCTGAGAGACCGGCCCGCCGGAGGACGAATCCTCCGACGGGCCGGCCGGTTCAGCTCATGGAGCCGGGTAACCCGAGGGGTTACGGGAAGGTGCTGTCGATCTGCGAGGTGACCTCGTCGGTCGAGGTTCCGCCGATCCAGTCCACCATGCCGGTCCAGAACGAGCTGGTGCCGACGGCGGCGGGCATGAGGTCGGAGGCGTCGAACCGGAAGACCGTGTCCTCACCCTGCAGGATCTCGATCGACTGGCGAGCGAGGTCCGACTGGGCGTTGGCCGGGTCGAGACCCTGGTTGGCCGAGATGACGCCGCCGAGCGAGATGCGGTTGTTGGCCCACAGGTCGCTGGCGAGGTAGGTCTGCACGGCGCCGGTCGCCTCGCTGTCGTTGAACGCGGCCACGAACTCGCCACCACCGGTGACGGCGGCGGGGTCATCCGCGTTGATCGGCGGGGTGAGGAAGGCCCAGACGTCGCCGTCCTCGGCCACGGTCACGCCCTCGCCCCACTGGGCCTCGTAGAAGGAGGCCTGGTGGTGCAGCGAGCAGGTGCCGTCGAGGATGGCGAGACCGCTGTCCTGGAAGGTGGTGGTGACGATCGAGTCGACGCCGCCGAAGCCGCCGTTGACGAACTCGTCGTTGAGGAGCACCTCGCCGACGCGGTCGAAGGCCTCGGTGACCTCGGGGCTGTTGAAGGGCAGCTCACCGGCGACCCACTGGTCGTAGGCCTCGGGGCCCGCGCCGCGCAGGACGAGGTCCTCGACCCAGTCGGTGCCGACCCAGCCGGTCGCGTCGCCCGAGCCGAAGCCCGCGCACCAGGGGCGGTAGGGGCCCTCGTTGCGCTCGGTCATCGTCTCGCTGAGCTCGATGAGCTCGTCGTACGTGGTCGGGATCTCGTAGCCGTTCTCCTCGAAGTCGGCCGGCGAGTACCAGACGTAGCCCTTGACGCTCGCCATGAGCGGCGCGGCGTAGAAGGTGCCGTCGACGGTGCCGTAGCCCTTCCACGACTCGCTCCAGAACTCGTCGACGTTGGCCTCGACGGACTCGGGGGCGGCGACGACGTAGCCGTCGGCGATGAGGCGCTGCAGCAGACCGGGCTGCGGCACGATCATGAGGTCGGGGGCGTCACCGGCGGCGGCGCGCACGTTGATCTGCGTCTCCGCCTCCTGCGTGCCCACGTAGTCGATGGTGATGCCGGTGCACGACTCGAAGTCGGACCAGGAGGTGACGAGGTTGTCGGCCTCGACGTCGATGATCGTCGCGTAGATCTCGACGGTCTCGCCCTCGAACTGGCCGTACTGCTCGTACTCGGTGCAGTCGGCGTCGCCGCCGCCGGCACCCGGCTCGTCAGCGGCGCAGCCGGCGAGCACGAGGCTCAGGGCGCCGATCGCCGCGGCCGGCGCGATGAGCCGGCGTCGGAGAGTGGAACGCATGTGTTTCCTCCTCATTGAGGGTTAGGACGGCGCCCCTCATGAGGAGGTGAGCCGCTCTGCTACGGAAGGTGGTGGTGGTTCTCGGTGCGGAACAAGCCCGATTGCGGCACAGGGCCGAAACGGTCGGGAACCGGTTCCAGCAGTCACGGTACGTCACGGGATGCTCGACCGCAACCCGGGCGGACCGGGCCGTTACCGATCCGTTGCCGTTCACGAGCCGTTCGCATCGCGGTCCCGCGCGGGAACGCGGTTCCCGACCGTTCCACGAGAGAGCGCTCCCACCTGGTACCGGTTCCACACGGGGTGAGATCCGGCTACACTCGCCCTCAGTGGAGCCGGGCGCGCACCGTCGCGCGGCCCGCGGCGCCCCCGCGGTGCCGGGCTCTCGTCCGATGGAGGACCCTCAGCATGAGCATCCTGGCCGATGTCGCGCGCATCGCGGGTGTGTCGAAGTCGACCGCCTCGCGGGCGCTCAGCGGGCGCGGCTACGTCTCCGACGACACCCGGCACCGCGTCGAGGCCGCCGCCGCCGAGCTCGGCTACGTCGTCTCCACGGCCGCGGCGAGCCTCGTCACCGGCCGCACGCGCAACGTCGGCGTGGTCATCCCGTACATCAACCGCTGGTACTTCGGCGAGGTGCTCGAGGGCATCGAGTCGGCGCTCATCCGCGCGGGCTACGACCTGACCCTCTACCGGCTCAGCACCGACATCGACCTGCGCCGCCGGGTCTTCGACTACTTCCTCGTGCGCAAGCGCGTCGACGCCGTCATCTCCGTCGCCATCGCGCTCAGCCGGCACGAGGTGCAGATGCTCGAGGCGCTCGGCAAGCCGCTCGTCGGCATCGGCGGCCGCATCGACGGCATCCCCTCGCTCTCGATCGACGACGTCGAGACCGCGCGGCTCGCCACCGAGCACCTGCTGAGCCTCGGGCACACCCGCATCATGCACATCGGCGGCGATCAGAACGAGCAGATGGATTTCCGCGTGCACTCGCAGCGCTACGTCGGGTTCCGGCGCGCGCTCGACGCGGCCGGCATCGGGGTCGACGACGACTTCCGCGACGCCGACTTCTCCATCCAGGGCGGCTACGCCGCGGGCCTCGCCGTGCTCGGCGACCCGCGCACGCGCCCCACGGCGATCTTCGCGGGCTGCGATGAGATCGCCATCGGCATCATGACGGCCGCGCGACAGCTCGGCATCGCCATCCCGGCCGAGCTCTCGATCATCGGCGTCGACGGGCACCCGCTCGCCGAGATGCACGGCCTCACCACGGTCACGCAGAACCCCGGCGACCAGGGCCGGCGCGCGGTCGAGCTGCTGCTCGAGCAGCTCGAGGGGGCGCCCGCTGCGACGACGGATGCCGCGCCCGCGGAGGAGCACGTGGTGCTGCCGACGACGCTCACCGTGCGCACCTCCACGGCGATGCGCCGCGAGCCGGCGACGTCGCGCGGCTGACGCCGGGCATCCCGCCGCCGCTCGCCCTGTGGGCGGGCCCCCACCGCGTCGACGCCCGCCGGCACCGCCGCGCCCGCCGGTGTCGAGCCCGGGAACGCCGAAGGGCGCCGCCCCGACGGATCGGAGCGGCGCCCTGGGTGCCCCGCGATGCGGGGCGGGGACTACTTGAGCGTGACGGTGGCGCCGGCGGCCTCGAGCTGGCCCTTGGCCTTCTCGGCGGTCTCCTTGTTGGCACCCTCGATGACGGTCGCGGGGGCGCCGTCGACGAGCGCCTTCGCCTCGCCGAGGCCGAGGCTCGTGAGCGCGCGGACCTCCTTGATGACCTGGATCTTCTTCTCGCCGGCGGCCTCGAGGACGACGTCGAAGGAATCCTTCTCCTCGACCTCCTCGGCGGCAGCGGCGGGGCCGGCGGCAGCGGCGACCGCGACGGGCGCGGCGGCGGTGACCTCGAAGACCTCTTCGAACTTCTTCACGAACTCGCTGAGCTCGATGAGCGAGAGCTCCTTGAACGCCTCGATGAGCTCGTCGGTGGTGAGCTTGGCCATGATTGTCTCCTTCTGGTTGTTTCTCGTCGTGAACCGGTCAGCTGAGATCAGCTGCCGGACTCCTGCTTCTGCCGCAGCGCGTCAACGGCGCGGGCGGCCTGCGCCAGCGGCGCGTTGAACATGTACGCGGCACCGAACAGCGAGGCCTTGACGGCACCGGCGAGCTTCGCCAGCACCACCTCCCGGCTCTCGAGCTCGGCGAGCTTCATGACCTCGGCGGCGTCGAGCGGGTTACCGTCGAAGTAACCGCCCTTCACAACGAGGCTGGGGTTTGCCTTGGCAAAGTCGCGCAGAGCCTTCGCGACGGTGACGGGGTCACCGCTCACGAACGCGATCGCGGAGGGGCCGGCGAGCATGTCATCGAGCGAGTCGATGCCTGCCTGGTTGGCCGCGATCTTGGTCAGCGTGTTCTTCACCACGGCGTACGACGCGTCTGCAGCGATGGTCGTGCGCAGCTGCTTGAGCTGGGCCACCGTGAGACCGCGGTACTCGGTGAGCAGAACGGCGGTCGAGCTGGAGAAGAGTTCCTTCAGCTCGGCGACCGTTGCTTCCTTGTTCGCCATGGTGCTCCTTACGGTTGTCGTGGGTGTTCACCATCGACTCCGGGAACCCGGCCGCGAAACGACGAAAGCTCCGGCGCAGGCGCACGGAGCTTCTTCGCCCCGCGCACCCGATGGGTGGGATGCGGAGCGGATCTCTTCTGTGTCACCTGCGCGGGCCCTCGCCGACCTCGATGATGAGGAGCGAGCCTTCGACCGGCGCTCCCGCCCGAGTTCGCACTCGAGCCGGGCACGCCGATAGCCGGCGGTCTTTGGCAGAGGCCAGAGTACGGCAGACCGGGCTGCGCGCCAAATCGTGCGCCGGGCATCCCGTCGCCGCAGCGCGCGCCGCACGGGTCAGACGTGGTCGAGCCAGCTGTGCTGCGGGTCGTAGCCGAGGTCGCGGCGGGCGGCGTCGATCGACAGCAGGGTCTCGCGGCCCTCGACCGGGCGGCTGAGGGGCACCTCGGGGAACTCCTCGGCCATCAGCTCGGCGCTGTCGCGCCGCATCGTCGTGTCGGCCGCGGCGATGATGTACGTCGCGTAGTGGTCGCGCTCGACGGCGAGCGCCCGCTCGACCGCCTGGGCGCCGTCGCGGCGGTCGATGTAGCCCCACAGGTTCCAGCGACGCACGCTCGCGTCGTCCTGCCAGGAGGGGTACTCGGCGTAGTCCTCGATCGCCATGACGTTGCTGAACCGCAGGCCGGTGATCGTGAGGCCGGGGGTGAGGCGCATGAGCTTCGTCGCCAGCTCCTCCTCGAGGTGCTTGCCGACCGCGTACATGTAGTTCGGGCGGGTCTCGGCGACCTCGTCGATCGGGGCGTACGGCGGCGCCTCGGTGAGCGGAAGGCCGAGCAGCGTCTCGCTCGAGGCGTGCACGATGCGGCGCACCCCCGCGCGGCGCGCGGCCTGGAAGACGTTGATCGTCATCGCCAGGTTGTCCTGCAGCAGCGCGGTGTCGGGGCGCAGGCCGGGCGCGGGCGTCGCGGCGAGGTGCACGATCGCGTCGAGGCCGTCGTGGCGCTCGTCGACGCCGGCGATCGCGTCGGCGACCTGGCCGTAGTCGGTCATGTCGATCTGCACGAAGCCGGTGCCTCGTTCGCCGCGCGAGTCGAATCCGACGACCGTGTGGCCGGCCTCGCGCAGGCGCTCGACGACGGCGACGCCGAGCTTGCCGCTGGAACCGGTGACGACGATGCGCATGAGGGCCTCTCGGGGGTCGATCGGGGGCGCCGGGCGCTCCCGGGCCGCGGCGAGCCTAGCCCTCGGCGCTGGGCGGATCGCTCAGGCCGGGCGCCGCCGCGGCCGGGGCCGGCGTCTCCGCCGCGACCGCCTGATCGCCCGCCCCGCGCGGCAGCGAGATGCGGAACACCGTCTCCCCCGGCCGCGAGGCGACGGTGACCTCGCCGCGGTGGGCGGCGACGACCCCCGCGACGATCGCGAGACCGAGCCCCGTCGAGCCGGTGGCGCGCGAGCGCGAGGTGTCGGCGCGGGCGAAGCGCTCGAACAGCACCGGCATGATCTCGGGCGGGATGCCCGGGCCGGTGTCGGTGATCGTGACGAGCGCGCGCCCCTCGAGCGACCCGAGCGCCGCGGTGACGCGCGTGCCCGCGGGGGTGTGCACCCGCGCGTTGGCCAGCAGGTTGGCGACGACTTGGTGCAGTCGATGCGGGTCGCCGGTGACGATCACCGGCGTCTCGGGCACCCGCACCTCCCACTCGTGCTCGTCGCTCGTCGCCCGCGCATCCGCCACCGCGTCGACGAGCACCCGGCCGAGGTCGACGGCATCGCGGCGCAGGGCGCTGCCCTCGTCGAGCCGGGCGAGCAGGAGGAGATCCTCGACGAGCGCGGTCATCCGCACCGATTCGGACTCGATGCGGCTGAGCGCATGCCGGATGTCGTCGGGCAGCGCGTGCCCGCTGCGGCGGGTGAGCTCGGAGTAGCCGCGGATGGCGGCGAGCGGGGTGCGCAGCTCGTGGCTCGCGTCGGCGACGAAGCGGCGCACCTTCTGCTCGCTCGCCTGGCGGGCGTCGAAGGCCGACTGCACGTGCTCGAGCATGCGCCGGAACGCGCCGCCGAGCTGGCCCACCTCGGTGTCGGGATCGGTCGGCAGCTCGGGGATGCGCTCGGCGAGGGCGACGGTGCCGCGGTCGAGCGGCAGGGTCGCGACCTCGGTGGCCGTCTCGCGGATGCGGCGCAGCGGGCGGAGGCCGACCTTCACGACCTCGCGGCCGAGCACCGCCGCGACGACGAGCGTGCCGACGAGCACGGCCGAGATGACGGCGCCGAGCCGCGCGATCGTGATCGTGACGTCGCGGGTCGAGAGGCCGACGACGAGCGCGGACTCGTCGTCGAGCGGCACGGCGAGCACGCGGAACTCGCCCAGCCCGCCGGGGAACCGCAGCGTGCGCGGGCTCTCGATCACGGCGCCCGTGAGCACCTCGAGCTGCGCGCCGGTGAGGGGACGCTCGCGCAGGTCGCTGTCGAGGTAGGCCGCGCTCGCGCCGCCCCCCGCGCCGACGACGCCGATGAGTGTCTCGACGGGGATGCCGCGGCCGTCGAAGCCGAAGACCTCCTCGCCGGCGGCGCCCGCGGCGACCTGCCGGATGCGCTGCGCGGTGTCGCGCAGCTCCTGGTCGAGCTGGTCGACGAGGTTGGCGCGCAGGAAGACGACGCTCAGCACGCCGATGCCGAGGGTGGCGAAGGCGAGGAGGGCGAGGACGCCGGCGATCAGCCGCTGCTGCAGCGACCAGCCGTCGATCATCCCGCGGCCGGCTTGATGAGGTACCCGACCCCGCGGACGGTGTGGATCATGGGCGGCCCGAGGGTGTCGATCTTCTTGCGCAGGTACGAGATGTAGATCTCGACGATGCTCGAGCGACCGCCGAAGTCGTAGCTCCACACCCGGTCGAGGATCTGCGCCTTGCTGAGCACGCGGCGCGGGTTGCGCATGAGGTACCGCAGCAGCTCGAATTCGGTGGCGGTGAGCTCGACCTCCTTCTCGCCGCGACGCACCTCGTAGCTCTCCTCGTTGAGCACGAGGTCGCCGACGTGCAGCTCGGGGTCGGGGCGCTCGCTGATCACCATGGCGCTGCGGCGGATGAGGCCGCGCAGGCGGGCGACGAGCTCCTCGAGGCTGAAGGGCTTGGTGACGTAGTCGTCGCCGCCCGCGGTGAGGCCGACGACACGATCGTCGACCGAGTCCTTCGCGGTGAGGAAGAGCACCGGCACGTCGCGGCCGTCGGTGCGCATGCGGCGCAGCACCTCGAGCCCGTCGATGTCGGGCAGCATGATGTCGAGCACGACGACGTCGGGGGCGAACTCGCGGCCGTGCTGCAGGGCGTCCTGCCCGGTCAGCGCCGTGCGCACCTCCCAGCCCTCGTACCGCAGGGCCATCGAGACGAGGTCGGCGAGCGAGGGCTCGTCATCGACCACGAGCGCCCGGATCGGCGAGCCGTCGGCGTGCGTGAGACGGGCGGAGGCGGCGGGCTCGAGGGACGCGTCGGGGGCGGACATGTCTCCAGTCTGCCCCTCGACCTATGAGGCGGCTTGGAGCCCGCCCGATGAGCGCTCAGCGCCCGGGCTCACGGGGGGACGACGCCGGTCCCCCAGGCAGGGGACTCCCGCCGCGCGAGCCGCGCGAAGCGCACGAGCCCGAACAGCACCAGCCAGCCGATGCCGATCGAGGTGGCGACGAGCTCGAGGTGGCTGCCGAAGCGGTCGTTCCAGCGCAGCAGCGACAGCAGCCCGCCGACGCCCGCGACGAGCGCCACCGAGACCGCGGCCGAGAGCGACAGGCGCGACAGCAGCCGGTGCCCCGGCGCGAACGCCACCTGCAGCATCGCCCAGGCGGCCGCGGCGAAGGCGACGACCGCCGAGAGCGTGTGCACGAAGTCCTGCACGGTGAAGGTCGGGCCCACCGGTAGCGGGCAGCCGGCGGTGCAGGGCACCTGCGAGGCGACGAGGAAGCCCGCGCACGCCACCACCAGGCTCGCGGCGGGGCGGCCGGCCCGCAGCCCCGGCGTCGCGCTGCGCAGGTCGCGCACGGCCCAGGCGATGAGCACGCCGCCCGCGACGAGCAGCAGCAGGGCGACCTCGAACGCGAGCGCGGTGGGCTCGCCATCGGCTCCGAGCTCGCTCACGTACAGCTCGCGCGGCACGGTCAGGCGCGCCGCCCAGATGACGACGAGGGATGCCAGCACGAGGCCCGCGCCGAGAAGGGCCATCACGGCGTCGCGGCGACGGCCGGGGATGCGACCGGGCACGGGTCAGCGCGCTCGCGCCGAGACGGACTCGGCCGGAGCATCCCCCGCGCCCCGCTGCCCGACGCGCGACCGCGACAGGCGCACGATGCCCGCCCCGACGAGACCGATGACGGCCGCGATGAGGATGACGTAGAAGGCGACGGAGAGGTAGCCGTTGGCGGAGGTGTCGGGGTTGAGGAAGGGGTACGGGTACCAGGCGCCGTCGAGCACCGGGTCGTAGACGAGCGGGCCGCGCACGAGCGTGTACACGGCCCAGACGAGGGGGAAGGCGATGATCGCGATGACGGCTCGCCACTCGAGCGGGCGACGGCCCGGCCCGAACAGCCAGTCGACCAGCATGTACAGCGGGCCCCACACGTGCAGGATCTCGTTCGACCAGTCGAGGGTGGCGCCCTGCGGCAGTTCGATGCCGCGCAGCAGCAGGTTGTAGACGATGCCCGTCGTCACCATGTACGTCGTCACCGCGGCGCGCAGCACGAGCAGCCACGTCGGCGTGCGGCCGAGCAGGGTCGCCCCGATCGCCATCGTCAGCACGACCACGGCGGCGGCGTTCGACTCGACGGTGAAGAAGCTGAAGAAGTTCGTCAGCCGGAAGGCGGTGTCGGTGAGCCCCTCCCGCTGCCAGAACGCGAGCGAGGTGACGATCTGGCCCGCGATCGCGGCCCCGATCGCGAGGAGGGCGACCGCGCGCAGCGCGGAGAAGGCGAGGCTCACGGCGGGGTCTTTCGTCCAGGGCGGCGGCGCCGCTGAGCACGATGCTAAACGGCGCTCCTGCTCGACGGGGAGGAATTCGTCGAACACTCGTGACGGGAGCGAAACACGCGGGGCGCTCCGGCGCGGTTGACTGGGGTCTTCCGGTTCGAGAGGGGTTGTCGATGGCGACGATGCAGGCGATGGTGGCGACGGGTCTCGGCGGGATCGAGGTGCTCGAGCGGGCCGAGGTGCCGATGCCGGTGCGGGCGAACGCCGAGGTGATCGTCAAGGTCATGGCCGCCGGCGTCAACCCGATCGATGCCAAGACCCGCGCGGGCCGCGGCGTCTCCGCCGCGATCGACCGCTTCCCCGCCGTGCTCGGCTACGACCTCGCCGGCGTCGTCGTCGAGTCGCCCTACGAGGCGCACCCCCTCACGCCCGGCACCCCCGTGTACGGCATGACGATGGTGCCCCGGTTCGGCGGCACCTACGCCGAGTACGCCGCGGTGCCCGCCGCGTTCCTCTCCCCCAAGCCGAGCTCGCTGAGCTTCGACGAGGCCGCCGCCCTGCCGCTCGCCGCCCTCACCGCCTGGGGCATGGTCGTCGACGTCGCGCGGGCCCACGAGGGGCAGCGGATGCTCATCCACGCCGGCGCCGGCGGTGTCGGGCACCTCGCCGTGCAGCTCGCGGCGTACTTCGGCGCCGAGGTGATCGCCACCTGCTCGACCCGCAATGTCTCGTTCGTGCGCGAGCTCGGCGCCGCCCGGGTCATCGACTACACGCAGCACCGCTTCGAGGAGGAGGTCTCGGGCGTCGACGTCGTCATCGACCTCATCGGCGACGCCCACGACGGCACGGGCACGCGCTCGCTGCAGGCGATGCGCCCGGGCGGGCTGCTCGTCAACGCCCCCACGGGCAGCTGGCCGACCGTCATCGACGACGCCGCGGCGGCCGGGATGCGCGCCACCGGGTACAAGGTGGCGCCGAGCGCGGCGACCCTCGCCGTCATGACCCGCATGATCGAGGCGGGCGACCTGCGCGTGCACGTCGACCGCACCTTCCCGCTCGCCGAGGTCGCCGACGCGCACACCCTGCTCGAGGAGGGGCGCACCCGCGGCAAGCTCGTGCTGCACGTGTCCGACTAGTCCGTCCGCGCACGACGAAGGCCCCGTCTCACGACGGGGCCTTCGAGGTGGTGCGGGACTGACTAGAGCGCGTTGACGTCGAGCGGGATGCCCGGGCCGAACGTGGTCGAGACGGTGCCCTTGTGCACGTAGCGGCCCTTCGAGCTCGAGGGCTTGAGGCGCAGCACCTCGTCGAGCGCGGCGCGCAGGTTCTCGTTGAGCTGGTCCTCCGAGAACGCGGTCTTGCCGATGATGAAGTGCACGTTGGCGTGCTTGTCGACGCGGAACTCGATCTTGCCGCCCTTGATCTCGGTCACGGCCTTGGCCACGTCCGGGGTCACGGTGCCGGTCTTCGGGTTGGGCATGAGGCCGCGGGGGCCGAGCACCTTGCCGAGTCGACCGACCTGGCCCATGAGCTCGGGCGTCGAGACGGCCGAGTCGAAGGCGGTGTAGCCGCCGGCGACCTTCTCGATGAGCTCGGCGCCGCCGACCTCGTCGGCGCCGGCTGCGATGGCCGCCTCGGCCGCGGGGCCGGTGGCGAACACGATGACGCGGGCGGTCTTTCCGGTGCCGTGGGGCAGGTTGACGGTGCCGCGCACCATCTGGTCGGCCTTACGGGGGTCGACGCCGAGCTTGAGCGCGACCTCGACGGTCGAGTCGAACTTCTTCGAGCCGGTGTCACGGGCGACCGTGACGGCCTCCGTGGGGGTGTAGAACTTGCCGGCCTCGATCTTCTCGGCCGCGGCGCGGTACGCCTTGGACTTCTGTGCCATGTTGATGCTCCTGTGCTGAGTTCGCGGTGAATCGTGAGCCTGGCTGGCTCTCCCGCTGAGTGGAAAAGGTGGGGTGGCGCTGACTACTCGACCGTGATGCCCATCGACCGGGCGGTGCCGGCGATGATCTTCTCGGCCGCGGCGATGTCGTTCGCGTTGAGGTCGGCCTGCTTCTGCTCGGCGATGGCGCGCACCTGCTCCTTGGTGAGCTTCGCGACCTTGACGGTGTGCGGGGTAGACGACCCCTTCTGCACGCCGGCGGCCTTCTTGATGAGCTCGGCCGCGGGGGGCGTCTTGAGGATGAACGTGAACGAGCGGTCCTCGTAGACCGTGATCTCCACCGGGATCACGTTGCCGCGCTGCGACTCGGTCGCGGCGTTGTAGGCCTTGCAGAACTCCATGATGTTCACGCCGTGCTGACCCAGCGCGGGACCAATGGGCGGGGCGGGGTTCGCCGCGCCGGCGTTGATCTGCAGCTTGATCAGGCCCGTGACCTTCTTCTTCGGTGCCATGTCGTCTTCCTTCGTGTCGTGCGGCATCCGCGGTGGATGCTGCGCTCCCGCCTGCTCGCCCGTTGCGAGCCGCGGTAGTGATGGGGGGCCGCGAGGGCCCAGGGGAGTCTAGACCATGCGGCGCCGGGCGCCGATGGTCGGATCGTGCGGGGGCTAGAGCTTCGTGACCTGGTCGAAGCTGAGCTCGACCGGGGTCTCGCGCTCGAACAGCGAGACGAGCACGATGAGCTTGCCGCTCTCGGGCTTGATCTCGTTGATCGTGCCGGGGAGTCCGGCGAACGAGCCCTCCTTGATGGTGATCGTCTCGCCGACCTCGAAGTCGATCTCGGCGGGGATCGAACGGGGTTGCTGGCCGCCGCCGCTCTTGCCCGAGCCGGCCTTGGCCGGGGCCTCGGCGATCTGCACGGTCGACTTCAGCATGTTGAAGGCCTCGTCGAAGCGCAGCGGCGTCGGGTTGTGGGCGTTGCCGACGAAGCCGGTGACGCCGGGCGTGTGGCGCACGACCGACCAGCTGTCCTCGTCGAGGTCCATGCGCACGAGCACGTAGCTGGGGATGCGCACGCGGTTGACGAGCTTGCGCTGGCCGTTCTTGATCTCGACGACGTCCTCCATGGGGACCTGCACCTCGTGGATGCCCTCCTCCATGTTCATGGAGATACGCCGGTTCTCGATGTTCTGCTTCACGCGCTTCTCGAAGCCGGCGTAGGAGTGGATGACGTACCACTTGCCGGGCTTCATCCGGAGCTCCATCTTGAACTCCTCGTAGGGGTCGACCTCGACCTCCTCGGCCTCCTCCTCGGCGGCAACCTCCTCCGACTCGTCGTCGGTGGCCTCGGCGGCGGCGTCGGCCTCGGCGGCGGAGTCGATGTCGAGCGCATCGTCGACGACCGCGTCGGCCTCGGGGTCGGCGGCGGTCTCGAGCGCGTCGAGCAGGCCCTCGAGGTCGGGCTCGTCGTCGTCGACGACGTGCATCGCGGTGTGCTCGGCGGCGTCGGCGCCGTGCGCGTCGGCGTCGAGCGAGTTGCCCTCCTGGGCCTCGTCCTCCTCGGACGACTGCTCGGCGGCGGTCGCGAGGTCGATGTCGCGGCGGTGATCCTCAGACACGGGGTTCTTCTTTCGATTGGGGGCGGTGACGGCAGGCGTGCGGCGGCGGGGGCGCTAACCCCCGGTGACCGCCGTGCCGTCGCCGAAGACGTAGGAGACGAGCGCGCCGAACAGCAGGTCGAGCCCGCTGACGAGCGCCATCATGATGACGACGAACACGAGCACCAGCAGGGTGTAGTTGATGAGCTCGCGCCGCGTCGGCGTGACGACCTTGCTGAGCTCGTTGACGACCTGGCGCAGGAACAGCGCGATGCGGCCGAACGGCCCGCGCTTCTCGGCGCGGTCCTTCTTCGCCTTGGCGACGATGTCCTCGTTGGGATCGTCGATCACATTCCTGGCCACGTTCGCACTACCTTCCACCAGCGGATGCCGGATCGTCATCCGGCCGTAACAGCGAACCCGGGGCGCCCCCACCGCGATGGTGGGAGTCGCCCCGAGCCGATGCATGTGCAGGGCGGACAGGACTCGAACCTGCAACCTGCGGTTTTGGAGACCGCTGCTCTACCAATTGAGCCACCGCCCTCGGCGGGATCGAACCCCTGCGAACCTCCGTCCCCCCACCCCTCATCCCGATCGTGAGATCGGAGCGGATGGACGGCGCGACGAAGCTTGGCAGAGTTCGACTACCGCCCTCAGTGTAGGTGACGCCGATGGGCGAGTCCAACCGGCCCCCGGCGGCAGCGGGATGCCCGTCGCTAGACTCGGCCGCGTGACCGCAGACTCCTCCCGCATCTCCGCCCGCATCGCCGCGATCAGCGAATCCGCGACCCTCAAGGTCGACGCCAAGGCCAAGGCCCTCAAGGCCGCGGGGCGCCCCGTCATCTCCTACGCCGCCGGCGAGCCGGACTTCGCGACCCCCGAGCACATCGTCGAGGCCGCGGTGGCCGCGGCCCGCGATCCGAAGAACCACCGGTACACGCCCGCGGCGGGCCTGCCCGAGCTGCGCGAGGCCGTCGCCGAGAAGACGCTGCGCGACTCCGGCCTCGAGGTCGGCACGGGCCAGGTCATCATCACGAACGGCGGCAAGCACGCCGTCTTCCAGGCGGTGGCGACGATCATCGGCGAGGGCGACGAGATGCTGCTGCCCTCCCCGTTCTGGACGACCTACCCCGAAGTCGTGCGCCTCGCCGGCGGCGTGCCCGTCGAGGTCTTCGCCGGCAGCGACCAGGGCTACCTCGTCACCGTCGAGCAGCTCGAGGCCGCGCGCACCCCGCGCACGAAGGCGCTCATGTTCGTGAGCCCCTCGAACCCGACCGGCGCCGTCTACAGCCCCGAGCAGACCCGGGCGATCGGCGAGTGGGCGGCCGAGCACGGCATCTGGGTGATCAGCGACGAGATCTACCAGGCCCTCACCTACGACGGCGAGCGCGCCGTCTCGATCGTCGAGGCCGTGCCCGAGCTGGCCGACCGCACGATCCTCGTCAACGGCGTCGCGAAGACCTACGCGATGACCGGCTGGCGGGTCGGATGGATGGTCGGGCCGAAGGACGCGATCGCCGCGGCCTCGAACCTGCAGTCGCACCTGTCGTCGAACGTCGCCAACGTCTCGCAGCGCGCCGCGCTCGCGGCGCTCACCGGGCCGCAGGACGCGGTGGCGACCATGCGCGAGGCCTTCGACCGGCGGCGGCGCGTGGCGGTCGCCGAGCTGAACCGCATCCCGGGCATGGTGACGCCGACCCCGACGGGCGCCTTCTACGTGTACCCCGACGTGACGGGGCTGCTGGGCCGCGAGTGGCACGGCGTGACGCCGACGAGCTCCCTCGAGCTGGCCGACCTGCTGCTCGAGCAGACCGAGGTCGCCGCCGTGCCCGGTGAGGCGTTCGGGCCCAGTGGGTACCTGCGGTTCAGCTACGCGCTCGGCGACGCCGAGCTGCTGGAGGGCATCCAGCGCCTGCAGCGCTTCTTCGGCGTCGAGGCCTGACGCTCCGTCGAGCGCTGATGCCGGTGCGTCGGCGCGCCCCGCGGCGGGGAGCGCCGACGCTCGAGCGTCAGGAGTTCGCGGCCGCGTAGGCCTCGCGGATCTCGGTGGAGATGCGCCCCCGGTCGCCGACCGCGTGGCCGTTGGCCTGCGCCCACTCGCGGATGGCCTGGGTGTCGCTCGACCCCGAGGCGGCGCGCTTGCGCGGCGCGGCACCCGCGGTCGAGGCGGCGCGGCGCGATCCGGCGCTGCGGGCCTTCGCCACGAAGGGGGCGAGCGCCTCGCGCAGCTTCTCGGCGTTCGCGGCGGTGAGGTCGAGCTCGTACTGCCGGCCCTCGTGCGCGAAGGTGACCGTGCCGCCCTGGCCGTCGCCGATGATGGTGCCGTCGAGGTCGTCGACGAGTTCCGTGGTGATGCGCTTCATGATGACTCCCGGTATTCGATTGATCGGTTCCTGCGCAGATTTATTCGGCTTTTCGCGGATGCTCCGACGGAGTTTCTCGCGAGGCGTTCCCGACCATTAGCGGGAGAATGCACCGAGCAACTGCGCTCGCGATTATGGCAGGAGAAACGCGGCATTAGCGCGTGAATTCCCCATAATCGCAGTAGTGGATAGAACTCGCGGAATCGGCGCATCCTCGCCCGGTCGTTGCCGCGCGCGCGCCGCGCGGGGGAGAGTGGGCGCATGACCGAATCCGAGACCGTCGTCGACGTGCACGAGCTGCGCAAGACCTACGGCACCGCCACCGCCGTCGACGGCGTCAGCTTCACCATCGGCCGCGGCGAGACCTTCGCGCTGCTCGGCCCGAACGGCGCCGGCAAGTCGACGACCATCGAGATCCTCGAGGGGTACCGCCGGCGCACGGGCGGCGAGGTGCGGGTGCTCGGCGAGGACCCCTCGCACGCCGGCCTCGCATGGAAGGCGCGGCTCGGCATCGTGCTGCAGTCGAGCGGCGAGCAGGGCGCCGTGACCGTGCGCGAGCAGCTCGCGCACTTCGCGAGCCTGTACCCGCACCCGCGCGACGTCGACGAGGTCATCGCCGCGGTCGGGCTCGAGGCCAAGGCCGGCGCGCTCATCCGCACGC
The DNA here is from genome assembly GCF_012530535.1 of Microcella flavibacter. Lineage (NCBI taxonomy): Bacteria > Bacillati > Actinomycetota > Actinomycetes > Micrococcales > Microbacteriaceae > Microcella > Microcella flavibacter. The sequence continues at coordinate 2,325,797 of NZ_CP051299.1, forward strand.
TCTCCGGCGGGCAGCGGCGCCGCGTCGACGTCGGCGTCGGCATCATCGGCCGCCCCGAGCTGCTGTTCCTCGACGAGCCGACGACGGGGTTCGATCCCGAGGCCCGCCGGCAGTTCTGGGAGCTCGTGCGCACGCTGCAGGGCGAGGGCACGAGCATCCTGCTCACCACCCACTACCTCGACGAGGCGGCCCAGCTCAGCGACCGGGCCGGCATCATCGCGGCCGGCCGCATGGTCGGCATCGGGCCGATCGGCGAGATCGGGGGGCGGGATGCGCGCACGCCGATCGTGCGCTGGATCGAGCAGGGCGTCGTGCGCGAGGAGCGCACCGACTCCCCCGCGGCCGTCGTCGCGCACCTGACGCAGCGGCTCGGCGACGAGCCCGAGGGCCTGGAGGTGATCCGCCCCAGCCTCGAGGACGTCTACCTCGACCTCGTCGGGCGCGAGCACGCGGACGAGCTGAGCGGGGCATCCGCGTGACCGCCGCGCGCACGGCCGGGAGCACGGGCCTCGGCAACCCGATCGCCCGCACACTGCGGCTCGGCCTCGGCCGCATCCGCTACGAGGTGCGGGCCTACTTCCGTCTCGGCGACACCGTCTTCTTCACGTTCCTGTTCCCCGTCGTCATGCTCACGATCTTCTCCGTCTCGTTCAGCGAGGCGAGCTTCGGGCGCACGGCCGACGGCGAGGACATCACGGCCTCGTGGTTCTACCTGCCGGCCATGCTCGCCGCCGGGGTGCTGCTGTCGGGCATCCAGAACCTCGCCGTCGACATCGCGATGGAGAAGTCGGACGGCACGCTCAAGCGCCTCGCCGGCTCGCCGCTGCCGGTCGTGAGCTACTTCATCGGCAAGATCGGGCAGGCCTTCGTCACCGGCGCGCTGCAGGCCCTGCTGCTGCTCGGGCTCGGCTTCACCGTCTTCGGGGTGCCGCTGCCGCCCGCCGACCGCTGGGGCGTGTTCCTCGGCGTCTTCGTCTTCGGCGTCATCACGAGCGCCGTGCTCGGCATCGCGCTCAGCTCGGTGCCGCGCTCGGGCAAGAGCGCGACCGCCGTCGTCATCCCCATCGCGCTCGTGCTGCAGTTCATCTCGGGCGTCTACCTGCGCTTCAGCGACCTGCCCGAGTGGCTGCAGTCGATCGCGAACGTGTTCCCGCTCGCGTGGATGGCTCGGGGCATGCGCAGCGTGTTCCTGCCCGACGAGCTCGAGATGCTCGAGACCGGCGAGAGCTGGAACCTGCCGGGCGTCGCGATCGCGCTGGGCATCTGGCTCGTCGTCGGCATCGTGCTGAGCCGGGTGACGTTCCGCTGGATCCGGAAGGACGGGTGAGCGCCGCCCCCGCCGTCGCTACAGCTCGACGCCGATGAGCACCGGCTCGGGCTGCAGCACGACGCCGAAGCGGCCCATCACCCGCGTCTGGATGTAGCGCGCCAGCTGCGCGAGCTCCTCCGCCGTCGCCCCGCCCGCGTTGACGAGGGCGAGCGTGTGCTTCTTCGACACCGTCGCGCGCGACCCCGGCAGCGAGAAGCCGCGCGGGATGCCGGAGCGCTCGATCAGCCACGCCGCGCTGAGCTTCACGTGCCGGTCGATCGGGGGGGGAGGCGGCGCGGGCTCGGCGCCGAGCGGCACGGCGAGCGCCGGGGCCGGGGGCTCGACGGGGAACCGCGGCACCTCGGCCGGCAGGCCGCGCGCGAACGACTCGGAGACGATCGGGTTGGTGAAGAAGGATCCGGCGCTCACCGAGCAGGGATCGTCGGGGTCGAGCACCATGCCCTTGCCCGCGCGCAGGGCGAGCACGGCGGCGCGCACGCCGACGAGCGGGGCGCGGGCACCGGCATCCACCCCCAGCGATTCGGCGAGCTGGCCGTAGCGCACGGGCATGCCGAGGCCGCCCTCGTTCCGCTCGAGCGCGATGTCGACGCTCAGTACGACGCTGCGGCGCTCGTACTTGAGGATGCTCGAGCGGTAGCCGAGGCGCAGCGCGGGCGCGGGCAGCCGCACCCGCTCGCCCGTCTCGTCGTCGAGCACCTCGACGGCGATGAGGCTCTCGGCCATCTCCTGGCCGTAGGCGCCGATGTTCTGGATGGGGGCGGCACCCGTCGATCCCGGGATGCCCGACATGGCCTCGAGGCCCGCCCAGCCCTGCTGCACGGTGTACTCGACCAGGGCATCCCACGGCTCGCCCGCCTGCACGCGCAGCCGCACGGGGCGTCGGGAGCCGTCCGCGTCGGGCAGGCGCTCGATGCCGCGCGTGCCGATGCGCACGACCGTGCCGTCGAAGCCCTCGTCGCCCATCACCACGTTCGAGCCGCCGCCGAGCACGAGCCAGGGCTCGTCCGCGGCCTGGGCCTCGAGCACGGCGGCGACGACCTCGTCGCTCGTACTCGCCTCGACCAGGCGCGCGGCGGGGCCGCCGAGACGCAGGGTCGTGAGGGCGGCGAGCGGGGCGTTCTCGGTGACGGTCATCGTGATCTCGGGGCCCGCCGGGTCAGAGCGCGGTGACGCGCACCTGCGCCTTGCCCAGCACGGTGCCGCCCGCGGCGCTCACCGCGAGGTCGATGCGGGCGCCGGCCTCGTCGACGGCGCCGACGGTCGCGCGCACGGTGACGGTGGCGCCCTCGGTCGGGTCGACGACGACGGGGCGCGTGAACCGCACGCCGTAGCCGCTCACCCAGCCGCGGCCGTCGAGCCAGTCGACGACGGGCTGCACGGCGAGGCCCATGGTGAGCATGCCGTGCGCGAGCACGCCCGGCAGGCCCACCTCGGCGGCCACGTCGTCGCGGTAGTGGATGGGGTTGAAGTCGCCGCTCGCGCCCGCGTAGCGCACGAGCGAGCCGCGGTCGAGGGCGTACTCGCGCTCGGCCACGACCTGGCCGACCTCGAGCTCGGGAAGGGCCATCAGACGTCGACCCCTCGCACCACGAGCGTCGAGACGGCGGTGACGACGGGCGCGCCGTCCGCGTCGACGATCGACGACTCGGCCGTCACCATGCTGTTGCCGCCGAGGCTCTTCACGCTCGTGACGCGCAGCGTGGCGGTCAGCTCGTCGCCGGCCACGACGGGGCGCGCATAGTCGAAGCGCTGCTCGCCGTGCACGACGCGGCTGAAGTCGATGCCGCCGTCGGGCTCGGCCAGCAGCTGCGCGAGCGTCGCCTCCTGCACCACGACAGGGAAGGTCGGCGGGGCGACGACGTCGGCGAAGCCGGCCGCGCGGGCCGCCTCGGGGTCGTGGTGGATGGGCGCGGTCGCGAGCACGGCGCGGGCGAACTCGCGCACCTTCTCGCGCCCGACGAGGTAGGGCGCGGTCGGCGGGAACGCGCGCTCGGTGAGGCTGGGATTCACGGGCACCGGCCCAGTCTAGAGCGGGGGGCGATACCGCCCCCGGTGTCAGTACAGCGTCTCGCCGAGCAGGCGGTCGAGCATCTCGCGGCCGACCGCGGCGAAGGCAGTGTCGCCGTGCTCGAGCGCCCAGACGATCGTCGCGACGGCGTGCGCGCCGTGGAACGCGTGCAGCACGGCACGGTCGAGGTCGTCCGGGCGGCGGCCGTAGCCCTCGAGGAACGCCTCGCGCAGGCCGGGGGCGTCGAGCCACTCGCGCTGCTCCAGACGGAACAGGTCGACGGCCCAGGGCTCGAACTCGACCGCCCCGAAGTCGATGAGGCGCACGTGCTGGTCGGGGCCGAGCATCCAGTTTCGGGTGGTGTTGTCGCGGTGGGCCGGCACGTGGGCGAGCGGCCCGAGGTCGAGGGCCGTCGCCGCCACGCGCCGGGCCGCCGTGAGCTCCGCCGCGGTGACCGCGCCGTCCGCGCGCGCGGCCCAGTACTCGAACTGGGCGATGAGCGCGTCGCCGAAGTGGTCGTTGACGACCGCGGGGGTCGACTCGTGCAGTCGGCGCAGCACCTCGCCCGCGCGGCGGTGGACGGCGGGGTCGTGCGCGGCGTCGGTGCCGTCGACCATCGCGCCCGGCACCTTGCTCAGCACGAGCAGGTGCAGGGCGTCGTCGCTCGCGACCAGGTGCGGGGCGTCGCCGCCGAGCGCCGGCACGTACAGCTGCATCGCCTGCAGCTCGCGGTGGTAGTTGCGCTCGGTGCGCTGCCACTTCACGATGCTGCGCTCGTCGTGGCGGGTGCGCACCTCGAGCACCCGGGACTCGCCGTGCGGCCACGACAGGTCGGCGACGACGTCGAGCGGGCCGAGCACCCGCGAGACGCGGTCGAGGATCTCGGCGTCGGAGGCGAGCTGCTCGCTCAGGGCCTCGGGGGTTCGGTACACGCGGGCTCCTCGTCGAACGGGCGGGCGGGGGTCGATCGGGGTCGAGCGGGCGGTTCGGCCGGATCAGGCTCGAGACGGCGAAAGCCCCGGATGACCGTCAGCGGTCGTCCGGGGCTTCGCTCGTTCAGCGGGGGTCGAAACCTACTGGCAGCTCTCGCACTGGAGCATGTCCATCGGGTCGACGGGCACGGCGTAGCCGCCGATGGTCTCGTTGTCGTTGTCCATGGGGACCTCCTTCGTCGTGCTGCTGCGTGGTGCTGCGGTCTGGGGTTCACCGGCTGTTCGTCGGTGGAGTCACACTATATAACGGGAATGACAGGGGTGTCATTCCCCTACATCTAGTGTTTTCGGCGTGTCGCGCGATTTCTCGCGGATGCTCGGCCGCGGTCGTTCGGAGCACCGCGGCGTGTCGCGATCTCGCAGGCCCCCGCCGTAGCCTGGAGCCCAGCCCTCCTCGAGACCGAAGGTCGTCATGCGCATCTGGGACACCCGCGCCGCTCGGGCCGTTCGCGCGGCGCTCGGAGCGCGGCTCGGGCGCATCCCGGCCGACGCCGCACCCGCGACGACGCCCGGCGACGGGCCCGCCGGCGCCCCCGACGGGGAGCGCACCGACGAGGACTTCGAGCAGCTCGTCCACGAGGGCGCCCTCGTCGCCCTCTCGGCCGTGCGCCTGGCCACGAAGAACGGGCTCATCCTCTCGACGCTGCGCGACCGCACGCCCTGGCGCGAGGAGCAGGCGATCGCGATCGCCCGACGCGCGCTGCTCGATCTCATCGACGAGCTCGAGGCCGACGCCGATCGCATCGAGATCGAGGCGCGCACCGCGGCCGCGGCCGCTCGCGCCGCCCGGGTGGCGAGCGTCTCGTCGCCGGGGTCACGCCGCTCGCGCACCGAGCGCACCCGCCTGCGCAACGAGGTGAAGCGCCTGGACGCGCGCGAGCGCTCGATGCGCGGCGTCGTCGCGCGGCTGCGGGCGACCGCCGCCGACGATGCGCTGCGCCACGAGGTCGTGCTGCGCGCCCGAGACGACGCGCTCGGCGAGCTCGTGCACGCGCGCCTCATCCCCCGCGGGCCGGCCGTCGCGCTCTCCCCCGAGGAGGAGCGCGAGGCGATCGCCGGCATCAAGGCCGACCTCGCCCGCCTGCTCGAGGACCACGAGGGGTACTGAGCGCCTGCCTGCCGCTAGCATCGCGATCGTGAGCGCGACCGAGGCCCTGTGGCAGTTCGCGATCGTCGCCGCCCTGCTGACGATCACGCCCGGCATGGATTCGGCGCTCGTGCTGCACGCGGCCATCCGGCACGGGCGCCGCGCCGCCGCGGCCGCCGGCGCGGGCATCTGCCTCGGCGCGCTCGTCTGGGGCGTCGCCGCGGCCCTCGGCCTGTCCGCCCTGTTCGCGGTCTCGGCCACGGCCTTCCTCGTGCTCAAGGTCGTCGGCGCGGCCTACCTCGTGTACCTCGGCGTGCGCATGCTGTGGTCGGCGCTGCGGGCCGCGCCCGTGAGCGTCGACGCCGTCGGGATGCCCGTGCCGAGCATCCGCGCCGCCGCTGCGAAGGGCGTGCTCACGACGCTGCTCAACCCGAAGGTCGCCGTCTTCTACATCGCCGTGCTGCCGGCGTTCCTGCCGCCGGATGCTCCTGCGGCCCTGTTCGGCGCCGCGCTCGCGGGCATCCACGCCGCGTTGAGCGCGGTCTGGTTCGCGGTGCTCGTGCTGGGCGCGCAGGCGCTGCGGCGCTGGATGTCGCGGCCGAGCACGCAGCGCGGCATCGACGTCGTGACCGGCACGGCCTTCATCGGCTTCGGCGCGGCCCTGGCCTTCACCGAGAAGTGAAAGGAAAACTTGTAGCGAGGGCGGGACTCGAACCCGCGACACCACGATTATGAGCCGTGTGCTCTAACCACCTGAGCTACCCCGCCGCGCATCCATCCCGCCAGAGCGGAGTGGACCAGGGCCCCGAGTCAGGATTGAACTGACGACCCCTTCCTTACCATGGAAGTGCTCTACCACTGAGCTATCGGGGCGCAACCGATCCCATCCGGGATTCGGCACCAGAGAAGATTAGCACCTGCGCGGGGCGGGTTCGACTCCGCCCGGGAGCCGGTGCGGCGAGGCCCGGCGCACATCCCTCAGCCCCGTCGTGACGACCCTGGAACCGCTTCCACACCGCATGCTTTCGCGTATCGTTGCCCGCATGCCCCTCGACTCCACCCCTACCACCACCCTCACGGTCGAGAGCATCACCGCCCCCGAGCCCCGCACCGCCGGCTCCGAGTGGTGGCGCTCCGCCGTCATCTACCAGATCTACCCGCGCTCCTTCGCCGACGCCTCGGGCGACGGCATCGGCGACCTCGCCGGCATCACCGAGCGCCTGCCCTCGCTCGCCGCGCTCGGCGTCGACGCCGTCTGGCTCTCGCCCTTCTTCCGCTCGCCGCAGAAGGACGCCGGGTACGACGTCGCCGACTACTGCGACGTCGACCCGATCTTCGGCACGCTCGCCGACTTCGACGCCCTGCGCGACCGCGCCCGCGAGCTCGGCCTGCGCGTCATCGTCGACCTCGTGCCGAACCACTCCTCCGACCAGCACGTGTGGTTCCAGGAGGCGCTCGCCGCCGGCCCCGGCTCGCCCGAGCGCGACCGCTACATGTTCCGCGAGGGCACGGGCGAGAACGGCGAGCTGCCGCCCAACAACTGGCCCTCCGTCTTCGGCGGCGACGCCTGGACGCGGGTGACCGAGCCCGACGGCACCCCGGGCCAGTGGTACCTGCACCTCTTCGACAGCTCTCAGCCCGACTTCAACTGGAAGAACCCCGTCGTCTGGGAGGAGTTCCGGCGCGTGCTGCGCTTCTGGCTCGACCGCGGCGTCGACGGCTTCCGCGTCGACGTGGCGCACGGCCTCATGAAGAAGGAGGGCCTGCCCGACATCGCGGCCGCCGCCGCCTCCGACAACATCGCCGACGCGCTCATGTCGCCCGACGAGACGCCCTGGTGGGCCCAGCCCGAGGTGCACGAGGTGTACCGCGACTGGCACGAGGTGCTCGCCGCCTACGACGGCGACCGCGTGCTCTGCGCCGAGGCCTGGGTCGAGCCGCTCGCGAAGGCCGCCCAGTGGGTGCGCCCCGACGAGATGCACCAGGCGTTCAACTTCAGCTACCTCGGCACCCCGTGGAAGCCGGCGCTGCTGCGCTCGGTCATCGACGAGTCGATCGCCGCGTTCACGGGCGTCGGCGCTCCGAGCACCTGGGTGCTGTCGAACCACGACGTCGTGCGCCACGCCAGCCGGTACGGACTGCCGCCGGTGACCGCGGTGCCGAACGCGGGCATCGGTCCGGCATCCCTCGACAAGCCGGATGCCGCTCTCGGGCTGCACCGCGCCCGGGCCGCGACCGCCATGATGCTGAGCCTGCCCGGCAGCGCGTACCTCTACCAGGGCGAGGAGCTCGGCCTGCCGGAGGTCATCGAGCTCGACGACCACGTGCGCGAGGATCCGACGTTCCACCGCACCGGCGGCGAGTCGTACGGCCGCGACGGCTGCCGCGTGCCCATCCCCTGGGAGTCCGACGCCCCCGCCTTCGGGTTCAGCGGCACCGGCAGCAGCTGGCTGCCGCAGCCGGCGGAGTTCGCCGAATTCGCCCGCGACCGCCAGGACGGCGTCGCCGGCTCGACCCTCGAGCTGTACCGCTCGGCCCTGGCCATCCGCGCCGAGCGCGACCTCGGCATGGGGTCGCTGACCTGGGTCGACGGCTTCGGCGAGGACGTCGTCGCGTTCCGCAACGGCGGCGTGCTCGTGCTCGCGAACCTCGGCGAGTCCGCGGTCGAGCTGCCCACCGGCGAGGTGCTGCTCGTGAGCAATCCGCTCGTCGACGGAGCGCTGCCGACCGACACGACCGCGTGGATCGCCGTCTGATCCGCTGATCGCACGACGAACGGCCCCGAGCACGCGCTCGGGGCCGTTCGCATCGGCGGCGCGCCCTGGCGGAGCGCATCGGCGGATCCGCGCACCGAACCGATCGCCGCCCCGCACCGAACAAAGCAGAGTACCGCTCGTGATCGAGTCGCGTGCGGTGCACGGGAGGCTGCGATGCACGAGCGGCAGGAGGCGCGGGCACCCATCGCGGAGCGCGCGGAGGACGTCGAGCGGCTGCTGCGGGCCGGGGCGCTGAACCGCCCGGCCGCGATCGTCGGCGCGCACGCGCGGGATCGCCGCGCCCTGCTCGGCGCCGTCGCGCTCCGGCTGGCCGCCGAGGGGATGCCCGCGGTGGTGCTCGTCGCGCACGGGGGTGCCGCGCAGCCCCCGGCGACCGCGATGGTGCCCGCGAGCATCCCGATGACCTCGCTCGCCCGCCGGGCCGCACGGCTGGGACTCGTCGGCAGGGCCGCATCCCCGCAGCTCGATGCGGCCCTGCAGGCCCGCGAGGCGTCGCTGACGGTGCTGATCGACCAGCGCGCCCGGCTGGGGTCCGCCGAGCGTCACGCCGTGGCGCTGCTGCTCGCCCGTCCGCGGATCCTGCTCGTCGCCGGCTGGACGCCGGCGGACTGGGCGACCGCGCTCGAACGACGCCTCGATCGGGATCCGTTCGTGCCCGGCACCGATCTCGTCGACGCGGACCTCGTCGTGCTGCCGCCGCTCGCGCCGGAGGAGAGCGAACGGATGCTGGCCCTGTGCCGGCGGGTCGGCCGGATGACCCGCGCTGCGAAGGCCGGGGCCGCCGGGGCCGCTGGCGCCGCCGGGGCCCGAGGATCGCGCGGAGAGCAGCGGCCGCCGCCATCCACGGCGGATCGGCCGCCCGCGGTCGCCCGCTCGCCGCTCACGCCGCGGGAGCGCGAGATCGCCGAGCTGATCGCGGAGGGACTGACCAATCGGCGGATCGCCGAGCGCCTCTCGCTCTCGACCCGCACGGTGGAGACCCACGTGCTGCAGGCGCGCGCGAAGGTCGGCGCCGACACGCGGGCGGCGCTGGCCGCCGCGGTGCTGCGCGAAAACGACCGATACGGCAACGATGCCGGGATCGACAGAAGTACGATCAGGGAACGGGTCAGCTGGCGTTCGAGATCAGCCACTGATACGGGTCGATACGGATCCCGTCCAGCTGGATCTCAAGATGGAGGTGTGCGCCGGAGACGTTCCCGGTCGCGCCCACTAAGCCGATGAAATCCCCTGCGGATACGGTCTGGCCAGTGACCAAGGGGCTCGATCCCCATTGCATGTGGGCGTATAGCGAGACGACCTTCTGACCGTTGACCACATGTTCGATGTACACGTGATTTCCATAGGCGCCCCCTTCAACTTTCTGGGTGACGACTCCGTCCGCGATCGCGAAGATCGGCGTGCCGTTGCCGGGCGCCAGGTCGAGCCCCTGGTGATAGGTCGAACATCCGTAACACGGGGCCACCCGGTTTCCGTAACCCGAACTGATCTGCACGGTGTTCGGGAACGGCCACCGCACAGCTCCCGCTCCTGTGGTCGTATAGCTCAAGTCGCGCGTGCCATACCGCTCGCGAACGACCTCGACGTATTCCGTGACCGTCCAGTCATCACGGGTCGCGGCGGGCGTGGCGGCGTCGGCATGCTCGGAGGAATCGAACAGCTGTGCTGGCTCGCGAGTGGGAGCCTCCTCCACGCCTCCCGTTGCGGAGGCTGAGACCGAGGAGAAGGACTGAGCGGCGGGCGTCGCTTCGGGGTCGAGGAGCGCCACGGCGGGCACGTTGGTGCCGATGAGCAGTGCGCCGACCGCGAGCATCACGATCGGCGGGAAGGCCTTCTGCGCGAGCCGAGCGGCGAGGGGCTTGCGCGGCGCGGCCGGTTTGGTGGAGGCCTCGACGGCACGGCGACCGCTGGTGCGGCCGGCGGCGGAGCGGCGGGCGGGGCGCGCCGCGGCGGTGCGCTCGCGGGCGCGGCGCCGGGCGGGGGTCGACGACTTCTCGGCCTCGCGGAGCGCGCGGCGGCTGCTCGCGGCGAGCTCGGCGGGGGGAAGGGTGATCGACGCCGTCGCAGGGGAATCCTCACCTGCGGGGAGAGAGATCGACTCGATGATTCCGGTCACGGTCGCGGGGCTCTCGGAGAGCCCTCCAGCCGACCGCTGGAATTCGTCAGTCACGATTGATGGTTGCCTTACGTCGTCTGCTTGCTCGGGCGCTCCGTGCGTGGGCACAGTAGTGCCTTGCACGATCTTCGAGTGGGTTCCTCCCCAACGGTAACGAATGCCGTTCTGAGGAGCGATTCTGCGAGCCCGCCGTATAACGGTGAGGTCACGAACTCATCGACCATAACCTCCCCGGCTCGGAATCGCCAGTCCGCGAAGGGTTTTCACCCCCGTTCGAGGGCCGCCCGGGAGCCCCGGACGCGGTTCAGGCGCCGATCTCGCGCAGCAGCTCCTCGAGCGCCGCGACCCGGTCGGGGTGCGCGGCGAGGGTCATGAGGTGGTCGGCGCGGCGGCCGTCGAAGCCCGTGACGACCGCTCCGGCCTCGTGCGCGATGAGGGCGCCGGCGGCGTGATCCCAGGGGCTCAGCGTGCGCTCGAAGTACGCGTCGACGCGGCCGCAGGCCACCGCGCAGAGGTCGAGGGAGGCGGTGCCCATGCGCCGGACATCCCGCACCATCGGCAGCAGCCGGGCGATCGCCGCACCCTGCTCGCGTCGCGTCGTCTCGGCGTACGCGAATCCCGTCGCGATGAGCGACTGGTCGAGCGTGGCCGCCGGGCGGATGGCGATGGGTGCGTCGTTCAGTCGCGCGCCCCCGCCCGCCGTGGCGCTGAAGAGCTCGCCCGTGACCGGGTTGAGCACGACCGCGGCGAGCGCGCGCCAGGCCTGCGGGTCGGCCTCGCCCTCGACGGCGGCGATGCTGACGGCGTAGTGCGGGATCCCGTAGAGGAAGTTGACCGTGCCGTCGATGGGGTCGACGACCCACGTCACGCCCGAGGTCGAGGCATCCCTCGCGCCCTCCTCGCCGAAGAACCCGTCGTCGGAGCGCGCCTCCGCCAATCGCGTGCGGATGAGCTGCTCGGAGTCGCGGTCGACCTGGGTCACGACGTCCACCGGCGAGGACTTGCGGTCGGCGACCTCGACGCCGCCGCGGCGGGCCTCGACGATCATCGCCCCGGCCTCGAGGGCGATGGAGCGGGCGAGGGCGAGCAGCTCGGCGGGGTCGGCGGCAGGAGTCATGGCCCGATCATCCCAGCCCGGGGTGGACGGCGCGCGAACGGCCGACGGCGGGATCGGCGAGCGGACTCGTGCGGCGGTGAAGAAAGAAGAACGGGTGGCGAGTGAGGGATTCGAACCCCCGAAGGCTGAGCCGTCTGATTTACAGTCAGATCCCTTTGGCCGCTAGGGTAACTCGCCGGGTGCGCGCCCGGCCGATGTGGTCATCAACCGGATGCGCTCGACCACAATACAAGCTTTCCGAGCCGCTTCGTGACCCGCCCGCTGCCGGAGCACCGGGCTAGCATAGGCGCATGGCCGATTCCTCATTCGACATCGTCAGCAAGACCGACAAGATGGAGGCGGAGAACGCCGTCAACCAGGCTCAGAAGGAGATCGCGCAGCGGTACGACTTCAAGGGGGTCGGGGCCTCCATCGAGTGGAGCGGCGAGAAGCTGCTGCTCAAGGCCAGCGCCGAAGAACGGGTCAAGGCCGTGCTCGAGGTGCTCGAGTCGAAGATGATCAAGCGCGGCATCGGCGTGCGCAGCCTCGACACCGGCCAGCCCTACGCGAGCGGCAAGGAGTTCCGCATCGAGGTGGGCCTCAAGAACGGCATCGCCAGCGACGACGCGAAGAAGATCTCGAAGATCATCCGTGACGAGGCGCCGAAGAGCGTCAAGAGCCAGATCCAGGGCGACGAGCTGCGCGTGCAGTCGAAGAGCCGCGACGACCTGCAGGCGACGATGGCGCTGCTCAAGGGCAAGGATCTCGACATCGCCCTGCAGTTCGTGAACTTCCGCTGACGTCACGGTGAGCTCCGACTTCTCGGGGCACCCCCGCGGCAGTCGCGAGTACCGGCGCCTGCTCGCGGCGCTCGCCTTCGCCGGGGTGGCGACCTTCACGCAGCTGTACTCCTCGCAGGGCATCCTGCCGCTCATCGCGCGCGACCTCGGCGTCGACGCTGCGACCGCCGCCCTCACCGTCTCGGGCGCCACCGCCGGACTCGCCGCGGCGGTGCTGCCGTGGTCGCTGCTCGCCGACCGCATCGGGCGCCTGCCCGCCATGCGCATCGCGATCATCGCGGCCACCGCGCTCGGCCTCGTCGCGCCCGCGATGCCCGACGCCGCCTCGCTGATCGGTGTCCGCATCGTCGAGGGGCTCGCGCTCGGCGGGCTTCCGGCGATCGCGCTCACCTACCTCGCCGAGGAGGTCGACCGCCGCCACGCGGCGACCGCGGCGGCCACCTACGTCGCCGGTACGAGCCTCGGCGGACTGCTCGGGCGCCTCATCGCGGCCCCCATCGCCGAGCAGGCCGGCTGGCGGATCGGCATGGGCTCGGTCGCGGTGATCGCCGCCGTCGCCGCCGTGGTCTTCATCGCGCTCGCCCCCCGCTCGTACGGGTTCGCGTTCGTCGCCGGGAATCCCCTGCGCCGTCTGCTGCGCGACATCGGGATGCACGCCGCCGATCGCGTGATGCTCGCGCTCTGGGCGCAGGGGTTCCTGCTCATGGGCGGCTTCGTCACCGTGTACAACTACCTGGCCTTCCACCTGGAGGGCGCGCCCTACCTGCTGCCGCCCTCGCTCGCCTCGCTGCTCTTCACCGCGTACCTCGCCGGCACGGCCTCGTCGCGCATCGCCGGCGGCATCGCCGAGCGGGCGGGCACCCGCCCGGTGCTCCTCAGCGCGGCCGCGATCATGCTGGCGGGGCTGCTGCTGACGCTCGCCGCCTCGCTCGTGCTCGTGATCGTCGGTCTGGTCGTCATGACCGCCGGCTTCTTCGCGGGCCATGCCGCGGCCTCGGCGGCGATCGGGCAGCGGGCGTCGCGGGGGCGGGCGCAGGCGGCGAGCGTGTACACCCTCGGCTACTACGCCGGGTCGAGCCTGTTCGGCTGGCTGGGCGGGCTGGCGCTCATCGCCGGGGACTGGCCGGCGGTGGTCGGTCTCGTCGCCGTGCTCGTGGTGCTCGCCGGGCTGACGGCGCTCGCCGTCGCCCCCGCGGCGCCGCGCCCGCCCGTCAGTAGACTGCGGCCATGACGGACGACGTGCTCACGCTCGACTCGACGAGCGCGTGGGTCACGGTGATCATCGGCGGTGCGCTCATCCTGGCGCAGGTCGCCATCGCGATCACCTCGCTGGTCATCGTGCCGCGCAACCGTCGCCCGCAAACGGCGCTCGCCTGGCTGCTGCTCATCTACGTCCTGCCGCTCGTGGGCTTCCTCCTCTTCCTCCTGCTCGGCTCGCGGAAGCTGCCGAAGCGCCGGCGGGAGAAGCAGCAGCAGATCAATGAGTACATCCTCGAGACCACGGAGGGCATGGATCGCGTGCGCCGCGATCACCCGTGGCCGCCCTGGCTCGAACCGATCGTCGAGCTGAACCGGCACCTGGGGGCGATGCCGCTCGTCGGCGGCAACGCCGCGCGGCTGTACACCGACTACGCGGGATCGATCGCGGCGATGACGGAGGCGATCCGGGCATCCACCCGCGTCGTGCACGTGGAGTTCTACATCCTCGCGCTCGACGCGACGACCGCCGATTTCTTCGACGCCCTCGAGGAGGCGGTGGCGCGCGGCGTCACCGTGCGCGTGCTGTACGACCACGTCGCCTCGCTGCGGGTGAAGGGTTACCGGCGCACGATGCGGCGGCTGCGCTCCGCGGGCATCGAGCACTACGCGATGCTGCCCGTTCGGCCGTTCCGTCTGCAGTGGCAGCGTCCCGACCTCCGCAACCATCGCAAGTTCGTCATCGTCGACGGGTCGGTCGCGTTCACCGGATCGCAGAACATGATCGAGCGCGGGTACCACCGCGGGCGGCGGCGCGACGGTTCGCGTCTGCAGTGGAAGGAGCTCGTCGTACGCTTCGAGGGCCCGATCGTCTCGGGCGTCGATGCGCTGTTCGCGACCGATTGGTACAGCGAGACCGACGAGCTGCTGATCCGCGAAGGGGCGAGCATCCCCGACGTCGACCCCGATTCCGGGCTGGATGCGCAAGTGGTGCCGAGCGGGCCGGCTTTCGAGGGCGAGAACAACCTCCGCCTGTTCAACTCGCTGCTCTACGCCGCGCAGCATCAGATCCAGATCTGCTCCCCGTACTTCGTCCCCGACGAGTCGATGCTCTACGCGATCACGACGGCGGCGCAGAGCGGGCTCGACGTGCAGCTCTTCGTCTCCGAGATCGGGGATCAGCCGCTGGTGTTCCACGCGCAGCGCTCGTACTACGAGCAGCTGCTCCGGGCCGGCGTGCGCATCTGGCTGCACCGCGCGCCGACGGTGCTGCACGCAAAGCACCTCACGATCGACGACGAGGTCGCGGTCATCGGGTCGAGCAACATGGACATGCGCTCGTTCAGCCTCAACCTCGAGGTCTCGGTCATGGTGCGGGGCGCCCCGATCATCCGCGCGCTGCGCGAGGTCGAGCAGTCGTACCGCGAGTGCTCGTCCGAGCTGACGCTCGAGACCTGGCTGAAGCGGCCGCGCCACATGGCGGCCTTCGACGACATCGCGCGCATGACGGCGGCGGTGCAGTAGGGGCGGGATGCTCGCGCGCATCGCCCGTGTCGCCCGCGTCGCGCGCCGCGCGGCTCTGGCCGCCCGCGCTCGGCGGTCGTACGGTGGGCTCGTGACCCAGAAGACCCTGCCCACCGACGTGCCCGTCGAGGAGTTCCTCGCGACGCTCGATGCGCGCCGCGCCGCGGAGGGCGCCCGGCTCGTGGAGCTGTTCCGCTCGGCGACCGGTGCGGAGCCGGTGATGTGGGGGCCGACGATGGTCGGCTTCGGACAGTACGCGTACCGCTACGCGAGCGGGCACGAGGGCGTCTGGCCGCGCGCGGCCTTCTCTCCGCGCAAGGCGAAGCTCTCGCTGTACGGACTGCAGACGCACCCCGACGCGGGGGCCGCGCTATCGCGCCTCGGACCGCACACGACCGGCGCCGACTGCGTCTACGTAACGCGGCTGGACGCGATCGACCTCGATGCGCTGCGCGAGCTCGTGCGCCTGAGCTGGGCGACGACGGCCGACCAGGCGGTCTGAGGAGGCTCTCCGCTCTCCGCTCTCCGCTCTCCGCTCTCCGCTCTCCGCTCTCCGCTCTCCGCTCTCCGCTCTCCGCTCTCCGCTCTCCGCTCTCCGCTCTCCGCTCTCCGCTCTCCGCTCTCCGGGAAGGATCTCTCGCCCTCCGGTCCTTCCACAATCACGGAACGGGTGAGATCCGTTCGCGCCCTCCGTGATTGTGGAAGGACCACGAACGTCATTGCCCCCCGCCTGTCCGTGGCTGGTGGGCGTCCTCCGCCGCTCCTCCCCCGCTGCATGTCGCGCGCCCGCACCCACGATGGAACACTGAGTTCTCGGCCTCTGCGACCCGTGCGCGATCATCGAGCGATGGTGAGCGGATCGTGGGCGGGAGACACCCGACGGCGCGATCGGTGGGGGCGCCCCCTCGCCTGGGGCGGCTTCGGGGGCTTCGAGGAGTTCATCCGCGGACAGGGCGGGTGGCGTCCCCTGGGTTGGTGTAGTTTCCCGGCTCGGGTGTCACGTCGTGGACGTGGTGAGCCATCGTGCGATGGTCAGTGAGAACTGTCTAGGAATCTCACGGAAGGACACAAACGCACGATGGCTCTTGACCAGTCTGCCCTCCTCGAGCTACTCGGGGAACTGAAACTCACCGATGTGAACGACCGGATCCGGGTCGCGACCGAGACGCTCTACCAGGAGCTGATCGACGCGGAAGCAGCTGCGTTCATCGGCGCTGCCCCGTTCGAACGCTCCCCGGACCGTACGACGCAGCGCAACGGGACCCGGCTGCGGACCCTCACCACCACCGCGGGGGAGCTGGAGTTGCGGATCCCGAAGCTGCGGCAGGGATCGTTTTTCCCGTCGCTGCTGGAACGCCGCCGCCGGGTCGATCAGGCCCTGTTCGCGGTCGTGATGGAGGCGTACGTCCACGGCGTCTCCACCCGCAAGGTCGACGACCTGGTGAAGGCGCTCGGTGCCGACACCGGGATCAGCAAGTCGGAGGTGTCGCGGATCTGCAGCAACCTCGACGAGGACGTCGCGGCGTTCCGCGATCGGCCGCTCGCGGACAGCACGTACCCGTACGTGTTCCTCGACGCGACCTACTGCAAAGCCCGCGTCGGCCGGCGGGTCGTCTCCCAAGCCGTCGTCGTCGCGGTCGGTGTCGCCGCCGACGGGCGCAGGGAAGTCCTCGGCTTCGAGGTCGGGGACACCGAATCGCAACCGTTCTGGACCGCGTTCCTTCGCTCGCTGAAGGCCCGCGGGCTGGGCGGAGTGAAGCTGGTGATCTCCGACGCGCACACCGGGCTGATCGCGGCGATCGACACCGTCTTCCAAGGCTCGTCATGGCAGCGGTGTCGGGTCCACTTCATGCGCAACGTGCTTGCCAACGTCCCCAAGACCGCTGGGCCGATGGTCGCGTCGATCATCCGCACGATCTTCGCCCAGCCAGACACCGAGCACGTGTTCACCCAATTCCACGAAGTCGTCCGCATGCTCTCGAGGTCGCACCCGAAGATCGCCGGCATGCTCGAGGACGCGCAGAACGACATCCTCGCGTTCTGTCAGTTTCCCGCCACACACTGGCGGCAGATCTGGTCCACGAACCCGCTCGAGCGGGTCAACAAGGAGATCAAACGCCGCACCGACGTCGTCGGCACATTCCCCAACCCCGCCGCGTTGCTGCGCCTGGCCGGACACGTCCTGATCGAGCAACACGACGAATGGGACGGCGCTGACCGCCGCTACTTCAGCGAGCACTCCATGAAGCTCCTGAACGTCACCGAAGAGGAGGTCGCGATCCCGGAACTCGCTGCGGCATAATCACAACAGCTGACCCGCACGGTGTTGAGAAACTCCACCACTCAGCGGGACGTCACCACAGGGCGGCATCGTCTCGCGGGCAGAGCTGCTCGATGCAGGGTGGACAGAGGACGAGCTGCGCATCGCTCGCGGCACCTACGGACGGCCGACCCGATTGCGCCGCGGGTGGTACTGCTCGTCAAACGTCCCGGAGACAGTGCGTCGGGCCTGGGCCCATGGGGGTCCGCTCGCTTGCTGGAGCGCCCTCGAGTGGCACGCGCGCCTCGGAGACGACGAGGCGCGCGGCCTCCTCGACCGACGAGGGAGGCCTGGGTCGAACTGCCCCGCGGACCACCCGGCACGTGCCGACATCCGTGAGTCGATCCACGTCTGCTTGCCGCCGAACGCCCAGGTGCGTCGATGCGAAGCCGACGATCCACTGCGGATCGTGCGTCACTGGCACCCCGTCGCAGAGATGCGCTCAGCGCGGTGGGCTGTTCCTATCACTGTCGCGATCGCGCAGACACTCCGGTGCTCGGCCTAACGAGCTGGTTGGCCGAGGTCCGGGTGAGGCGGGGTCAGTCGCGCGAGATGCGCACCATCTCGTCGCGCGGCACGACCTTGATGCGGGCGCGGCCGTGGGGCTCTCCGAGCTGCTGCTCGTGAGCATCCAGCCGGTGCCAGCCGTCGAGATTCGTGTACAGCACCCCGCGGCCGTCGAGCAGGTCGACGATCGCCTGCTCCTCGGGCTCGGCCGGGCTCCACCAGCCCGCGGAGCCCTGGAGCACGTGCTGGACCGTCTCCATCGCGTCGCTCTTCGTGTGGCCGATGAGGCCGACGGGTCCGCGCTTGATCCAGCCCGTGGCGAACACGCCGGGCATGACGGCGTTGTCGTCGCCGAGCACGCGGCCCTCGTGGTTCGGGATGACGCCGTGGCGCTCATCGAAAGGGATGCCGTCGAGCGGCGAGCCGAAATAGCCGACGGCGCGGTACACGGCCTGCACCGGCACCTCGCGGAACTCGCCCGTGCCGACGACGCCGCCCGCACCGTCCGAGCGCGTGCGCTCGAACCGGAAGCCCGCCACGCGGCCGTCCTCGCCGAGCACCTCGACGGGCTTGGAGTAGAAGTGCAGGTGCAGCCGGCGCGACGCCTGACCGGTCTCCCGCGCGCGCCACTGGGTGAAGACCTTGTCGATCACGAAGAGCTGCTTGTTCGAGGCGATCGCCGCACGGGCGGCGTCGTCGTAGTCGAAATCCTCGTCGTGCACGATCATGTCGACGTCGCGCAGCTCCCCCAGCTCGCGCAGCTCGAGCGGCGTGAACTTCACCTGCATGGGGCCGCGGCGACCGAACACGTGCACATCGGTGACGGGCGAGGCCGCCAGGCCCGCGTGCACGTTCTCGGGGATCTCCGTCGACAGCAGATCCTCCGGGTGCTTCGCCAGCATGCGGGCCACGTCGAGCGCGACGTTGCCGTTGCCGATCACCGCGATCGACTGCGCATCGAGCGGCCACTCGCGCGGAACATCGGGGTGGCCGTCGAACCAGCTCACGAAGTCGGCGGCGCCGTAGCTGCCCTCGAGCCCGATGCCCGGGATGTCGAGGTCGGCGTCGCGGATGGCGCCGGTCGCGAAGATCACCGCGTTGTAGTGGCGCTTGAGATCGTCGAGCGTGATGTCGGTTCCGTAGCGCACATTGCCGAAGATGCGGATGTCACCCGAGTCGAGCACCTCGCGCAGGGCGTTGATGATGCCCTTGATGCGCGGGTGGTCGGGCGCGACCCCGTAGCGCACGAGCCCGTACGGCGCGGGCAGCTGGTCGAAGAGGTCGATCGACACGTCGAACGAGCGCTCGTGCTTGAGCAGGATGTCGGCGGCGTAGATGCCGGCGGGGCCGGCTCCGACGATGGCGAGCCTCAGCTTGGTCATGCGGGGGTTTCCGTTCCTGGCGTGATGCGGACGATGCGGCGAAGGCCGCGCGGGCGCGGTCGAGCACCCATCCTGGCAGTGACGGCCTGCAGGATGCTCGCCGCCTACTTGCTGCGGTCGACGACCGCCTCGGCGAACTTCGTCAGCGCCTTCTTCACCGGGCCGTCGGGCAGCGGTGCGAGCCCGGCGACAGCGTCGTCGGCCCAGCGGCGCGCCTCCACGAGGGTCTCGGCGGTGACGGGGTGCGTGCGCAGCTCGGCGATCGCGGCGGCCAGCTCGGCCTCGTCACCGTGCTGCTCGTCGACGTTGCGCTCGATGCGGCCGAGCAGATCGGCCGCGCCGACATCGGTGAGCGCCGCGCGGCGCAGGTACAGCAGCGGCAGGGTCGCGACGCCGCTGCGCAGGTCGGTGCCCTGCGCCTTGCCGGTGCCGGCCTCGGGCTCGGCGAGGTCGATGACGTCGTCGATCAGCTGGAAGGCCACGCCGATCTTCTCGCCGAACACCACGACGGGCGCGGCGAAGGACGGGTCGGCGTGCGAGAAGATCACGCCCATCTGCGCGGCGGCCGCGATGAGCGAGCCGGTCTTGTCGGCGAGCACCTGCAGGTAGTGCTCGATGGGCTCGTCCTCGGGGCGCGGGCCGAGCGTCTCGTGCAGCTGCCCGAGGCAGAGCCGCTCGAAGGTGTCGGCCTGCAGCTTGATGGCGCGCTCGCCGAGGCTCGCGACGAGCTTCGAGGCGCGGGCGAACAGCAGGTCGCCCGTGAGGATCGCGACCGAGTTGCCCCACTTGTGCTGCGCCGTCGGAACGCCGCGGCGCAGCTCCGCCTCGTCCATGACGTCGTCGTGGTACAGCGAGGCGAGGTGCGTGATCTCGATCGCCTGCGCGGCGGTGATGACCTCGGGGGTCGCCCCCTCGCCGAGCTGGGCGGTGAGCAGCGTCAGCACGGGGCGGATGCGCTTACCGCCGGCCTCGAGCAGGTAGCGCGAGGCGACGTCGGCCATGTCGTCGGCGAAGGCGACCTCGCGCAGCAGACCGGCCTCGACCGTCTCGAGCGCCGTCTCGATGGCGTCGGCGAACCGGCGCTCCTCACTGGAGGCGAAGAGCTTCTCGCCGAGACCCAGCGAGGCGCTGAGCGTCTTGCTGCGGCGGGCGAGGGGCGTGCTCCAGGTCACGGGGTGCCGATCTGTCGGGGTTCAGTCGGCCGTGGCCGACGACGAGGTGGGGCGTCGGCGCGCGACGCGCTTGCGGGCGACGGATGCGCGGATCGCGGCGTCGAGCGGCTTGTGACCGCGGTGCAGCGCGACGATGCCCGCGGTGAGGTTGCGGTAGGCGACGCGCGTGAACCCGGCCCCGCGCAGCCACTGGCTGAGGACGGCCTGCTCGGGCCACTCGGCGATCGACTCGAAGAGGTAGGCGTAGGCGTCGGGGTTCGAGCTCGCGGCGCCCGCGATCCGCGGCATGACGTGCTGCAGGTAGGCGTAGTAGCCCTTGCGCAGCAGCGCCACCGGCGGGCGCGAGAACTCGGCGATGACGAGGCGGCCGCCGGGCTTGAGCACCCGGTACATCTCGGCGAGCGCGACGTTCGGGCGCTGCACGTTGCGCAGGCCGAAGCTGATGGTGACCGCGTCGAACTCGTCGTCGCCGAAGGGCAGCTGCTCGGCGTCGCCCTGCACGAACTCGAGATCGGGGTGCCGCTTGCGGCCCTCCTCGATCATGCCCGCGGAGAAGTCGAAGGCGATGACGGTGGCGCCGGTGCGCGCGAGAGCGGCCGAGCTCGTGCCCGTGCCGGCCGCGATGTCAAGGATGCGCTCGCCCGGCTGCGGGTCGATCGCCTTCACGGTCTGGACGCGCCACAGAGCGGCATTGCCGCCGGACAGCACGGCGTTCGTCACGTCGTACTTCTTCGCGACCCCGTCGAACATGGCCGCGACATCCTTCGGCGTCTTGCTCAGGTCGGCCCTCGTCACACGGGCCAGTCTAGTGAGTGCTCACTGCAGGTTGGCCGCGAGCGGGCTGGATGCCCGGCCCCCGCCCAGTACCCTGAGGACGTGCCCTCTCCCGCCCCCTCCGGGCCCTCCCTGCGGGCGGTGACCGCGGCCGTCGAGAGCGGCGCCGATCCTCTGCTGCCGCACGCCTCGGCCGAGCATCCCCTCGTCGCCCTGCGCCGCGGCGACGGCATCGTCGGCGTCGGCGAGCTGCTGCGGCTCGAGTTCAGCGGGCCGGACCGGTTCGCGGAGGCGGCCGCCGCCTGGCGCGCGCTCGCCGCGGCCTCCGCCGTGGAGGACGCGGTGCACCGGCCCGGCACCGGGCTCGTGGCGTTCGGCGCCTTCGCGTTCGCCGACCGCTCGGGCGCGACGAGCGTGCTCGTCGTGCCCGAGCTCGTGGTGGGGCGGCAGGCGGGGGCGAGCTGGGTGACCCGCATCACGCGCGCGGGGGATGTCGACGCCGCCGCGCCCTCGGCCGAGGAGGCTGGGGGGATGCCCGCGCCGACGCCCGTCGGCGCGCGGCCCCGGGCGACGCTGGCCGCCGGATCCCTCAGCCGGGAGGAGTACGTGCAGCTCGTGCGCGACGCCGTGGGCCGGATCCGCGCCGGCGAGGTCGAGAAGGTGGTCATGGCGCGCGACGCCGTGGCGAGCATCCCGCCCGACGCCGACCGCCGCGCCCTGCTGCAGGAGCTCGCCCAGGCCTACCCCGACACGCTCACCTTCGCCGTCGACGGGCTCATGGGCGCGAGCCCCGAGACGCTCGTGAGCGTGCACGCGCGCGAGGCCTCGGCCCGCGTGCTCGCCGGCTCGATGGCGCGCGGCGCCGGCACGGCCGAGGACGCCGCCGCGGCGACCGCCCTCGCGACGAGCCCGAAGGACCTCGACGAGCACGCCTTCGCCGTGCAGAGCGTGCTGCGCGCGCTGCGCCCGCACGCTCGCGCCGTCACCGCGAGCGAGTCGCCGTTCACCCTCAAGCTGCCGAACCTGTGGCACCTCGCCACCGACGTCGAGGTGGAGCTGTCGGAGGACGCCTCGAGCCTCGACCTCGTCGCCGCGCTGCACCCGACGGCCGCGGTCGCGGGCTTCCCGACGGCCGAGGCGCTCGCCCTCATCGCGGAGCTCGAGCCCTTCGACCGCGGTCGCTACGCCGGCCCGGTCGGCTGGATCGACCAGGACGGGGACGGCGAATGGGTCATCGCGCTGCGCTGCGCCCGCGTCGATGACGACGGCACGCTCACGGCCTACGCCGGGGCCGGGATCGTCGCCGACTCCGACCCGGAGTCGGAGCTCGCCGAGACGCGGATGAAGTTCCGGCCGATCGCGGACGCGCTGCGGTAGTCGGACGCGGATGCGCTGCGACGACGGACCTCCCGACCGGCCGGATCGTCACGCCTTGGAACCGGGCACCTTGCGACTCGCGACGACGCCACCGAGGATCAGGAGCAGCGCTGCCATGGGATAGCCCACCAGCAGATCGAGCAGCAGCGGCGGTTGCTCCGGTCCGAAGGCTTCCAGATGCGTCAACCAGTGCACCACTCCCATGCCCGCACCGATGATCATGATGATCTGCCCGACGCGGAGATTCACCCGTCGCCGGGTGTAGTCGTCCATCGATCTCAGCGCTCGGATCAGTCGCCGGATCATGACGCGACCTCGCCCGCCGAGTCGCGTCCCCGACCGGCCGGACCCTCTGCTGCGAGCATGCTCGCCGCAGAGGAATCGAAACGCCTCGCGAGGGCGGCGATCACGAACGCAACGCCGACGATCGCTGCGAGCGAGGCCGTCAGCACGTTGATCTTGATCCCGAGCAGCTCGAACTCGGTGGGATCGAGGCGGAACGTGTTGAACCACGCGCGACCGACGCCGTACCAGATCAGATACAGACCCAGGGCGAGACCACGGGGAGTGCGGGACTCCCGTCGAATCCGCCACAGCCGTTCCACGATGAGGATCACGACGACACCAGCGAGGTTCCACAGCAGTTCGTACAGGAACAGGGGGTGGAAGAGGGTCCCGTCCGGGGTACCGGCCGGGATCGCGGGATTGCCGGGGTCCACGTGAAGCCCCCACGGCAGGGTGGTCGCCGTGCCGAACAGCTCCCCGTTCACGTAGTTCCCGAGCCGCCCGATCGCTTGCGCGAGCAGCAGACCCGGGACGAGCGCGTCCGCGGCGTCCACGAATCGGACGCCTTCCTGACGTGCACCCAGCCACACACCGACGGCACCGACGAGCACGGCGCCGAAGATCGCGATGCCCCCCTCCCACACGGCGAACACCTTCCAGAGGTCCGCGCCCTCGAAGAAGTAGTCCGTGGGGTGGGTCAGGACGTGGTACACGCGCGCACCGACGATGCCGAACGGGGTCGCCCACAGTGCGACCGTGAGCGCGGCGTCGGAGGGCAGATCGCGCGCGCGGAGGCGGCGCGCCATGAACATGACCGCAACGGCTATGCCCGCGATGATGAAGAGGGCGTAGAAGCGGATCTCGACGATTCCGAGGTCGATCGACGTGATGTCGGGGCTGTACAGCCCGAAGTCTTTCGGAGCAGTGGTGGTCACAACTGTTGACTCCCAGCATGAGGGGAGAACGGCCCGATCGGGCCGACTCCGGCGATGGCGATGGCGATGGTGCGTTACTGGATGGGAAGCGGCCCTGCGCGCTCAGCCGATTCGGCCGCGCCGAGCAGCGGTGCGCCGGACGAGCGACGAGCGGCTCGTGGCGCGCACATCGATCAGCGGATGCACACCGAGATGGTCGTCAGATCCGGCTTCGGGGGAAGCATCTCCGTCGAACGCAGGTCGGGCGGAGAGGGGTCGGAGGACCGGTGCGACGGGAGCACCCCCCATGCGGCCGGGCGCGCACCACCGAGAAGAAGCAGAAGCAAGGCGATGCCGGAGACGTGAGAGTCGCGGGGTTCGATGCAGGTAGAGACGCAATGTCCATCGACGGCAGAGCCGGTCTGGGACCCGTTCGAGACCAGAGGCGGCTTCTGCACCGGGGACTCAGGGATGCTCTGGGTCGCGCTGATCGAGGCGCCTCGTGCGGGCCCGGCATCCACCGCCACGGAGATGGCGAATAGTGCGCACGCCGTGATGACCAGGACCATCAGAGCGCCTGCGGATCGGCGAACGATCCGGGGGAGGACGTGCTCGGCGAGACGTCGTCGCCTCGGGAGCATCATCATGCCGGTCAGCATACCCGCCGCTCAGCGTCACTCATGCGGGTGGATGCCGTGGAGACTCCTCGGCTGCAGGTCGATGCGGCTCGCAGCCCTCGTGAGGGCGTCGCCGGCCGCCGCGGCGAGCGCCAGGGCCCGCAGCGCGGGGAGGTCGAGAGCGGCATCCATCGCTCGTCAGCTCGCGGCGAGCCGCGCCTTCTCGGCCTCGACGTCGAAGTCGGCGGTCGGCCAGTGCGGGTCGAGGTCGCGCAGCACCTCGGTGAGCAGCCGCTGCACCGCGAGCCGGGCGAACCACTTGCGATCGGCGGGCACGACGTACCAGGGCGCGTGGTCGGCGTCGGTCTCGGCGATCGCTCGCTGGTAGGCGGCCATGTAGTCGGGCCAGAGCAGGCGCTCGTCGACGTCGCCGGGGTTGTACTTCCAGTGCTTGTCGGGCCGGTCGAGGCGCTCGGCGAGCCGCGCCTTCTGCTCGTCGGGCGAGAGGTGCAGCATCACCTTGACGATGCGGGTGCCGCCGTCGGCGACGCGGCGCTCGAAGTCGCGGATCTCGCCGTACCGGCGCTCGATGACCTCGGGCTCGGCGAGCGCGCGCACCCGGGCGATCAGAACGTCCTCGTAGTGGGAGCGGTCGAAGACGCCGATCATGCCGGGCGCGGGCAGGCGGCGCTCGATACGGGCGAGGAAGTGCTCGGCGAGCTCCTCGGCGGTCGGCTTCTTGAACGAGGCCAGCTGCACGCCCTGCGGGTCGACCGCGCCGACGACGTGACGCACGATGCCACCCTTGCCCGCGGTGTCCATGGCCTGCAGCACGAGCAGCACGCGCGGCAGGTGCCCGGCGCGGCTCGCGGCGTAGAGGCGCTCCTGCAGGGAGCTCAGCTCGTCGACGCCCTCGGCGAGCGCGGCCGCGCCCTCGGCCTTGCCGCCGTCGAAGCCGGGCGTCGAGCGGGGGTCGATCGCGGAGAGGTCGAGGTCGGCGCCGGCGCGCATCAGGTCGGTCATGCGGCGACCCTAGCCGGGCGGGCTCGGCGCCGACAGGGGGTGCATGCTCGACTCAGGCGCCACTCCGGTGCACAAATGCAGGACGCGTGCGGCGTGTCGAGCAGCGCCATGCGGCGACACGCCGATGACGACGTCGAGACTCCTGCATTTGTGCACGCCCCGGGCGGGCGAGGCGGGTGGATGCTGCGCTCAGGCGCCCGCGGCCTCGGGCTCGGCGGCCTCGGGGTCGGCTGCCGGGGGCTCGGCGTCGGCGCCCGTGGCCGCGCGCGAGGCGCCAGCCTCGCCCTCCGGCGCCGGATCCCGCAGGGGCACCTCGATGAGCACGCGCGCCTCGGGCGCGGTCATCGCGTCGTCGAGCTCGGCGCGGGTGGTGACGAGCCGGTAGGCCCAGCCCCCGGCGGCGGCGAGCGCCGCGAAGTCGACGGCGACGGGCGTGCGCATGACGCGGGCGAAGTCGTCAGCGTTCGCCGTGCCGGCCACCTCGAGCGTGTCGAAGATGGTGCCGCCGTCGTCGTTGCCGACGACCACGTGCAGGCGCACGTCGTCGGGCAGGGGGGCGAGCAGGGCTCCGGCGTCGTGCACGAGGGCGAGGTCGCCGAGCAGCACCCGCGTCGTGCCTCCCGTGCCGGCGGAGGCGGCCGCGCGGGCGGCCAGCGCGATCCCGGCCGCGGTGGAGACGGTGCCGTCGATGCCCGCGAGGCCCCGGTTGGCGTGCACGGGGATGCGCTTGCCGGGCAGGATGCGGTCGGCTTCGCGCACGAGCCGGGACGCCCCGAAGACGAGGCGGTCGTGCGGCCAGGTCGAGGCCCAGAGGGCGCGGACGAGCATCCGGCGATCGATGGGGGCGCGCAGCACCGCGAGCTCGGCCTTCGCGAAGGCGGCGCGCACGCCGCGCTCGGTGCCGACGGCGAGGGACAGGTCGGGGGCGGGGTCGCCCGGATCCTGCGACTCGAGCACGGCGCGCGACATGGCCACCCAGCCGCCCACCCAGCGCCGCACGGCCTGCGGGTCGGTGGTGCCGTGCACGCGCACGCCGTCGACGATGCGCGCGCGGCGGCCGGGGTCGTAGGCCTCGACGCCGGGCGTGCGGATGACGATCGTCTCGACATCGTCGCGCTGCAGCAGCGCCGGCACCTCGCGGCTCAGCGTGGGATGCCCGAGCACGATGGCACGGCCGACGGCCTCGCCGTGCGGGCCGCGCAGCACCTCGCGGTAGGCGGCGACCATGTGCCGGCCGAAGCGCGCCTCGCTCGTGACCTCGGCGATGAGCGGGGCGCCGAGCTGCACCGCCAGCTTCTCGGCGAGGGGGCCGGCGCCGGTGCCGGCGATGACGACGGTCGCGTCATCCGGTTCGAGATCCAGGATGCTCGCCCCGGGCTCGGCCGCCACCGGCTCGCCCGGCACGAGGTCGCCGCTCAGCTCGATCGGCCCGCTCAGCGGTTCGCGGTATGCGAGGTTGAGGTGGACGGGGCCCTCGGCCGCCGCCCGCACGGCCACCTCGGCGAGCCCCGCGGCCTCCTCGGCCTCGCCGGCGTCGCCCACCGGGGCCGCGACGTCCCAGTCGGCGCGCAGCAGGTCGCCGAAGATGCCGGGCTGCACGGTGGTCTGGTTGCTGCCGATGCCGCGCAGCTCGACGGGGCGGTCGGCGGTGAGCACGATGAGCCCGACCCCCGAGTGGTGCGCCTCGAGCACGGCCGGGTGCAGGTTGGCGACGGCCGTGCCCGAGGTGCAGACGACGGCGACGGGGCGGCCCGACTCGACGGCGAGGCCGAGCGCGGTGAAGCCGGCGACGCGCTCGTCGACGCGCACGTGCAGGCGCAGGGCGCCGGCCCGATCGAGCGCGGCGGAGGCGAGGGCGAGGGCCTGCGAGCGCGAGCCGGGGCTCAGCACGAGGTCGGCGACGCCGTGCCGCACGAGCCCTTCGAGCAGGGCCGTCGCGGCCGATTGCGCGGGCGAACCGCTGCCGGGCATCCCGAACGCCGCCGGCCCGCTAGCGCTGGGCGTTGTCGTCGCGGGTGTCATCGTCGAGGTCGCTGAGCTCCTGCTCGAGGCGGCGCAGGCGCTCCTCCTGGTCGGCGCGCTCGGCGACGTCCTCCCGGCGCAGGGTGCCGAGGAACTCGGGGTCGTCGTCGGGGGCGATGACGCGCGAGCGCGTGCCGGGGCCGCGGCGGGCCTTGCCGACGATGAGCCAGAGGATGCCGCCGATGACGGGCAGCAGCACGACCACGACCGCCCAGAGGGGCTTCTGCAGGCCGCGCACGCGGCCCCGCTCGGTCATGAGCACGTCGACCAGGGTGTAGATGGTGAACGCGACGGCGATCACGATGAGGACGACGATGACTCTGGCCATGCCCTCACTGTACGCCGCCGGTCTGGGCGGCCCCGGGGAGCGGGCCCAGCGGCGGCCCGACGCGCGCCGACCGCGGGCCGAGCGGCGGCCCGCCAGCCGCCGCCAAGGGGCGCGCTCGTAGACTGGGGGCCATGAAGCCCTGGATCGCCTACAGCCTCGTGCGCCTCGGCCTGTTCGGGGCCGCGCTCGGGCTCCTGCTGCTGCTGCCGATCCACTGGCTCTGGGCGACCCTCATCGCCACGGTCGTCTCGATGGCCGTCTCGTACATCGCCTTCGCGGGCCTGCGCGACCAGGTGGCGCTCGACCTCGCCGCCCGTCGTGCCCGCGGCTCGGTCGACCCCGATGCGGCCGATGAGGATGCCGCTGCCGAGGATTCGGCGCTCGACGGGCATCCCGCCCCGCCGCCGGCGAGCACCCCGCGCGAGCCGTAAGCGCTTCGTAAGGGTTCGCCCCTGCCGGCCGCCCCGCTAGAAGGCGATCGCGGCCGCGAGCGAGGCGCCCGTGACGAGCGCCGCCGCCGAGGTCATCTTGAGCGCGAGCACGAGCTCGGCGGCCGTGCGCGCCGTGAGCACGATGAGCACGACGGGCGCCGCGAGCAGCAGCGCGAAGTACACGTACGGCGCGTAGACGTAGAACACGCAGAAGTAGCCGACGAGGCCGAAGGCCACGAGCAGCAGCACCCCGAAGAGGATGCGCGCGGCTCGGTCGCCGAGGCGAACGGCGAGGGTGCGCTTGGCGGCGACGCCGTCCTGCTCGATGTCGCGGATGTTGTTCACGAGCATGACCGCGGCGGCGAAGAGCCCGGCGATGACGCCCGCGATTACCGCGTCGAGCGGCATCTCGCCGATCTGCACGTAGGTCGTGCCGATGACCGCGACGGGGCCGAAGAACAGGAAGGCGACGAGCTCGCCGAATCCCGAGTAGCCGTACGGCTTCTTGCCGCCCGTGTAGAACCAGGCCGCCGCGATCGCGATGGCGCCGACGATGAGCAGCCAGTACTGCCCGCTCAGCACGACGACGGCGAGACCGGCCGCCGCGCCGAGACCGAAGAAGACCAGCGCGACGATGAGCACGGTGCGGGCGGGGGCGAGCCCGCCGCCGGTGAGCCGACGCGGGCCGACGCGCACCGCATCGGTGCCGCGCACGCCGTCGGAGTAGTCGTTGGCGTAGTTGACGCCGATCTGCAGGAAGACCGCGAGCGCGAGGCAGAGCAGCGCGAGCCCCAAGTCGTAGCCCTCGGTGACGAAGGCGATCGCCGTGCCGAGCGCGACGGGCGAGATCGCGAGGGTCAGCGTGCGCAGCCGGGCGCCGGCGATCCAGTCGCGGGCGGTGGCGCGGGATGCCGCTGCCGGGTTGCCCGAACGGGCCGCCTTCGTGCTGCGCGAGGCGGGATCGCCGCTGCGCGCCGGGTTGCCGGAGCGGGTGCGGGGCTTCTTCTTCGACGTCGGGGCCACAGCAGGATCCTACTGAGCGGCGGGCGGGCTCCCGGCCGCGGCCGCCGGGCCGGGCACCGGGCCGGGCACCGGGGCTACCCGGCGACCCGGCGGGCGAGGGCGAGCCGGTCGGGCTTGCCGGAGGGGAGCAGCGGCAGGGCATCCACCGTCACGATGCGATCGGGGCGCGCCTCGGGCGGCAGCTGGGCCCCGACGGCGCGGCGCAGCGCCGCGAGCTCGGGCCGCGCGGTCGAGACGACGACGGGCACCTCGCCCCACTCGGGGTGGTGGCCGGCGACGACGACGGCGTCGGTGAGCCCGGGCTGCTCGCGCACGATGCGCTCGACGTCACCGAGCCGCACCTTGAGCCCGCCGGTGACGATCGTGTCGTCGATGCGTCCGGTGACGCGCAGCACGCCGTCGACGAGCTCGCCGGCGTCGTCGGTGCGGTACCAGCGCTGGTCGTCGGCCTCGACGAAGGCGCGCTCGGTGCGGGCCGGGTCGCCGAGGTAGTACCCGGCGAGGGTCGGTCCGCCGAGCTCGACGCGGCCGTCGCTGATGCGGATCTGCGTCTGCCCGATCGGCCGCCCGTCGTAGACGACGCCGCCGCAGGTCTCGCTCGAGCCGTAGGTGCGGGTGAGGCGCCAGCCCAGCGCGAGGGCGCGGTCGATGAGCGGCGCGGGCGTCGACTGCCCGCCGACGAGGATGCGGTCGAAGCCGCCGATCGCGGTCTGCAGGGCGCGATCGCCCGCGGCGGATGCCCGTTCCGCCTCGTCCACGAGGCGCAGCAGCTGCGCGGGCACGAGCGCGGTGTACCGCGTGCGCTCGGTCATGCGGTCGACCGCGGCCAGCACGGTCGCCGCGTCCATGCGGCCCGGCGGCACGACGACGGGGGTCGTGCCGCTCGCGATGGAGCGGGCGAGCACGTTGAGCCCCGCGATGTAGTGCACGGGCAGCGCGAGCAGCCACTGGCCGGGTGCGCCGAGGGCTCCGTCGGCGGCGGCGGCGCTCGCGAGCACGGCGTCGGCGCTGAGGGCGACGCGCTTCGGGGCACCGGTCGAGCCGCTCGTCTCGACGACGAGGGCGACGCGCTGCTCGACCTCGGTCGGGGCCGTCGAGACGGGGTTCGCTCCCCCGCCGCGGAACAGCACCGCCGGCCCGCCGCCGAGCGCCTCGCGCAGCGCGAGCAGGCAGGCGAGCGGATCGCTCGTGTCGATGACGGAGAGGGGGCGGCTCATGCTGCCGACGCTAGCGCGGGTCGCTGGCAGGTGCGCGGGCGGCTCAGTACCGCCAGGGGTACGGCGACCAGTCCGGTGCGCGCTTCTGCAGGAACGAGTCGCGGCCCTCGACGGCCTCGTCGGTGCCGTACGCGAGCCGGGTGGCCTCGCCGGCGAAGAGCTGCTGGCCGACCATCCCGTCGTCGGGAAGATTCATCGCGTACTTGAGCATGCGGATCGCCGTCGGGCTCTTCGTCAGCACCGTCTCGGCCCAGTCGATCGCGGTGGCCTCGAGCTCGGCGTGCGGCACGACCGCGTTGACCGTGCCCATGTCGTAGGCGCGCTGCGCGTCGTACTCGCGGGCGAGGAAGAAGATCTCGCGGGCGACCTTCTGGCCCACCTGCTTGGCGAGGTAGGCGCTGCCGTAGCCGGCGTCGAAGGATCCGACGTCGGCGTCGGTCTGCTTGAAGCGGGCGTGCTCGCGGCTCGCGATCGTGAGGTCGCAGACGACGTGCAGGGAGTGGCCGCCGCCGGCCGCCCAGCCGGGCACGACGGCGATGACGACCTTCGGCATGAAGCGGATGAGGCGCTGCACCTCGAGGATGTGCAGCCGGCTGGCCTTGCCCGGGTCGACGCTCTCGGCCGTCTCCCCCTCGGCGTACTGGTACCCGCTGCGCCCGCGGATGCGCTGGTCGCCGCCCGAGCAGAACGCCCAGCCGCCGTCCTTCCCGCTCGGGCCGTTGCCGGTGAGCAGCACCGCCCCGATGCGCGGATCCTGCCGCGCGTCATCGAGCGCCCGGTACAGCTCGTCGACCGTGTGCGGGCGGAACGCGTTGCGCACCTCCGGCCGGTCGAAGGCGATGCGCGCGATGCGGCCCGTCGTGTCGAGGTGGTACGTGATGTCGGTGAGCGCGCCCATGCGCTCGGCCGGGCGCCAGCGCTCGGGGTCGAACAGCTCGGAGACCGGGGACTCTGCCATGACGCCAGCCTAGGCCGGTGGGCCGGGGTGCAGACTGGGCGCATGCGCCCGACGATGGATGCCCCGCCCCCGCTCGAGACCGTGCTCGCCGTGGCGCACGTCGTCTCGATCCCGCTCGTCACGCGGTTCCGCGGGGTGACGCACCGCGAGGCGGTGCTGCTGCGCGGCCCCGCCGGCTGGAGCGAGTTCAGCCCCTTCCTCGAGTACGACGACGCCGAGGCGGCGACGTGGCTGGCCGCGGCCCTCGACGACGGCTGGCACGACTCGGCGGCGCCCGTTCTTCGGCAGAGCATCCCCGTCAATGCGACGCTGCCCGCCGTCGCCCCCGACGCGATCGCCGGCATCCTCGCCCGGTTCGGCGCCTGCCGCACCGTGAAGATCAAGGTCGCCGAGCCCGGGCAGACCCTCGCCGACGACGTCGAGCGGGTGCGCGAGACGCGCATCATGCTCGGGGCCGCGGGGCGGATCCGGCTCGATGCGAACGGCGCCTGGAACCTCGACGAGGCCGAGCACGCCCTGCGCGCGCTCGAGCAGTTCGACCTCGAGTACGTCGAACAGCCCTGCGCGACCGTCGAGGAGCTCGCCGAGCTGCGCCGCCGCGTGCACCGCCTCGGCATCCCGATCGCGGCCGACGAGAGCGTGCGCAAGGCCGAGGACCCGCTGGCCGTCGCGCGCGCCGGAGCCGCCGATGTGCTCGTCATCAAGGCCGCGCCGCTGGGCGGCCTCGACCGCGCCCTCGCTATCGTCGCCGAGGCCGGGCTGCCCGCCGTCGTCTCGAGCGCCCTCGACACGAGCGTCGGCCTCTCGATGGGCGCGCGCCTCGCCGCGCGGCTGCCCGAGCTCGAGTTCGACTGCGGGCTCGGCACCGGCGCGCTGCTGGCCGACGACGTCACGACCGAGCCGGTGCTTCCCGTCGACGGCGCGATCGGCATCGGCCGCGTGGAGGTCGACGGGGATGCCCTGCGCCGGCTCGCCGCCCCCGGCCCGCGCGATGCCTGGTGGCGCGCCCGCCTCGAGCGCTGCCACGCGCTGCTGGCGGCGGGGTCGGCGTGAGAGCGAAACGGGTGGTGACGATCGTTCAGCCGCTCGGGACTGAGGAGGTGAGGCCGCTGTAGGCGTGCAACCCCTTGAAGAAGATGTTGACGACGCCGTAGTTGAACAGCACCGCGCTGAAGCCGATGATGGAGAGCCATGCCGATCGGGTGCCGCGCCACCCGCGCGTGGCTCGCGCGTGGATGTACCCCGCGAACAGGACCCAGATGATGAAAGTCCAGACCTCCTTCGTGTCCCAGCCCCAGTACCGGCCCCATGCGCGTTCCGCCCAAATGGCGCCAGCGATGAGAGTGAAGGTCCAGAAGACGAAGCCGACGACGTTGACACGGTACGCAAGCGATTCGAGGGTCGATGCTCCGGGCAGGGTCTGCACGAATCTCAAGCCCTCCGCCGCGGATGCGGCTGCCCGCGCCCGGATCAGCTGCAAGATCGACAGCCCCGCGCCGATGGCGAAGAACCCGGTGGCGAGGCTCGCGACGAGAACGTGGATCACGATCCAGATCGACTGGAGCGCGGGCGGAAGAGGAACCACGTCGACGTAGAAGTTGACCGTGACGATGCCGAGCGCCAGCAACGAGAACCCCGTGATGTACGCGCCGAGGAAGCGCACGTCGCGCCAGATCTGCACGAGCAGGAACGTCATGACGCCCATCGCCGTGGCCGTCAAGCCGAACTCGAACATGTTGACCCACGGCACCCGCCCGGCGGCGATCCCGCGGGTGACGACAGCACCCATATGAAGAGCGAACGCCACGAGCGTGAGCGCGAAGGCCGCTCGCTGATACCTGGTTCCACCGGCATCGGCGTCCCGTTCACGGGCGGAGGGAAGCCTCTCGAGCAGAAGAGTGGAGCTCGAACCGCCCTCGGCGCCCGATCGACCGACGGCACGAGCGTTGTCAGCGCCGACCTCGATCCCGACCGGGATGGTCCGCGTCGCCGACGAGCGTTTCGCCAGGTCCAGAGTGAAGAGGATGAATGCGATGGTGTAAACGCCCATCGCGGAGTAGACGGCGAGCAGCGAGTACGCCGCGAACTGTTCTGTCACGGGGTCATCGTACGGCGTCCTGGCTGGGAGCAGACCGAGTCGGGAGCGGTCAGTGGTCGCCGTGCCCTGGCAACCGGCCGGCGTACCGGAGGGCTCTCCCGCCTGCGACGGGTCTGTACCGCTGACGCCCTGCGTTGGCGGCTCGGGCGCGAGTGTCGTGGCCGTCGCCGAGCGCGATGCGTACCCGCCGCATGCGGCCGCTGCCGGCGAGGCGATGCCCACGACGACGATGCCGTGACGCTCGGGTCGGTCGACGAGCGCATCCTCACCGAGCTACACGAGTGATGGGATGCGCGGCCGTGGATCCGCCCGGCTGGGGGGCCGTCCGGCCGCGCATCCACCTCGGCAGCACTCGGGGCGCCGCTCAGTGGTCGGTGTGCTCGGGGAGGAAGTCGGGGGTCTCGGCGGGCTGCTCGGGCGCGCCGGGCTCGGGCTGCGGCGCCTGCTCGGGCTGCTGCTCGATGACCTCGGCTCTCGTGCCGCCGAGCTCGGAGGCCGCGATGGCCGGCGTCGCGATGCCCGCGATGACGGCGACGCCGAGGGCGAGCGCGGGCAGCACGACCGCGGGGCGAGTGCGGCGCGGCTCGGCTTGACGGCGCTCGGCGCGCTGGTGCAGGGCGACGAGGAAGGCGGCGCCGAGCGAGAGCACCGTGGCGCCGAGCAGGGCCGCGGTGGGGAGGGCCGAGAGCAGGGCATCCCCGCCGACGGCGGCGAGGGGGAAGAGGAAGGCCGGCGCGATGCCGCCCATGAGGGCCAGCGAGGGCGACGGCACCGAGCGGCGGACGAGGGCGACGACGCCCCAGGCCACCTGGGGCGCGCCGATGACGGCGAGCACGAGCAGCAGCGGCAGGACGGTGCCGGGCACGAGCGCCAGGTGCACGACGCCGGCGCCGATCGCGGTGATGCCCGCGAGTGTGCGGATGACCATGCTCGACCCCTTCGCTCCTGCCCCTGCGCCGCGTGATCGTCGGCTGGGTGCATGCTGTGTCCGGAGCGGGCCGGCGCACGGATGGGTGCGAGGTGCCGCTGTCGGCGTTCTCGGAGCTTCGGGGCCGTGCCGCGCAGCGCCTCGAGCCGCGTCGGAAATCACGGACCCCCGAGGACGGAGACGGCCGCACCCTGCTGATCCGCGGCGGACGCCGACGCATCTCCGAGACTTCCGACGCTCGCGGGCTCGTCAGCGTGCGGTGATCGCGCCGGAGTGGTCGCGGTCGGCATCCGCCGCGGTGTCGCGCCCGGCATCCGCCGCCTCGCCGCGATGCGCCCGCGCGAACTCGTCGACGGCCTGCTCGATGTTCGGGTCGTCGCCACGCGCAAGACCCGCGTACTGCAGGCGCACGTCGTCGCCCTCCTGCTCGGCGACCACCCACAGGCGCCGCCGAGGAACGAAGAGGCTGACGAGGAGCCCCGCGACGATGAGGATCGAGGAGATCAGCACCCCAGCCTGCGTCGGATCATGGTGGATCTCGACGCTGACGAACCGCGGCAGCGCGGTGAACTCCACGGTGCCGAGCCCGTTCGGCAACTGCGCGGACTCACCGAGCCCGAGGACGAGCGAATCCCGACCGGTGTCGCCTCCCGTGATCTGCTCGAGACCATCCGTCGACAGCGAGTAGGCGTTGCGGGACACGCCGTCGTCGAGACCGAGATCTCCGACGAAAGCATTGAAGGTGAGCACCGGCCGATCCGGCTCCGGGTACGCGCTCGTCAGTGCGCCGGAGTCGAGCGTGAGTGCGGAGGGGTAGAAGAATCCGAGCATCCCGAGCTGCTCATCCAGCCCGGTCGGCACCTTTACGACTCCGAGGCTCGTGAGGTTCGAGTCCTGCGGCAGGAAGGGGATCGGCTCGCTGAAGACCTCGACACCCGCAGGGTCCCTCACGGTGACGACCGGAGCGAATCCGTGACCGAGGAGGTAGACGTTCGTTCCGCCGATCGCGATCGGCTCGTTGACCCGGATCTGCCGCTCCGCCTCGACGCCGCCTTCGGTCGTGGTGACGGAGGCGGTGAAGTCGAGGGGTTGCACGATCCCGGTCTCCTGATCGAGCTGCCACTCGGCGTCGAACGAGTCGAGTCGTACGGTGAACGGCTCCAGCTGTCGATCGTCGAAGAATCGGCCCGGCTTAAGCGTGTCCCAATCGCCCCGCACGTTGACGAAGGTCTGGTCCTCGACGAGGATCTTCGCTCCGTTGTATTGGAACCCGCCCGCGAAACCGACCGTCGCGAGC
The DNA here is from genome assembly GCF_012530535.1 of Microcella flavibacter. Classification (NCBI taxonomy): domain Bacteria; kingdom Bacillati; phylum Actinomycetota; class Actinomycetes; order Micrococcales; family Microbacteriaceae; genus Microcella; species Microcella flavibacter. The sequence continues at coordinate 2,361,397 of NZ_CP051299.1, forward strand.
ACCCCGATGAGGGCCATGTGGAAGACGAGGTTGCCCGTCTCGCGCAGGTAGCCTCGCTCGGCCGAGAGCGAATCGCCGTATCGCTCGACGCGGTACCGACCCTTCTTCAGCAGCGCTTCGGCCCTCGCGAGCTCGGCCTCGACCGTCGAGTGCTCGGCCGAGTACTCGACGTATCCCACGAGCCTGTTGAGGCGTGCCGGAGTCTTCGGCGGGCGCGACCGGAGCGCCCGGGCATGGTGGATCGTGCGAGGGATGATGCAGCCGATGAGCGAGACGAACAGCAGCAGGTAGATGGCCGAGAACCACGGCGAGGTGTAGGTGTCGAAGAGCTGGAGGGCATCGAGCACCGGGAACAGCTCGGGATTGCGCTGCTCGTACTGGATGACGCCGTTCGGGTCCGCCCCGCGCTGGGGGACGAGCGATCCGGGGATGGCGGCCACGGCGAGCAGCAGGAGCAGCACGAGCGCCGTGCGCATGCTGGTGAGCTGTCGCCAGGCGAACCGGATCCATCCCGCGACCCCGAGCTTCGGCTGCGCGATGCCCGCGGGCGCAGCGGGCTCGACGACGGAGTCGTGATGGTCAGAGGGGCGTAACGGTTCCACCGATCACCGCCCCGAGGCTCGAGACGAATAGCTGCCAGAGGCCGGTGACCATGGCGAGACCGATGACGATGAGCAGGATGCCCCCGACGATGTTGATCGCGCGGATGTGCTTCTTCAGCCACGCGTTCGCCCGCGTCACCCAGCGGAATCCGAGCGCGACGAGCAGGAACGGTATGCCGAGACCCAGGCAGTACGCCAAACCGATCAACGCCGCCCGGCCGAGGCCACCTTCTGTCATGGAGAGAGTTCCGACGGCGACGAGCGTCGGGCCCACGCAGGGGGCCCAGCCGAGTCCGAAGACGATGCCGAGCAGCGGCGCCCCGCCGAGCCCGGTCGCGACGCGGAAGCGCGGCTTGAGCGTGCGTTGCAGGAACGACACCTGCCCGATGAAGACGAGCCCCATCACGATGATGATGACTCCGGCGACGCGCGTGATCACATCGAGGTACTGCTGCACGAACAGGCCCGCCGCGGCAAACACGAGAGAGAATCCGACGAACACGATGCTGAAGCCGAGGACGAACAGCAGCACCCCGAGCAGCAGCCTGCGGCGCTCCGGCCGGTCGTCTGCGGGACCGGCGAGTCCGCTCACGTAGCCGAGGTAGCTGGGCACGAGCGGGAGCACGCACGGTGAGGCGAAGGCGATGAACCCCGCTGCAAGCGCAATGGGGAGAGCCAGGAGGAGCGAGCCGCTGAAGACGATCTCGCCGATCGGATTCACCATCCCCGTCAGCCCGACTCGGCGAGGGTGTCGGTGATCATCGCGCGCAGGGTCGAGGGCTCGGTCAGCAGGCCCGAGATGCGGGCGGCGACCCGGCCCTGGGCATCCACCACCAGAGTCGTCGGCACCGCGTTCGGGGCGACCTGCCCCGCAAAAGCAAGGCGGGCAGCGCCTGACTCGATGTCGATGATCGAGGGGTAGGTGATGCCGAACTCCTCCGCGAAGGCCAGAGACTGCGCGGCCCGGTCGCGGATGTTGATGCCGATGAATGGCACACCCTGCGGCGCGAACTCCTCGCTCAGCGCCTGCAGGTCAGGCGCTTCGACGCGACAGGGCGGGCAGCTGGCGTACCAGAAGTTGACCACGTAGACCTGCCCGGCTAGATCGTCGGAATCGAAAGGCTCTCCTGTGTCGAGGACACCTTGGAAAGAGACGGGAGACTGGCGGTCCTCCGGAGCCACGATCGTGTACGCGCCGTCGCCGGAGATGTACCCCTGGCCCGTCCCCGAACGGAACTCGTCGGCGAGACGGTCGCCCTCCGTCGGCGCGCAACCCGACACGACGAGCGCGGTGGCGACGGCCCCGGCGAGGGCTGTCGCGAAACGATTCTTCATACTGCTCCCAGGTCGGTGGATTGTTCGAGCAAGTCTGCCGCCGGATCCTGATAGTCGATCTCAGTGAACGCGCCGTCGCGCCAGGCGAAGCTCGTGACGCTCGAGAGCGAGCAGCGCCGCTTGCGGGGGTCGTGCGCGAGGCGCTCACCGGCGACCGCCCGGTGCGCCATCCAGATCGGCAGCTGGTGGCTGACCATGACGATCTCGCCGCCGTCGATCGAGCGGTGCGCGTCCTCCATCGCGGCGAGCACGCGCGCAGCGATCTGCGCGAAGGGCTCGCCCCAGGTCGGCACCGAGGGGTCGCGCATGAGGTGCCAGTGCTTGGGGTGCATGACCGTGCGCTTGTTCATGCGCTTGCCCTCGAAGCGGTTCGTCGGCTCGATGATGCGCTCGTCGATGTGCGGCTCGAGCCCGAAGGCCTCGGCCCAGGGCGCCGCCGATTCGCGGGCGCGCTGCAGGGGCGAGGCGTAGAGCGCGGTGACGGGATGCCCGGCGAGCGCCGCGACCGCCGAGGCGGCCATCCGGTGTCCCAGCTCGCTCAAGCCGAACCCCTCGAGCCGCCCGTAGAGCACGCGCTTCGGGTTGTGCACCTCGCCGTGGCGCACGAGGTGGACGATGTCGGCGGGCATGCCGCCCAGTCTAGGAGCCGGGCCTTGGTGGCAGCCCGACCCGCGGAGGGCATCCCCCTCGCCGGTAGACTGCCCTCTCGTGACCCGCACCCTGATCAAGAACCTCGCCCCCTTGCCCGATGGAACCGTGACCGTGGCCGGATGGGTCGAGACGGTGCGCGACCAGAAGAAGGTGCAGTTCGTCGTCCTGCGCGACGAGTCGGGCGCACTCCAGCTCGTGAACCCCGCGACGCGCGCGCTGGAGCTGGAAGGCGAGGCCATTTCTGGCCTCGCCCGCGACGCCAGCGCCGATGGGTCTCTGACCCATCGGACTCCGGAGGCCATCACCGAGGCCATCTCGGGCCTCGCCCACGGCACGATGGTGCGCGTCACCGGCGAGCTGAAGCACGACGAGCGCGTGAAGCTGGGCGGCATCGAGGTCAAGATCGCCGAGCTCGAGGTCGTCTCCGAGGCCCTGCCCGAGACCCCGATCGCCGACGACTCGAGCCTCGACAAGCGCCTCGACTGGCGGTTCCTCGACCTGCGCCGCCCCGAGGCCGCGCTGATCTTCCGCATCCAGACGACCTTCGAGCACGCGCTGCGCACCTACTGGGTCGACCGCGACTTCATCGAGATCCACACCCCGAAGCTCATGGCGAGCGCCTCCGAATCGCGCGCCGAGCTGTTCGAGCTCGAGTACTTCGACGGCAAGGCCTACCTCTCGCAGAGCCCGCAGTTCTTCAAGCAGATGGCGCAGCCCGCCGGCTTCGGCCGCGTGTTCGAGATCGCGCCGGCGTTCCGCGCCGACCCCTCGTTCACCTCGCGCCACGCGACCGAGTTCACCTCGATCGACGCCGAGTTCAGCTGGATCGACTCGCACGAGGACGTCATGGCGATGCACGAGGAGCTGCTCGCGGCCGCGTTCACCGCGGTCGTCGAGAAGCACGGGGCCGAGATCGAGGCGGCGTTCGGCGTCGAGCTCGCGGTGCCCGCGCTGCCCTTCCCGCGCATCCCGCTCGCCGAGGCGCACGAGATCGTGAAGGCCCGCGGCTACGAGGTGCCCCGCACCGACGGCGACCTCGACCCCGAGGGCGAGCGCCAGCTGTCGGCCCACGTGAAGGAGACCACGGGCCACGACTTCGTCTTCGTGACCGACTACGCCAGCGGGATCCGGCCGTTCTACCACATGCGCCACGAGGGGGATGCGGCGGTCACGAACAGCTACGACCTGCTGTACAACGGCACCGAGATCTCCACCGGGGCCCAGCGCGAGCACCGGGTCGAGGTGCTCATCGAGCAGGCTCGGGAGAAGGGCCTCGAGCCCGAGGAGCTCGAGTTCTACCTCGACTTCTTCCGCTACGGTGTCCCCCCGCACGGCGGCTTCGGCATGGGACTCGCGCGCGTGCTCATGCTCATGCTCGGCCTCGGGTCGATTCGCGAGACCACGTACCTCTTCCGCGGTCCGACGCGCCTGCTGCCCTAGGACCGTCCCGCGGGGCGACATGGGGTGCGCTCCCCATGACCCCGCCCCGTGAGGAGCGGTAACGTCGTCGCCGTACCTGAGGGGGGATCGACGAACGATGAGCGACATCCTGCTCGACCTGGAGCGGCTGCGAGAGGCGCGCACCGGTCTGCGGGCATCCATCGAGGCGTTCAGCGAGGCTGCGTCCTTCGCCGACGGCATCGAGCGAGCGATCGGTCGCCCCGATGATCGGGGGGCGCTGCGCGACAAGGCGCACGACTTCGAGGGCGCGTGGAACGACAAGCGCGACGCGCTCGCCGAGAACCTGCAGAACATCGAGGAGCAGCTGACGTCGATCATCGACGGCTGGACGGAGTGGGATTCGCAGACCGCGGCCGATCTCGAGGGCGCCGTGAGCTCGACACCGGGCGGAGGGGCATGATGCGCTCCCCGAACCGCGGCTACGAGCTGCGCCGGCTCGAGGGCGAGTCGTACGAGATCTGGGAGCGCGGAGACCGGCTCGTGCAGCTCGGCGAGCAGATGGGGTCGACGGCCGACACCCTGCGCACCATCGGCGACTCCTCCGTGCACCGCTCGAAGGGCACCGAGAAGCTCGCCGAGATGGCGAGCGAGACGGCGACCGACCTCGCCGCCGCGGCGACCCGCTACGACCTCACCGGTCGCACGCTGCGCACCTACGCCGCGGCGCTCGGCACGGCGCAGAACTGGATCCACCCGCGCATCGACGACATCGAGGCGGCCGAGCGCGCGTACGAGGCGGCGCAGGAGGCCCGCGCCGACGCCGTCTCGGCGCACGACCGGCTCGAGAGCGTGCTGCCGTGGGAGGACGAGCCGACCGATCAGCAGCGCGCCTCGACCGACGCCGACGTGTCCCAGGCGACCACCGCCCTCACGCTCGCACAGGAGAATCGCGACGAGTTGTGGGAGCAGTTCGAGACCCGGTTCAGCACGTGGTCGGACGCCTACGACGACGCCGTGGACGGCATTCAGAACGCGATGGACACCGCCGACAACAACGACGGCTTCTGGGAGTTCATCGACAATGCCCTCGACGTGGTCGCGGTCGTGCTGCTGGTCTTGACGGTTCTCGCGCTGATCATCGGAGCTCCGATCGCGGGACTGCTGGGAGCGATCATGCTCGGCCTCGCGGCCCTCGTGCTCGCGCTCAATCTTCTGAAGCTCGCCTTCGGACGCGCCACGCTGAGCGACGTCGCCTGGGCGGCTGTCGGCCTGCTGCCGTTCGGCCTCGGGCGCATCCTCTCACGCGGCGCTCCCCTACTGTCTGCCGTCATGCGCACCAGTCGCGGCGCCATCACGCAGGCAATCCGATCGAGTCTGCCAGCATTTCGGCTGCACCGGTGGAGCACCTGGGGGACGCCGTGGAACTGGCTCCGCGCTCCCGCGCACGCCCGTGCGGCAGCTCCTCATCCAGGAGTCTTCGTCAATCCCTTCCGCTCGATGGCGAACGGCGGGGCGCAGCTGCAGCAGATGCAGCGCTTCGCCGCCGGCCTGCGGACGTCCCCGTGGAGCGAGCTCGCGGAAGTGAGACAGGTCGCGGCCGTCGTCGACGCGGCCCGGCCGACAGTGGCCCAGGCCGCCGTGAACGTCGGCTCTTGGTCGACATTCTTCGCTCTCGACGTGAGCGACATCGCGGGCGTGCCGCCGGACATCCCGTTGCTCGACGAAGTGCGAGTCCCGTGATCGCTCCGGAAGCCGTCCTCGGAGGGCAGAGCCGTTCGACGAACCGCGGCATGGCCGCCGCTGCCGTGACCCTGCTCACTCCGGCGGCCGTGCTGATCGCCTACCTCGTCGGCTCGCTCGCGCTCACGGGGGCACAGGTGATCGACGATCGGCCGCCCGTCTGGCGTCCGGTCGTGGACTGGCCTGTCTTCACCGTGAGCCCGTGGATCACCGTGCTGCTCGCGGTGGGCGCGCTCGCCTCAGTGGTCCATCAGGCGCGCCGCGCCACCGTTACCCGAGCGCTCGTCCTCACCACGCTGCTCGGATGGGCAGCGGCATCCGCAGGCTCCTCGTGGTTCTTCGCTCTCGCCCTGCCCCCTGCCGCGCTGGTCGGCTCACCCCTTCTGGGCCGCAGCGATCACCTGATTGCGGCCGGCATAGGGGTGCTCGTCATCGCCGTACTCATCGTGCGCCTCGTAACGGTGGGGCGGTCGCATGACCGACTGGTGCGGGCAGGGCTGCTCGGCTCCGGGGTGCTCCGCACTCCCGACGATTGGGACCCTCGAGCCGCCTTCACCCTCGACGCGCCGGTGCACTGGCACCGGATCGGTTCGGAGGTGCTGCCGCCGCACGTGAACTCGTCGAGCGAGGCTCCGGTCTCGTTTCTGCTCGCAGGATCGTCGGTCGACCGGGCACCGAGCGCGTCCGGCGAAGAGTTCGTGGTCTCGAGCGGGACTTCGGTCGAGCGCTCGGTCGCTCGCACCGACGACGTGATCGCGGTGTCGTACGTCTTCTCACGGAACCGCGGCGATGACACCCGGCTCGACGCGATCATCCGCCCGTCCAGCATGCGTTCACCCGGCGAGGTCGACGCGCTCGTCGCGACGGCTGACACGATCGCGGGCACGTTCCGATGGCGCACGTGATCGACGAACGGAGCGCCCATGACGACCGCTGACGGCGTCGTCGCGATACCCGACAGCATCGCCGCCTCCTTCCGCTGGAGGTCGTGATCGTCGACCCGCCCTTCATCCTGCGGGACCGCGCTTATTGGCCGCTCGTCGCCGTCATCGGTATCTGCACGATCGGCCTCACTGTCATCGGCATCGGATTCGGCATTCTGTCGAGCATGCTCTCGGGCGGTCAGATCACCGAGGTCCAGCGTCCGACTCGCAGCGCGATCGTCCCGTGGCCGTTCGTCACGCCTCCCGCGCTCCTGACGATCGTGGCGGCCGCGCTCGCTCTGGGGGCGAGCATCCTCCTCGCGGCGCGCACGTCCGTTCGCACCTCCGGATTCCTGACCACGACTTTCGGCTGGTCGCTCGCAGGCATGCTCGGCGCCGGGGCGCTCGCGGTCGCTTTCCCGAACGCGCGCGTCGGCGGATCCGCCCTGATTCCCGGTCTCTCCGACCACGCCATCGGCGCCGCGGGATTCGCGCTCGGGGCCGTGACGTCGATCCTCGGGCAGACCCGCCTGCAAACGGGGTACACGGCTGCGCGCGCTGCGGGTCTGAATCCGGCGTTCTTCCCGATCGTCCCCCCGCAGGGCGCTTCGCTCGTGCCGGAGCTCCACATCGAGGCTCCGCCGATGTGGCGGTGGATCCTCCACGACGGGCGGCCTGCGATCGCGCGCACGGACGATCGTCCCGCGCCGATGCGGATCGTCGTGCCGGACCGGGACGCGCCCCCGTTATCCGACCCCGCGCCGACGGCAGCGGCCGTCAACGGAGCACCGACCCGACGCGAGATCATCACCGACTCCTCAGGAGGCACGATCATGCGATACCGGTACCAGGCGAAGATCGACGAGCCGGAAAGAGTGATAGAGATTCACATCACCGCGACCTCCGACCGCCACTCGATGCAGGCCTACCGCGACTGCGCCGACTTGATCGCCGGCAGCGTGCGATGGACGGCGGTGCTTGCCGAGAAGCGCAGACGACCGTGGTGGCGCCGATGACCGCCCCACCCACGGGCTACCACCTGCTCGTGCCGCCCGGCTGGCGGCGCTTCACCGCCGACCTCGAGGGCAAGAAGCAGCTCATCGCGCTCGCCTCCGAGAAGCTCAAGCCGCTCGGCCGCCCCGACCTCGACGCCGAGGTGCGAACGATGATCGAGCAGCAGTGGAGCAGGCTCGCGAGCCTGCGCGCCGACGGCGTGTACATGCCCGGCGACGACGAGGACCTGCCCGTCACGCCCATGACTCTGGCGGTGCTGCGGCAGGTCGCGCGCCCCGGCACGACCTTCGCCGACCGGGTGCAGGAGCTGGCCCGCACCGCGCCGACCCCGATCGAGACGCCCCTGGGGGTCGTGCACCGGTGGGAGACCTCCGAGCGCTCCATGGGCGAGCTCGAGGGGTCGAGCGCGCGCATCGTGGGCTACGGCATCCCGGTGCCGGGCGAGCGGCCCGATCGCGGCGCGGTGCTGCTGGTGAGCATCCCGTACCCCAACGATGCCGACCGCGAGATCGTCGACGCCCTCGTCGAGCTCGCCGACACGATCGCGGAGACCTTCCGATGGCGATGACCCTGCAGTACGCGCTCGACCTCGACCACCGGCTGTGGCTGCCGGTGCCGCTGGCCTTCCCCTGGAACGAGTACGCCTCGGCCGAGGAGTGGGCCACCGCGATCGCCGAGGGGATGCTCGCCGAGGTCGACCCGTCGATCCAGGCCGCCCGCCCGGAGCTCGACGCCGCGCAGCGCCGCGAGCTGCTGCGCGCCACCGCGCTCGCCACCGCCGTCGCCGAGCCGCCGCTCGACGCGGTGTCGGAGCGCTTCTGGCTGCTGCCCCGCGAGGGCCGCGAGGCCGTCGTGCACCTCTACGTCTCCGACTACGAGGGCGGCACCACGCACGACGACCTCGCGGCGATCGCCGTCGCCGGCGTCGGCGGGGTGCTGCACGGCATCGAGATGACCCCCGGCACCGGCTTCGACGTCGCGGCGCGGGCCCTCGTGCTGCTCGAGACCACGACGCCGCCCGTCGTGGTGACGCGCCTCATCGGCATCGCCGAGCAGGCCGTCGCCGTGCTCGAGCTCATCCACCCCGACCCCTCGGCCGTGGCCGAGGTGCTGCCGGCCATGGAGCCGCTGTTCGCGAGCATCCGGATGCGCCGGACGCCCGAGCCGCGCTAGCGGGCCCCGGAGCGCCGGCGGGTCAGAGGGTGAAGTCGGGCCGGATGCTCCAGCCCGTGTACTCCTCGAGCGTCGCGAGCAGCGTCAGCGCCTGCAGGCGGGCGTGGTCGTCGCTCACGGTCGAGTAGACGTCGATCGCGAGGGGCGGCGGCTCGCCGAACTTGGGGATCTCGATCTCGACCCAGGCGCCCTCGGCGAGCGGCACCTGCGGGCGCATGGTGCGCTGGTTCTCGACGGGGCGGTCGACGGCGAGGGCGACGATGGCGAGGGCATCCAGCTTGGTGACGGCGCTGCGCACCACGATCGTGGCGCAGTACTCGACCGGCTGGGGTGAGCGGGGCCCCAGGCGGGAGAGGAATCGGCTGGCGTCGAATCGCGACATCGTGCGTTCACGCTAGGGCGCGAATCTGGGGGGATGCCGCGCGCACGATGCACGGAATACTCCCGGTATTCGATGCGTTTGCATGGATATCATCGACGGCGTCGACAGGAGAGCACCATGACCGCCACCACCGAGGGCCTGCACCACGTCACCGCGATCGCGGGCGACCCCCAGAAGAACATCGACTTCTACATCCGCGGCCTCGGCCTGCGGCTCGTCAAGAAGACCGTCAACTTCGACGACCCCGGCACCTATCACCTCTACTACGGCGACGAGGCGGGCCGGCCCGGCAGCCTGATGACCTTCTTCCCGTGGCGGGGCGTCGCCCCCGGCCGCGTCGGCGCCGGCCAGTCGACCTCGACCGCCTTCAGCGTTCCCGCCGGCTCGCTCGGCTGGTGGCACCAGCACTTCGGCGACCTCGGCTTCGACCCGCGCATCACCTCGACCTCGAGCACCGAGGAGCGCCTGCTCGTCAGCGACCCCGACGGTCTGCAGATCGAGCTCGTCGCCACCCACGCCGACGACCCCCGCGACCCCTGGGACTCGGCGAGCGTGCCCGCCGAGCACGCCATCCGCGGTCAGCACTCGAGCGTGCTCACCGTGCGCGACGCCGAGCGCACCGTCGGCCTCATGGTGAACGACCTCGGGATGCGCGTGGTCGAGCAGGAGGGCAACCGCACCCGCCTCGCCGCCGGCGACGGCGCCCCCGGCACCCTCGTCGACGTGCACGCCTCGAGCCTCGCCCCCGCGGGCCTGACCGCCGGAGGCACCGTGCACCACATCGCCTTCCGGGTGCCCGACCAGGCCACCCAGCAGCTGTGGCGCGACGAGCTCGCGAGCAAGGGCCACCAGGTCACCGAGATCCTCGACCGGCAGTACTTCACGAGCATCTACTTCCGCGAGCCGGGCGGCGTGCTCTTCGAGATCGCCACCGACACCCCCGGCTTCGACATCGACGAGCCGCTGCTCGAGCTCGGCCGCTCGCTCAAGCTGCCGCCGTGGCTCGAGCCCTCGCGCGAGGCGATCGAGGCGCGCGTGATCCCGGTCGCGCTGCCGGAGGAGAACAACCCGGAGGTGGCGGCATGACCGCCGGCACCCCGGCGCTCGCCGATCAGCCGCACCTGTTCCGCGCGGGGGAGGCCGGGCATCCGGTGCTGCTGATGCTGCACGGCACCGGCGACACCGAGAACGGCATCGCGCCGCTCGCCGCGCACCTCGACCCGCAGGCGGGCGTGCTCGCCCCCCGCGGGCGGGTGCTCGAGGGCGGGGCGACCCGCTGGTTCCGCCGCATGGGCGAGGGCGTGTTCGACGTCGACGACGTGATCGTGCGCGCCGGCGAGCTGGCCGCCTTCGTGGCCGCCGCGCGCGTCGAGTACGGCATCGAGGATGCCCCGCTCATCGCCGTCGGATTCTCCAACGGCGCCAACATCGGCCTGGCCACCGCCCTGCTGCACCCCGAGGCGATCGACCGGGTCGTGGCGCTCTGCGGCATGTACCCCTTCGCCGAGCGCGACCCGATCGGCGACGTCTCCGCGGTGTCGGCCCTGCTCGTCAACGGCGCGGCCGACCCGATGGCGCCCGCGGCGAGCGTCGCGCACCTCGCCGAGGTCGCCGAGCAGCACGGGGCGACCGTGCGCCGGCACATCCGCGCCGGCGGTCACGGCGTCGACGTCGGCGACATCGCCGCGGCGAAGGAGTGGCTGGCGCAGCAGCGCGCCGACGCGTAGCCTGAGCCTTGCTCGGGCCTCGCCGGGCGGGTCCGGGGGTTCTCGTGCGCGGTCGGTTCTTCGGCGCGGCGGGCATCGCCGTCATGGCTCTGCTGGTGAGCGCGGGATGCACGAGCGGGGTCGGCGCAGCATCCGGCTTGCTCGAGCGCGAGCAGGCCGCCGAGGACCGCGTCGACACCCCGAGCCCCTTCGAGACGACGGCATTCGACCCGGAGACCACTCGACTGCTCGGTGAGCACGACGGCGTCCGGTTCTACTTCGTCGTCGATACCGAGGCACGGGACACAGGCGGGGAATCCGACTGCCTCCTGGCCGTCCCTGCAGTGGAGGAGAACTGGCTCGGCCTCTGCAACGGCGGCGGGGAGGGAGGCGGCGGCGGGATCGGCGTCGGCTCGTTCCGGTACGACCTCAACGGTTACGTGTCACCCGAGCTGGCGGAGGACGAGGTCGCCGTCGGCGACTACGTGATCGCCGTGCTCGACGAGTAGCCCGCGCCGGGCATCCCCCGACCGCGACCGCTAGGAGAGCGGCTGGTCCTTGCGCTTGACGCTGTTGCCCTTGCTGCCGACCTGGTGCGACATGCGCGGGTCGTCGGAGAGATCGAGGCCGCCGGGCGAGAGGGAGGCCACGGCCATCTCCTCGAGCCACTCGCGGTCGAGCTGCTTGTGCGCGGGGCCGTCGTAGCGGAAGTAGAGCGGGATCGACGGGTCGACCCAGACGGCGCTGCGGCCGTCGCCGACGCTCTGCGGGTCGCGCCAGCTGAGGAAGAAGTTCTCGCCCCGGCGCAGCTTGCCGGCGAACAGGATCTGCAGGTGCTGGAGGACGTAGTCGTCGAAGGCGAACTCCTGCCCCGTGGTGCTGTAGACGAGGGTGCCCATGCCGTGTCCTTCTTGCTGCGTGCCCGTGGATCGTCGCGAGTAGGTTCGCGCTCGCCCCATATTACGCGGGCGGAGCGACCGTTCTCACCCGCGACCGGGCCATGACCAGGCAGGACCCTCGAACGGCAGCAGCCCGACGACCTCGGTCGCGAGACCGGGCTTCACGAGCTCGATCACGCCGGAGTCGGAGCGGAGTCCGCGGACGAGACCCTCGGCGTGCGAGACGACGACGACCTGCGTGTGCTCGGCCGCGTCGACGATGAGCGCGGCGAGCGCCGGCAGCAGGCTCGGGTGCAGGCTCGCCTCGGGCTCGTTGAGCACCAGCAGCCCCGGCGGCCGCGGCGAGAGCAGCGCCGTCGCCAGCAGCAGGAACCGCAGCGTGCCGTCGCTGAGCTCGGCCGCCTCGAAGGAGCGGCGCGCCCGGGGCTGCCGCAGCCCCACGCGGGCGATGCCGCGGTCGTCGTCCTCGACGACCGCCTCGGCCCCGTCGAACGCCTCGGCGACGGCGCTCTGCAGCCGCTCGGCGTGGCCGATCCGCAGCACGGTCGCGAGCGCGCCGGGCAGGTTGGCGCCGTCCCCCGCGAGCGCGGGGGTGAAGGTGGCCGGGCCGGGGCGTCGCGCGGGCGCCTCGGCGTCGGTGCGCAGCGCGTCGTAGAAGCGCCAGCCGCGCGCCCGCTCGCGCAGCGCGAAGAGCTCGGGCGACGAGTCGGGGTCGGCGAGGGTCGCGAGCATCGATTCGGTGTCGCGCACCCGCCAGGGCGCCGTCTCGAGCGCGCCGGAGGCGCCGCGCAGCCGCACCCGCGCCGAGCGTCGATCGGCCGCGATCGTCGACGGCCGGCGGGTCTCGCCCGTCCACACCACCTCGGTCTTCACCTCCGGATCCTGCGGGAAGGGGCTCACGCCCGGCTGCGGCATGCCGAGATCGATCGCGTACGACAGCTCGTCGGCCGCGAAGCCGAAGCGCATGGCGAGGGGCTCGCGCCGGATGCGGTCGTCGGCGTGCACCGCGCTGCGCATGCCGCCCTCCGCGGCGAGCGCGCTCAGCGCCCCCTCGCGCACGATGCCGGCGAGCAGTCGCAGCGCCCGGTACAGGTTCGACTTGCCGCTGCCGTTGGCGCCCGTGACGACGGTGAGCCGCTCCAAGGGGACGACGAGGTGGGCGAGCGACCGGTAGTTCTCGACGGCGAGGGTGCGCAGCATGCCGCCCAGGCTAGGGGCGACCGCCGACGCGGGGCGGGCATCCCGAATCGGATCGGGCTTGGCGCGCGCGGTGCGAGGGGGTTACGCTCGACCCATCGTGAGCACTCTCCGCTGTCTCTGCTGTCGCCGCTAGTCGGTCGCCTCCGCGACCCCCGGCGCGCTCCTGCCGCGCCCCCGACAGCAGAACCCGCTCACGACTCGTCCTCGCGCGCGACCCAGGCCCCTCCCGGGCGGGGTTCGCCACGATGGATGCTCGGGCGACGCCGTCGGGACACCTGACCCCGCACCGCCCACCGAAAGGAACCCTCCCGTGGCATCCCTCCCCGTCATCGACCTCTCCCTGCTCGACGGCTCCCCCGACGACCAGCGGCGCTTCCGCGACGAGCTGCGCGCCGCGACGCACGACGTCGGCTTCTTCTACCTCGTCGGGCACGGCGTGCCGGACGACCTCTGGGCGCGCATGTTCGACACCGCGCGCGACTTCTTCGCCCTGCCGGAGGAGCAGAAGCTCGCGATCGAGAACGTCAACAGCCCGCACTTCCGCGGCTACACGCGCACCGGCGGCGAGCGCACGCTCGGCAAGGTCGACTGGCGCGAGCAGATCGACATCGGCGCCGAGCGCCCGGCCGTGCCCGCCGGTGAGGGCGTGGAGGACTTCTGGATCCTCGACGGCCCGAACCTCTGGCCCGAGCAGCTGCCGCAGCTGCGCGTCGACGCGGAGGAGTGGATGGCGCTGCTCACCGACGTGAGCACCCGCCTGCTGCGCGCCTGGGCCGAGTCGCTGGGAGCATCCCCCGACGTCTTCGACGAGGCCTTCGCCGCGAACCCCTCGCCCAACATGAAGATCGTGCGGTACCCGGGGATCAACGCCGAGGAGCCCGCCCAGGGCGTCGGCGCGCACAAGGACCTCGGCGTGCTGACCCTGCTCGCCGTCGAGCAGGGCAAGGCCGGCCTGCAGGTGGAGAAGGACGGCGACTGGATCGACGCACCGCCCATCGACAAGGCCTTCGTCGTCAACATCGGCGAGCTGCTCGAGATCGCCACCGACGGCTACCTCAAGGCGACCAACCACCGGGTCATCTCGCCGAAGGCGGGCACCGAGCGCATCTCCATCCCGTACTTCCACGGGCCCGCGCTCGACGCCGTCATCCCGACCATCGAGCTGCCCGCCGAGCTCGCCGCCGAGGCGCCGGGCGTCGAGCGCGACCCGAACAACCCGCTGCACCCGGTGTTCGGCCGCAACTGGCTGAAGAGCCGGCTGCGCGCCCACCCGAACGTGGTGGAGGCGCAGCACCCGCACCTGCTGGTGAAGAACTAGCGGGCGTGAGCTCCGCCTGCCGGCCGGGCACGGCATGCCCGACCGGCACGCGGGCACTCGCGCACGGGTCAGTCGTCAGTGGCCCGACTCGCCTTGACACACACGAGAACTACCGCGGCAACACTGGCGAGAGGAATCACCGACGTCACGAGTGTGCGCATCCATGGATCGCGGAACCCCGCCCAGTAGAAGATCAGAATCGCCGCACCGACGATCAGGACGGCTATCGCGACACGGCCGGTAGTGGAACCACCTGCGACCTGCCGAACCGCTTTCGATGTCGGCATCATGCTCGCGGAGGATTGCAGTAGGGGCTCTCGTCTCCGTAGATCACCGGGAACGGCGGGGTCAAGTTGGGGGCCACGCGATTGATCCGCATCGCCACGCAGTCGTACTGGTTCTTCGCCTGGACTGCCGTCACCCAGAACGCAACAGCGTAGGCGGAACAAGCGAATACGACACCAGGAATTGGAGCCAGGAGAGTTGCGCCACCGCACAGAACCGTCCCGGCCGCCAGCGCGGTCTCAGAGGCTGTGAAAGTCTCCGCCCACGTGAACTCCAGTGTGCAAAAAATCGCATCGCAGGCCACACGAGGGTCTGCGACAACCGGGTACTCGAATCCGACGTGGTCGACTACTTGAATAATCGAGCTACCCACAACCTCGTAGCGCGTAGGGACCGGCTCACCATTCGCGTCCACCGCCCAAGGGGGCGCGATCGCGTTGAGAACGTTGCCGCTCGGGTCCAGAATCTGGATTGCGTCTCCAACAGCCTGGAGCGCCGCCGGCTGTCCGTCGACTGCAACATCGAAAGCAAAGCGGGATGGCGCTGTGTTGTCGTGCATGACTGCATACGCTGCGGGCCTCCCGTCAATCGCTGCAGTAACCAGGTCATAGCCGGCTTCCGCGCTGAACACGGCAAGGTCACCTGCGCGGTTGAGGGTTCCTTCTGGCGCTGAGGGAGTGATGCTGACCGTCCCTGTCCCGCTGTCAACGCGCAGTGCGCCGTCGGATTCCGCTATCTGAGCGCTCGAAGCAACGACCTCCGGGACATCACCTTGTGTCCCTGCACGAGAGGCTGTCGACTGATCGGTGATGCCGAGACTGCTGAGGGCCGAGAGCGTCGCCTCGTATTCAAGCGCCGCAGCCGTGTCAGACGCGGGCGCAGCAAGTGCTGCCGTCGGGACGGTAGACCAGGCCCCGAGCATGAGACTGAGCGCTGCCACCGCCCCTACACCCCTCGTGAGTTGCCGATTTCGCATGAGACCTCCAGACCAGTAGAGCGATCGTTCCACCCCCGTATGGGGGTCTTCACGATAACCCGAAGTCGACAGGGCCTCAACCCCAAGGACGAGGCTCCGAGTGAAGTCCCCCAGCGCCTAAAAGCCACGTGGCGGGACGTAGGCCCGCGAAGCGCGAGGCCGGCCCTCGACGCCGTCATCCCCACCATCGAGCTCCCCGCCGAGGCGCCGGGCGTCGAGCTCGACCCGAACAACCCGCTGCACCCGGTGTTCGGCCGCAACTGGCTGAAGAGCCGGTTGCGCGCGCACCCCAACGTGGTCGAGGCGCAGCACCCGCGCCTGCTGGTGAAGAACTAGCGGACGCGGCACGGGTCGGCCGAGTGCGCCCCTAGCGCTCGGCCGACCGCAGCACCACGAGCGGGGTGGGCGCCCCGCGCATCCGGGCGAGGGCGTCGAGATCGGCGTCCTTCTCATGGGCCTGGAACACCGCCCAGAGGCGCTCCCGCTCGGCCCCGGTCGCCTCGCTCGCGCGCACGGCGCGGCTGCCGCCCGGCAGATCGATCGTGGCCACAGGATGCGCCTGCAAGTTGATCCACCAGGCCGGCGGCGGCTCGCCCCAGCCGTTCATCGCCATCGTGACGATGTCGGCGCCGTCCTCGACGTCGGCGACGATCGCGACGCGCGCCCTGCCGGTACGGCGGCCAACGGTGTGCAGCCGCATCATGCCGTAGACGCCGGGGCGCGGTCGGCGCAGCCCCTTCCGTCCGCCGGTCACCCGGTACAGAGCCCGATGCACGGCCCAGGCCGTGACGATGAACCAGCGCGGCGGGATGCGGGGCGGGGGCGTCGGCGCGGTGGGGTCGTTCACGCTGATGATCCTGGCGCGGGCGCCGCGGTGCGGCAAGGGTCGATCAGGACGAGCTGTCGGCCGGCCGCAGGTCGAGGCGGCGCAGCAGCTGCGCGTTGAGGGCGACGACGATCGTCGACAGCGACATGAGCACCGCGCCGACCGACATCGGCAGGATGAAGCCGACAGGCGCCAGGATGCCCGCCGCGAGCGGCACGGAGAGCAGGTTGTAGCCCGCCGCCCACCACAGGTTCTGCTTCATCTTGCGGTAGCTCGCCCGCGACAGCTCGATGACGGAGAGCACGGAGCGCGGGTCGTCGCCGGCGAGGATCACGCCGGCCGAGCCGATAGCGACGTCCGTTCCCGCGCCGATGGCGATGCCGACGTCGGCCTGGGCGAGCGCGGGGGCGTCGTTGACGCCGTCGCCCACCATCGCGACCTTGCGGCCCTCCTTCTGCAGGGACTCGACGCGAGCCGCCTTGTCCTCGGGGCGCACGCCGGCGAAGACGCGGTCGAGGCCGAGCTCGGCGGCGACGGTCTGCGCCACGGCCTCCGCATCACCGGTGATCATGACGACGGTGATGCCGCGCTGCTGCAGGGCATCCACCGCCTGCCGCGATTCGGGGCGGATCTCGTCGGCGAGCGCGAGCGCCCCGGCCACGCGGCCGTCGACGAGCACGTGCAGGATGATCGCGCCCTGCTCGCGCCACTGCTCGGCGACGGCCAACTCGGCGGCATCGTGGTCGTCGAGCAGGCGCGGGCCTCCGACGGCGATGGTGCGGCCGTCGACCTCGGCGCTGACGCCGGTGGCCGGGCTCGACGTGAAGCCGGTGGCGGTCGGGATGCTCAGCTCGCGGTCCTTCGCGGCCGCGACGATCGCGCGGGCGAGCGGGTGCTCGCTGTCGCCCTCCGCGGCCGCGGCGAGCGCCAGCAGCTCCTCGTCGGTGACGCCCTCGGCCGTCTCGACGTGGGTGACGGTCGGAGCCCCCTTCGTGAGCGTGCCGGTCTTGTCGAACAGCACGGTGTCGACGGTGCGCATGCTCTCGAGCGCGAGGCGGTCCTTCACCAGCACGCCGGCGCGGGCCGCTCTCTCGGTGGCGATGGAGACGACGAGCGGGATGGCGAGGCCGAGTGCGTGCGGGCAGGCGATGACGAGCACGGTGATGGTGCGCACGACGGCGTCGCCGGGGCTGCCGAGCAGCAGCCAGGTGGCGGCGGTGATGACGGCCGCACCGAGCGCGAACCAGAACAGCCACTTCGCGGCGGTGTCGGCGAGCCGCTGCGCCCGCGAGCTGGAGTTCTGCGCCGTCTCGACGAGCTGGCGGATGCCCGCGATCGCCGTATCGTCGCCCACCGCGGTGACGGCGATGCGCACGCCGGAGTCGGTGGCGACGGTTCCGGCGACGACCTGGTCGCCCTCGCCGCGGCGGACGGTGCGCGATTCGCCCGTGATCATCGACTCGTCGAACTCGGCGGCGCCCTGCGTGATGCGCCCGTCAGCGGGTACGCGGGCGCCGGGGCGCACGATGACGATGTCCTCGAGCTGCAGGTCGTCGGGCGAGACGGTCTCGGTGCCGTCGGCGGTGACGCGCTCGGCCTCGTCGGGCAGCAGGGCCGCGAGCGAGTCGAGCGCGCTCGTGGTCTGGGCGAGCGATCGCATCTCGATCCAGTGGCCGAGCAGCATGATCACGACGAGGAGCGCGAGTTCCCACCAGAAGTCCAGCTCATGCGAGAGCAGGCCGAGGCTCGCGCCCATGCTCGAGATGAAGGCTGTCGTGATGGCGAGTGCGATGAGCAGCATCATGCCGGGCTTCCGCGCCTTCAGCTCGCCGAAGGCGCCGGTCAGGAACGGGCGCCCGCCCCACACGAAGATGACGGTTCCGAGCACCGGCGAGATCCATTCGACCCCCGGGATGCCCGGCAGTTCGTAGCCCAGCAGCGTCGAGAACATCATGCTGAAGCCGACGACCGGCACGGCGAGCACGAGGTTCCACCAGAACAGTCGGCGGAACTGCGCGACGTGGTCGCCGTGCCCGGCGTGTCCGCCGTGGCCGCCGCCGTGACCGGCGTGGGCGTCGTGCTGAGCGTGGTCGTGGGAGGGGGCGTCGGCGTGCTGAGTGTGCTGGCTCATGGTTCCACGGTATACCCCCCTGGGGTATTCCGCAAGAGCGGTCGGCTAACCGCGGGCCTAGGGTGAGCGCGACCGAGGAGTGGCGAATGACGAAGAAGCAGAGCATGCACGGATCCGTGAAGCGGGTGCCGAAGAAGCTGTACGAGGCAGAGCTGCAGCGCCTGCAGATCGAGCTCGTCGAGATGCAGCAGTGGGTCATCGCGACCGGGGCCCGGGTGCTGGTGATCTTCGAGGGGCGCGACGCCGCCGGCAAGGGCGGCGCCATCAAGCGCGTCATGCAGTACCTCAACCCGCGGCACGCCCGCGTCGTGGCGCTGCCGCAGCCCACCGAGCGCGAGAAGGGCCAGTGGTACTTCCAGCGCTACATCGAGCGCCTGCCGACGGCGGGCGAGATCGTGCTCATGGACCGCTCCTGGTACAACCGCGCCGGCGTCGAGCGCGTCATGGGTACTCGACGGACGAGGAGTACCGCCGCTTCCTGCACCAGGTTCCCGTCGTCGAGCGGATGCTCGTCGAGGACGGCATCACCGTCATCAAGTACTGGTACTCGGTCTCGGACGACGTGCAGCAGGCCCGCTTCGCCTCGCGCCTGGAGGACCCGATGCGGCGCTGGAAGCTGTCCTCCACCGACCTCGAGTCGATCCTGCGCTGGGAGGACTACTCGCGCGCGAAGGACGCCATGTTCGAGGCCACCGACATCCCCGAGGCGCCGTGGTGGACCATCGAGAGCGACGACAAGCGGGCATCCCGTCTCAACACCATCAGCCACCTGCTGAGCCAGCTCGACTACCACCGCACCGAGCTCGACGAGGTGGTCATCCCCGACCGCCCCGAGGCGACCGACTACGAGCGGCCGCCGCGCGAGCAGCACCAGTACGTGCCCGACGTCGCGCGCGAGCTGCGGAAGAGCGCGAAGAAGAGCAAGAAAAAGTAGGCGACATCTGCCCGCAGGCTAGCTGTCGATTAGTTCCTTCGATGCCTTTTTAAGGATGGCGAGCACCCGCTCCAGGACATCGTCAGAGTCCTTGACATCGTCAAAACCAACCTGCCGTGCCGAAAAAGCCAGCACAACTGCCCAATATTCTCGAGTTGACGTCTTGCGGCTCTCCGCCCATCGTTGAACTGCTGCAAACCATTCCGGACAGTCGGAACTTGACCCGAACGACAGTTCGCCGAAGTCCGTCTCAATGGATGAAACCGAGGGCCATCCAGCGCCCCTCAAGCGCGAATCTGGATGCACGAGAGTCGAAAGAAGCAGGGCGATTGGGTCGACGAGCCCCGAAGCGAACTCATTGCCATCCGAGTCGATCAGCACCGGCTGGCCGTCACAGATCAGAATGTTTGCGGGGTGGAGGTCTCCGTGACTCAAGACCATAGAGACCCCGACCCACATCTCGGGCGAAGGAACCGGCACCCCGAGACCACGAAGTCTCGCGTCTAGTTGCTCCCACGGGATGAAGGGAGCCACAACACTACTG
Organism: Microcella flavibacter; assembly: GCF_012530535.1. Lineage (NCBI taxonomy): Bacteria > Bacillati > Actinomycetota > Actinomycetes > Micrococcales > Microbacteriaceae > Microcella > Microcella flavibacter. The sequence continues at coordinate 2,381,437 of NZ_CP051299.1, forward strand.
AGAGTCCGACTCAACGGTGACGACCTCTGCAATCCGTCCAGTGCGCTTGCAACCGTTGCAACGTGCCCCGCTGAAGCTGAATCCTGAGCAGGTATCATGCTCAGGAGCGGTATTGGGGCATCCCCCGCAAGCTGGAGCACTCCAACCAGGTAGCCGCCCATCAGACCTGCCACCGTCTCCACCCGCCGGGCTATGTGCTCGCGTCGCAAAAGATCTTGCAGTCCACCTGGCGGAGAAACTTTCCGACTTTGCTTCACAACCACGCGAGCAACAGTCCCATCGGGAGCGGAGATGTCGCATTGCCACACCTTGGCGTCGGTTAGTCCCCCCGCGAGAAGCCTCGCGGAGACACCAGCCGCCGAATAGTGAGCACCGACCCTGCGCAATACGCGTTTGTCAATGTCCGGGCAAGTCACACCCCCAAGTTCCAAGTCGATGTCGTCCAGCGCGCGGATTGCGTCTCTAAGTACTTTGAGGTGACGCTCAAACATGTCGAATTGTGTTTTTCGCAACACGGTCACACGGTCAACACGCAGGGCGCCTTGATCAAGTACCAGGCCGGCTCCGACGACAGCAGCCTGAGCATGAACAAAGTTCGTATATCCGCTGAAAATTACTATTCGGGCATCGGCATAGCGCGTTGCAACAGCGTTGAATAAGGCGTCGCCGAGCTCATCCGCCTTCGTTTCACCACTTCTCATCGGCAGCTTGCGGTCCAGAACGAATAGATCAATAAACTGTATGGGGCCATCAACAAAGTCAAGTGCCGATTGAACGTCTACGAATCCGGTCACCACAAAACCGGCTTCACGTAGAGCGGCGCTCGCCTCGAAGAATTGCTGCGGGTCGTCGTCTACCAAAACTGCGCGCGGTTCAGGCATTGACCGCCACCTCTCCCGTAAGCGTGAACGTGGCAACCCCACTTTGCCCCGTTACCCTGAACCCATAAGCCAGCCTCGCAGAAGCGGATTGGACTAGAGAAATTCCTATTCCTTGATGGCCAGCCTTAGTCGAAATTCCGGCCGCCTCCACGTCTTGAACGTCGAATTGACTACCCCGGAACGCGTTACTCACCCGGACCCAAAATCTGCCATCTACCTCACTCCACGCGACCGAGACAGGAGGTGGATCCTCAAGCTCGTTGGATGCGTCCACCGCATTTTGATATACGTTAGACAAGATCAGCTCGAACAGTCCCAGATCCGTTTGGATATTCGGCCGCCGACCAATCAGCTCTTGGGCAGGTGAGAATGAGGGAGTCGTCGCGAAGTCAGGCCAGGTCCCCCGGAGGACATCTTCCAAATCTACCGACACCAGTTCAAGTGGCGAGTCAGCCTTGATTAGAGCAACGATCGCGTCGACTCTCCTTTCGAGTCTGTTGACGGCGTCATTCGTCCCGCTTTTCGGAAATTCTTCAATTTCCTTGTTGCCGGCGCGACGGATCCAACCAATGGGCGGGGAAAGTTCATGGCGTATAAGGCGAGCAAGTTCAGGTGCGTCCACATGCGGCGTACCCATGACCGAAGGCGCTTTCGTCTCCGTCTCAGGAGGGGATGCTTGACGCGCGGCAAGCACGTCGTTGAAGATCTGCCTAATTTGGTTGACTGGCTCGTTCTGTAACGAACGCATGAGCATGGTCACACTCAGCACGTTTGGGTTCGCTTTAGCCCACAGTGCGGCCTTGAGCCGCAAGCTCGGAGACTCCGAGTTGAGCGCGGACAAGATCCAGTCGGGTATCTCCACTAGAGAAGACTGCCGTGCTCTTCGTAAAACGCGGATCTGCGCGCGAAAGCGTCCCGTCCACCTTCCATTAGGCTTGTGATCGCATCAACGATGGGTTGCTCATCGAATTTCCCATCTGCCCGCACGTGGCCATGTTGACCATCACTAGCCATCACGAAAACGCGTCCGGCAGAGCCCAATACCGGGATGTTGGCATTGTGCGTAGCAACGATGGTCTGAACGGCACTTGCCGATCGTCTCACCATCCCGGTAACGACATGATCCACAAGGTATGCATTATCAAGATGGTCTTCTGGTTGGTCCAAGATCAGCGTGCGGTCACGCTCAGACAGGACGATCGGCAGGGTAACGGCACATTTTTGTCCGGTCGATAGGGTTTCCACGCTCTTGTCGACCGCACCATCTCGTAGCAAGAAGTCAACGCTGTCCAAAAGTGCGACTTGCGACAAACTAGCCAGGGCATCGGGCGAATCGAGGGCGCCGATGACCCGAGCTGCTTGATCGTGCGTCAGATCGCCTGCCGAAGCTAAAGCGAGCACGTCCTGTGCCTCCACAATCTCCAACAGGAAGCGCGGCAGAACTCGTGCAGCCAGCGAGTCAATCAATGACGACCTGGTGTGCGTGCCCTTCAACCGTTCGAGCAACAACGTTCGCAGTTCCCGGGTGTCGGACAGGTGCTGAACCGATACAACGATGTGATTATCGATCTCCTGCGATGTGACTTTCGCTACAGCCAGTCGAGCGCGAAAAAGTCTTTCTTCCGCGGCCTCAACAGTCGCGTACTCAAAATCCCTCTCAGCACGCATTGTCTGCAATTCCTGCTCGAGGACGGATATTTGCGCGTCCACGGCATCAAGCTCGAGCAACTGTGCATTCACATTTCTGATCTGCGCAGTCAATTGCCCCAGACCGGCCTCGGTTTCTTCCAGAGTTGCCCTTAGGGGCGCGGCAGTTTCCTTCAAACCGCTCTCGGCAGCGACGGAAGTATCTGTTTGTATTCTTATTTCGCGGTCAATGCGACCAGACTCGCCAGTAGCCATGCTCAGGAGCTCTTCAACGCGAGCAATGTGCGATGACAGGTCGCCCGCGGCCCCGATCGAATCGCGCGCCAGCATAGCAAGGCGCGTAGCGATTTCTGACGCAAGCGCTACAGTCTCGTGAAGTTTCGCGTTAGCTTCCCTGGCCCTCGTGAGTCCATCAAGCTTTCTAGCGAGTGCACTCGATTTCTCTTCCACTGCGTTGAGTTGGTCGCGCTGGGATGCAAGGGGGCTACCGGACTCTCCAACAATCGCTGCCTCCTGCGACTTGAAAATTTCACGGTCGGCTTCGAGCCCAGGGCGCTTGAGCGACTCCTCGCGGAGGTCTTCAAGAACTCTCCTTGACTCGAACAGTCGCCGAGTTAGGTTGGCGATCCTTGATCGATCGGGCACAGATTGGGCATCGCCCGCCCGAAGGTCGAGCAGGCGAAGTCTGCTAGCCGGATCGGAAGCGATGTCCTCGAGCTCGCTTTGGCCGAGTACCAAGACAGAATGCGACAGCTCCGGTCTGCGCCCGCGCCCCTTCGCGTCGACGATGATCTGGGAACCACCGTTAGCGTCTTCGAGGTCCACTATGGCCTCCCCAGAGCCAAGGACGGCCGCAAGTAGAGCTTGACGAGCGGTCTCGCGTTGCCGGTCGGCATGTTCGGCCCCTATGGCGTGGCGGATCAGCTCCAGCAAAGTCGTCTTGCCCGCGCCTCGCGGACCGACAACAACGTTCAACCCCTTGATGAAGGAAACGTCTAGTCCGTTCAGGAACCCACCATTGATTCGGAGCCTGGATACCCACATGTCGATGCTCCATCCGTCGCTTCCCGCACGGGACCATGACCTCGAAATCAGAGGTTACAAGACCTAGGTCCCTGGAGCCGCGACACAGCCATAATCCTCGTACCCCGACGGGAACGCTGGACGAACGGGTGCGGGACGGATTCCATCGGCTGGAGAAGGCCCGCCCATAGAAAAGTCCCCGCGATCACTGGGAACACGGGGACTTTCTGGCGGAACCGGTGGGATTTGAACCCACGGTGGGCTCAACACCCACACAACTTTTCGAGAGTTGCACCTTCGGCCGCTCGGACACGGTTCCGGGGAAGAGTTTAGTACAGGCGCGCGGCCCGGTCGAACCGCGGCCCGAGCCGGGCATCCCGCGCCGTTACCATGCCGACATGGCCCCCTCGCTGCGCACCCCCTGGCTGCGGCGGCGGCGGCAGTGGGATGCTCGCGCGGCGCTGCCCGGAGACCTCGTGTACGCGGCGCTCGGCGACTCCGCGGCGCAGGGCATCGGGGCGCGCCACCTCGAGACGAGCTACGTCGGCCGGCTGGCGGATCGGCTCGAGCGCCACTCCGGCCGCAGCGTGCGCGTCGTGAACCTCTCGCGCTACGGCGCCCGGGTCGACGATGCGATCGAGCGCCAGCTGCCGGCCGCCCTGGCGCTCGAGCGCGTCGACGTCATGACCGTCGCCATCGGGGCGAACGACATGCGCGCCGCCGACCACGAGGGCTTCCTCGCCTGCTTCGACGCGCTGCTCGCGCAGCTGCCCGCGCACGCGATCGTCGCCGACCTGCCGTGCTTCCACTTCGGCGAGCGCGAGTTCGACGCCTGGCGCACCTCGCAGGCGATGGCCGACCGCGTGCGCGCGGCCGGGCTGGCCTTCGCGCCCCTGCACCGGGTGACCGAGCTGCGGCGCGGCTGGGGCTCGTTCCCGGAGTTCACGTGGGATCAGTTCCACCCGAGCGATCTGGGCTACCGCGTGTGGGAGTCGGCGTTCGCCGGGGCGGTCACGCGGCGCGCGCGGGTGCTGCGGGCATCCTGACCCCCGCCCCGCACCTGCCCGGGTGAACAGGGGGTGACGCGACCGGCGCGCCGTGTCGGAGGTCGCGCCTACGCTGATGGCATGGCCCGCCCGACCACCTCCTTCCGCTGCACCGAGTGCGGCTGGACGACCGCGAAGTGGGCCGGCCGCTGCGGCGAGTGCCAGCAGTGGGGCACGGTCGTCGAGGCCGGGCCGGCGGCCGTCACGCCGCGCACGACGTCGTCGCGCGTCGTCGACGCCCGCGTCGCCCGCCCCATCACCCAGATCGCCCCGCGCGAGCAGAGCCATACGCCCACGGGCATCGGCGAGTTCGATCGCGTGCTCGGCGGGGGCATCGTGCCCGGCGCCGCCATCCTGCTGTCGGGCGAGCCCGGCGTCGGCAAGTCGACCCTGCTGCTCGAGGTCGCCTCGCGCGCCGCGCAGTCGGGGCAGCGTGTGCTCTACGTCTCGGCGGAGGAGTCGACGGCCCAGGTGCGCCTGCGCGCGGGGCGCACGGGCGCCCTCAGCGACGAGCTCTACCTCGCGAGCGAGACCGACCTCTCCGTCATCCTCGGCCAGATCGACCAGGTGCGGCCCTCCCTCGTCATCGTCGACTCGGTGCAGACCGTTGCCTCACCGCTCATCGACGGCCTCGCCGGCGGCGTCGCCCAGGTGAAGGAGGTCGCGGCGACCCTCATCCGCGTCGCCAAGGAGCGCGATCTGCCCGTGCTGCTCGTCGGGCACGTCACGAAGGACGGCACGATCGCCGGCCCGCGCATGCTCGAGCACCTCGTCGACGTCGTCTGCCAGTTCGAGGGCGACCGCCAGACGGCCCTGAGGTTCGTGCGCGCCCACAAGAACCGCTTCGGCCCCACCGACGAGGTCGGCTGCTTCGAGATGACCGGCGAGGGCATCGCCGAGGTCGCCGACCCCTCCGTGCTGTTCCGCTCCAACGCCACCGTGCCCGTCAGCGGCACCTGCGTCGCCATCGCCATGGAGGGCCGCCGCGCCATCCCCGTAGAGGTGCAGGCGCTCATCGTCGCCTCCAAGGCCCCGCAGCCGCGCCGCGTCGTCAACGGCGTCGACGCCTCCCGCGTCGCCATGCTGCTCGCCGTGCTCGAGCGCCGCTGCGGCATGCCGCTGTCGGAGTACGACGTCTACGTCTCCACCGTCGGCGGCATCCGCCTCACCGAGCCCGGCGCCGACCTCGCCATCGCCCTCGCCATCGCGAGCGCCCGCCGCGAGAAGGCGCTCGACGGGCACCTCGCCGCCATCGGCGAGATCAGCCTCGCCGGCGAGATCCGCGCCGTCACGGGCGCCCCGCAGCGCGCGGCCGAAGGGCGGCGGCTCGGCTACCGCACCATGATCGACGCCGGCGCCGTGCACGTGCGCGAGGCGGTGCGGCTCGCGTTCGCGAGCGCGCGCGACGAGAAGGTCGACGTTCCCGAGTTCTAGGGGCGGTCCTCGACCCCGTCAGGCTCGGCGGGCGCGGGGTCAGTGGACGCGGGGTCGGCGGGCGCCGGGTCGGCCTCGAGCAGCAGCGCGCCGAGCACGTCCTGCGGCTCGGCCTGCATCGAGTGCGGGCCGGCGAGGTCGAACCAGATCGCCTCGAGCACGCCGATGTTCTGCCGGATGAAGTCGGTCAGCGTGGCGCGGTCGTAGGCGAGCACGCGGTGGTCCGTCTCCTGCGGCAGCATCGCCACGTAGGTCTCGGGGCTCGAGAACAGCAGCAGCATGTACTTCTCGGCCTCGCCCTGGCGGAACACCCGCACCTGCGGGGGCCCGTCGACGGGCAGCAGCGGCACGATCACGTGATCGTTGCGCAGCGCGAAGGCCACGGCAGCGGCATCCTGCTTCTCGAGGGCCGCTGCGAGGCGCTGCTCGGGCGGCAGCGTCGACTCGGGCAGGGCCGCGGGGCGCGCCCCGCGCTGCGGGCCGCCGGATCGGGAGGGTCGCTTCTTCTTCGGCATCCCCACCAGCCTAGGGCTCAGTTCAGCAGGAACGCCTTGTCGGCGCCCGAGGTGAAGCCGCCGATGCTCACCGAGAGCCGGTAGGTCGCGCCGCCCGCGCCGACCGGGTCGCGCTGCACGTCGCAGACGCCGGGCTCGCTGCGCGTGCGGTTCCACTGCAGCGGGGTGGTGGACAGCTCCTGCTCGGGCTCGAGCGTGATCGGCATCGCGGCGGGCTCGACCTGGCAGTCCACCGACGACCAGATGCGGTCGGCGCCCGAGGTGATCACGTACTCCTGCACGTCGGTGCCGGCCTGCATCGTGCAGGCCGTCGTCGTCAGGTTGCGGATCGTCAGTGAGATGAGGGGCAGCTGCTCGGCGCCGTAGGCGTCAGCGTCGGTCACCGCGGTGACCTCCACCTGGTCGGAGGTGCAGGCGTTGGGATCGGCGGGCGGCTCGGCGGGAGCATCCGGTGCCGGCGTCTCGGCGGGCGCCTCCTCCGCGGCCGTCTCCGTCGGCGTCGGCGAGGCGGCGATGGTGGGGTCGGGGTCGCCCGACCCGGGGCGCACGATGATGAGCACGATGATGACGATCACGGCGAGTAGCCCGAGGCCGACGATGAGGCGGCGGCGCCAGTAGACCTGGGGCGGCTGCGGTCCGACGGGGTGGCGCACGGTCGACATGGCGTCAGAGTATGGCCGCGGTGACGGGATGCCCGGCTAGGGCCGCGGCGTGTGCCGCGATTGGCAGGCTCAGGCCAGGATGCGCAGCATGCGCGTGTTGCCGAGCGTGTTCGGCTTCACCCGCGACAGGTCGAGGAACTCGGCGACGCCCTCGTCGGGCGAGCGCACGAGCTCCATGTACGCCTCGGGGTCGACCAGCAGCTGCTCGCCGATCGGCGCGAAGCCGTGGCGGCGGAAGAAGTCGACCTCGAAGGTGAGGCAGAACAGGCGGGTGAGGCCGAGCTCGGCCGCCTCGGCGACAAGCCGCTCGAGCAGCGCATGGCCGACGCCCGCGCCGCGCCACGCGTCGGAGACCGCGAGCGTGCGCACCTCGCCGAGGTCCTCCCACAGCACGTGCAGGGCGCCGCAGCCGACGACCTCGCCGGTGGCGTCGTCGATCGCGACGCGGAACTCCTGCAGCGACTCGAAGAACACGACGAGGTCCTTGCCGAGCAGGATGCGCTGCTGGACGAGCGGCTCGACCAGCTGCTTGATCTGGCGCACATCGGCGGTGCGGGCGCGGCGCACCGAGAAGCTGCGGGGCTCGGGGGCCGGGATGCTCGTCACGCCGACAAGCCTAGGGCCGGGCATCCCCTCGTTCGGGATGCCCGGCCCTGAGCTCGGTCGTGCGCCGCGGTCTACTCGGCCGCGGGCAGCTCCGGCGTGACGGAGCCGGCGGTGGGGCCGGCCTCGACCGCGGCGACGCCGGCGAGCTCGCGCTGCGTCGTGACGAAGGTGAACTCGCCGTCGACGAAGTCGACCGCCACGTGGTCGCCCGAGTTGAGCGTGCCGTGCAGGATGCGCTCGCTCAGGGCGTCCTCGATCTCGTGCTGCACCGCGCGGCGCAGCGGTCGGGCACCGAGCGACGGGTCCCAGCCGAGCTTGATCAGCTGCGCCTTGGCGGGCGTGCTGACCTCGATCGTCAGGTCGCGGTCCATCATGCGCTCGCGCAGCCGCTTGATGAACAGGTCGACGATCTGCAGCAGCTCGTCCTGGTTCAGCTGCGGGAAGACGATCGTCTCGTCGACGCGGTTGAGGAACTCGGGCTTGAAGTGCTTCTTGAGCTCCTCGACGACCTTGCCGCGCATCGCGCTGTAGCTGGCCTCGCTGTTGCCCTGCAGCGTGAAGCCGACGGGGCCGCCCGTGATGTCCTTCGTGCCGAGGTTCGTCGTCATGATGATGACGGTGTTCTTGAAGTCGACCACGCGGCCCTGGCCGTCGGTGAGACGACCCTCCTCGAGCACCTGCAGCAGCGAGTTGAAGATGTCCGGGTGCGCCTTCTCGATCTCGTCGAAGAGCACGACGCTGAAGGGCTTGCGGCGCACCTTCTCGGTGAGCTGGCCGCCCTCCTCGAAGCCGACGAAGCCGGGAGGGGCACCGAACAGGCGCGAGACCGTGTGCTTCTCGCCGTACTCCGACATGTCGAGCGCGATGAGCGCGCCCTCGTCGTCGAAGAGGAACTCGGCGAGCGCCTTGGCGAGCTCGGTCTTGCCGACGCCCGTGGGCCCGGCGAAGATGAACGAGCCCGAGGGGCGCTTCGGGTCCTTGAGGCCCGCTCGCGTGCGGCGGATCGTCTTGGCGAGCACCGAGATGGCCTCCTCCTGGCCGATGACCCGCTGGTGCAGGGCCTTCTCCATGAAGATGAGGCGGCTCGACTCCTCCTCCGTCAGCTTGAAGACGGGGATGCCCGTGGCCTGGGCCAGCACCTCGGCGATGACGCCCTCGTCGACGGTGCCGCCGACGCCGGCCTCGCCCGAGCGCCACTGCTTCTCGAGACGCAGCCGCTCGCCGAGCAGCTTCTTCTCGTCGTCGCGCAGGCTCGCGGCCTTCTCGAAGTCCTGGTTCTCGATCGCGAGCTCCTTGTCGGCGCGCACGCCGGCGATCTTCTCGTCGAACTCGCGCAGCTCGGGCGGCGCGGAGAGGATCGACAGGCGCAGGCGGGCGCCGGCCTCGTCGATCAGGTCGATCGCCTTGTCGGGCAGGAAGCGATCCTGCACGTAGCGGTCGGCGAGGTTGACGGCCGAGACGATGGCGCCATCGGTGATCGAGACCTTGTGGAACGCCTCGTACTTGTCGCGCAGCCCCTTGAGGATGTTGATCGAGTGCGGCAGCGAGGGCTCGTGCACCTGCACCGGCTGGAAGCGGCGCTCGAGAGCGGCATCCTTCTCGAAGTGCTTGCGGTACTCGTCGAGCGTGGTCGCGCCGATGGTCTGCAGCTCGCCGCGGGCCAGCAGCGGCTTCAGGATGCTCGCCGCATCGATCGCGCCCTCGGCGGCACCCGCACCCACCAGGGTGTGGATCTCGTCGATGAAGACGATGATGTCGCCGCGGGTGCGGATCTCCTTCGTGACCTTCTTGAGGCGCTCCTCGAAGTCGCCGCGGTAGCGGCTTCCGGCGATGAGCGAGCCGAGGTCGAGCGAGTAGAGCTGCTTGTCCTTGAGCGTCTCGGGCACCTCGCCCTTGACGATGGCCTGCGCGAGGCCCTCGACGACGGCGGTCTTGCCGACGCCGGGCTCGCCGATCAGCACGGGGTTGTTCTTCGAGCGGCGCGAGAGGATCTGCATGACCCGCTCGGCCTCCTTCTCGCGCCCGATGACGGGGTCGAGCTTGCCCTCGCGGGCGGCCTGGGTGAGGTTGCGGCCGAACTGGTCGAGCACCTGCGAGCCCTTGTCGCTGCCGCTGGTGGTCTCGCCGCCGACGGCGACGGCCTCCTTGCCCTGGTAGCCCGAGAGCAGCTGGATGACCTGCTGGCGCACGCGGTTGAGGTCGGCGCCCAGCTTGACGAGCACCTGGGCGGCGACGCCCTCGCCCTCGCGGATCAGGCCGAGCAGGATGTGCTCGGTGCCGATGTAGTTGTGGCCGAGCTGCAGCGCCTCGCGCAGGCTCAGCTCGAGCACCTTCTTCGCGCGGGGCGTGAAGGGGATGTGGCCGGTCGGCTGCTGCTGGCCCTGACCGATGATGTCCTGCACCTGCTCGCGCACGGCGTCGAGCGAGATGTTGAGCGACTCGAGGGCCTTGGCGGCGACGCCCTCGCCCTCGTGGATGAGGCCGAGGAGGATGTGCTCGGTGCCGATGTAGTTGTGGTTGAGCATCTTGGCCTCTTCCTGGGCCAGGACGACAACGCGACGGGCGCGGTCGGTAAAGCGTTCGAACATCTCGGTCTCCTTACGGACGCCGGGCAGGGATGCGGCGCCGATGTACTGAGGGTAACCAGGGCGGGGTGCGGATCCTGCCCCTGTTCGCCGTGGGCGTGAGGCTTCTCGGCGGGGGCTCGGGCGGCGCGGGCGCGGGGGTTGCCCTGCGCCGGGCATCCCGCTACCGTATCGATATTCGTTGTTATCGACTACCGATATGGATGCTCCCATGACCGCTGCTCCCCCGACCGGGCCGCCCGTGCTCGACCGCCGCGACGTCGCTCCGGCAGGACGGTACGTCTGATGGGCGTGCTCGTCTTCGTCGGCATCGCGAGCATCGTCGTGCTGGTCGTCGCGTTCCTTCGCCGTTGCACGCAGCCCGCGAACGCTCCGCCGTCAGTCGGGCCGCTGCGGTTCGCCTTCGGAACCACCGTGGTGCTGACGCTGTTCGCGGTCGTCGGCACGCTGATCTCCGTCATCGAGGCGGCGTTCGGTGAGCGCGTCACCGTCACGGTACCCGTGCGAGCCATCCGCCCATCACTGGACCCAGACATTACGTCGATCGACGGCGTCGGAGCCGAGGCGGCACTCGGCAGCCCTGGATTCACGGAGGGTGTGTTCCTCGTCTCCGGTCTCGACGCGGCGGCCCGCATCTGGCTCGCCGTCGGCCACGCAGTCACCGGCGCTCTCGTCATCACGATCCTCGTACTGATCGCCCGCCTGGCCCAGCAGGCGATGCAGGAGGAGCCCTTCACCCACCCGATCAGCCACCTGATGGCGCGCGCCGGTGCCGTCCTCGCGATCGGCACCGTCATCGGCCAGATCGCGCTCGGCGTCGGGGGAAGCCTCGCCTCGAGCCAGCTGTTCGACTGGACCGGCCTCACGGGAGTCCGCATCGAAACGACCCTCTACGAGCGACTTGGGCTTTCCGGAAGCGGCCTGCCCGAGTCGACCTTCGCGTTCGACGTCGAGTTCTGGCCCATCGGCGTCGGGCTCGCGCTCATCGTCGTCGCGGGCATCATGCGGCGCGGGGAGCGCCTGCAGCGCGACACCGCGGGCCTGGTGTGATGGCGCCCGCGCCCTCCGACGAGGAGGAGACGGGCATCCACTGCCGGCTCGACGAACTGCTCGAGCAGCGCGGCATGACCCTCACCCGGCTGAGCGAGCTCGTCGGCGTGAGCGTCGTCAACCTGTCGGTGCTGAAGAACGACCGGGCCCGCGCGATCCGCTACTCGACGCTGCGGGCGATCTGCGACGCGCTCGAGTGCGAGGTCGGCGAGCTGCTCGTGCTCGACGGGCGCTGACGCGCTGCCGTGCGTGCCGCAACTCCTGCGGTTCGGAGCCCGAGCGCGAGCGCGGGCGCCGGCTGCCGCGCGACGCCGGCCGGAATGCAGGAGTTGCGGCACGCACGGCGCCGGCGCGCGGCGGGCGACGGGGCTCGGGATGCTCCGGCCCACGCCGACGTAGGCTGACGACGTGAGCAACCTCGAGCCCGACCCCGACGAGCTGCTCGCCTCGCCCACCAGCACGCTCTCGCCGGCGCCCCAGCTGCTGGAGCCCCGCGACGTGCCCCTCGGCGGCGTGCGCGCCATGACGGTGCGCCGCACCCTGCCGCAGCGCGAGCGCAGCCTCATCGGCGCGTGGTGCTTCCTCGACCACTACGGCCCCGACGACGTCGAGGCGACCGGCGGCATGGTCGTGCCGCCGCATCCGCACACGGGCCTGCAGACGGTGAGCTGGCTGTTCGAGGGCGAGATCGAGCACCACGACTCGACGGGCGCGCACCAGCTCGTGCGCCCGGGCGAGCTCAACCTCATGACGGCCGGCCGCGGCATCCAGCACAGCGAGGTCTCGACGCCCGAGGCCCGCCGCCTGCACGGCGCCCAGCTCTGGGTCGCCCTGCCGGACGGCGACCGCGGCATCCCTCCCTTCTTCGAGCACACCGAGCCGCAGCCCGTGCGCGTCGGCGAGGCGACCGTGCGCGTCTTCATCGGCGCGCTGCCGGGCGTCGGCGAGCCGGCCCCGGCCCGCGTCTTCAGCCCGCTGCTCGGCGCGCAGCTCGACCTGCCGGCCGGCGCCGCGGTCGAGCTGGCCGTCGATCCGGCGTTCGAGCACGGCCTGCTGGTGGATGCCGGGCACCCGTCCCTCGACGGCACGAGCATCCCGGCCCACCGCCTCGCCTACACGGCGCCGGGCCGCGCGAGCCTGCGCATCGAGGCCGGAGCCGAGCCGCTGCGCGCCCTGCTCATCGGCGGGGCGCCGCTCGGCGAGTCGATCGTCATGTGGTGGAACTTCATCGGCCGCGACCACGACGAGATCGTCGCCGCGCGGGCCGAGTGGCAGGGCGAGGTCATCGACGCGACGCGCGAGGCGGCCGTGTTCGGCTCCGTGCCCGGGTGGGAGGGGCGGGCGCTGCCGGCTCCGGAGCTGCCCGGCATCCGGCTCAAGCCGCGCGGCTGAGGCGGGCGGGCGGGCGACCGCGGGCGGGCATCCCGAACCGGCGGCCTCGAGAGGGCTACTCGTGCGGGTCGGCCGTCAGCTTCTGCAGCCGCTCGCGCTCCTCGGCCTCGATGTCGGTGTAGGCCATGCGCTCGGCGCGATCGGCGCGGATGATCGCGCGCATCGCGAACCAGAAGATCAGGCCGACGACGATCGTCGGCGTGACCGAGAAGATCGCGTTCGCCCAATAATTCTCCAGCATGAGGTCCATGGTACGTCCGCGCGGCTCGGCGGCGGCCGCGAGGGCGCCCGACCGCCGGCAGCGGTCGCTGAGCGGCGCCGCTCAGCGCCCGCGCGGGCCGGCGAGCCGGACGACGTACCGCGCCGGCCGACGATCGTGCAGCACGCCGAACACGGCGACGAGCACCGCGGCGATGCCCGCGAGCCCGAAGACGAGCCCGGCGAGCAGCGGCCCGGCATCGGCCGGCACGGTCGACGCGCCGCCGTCGACGCCGCCGGCGACGCCGCCGGCCTCGCCCGGCAGCGCGAGCGTCGGCAGCTGCACACCGGAACCGGCGGCGCGCTCGTTGGCGATCGCGATGTCGCCCCGCACCTCAGAGAGCGCGCCGCCGTCGGCGACCGCCACGATGCAGTAGGTGCCGTCGGCCACGCGGGCGGTGTCGATGAGGGCCGCGAAGGGCTCGCCGCCGACGACCTGCGACTCGACCGAGGCGACGGGCGCGCCGCACTCGCCGAGCGACTGCGGGGCCAGCGAGAGGGTGAGGTCGATCGCGCCCTCGCCGGCGACGAGGCCCTCGATGCGCACCTCGCCCGCGACGGTCGAGTCGGCCGCCGGCGCGGTGAGGGAGAGCGACTCCGCGGCCGAGGCGGGCGCCGCCGCGAGCAGGGCGGCGCCGGTCAGCAGCGCGGCCGAGAGCGCAGCGGAGAGGGATCCGCGGAGCGCACGGGTGCGGAGCATGGATCGCCGTTTCGGGTCGGGCGATGTCGCCGACTCACCCCGGGGGAGGAGTCGTCGGCATTCGGGTTCGGGTCTGGCCTCGCGGGATGCGGGCTCCCTCGGCTGGGTGGGCCGAGGGCGGCTGGGTGGGCCGGGGGCGGCTGGGTGGGCCGCGCGCAGTCCTGCTCGGACGGCTTCATCGTAGAGCCGCGGGGCCCCCGCCGCCTGCCCCCGTGGTGGGGTGAACCGCACGGTCGATCGCCCGCGTCATGAACACCGAGAACGGGTCGGGGGCGTACGCGCCGAAGGGCCCGCACTCGTCGAAGCCCTCGCTCGCGTAGAGCACGCGGGCGGCCGCGAAGTCGGGGGTGCTGCCGGTCTCGAGCCAGAGGCGCGTCATGCCGCGCTGCGCCGCCTCGGCGAGGAGGTGCCGCAGCAGAGTCCGGCCGACGCCGAGCCGCAGGAAGGCGTCGGCGACGCGCATGGACTTGATCTCGCCGTGCGGGCCGTCGGGCTCCCCCGCCATGGTGCGCAGCGCCGCGAGCCCCGCGAGGCGCCCCTCGATGCGGGCCGACCACAACGTGACCGACTCCTCGGCGAGGGCCTCGGCGGCGAGGGCGTGCACGCTCTCGGGCGGCGAGAACTCGAGCATGCCGCTGAGGTGCCGCTCGATGAGCGCCACCACGTCGGGGGCGTGCGGCGAGTCGACCGCGATGAGCAGCGGCGGCCGGGCTGCCGGCCCGTCGGCGCGCTGCGCGCCGGCGGCATCCACCGCCCGTCAGCCCTTCGCGAGCACGCCGATGAGGCCCGTGATGACGAGGTACGCCCCGAAGCCGCCCGCGATGACCCACACGGCGAGGCGGGTGAACGAGACCTCGCGCTTCTTCTTCTCGGCGTCGCCGGGCAGGGCCAGCTCGTCGTCCTTCTTCGCCATCAGGGCCTCACTTCACCAGGGGGAACAGGATGGTCTCGCGGATACCGAGACCGGTGAGCGCCATGAGCAGGCGGTCGATGCCCATGCCCATGCCGCCTGAGGGGGGCATGCCGTGCTCGAGCGCGGTGAGGAAGGCCTCGTCGAGGCGCATCGCCTCGGGGTCGCCGCCCGCCGCGAGGGTCGCCTGCGCGACGAAGCGCTCGCGCTGCACGACCGGGTCGACGAGCTCGGAGTAGGCGGTGGCGAGCTCGAAGCCGCGGATGTAGAGATCCCACTTCTCGACCCGGCCCGGCAGGCTGCGGTGCTCGCGCACGAGCGGGCTCGTATCGAGCGGGAAGTCCATGACGAAGGTCGGCCGCACGAGATCGCCCTTGATGAAGTGCTCCCACAGCTCCTCGACGTACTTGCCGGGCAGCGGGTGGTCGATCTCGATGTCGACGGCGTCGGCGAGCTTCTTCAGCTCGGCCATCGGCGTCTCGGGCGTGATCTCGACGCCCGCGGCCGCGCTCAGCGAGCCGTACATGCTCAGGCGGTCCCACTCGCCGCCGAGGTCGTACTCGGTGCCGTCGGCCCAGGTGACGACGTGCGACCCGGCCACGGCGAGCGCCGCGTTTTGGATCATCTCCTGCGTCAGGTCGGCCATCTGGTGGTAGTCGCCGTACGCCTGGTAGGCCTCGAGCATCGCGAACTCGGGGCTGTGCGTCGAGTCGGCGCCCTCGTTGCGGAAGTTGCGGTTGATCTCGAACACCCGCTCGATGCCGCCGACGACGGCGCGCTTGAGGAACAGCTCGGGCGCGATGCGCAGGAACAGCTCGGTGTCGAAGGCGTTCGAGTGGGTGGTGAAGGGGCGGGCGGATGCTCCGCCGTGCATCGTCTGCAGCATGGGCGTCTCGACCTCGAGGTAGCCGTGCTCAGCGAAGGTGGCCCGCAGGCTCGCCACCGCCGCGGCCCGCGCCCGCACCGTGGTGCGGGCCTGCTCGCGCACGATGAGGTCGAGGTAGCGCTGGCGCACGCGCGTCTCGTCGCCGAGCTCGTTGTGCAGGTTCGGCAGCGGCAGGATCGCCTTCGCCGCGATCGACCACGCGGCGACCATGATGCTGAGCTCGCCGCGGCGGCTCGTGATCACCTCGCCCTCGACGAAGACGTGATCGCCGAGGTCGACGAACTCCTTCCAGCGGTCGAGGCTCTCCTGCCCGACCTCCGCGAGGCTCACCATGACCTGCAGGCGCTCGCCCTCGCCCGACTGCAGCGTGGCGAAGCAGAGCTTGCCGGTGACGCGCGAGAAGACCACGCGGCCCGCGAGCGCGACGCGCTCCCCGGTGGCGGTGTCGGGGGCGAGCTCGGGGTGGCGGGCCCGCACGGTCGGGATGGTGTCGGTGACGGCGAGGCCGACGGGGTAGGCATCGAGCCCTAAGTCGAGCATCCGCTGCCGCTTGTCGAGGCGCACCTGCTTCTGCTCGGCGATCTCGGCGGCCTGCTCGGCGCGCTCGTCGGCGCTCGGCTCGGCGGGCGGCGCGGTCTCGGCGGCGGTCGGCTCGGCGCCCTCGGGCGCGGGGGTGTCGCTCATGCGGGTGGGTCTCCTCGGTCGGCGCTCCAGCCTAACGGCGCGCCGCCGAGCGGCACTGCCGGGAGATCGTGCCGCCGGGCGGCTCAGCCGAGGACGAGCGTCTCGGTGTCGATGAGCCGCGTCGCGCCGACCCGCGCGGCGACGAGCGCCCGGGCCCGCCCGCGGAACTCGTCGGGCACCGGGCGGAACGTCGCCGGGTCGACGACGGCGAAGTAGTCCAGCTCGATTCCCGGCTCGCCCATGAGCACGCCCTGCGCGGCGGCGAGCACGGCGTCGATGCCGCGGTCGCCCGCCGACTGCGCCGCCTCGAGCGCGAGCGGGATGGAGCGCGCCGCGCGGCGCTGCCGCTCGTCGAGGAAGGCGTTGCGGCTCGACAGCGCGAGCCCGTCGTCGGCGCGCACGGTCTCGGCCACCGCGATGGCCGTGCGGATGTCGAGCTCGCGCACCATGCGCTGCACGAGGTGCACCTGCTGGGCATCCTTCTGGCCGAAGACGGCCGCATCGGGCTGCACGATGTTCAGCAGCTTCGCCACGACGGTGAGCATGCCGTCGAAGTGGCCGGGGCGCGACCGCCCCTCGAAGAGACCCCCGACGGCGCCCGCCGTGACGCGCGTCTGCAAAGGGCCGAGCGGGTACATCTCGTCGACCGCGGGGGCGAAGACGAGGGCTGCGGGATGCCCGGCGAGCGCCGCGCGGTCGGCCTCGAGGTCGCGCGGGTACTGCTCGAAGTCCTCGGTCGGGCCGAACTGCAGCGGGTTGACGAAGATCGACACGACGACGACGTCGGCGATGCCCGCGGCGTGCTCGACGAGCGAGAGGTGGCCGTCGTGCAGCGAGCCCATGGTCGGCACGAGGGCGACGCGGCGCCCGGCCGCGCGGTCGGCGTCGAGGCGGGTGCGGAGGTCGGCGATGGTGGTGACGACGTGGGGGTGGATCACGATGCTCGCTGCGCTCCTCGGGGGCGCGACGCGCATCGTCGGGCCTCCCCCAGGCTAGCGGCGCGGGCGGGGGCGGCCGTGCGGGGACGGTGCCGTGCGGCGGGGCGGCGGGCGGCTCAGGGGGCGGTGCCGGGCTCGTCGTCGCCCGGGGCGGCGGGAGGCGGAGCATCCACCGCCGCGTCGCCGAGCTCGCTCAGGTCGAGGCTCTCGACGGCCGGCGAGCGCAGCGCGTTCTCGACCGCTGAGCGCACGACGCCGCCGAGCACGCTGCCCGGGTTGTCGACGCCGATGCTGCGCAGCCCGCTCATCGCCTGGGCGACGATCGCGCTCGAGAAGTCGCTCGCCGACTGGATGGCGTCGGCGTAGGCGGCGCGGTGCTCCTCGGCGATGACGACCGGCTCGGCCCCCATCTCGACGACGAGCGCCTGCGCGATCGGCAGCACCGGCCCGGGCGCGGTGACGGCGCACCAGGCCTCGCGCAGGCGGACGAGGTCGATCGAGGTCCCGGTGAAGGCGAGGGCGGGATGCACGGCGAGCGGGATGATGCCCGCGGGCCGCGCGGGGTCGAGCACCCGCACCCCGTGCTTCGCCGAGGTGTGCATGACGAGCTGCCCGGGGTGCCAGGCCCCGACCGCGGCGAGGCCGCTGACGAGGCCCGGCAGCTGGCCGTCGGGCACGGCGATGATGACGAGCTCGCTGCGGTCGATGATCTCGGGCACCTCGAGCCAGGGGGCGCCGGGCAGGATGCCCTCGACGCGGTCGCGCTCGTGCTCGCTGCTCGCAGAGATGCCGACGATCGCGTGGCCCGCGCCGGCGAGGGCGGCGCCGAGCACCGGTCCGACGCGGCCGGCCCCGATGATGCCGATGCCGAGGCGGCCGTCGCGGCCGGTCACGGGCGCGGCTCCGGGGGTGCGGGCGGGGCGGGCGGGGCCCAGTCGGGGTTCGGGGCGAGCGCGGTCTCGTCGGCGCGCGGGGCGGGCGGGTCGAACGCGGCCGCCGGCTCCGGGCTCGGGGCCGCGGTCGGGCCGCTCGCCCGCCAGCGGTGCGTCGTGTCGGCCTGCGCCGTGCGGATGGCGGCGGCGGCCACGGCGTCGAAGAGCGCGAGCGCGGCATCCCGGTCGACGGCCCCGATGGCGGGCGTGATGGGGCCGGCCACGGTGTGCACGGCGACGGCGGCGAGGTCGAGGCGGCGCAGCAGCGGGCCCTGGCGCACGGCCACCGACTGCATGCGCGCGAACGGCACGATCGTCAGCGCCCGCCAGATCGCGCCGGTGCGCAGCAGCACGGCGGGCCCGAGCACGGCGAAGCCGTTGCGGCGCTGCGAGAACCAGCGCAGCCAGCGCGCCCGCTTCGGTGAGTTGACGAAGCCGTCGTCGCCGCCGGCGGAGGTCATGCCGCGCTCGATGACCGGCCGCAGCTCGTCGGTCGCGACCTCGGGCAGCAGCAGCCCGAGCACGGCCTGCACGTCGCGCAGGTCGCCCACGGGCAGGATCGTCGTCTGCTGCTGGCCGGCCGCGCCCTGCGCCGAGGAGCGCGAGGCGCGGTTGACGGCGATCTGCCACCAGCCGAAGGGCCGCCAGAGCAGCGGCTGGCTGACCTTCACCGAGTGGATGCGGCCGGGGGGCAGGGTCTCGTTGGTGGTGGAGAGCAGCCCGAAGCCGACCCTGACCCCGTCGGGCGTGGCGGCGATCGAGTACCGCAGCGACCGGGTGATGCGGGTGACGAGGAATCCGCCGATGCCGAGCACCACGGGCAGTACGCCGATGAACGCCAAGGTCCGGCCCGTCGTGATCACCGTGACGATGAGTCCGATGACGACCGCGACCAGGATGATCGTGGTCTCGCTCAGCAGGGTGGAGCCGATGAGGCGGCCGGGGCGCATGCGCACGACGGAGGCGGGCTCGGCGACGAGGCCGGGGTCGAGCTCGGGGGCCAGCAGCTCGCCGACGCGGGACTCGATGAGGCCGGCGGCGCCGCCGGCCGCGGCCGGGGCATCCGATGCCGCTTCGCGCCGCGCGCCCGAGGCGAGATTCAGGATGTCGCGGCGCAGCGCGTCGGCGGCGCGCGATCCCAGGTAGGAGAGCGGCACGTTGGCGTCGTCGCCGGCGACCGAGATCTCGAGTTTCGCGGCCCCGAAGAGCCGCGGCACGATCGGGCGCGCGATGTTGATGCCCTGGATGCGGTCGAGGCGGCCCTTGCGGTTGGTGCGGAACAGGATGCCCGACCGCACCTCGACGGCCTCGTCCGTGATGCGGAAGGTGTGCATGCGCCACGAGAGCCAGAATCCGAGCACGCACAGCAGCAGCACGCCGAGCGTGCCGCCGAGGACCACGAGCACGAGCTCGTGCTGGATGATGAAGTCGATCGGGTCGTCCTCGATGTTCCCGCCTGCCCGCGCGGAGCCGCCCACGAAGAACTGGATGAGACGCTCGCGCAGGTTGGAGACGACGAGGCCGATGATGGCGATGAAGGCGATGCCGCCGCGGAAGAGCGGCGTGGCGGGGTGCAGCCGGTGCCAGTCGCCGTCGGCGAAGTCGGTGACGGCCGCCGCGCGCGCGGCCTCGACGGTGGGCGCGGCGACGGACGCCCCTGCCGCACCGGCCCGCTCGGACGGCTCGGTCACAGGCCCGCCCGGCGGGTCTCGGCGAGCGCGACGAGGTGGTCGCGCAGCTGCTCGGCCGTCTCGAGGGGCAGGCCGGGGATGAGCACGCCGCTCGAGGCGGCGGCCGTGACGAACTTCAGCTCGGCGAGGCCGACCGCGCGGGCGACGGGCCCGCGGCTGATGTCGACGAGCTGCATGCGCCCGTAGGGCACCGCGGCGAAGCGCTGGAAGAGGATGCCGCGGCGGAAGAGCAGGTCGTCCTCGCGCAGCCGGTAGCCGATCGCACGCACGCGGCGCGGCGTGAAGGCGATCACGAGCAGGAAGATCACGCCGAGCCCGATGCCGAGCGCGAGCCACGGCGCATCGCCGCTCAGCCAGTACGGCAGGAATCCGGCGGCGGTCAGGAGCCCGCCGAAGATCACG
The DNA here is from genome assembly GCF_012530535.1 of Microcella flavibacter. Classification (NCBI taxonomy): domain Bacteria; kingdom Bacillati; phylum Actinomycetota; class Actinomycetes; order Micrococcales; family Microbacteriaceae; genus Microcella; species Microcella flavibacter. Next base: position 2,401,679 of record NZ_CP051299.1, read on the forward strand.
TACCCGACGACGTCGACGACGATGTACTTCGGCGACACCCGCTGCCAGTCGCCCTCGGCCAGCTCGAGTCTCTCGCCCACGTCAACGCTCCGATTCCGATCGATGCTTCAGGATGCTGCTGCCGCGGCCTCGTCCTGATCCTCGTCCTCCGGCGGGAGGCTGCAGAAGTGCTCGGCGACCAGTGCGGCCACGAGGAGCGCCGCCGCCGCGACGAGGCTCGCCGCCGCGGTCACGCTCGACCCTATCGGCACCACCGCGCGCGAGAGCAGGTACACGAGGATTCCTGCGCCGGCCCCGGTGAGCAGGGCGGCGCCGAGCGCGCTCGCCTTCGCGAGCACGAGGATGCGCATCGCGTAGAAGGGGTCGATGCGCCGCTCGCCCTGCGCCGCGCGGTGCACCGGCCAGGCCAGCGCGACGAGGCCCGCGGCGATGAGCACGAGCGCGACGATGAGCGAGACCGGCGGCACGAGCACCGGTCGTCCCTGCATCGCGAGCACGACGTCGAGCAGGAACGCGGCGGCGAAGCCGATCGCCGCGAGCACGAGCAGCGGCAGGGGCCGGGTGCGCGTCACGCGGGCGGCCCCTCGGCCGCGGGGGCGGGCGGCCCGGGCAGGGCGGCGAGCAGGGCGGCGACGTCGCCGCGACCGGTGAGCCGGGCATCCGGCTGCACCTCGAGCCAGGGGGCGAGCACGAAGTCGCGCTCGTGCGCGCGGGGGTGCGGCACCTGCAGCTCGGCGCTGTCGATCTCGAGCTCGCCGAAGGCGATGAGGTCGAGGTCGAGGGTGCGGTCGCCCCAGCGCTCGTGGCGCTCGCGGCCGTGCAGCTGCTCGATGGCGCGCAGCCCGTCGAGCAGCTGGAACGCGTCGAGCCCCGTCTCGAGCAGGGCCACCCCGTTGAGGTACGCGGGCTTGGCGGGGTCGGGCCCGTCGACGGTGACGGCGACGGTGCCGTGCCACGACGACACCGAATGGATGCGGCACTCGGGCAGCGCGTCGAGCGCGGCCACGGCGCTGCCGAGCGTCGCCTCGCGGTCGCCGAGGTTGCTGCCGAGGGCGACGACGGCGAGCGTCGTCGTCATGCGCGGCCCCGGGTGATGGTGACGGAGACGTCGTCGAAGGGCACCGGGATGGGTGCCTCGGGCTTGTGCACGGTGACGGTGGCCTCGTGCACGGCCGCGTGGCGCAGGCAGAGGGCCGCGATGCGCTCGGCGACCGTCTCGATGAGGTCGACGGGGTCGGATTCGACGGCCTCGACGATCTCGACGGCGAGGTCGCCGTAGTGCACGGTGCGGGCGATGTCGTCGCTGCCCGCGGCGGGGGCGAGGTCGAGCGCGAGGGAGACGTCGATGACGAAGGGCTGGCCGTCGCGCCGCTCGTGGCCGAAGATGCCGTGGTGCGCGTGCGCGCGGATGCCCGTGAGGGTCAGTCGGTCGCGGATGCCGTCGGCGGGCGGCTGCGGTGCGGCGGTCATGCTGCTCCTCTCCAGGCGGCCCACACGGCGAGGGCCCGATCGGTGGCGCGGGCGTCGTGCACGCGCACGGCGGCGACGCCGGCCTCGGCGCACAGGGCGCTCAGCACGGCGGTCGGCAGGTCGCGATCCTCGACGGGCGCGCCTTCGGGCAGCAGCGCGCCGAGGAACCGCTTGCGCGATCCGCCGACGAGCAGCGGGTGCCCGAGCTGCGCGATGACGTCGAGGGCGCGCAGCAGCTGCCAGTTGTGCTCCGGCTGCTTGGCGAAGCCGAGGCCCGGGTCGAGCCAGAGGCGCTCGGGGGCGATGCCGGCCGCGAGCAGGGCATCCCGCCGCGATCGCAGCTCGTCGCGCACCTCCGTGACGACGTCGGCGTACTCGCTCGCGGAGTCCCAGGCGGTGGAGTGCCCGCGCCAGTGCATGGCGACGTAGTCGACCCCGCGCTCGGCGACGAGGGGCGCCATGGCCGCGTCGACGAGGCCGCCGCTCACGTCGTTGACGATGCTCGCGCCGGCGTCGAGGGCGGCCTCGGCGGTGGCGGCGCTCATGGTGTCGATCGAGACGCGGATGCCCGCCTCGGCCAGCGCGCGCACGACGGGCAGCACGCGCCCGCGCTCGACGTCGCCCGGCACGCGCTCGGCGCCGGGCCGGGTCGACTCGCCCCCGACGTCGACCACGTCGGCGCCGTCGGCGACGAGCCGGCGCGCGTGGGCGACCGCCGCGAGCGGATCGCCGTACCGGCCCCCGTCGCTGAACGAGTCGGGCGTCGCATTGAGCACGCCCCAGATCTGCGGGCGCACGGGGGTCATGCCTCGCTCCGGCCGATCAGGGCGAGCACGCCCGCCTGGCGCACCGGGTCGGCGAGCACGCCGCGGGCGGCGACGGTGACGGTGGTGCTCTCGGCGTAGCGCACGCCGCGGGCGGCGACGCAGCCGTGCTTGGCGTCGATGACGACGAGCACGCCCGCCGGTTCGACGGCGGTCTCGAGCGCGGCGGCGACGTCCTCGCCGAGGCGCTCCTGCAGCTGCGGGCGGGCGGAGACGATCTCGACGAGGCGCGGGATGCGGCCGAGGCCGATGATGCGCTCCTCCGGAACGTAGGCGACGTGCGCGACGCCCGTGAAGGGCAGCAGGTGGTGCTCGCACATCGAGCGCAGGGCGATGTCGCGCAGCAGCACGAGCTCGCCGCGCTCCTCGGGGGTGGTCGCCATCTCGGCGCCGTCCATGAGCTCGGGCACCGGGTCGACGCCGACGCCGCCGAAGAAGTGGCGGTACGACTCGGCGATGCGCTGCGGGGTCGTGGCGAGCCCCGGCCGCGCCGGATCCTCGCCGATCGCGGCGAGGATCTCGGCGACCGCCGCCTCGATGCGGGAGGTGTCGATCGGGGTCATGCTCGGGTCAGCTCGTCGTCGATGCGGTGCCGGTGTCGGCCTCGTTGCGGCTGACGCCCGCGCCCGCGGGCTCGGAGACGACGCCGCCGTCGGTCGCCTCGGTGTCGATCGGTGCCTTGGTCGGCATCGGCACGGGCGGCAGGTCGGGGTGCGGCCGGTCGTCGCTCGAGAGCCACTGCGGGCGCTCGGGCAGGCGCTTGACCTCGGTGAAGATCTCGGCCAGCTGCTTGTGGTCGAGGGTCTCCTTCTCGAGCAGCTCGGTGGCGAGTCGATCGAGGATGTCGCGGTTGTCGTTGATGACCTGCCAGGCCTCGTCGTGCGCCTGCTCGATGAGCGCCCGCACCTCGAGGTCGACGCGCTCGGCGAGCTTCTCGCTGTAGTCGCGGCTGTGGCCCATGTCGCGGCCGAGGAACACCTCGCCGCTGCCGCCGCCGAGCTTCACCGAGCCGACGCTCGCGCTCATGCCGTACTCGGTGACCATCTTGCGGGCGATGCTCGTGGCCTTCTCGATGTCGTTCGAGGCGCCGGTGGTCGGGTCGTGGAACACGACCTCCTCGGCGACGCGGCCGCCCATCGCGTAGGCGAGCTGGTCGAGCAGCTCGTTGCGGGTGATCGAGTACTTGTCGTCGAGCGGCAGCACCATCGTGTATCCGAGCGCGCGGCCGCGGGGCAGGATGGTGACCTTCGTGACGGGGTCGGTGTGCCGCATGGCCGCCGCCGCGAGCGCGTGACCACCCTCGTGGTACGCGGTGATGAGCTTCTCGTGGTCGCGCATGACGCGAGTGCGCCGCTGCGGGCCGGCCATGACGCGGTCGACGGCCTCATCGAGGGTCACGTCGGTGATGATCGTGGCGTTCTCGCGCGCGGTGAGCAGCGCGGCCTCGTTGAGCACGTTCGCGAGGTCGGCGCCGGTGAAGCCCGGCGTCTTGCGCGCCAGCACCTCGAGGTCGACGCCCTCGGCCATGGGCTTGCCCTTCGAGTGCACCTCGAGGATCTTCTGCCGGCCCTTCATGTCGGGAGCATCCACCTGGATCTGGCGGTCGAAGCGCCCGGGGCGCAGCAGCGCGGGGTCGAGGATGTCGGGGCGGTTGGTCGCCGCGATCATGATGACGTTGGTCTTCGGGTCGAAGCCGTCCATCTCGACGAGCATCTGGTTGAGCGTCTGCTCGCGCTCGTCGTGTCCGCCGCCCATGCCGGCGCCGCGGTGGCGCCCGACGGCGTCGATCTCGTCGACGAAGATGATGGCCGGCGAGTTCTCCTTGGCCTCCTTGAAGAGGTCGCGCACGCGGCTCGCACCGACGCCGACGAACATCTCCACGAAGTCCGAGCCCGAGATCGAGTAGAACGGCACGCCCGCCTCGCCCGCGACGGCGCGGGCCAGCAGGGTCTTGCCGGTGCCGGGAGGGCCGTAGAGCAGCACGCCCTTGGGGATGCGCGCGCCGACGGCCTGGAACTTCGTCGGGTCTTTGAGGAAGTCCTTGATCTCGTGCAGCTCCTCGATGGCCTCCTCGGCGCCGGCGACGTCGTCGAAGGTGACCTGGGGGCTCTCCTTGCTGACGAGCTTCGCCTTCGACTTGCCGAACTGCATGACCCGGCTGCCGCCGCCCTGCAGGCTCGACAGCAGGAACCAGAAGATGACGCCGATGATGAGGAACGGGATGATGAGGCCGAGCAGGCTGGTGAACCAGTTGGTCTGCGGCACCTGGTCGTCGAACTCGTCGAGGTTCGCCGCGTCGACGGCGGCGACGATGGCCTCACCGCGGGGCTCGATGTACTGGAACTGCACCTGGGTGCCGAGCTCCTCGTACTCCTCGCTCAGCACCAGGTCGACGCGCTGCTCGCCGTCGATGATCGTCGCGCTCTCGACGGTCGAGCCGTCGAGCAGCTCGAGGCCCTGCTGCGTCGTGATGGTGCGGAAGCCGGTGGCCGCGCTGAAGATGCTGAAGCCGACCCAGAGCAGCACGATCGCGATGATGATGTACGGGAACGGGCCCTTGAAGATGCGCTTCGCATCGAACCGCTTTTTCGTGGTCGCCATGGGGCGTGGACACACCTTTCGTGTGAAGACGTGAGAGGGCCACGGTACCCGTTGGCCTCTATGCGCGGCCTCGGTGTTCGCGGGGAGCGCATACCCCTTCCGCGGCCGAGGGCGGTCGTGCTCGAGTGTCGGCATGAACACCGACACCGCATCCCCGATCCTGCCCGACCCTGCCCGATTCGGCGACCTGCGCGCCGTCGTGGTCAACACGACGCTCAAGCGCAGCCCCGAGCTCAGCAACACGCAGGGGCTCCTCGACCGCGCCGTCGCGCTCCTGCAGGCCAACGGCGTCGAGGTCGACATCATCCGTCTCGTCGATCACGACGTGGCCCCCGGCGTGCAGCCCGACATGCGCGAGCAGGGCTGGCCCGATGACGCCTGGCCCGACCTGTGGCCGCGCATCCATGCCGCCGACATCCTCATCGTCGGCAGCCCGATCTGGCTCGGAGAGCAGTCGAGCGTCACCCGCCGGCTGATCGAGCGGCTCTACGCCCACTCCTCCGAGCTCGAGGAGAACGGCCTCAGCGTCTTCCACGGCACCGTGGGCGGCGCCCTCGTCACCGGCAACGAGGACGGCGTGAAGCACGTCGCCTCGTCGATCACCTATTCGCTGCAGCACCTCGGCGTGACCGTGCCGCCGACGGCCGACGCCGGCTGGATCGGCCCGGTGGGCCCCGGCCCGAGCTACCTCGACGAGGGCTCGGGCGGCCCGCAGACCGACTTCACCAACCAGGGCACGACCTTCATGGTCTACAACCTGCTGCACCTCGCGCGCCTGCTGAAGGATGCCGGCGGGTTCCCCGTCGGCGGCAATCAGCCCGGGGCGTGGTCGGAGGGCGAGCGCTTCGGCTTCGACGACTCCCCGACGCCGAACCAGCCCTCCGCCGATGCGCGGGAGGCGCAGCAGACGACGAACCCCGAGCACGACTAGCGACGGCGGTGCCGCCCCGCGCGGCTACTCGTAGACGTGCGGCGCGAGCACGCCGATGGCCCGCAGGTTGCGGTACCGCTCGGCGTAGTCGAGGCCGTAGCCGACGACGAAGGCGGGCGGGATCTCGAAGCCGACGTACTCGACGTGCACCTCGACCTTGGCCGCCTCGGGCTTACGCAGCAGGGCGAGCACCGTGACGCTGCGGGCGCCGCGCGACTCGAGGTTCGCGGTCAGCCACGAGAGGGTGAGACCCGAGTCGATGATGTCCTCGACGATGAGCACGTCGCGGCCGGCGATCTCGGTGTCCAGGTCCTTGAGGATGCGCACGACGCCGCTCGACTGCGTGCTCGCGCCGTAGCTGGAGACGGCCATCCAGTCCATCTCGACGTGCATGCGCAGCTCGCGGGCGAAGTCTGCCATGACCATGACGGCGCCCTTGAGCACGCCCACGAGGAGCGGCGGGTTGTCGGCGTAGTCGGCCTCGACGCGGCGCGCCAGCTCGGCGAGCTTGGCGTGGATCTCCTGCTCGGTGATGAGCACCTCGGTCAGGTCCGCGCGGATGTCCTCGACGTCCATCAGTCTCCTCGTTCGGTGTCGCGGGGGGTGCCGGGGTCGCGCGCCTCGGAATCAGCGGGCGCCGCCGTGAAGACGAGGCGGCCGGCCGTGCGCTCCACCCTAATGCCGGGCAGGTGCAGGGGCTTCTGGCCGTGCCAGTCGGTGACGAGGCGGGCGACCTCGAGCGTCTGGACGCGGCTGAGCGCGCGGCCGAACTCGACGCGGGCGACGAGCCGGATGAGCCGGTGGCGCAGGGCGGGCGGGTTGGCGGCGAGCGCGGCGACGGGCAGCGAGCATCCCGCCTCCTCCAGCTCGACGAGCTCCTCGGCGACCTCGTGGACCATGGCGTCGAGCGCCTCGGCGTCCTCCCGCACGATCGCGGCGGTGCGGGCGAGCGCCTCGACGACGCCCGCATCGAGATCGCGTTCGAGCATCGGCAGGATGCTGCGCCGCACCCGCACGCGGGCGAAGCGCTCCTCGTCGTTGTGCGGGTCGTGCCAGGGCTCGAGTCCGGCGTCGGCGCAGGCCGCCGCCGTGGTCGCCCGGCGCAGGCCGAGCAGCGGACGACGCACAGCGCCGCGCACCGCGCTCATGCCCTGCAGGCTGCCCGTGCCGCTGCCGCGCGCGAGCCCGAGCAGCACCGTCTCGGCCTGATCGTCGAGGGTGTGCCCGAGCAGCACGGCGGCCGCGCCCGTCTCGGCGACGGCCGCGTCGAGCGCCGCGGAGCGGGCGGCGCGCGCCGCGGCCTCGGGCCCCCCGGCGGTTCCGACGACCACGCGGCGCACGAGCACCGGGTCGAGGCCGAGCTCGCGCGCCTGGGCCGCGGCCCGCTCGGCCACCTGCGCCGATGCGGCCTGCAGCCCGTGGTCGACGATGACGGCGCCCGCGCGTCGACCGAGTCGGGGCGCCTCGGCGGCGGCGGCGAGGGCGAGCGCGAGGGAGTCGGCTCCGCCGCTGAGGGCGACGAGGGCCAGCGAGCCCTCGGGCAGGGCGTCCAGGTGCTCGCGCACGGCGCGGCGCACGTCGGCGAGCGCGGGGGTGAGCCGCGGGCGACGGGGGTGCTCCGACGGGCTCGTGGGGGGCATCCCCTAAGGTTAGAGGCGCTTCGGGGCCGTCACCGGTGCCCCGTCCTTCCCCCTCTTCTAGGAGCGTTCATGGGCGCCTACCCCGCCGTCATCGAGATCCCCAAGGGCAGCCGCAACAAGTACGAGGTCGACCACGTCACCGGGCGCGTCTTCCTCGACCGCGTGCTCTACACGACCTTCGTCTACCCGACCGACTACGGCTACTTCGAGAGCACCCTCGGGCTCGACGGCGACCCGGTCGACGTGCTCGTGCTGCTCGACTACCCGCTGTTCCCGGGCGTGGGCGTCACCGTGCGCCCGGTCGGCGTCTTCAACATGACCGACGACGGCGGCAGCGACGCGAAGGTCATCGCCGTGCCGGCGAAGGACCCGCGCTGGGGCCACATCCAGGACGTCGGCGACATCCCCGAGTTCACGCGCAAGGAGATCGAGCACTTCTTCGAGCACTACAAGGATCTCGAGCCGAACAAGTGGGTGAAGACCGAGGGCTGGGGCGACGCCGCCGAGGCCGAGGCGATCATCCAGGCCGGTATCGACGCCTACACGCCGGTGAAGAGCAGTTAGGGCGCGTCGTGCGGCCGGCGGTCCGGGCGATGTCGGCGGCGCAGTCGGTGGCGGAGCCGACCCAGCTACACCGCCACGCCTCGAGCTCGGAGGTATGCGTAGGGGTCGAACGAGCTGCCGTAGCTGCGCATCTCGAAGTGCAGATGGTTCCCCGTCGAAGCGCCGGACGAGCCGACCCCTCCGATGAGCTGGCCCGCGGTGACTCTTTGCCCTGCCGTCACCCGCAGGCTGCCGGCGAGCATGTGCGCGTAGCTCGACGTTAGGCCGTTCCCGTGATCGATCTGGATGTAGTAGCCGAAGTTGCCGTTGTACCCCGAGAAGGTGACCGTGCCGGAGGCTACCGCCATCACGGGCGAACCGGCCCCCGCAGCGATATCAGTGCCGGAATGAAGGCGTAGATCGCCGTAGATGGGATGAACTCGGTAACCGTAGGGGGAGGAGACCCATCCGTACGAGGGCCTCGCCCACCCGGCCGCCGCGGGGGGAGGAGCGCTTCCCGCTCCAGAACCGGCGTTGCCGGCTGCCGCCTGCTCGCGGCGGATGCGCTCGGCCTCGGCGGCCGCCGCCGCCGCGCGCTCCCGCTCGGCGCGAGCGGCGGCTTCGGCGGCCTCGCGGGCCTTTCGCTCCTCCTCGATGCGGATCCGTTCGCCCTCCTGGAACTGAGCTTCGGTGACGGTGAGCGCGCCTTCGAGGGCCTCCAACTGGAGCTCGAGCCGAACCTGGTTCTCCTGCTGCGCTGACAGCGCTGCCTCCGTGGCCCGCTGCGCGGACTGCGCCGCTTCGAACGCCTCCTCTGCCGCGACGCGGAGCTCCTCACGCAGAGCGCGAGCGACGGCAGCCTGATCGCTGAGCGACTGAGCCGCCTGCTGGTCTCGGCGAGCCTCCGCATAGATGCCATCGGCCAGTTCGGTGATCTTGCTCGCGTAGCCGAGCCGGGACAGCAGTGCGTCGGCCTGCTCCGGGTTGCCGAACAGTGAGGCGGAGAGATCCCCCCCGCCGGTTCGGGTGAGCTCGGCGATGAATTGTCCTGCTCGTCTCCTCGACTCATCGGCCTCGCCCTGCGCCTCGTCCGCTTGGGCTTGGAGCTCCGCGGCTTCGAAGTCCGCCTGGTCGAAAGCGTCCTGCGCGACGAAGAACTCGTCGCCCGCTCGCTCGGACTCGGCCTGCGCGGCGGCGACCTGCTGCTGCAACCCGGCGATGAGCCCGCGCACGGATGCGGCCTCCTGCGCGGCGCGGCCGACATCGGCCTTCGCGGCCTGCACGTCCTCCCAGCTCGGGTAGGTGGCGGCGAAGGCGGGCGCGTCCTGCGAAGTGACGCCGATCGAGCCGACGAGCAGCGTGACGGCGAGTGCGGCGATGAGCGGCATCAGGCGGCGTCGACGAGCGGGCCGGGCGGCGTCGCCCCCGGTCGTTCCGACGCTGGTGCGCCCGGTCATCCTGCTCATTCTCACGATTCCATCCCCCGATGGTTGCGTTATGTCAGCACACTCACACGCGCACCATCGACCACAGTAACAACGGATGCCCGGCACGGCCAGTGTCGCGCACCCCCGCGTTCGGGGGCGCAGCAGTGCACAGCTCGGGCATCCTCGTGGGCCGAACCTATCCGCGCACCCGCCCGCGGGCCGGAGGGCGCACCGGCGCGCCGCGCATCCCGCCCGCCCCGGTTTGGTGTTTCGTCGCGGCCCGGCTATGCTCGTGCCTCGGTTGCTGTGCGGGTGACACCGCTACGGCCCCATCGTTTAGTGGCCTAGGACACCGCCCTTTCACGGCGGCAGCACGGGTTCGAATCCCGTTGGGGTCACGGAACAGCATCACCGGATCTGCCCCATAATTGAATACGCAAGGCCCTGTAGCGCAGTTGGTTAGCGCGCCGCCCTGTCACGGCGGAGGTCGCCGGTTCAAGTCCGGTCAGGGTCGCCACGGCGACGAGCCCTCTCTTCGGAGGGGGCTCGTTCCGTCAGAGGAGGTTTCCCTTCTCGCACGGCTCTGTAGCTCAGTTGGTAGAGCGCACGACTGAAAATCGTGAGGTCACGGGATCGACGCCCGTCGGAGCCACTCTTGTTCTCGCGCTTCTCCCACGCACCGGCTGGCGTCAAACTCCAGGTCAGCGTGCGGTTTTGGGCGGCTCTCCTACTGGCGGAAGCTTGACCAGCCGGGTCGATCAGACGCACGGGCAAAGGCTCGCGTGGCGTTCGGGCCGGGAACGGGCCGGGAGCGGACTCAGGAAGCACGCTCCTGAGCCAGTACGGCGTCCAATGCGGCCCTGTAGATGCCCTCATCAATGAGCTCGTCATCGAGTGCCGCGTCAACTTCATCGAACGACCCGGGGACGTAGTTCAGAAGGTCATCGTGCAGGCCCTCCGTCTTTGTTTCGCCTGGCACGTACGTCCAAGTTGTGACCGCGTGGATCATCGCTTCTCGAGATATCTCTCCACGCGCGTACCGCTCGGCGCTCCGATAGGGCCCGAGCCTGGGTTCGCTCGCTCCAGTCGAATGGGTCATGACGGATCCGTCCAACTCACAGACCGCGGGTTCAACCCGGCGACGAACCGTGAGACGAGGTCGCGATCACACTCCGGACTTTGGTCGACCCCGCTTCCGGCCAGGGTGTAAAGAGCAAAGACGTCGCGGCCGAGTCGCTCGCTGAACTTCACCTCCGTCGCTGCTTCCTTGATGCACATGTCTCCAATTCCCGATGCCATACGAGCAGCACGTGCAAACACGTAGGCGGGCTCCAGCTTGGAAAACCAGAACCACTGCTCTCCCAGCAACACGGCGTGACCGTTTTCTCGGACGTGCGAAGGACTGTGCACGGGCCGCGGGAGCTGCTCCACCTCGGTCACGGATTCGTAGTGATTGGGCATTCGCTTCCTCTCCGCTGAGCGTAAACGCCAGCTTCCCTGCTTGAACAGGCCTCGTCATGCCAGCAAGCATTTCTCACACTGGCACGCCGTCGCGGACAGCCGTGGATTCTCAATCGAATAGCGAGTCGGGGCGTGAGGAAGGAATCGGTGACAACTGATCGTTAGTGCCGGATGGCGCTGACGGGAAGGATGTCATCATGCCCGGTCCCTATCCCAGAGAGTTCCGCGAGGACGTCGTCGCGGTCGCCCGACGTCGCGAGAGCGGTGTCACGCTCAAGCAAGTCGCCACTGACTTCGGTATCAGCGAAGCGACGTTGCAGAACTGGCTGCGCCAAGCCGATATCGAAGAAGGCGCTCGTCCCGGTCAGACCGCAGACCAAGCGGCCGAGGTGCGCGAGCTGCGTCGCCGGAATCGTCTCCTCGAGCAGGAGAACGAGGTCCTGCGGAAGGCGGCGGCGTATTTGTCGCAGGCGAATTTGAAACTCGGTGGCTCCCGAAAATGATCTACCCGCTCGTTGCTGAGCTCGCCGAAGCGGGGATTCCCGTGACGGTGTCGTGCCGGGTCTTGAAGCTCGCCCGCCAGCCGTACTACCGATGGCGGAAGGATCCCGTTCGGGACGCAGATGTGGTGCGCGCGTATCGGATCAACGCCCTCCACGATGCCCACGCTGAAGATCCGACGTTCGGCTACCGATATCTCGCCGACGAAGCCCGCAGGGCGGGCTGGCGGATGAGCCGGCGGACGGCCTGGAAGCTGTGTTCCCAGGCCGGGATCCTCTCTTCGGCGCAGCGACGCAGGCGCGGAAAGGGCAAGAAGGTTGGCCCGCCGGTGTTCGACGATCACGTGCAGCGCGTATTCCGCGCGGACGCGCCGAACCGCCTATGGCTGACCGACATCACCGAGCACCGCACGGCGACCGAGGGCAAGCTCCATTGCTGCGCGATCAAGGACGTCTTCTCGAACCGGATCGTCGGCTACTCCATCAGTGAGCGAATGACGGCGAAGCTTGCCGTCGACGCTCTCCGCAACGCCGTCGCCCGACGTGGGGACGTCGCGGGCTGCATTCTGCATGCCGACAGGGGCAGTCAGTTTCGCAGTCGGGCGATGGCCAGGGAGCTGCGCCGCCACGACATGGTCGGCTCGATGGGCCGCGTCGGTGCCGCTGGGGACAACGCCGCGATGGAGAGCTTCTGGTCGCTGCTGCAGACCAACGTTCTCAACCAGCAACGGTGGGCGACGAGGCCAGAGCTGCGCCTCGCGATCGTGGTCTGGATCGAGCGAAAGTATCACCGGCAACGCGCCCAGGACACCCTCGGAGGGTTGACCCCGGTCGAGTTCGAAGTGAGGCTATCCGAGTCGCGATCCCTCGCGGCCTAAACCGAACCTGTCACCAGTTCGTTCCTCACGCCCCTCCTCGTCGCACCACGAGCTCCACTCACCGACGAACCGGCGAACTCGCGGACCAACCGCGACGCGATGTCCCTTATCGCCCTTAAGGTTGGGCCATGACGATCGCGCACGACGGTAGAGCCAAGGTAAGCGGCGCGAGCGGGGTCGTCCGAAACGGCGACGCGTACGATCTGTTCCCCGACATTCCTGCGAATTCGGTGGACCTGATCTTGACGTCGCCGCCCTACTGGGGACTGCGCGACTACGGGCTCGACCATGACCACGAGATTCTCAAGCACTGGGTCGCAGCTGGCAACGACTCGGATGACGCGCCGCCCTACGAGTGGTACCGATCGAATGGCGGAGTCCTCGGCTTGGAACCACGGCCCGAGTGGTTCGTCGCGCACCTGGTAGAGATCTTTCAGCGCGGAGCGCACGCGCTCAAGCCCGGTGGCAGTGTGTGGGTAAACATCGGCGATACATATTTCGCGCGATGGGCAAGTATTCGGAACGACGGTCGCCAAGGGCTCGGCAATACCGAGCGCGCACGACGGAGAGCACCAGTCGGCGGCTTCCGTCAGGAGAAGCAGTTGCTTTTGATCCCTGCGCGTTTTGCAATAGCGATGCAGGACCGGCGATGGATCCTGCGGAACGACGTCATCTGGAACAAACCGAATGTGCCACCGCGACCCGAACGCGACCGGTTGCGGCTCTCACACGAGCACTTCTTCCACTTCGTCAAGCGCCCAACTTCCGGCCGCGCGAGCTATTACTACGACCTCACTGAGGTTGAAGATGGCGCACGCGACGTGGTGACTACAAACGTGCGGGCGGGGCAGGATGGCCACTCCGCAACTTTCCCGCGCGACCTCATCCGACCTCGAATCCTGAGTTCATGCCCTCCGGGAGGAACGGTGCTCGACCCCTTCTGCGGAACGGGGCGTACGTTAAGTGTCTCTGTAGAGAGCGGTCGCAACGCTATTGGGTTCGACTTGAACACAAACTTTGCCGCAGTCGCGGCCTCAAACTCGGGAGACGGGCATCGCTAGGTCGAGCGCCGGCGAAGCTGGAAACATCATCGCCGAGTGGTTCGGGCATCGCGTGTATCCCGTAGCGGCGAATACGTCCGCCGCGAGAGCCGACCAGCGCAACGAGTGCTGCCCGTTTCTCAGCGATGTCACCGAGACACAGGTGACTTGCGTCAAGAGCGCGAAGTCCAAGGGCGGCTCGTCAAGCGGGGTGTCCCGTGGGGTATGCACCATCTCGAGCACCAGCAACGGCCTTCGGCAGGACTGGCTTGCGTGCCCGTTCCGAGCGCTAGATGTCGGGATGCTTGAGGATGCTGCACGACGACTGTTCGAACTCGATAGCGGCCGCCCTGTCCAGCTCATTGCGGCTCCGTCGCTCGCGAATGAAACGAAGCGGGAACTGTTCCGCCAAGCGCTGCTCGACGGCGAGGCCGGCGTGGCCTACTTCCAGGGCAAGCTCGGCGGGGAGATCAGCGTCCGAGCCACTGAGCGGTCGCCAGAACTTAACTTTGACGCGACCATGGTCGAACTCACGATGGTCGACGGCGTCCTCCATGTCGGGCGCTATGCAATCTTCGAGATTCAGACGATGGATTTCCACGGCACCTACAAGAGAGCCGTCGACAACATCGCCGCGGCGAGCCATCTCCATAAAGACGACTTCGCAGCTGCTGTGGAGGCGCATCCCGACTGGTTGTCGGAAGGCGTTGAAGGTCCGAACATCTCGAACGCGTTCAAGCGCACGTTTTATCAGATGATGTTCAAGTTCCAGATCGGAGCTCACGGCACTTCAGCCGGCTGTGTCCTGGCTATCCCGGAGGCAGTCTGGGATAGCTGGCAAAGATTTCTCGGCAAACCCGAGTTGATTGCCGCCGAAGACGGAACTTGGCGCTTACTGGGAACACCATCGGACGAGCGCCCGCCAGCCTGGATCTACGTCTTTGATCTCGCAACCCACACTGGCCTGACCCCCAATCCGGTTCAACTCAAGAAAGTGATCGGCACAACCGCCGCAGCGCTCTCACATTTCGCACTCGACGTTGCTCCCGAAGCAGCGCTCGAAGCGGGCGGAAGCGTCGACAATCTGCTCGAAACGATCAAGGCGCGACTGATGCGATTCGACCCCGATATCGTTTAGCTCGGCGAGTTCAAGTTCGAATCGACCCACGCAAGCGCGGCGGTCGCATCGAAATCGCCATCGCGAAGCCCAATTCCGGCATCTGTCAGGAGCGTCGCGATGTGACCGGTATCGAGCCCGACGACTCCGCTTGCTGCGAGCAGTCGCAATCCGTCAGCACTGATCGATCCGGTCGTAAGGAAGAGATAGAAGACGGGATCGCACACTCTCGGCTCGAATCCCTGGAGTGCGCGTCCGTCGTCAGCGACAGCGCCAGTGCGTGCCAGTTCGACGGATCCGACGAGTTCGCGGAGGTCAGGCGTCGACACTCGAGTTTTCGAGTAGTGCTTCGCCTGGCCAACCATCCAGACTTCTAGGCGCCTATCTGGAGACGGTAGATGAGACGAGATGTCCAGGCGTCCCTCGAGGCTCAAGCGACCAAAGAAGTCGATGCCCTGATCATTGGCCGACGCCGTCAGGCGGGGATCCTTGCAACCGAGGAGGGCAAGAATGCCGCGGCAGCAAGCCTCGAACTGCCGCCAATTCAGCCCCCTAAGGAAAGCGCCGTACTCATCGAAGTCCAGCCGACGGCGCTTCGCATCCGCGATCGGAGTTCCCTCTTCTTCCGGAGGTACAAAGCAACTGCCCTGCAGGTGTTCATCGGAAGAGCTGTTGAAAGCGAAGCGTGCGAAGGTCCCCGAGGGTGTGGCGACGTCCAGAATGGACTCCAGCCCGCGTTTCACCCCGTCCAGCCGCTGCTCTGCAAATTCCGCAGCCTCGTCGGGCGTGAAAGAATGCTCAATAATCATGACGCCCGCGATGAGATCGACGACGCGCGTCGGGGGCTCAGCTAACGAGATCGTCGCCGCGATGTGTTCTGCGACCGCAAGCGATCTAACTCGATTGCTTCTCACGCGACTCCACGATCTCGGCGATCAGATCACGCAGCTCCGCCAACTTTTTGACCTGACCGTCCTCAAGCTGACGAATCTCTCGGATTCCAAGGTGGTCGAGAGCCGCCAGAGCGGCGTTGATCTTGGACAGCCAGTTGCGTCCGGCATCCGCCGATTTCACGAGCGCAGAGGCATCGCTGAAGGGTTTCTCGAGGTCGAGCAGCGATTGCACCGCGTCCTCGTTGTCCAGAATCGTCTTGAGTTCTCGGATCTCTGAGTAAGACGTGATCTTCGGCGGACGCTTGACTCCGGCAGTGTCTGTGTATGGCGACAGCAACGAGTAAAAACTCTCCCGCTCGTCCTCATTCTCAAAGGTCATGCTGCCGTCGTCCCACGAAAGCCAGGTACGGACCTTGGGGCTGACGAGCGCCTCGTGGAAGAGCGGGTACAGCTCGCTGGTGACGTAGTCGGAATACTCCTCACTCGCTCGCATCTGGTCCATGGCTTCGAACGCGCGGTATCGCCGATTAATCTCCACGGCCGAGAGTCCGAGGCGCGAGCCGACATCCTGCGCGGAGAGAGAGTGCTCTTTGCGCAGCTCATGCACAAGCTGCGCACTCTGGTACCCGCCCCACTCCTTGACGCCACCGACGTGTCGAATGCCCATAATGGCGAGATACGCGCTCTCGTCGTCAGACTCCAGAACCACGACCGGCACGGCATCGAAAATCTCGAGTACTTGCTCGGGAAGATCGATCCCTGCCTCGTGGTCGGATTTCAGCCATCTGAGAGACGCTAAGCGGCGATTA
This sequence comes from Microcella flavibacter, assembly GCF_012530535.1. Taxonomy (NCBI): domain Bacteria; kingdom Bacillati; phylum Actinomycetota; class Actinomycetes; order Micrococcales; family Microbacteriaceae; genus Microcella; species Microcella flavibacter. The sequence continues at coordinate 2,417,813 of NZ_CP051299.1, forward strand.
CCTTCCAGGACGACGAAGAGGTCCGGGACGGCGACGGGTTCGACAGTGTCGCCCTCCGTCTGAGCTGCGTCGACGCCGCCTGCTTGCACGCTCAGCTTGCGAACAACGATGCGCTCGACAGGCACGAACCCGTTTGACATGATCGACTGCTTCAGCTCGGTGAGCCCATCAGCTTTCAATCGCGCAAACGCCGCGTTCTGAACTCCGTCTTCCGAGAACCGCGTTTCGGCAACTCTACGGACGGCAGCGTCACCCTGAAAGCGAAAGTTGTTCGGATCCAGGAGAATTTGAGAGAGCGGTAGCGTTTTCGGTTCGTAGGTAGTCATTCGGTCCTCGGCTCAGTCGGCCGTATAAGTGTGTCAGGAACGGCGGGCGCACCGTGTCAACGAAATGCTCCGGGCCGGTCCCGGGCCGGGAACTCGGTTGAAACCATCTACAATCAGCCGCCTCCAACTAGCACGACTTCCGCTGAACCACGCGACGAACGAGCACTCGTGGGCACCCGTAAACCCGCCGCGTACAACTGAAAATCGTGAGGTCACGGGATCGACGCCCGTCGGAGCCACGAGTAGTGCCCCATAAGGTGGTGTAGCCCGGTGGCTGGCTCGTCGTCTTGGACGTGGGCGCGGTCACCGTGGTGTTCCTTCGAGGAAATTCTCACATCCCACTCGAAAGGCATCACACACGATGACCGCTCCACATATTGTCGACCCTGCTGGCGTTCTTGGCGAGGCTCTCGCCGAGGCGTCCCCGGATTCGATGCGCAGCCTGCTGCAGACCATGATCAACGCACTGCTGTCCGCGGACGCGGACGCCGTCGTCGGCGCCGAATGGGGCAAACCCAGCCCCGATCGGCTCACGCAGCGCAACGGCTATCGGCGCCGCGAGCTGGACACTCGCGTCGGGACGGTCGACGTCGCGATCCCGAAGTTGAGGTCAGGAACCTACTTCCCCGAGTGGCTCATGGAGCGCCGCAAGCGCGCTGAGACTGCGCTGATCACCGTCGTCGCGGACTGCTACCTCGCCGGGGTCTCCACCCGGCGGATGGACAAGCTGGTGAAGACCCTCGGCATCCACTCGCTGTCCAAGTCGCAGGTCTCGCGCATGGCCGCCGATCTCGACGAGCACGTCGAGCAGTTCCGCCACCGCCCTCTTGGTGATGCCGGACCGTTCACCTTCGTTGCCGCTGACGCGCTGACCATGAAAGTGCGTGAAGGCGGCAGGGTGATCAACGCCGTGGTGCTGATCGCGACCGGCGTCAACGCCGACGGACGCCGCGAAGTCCTCGGCCTGCGGGTCGCCACCTCCGAAACAGGGGCGGCCTGGAACTCGTTCTTCGCCGATCTCGTCGCACGCGGCCTGGGCGGGGTTCGTCTGGTCACCTCCGACGCCCACCAAGGCCTCGTGGAGGCGATCGCCGCGAACCTGCCCGGCGCGAGCTGGCAACGATGCAGGACGCACTACGCCGCGAACCTGATGTCCGTGTGCCCGAAGAGCATGTGGCCGGCGGTGAAGGCGATGCTGCACTCCGTCTACGACCAGCCCGACGCAGCCTCCGTCCACGCCCAGTTCGACCGACTCCTGGACTACGTCGACGGCAAGCTGCCCGACGCGCACGAGCACCTCGACGCCGCGAGAGCGGACATCCTCGCGTTCACGCAGTTCCCCGAGGGGCTCTGGCAGCAGATCTGGTCCAACAACCCCAACGAGCGCCTGAACCGAGAGATCCGCCGCCGCACCGACAGTGTCGGCATCTTCCCCAATCGCGACGCGATCGTCCGCCTCGTCGGCGCGGTCCTGGCCGAGCAGACCGACGAATGGGCCGAAGGACGCCGCTACCTCGGCCTCGACATCCTCGCCAAGTCCCGTCTGAGCCTCGTGCCCGACACCGGAAACGAGGTGAATACCGACACCGTCCTCGAACTCAGCGCTTAACCCATCACTTCGAAGGACCGCGCTACACCACTACCTGGGACTTGACCAAACTCGCCGCCCAATGGCGGGCGCAGGCAGAGTCGGCACGCCACGACCTCGCCACCATAGAGGCCCTGCCCATGACCGGGGCAGCGCAGCTCATCCACAACCGCATCGCCCAGGAGCAGGCACGCCGCGAGGCGGCCGAGCGTGCCCTGGCTGAGCGGAAGGCACGCGCCGCGCAGCTCCACGACTTCACCCGGCGCCCACCCGACCAGGGGCCGACGCAGCCGAGCCGCGGGCTCGGGCTGTAGCGGCACGGCTGGTAGGAATGAGTCATGGCCTTGCCGGAAGCCGACCTCGACCGCATCCAGTTGTGGTGCCGCGGGATCTGGCCGGAGCACCTCTGGGATCAGGCGAAGGTCGAGGCGGACGTGTCTGCACGCCACGTCGACATCGTGGAGGTCCGCCCACCGTGGAACGGCATCGGCGAGCACACCCGGTTCCCGATCGCTCGGCTGCGGTACACCGCCTCGACCGGACTGTGGTCGATCTATTGGCGGGATCGGAACCTCAAGTTCCATGAGTACCGACGCAAGCGCCCGACGAAGAACGTGCAGGCGCTCCTCGACCACATCGGCAGCCACGACGACCCAATCTTCTTCGGGTAGTCAGGACCTCAGCGCCTGCCTGCCTGCCTCGGTGAGGACGTATCGCTGCTTCGGGCTCGTCGGCTTGTTCGGGATCGTCAAGGCGACGAGGCCTGCGTCGATCAGCGGCTGGATGTGGCGCTGCGCGTTCCGCGTCTCGTTGCCGAGTCCGAGCACCGCGAGCAGCTCCGCCCGAGCGACCCCCTCCGCTGGTGCGCTGGCCAGCCGATCCAGAATCCCGGAGCTTAGTGACTCGGCTTGGTGACTTAGTGACTCGTCTTGGTGACTTCGTGACTGGCCCCCGCCGCGGACGGTTCCCGGCCGCGGGTCGATCGACGGCCGGTGCAACGGGATGGGGATCGTCACCAGAAGCCGGCCGGGCAGTTCTTCGATCGTCGGTGCGGGAAGGCCGCGCTCGGCGAGCGCCTCGATCACTGAGGGGATTCCGGTGCCCCACTGCTCGACCAGGCCCAGCTCGCGGTAGAAGCGGGCGATCGTCGGATTCCGCACGACGGAGACGCCGCGAAAGATGTCCTCGACGGTGACGCCGGGCAGCAGCGTCCCAGGGCTCTCGACCTCGATGCGGTCGTCGAGGAAGGCGATCTTGAAGTTCACGCCGCTGGTCTCATAGGAAGCGTGGACGAAGGCGTTGACGACGACTTCGCGGATCGCGTCGAGCGGGATGGAGAGCACGTCATCGCGGCGGGCCTTGCCGGTGAACTCGGCGGACTTGTAAGCGTGCTTCGACAGGAAGACGAGCACCTCATCGAGCACCTGCGGCAGGTGCCCGTGATACTCGGCCTGGTCGAAGATGTCGATGCGCCTGTCGCCCCGGAAGCGAGCGACCTGCACCCAGGTGCCGGAGAACAGCCGCTCCCGATTCTTCCCGGCGACGAGCACCCCGCCGTAGGTCGGGACGAGCCGCCGCTGGTCGGCGACCACCAGGCCGAGCGTCTTCAGCACCGCCTCGTCGACCGGACGACCGAGCATCGACTCCAATGCGGGGAGGTCGAGGTCGTCGACGGCCTCGCCGATCGCGGGCTGCTCATCAAACTTCTGCCCCTCGGCACCCCGCTGCAGCTCACGCACCAGCGACGGATCGGCCTTCCGGGTGGTGGTGCCGAGCCGGACGTAGGTGCCGTCATCGACGCCATCCGCGTCAATGTAGTGCGGACGTCGGCCCGAGAGGTCGACGTCCACGACGAGGATCGACTTCTCGCCGACCGGGACGATCTCGACCGACGGCACGAGCTTCGGCGCGATCCAGTCGCTGATGAGGCTCGCGACCCGCTCCTCCTCCGCCAGAGGATCGGCCACGCCGACCACGGTCCGGTCGTCAGCGATGCCGACGACCAACTGCCCGCCCGCCGAGTTGGCGAAAGCGGCAATGGTCCGCATCGGCCGGCGCGGGGACGAAAGGTCGCGCTTGTACTCCCGAGTCTTGCCCTCGGGCTCAATCACCAGCCCGGAGGCGTCGAGCGTGATATGTGCTGGCATCGGCGCCTCCTCTCGTGCTGATCCAATCACCCCAGCCTAGTTTCGACGGCTGACGCTCTTCCGATGCGACCGGATGGCGAGGTACGCTTTTCGGCTCCGTTCCAGCATGCATGACCATCGAGGAGGTGTCCGATGACCGAAGCAGTTGCGCCGCACGTTGCGGTTCCTGAATTCTTCGATCGCGTCCCGCAGGTGCGCGACTGGGCGATCTCCGCCGACGAGAGCGACGCCGCCAGGATGCTCCTCGCCGAGTTGCTCCGTGGGCTCTTCTCCGACCGGATGAATCTGGAGTGGGAGTCGCACGGATACCCGCAATGGGACATCGAGGGATGGGAACTCGTCCACGACGACGAGTCGGTCGAGGCGCGACTCTGGAGGCGGTTCCCCCCGACGGGGCCTGAAGCCGATCTTCCCGCGCCGCACGAACTCTCCAGGGCGCTCTACGACCTGCTCGATGGCGGGCTCAGGAACGGCCCGTTCGACGAGCTACGTCAAGCCGCGCTGATGGTGGTCGACGATTGTCTCGCGTACAACGCCGCCTACCTCGCCAAGCACGGCGAGACCGGCCGTCCCGTGACAGGGCAGCAGGTCGCCGCGAACACGGTCTGGTGGCGACTCCACGAGCAGGGCATCGTCTGATTGGCGGTGTCGTGCTCGGCTGCGACGCTCCCGCCGATCCTGGGCCATATCCGGGCCATTTCCGCCTGCTGAACCAACTGCGAGCAACTGCGAGCATCCAGGAAAATGCCTGGTCAGAAGTGAGCCGACGCCATAGATACTGTGCGATCTCGCCCCCGAAGTCACTGAAAATCGTGAGGTCACGGGATCGACGCCCGTCGGAGCCACGGCACCTCGAACCCCCGCCGCGTGCGGGGGTCTCGCCCGTTCACGGGTGTCACGCGATGCGGAGTGACCCCGGTGCTCGTCACCACGCAGGGCGCATCGACCCCGTCGGGCGACGCTCGCCGGTCACATGACGTCGGAATCCTCGGACGGTCGGGGACCGAGCCGCGCCATCGCCCGACTTTCGCGAGATCGAGGTCGGGGCTCCGTCGATTCCGACGTCCGAGGCCCTTCCGCGGACGCGCGTTCGGCACTAGCGTGTCGCCGCGGGCGCGCGCCCGCTCCGGCAGCACCGAGGAGCCCCCATGGCCGAGCAGGACGGCACCGGCACGATGAGCGCCCGCGAGCGCGCCGCCATGAAGGAGCGCGCGGCCGAGCTGCGCGCCGAGTCGAAGCGCTCGAAGGGCTCGGCGAAGGCCGAGCAGCAGGCGCAGGACGTGCGCGACCGCATCGCCGAGATGCCCGAGCACGACCGGGTGCTCGCCGAGACGGTGCACGCGCTCGTGGCGGAGGAGGCTCCGCAGCTCGCTCCGAAGACCTGGTACGGGATGCCCGCCTGGGCGCGCGACGGAAAGGTGGTCGTCTTCTTCCAGGGCGCCGAGAAGTTCGAAGCGCGCTACGCCACCCTCGGCTTCAGCGACCAGGCGGCGCTCGACGAGGGCACCATGTGGGCGAACTCGTACGCGCTGACCGGCATCGGCGAGGCCGAGGAGCGGGCGATCCGCGCACTGCTGCGCCGAGCATCCACCCCGCCCGCGGCCGACTGAGCGACGAGGACCGCGCCCCGCTCTAGACTCGCCTGCGGCCACCCGCTGGGGGCGGCCGCTGAGAGGCGGAGGAGCCCCGTGACCGGACTCGGCACCCTGCTGAACATCGTCGCAATCCTCGCCGGCGCGGCCATCGGCGTCGCCCTCGGCAACCGTCTGCCGGAGCGCACCACGCGTGTCGTCACCGACGCCCTCGGCCTCGTCGTGCTCGTCATCGGCGGCCTCAACCTCGCCTCGCTCACCGACGCCGCCTTCGTCGCGGAGGTGAGCGCCGGCGGCACGCTGCTCGTCGTGCTCGGCGCTCTGCTCATCGGCGGCATCGCGGGCTCGCTGCTGCGCATCGAGCAGCGTCTCGAGGAGTTCGGCGGGTGGCTGCAGCGGCGGTTCTCGCGCGGCAGCGAGACGGCGGAGGGAGCATCCCGCCCCCTCGACGACACCACGACCGGCCTCGTCACCATCGCCTCGCTGAGCCCGCGCGAGCGCTTCATCACGGGCTTCGTGGATGCCTCGCTCGTGTTTGCGATCGGCCCGCTCGCCATCCTCGGCGCCTTCGCCGACGGCACGGGTCAGGGCATCGACCAGCTGGCCCTCAAATCGGTGCTCGACGGGTTCGGATCGATCGCCTTCGCCGCCTCGCTCGGGTGGGGGGTCGCGGCGGCGGCGCTTCCGGTCGGCATCTGGCAGGGCGGTCTCACCCTGCTGGCCGTGCTGCTCGGCTCGGTCATGGGCGACGCGGCGATCGCCGCCATCACCGCGACGGGAGGCGTGCTGCTGCTCGGCGTCGGGCTGCGGCTGCTCAACGTGCGCGCGGTCGCCGTCGGCGACCTGCTGCCCGCGCTCGTCGTGGCGCCGCTGCTCACCGTCGCGATCGGGGCGCTCGGCAACGCCTAGGGGACGCACGGCGCTCGCTGCTGCCGGGAACATTGCGGCGCGCCCGCGCGTTCCCCCTCGTATGACGACCGACACCACGACCCCCACCATCACCATGTACGGCGCCGACTGGTGCCGCGACTGCCGGCGCACCGAGGCCCTGCTCAACGACCTCGGCGTCGCGTGGACGAAGATCGACGTCGAGGCGAGCGCCGAGGCGGCCGCCGAGGCGCAGTCGATCAGCGGGCGCATGAACATCCCCGTCGTCGTGTTCCCCGACGGCTCGCATCTCGTCGAGCCGAGCGACGCGGCCGTGCGCGAGAAGCTCTCCCTCTAGTCGAGCACCGCGCGGCCCGGCCGACGGCGAGCGATGCCGCCCCGTCGGCCGCACCGCGACGCCGTGAGGCGTACGCTCGGCACCAGGAGGCCGTCGAGCCTCGCATCGGAGACGAACCACCATGGGCGAGAAGTCCGCACGCAAGAACACGACCAAGACCGTCGCATCGAAGACGCTCAAAGAGAAGCGCGTCGCCAAGGCCGACAAGAAGGCGGGCACGAACCGCTCGCAGAACTCCGACGCCGTCACGAACGCGACGAGCAAGCACTAGCCCGTACGGGTATCAGCGCGAGCCGCGCCGCCGGGCACCGGCCGGCGGCGCTCAGGCGAGCTCGCGCCGGAAGAACCCGTCGATGCGCAGCCAGGCGTCGGCAGTATCCACCGGTCGCGGGCCCATCCCCATCACGGGACCCATGACGACGCGCATGAGCCGCGGCCCCGCGGGCATCGCGTTGAGGAACCCGTGCCCGGCCTCCGGGTACTCGACGACGTCGTGCTCGATGCCGCGCGCCGTGAGCGCCGCGTCGAGCCGCGCGGCGGCTCCCTTCAGTGAGCGGTCGCGCCCGCCGAAACTGCCGACGAGGGGGCAGGCGCCGTCGAGCACATCGTCGAGGTCGGCGGGGAGCATCCCGTAGTTCACCGACGCCGCGCCGTACCCGCCCTGCCCGGCGAGCAGCAGCGCGAAGCCGCCGCCCATGCAGAAGCCGATGACGCCGACCGTGCCGCGCGCGTCGGGCCGGGCGAGGAGGTGGGCGCGCGCCGCCTCGATGTCGTCGAAGGCCGGGCCGTGGCCGGCGCGCAGGGCGCGGAAGGTCGCGACCAGGCGTCTGCGCGCCCCGCCGCGGCTGAACAGGTCGGGCATGAGCACGAGGTAGCCGAGACCGACGAGCCGCTCGACGTGGTCGCGCATCGCGGCGTCGACCCCGAAGGCCTCGTGCACGACGACCACCGCGGGGAACGGCCCCTGCCCCTCGGGCACGCCGAGCACGCCATTCAGGGCGCCGGGTCGGTCGGGGGCGGACTGCGGGATCACGACTTCGGTGACGGTCATGGCCGCACCGTACGCACGGCCGCCGCGAGCGGGCTGGCAGGATGCTCGGGTGCTGTCGATCCGACCCTACGAGCCGCGCGATGCCGACCCGACGCTCGAGGTGCTGCGGGCGGCCATCGCGGTGACGGCACGCGCCGACTACTCGGAGCAGCAGACGCGGCTCTGGGCATCCCGCGCCGAGCGCCCCGGCTGGCACGAGCGCCGCGCCGCCGTCGAGACCTGGGTCGCCGAGCTCGACGGCCGGGTCGTCGGCTTCATCGACCGCGACGAGCACGGGTACATCGACATGCTGTTCGTGCACCCCGAGGCGGGCGGGCGCGGCGTCGCGAGAGCGCTCGTCGAGCGGGTGATCGCCTCGGCCGAGGCCGCGGGGCTCGAGTGGATGACCGTGCACGCGAGCCTCACCGCGCGGCCCGTGCTGCTGCGCCTCGGCTTCGAGCCCGACCCCGCCGCGCACGACGACGCCGCCGATGGCTCCCGGACGGTGCTCATCGACGGCGTCGCGTTCACGAACGTCCGCCTCGCGCGGCGGCTGCGGCCGGGCGCGGGGCGCGAGACCCTCTAGCGGCGCGCCTTCTTGCCGGCGACGAGGTCCTTCTCGTCGATCGGCGCGAGGCCGCTCGCGGCGAGGCCGGCGTAGTGCGCGCGGGCCTCCTCCTGGCGCTCGTGCTCGACGCCCGTCGCGATCTCGGCGCGGATGTGCTCGGGCTCGAGCAGGAACGCGTCGGTCAGCGCGACCGCGTGCGGGCGCAGGCGCGGCAGCAGGCGGCCGTCGATGTAGTCGGTGATGGCCTGCGCGCGATGGGCCGAGAGGCGCCCGTGGATGAGGTACCAGGCCAGGTTCTTCTCGATGAGCGTGAGCCCGAACAGGTCGCGCAGCCAGGTGAGAACCTGCTTCGTACCGGCGTCCTCGACCTGGTCGAGCGCGTCGGTGAAGGCCTCCCACTGCAGCAGCTCGCCGTGGGCGCGGGCGGCCTCGATGAGCTCGTTCTGGTGGCGGTTGAAGAGGGCGGCCGCGTCGGGCTTCGACATGCGGGATGCTCCGCGCAGGCGCCCCGCCAGCTCGGCCACCATCGTCTCGACCCGGTCGGTCAGCAGCTGCCGCTGGGCCGCGGTGCCGCGCACGTACCCGACCGAGCGGGCGGTCGAGCCGAAGTCGGCGACCGACTGCGCGAGGCGGCGCAGGCCGGAGCGGTGCATCGCGGCATCCCCCACCTGGTCGGCGACGTACGCGGCGAGCGCGCCCGCGTCGGCCTTGGCGAACTTCTTCGAGTAGTCGGTGAGCAGGCGCTTGGCGACGAGCTGCAGCAGCACCGTGTTGTCGCCCTCGAAGGTGGCGTAGACGTCGAGGTCGGCGCGCAGCTGCACGAGGCGGTTCTCGGCGAGGAAGCCCTGGCCGCCGCAGGCCTCGCGAGCCTCCTGGATGATGTCGAGCGCGTTCCAGGTGCTGAGCGGCTTGAGCGCCGCGGCGAGGGTCTCGAGATCCTGTCGCGACTCGTCGGTGTCGTCGGCGCCGGAGAAGACCTGGTCGAACTTGTCGAGGAACACCTCGTGCGCGAACGACATGGCGTACGTGGCGGCGAGCTGCGGCAGCAGGCGGCGCTGGTGGCGCTGGTAGTCGAGCAGCACGACCTCGTCGTCGCTCGAGGCGGTGAACTGGCGGCGCTCGGCGCCGTAGCGGATGCCGATGGTGAGCGCGAGCTTGCTGGCGACGACGCAGGCGCCGTCGAGCGAGACGCGGCCCTGCACGAGCGTGCCGAGCATCGTGAAGAAGCGGCGGCCGGGGCTGGCGATGGGCGAGGTGTAGACGCCGTGCTCGTCGACGTCGCCGTAGCGGTTGAGCAGGTTGGTGCGGGGCACGCGCAGGTTCGTGAAGTGCAGGCGGCCGTTGTCGATGCCGTTGAGGCCGCCCTTGAGGCCGTCGTCCTCGCCGCCGACGCCGGGCAGGAAGGCCCCGCTCTCATCGCGGATGGGGGCGTAGAAGGCGTGCACGCCGTGGTTGACGCCGCGGGTGATGAGCTGGGCGAAGATGACGGCGGCGCGGCCGTGCTCGGCGGCGTTGCCGAGGTAGTCCTTCCATGCGGCGCGGAACGGCGTGTGGATGACCCACTCATCGGTGTCGGCGTCGTAGGTGGCGGTGGTGCCGACGGCCGAGACGTCCGAGCCGTGCCCGGTCTCGGTCATCGCGAAGGCGCCCGGCATCTCCATCGTCATGATGGGCTTCAGCAGCTCGTCGTGGCGCTCGGTGCCGAGGTGCAGCACGGCCGAGCCGAAGAGGCCCCACTGCACGCCGGCCTTGATCTGCATGCTCGGGTCGCCGAGCAGCAGCTCCTCGAAGCTGGCGATGTTGCTGCCGTTGTCGTTGTCGCCGCCGAGCCGCTCGGGGAACGCCCGCAGCACCGAGCCGGTGGCGGCGAGCTTCTGCAGCTGCTCGAGAGTGCGCTCGCGGTGCTCGTGCATGCCGAGCTCGGGGATGCGGTGGAACGCGGGGTCGGCCATGAGGGCGCGCGACTCGCGGCGGGCCTGCGCCCAGCGGCCGAGCAGCTGCTCGCCGAGCGAGGCGACGTCGACCGCCACGTCGGCGGTGTCGGGGCCGGTCGCGGAAGCGGGCGATGCGAGGCGCGGCGTGGGGCGCGCGGCCGCGGCGGGGCCGGCGGGGGTCTCGGTGCGGGCGGTGTCGGCGAGCTGGGTCATGACGTTCTCCATCGAGGGTGCCGTGCGCGGGGTTCTGGTCTGCTGCGGTGCTGGTCCGCGGGGGTCGACGGGTGCGGAGCACGCGGTCGTCGACGCATCATCACGGTAGGCGCGGGGCTGCGCGCGGCGCCGTTCGTGGTGCCGCACCCACGAAGCGGTTCGGGATGCTCCGGGCCGGGTTTGTCGATGACCGCAGGTTGCTGGGCGCAGCCTTAGTGGAACCCGGCACAGAGCATCCCGTCACCGCACCCTCGGAGCGGCATACCCCGCGGGGTATCGACGCCCTGTGCGAGACTGGAGCGCATGGCTACCGTCGACCTGACCACCGCGGACTTCGAGCAGACCGTGACCGCCCCCGGCATCACCCTCGTCGACTTCTGGGCGGAGTGGTGCGGCCCCTGCCGCATGTTCGCCCCCGTCTACGAGAAGGCCAGCGAGCAGCACCCCGACGTGACCTTCGGCAAGCTCGACACCGAGGCCGAGCAGGCGATCGCCGCGGCGGCGAGCATCCGCTCCATCCCGACGCTCATGGCGTTCCGCGACGGCGTGCTCGTCTTCGCGCAGCCCGGCGCCCTGCCGGCGCCCGCGCTCGAGCAGGTCATCACCGCCGTCAAGGAGCTCGACATGGACGAGGTGCGCGCGAAGATCGCCGCGCAGGAGGCGCAGGCCGCGCCGCCGCAGGGCGAGCAGCCGAGCGAGCCCTCGGCCTAGAGCGCCCCGGGCGAGCGGAAGACCCGCTTGACCTTCTCCACGACGCCCTGCGCGGGCGGCTCGTTGTAGACCCCGGCGAGCGGCTGGCCCGACATGCGCCCGATCTCGGCCATGATCGCGTCGGTCGCCTGGCGGCGCGCGCGGCCCGAGGTGGCCGGGCCGAAGCCCGAGACGTCCATCGGCTCGCCGAACTCGACCGTGACGCGGGCGAACCGCGGGCGCTTCGCGCCCACGGGCAGCAGCTCGTCGGTGCCGCGCAGCGCGACCGGCACCACCGGGGCGCCCGCGGTGAGGGCGAGCCAGGCCACGCCCGTGCGGCCGCGGTAGAGGCGGCCGTCGCGCGAGCGCGTGCCCTCCGGGTAGATCGAGAAGGCGAGGCCGTCGTCGAGCTTCGCGCGCCCCGCGTCGAGGGCGGCCTGCGCCGCCTGGCCCGCGCCGCGCTCCACCGGGATGGCGCCGACGCCGGTGAAGAAGGCGCGGCTGAGCGCGCCCTTCAGGCCGCGGCCGGTGAAGTAGTCGGCCTTGGCGAGGAAGCTCACCGGCCGGCGGGCGACCAGGGTGATGACGACGCTGTCGATGAAGGAGAGGTGGTTGCTCGCCACGACGACGGGCCCGCGGGCGGGCATCCGTCGACGACCGACCACGCGGGGGCGGAACACGAGTCGCAGCAGCGGCCCGAGGACGGCCCGGGCGAGGAGGGTCAGCACTGCCCCATGGTGCCAGCAGAGCGATGCTCGGGTGGGAATGCACCGCGCTGCGGGCCCGCGCGGCGCGGATCGACGTAGGATGAGGCCACCCGACGCTCCACCCGCTGCGCCCCGAGTGCCCGCCTCCGCCGCCGCCCGTGCCGCAGCAGCACCGCACCGCTCCGACCTCGCGCCGCCGACTGCCGCGACCCCGCCCGCCCGTGTCGAGAGAGACCCGCCTCGTGACCACCCGATCCCACCGCACCCGCACCGCCCGCCGCCGGCGCACCCTCGCGATCACCGCCGGCGCGCTCGTGGCCGTGCTTGTCGCCGGGGTGGCCGCCGCGCTCATCACGGCCGGCCGACCGGCCCCGTCCCCGACCGCCGCGCCCGTCGAGGAGACCCCCGTGCCCACCCCCGAACCGAGCCCGACGCCCGATACCGACGCCCTCGAGGGCATCGAGCTCGACCCACTGCAGCAGCGGCGCATCGACGAGCTGCGCGCCTGGACCGCATGGCTCGCGGCGAACGACGCCGAGGGGTACGTCGGCGAGCTCGGCTGGGCCGCCACCCCCGAGTGGCAGCAGCTGGCCGACTACTGGTACCGCATCGCCGAGCAGGAGGGCCTGTGGACGAGCCTGTGGGCGGCGGGCAGCCACTGGGGCGACTCCTACGCTCTGACCGCCTACGGCGCGAGCCCCGACTCCGACCAGCTGGACATCGCGCTGCCCCAGGCAGAGCTGCTCGAGGCGCAGCAGGGCAGCGAGCAGCGGCACGGCGTGAACCTCGCGGGGCTCGAGTTCAGCACCGAGGAGGGCTTCTCCTCGGCCGCGCCCGGCGTGCTCGGGCGCGACTTCTTCGACGAGCCGGAGGCGTCCTTCGCCTACCTGGCCGACCGCGGGATCGACTTCGTGCGCCTGCCGTTCCGGTGGGAGCGCCTCCAACCGCAGCTGGGCGGTGCGCTCGACGAGTCCTACGCCGCGACCATCGACGCGATGCTCGACGCGGCCGAGAGGCACGGCGTCGACGTGGTGCTCGATGTGCACAACTTCGGGCGGTACCTCACCTCGGGGGGAGAGCTGCGGCTCGGTACCCCCGAGCTGCCCGGCTCCGCGCTGTCGGACGTGTGGCTGCGCATCAGCGAGCGGTGGGGCGGGCATCCCGCCGTCGTCGCGTACGGTCTCATGAACGAGCCGCACTCCCTCGGGGACGATCTCGCCGCCGAGGCGCTGCGCTGGGAGGGCGTCTCGCAGGAGGTGCTGACGGCGCTGCGCGACGCCGGCGACGGGATGCTCGTGCTCGTGCCCGGATACGACTGGTCGAGCCTGTCCCGGTGGACGCAGACGCACCCCGACGGCTGGATCACGGACCCCGCCGACAACTTCCGCTACGAGGCGCACCACTACTGGGATGCCACAGGGGAGGGCGCGTACGCCCTCCCCTATGCCGACGAGCTCGCCGCCGTTCAGATCAACGGCTGACGGCCCGCCGGGAGGAGTCCACCCGAAGAGACTCCGCCATGATCGCGGCGACGCGCTGACCGTCGCGTACCGCGTAGTTGGTGCCCCGGTCCTCCGGGAAGACCTGGGAGAAGTTGGCAAGGTACACGCCCGGCAGCGGCGTCTCCATGGCCGGGATCCGGTCGGCGAAGGTCACATCGACGATGTGCTGCGCGTTGCGGAACGTGAACACGTGCGACTCCTGCACGAGCTCCGGGCGGAAGGCGGGCAGCAGCGACGCGAGACCCGCGTACCACTTCTCGCGCAGCTCATCGTCGGGCAGCGTCATCAGCGGATCGTCGTTCTGCACGTAGTCGCCGATGTAGTAGATGTACCGGCCGCCGGTGCGCTCGGTGCCGATGAGCGAATCGAGGCTCAGGAACACCAGGAACGGCGCATCCAGGTCGTGGATCTGGTGCCAGTACGTGTTCGTGATGGGCTCGCTGGTCGTGATGACCATGAGCTTCGCGCCGAGGTAGTCGATGGTCGTCAACTGCTCGGTGTACGCGTCGGTCATGGCGGGATGCTCGGCCGCGAGCCGCGCGAACGGCGTGCTCGGGATCGCCCCGAGCACCCGGTCGTACTGCTTCGTGACGCCGTTCACCGTCACGGTCGGCCTACCGTCGAGCTCGCCGATCGCCGAGACCTTCGTGCTCGTGCGGAGCACCACGCCGCGCTGCTCGAGCTCCTCGACCCAGCGGTCGACCATGATGCGGAAGCCGCCGTCGAAGTAGCCGAGGCGCTCGGTGGCCTCGCCCTTGATCTTCGAGGTCTGGCGCACATGGATGCGCGTCCAGAGCCACGCCATCGTGACCTTGTCCCAGTAGATGTCGAACTTGCCCTTGAGCAGCGGCTTCCAGACGATGTCGGCGGCGCGCTTGCCGTTGACGCGGCACAGCCACTCGTAGGCGGTGACCTTCGTCAGCGGCTCCCAGTTTCGCAGGAACTGCAGCCGCAGGCCGGTGAGGCCGGTGCGGATGCGGTCGACGAAGGAGAGCGGGGTGAAGCGCAGCAGCTCCATCGGCGTGGTGAAGCCGTACTCCGAGCCCTGGTGGAAGGCGCGGATGGAGCTCGGGTGGAAGTCGAGCTTGTCGCGGATGCCGAGCTCCTCGGCCATCCCGATCATCCACTCGTCGGTGGTGTAGAGGAAGTGGTACGCCTGCTCGAGCGGGAAGCCGTCGTCGAGCGTGAAGCCCGCGACGAGGCCGCCGAGCTGCGGTGCGGCCTCGAAGACCTCGACCTGATGGCCGAGCTTGGAGAGCTCGTAGGCCGCGGTCAGGCCGCTGAAGCCGCCGCCGATGACGGCGATGCGGGCGGGGGCGTCGGATGCTGCATGGTCAACCGGACCCGGGGAGAGCGTGTCGGTCATGAGGAGTTCCTTCCCGTGGAGGGGGCGAAGGTGATCTTCTTGTTGAGGGAGTACTGCAGCGCCACGACGGGCAGCAGCGTGAGGATCTTGGCGACGACGGGGTCGAGACCCGCGACGTCCACGGCGATCCAGATGATCGCCGTGCTGAGGAGCCATCCCGCGCCCGTGACGGCGGCGAAGGAGAGGAAGCGCAGCCACAGCCGGTCGGTGACGCGGAAGTTACCGAACGAGTTCGCGAGGAAGCTCGCGACCATGGCGACACCGGTGGAGAAGGTGTTGCTGAGGAGGGGGTGCCAGCCGAAGACCCGGTCGGCGAGCAGGAACAGGCCGACGTCGAGCACGACGGCCCCGCCGCCGATCACGAGGTAGCGCACGAGGGTCGCGCGGCGGGCGATCATGCCGACGAGGCCGCTGCGCTCGGCCGCGGGCCGGAGTGCGGGGGCCCCGACGGGCGCGGTGCGGGGTTCGGTGGTGGTCATGATCACTCCAGTTCGAGAGCGGCGGATGCCGGGATGAGGGTCTGGAAGCGGTGCCAGTTCCAGCCGGTGACGTGGTCGGTCAGTGACGTCGGGGCGCGCCAGGAGCCGTCGTCGGCGTCGTACCGCGCGAAGACCCTCGCCTCGTAGAGCGCCTGCGGGTCGGCGTCGATGACCCCGAGCTGCGCGAGCATCGCGACCGTCGAGCCCGATGCGAAGCTGCCCGCCTGCTCGTCGTACGCCACGATCTGCGGAGCGACCGCCTGCAGCAGGGCGGTCGCGGAGGCGTCGCCCGCCTCCGCATCGAGCAGGAGCGAGGGCACCATGCGCAGCGTGTCCGAGCCGAGCGCGTCGGCGCCGTCACCGATGAGCGGCTCCGCCGTCTCGAGCTCGCCGTCGGCGGTGAGCACCACCCAGTCGGGGATGGTGCCGCGCTCCTCGACCAGCCGGTCGAGGAAGACGTAGCCGTCGTCGATGAGCCGCTGCCAGTCGTACTGCGGCATGGAAACCGCGAGCTCGCGGTACAGCACCGGATCGAAGTACGAGGGGTTGAGCAGGTTGTCGTCGATCGAGCCGTCGGCGGACGAATCGACGAGCGCGAGGCCGTCCTGCTCGACGACGCAGCGCTCCCAGAAGTCGGCGGCCATGCCCCGGGCCTCGAGGACGAGGTCGCCCGCCGCGGGCCAGGTGTCGCCCGCCCTCGCGAGCGAGGCGATCATCCGCTGATCCGCTCCGCAGACCGTGTCGCTCTCGAGCAGCCGTCCCTCGCCGTCCGCGCCGGTCTGCCACCTCCAGGAGATGAGACCGTCGGTGGACCGGTACCGCAGGTGGTCGTTCGTCCACTGCCACAGGCCGCGGAACCACTGCTCGTCGTCCTGCTCGAGCGCGGCATCCATCGCGAGGGCCTGATCCATGGACGTCGTGATGCCGTCGCCGTCCGTGACGCGTCCGTAGTCGCGGACGAATCCGTCGAGGAACGACGCCCACGAGTCCTGCAGCACGACGTCGTTGCGGTCCTTGACCTCGTAGACCTGCGCCCAGTCGCCGTTCGTCGAGATGAGGGCGTCGAGGTCGTTGAAGCTCGTCGTGCCCTCGGTGAAGCTCGCCACCGGCACCGAATGCTCGAACGCCTCGCGCAGGACGGGGATCGTGCCCTGGAACATCTGGCGGATGAGCTCGTGCGTGACCACGAGGTAGTCGATGTTCCGCCAATCATCGGCGTAGACCTCGCGCAGCTCCGGGTCGTACTCGGAGGTGAAGAAGTACTGCGCGTTCTCGAAGCCGCGCTCCTGCGCGAGCGCGGGGTACGCGAAGTTGTCGACCACGACGATCGCGCTCGGGTCGACGTTCTCGGCCACCCAGTCGACCGCGAGCAGCTGATTGCTCGTCTCGTCGGCGATCGCCGCCTTCGGCGGCACCGCGAGGGAGAACCCGACGATGAGCGCCGTCGAGAGCAGGACGCCCAGCGACGCGCGCACCATGCGCCACGGCACCACCGTGAGCATCCATCCGACGGCAACGCCCACGGCGATCGCGAAGAAGGGCACGAGGGGGGCGACGTACAGGTCGAGCACGATCTTGCCGCGCGTGAGGAAACCGACGTAGCCGACCATCATCAGGAGCATCGCGAGCGGGTAGAGCGAGCGCCGGCGCAGCACGACCGCGAGCGCGAGCAGTGCGACGGCGCCGGCGGCGCCGAGGATCGGCGTGACCGGATCCTTGATGAGCCAGGCCTGCAGGGCCTGGAAGAAGCTGCTGTCCTGCTGCCACGGCAGTCCGAAGTCTCCGCGACCCGCCTGGACGAGCATGGTGTCGATCAGACTGACCCGCAGCGGCTCGCCGTCGGCACCGAGCGGAGCCGGGAGGAGCTCTTCGTTCAGCAACGCGTAGACGACGAACATGAGCACGACGCCGCCGGCGAAGGCGAGCCACATGGCGAGGGCGTGCTTGCGCTGATGGGGCGCGGCGCGCGCCCAGAGCAGCACGAGGAAGCCGATGCCGAAGAACGCGGCGTTGAGCTTCGTCAGCACCGCGATGCCGAAGAACAGCCCGCTCGTGATCACGGCCGTGAGGGTGAGCTGCCGCCGAAGCAGCAGCGCGATCGCGACGAGCAGCCACAGCGCCATGAGGTTGTCGAGCAGCACGCGGCGCTGGAAGTACAACCCCAGGGGGGACGCCGCGAAGATCACCACGGCGATGATGCCGGCGGCAACGCTGCCGTTGCCCATGCGCTTGGCGACGTAGTACACGAGCGCAGTCGCGATGACGTGCACGACGAGCATGAGCACCCGGCCGGACTGCAGGAGCGAGCCGAAGATCGCATCGCCGCCGGTGAGGCCCAGCCAGGCGCCGATCGTCATCCATCCGACCGGTGCGTGGTCGTAGCGGTAGGTGTACACGTCGAGCTGGCCGCTCGTGATGAACGCCCAGCCACGGGAGAGGTAGGTGCCCTCATCGTTCTCGTAGTACGGGTAGCCGAACATGTTGGTCGCGTGCAGCGAGGCGCTGAAGGCGATGAGCCCGAGCACGAGCAGGATCTCGAGCCCGCGCCGGTCGAGGACGCGTCGGCGGCGGGGCGATGGCGCGGGGAGCGGTGCGGGTGACGCGGCGTGCCGGGCTGCGGGCCGGTCCAGGGTCGCCGTCATCAGGCGGCCTGGGGGATGGGATCGAGCGGGGATGCCGACACCGGCTGGGCGTCCTGGGTGCCCAGCCGGTGCCGTCCGGCGTGCGCGGTCTTCTCCCATCCGCGGCTCCCCCGGATCTCCCGGAGCAGCGCGCGAACCGCGCTCACCATCAAGAGGCCCTGGTAGGGCAGGAACGTGATCACCAGGGCCAGGTAGTGGTACCACTTCACGGGCACGCGCTGATCGCGGCCGAACTCGTAGAGCCCGACCAGACTGATCAGCAGCATGACGACCGCGAGCAGTAGAGGGATGAACGACAGCATGCTCACCACGACGGGGAGTTTGGTCGTCGCGCCGATGAGGATCATGATCGGCGCGGAGGCGATGACGATCGCCATGTAGGACGGGGCAGTGAGCACGTAACCGATCAGGACGCGGTGCAGGAGCGTGGGCAGCTGCAGCCACTCCTTCTTGCGGAGGATCTGGAGGAATCCCTGGTTCCAGCGAGTGCGCTGCTTGATGAACGCCTTCGTGTCGTGGGGAACCTCCTCGCGCGTGACGTGCTCGGCGTCGTACATCACGTCGAAGGTCTTGCCGGCGATGCTGAGTCGGATCCCGAGGTCGGCGTCCTCCGTGAGACCCTCCTCGTCCCAGCCGCCGACCGCGGCCAGGTCGGCTGCCTTGAAGAACACGGTGTTGCCGCCGAGGGGCACGGCCCCGGCCTTCGCGAAGTAGTGCATGCGCGACTTGAACCAGAAGAAGTACTCGAGCACGTTGTGCGCGGCGAACCAGTGGCTGCCGAAGTCCATGAGCTGCACGCCGCACTGCAGCACGTCGACGTCGCGACGCAGGTAGATGGTGTTGACGATGGAGAAGATGTCGCGGCTGACGTCGTCCTCCGAGTCGAAGATCGTGATGAGCTCGTGCTTCGCCGCCGCGAGCCCGAGGTTCATGGCCCGCGACTTGCCCGGAGGGTTCTCGAACACCAGGATCGTCGCGTTGTCGATGCCGTGCTCGCGCTTGGCGCGCTCCGCCGCTT
Organism: Microcella flavibacter; assembly: GCF_012530535.1. NCBI lineage: Bacteria > Bacillati > Actinomycetota > Actinomycetes > Micrococcales > Microbacteriaceae > Microcella > Microcella flavibacter. Next base: position 2,436,840 of record NZ_CP051299.1, read on the forward strand.
CGATGGTCTCGACGTCGTCGGAGGTGCAGATGACCATGAGCTCGACGAGCTCGCTCGGGTAGTCCGCCTCGCCGAGGCGGCGCAGGGTCTCGCCGATGACCTCGTGCTCGTGGCGCGCCGGCAGCAGCACGGTGAAGCCGTGGAAGGGCGGCTCGAAGGTCTCCGGCCGCCCGCCCCGGCGGAGCCGGTCGGGGTGCTCCCAGATGTAGAGCGTCTGGCGGATGCTGACGATGCTCTGCGCGAGCAGGATGAGGGCGCTGACCGTGACCAGCACCGCGAGGATGCTAGGCAGCACGAGCGGCTCTCCGCACCCAGATGTACGTGCTCGAGACGTAGTAGTTCACGACGAACGCGGCACCGATGCCGAGCAGCTGGGCGAGGAGGTAGAACACTCCGAGGTTCGACAGCACGACGAAGCAGGTGAAGATCACGGTCTGGGTGAGCGCGGTCGTGAGCTCGTATTGGCCGAAGGCCTTCAGCAGGGAGCGCACGGGGATGCGCCGCCCGTGCGAGCGGCGGAACTTCTTGAAGGTGAAGCGCGTGTGGAAGGTGAAGTTCCACACGATGCTCGCCTGGATGGCGATCGCCGAGAGGAGCACGACGACGCTGTCATCGGGGAAGAAGCGACGCAGGAACCAGAGCATGCCGAGGTTCACCACGGTGCCCAGCAGGCCCACTGTGATGAACCGAGCGAGCTGCTTGAACGGCGAGTCGTCGTTGAGCCGGTACGCGATGCGGAAGAACTCGACGATGTCGCTGAGGCTCGCCTTCGAGTCGCCCGAGGCGCGGGTGTGGAAGCTGATGGGCACCTCGGTGACCTTCCACGACCCGGTCACGAAGGCGTTGGCGAGGAAGATCATGAAGCCGTAGCCCTTGGCCTGCACGCCTTCGTAGGGGATCCTCTCGAGCACCTCACGGCGAACCGCGCGGAAGTTGGTGGTGAGCTCCTTGAGGGCCGGGTCGACCCCGCCGAGCATCCGGGCGACGGCCCCGGCGACCCGCGTGCGGATGATGTACCCGAGAGGCCAGTTGCCGGGGATGAGCCCGCCGTCGACGTACCGCGAGCCGATGGCGATGTCGGCGCCGTCGTTGATCGCCTGCAGCAGCTTCGGCACGTCGGCCGGCGCGTGCGAGAAGTCGGCGTCCATCGTCATGATGACGTCGTAGCCGCGCTCGACGGCCTCGTCGAAGGCGCGCTTCATCGCGTTGCCGAGCCCGGACTTCTGCCCGTGGGAGACGATGACGCGGCCGGCGAAACGACCGGCGGCGAGGCGCTCGGCGAGCTCGCCGGTGCCGTCGGGGGAGGAGTCGTCGCGCACGAGCACGTCGAACTGCCAGCCGGTGCCGGCCTGGATGGGGAGCGAGAACAGCGCCTCGAGCAGCGGCTCCAGGTTGTCGATCTCGTTGTACGTGGGGACGATCATCACCGCGCGGCCGCGCGGGGCCGGAGCGGCGGACGGGTGCTCGGGACGGGTTCCGGGCGCTGCGGGCGAAGAGAGGGAGAGGGTCATGAGGGGTGCTGTCAATCGGGTCAGCGACCACGACGTCGGGCAGATCGACGCTGCGACCACCAGCGAGGGTGCGCGGATGGCCGCTCCTCTGCCGCGCGGGGGCGAGGAGAACGATCTGCCCGGCGTCGTCAACGGGTCAGGTGCGTGGGGGGGCGTGCGGAGCACGAAGGGGGAGACCGTCCTCCCAGGCAGGGGAGGTCTCCTTCGCGAGAGCCGGCGCCGGGGGTGGGAGAAGGGCGACGGTGCTCGCAGAATCGCGAGTCGGGTGAGGCTGTTCGGGTGAGGCTGTTCGGGTGGGGTGGAGCGTCGGGTGGGTGGAGCGCGTCGGCGCCGGGGTGGTGGCGCTCGGTGCGGTGATGCGGTGGTGCGGTGATGCTTCAGTGCGATGGTGATTCGGTGCGGTGATGCGATGCAACGGGGTGGTCGCGGGGCCGTGCATTCCGGTCAGGTGCCGGGCGGGCATCCGTTCAGGGGGTCGGACACCCGGTGCGGGAAATTGAGAGTCGCACTCAGATCACCCGCATGCAGGACTATAGGGGCGGGGTGGAGCGGCCGTCAACCGGTCGTGCATTACGAGCACGTTAACCCTCGCCGCACTGGATGACGGAAGCCGCAGGAGGGCCGGGAATCCGGGCGGGAGGCCGGCCGCGCGCGACGCCGGTGGATTCACAGGGAGGCCTGCGCGGTGCGCTCGAGCTCGCGCGGGAGGGGTCACACCAGCGCCGCGGCGCCGTCGTCGAGCGGCTCGAGCGTGAGGTCGGGGTCGGTGCGGGCGATCATCTTGGCGCGCCACGGGGTGCTGAGCAGGGCGAGCAGCACGCCGTCGGCGCGGCGCACGACCTCGCACTCGCGCTGGCGGTCGAGGGCCTCGGCCGAGGCCTCGTCGGTGCGCATCACGGCCTCGTAGGGCAGCGGCTCGAACCGCACCGGCGCGTTGAAGTCGTGCTGCATGCGGTCGGCGAAGACCTCGAACTGCAGCGGGCCGACCGCGCCGAGCACGGGGCTCTGGTCGCCGCGGCGGGTCGAGCGCAGCACCTGCACCACGCCCTCCTGGTCGAGCGACTCGAGGCCGGAGCGGAACTGCTTGTGCTTCGAGACGTCGACCGCGCGCACGAGCCGGAAGTGCTCGGGCGTGAAGACCGGCAGGGCGGGGAACTGCACGCCGGGCCCGGAGTGCAGCGTGTCGCCGGGGCGCAGCATCGTGGCGTTGACGAGGCCGACGATGTCGCCCGGGAACGCCTCGTCGACGACCTCGCGGTCCTGGCCGAAGAGCTGGTGCGCGTACTTCGTGGCGAAGGGGCGGCCGGTGCGCGCGTGCGTCACCGTCATGCCCCGCTCGAAGCGGCCCGAGCAGACGCGGATGAAGGCGATGCGGTCGCGGTGCGCGGTGTCGAGCCCCGACTGCACCTTGAAGACGTAGGCCGAGAACTCGGCGTCGACCGGGCGGGCCTCGCCGTCGACGTCGACGCGCGGCATCGCCGCGGGCGCCTCGTCGGCGAGGATCTCGAGCAGCGAGTGCACGCCGATGTTGTGCACAGCGGCGCCGAAGATCACCGGGGTCGTGATGCCGAGCTGGAAGGTCTCGGGGTCGTGGCGGTAGCCGTCGAGGCCGAGCAGCTCGGCCTCATCCCGCGCACTGACCCAGGCGGCGCCGCTCGAGGCCTCCGCCTCCGCCGGCTCGAGCGTCTGCCACTCGGCCACGCGGGCGCCGCCGTCCGAGCGGGTGAAGCGCAGCATCCTGCCGCTCGGAACGTCGAGCAGGCCCTCGAAGTGCCCCGGGTCGCCCACCGGCCACGTCAGCGGCGTCGGCAGCATGCCCGTGCGGTCCCGGATCTCGTCCATGAGGTCGAGGGCGGCGCGGCCGGGGCGATCCCACTTGTTGATCATCGTGATGATCGGGATGCCCCGCCGACGGCAGACCTCGAACAGCTTCATCGTCTGCGTCTCGAGACCCTTGGCGGCGTCGACGAGCATGATGGCGGCATCCACCGCGGAGAGCACGCGGTAGGTGTCCTCCGAGAAGTCGGAGTGACCGGGGGTGTCGACGAGGTTGATGATCGTGTCGCCGTAGGCGAACTGGATGGCGGCGCTGCTGATCGAGATGCCGCGCTCCTTCTCCATCGACATCCAGTCGGACACGGTGCCCTGGCGGCCGCGCTTGCCGTGCACGGCCCCGGCCTCGGTGATCGCCCGGGCGTGCAGCAGCAGCGCCTCGGTGAGGGTCGACTTGCCCGCGTCGGGGTGCGAGATGACGGCGACGGTGCGGCGGCGGGCGGCGTGCTCGGCGACGGTGCTGGTCATCGCGCTCATGCCGCTGATCCCCGTCTCGGTCCATGCGCGCCGGTTCGCGCGCAGTGGGCCAGTTTACCGCCGGCGCGCCCTGGCCCCGACCCGCAGCTCAGTACCGGTCGTCGGGCGGGGGCGCGTCGAACTCGTCGTACGGCGGGGCGTCGTCGTACGGCACCGTGTCCGGCGGCACATCATCGAACGGCGGCGCCTCCGCGAAGGCGGGTGCGGCGCCGGCGGCTCGCGATCGGGACGGCGCGCGCGAGGCGGTGCGCCCCGACGATCGGGCGCCGGATGCCCGGCTCGCGCCGCTCGAGGCGGTCGCGCTCGACCGCGCGGGTGCGGTGTCGTCGCCCGGCTCGGCCGGCTCGGCGATCGGCGGGTCCTCGCCGCGGACGACGGCGAGCACCGACTCGCCGAACTGCTCCAGCTTGCGCGCGCCCACCCCGCTGATCTGGCCGAGCTCGTCGAGCGTGGACGGGGTGGTGAGGGCGACCCCGCGCAGGGTGGCGTCGCCGAAGACGATGTACGCCGGCGCGCCGAGGGCCCGGGCGGTGGCGGCGCGCCACGCCCGCAGGCGCTCGAACAGCGGAGCGGCATCCGCCGGCAGGTCGCTCGGGGCCGACCGCTTCGACGACCGGGTGGGGCGCGCGACCTCGCGGCGCAGGCGCACCTCGCGCTGACCCCCGAGCACCTCGGCGCTCGCCTCGGTGATGACGAGGGTGCCGTAGCCGTCGCCGTGGACGGCGAGCAGGCCCTGGGCGAGCAGCTGCCGCACGACGCCGCGCCAGTCCTGGTCGCTCAGGTCGCTGCCGATGCCGAAGGTGGCGAGATCGGCGTGGCCGAGCTGCTCGACGCGCGGCGTGCGCTTGCCGAGCAGGATGTCGATGATCTGGCCGGCGCCGTAGCGCTGGCGGCGCTCCCGCTCGAGCCGGACGACCGTCGAGAGCAGCTTCTGCGCGGGGATCGTGCCGTCCCACGACTCGGGCGGCGCGAGGCACGTGTCGCAGTTGCCGCAGCGCTCGGACTGCTGGCCGAAGTACGCCAGCAGCTGCACGCGCCGGCACTCGACCGTCTCGCAGAGCGCGAGCATCGCATCCAGCAGCTGGCTCATGCGCCGCTTGTGGGCGCCGTCGCCCTCGCTGCGGTCGATCATCTGGCGCTGCTGCACCACGTCTTGCAGGCCGTAGGCGAGCCAGGCGGTCGAGGGCAGGCCGTCGCGGCCGGCACGCCCCGTCTCTTGGTAGTAGCCCTCGACGCTCTTCGGCAGGTCGAGGTGGGCGACGAAGCGCACGTCGGGCTTGTCGATGCCCATGCCGAAGGCGATCGTCGCGACCATGACGATGCCCTCCTCGCGCAGGAAGCGCGACTGGTGGTTCGCGCGCACCCGGGCGTCGAGACCCGCGTGGTACGGCAGGGCGGCGATGCCGTGGTCGGCGAGCTGCTGCGCGGTCTTCTCGACGCTCGCGCGCGACAGGCAGTAGACGATGCCGGCGTCGCCGGGGTGCTCGGTGCGGATGAGCTGCAGCAGCTGCTGCACGGGCTGGTTCTTCGGCTCGATGCGGTACTGGATGTTCGGCCGGTCGAACGAGGCCGTGAAGCGCCGCGCCTCGCCCAGCTGCAGGCGCTGCTCGATCTCGCGCGCCGTCGCCGCCGTCGCCGTGGCGGTCAGGGCGATGCGCGGCACCGTCGGCCAGCGCTCGTGCAGCATCGACAGTGCGAGGTAGTCGGGGCGGAAGTCGTGGCCCCACTGCGAGACGCAGTGCGCCTCGTCGATCGCGAAGAGGGCGACGTCGAGCCGGTCGAGGAGGTCGGCCGTCGAGGGCACCGTCACGCGCTCGGGCGCCATGTAGAGCATGTCGACCTCGCCGGCGAGCAGCGCCCGCTCGACCTCGCGCCGCTCGTCGGGCCCCTGCGTGGAGTTGAGGAACACCGCGCGCACGCCGACGGCGTCGAGGGCATCCACCTGATCCTTCATCAGGGCGATGAGCGGCGAGATGACGACGCCGACGCCCCGGCGCACGAGGGCCGGGATCTGATAGCAGAGGCTCTTGCCGCCGCCCGTGGGCATGAGCACGAGGGCGTCGCCGCCGCCGACCACGTGGTCGATGATCTGCTGCTGCTCGCCGCGGAAGGCCGGGTAGCCGAAGACCTGCTCGAGCACCTGCTGGGGGGTGGGGGCGGCCGTCGCGGTCATGGTTCCAGGCTAGCCGCGACGGCCGACCGCGCCCGACCCGGGGACCCCGTCGGGGGAGGGCGGCGCGGCTGCGTCAGATGTGGATGGCGGGGTCGATCCAGAACCCGTCGGCCCCGGGTGCCGCCTCGGGGCGCAACGGGCGGTTGACGGCGGGGATGCCCGTCGCGACGGAGTCGGCGGGCACATCCCGCACCACCAGGGCGAGGGCGCCGATCTGCGAGCGCGCTCCGATCGTGATGGGGCCGAGCACCGTCGCCCCGGCGCCGATCAGCACGCCGTCCTCGACGGTCGGGTGCCGCTTGCCCTTCTCGAGCGAGCGGCCGCCGAGCGTCACGCCGTGGTACAGCATGACGTCGTCGCCGATCTCGGCCGTCTCGCCGATGACGACGCCGGTGCCGTGGTCGATGAAGAAGCGCTTGCCGATCGTCGCCCCGGGGTGGATCTCGATGCCGGTGAGGAACTTCGACCACTGCGAGATCAGGCGCGCGAGCAGCTTCGCGCCGGCGTTCCACAGCCGGTGCGCGATGCGGTGCCACCAGATCGCGTGCAGCCCCGACGAGGTGAGGAAGACCTCGAGCCCCGACCGGGCGGCCGGGTCGCGCAGGCGCGCCGTGCGGATGTCGTCGCGGACGGACACCTACGAGCGCAGGTCTTCGTACAGCACGCTCGAGAGGTAGCGCTCGCCGTAGCTGGCCACGATCACGACGATCGTCTTGCCGGCCATCTCGGGGCGCTTCGCGAGCTCGACGGCGGCGTGCACGGTCGCGCCGGACGAGATGCCGGCGAGGATGCCCTCCTCTGCGGCCATGCGGCGCGCCATCGCGACCGACTGGCCGATGTTGACGTCGATGATCTCGTCGTAGATCTCGCGGTCGAGCACGCCGGGGACGAAGTTGGCGCCGATGCCGGCGATCTTGTGCGGGCCGGGGGCGCCGCCGTTGAGGATGGGGCTCTCCTCCGGCTCGACGCCGACGACGATCACGCCGGGCTTCCGCTGCTTGAGGTACTGGCCGGTGCCGGTGAGGGTGCCGCCCGTGCCGATGCCCGAGACGAAGACGTCGACGGCGCCGTCGGTGTCGTTCCAGACCTCGGGGCCGGTGGTGCGGCGGTGGATCTCGGCGTTCGCCTCGTTCTCGAACTGCTTGGCGAGCACGGCGCCCGGGGTCTCGGCGACGATCTGCTCGGCCTTGCCGACGGCGCCCTTCATGCCCTCGCCGCCCGGCGTGAGCACGAGCGTCGCGCCGTACGCCTTGAGCAGCATCTTGCGCTCCTCGCTCATGGTCTCGGGCATCGTCAGCACGACGTTGAAGCCGCGCGCCGCGCCGATCATGGCGAGTGCGATGCCCGTGTTGCCGCTCGTGCCCTCGACGATCGTGCCGCCGGGCTTCAGCGCCCCGCTGGCGACGGCGGCGTCGATGATGGCGACGCCGAGGCGGTCCTTGACGCTGGCCGAGGGGTTGTAGAACTCGAGCTTCGCGAGCACCGTGGCGCCGGCGCCGTCGGTGACCTTGTTGAGGCGCACGAGGGGCGTGTTGCCGAACACCTCGGTGATGTCGGAGTGGATGCGGGCCATGTCGGTCTCCTCGAGGGGATCGTGGGGCGGGGTCGTGCCGGAGGGGAGTCGGGGTGCGGGGGCTGCCGCGGGCGGCCGCTCCCAGCGTACGGGGGGAGGCGCGATGACGGGCATCGTTCCGAGCGACCGCGCGCGGGCATCCATCGAGAACGGGATGCCCCGCTCGACTATTCCCAACTCAGACGGTCTCGGCGGCGAACGTGTCGCACGCCGTCACGCCGCCCTCGAAGCCCGCGCGGAACCACGCCTGCCGCTGCTCGCTGGAGCCGTGGGTCCAGCTCTCGGGGCTCACCTGCCCGCTCGTCTGCTCCTGGATGCGGTCGTCGCCGATGGAGGCGGCGGCGTCGAGCGCCTGCGCGACCTGCTCGTCGGTGATCAGCTCGAGCAGCGGCTGCCCCTCGGAGTCGTCCGTGGAGGAGGCCGCGGCCGCCCATGCCCCGCCCCAGCAGTCGGCCTGCAGCTCGACGCGCACGGCGTCGGACTGCGGGCCCGACTCCCCGCGCTCGGCCGAGGCGAGCACGCCCGTCAGCTGCTGCATGTGGTGGCCCCACTCGTGCGCCACGACGTACATCTCGGCGAGCGGGCCGCCCTCGGCGCCGAACCGCGTGCGCAGGTCGTCGTAGAAGCCGGTGTCGAGGTAGACGCCCTCGTCCGCGGGGCAGTAGAAGGGGCCGACGGCGCTCGTCGCGTCGCCGCAGCCGGTGCTGACGGCGCCCTCGAAGAGGTAGGCCTCGGGCGCGCGGTACTCGACGCCGATGGCGCCGGCGGATTCGGCCCAGAAGTCGTCGAGCGAGACGACGGCGCCCGCGATGCGGCAGTCGACGCTCGCGTTCGCGTCGACGCCCGTGGCGCACTCCTCGAGCGAGGTGCCCTCGTCCTGCGGACCGGGGGCCGCGCCGCCGCCGAGGAGGCCGCTGACGTCGACGCCCGTGAACTGCGCGATGAGGAACACCGCGATGAGGCCGACGATGCCGCCGCCGCCCGCGATCGCGGTGGTGCGGCCGCGGCCGCGGCGGCGCAGCCGGCTGGAGGAGATATCGGCGTCGTCGCGGAAGGTCATGGCTGGACAGTACTGCTCGGCGGGCCGCTGCGGGGCTCCGGATGCCCGGCGAAAGCCCAGCGGGGCGGAGGGTCTCCCCTCCGCCCCGCCGGTCGGTCTGCGCGGGCGCGCGCTCAGCGGCGCGCGACCCGTGCCGCGATTACGGCTTGCCCGGCTTGCCCGGCTTGCCCTTGCTCTTGCCGGGGCCGCCCTTGACGTCGCGCTCCGCGCTCTCCGTCGTGACGGACTCGTAGCCCTCGGCGCTCGCGGTGACCTGCACCGAGATCGCGGATCCGGCGTCGGCCGCCGTCACCCGGTAGCTCGAGGCGGTGGCGCCGTCGATCGGCTCGCCGTCGCGCAGCCACTGGTAGGCGAGCTCGGCGTCGACCGAGTATCTCCCGCCGTCCGTGCGCAGCGTCTGGCCGACCACGGGGCCGCCCTGGATCTTCGGCTGCTTGACGACCTCGATCTGCTCGAGCTCGACGACCTCGTCGCCGAGCGTGATGCTCTGCACCGCCTCCGTGCCGTTGTCGGGCACGGTGACGACGAGTTCCTGAGCGCCGAAGAGGCCCTCGGGAACCGTGAACACGACCGTCGCGCGGCCCTGCTCGTCGGTGCCGTTCACGATCGTCGGGTCGATGACGGCCCGGCCGACCTCGACGCCGCCGAGGCTCACGACCACCTCGGCATCGCGGTCGCCCGCGTTGCTGAAGAGCAGCGAGCTGAGAGTCGCGGTGACCGTGTCACCGGCGCTGTAGCCGTCGGCGTCGGGAGCCGTGAGGCTGACGCCGACCGACCGCTGCGCCGGGTCGAGCTCGACCGGCGAGTTCGCCGCGATGTAGTCGACGAACGCCTGCAGATCGATGCGACCCGAGTCGGCGCGGCTGGCCCCCTGCGCGAGAGTGGAGAAGTTGTCTCCACCCGCAGCGAGGAACGAATTCGTGACGACGCGGACGATCTGGTCGTCCGTCACCGATGCGCCATCGAGCGTCATCGAGACGACTCGAGCACCGACGGGTGCCGCCGGGTCGTAGACGTAGTCGAACCCTGTCGACAGACCGAGTTTGAGGAACGGCCGCGACGAACCCGCCGGCTGCCACTGCTGCTCGAGCGTCTGCCGCAGCTGCGCGCCGGTGAGCTCGAGCGTGACGAGCGTGTTCGCGAAGGGCTGCACGTTGGCCGCCTCGCGGAAGGTGACGTTGCCGTCAGGGTCCTCCGCCCGCGAGCTCGCGAAGAGCAGGTCGGCGCGCATCCCACCCGGGTTCATGATCGCCAGATCGGTCTCGAGGTCGGTCGTGGCCGCGAGCTGGGCGTCAGCCACGAGGTTGCCGAGCGCCGACTCACCTCCACGATTCTCCGCACCCGTCGTGGTGACGGCGCGTCGGATGTCCGCCTCGATCGAGCCGAGGCTCTCGTTCCCCGCCACGTCGGCGAAGGCCACCGCGTCGGCGACGATCTGGGCCACCGCGGGATCGGGCTGCGCCGAACCGACGAGCGGGGCGACCGCCGAGGTGATCTCGAGCAGCTCGCCCGTCGCCGGGTCCACGGTCAGATCGAACTTGCCGTAGGCCTCTCCGTACTGGCCCGCCTGCAGCACCGGCATGAATCGGTCGGTGCCGGGGATCGGAACAGGGTGGTTGTACTGGATCTGGGTGTGCGCCGAGGCGACCGCGTCGACCGTGCCGATAACGCCGTTCACGATGTCGCCGAAGATCGTGTCGCTCGTGGTCGCGCTGATCTGCGAGCTCTCCGCGCCCTCGTGCACGAGGAGGACCAGCACGTCGGCCTCGCCGTTGCTGACGTCGCCGTCCTTCAGCTGAGCCGCAACGCGCTGGGTCGCCTCGGTGACGTCACCGAACTCGAGCGATGCCACCCCCGCAGGGTTGACCAGGCTCGGCGTGCTCTCGGTGACGGCACCGATGAACCCGACAGAGACGCCATCGAGCTCCGCGATCCAGTACTCGTCGTACGCGGGCTCGCCCGTGGCGCGCTCGTAGACGTTCGCACCGAGGTACGGGAAGTCGGCGGTCGGCAGGATGCGATCGTCCACATCGGAACGCCCGCGGTCGAACTCGTGGTTGCCGAACGAGCTCGCGTCGAGACCGATCTCGTTGAGCGCCTCAAGCGTCGGGGTGTCGTCCTGGATGAACGACGTGAACGTCGATGCGCCGATGCTGTCGCCGCCCGAGACGAAGACCGTGTTCGGGTTCTCGGCTCGAACCTGGTCGACGAGACCGCCCAGGACCGCCGCGCCGGCGGACGGCCCGGATGCCTCGAGCCGGCCGTGGAAGTCGTTGATCGTCACGATGTCGATCTCCACGGGCTCAGGCGTGGTCGCGAGGCCGACGACCACGGGGTCGTGGTCGCTCGAGCGGAAGACGGTGCCCGCCTCGGTCGCGCCGAAGGCGTACTGGCGGTCGCTCCACTCGGGCGAGTTGATCGTCCACACACCGACACCGGTCACGAATTCGTCGATGCCGGGGCTCGCGAGGGCGTGGTCCAGCGAGCCCAGCTCGCCGTCGAAGGTGTAGGTGTACTCGCCGTCGGTGCGGTCGGCGACGAGGTCGCTCCACGACGCGGCGGTGAAGACCTGGATCGGGTCCTCCTCGCTGTAGGCGTTGAAGTCGCCCATCAGCAGCACGTTCTCACCGGCCTCGCCCGGGATCTCCTCGACGAAGCGCTTCAGCGCATCGGCCTGCTCCACGCGGTCGGCGTTGGATGCGCCCTGACCGTCGCCGGCGTCGACGCCGCTGCCCTTCGACTTGAAGTGGTTGGCGACGACGGTGAACTCCAGACCGTCGGCCTCGAAGGTCTGGGCGATCGGCTCGCGCGCGTTGCCCCAGACCGTCTCGTCGATCTGCGTGAAGCTCTCGCCGACCGTGTCGACCGACGCGGGCTTGAAGATGATCGCGTTCGAGATGAAGTCGACGATCGCAGCATCGACGAGCGGCGCCGGGGTGCGGACGTAGTCCCACGTGCCCGGGCCCGCGTCGGCGTTGAGCGCCGCCACGAGGCTCTGGAGGGCCTCATCGGTGGGCTCGCCGAGCTTGACCGAGTTCTCGATCTCCTGAAGGGCGACCACATCGGCATCAAGGGCGTTGATCGCCTCGACGATCTTCGACTCCTGGATGGCCAGCTGCTCGGCCGTCGCGGCGCCGCGGGCCTGGCTGTTCTGGCTCGTGAGGGTGGTGAAGTAGTTGAGCACGTTGTACGCGGCGACCCGAATGTCACCGCCCACGTCAGGAACGGCCGTCGGGCGCGGGTTGCGCGTCTCGAAGGTGACCCCCGTGGAGTTCTGCGTGCTCGACGTGGGCAGCTGCGGCTGCAGGCGCCAGTCGTTGAAGCCCCAGCCGAGCACCATGCCCTGCTCGGGGAAGCCGACGGCGTCGCCGTTGCGTACGACGTTCTCGGTGGTGAAGTACGGCTGATCGCCCGGGTACGAGGTGTTGTCGGCGCGGATGTTGAAGCCGTCATCGAGCAGCAGGCGCTCCGCGCGGTTCTGCGCGGTGATCGCGGCGTTCTGCGGATCGGCCGCGTCGACGAGCTCGGTGCTCTTGACGTCGAGCTCGCCCGGGTTCAGCCAGAGGGTGCCGAAGCTGAAGAGCTGGTGGCTCGAGGCGACGAGCCAATCGCCCTGCGGGGCGACGAGCATGCTCTCGTGCGCCTCGCGCACCGAGGCGTCGGCGGGCAGCGCGGCCGGCGCGGGAAGGGCGACGCCCGACTCGAGCACGGTGACGACGGCGGCCGCCGCGCTCGCGCTGATCTGCGTGAGCCCGTTGAACTCGCCCGCGACGCCGGTGACCTGGATGCGGTCGCCGACGGTGACGGAGGTCGAGGCCGCGCGCGAGCCGAGGAAGACGAACAGCGCCTCGGAGGTCGCGGCGTCGGCGTCGGGGGTGAGCGACTGGATGTACACGCCGCTGTAGCCGCCGGTGCGGTGGTCAGCGGTGACCACGCCCTCGACGGTGACGGTCTGGCCGGTCAGCGGCGTTGCGGCGCCGGTGCCCTGCACGGCCGAGATCGGCGTCGGATCGGCCGCGAAGGCCGGAGCGGCGGTGAGCGTCGTGAGGCCGAGGCCCACGCAGACGGCGGTGCCGAAGGCCGCCGCGCGCGCCGGAGCGCTGCGGCGCCCGGCGAAGGTGGTTGGTGTCATGAGGTCGCAGTTCTCCTAGGAATGAGGAGCGGACAGGGAGGCGTCCCCCGATCGGGGGACACTGCCGACCCTAAGACAGAACCGTGGATGCACCTAGTGCGCAGATGAGTGGTAACGCGTTGTTCACACGCTCACTCGCGCAGGGCATCCCGAACCGGCGCGCACGCCGACGCACCGCCTGCTCGCCGGCGGTCGGCCGGTGCGGTGGCGGGAGATGACTCGATCGTCACACGGGCGGGTGAACGACGGGGGTGCTCACTCGCGCACCCGGGTGAACGGTGCGAGGACGACGACGGCCCGGCACCTCCGTGAGGAGGCCCGGGCCGTCGGGAGTGCTCGGTGCTAGAGCGCCGCGAGCTCGTCGAGCAGCGCGTCGCCGACGCGCACCTCGTCGGTCTGCGCGGTGATCTCGGCGCGCGCCAGCAGCTCCTCGAAGCGGCGGCGGCGCGGCTTGGTGATCAGGGTGACCACCGTGCCGACCTTGCCGGCGCGGCCAGTGCGGCCCGAGCGGTGCAGGTACGTCTTGTACTCGTCGGGCGCGTCGGCCTGCACGACGAGCGAGATGTCGTCGACGTGGATGCCCCGCGCGGCCACGTCGGTGGCGACGAGCACGCTCGCCCGACCGCTCGTGAGCTTGTCGAGGTTGCGCTGGCGGTTGCGCTGGTTGAGGTCGCCGTGCAGGCTCGTCGCCGCGATGCCGGCGTCGTCGAGCTGCTCCGCGAGCTCCTCGGCGAAGGCGCGGGTGCGGGCGAAGACGAGGGTCTTGCCGGCGCCGCCCGCGAGCTGCTCGATGATGGCGCGCTTGTCGCGCTGCTCGACGAGCAGGATGCGGTGGTCGATCGTCGAGGACTCCTGATCCTCGCCGGCGACCTCGTAGACGGCCGGGTCGCGCAGGAACTCGGTGACGAGGTTCGCGACGCCCGAGTCGAGGGTCGCCGAGAACAGCAGGCGCTGCCCGCCGCGGCGGGTCTCGCGGATGATGCGCTGCACCGGCTCGAGGAACCCGAGCTCGCACATGTGGTCGGCCTCGTCGAGCACGACGATCTCGATCGCGCTGAGGTCGAGGCGACCCTGCTCGATGAGGTCCTCGATGCGGCCGGGGGTGCCGATGATGATGTCGACGCCGCGCTGCAGCGCGCCCACCTGGCGGCCCTGGGGCACGCCGCCGTAGATCTGCGTCGTGAAGAGGCCGACGCTGCGGGCGATCGGCTGGATGGTGCCGTCGATCTGCAGGGCGAGCTCGCGGGTCGGGGCGAGGATGAGCGCGCGGGGCTTGCGGCCCATCTCGCGCTTCTTGCCGCCGCCGTTCTCCATGAGCCGCTCGACGAGCGGGGCGCCGAAGGCGATCGTCTTGCCGGAGCCGGTGCGGCCTCGGCCGAGGACGTCCTTGCCGGCGAGCACGTCGGGGATCGTCGCCGCCTGGATCGGGAACGGCGAGCTCGCGCCGAGCTCAGCGAGGGTGCGCACGATGTTGCCGCCGAGGCCGAGGTCGCCGAAGCTCACGCCCTCGACGTCGGTCGCCTGCACGGCGTCGGCCTCGAGGCGCTCGAGCACGACGTCGTCCTGCGGCGAGGAGGCCGCGGCGCGCGTCGGGTAGAAGTCGGAGTCGCGACGCGGCGCGCGGTCCTCGCGGTCGAAGGACCGGGCGGGGCGCTCGGCGCGGTCGAACGAGCGCGGGGCACGGTCATCGCGATCGAACGACCGGGCGGGGCGCTCGTTGCGGTCGTCACGACGGGGAGCGCGGTCGGTGCGGTCGAAGGACCGGGGCGCGCGCTCATCGCGGTCGAACGACCGGGCGGGACGCTCGCTGCGGTCGTCACGACGGGGAGCGCGGTCGTTGCGATCGAACGACCGAGGAGCGCGGTCGGTGCGATCGAACGCACGAGGAGCCCGATCGTCGCGGTCGAAGGAGCGCGGCGCGCGCTCGGCGGCGCGGTCGTAGCCGCGGGCCGGGCGGTCGTCGGTGCGCGGGCGCCACTCGGGGCGGTGGGCGGTGCGGCCGGTGCCGGTGCGCTCCACGCTCACGTCGCGGGGCGGGCGGCCCGAGCGGGCGCCGGCACCGCGGCCGGCGGCGCCGGATCGGGCGGCGTAGGGGCGGGCGTCGCCGCGGGCGGGACGGGCATCCCGATCGGCGGAGCGCTGCGGGCGCTCGTCGCGACCGCCGCGACGGTCATCGCGCTCGTCGCGATCGAAGCGGGCGGGCGCCTCGCCGCGGCCGCGGTCGGCGGCGTGGCCGCGCTCGACGCGCTCGTCGCGCGACCAGCGGGCCTTCTTCTCGGGGGCGCCGGCCTCCTCGGGGCGGTGCCCGCGGTGCTTGGGGCTGCGCGAGCCGGTGGGCGCGGCGGAGCGGGCGGGGGTGCGGCCGCGCACGGGGCGGCCCTTGTCGTTATGGGGCATGGTGAAGCCTTTACGGGTGGTGCAAGAAGTACCGTCGACGCGCAGAGCGTCGCTATCCCGGGCAGTCGTCGACCGGGGCCGTCACATCCTGATGATGGATTCTCGCCGCCAGACGGCGGGGAATTCGGCCCTCGAGACGCACACAATGAAGCGCGGATCCCTCCGCAGTCGTCTCTAGCCGACTCTCCAGGGTACCCGACGGGCCCCGGAAGCGACAGCCCGACCGCGCCGACCCCCGCTCGGGGTGGTCGGCGGCCCGCTCGTCTCCGCCTACGCTTATCGGCACCGTGCCCCGTTCCACCCCTGCCCGCCGCTCCGTCGCCCGCGCCGCCCTCGCCGCGACGGCCGTCGTCGTGCTGAGCGGCGGGATGCTCGCCGCCTGCTCCCCCTCGGCCGAGGATCGACGCGACCAGACCATCGCCGCGGCCTCCTCCGAGAGCGCCACCTTCACCCTCTCGGCTCCTGCCGACGTGCTCGTGTCGGAGGACGTGCCCACCGCGATGGTGCCCGGCGCCGGCATGCCCGTCGACGTCTGCCGCGCGGAGGGCGCCACCGAGCCGCGCCCCGCCGTGCTGGCGGTGCACGGCGGCAGCTGGGCGCGCGGCGACAAGGCGCACCCGCACTGGCGCACGATCTGCTCGTGGCTCGCCGGCGAGGGCTTCGTGGGGGTCTCGGTCAACTACCGGCTCGCGCCCGAGCACCCCTTCCCCGCCGGGGCCGACGACGTCGCCGCCGCCGTGGCCTGGGCGCAGAGCGACGCCGCCGAGGCCTACGGCATCGACCCCGAGCGCACCGCGCTGCTCGGCGGCAGCGCCGGCGGCAACCTCTCGGCGCTCGTCGCCCTCGAGGCCGCGGCGGGCGAGGGGCGCGCCGGCGCGGACCCGCTCGACGCCGTGATCACGCTGTCCTCCCCGTTCGACCTCACGGTGGGCTCGGCCACCAGCCCGACCTTCGAGCAGTCGATGCTCGACTACCTCGACTGCGCCGCGCGCGACTGCGAGCGGGCCGCCGCCGCCTCGCCGCAGATGCTCGTGGGCGAGGACGCCCCGCCGTTCCTCGTGGTGCACGGCATGCGCGAGCAGCTCATCCCCGTGCAGCAGGCGACGGCGTTCATCGGCGCCCTCGCCGCGGCCGGAACCCCCGCGACCCGCGAGCTCATCGACTCGGAGGCGCACTCCATCGGCCTGCTCGACGACGCCCTCGCCGGTCGCCTCTCCGACTGGCTGCGCGGGATGCTCGTGCCGGCCCCCGCGGTGGAGGCGCTCGACGACTCCCCGCTCGCGGCGCCGCTGCCGGCCGGCGCCGGTTCCGCCGCCGGCGCCCTCGACTGACGCCGCCGCTCCTCCCCCGCGCCGGGCGCGAGAGCGGCATCCCGATGAGCGCGTCGGTCAGCCCTTCCTTATGTGAGCCTTGCTACGGTTCGGCCATGACAGACCGCGTCGGCCCGCTCGAGCTCGCCCCCGACCACGGGCTCGCGGTCGGCGACCCGAACGGCATGCACATCCTGCTCACGCGGGAGGAGCTGCTGTGGCGCGAGCCCGGTCAGGAGCACGACGCGCTCGACTGGGACGAGCTGACGACGATCGAGTGGGTGGTGCCCTCGCGCCGCGTCGGCCTCATCCGCCTGGCGGACGCCGTGGTGGCGGTCGCCTCATCCGCGCTCGACGCGGTCGGCGTCGGGCCCCGCGACCCCGCGCTGCTGCGCCTGCGCGCGACGACGCTCACGGGCGATGAGGCGGAGTGGACGGCGACGCCGCACCACGCGATCGGCTACCCGGCCGCCGACGTCGACGTCGTCCTCCCGTTCCTCGACCGCCTGCACCACGACACCGCGCTGCGCGCCCGGCTCGCGATCGACCCGCGCGCGACGCTCGACGAGCTCGGGCGCCGGCGCTAAGCCGTCGTCGTGGCGGGGGTCGGCTCGGCGTCCGCCTCGGCGGCCCGGCGGTCCTGACGGCGCTCCTTCGCGCCCTCGACGAGGTAGTACAGCGCCGGCAGCACGACGAGCGTCAGCAGGGTGGAGGAGATGAGCCCGCCGATGACGACGATCGCGAGCGGCTGCGAGATGAACCCGCCGCTGCCGGTGATGCCGAGGCCCAGCGGGGTGAGCGCGAAGATCGTCGCCGCCGCCGTCATGAGGATGGGGCGCAGGCGTCGCGACGAGCCCTCGAGCAGCGCGGGGCCGACCTTGAGCCCCTTCTCGCGGAACTGGTTCACCAGGTCGATGAGCACGATCGCGTTCGTCACGACGATGCCGATGAGCATGAGCACGCCGATGAGCGAGGGCACGCCGAGCGGGATGCCCGCGATGAGCTGCAGCGCGATGGCGCCCGTCGCAGCGAAGGGGATGGAGACGAGCAGCAGCAGCGGCTGGCGCAGGCTCTTGAACGTCGCCACCATGACGACGTAGACGATGAGGATCGCCGCGAGCAGCGCGAGACCGAGCTGGCTGAAGGCGTCGCCCTGCTGCGCGGTCACGCCGCCGAGGGTCGCGGTCGCGCTGTCGGGCAGCTCGACCTCGTCGACCGCGGCCTGCACGGCCGTGGAGGCGGTTCCGACGTCGGCCGTCGAGGGCGTGACGGAGACGGTCGCGCTGCGCACGCCGCGGATGGTGGTGATGTTCGCGGGGCCGTCGACCTCCTCGACGGTCGCGAGGTCGCTGAGCGGCAGCGGCCCCTGCGCGGTGGGGATGCTGAACGCGCGCAGCTCGTCGACCGTGGTGGGGGCATCCGTGTTCGGCAGGTAGATCGCGAGGGTGCGCTCGTCGATGACGACCTCGCCCACGCTCGCCGGGAACATGGCCTCGGAGACGATGCCGCCGACGGCGATCTCGCTGAGGCCGAGCTCGGCGGCCCGGTCGCGGTCGACCTGCACGGCCAGGTAGGGCTGCGTGTCGCTGAGGTTGCTCGTCGCCTCGGCGGTGATGTCGAGCGCGCGCACGGCCTCGAGCACGCGGTCGCTCGCCTCGTTCAGATCGGCCTGGCTCGCCGCGGTGATGTCGACGTCGATCGAGGAGGAGGCGAAGCCGGAGTCGGCGCTCGCCACCGAGATCTCGCCGACGCCCTCGAGGGGCTCGACGGCGTCGCGCACGTCGGCCTGGATCTGCTCCTGATCGGCATCCTCGTCGGTCGTGATCGAGAAGGTCACGTCGCCGCCGCCGCCGAAGAGCGACAGCAGCGAGCCGCCGCCCGAGCCGATCGAGACCTGCACGGTCTCGAGGCCGTCGACCTGGTCGAGGGCCTCCTCCACCTGCGTCGCCGCCTCGTCGAGCGCGTCGAGGCTCGCGCCGTTGTCGAGCGACTGGGTGACGGTGAGGGTGTTCTGGCCGGAGTTGCCGATGAAGTTGGTCTGCAGGCCGGTGGCGAGCGCGCCGGTGCCGCCGAGCACGAGCAGGGCGAGCAGCAGGGTCGCGACGGGCTTGCGCAGCGTCCAGCGGATGACGGGCAGGTAGGCGCGCTGCAGGCGGCCCGGGTTCGCCGACTCCTCCTCGAACGTCATCGCCGAGTGGCTGCCGGCCTTCGGCGGGCGCAGGAACCAGTACGAGAGCACCGGCACGATCGTGAGCGAGACGAAGAGCGAGGCGCCGAGCGCGATCGCCGTCGTCAGGGCGAAGGGCCGGAACAGCTCGCCCGTGATGTCGCCGACGAGCGCGAGCGGCAGGAACACCGCGATGGTCGTGACGGTCGAGGCGGTGATCGCCGAGGCGACCTCCTTCACGCCGACCGTGATGGCCTGCAGCTTCTCCTCGCCGAGGGCGAGGTGCCGCTTGATGTTCTCCACGACGACGATCGAGTCGTCGACGACGCGGCCGATCGCGATCGTGATGGCGCCGAGGGTGAGGATGTTGAGCGTGTAGCCCGAGACCTGCATGCCGATGAAGGTCAGCAGCACCGAAGTGGGGATCGAGATGGCGGTGACGATCGTCGAGCGCACCGACAGCAGGAACACGAGGATGACGATGACGGCGAAGACGAGGCCGAGCGTGCCCTCGGTGGCGAGCGCCTCGATCGAGCTCTCGATGAACGGCGCCTGATCGAAGACGATGTCGAAGGTCGTGTTCGAGCCGATCGCGTCGGCGAGCTGCGGCAGGGCCTCCTGGACGAGGCGCGAGACCTCGACGGTGTTGCCGTCCGGGGTCTTCGTCACGGCGAGGGTCAGCGCGGGCTCGCCGTTGACGCGGGAGAGGCTGTCGACGGGGTCGCTCACGATCGCCACCTCGGCGAGATCGCCGATGGTCGTGAGCGGGTCGCCGCCCTCGGCGCCGACGATCGGCAGGGCCGCGAGCTCCTCCGGCGTCGTGATCTGCACGCCCGTGAGCACGGCGAGCGACTGCTCGCCCTCGGTGATCGTGCCGGCGGGCAGCAGCACCCCGTTCGCGTCGAGGGTGTCGGTGAGGTCGGCCGTGGTGAGCCCGCGCTCGGCGAGCAGCGCCCGGTCGGCCGTGATCGTCACGCGGTCGCCGACGGCGCCGGAGACGCTGGCCTCGCGCACGCCGTCGAGCTCGGTGAGCTCGGGCACGGCCTGGTTCTCGA
Source organism: Microcella flavibacter (assembly GCF_012530535.1). Lineage (NCBI taxonomy): Bacteria > Bacillati > Actinomycetota > Actinomycetes > Micrococcales > Microbacteriaceae > Microcella > Microcella flavibacter. The sequence goes on from NZ_CP051299.1 coordinate 2,456,528, forward strand.
GGGCGTCGGCGAGCGCGCCCTGGTCGAGGTCGCTCGTGACGCCGATCTGGATGACGGGCAGGTCGTCGATCGAGCCGGTGAGCACCTGCACGTCGGCCGCCTCGGGCAGGTCGAGCCGGTTGACGGCGAGCTGCACGCGCTGCTCGGCCCGGGCGATGTCGGTGCCGAACTCGAAGCTCGCCGAGACGACCGAGAAGCCCGTGCTCGAGGTCGCGCTCGAGGAGTCGAGATCGGGCACGGCCTGCAGCGCCGTCTCGATGGGGGTCGAGACGTCGCCCTCGACGACCTCGGGGGCCGCGCCGCCGTACTGCGTCAGCACGATGACCTGCGGGAAGCTCACCGAGGGGATGAGCTCCTGCTTGAGGCTCGTCAGGGCGAGACCGCCGAAGATGCCGACCACGATCGTGACGAGCGCGATGAGCGCCCGGTTGCGGAGGCTGAAGACGGAGAGCAGATGCACGGGAGGGACTCCGGACGAGAGGCGTGACGACGGTGGGAGCCCGTGGTGCGGGCGGGGGGAGCGCGCTGGTCAGCATCCCAGCGGAGGCTGGACGTTGCCAAAGGAGGCACCGGGTGCCGACCTCGAACTTACCGATCGGTCAGGGTGCCCGCGACCGCCTCAGACCACCGTCTCGAGCAGCTCCCCCGCCGAGGCCGCCGGCGCGGGCTGCTCGCCGAGCCCCGCCCACGCCCGCTGCAGCGCATCGAGCGCCCGCAGCGACTCCTCCTCCGGCCGGCAGAACGGGATGCGCACGAACCGCTCGAAGGCGCCGTCGATGCCGAAGCGCGGCCCGGCCCCGATGAGCACGCCCTCGGCGCGGGCGGCGAGCGCGAGGCGGCTCGCGACGGGCGCGCCGATGCCCACCCAGAAGGTGAGGCCCCCGCCGACCTCGGGCACGCTCCAGCTCGGGAAGCGGCGGGCGAGCTCGCGGGCCATGAGGGCGTGGCCGGCGACGAGCTGCGCACGCCGGGCATCCAGCACCCGGTCGTATCGGTCGAGCAGGCGCAGCAGGACGAGCTGCTCGAGCGTCGGGGAGCCCAGGTCGCCCGCGGAGCGCGCGACGGCGAGGCGGGTGATGAGGGCGCGGTCGGCGCGGATCCAGCCGAGGCGGATGCCGCCCCAGATGCTCTTGCCGACCGAGCCGAGGGTGACGATGCCGGGCCCGAACGCCGCCATGGGCGTCGCGGTCGGACCCTCGAAGCCGAGGTCGGCCATGGTCTCGTCGACGACGAGCACGGTGCCGTGCGCCTCGGCGAGCGCCGCGACCCGGGCGCGCTGGGCGTCGGGCATGACGCGGGTCGTCGGGTTGTGGAAGTCGGGCATGAGGTAGGCGAGGGCGGGCGAGCTGCGGGCGAAGACGCGGGCGAGTGCCTCGTCGTCCCAGCCCTCGCCGGTCGTGACGGGTACCGTGACGAGGCGGCCGCCCGCCCCGCGCAGCGCCTCGATGGCGTGCGGGTAGGTAGGCGATTCGACGAGCACGCGGTCGCCGCGGGCGAGCAGGGTGCGCGCGACGAGGGCGAGGGCGTGCTGGGCGCCGAGGGTGACCATGATCTCGTCGGGCTCGGTCGGCACCCCCGCGCGCGTGCAGCGCTCGGCGATCGCGGCGCGCAGCTCGGGCAGGCCGAGCAGGTCGAAGCCGGGGGCCTCGAGGTGGCGCGGCAGCAACTCGGCGGCCTCGCGCGCGGCCTCGGTGATGAGCGGCACGGCGGGCAGGCTGGCGGAGGAGAAGTCGAGCAGGCCCGTTCCGGGGGCGCCGATCATGGGCGGCGCATCGCCGGGCGGCAGCTGCACGACCGAGCCCGAGCCGCGCACGCTGCGCAGGTAGCCGAGATCGCGCAGCCGGGCGTAGGCGCCCGCGACGGTCGTGCGGCTGAGCCCCTCGTGCGCGGCGAGCGCGCGCTCGGCCGGCAGGCGGATGCCGAGCGCGACGCGGCCATCGAGCACGAGCAGGCGGATGCGATCGGCGAGCACCTCGTACAGCGGGCGCGGCACGGGCGCAGTCGCGTCGGCGCGCCAGTCGCCGAGCAGGATGGCCAATCCGCGGGAGGTGAGGGCGCTCATGCGGCCACAGTACGCCGATTGGCCTCTTGATCACAGGCCAATTCGCCGATTCACTGGGGTCATGTCCTCCCCCGAGCCCCGCGCCCCGCGCGTCCTCGTGCGCCGCTGGGGCCAGCTCATGCTCGGCCTGCTGCTCTACGGCATCGCGATCTCGCTCATGATCCGCGCCGACATCGGCCTCGACCCGTGGACGGTCTTCGCCCAGGGCATCGCCCGGCAGTCCGGCTGGAGCATCGGCCTCGTGACGATCGTCGTCGGCGCCATCGTGCTGCTGCTGTGGATCCCGCTGAAGCAGCGGCCGGGCATCGGCACCGTGCTCAACGTGCTGCTCGTCGGCCTCGCCCTCGACCTCGGCCTGGCTCTCGTGCGCACGCCCGAGGAGCTGTGGGCGCGCATCCTGCTGTTCGCCGGCGGCCTCGCCCTGCTCGCCCTCGCGACCGGCCTCTACCTCGGCGCGCGCTTCGGCCCCGGCCCCCGCGACGGCCTCATGACCGGCGCGAACGCCCGCTTCGGCTGGGCCATCTGGAAGGTGCGCACGGGCGTCGAGCTGACGGTGCTGGCCATCGGGTGGATGCTCGGCGGCACGGTCGGCGTCGGCACCGTGGCCTTCGCGCTGCTCATCGGGCCGATGGTGCACTGGACGCTGCCCCGCCTGCGGGTGCCGCTCGCCGGAGATCCGCCGCGCCCGGCGCGACGCCGCCCCTCGACCGACCCCTTGCGCGCAGCCTGACTCGCGATATATCGTGATGCTCGCCACTCGCGATATATCGCGAGCCGGGCATCCACCATCGAAGGGAACGGCAGCATGGCGCAGGAGACCTGGATCGTCGCGGAGCCGACGGTCATCGAGCTCGAGCGGATCGCCTCGCTCAAGGTCAGCCTCATCGCGGGGCAGATCGACATCGTCGCCCACGACGAGCCCGGCGCGCGCGTGGAGGTGCACTCCGTCAGCGGCCGCGACCTCAAGATCGCCGTCGAGGGCGACCGGCTCGTCATCGACCACCCGCAGATGCGGTGGGAGAACTTCATCGAGACGTTCCGGCTGTTCCGCGGCAAGGCGCGGGCCGAGGTCAGCGTGCTCGTGCCGCGCTCGGTCGCCCTCAGCTTCGGCGTCGTCAGCGCGAGCGCCCTCATCAGCGGGCTGCACGCCGACGCGACCGTCAGCACGGTCAGCGGCGACGTCGTCATCGACGGCATGGTGGGCGCGCTGCAGCTCAACACCGTCAGCGGCGAGATGGACGTGCGCGGCCACCGCGGCGAGGTGCGCGCCCACACCGTGAGCGGCGACATCACGGTCAGCGGCGACGTGGCGCGCTTCGACGGCGACGGCGTCTCGGGCGACGTGTTCCTCGACCTCGTCGGCGCCCCCGACCGCATCGAGACGAAGACCGTCAGCGGCGACGTCACCGTGCGGCTCGACGCCGGCGTGCCCGCGCAGTACCTCATCTCGACGCTCACCGGCCGCCTGCAGCTCGACGACGCCCGCATCACGGGCGTGCGCGGCTCGTACAACGGCCGCTACGGCGCGCTCGCGGGCAGCTTCACCGAGGTGCGCTCGAGCAGCGTCTCGGGCGACGTCTCGGTCGTGCACGCCGAGCGCGGTGCCGGAGCCGATGCGGGCGGCGCGGCCCCGGCCGGATCCGAGGCCTCGGCATGAGCCCGGCGGTCTTCGGGCACGGGCACCTGCGGCTCTACCTGCTGCACGTGCTGGCCGAGCGATCGATGCACGGCTACGAGATCATCCAGGCGCTCAGCGACCGCTTCGGCGGCACCTACACGCCCTCGGCGGGCACCATCTACCCGCGCCTCGCGAAGCTCGAGGAGGAGGGGCTCGTCACGAAGCAGAGCGACGGGCGCAAGACCGTCTACTCGATCACCGACGCCGGCCGGCAGGAGCTCGCCGACCGGCAGGACGAGCTCGAGGGCATCGAGGACGGCATCGGCGACTCGGTGCGCCGGCTCGCCGACGAGGTGCGCAGCTCGGTCGGCGCCGCCATGAAGGAGCTGCGGGCCGAGCTCGCCGCCGCCGCGCGCGAGGCGCGCGACGAGGCGCGGGCGAGCGGGCGGGATGCGCGGGACTCCGCGCGGTCGGCCGCCGACGCGGCGCGCGATGCGGCGCGGGATGCCCGGGACGCGGCGCGAGCAGCGCATCCGCCCCCCGTCAGCCGCGCGTCGAGCGCGACCTCGCCCGCGAGCGCGCCCAGCGGGCCGACGCGGCGCTGACCCGGTTCCGGCACGAGCTGCGGGCGGAGCTGCGCACGGCGGCCTCGCGCGGCACCGTGCCCGAGGCGGCCGCCGAGCACCTCGAGCAGGGCCTCGACCGGCTGCGCGCCGAGGTGCGCGGGCTGCTCGGGTGAGTCGCACCGCCTCGCTAGGGTGAGGCCGTGACCGCCGCCCGAACCCCCGCTCGCGCGGGGGCGGGCGGCGCATCCGCGTTCGGGCCGGTCGTGCTGCTGGCCGTCATCGCGGGCGGGATGCTCGGCTCGACCCTGCGCCTCGCCCTCGACACCGCCCTGCCGAACATGCCCACGGGCCTCGCGGCGAGCACCCTGCTGGTGAACGTCGTCGGCAGCCTCGCGCTCGGAGTCGTCGCGGGCGCGCTGCCCGTGCGGGCCCCCCGCTGGCTGCGCGCCGGCCTGACGGCCGGACTGCTCGGCTCGTTCACGACCTTCTCGGCGCTCGCCGTCTCGGTGGTCGTGCTCGCCGACGCGGGCCTGGCGCTCGCGGCGGCCGCCAGTCTCGCGCTCAACCTCGTGCTCGGGATCGGAGCGGCCGCGGGCGGCATCGTGCTGGGGCGGGTCTTCACCGCTCCCCGGCCGGACCCCGCCGACCCGGGTTCGATCGACCCCGCGTCGACCGACCCCCCGGAGGCCGAGTCGTGACCCCGCTGCTCGTGCTCGCCGTCGCCCTCGCCGGCGGCCTCGCCGCGCTCGTCCGCTACGCCGTCAACCACCTCGCCGGCGAGCGCGGCGGCCTGCCCTGGGGCATCGTCGCGGTCAACGTCGCCGGGTCGTTCATCGCCGGGCTGGCCGTGGCGGTCGTCGCCGACGCCGAGCTGCGGGTGATCCTGCTCGCCGGCCTCTGCGGCGGGCTCACGACCTTCTCGACCCTCGCCGTCGACTCGGCCTCGCTCGCCTCGGCGCCGCGCGGGCGACGCGCGCGGGGCATCCTGCGCGCGATCGCCAACGTGGCCGTGACCGTCGTACTCGGCGTGGGGGCCGCCGCCGCGGGGTTCGTGCTCGGCGGCGGTTGACCCGCGCGGTTCCGGCGCGGTGAGCGCGCGCGGCCTGCGCCTCGGCGAGGGCCCGGTGCTCATCGGTGCGGGCTCCAGTACTACACCGACTCGACCGACAACGCGGCGCTCGACGGCGAGGGCAACCTGCGCATCACGGCCCGCGAGATCGAGCCCTCGGTCGACGGCCCGCAGTGCTGGTACGGCCCCTGCACCCACACCTCGGCGCGCCTCATCACCGAGGGCAAGCAGGAGTTCCAGTACGGGCGCATCGAGACCCGCGTCTTCGTGCCCGAGGGCAGCGGCATCTGGCCCGCGGTGTGGACGCTCGGCAACGACTTCCGCGCCGTCGGCTGGCCGCAGACCGGCGAGATCGACGTCATGGAGTTCGTCGGGCGCCTGCCGAACGAGATCTTCGGCACCATCCACGGGCCCGGCTACTCGGGCGGCCAGTCGTTCGGCGGCATCTACGACTTCGGCACGCCGGTGCCGGCCGACTGGCACACCTTCGAGACGGTCTGGACCCCGGAGAGCATCGACTGGTACGTCGACGGCATCCAGTACCACTCTGCCAGCCCCGAGGACGTCGCCCCGAACGAGTGGGTCTACGACCACCCGTTCACCCTGCTGACGAACGTCGCCATCGGCGGCAACTTCGGCGGCGCGATCGGCGACGACCTCGTGTTCCCGCAGTCGCTGCTCGTCGACTACATCCGCGTGTACCAGGCGCCCGACACGGCCGAGCAGTGGACCGCGACGGTGCCGGTCACGGGAACCGGGTGGCAGCAGGTGACGGTGCCGTTCAGCGCGTTCGCGCCGGTGGGGGATGCCGCTCTCGAGCCCCTCGCCGCGGGCGGGCTGGTGCCCGCCGACGTGCGCGGCTGGAGCCTGACGCTCGACGGCGCCGGCACCACGAGCGTCGACCGGGTGGCCCTCGAGGCCGAGATCGCCGCGGTGCCGGGCGACGGCGGGCCGGGAGCGGGGCCGGGCACGCCCGGCGGCGGCTCGGACGGCGTCGGGTCGGGCGGCTCGGGCGCGGCTCCGGCTCGGGCGCGCTCGCCGCGACGGGCGCCGCCGACGCCCGCGGCGCGCTGCTGCTCGGCTCACGCTGCTGCTCGGCGGCGGGCTCGCGGCGGTCGGCGCGCGCCGCGGCCGCCTGCGCGGGCTGCGCGGCTGACGGTGCAACGCCGCGCGGGTCGCGGCTGAGGAATGAGGCGGGGCGGGCATCCGGTGGATGCTCGCCCCGTCGTCGTGCGCAGGGCACGGTGCCGGGGTGCCTAAGCCGCGCGTTGCGCGTCGCGCACTGCGCGCAGTGGCAGCTGCGGACCGCGGGTGTCGCGCCTGCGCGGAGAATCCCGCGAAACGCCGCCGCCAACCGGCGGCTCGCCAGGGTCCTCGTCCTCGACCGCGCAGCATGGACAGGTCGATCGGCGGGACGGGGTCAGTCCCCACCTCCGCCTCCGCCGCCGTCGCTGCCTCCGCCGTCGGTGCCGGGCCCATCATGATCGGTCATCCCATCGCGACCGCGCGGGCCGGTGCCGCTCGTCGGCCCACCCCCGTCGTCGTCGCCGTCGCGCCAGGAATCGTGGCCGCCCGCGTGCCCGCCGGCCTCCTGCTGCTCGCGGCGCTTGCGCTCCTCCAGCGCGCGCCGCGTGGGCCGCATGACGACCGTGACGAAGATGACGCCCATCACGACGAGCAGCACGAGGAAGACGATCACCGTGATGGAGACGGCGACGGTGAACGGTTCGGCGGTCATGCCCGCCAGCCTGCCACGAACGCCGCGCGCTCAGAGGGCGAGGGCGAGCAGGAAGGCCCCGTACGCGGCGAGCGCCGCCCACAGCGCCGCGTCGCGCAGGCGATCGGGCGCGCGGCTCGCGTGCAGCACCCCGGCGACGGCGAGCAGCAGCCAGCACAGCGGGTGGGCCCACCGCAGCGCGAAGTACTGGACGCCCTGCGCCTCGGCCGCCTCGCCGGGCACCACCACGACCCAGAGCGCCGCGAGCGCGAGGGCGAGGGCGGCGCCGGTGATCCCGACGGCCCGGCGATGGCGCGCGAGGGCCCGCCGGATGCGGGATGCCCGGGGCGTCGACTCGGTGCTCATGCGGCCAGTCAACACCGCGGGGCGTGCGCGGGGCATCCCCCCGATCGATCGCCTGGGCGGTCGGGCCCTCAGCGGCCGAGGCGGCTCAGCGTCGCGATGACCTGCCGGGCGATGTTGCGGCCCGCGCGGTTGGCGCCGATGGTGGAGGCGCTGGGGCCGTAGCCGGCGAAGAAGATGCGGCCGTCGCGCTCGCTGTGGTGGCTCGAGACGACCACGCCGCCCTCGGGCTCGCGCAGGCGCAGCGGCGCGAGGTGCCGCAGCTCGGGGCGGAACCCGGTGGCCCAGATGATGGCCTGCGCGGGCAGGAACTCGCCGCCCTCGACGCGCACGCCGTCGGGCTCGATGCGCTCGATGACGCCGCGGGAGACGAGCACGCCGCGCTCGAGCCCGGCCTGGATGCGGCGCGTGCGGGGCACGCCCGTGCCGCTGACGATGCTCGGCAGCGCACGGCCGGCGCGCGCCGCGTCGTCCTGCATGCCGACGGCCTTGACGGCGTCCTCGAGGTTGAGGCTCGGGCCGTCGATGAACTCCGGCTCCCGCCGGGTCGACCACGTGACCGAGCGGGCCACCCCGTCGAGCTCGAGCAGGAACCCGATGGCGCTCGTGCCGCCGCCGACGACGACGACGTCGAGGCCGGCGAAGTCGGCGGCCCGCTCGTACTGCGCGGTGTGCAGGTGCCGGCCGGCGAAGTCGCGCAGCCCCGGGTACCAGGGCACGAAGGGGCTGCCCCAGGTGCCGGTGGCGTTGACGATCGTCGTGCCGAGCAGGTCGATGATGCCGGCCTCGGTGCTGATGTCGAGCAGCAGCGGCCCGCCGACGTCGGTGACCTTGGTGACGGTGGCGGGGCGCACGACCTGCAGGTTGTAGTGCTCCTCGTACTGCCGGTAGTAGTCGGCGACGACCTGCTTCGCGGGCACGTCGCGGTCGGCGGTGCCGAAGCTGAGGCCGAGCTCGTCCATGCCGGGCAGGTCGTTGACGCGGTGGGCCGAGCCGAGGCGCATCGAATCCCACCGGTGCTGCCAGGCGCCGCCGGTGCCGGGCCCCCGGTCGATGAGCACGAACTCCTCGCCGGCGTCGAGCCCGAGCTTCTGCAGGTAGTAGGCCACCGAGAGGCCCGCCTGACCGGCGCCGATGACCACGCATTTCGTGGCGAGCGGGGATTCGGTCACCCGCCCGAGGGTAGTCGCTCCACCCGGCCGCGAGGCGGGTCTGAGGGAGTCTCCGATAGGGCCCTGCGTGCTAGACTGCCCCGCAGTTTTCATACCGCTCCGGTCGGGTTCTCCCCCGGGGCGGAGGCACTCGATTCGACGGTCCTGATGGGCATCGGTTGTGATCCTTCAGCCCTTGCCGTCAGAGCAGTCCAGGGTCGACACATTCCCGAGGGGGTCGCTATGGGCCGCGGTCGTCAGAAGGCGAAGCACACCAAGGTGGCACGCGAGCTGAAGTACTTCACTCCCGACACCAATCTCACCGCGCTCGAGCGAGAGCTCGCGGCCAAGGCCGCGGCGGAGGAGAACTACGTCGACAAGTGGGCCGACGACGAGGATGACGACGACGAGGAGTACGACTACTCCGCCGGCACGCCGAAGACCGCCTAGCGCGGCACGAACGCTCCCGACGAGCCCGCTCCCCGCTGGGGTTGCGGGCTCGTCGCCGTTCACGGCCGCCCCGCACTGCTCGCGGCCGCCGCGCGACGGAGCCCGCACGCGGGTGGCGGCCGGTAGCGTCGCAGCATGACGATCTCGCTGGATGCCCTCTACCGCGACCTGCACGAGAACCCCGAGCTCTCCTTCGCCGAGACGCGCACGGCCGGCATCGTGGCCGCCCACCTGCACGATCTCGGCCTCGAGGTCACGGAGGGCGTGGGCCGCACGGGCGTCGTCGGCGTCCTCCGCAACGGCGACGGCCCGGTCATCGCGCTGCGCGCCGACATGGATGCTCTGCCGGTGACCGAGCTGACGGGACTGCCCTACGCGAGCACGGTGCGGGCGATCGGCGCCGACGGCGCCGAGACCGGCGTCATGCACGCGTGCGGCCACGACATGCATGTGACGTGGCTGCTGGGGGCGCTCGAGCGCCTCGTCGCCGAGCGCGCGAGCTGGTCGGGCACCGTGGTCGCCCTGTTCCAGCCGGCTGAGGAGACGATCGGCGGCGCGAAGGCGATGATCGACGACGGCCTGCTCGACCGGTTCCCGCGGCCGCAGATCGTGCTCGGCCAGCACCTCACGCACATCCCGGCCGGCGTCGTCAGCCTCACGGCCGGGCCCGCGATGGCGGGCGCCGACAGCATCACGGTGCGCATCCACGGTCGCGGTGGCCACGGCTCGCGCCCGCAGTCGACGATCGATCCCGTGGTGACGGCCTCGGCGATCGTCATGCGCCTGCAGACGCTCGTCTCGCGGGAGGTGCAGCCGCGCGACCTCGCCGTCGTGACGGTCGGGTTCCTGCACGCGGGCACGAAGAGCAACATCATCCCGGCGGAGGCGACGCTAGGCCTCAGCGTGCGGTCGCTCGACGCGGGCGTGCGCGCGCGGCTGCTGGAGGGCATCCGCCGCATCGTCGAGGCCGAGTGCCAGGCCTCGGGGATGACGACGCCGCCGGAGATCACGGTCGACGACACGGCGGCCGCGACGATCAACGACGTCGCGGCGACGGAGCGGCTGCGGGCGCGGTTCGCGGAGCGCTTCGGCGCGGACGACGTCATCGACTTCGGCACGCGCACCGGCAGCGAGGACGTCAACGAGTTCAGCACCGCGGCCGGGGTGCCGCTCGTGTACTGGTTCGTCGGAGGGCTCGACCCCGTCGCCTGGCGCACCGCCGAAGCGGCGGGGCGCCTCGAGGAGGACGTGCCGACGAACCACTCCCCCTACTTCGCGCCGGTGCTGCACCCCACGATCGAGCGCGGGGTCGAGACGCTGGTCGAGGCGGCGCTCGAGAACCTCGGCCCCGCCGCGCACTAGGCCCGCGCCGCGCGTGCGCGGCGCTCTCGCGCCCGTGCTTCTCCGGCGTCGGTTCCTCCCCTCCGCTCCTTCCACTCTGCAGGACTTTCACGAGAATTCATCATGGAGTTCCTGCACAGTGGAAGGGCCGCGAAGGGGAAAGCCGCTCCCGCTCGCGCGGAGCGGCTCCCGTCATCCGCGGGCGCCGATCAAGTGCATGGCAGGCGCGCGCACGCGGTCGCGCGCCGGGCGGCCCGCCGGCTCAGCCCGCGTAGGCCCCGACGAGGCGGACGGCTCCGCCGTCGACGCCCTTGGCGCCCTGCTCGAAGCCCGCGAGCTCCCGGCGCGAGGTCGAGACCGTGCCCGCCTGCCAGGAGCGCACGCCCCGGGCATCCAGCGCCGCGATGACGGCGGAGGCCTGCGCGGCGTCGACGACCGCGAGCATGCCGATGCCGAGGTTCCAGGTGCCCTCGGCGCTCTCGAGCGGGTCGCCCGCCATGTCGCTCAGCACGCGGAACACCGCGGGCGGGCTCCACGTGCCGCGGTCGAGCTCGACCCACGAGCCGACGGGCAGCACGCGGGCCAGGTTCGCGGCGATGCCGCCGCCGGTCACGTGCGAGAGGGCGTGCACCGCTCCGGGATGCGCGGCGAGCAGCTCGAGCAGGGGCGCCGTGTAGAGCGCCGTCGGCTCGAGCAGCACCTCGCCGACGACGCCGCCGAGCGCGTCGCTCGTGTCGTGGTACCCGACGCCGTTCCTCGCGAGGATGTGCCGCACGAGCGAGAAGCCGTTCGAGTGCAGGCCCGAGGAGGCCATGGCGATGACGACGTCGCCGTCGGTCACGCGCTCCGGCCCGAGCACGGCATCCGCCTCGACGACGCCGACGGCGGCGCCCGCCACGTCGTAGTCGTCCGCGCCCAGCAGGCCCGGGTGCTCGGCCGTCTCGCCGCCGACGAGCGCGGTGCCCGTCGCGCTGCACGCCTCGGCGATGCCGCGCACGATCGCCGCGATGCGCTCGGGGTGCACCGTGCCGCAGGCGATGTAGTCGGTCATGAACAGCGGCGTCGCGCCGACCACGACGATGTCGTCGACGACCATCGCCACGAGGTCCTGCCCGATGGTGTGGTGGATGTCGAGGGCCTGCGCGATCGCGACCTTCGTGCCGACGCCGTCGGTCGAGGTGGCGAGCAGCGGGCGGCGGTAGCCGAGCAGCGCGCTCGCGTCGAAGAGGCCGGCGAAGCCGCCGACGCCGCCGAGCACCTGGGGGCCGTGCGTGGCGCCCACCGCCGACTTCATCAGCTCGACGGCGAGATCGCCCGCCGCGGTGTCGACGCCGGCTTCGGCATAGCTGCGGGATGCGCTCGAGGTCACCCGGCAAGCGTACCGGGGCCGCACCCGGCGGCCTGCGCGGATGAGCGGATGTGCGAGACTGGGGGCCGCCCGATCGGGCTCACCCTCCCTCTTCTTGGAGCGCATTCACGCATGTGCGGCATCGTCGGGATCGTCTCGTCCAGCCCCGTCAACCAGCAGGTGTACGACGCCCTGTCCCTCCTGCAGCACCGCGGGCAGGACAGCACCGGCATCGCCACCGTCGAAGGCCGCGTGCTGCACATGTTCAAGGCCAAGGGGCAGGTGCGCGAGGCGTACCGCACCCGCGACATGCGCTCGCTGCTCGGCACCACCGGCCTCGGCCACGTGCGCTACGCCACCCGCGGCACCGCCTCGAGCGAGGAGGAGGCGCAGCCGTTCTACGTCAACGCGCCCTACGGCATCATCCTCGTGCACAACGGCAACCTCACCAACACCCGCGAGCTGTCGCGCGAGCTCAACGAGGTCGACCGCCGCCACCTCAACACCAACTCCGACACCGAGCTGCTCGTCAACGTGCTCGCCCACGAGCTGCAGCAGCGGGTCACGAGCGACGACCTCGACCCCGACCAGGTCTTCGCCGCCATCAGCCGCCTGCACGAGCGCGTCGAGGGCTCGTACGCCGCCATCGCCCTCATCGCCGGGCACGGCCTGCTCGCCTTCCGCGACCCGTTCGGCATCCGCCCGCTCGTGCTCGGCCGCCGCTCGACCGGCCTCATCGGCGACGAGTGGGTCGTCGCGAGCGAATCGCTCGTGCTCGAGCACGGCGGCTACGAGATCGTGCGCGACCTCGCGCCCGGCGAGGCGGTGTTCATCTCCCTCAGCGGCGAGATGATCTCGCAGCAGTGCGCCGCCGATCCGCGCCTCATCCCCTGCTCGTTCGAGTACGTCTACCTCGCCCGGCCCGACTCGATCATGAACGGCATCTCGGTCTACGAGGCCCGCCTGCGCCTCGGCGACCGCCTCGCCGACACCATCGAGCGGCACATGCCCGCCGGCGACGTCGACGTCGTGATGCCCATCCCCGACTCCTCCCGCCCGGCCGCGATGCAGGTCGCGCAGAAGCTCGGCATCGAGTACCGCGAAGGCTTCTACAAGAACCGCTACGTCGGCCGCACGTTCATCATGCCCGGGCAGGCGGAGCGCAAGAAGAGCGTCAAGCAGAAGCTCAACGCCATGTCGAGCGAGTTCGCCGGCAAGAGCATCCTCATCGTCGACGACTCGATCGTGCGCGGCACCACCTCGAAGGAGATCGTCGAGATGGCCCGGGCCGCCGGCGCGCGCAAGGTCACCTTCACCTCCGCCGCTCCGCCGGTGCGGTACCCGCACGTCTACGGCATCAACATGCCCACCTCGCGCGAGCTCGTGGCGCACGGCCGCAAGATCCCCGAGATCGGCATGGAGCTCGGCGCCGATCAGCTCATCTACCAGGAGGTCGCCGACATGCAGGCGGCCATCACCGAGGGCACGAGCATCCAGGATCTCGAGATGAGCTGCTTCACGGGCGACTACGTCACGGGCACGGTCAGCCCCGAGTACCTCGCCTGGGTCGAGCAGAACCAGAACAGCTGACGACCGCGTCGGGATGCCCGGCGCGCGTCATCCGCAGGCCTCAGTCCTCGACCTCGCCCTCCAGCGGGGCCGGGTCGACCTGCTCGCGGGCGGCGTCGACCGTGCGGGCGCGACGGCGGGAGCGGCGGTCGACGATGATCGCCAGAATGGCGCCGAGCAGCACGCCGAGCGAGATGCCGTACAGCGAGAAGTAGGCGAGCAGGGTCGTGAAACCGAGGCTCGGATCGGCCGGGTACAGGCTCGTGGCGATGAGCGTGCCGAGGAACCCGAGGAAGCCGCCGACGATGAGGAACGCCGAGATCTTCGGGGCCCGGCGCACCGAGACCTGCTCGCGAGGGGCCGCGGCGGGCGTGGGGGTGCGCGGGGCGTCGAGCGGATCGTTCACGCCGCCATTGTCGCGCATGCGGACTGCGAAGCGGCTCAGTGCCGCGTCGGGTGCGGCGGGTGCGGGTGCGGGTGCGGGTGCGGGTGCGGGTGCGGGGGCCGGTGCGGCAGCGCGGGGCTCAGTACGCGAGCGGCAGCAGCGCGCTGAGGTCGGCGCGCGTGCCCGAGGCGTGGATGCGCCCGGCCGCGAGGCGCTCGGCCCACTCGGCGGCGCCCGTCGCGAGCGCGAGGAAGGTGTCGGCGTCGACCTCGACGACGTTCGGCGGGGTGCCGCGGGTGTGGCGCGGGCCCTCGACGGCCTGCACGGCACCGAACGGCGGTACCCGCACCTCGACGCTGTTGCCGGGGGCGGCGTCGGCGAGGCACTGCAGCAGGTAGCGCACGGCCGTCGCGCGGGCGGTGCGCTCGGCGGGGTCGCCCGGGTCGCTGCCGCGGCGCGCCTCCAGCACGGCGGCCACGGCGGCGCGGCCCAGGGTCTCGTCGATGCGTGCGCGGGCCATGAGCGTCGAGGGTAGCGGGGCCGCGTGCACGGGGGCCGAGCATCCGCGCCCGCTGGGTAGGCTGACCGCGTGAGAATCCTCGTCCTCGGCTCGGGCGCGCGCGAGCACGCCATCATCACCGCCCTGCTCGCGGAGGGCGCCGATCACGTGATCACCGCCGCCCCCGGCAACGCCGGCATCGCCCAGCAGGTCGAGGTCGTCGCGCTCGACCCGACGAAGGGCGAGGTCGTCGCCGCCTACGCGGTCGACAACGACATCGAGCTCGTCGTCATCGGCCCCGAGGCGCCCCTCGTCGCCGGCGTCGCCGACGCGCTGCGCCGCCGCGGCATCGCCGCCTTCGGCCCCGGCGCCGCCGCCGCCCAGCTCGAGGGCTCGAAGACCTTCGCCAAGCGCATCATGGAGGCCGCGGGCGTGCCGACCGGCCGCGCCCAGCGCGCCGGCACCCTCGCCGAGGCCGAGGCCGCGCTCGACGCCATGGGCTCGCCCTACGTCGTCAAGGCCGACGGGCTCGCCGCGGGCAAGGGCGTCATCGTCACCGACGACCGCGACGCCGCGCTCGCCCACGCCGAGCACTACCTGCAGCAGGGCGGCGTGCTCGTCGAGGAGTTCCTCGAGGGCCAGGAGGTCAGCCTCTTCCTGCTGAGCGACGGCCACACCGTGCTGCCGCTGAGCCCCGCGCAGGACTACAAGCGCATCGGCGACGGCGACACCGGCCCCAACACGGGCGGCATGGGCGCCTACTCGCCGCTGCCGTGGGCTCCCGAGGGCTTCGTCGACGAGATCATCGCGACCGTCGCCGAGCCGACCGTGCGCGCGCTCGCCGCCGAGGGCACCCCCTTCATCGGTCTGCTCTACTGCGGCCTCATCGTCACGCCCGCCGGCACGCGCGTCATCGAGTTCAACGCCCGCTTCGGCGACCCCGAGACGCAGGTCGTGCTGCCGCGCCTCGTCACCCCGCTGAGCGGCCTGCTCTTCGCCGCCGCCACCGGCCAGCTGGGCGGGATGCCCCGGCCGCAGTTCAGCGACGACGTCGCCGTCACCGTGGTGCTCGCGAGCGAGGGCTACCCCGACGCGCCGCACACGGGGCGCGCGCTGTTCGGGCTCGACGAGGCCGAGCAGGTCGAGGGCGTGCACCTCGCCCACGCCGCGACGGCCCGCACCGACGAGGGCTTCGTCGCCACCGGCGGCCGAGTACTGAGCGTCGTCGCTCGCGGCGCCGACTTCGCCGAGGCCCGCGCCCGCGCCTACGAGGCGATCGGCCGCATCGGGCTCGAGGGCGGCCAGTACCGCACCGACATCGCGGCCCGCGTCATCTCGTGAGCGGCGCTCTCGACCCGGCGGCGCTCGACGGCTGGCAGCACGTCTACTCGGGCAAGGTGCGCGATCTCTACGAGCACCCCGAGCATCCGGCGCTCATGCTCGTCGTCGCGAGCGACCGGGTGAGCGCCTTCGACCACGTGCTCGAGCCGGGCATCCCGGGCAAGGGCGCGCTGCTGACGCTGCTCAGCGACTGGTGGTTCGACCGGCTCGCCGAGGGCTCCGGCGTGGGCGCGGGCGACCACCGCGCGGTCGATGGGCCTGAGGTTCCGGCGGTCGTCGCGGGGCGCGGCATGATCGTGCGCCGGCTCGACATGCACCCCGTCGAGTGCGTCGTGCGCGGGTACCTCTCGGGCTCCGGCTGGGTCGAGTACCGGGCATCGGGCACCGTGTGCGGCATCCCGCTGCCCTCGGGGCTCCAGGACGGCGATCGCCTGCCCGAGCCCATCTACACGCCCGCGTGGAAGGCCCCGATGGGCGAGCACGACGAGAACATCAGCTACGAGCGCACCGTCGAGCTGGTCGGCGCCGAGACGGCCGCGGCGCTGCGGGATGCGAGCCTCGCCATCTTCGCCCGCGCGAGCGCGATCGCCGCCGACCGCGGGCTGATCCTCGCCGACACGAAGTTCGAGTTCGGCAGCGACCCGGCCACGGGCGCGCTGACCCTCGCCGACGAGGTGCTCACGAGCGACAGCTCGCGCTACTGGGGCGCGGAGGCCTACGACGCGGGCGGCCCCGGGCGCCTCGCCAGCTTCGACAAGCAGATCGTGCGCGACTGGCTCGCCGCGCACTGGGATCGCACGGGCGAACCCCCCGCGCTGCCCGACGAGATCGTCGCGCGCACCGCCGACCGCTACCGCGAGCTGATCGACCGCCTGACGGCCTGAGCCGCGGGCTCACGCCGTTCGAGCCGGCCGCCGACCGGGCGCGCGGAATGGCACGGGGTCGAACGGGGTTGCACCGGCCATGACCGACTCCTCCCGCCTCGCCGCCGACACCACCATGGGCGCGGTCACCCTCGACGTCGCCGACCTCGACGCCATGACGGCGTACTACCGCGACGGTGTCGGGCTCACGGTGCTGAGCGCCGAACCGGCGCGCGACGGCGCGCCCGCGACGACGAGCCTCGGCCGGGGCATCCAGCCGCTCGTCGTGCTGCGGCACGCGCCGAGCCTGCGCCATGCCGGGCCGCGGGAGGCCGGGCTGTTCCACACGGCGATACTGTTCGAGACGGCCGGGGCCCTCGCGGCCGCCGTCGCCGCGGTGGCCCAGCGCTACCCCGGCACGTTCACGGGCTCGAGCGACCACCTCGTGAGCGAGGCCTTCTACTTCGACGACCCGGAGGGCAACGGCGTCGAGCTGTACCTCGACCGCGCGCGCACCGCCTGGAGCTGGACGCACGGGCAGGTCGAGATGTCGACGCTCTTCCTCGATCCCAACGCGTTCCTGCAGCAGCACCTCGACGAGCAGGCGCTCGCCGCGCACGGCAGCGCGCCCGCGACCGTCGGGCACGTGCACCTCTCGGTGGGCGACGTCGACACCGCTCGGCGGTTCTACGTCGACGAGCTCGGCTTCGACCAGACCACGAGCCTCGGCGGGCAAGCCCTCTTCGTCAGCGCCGGCGGCTACCACCACCACATGGCGATGAACGTGTGGCGCAGCCGCGGCGCCGGGCGGCGGCAGGCCGCGCTCGGGCTCGGCCGCGTCGACATCGTGCTGCCCGACGCCGACGCGCTCGGCGCCGTCGGCGAGCGCCTCGGCCACTACGGGCACGCGGTGCGCGACGACGGCGCCGGCCTCGGGGTCGACGACCCCTGGGGCAACGCGCTGCGGCTCAGCGCGGCCGGCTGAGCCCGGCCGCCGCGCGAATGAACACCCCTGCCGCCTAGACTCGCGCCTCGTGAACGATGCGCGCCATGCCCCGCACATCCCCGCGATCGCGCTGCGCCTGAGCCGTGCCGCCGCGGTGCTGCGCGGCGCCGTGATCCTGCCGCAGGGGCGACGGCTGCGCCGCGAGACCCCCCGGCTGCCGGACGCCCCTGGCCCGTGGCTCGGAGCCGTCGAGGGCGACGGCGAGCCCCTGCACCTGCTCGTGCTCGGCGACTCGACGGCGGCCGGCGTCGGTGTCGAGCACGCCGACCTCGGGCTCGGCGGTCGCCTCGCCGAGGCGCTCGCGGCGCGCACCGGTCGCGCCGTCTCGTGGCGGGCGCACGGCCGCAACGGCGCGACCGCGGCCGACCTCGTGCGCGGGCACCTCGCGGCCGCGCTCGACGGCCCCGTCGACGTCCTGTTCCTCACCGTCGGGGCGAACGACGCCCTCGCCCTGCGCAGCGCGAGGGCGTTCCGGCGGGATGTGCGGCGCATCGTGAGCGCGACGCGAGCGCAGCATCCCGGATCGGTCGTGCTCATGTCGTCGCTGCCGGCGTTCTTCCGATTCCGCCTGCTGCCCGAGCCGCTGCGCGGCACG
Organism: Microcella flavibacter; assembly: GCF_012530535.1. Lineage (NCBI taxonomy): Bacteria > Bacillati > Actinomycetota > Actinomycetes > Micrococcales > Microbacteriaceae > Microcella > Microcella flavibacter. Next base: position 2,474,471 of record NZ_CP051299.1, read on the forward strand.
CTCTACCGGCATTCCCGCGCGCTCGAGGCCGCGGCGCGCTCGATCGTCGACGCCGAGCCGGAGGCCCGCATGTCGCCGCCCCCGCCGCCCTACACCGAGGGCTTCTTCGCGAGCGACGAGTTCCACCCGAGCGCGCTCGGCTACCGCGACTGGGCCGAGTTCGCCGTCGACGACGCCGCCGAGGCCGGGCTGCTCGCGCGCTGGAGCCGGGCGTGAGCGACGGCGCCCCGAGACCGGGCGGGCTGCACCACGAGCAGGACGGCGCGACCGCGGGCGCCGAGACGGTCGTGCTGCTGCACGGCGGCAACCTCTCGGGCTGGATGTGGGCGCCGCAGCGCGAGGCGCTCGCCGACCGGCACCTGCTCGTGCCCGACCTGCCCGGCTACGGCGGCAGCCGCGACCTGGGCTGGGTGTCGACGACCGACGCCGCCGACCGGGTGGCCGAGCTCATCCGCGCTCATGCCGGCGTCGACGAGCAGGGGCGCCCGCGCGCGCACGTCGTCGGCTACTCGCTGGGGGCCTCAGTCGCCGCCGTGCTCGTCGCACGGCATCCCGAGGTCCTCCGCTCGGCGGTGATCGCGAGCGCGCCGCTCGACGGCATGGGGCCGCTCATGACGGCGGTGGCGCGCACGCAGGTGAAGCTGCTGCGCGTCGCGGCCTTCCAGCGCATGCTCGGGCCCCGCCGCGGCCTGCCGCGCGAGGCGGTCGAGCAGCTCGTCGCCGCGGGCGTCGGGCTCGACCCGGCGAGCTCGCGCCGCATGATGGCGGAGACCGCGCGCGGCGTCGCCGATCAGCTCGAGGGGCTCGACGAACCGGCGTCGCAGGCCGTGCCGGTGCTCGGCGTCGCGGGTGCGGGCGAGGCGCGCCGGGTGGTCACCGCGCTGCAGCGGTTGCAGCGCACGCCGCAGGACGCGGTGCGGCTCGCCCCGAGCATGCACCACCTCTGGACGGTGCAGCACCCCGACGTGTTCACGGCCGTGGTGCGGCACTGGGTCGAGCACGGTGCCGCGCATCCCGACCTCGAGGCGGTCCCATCGAGCCGCGGCCGCGCCTCATGACCGCACCGGGCCCCGCGGCGCTGCCCGGCCTCGACGCCCTCGCGACCGTCATCGAGGGGATGCGCGCCCGCGCCCCGCACGCCGGCCGCCGCCTGCTCGTCGGCATCGCCGGAGCCCCCGGCGCCGGCAAGTCGACCGCCGCCGCCGCGCTCGCCGCCGCCCTGCCGGGCGCGGTCGTGCTGCCGATGGACGGGTTCCACCTGCCGCAGGCCCGCCTCGTCGCGCTCGGCCGCCGCGACCGCATGGGCGCCCCCGACACCTTCGACGTCGCGGGCTTCCTCGGGGTGCTGCGCGCGCTGCGCGACGACGACGCCGCCGTGCGCGCGCCCGACTTCGATCGCACGATCGAGGAGCCCGTGCCCGAGGCGATCGCGATCGGGCCGGATGCTCGCACCGTGATCGTCGAGGGCAACTACCTGCTGCACGCCGACGACGGCTGGCACCCCGTCGCGGGCCTGCTCGACGCGACGGTCGCGCTGCGTCTCGCCGACGAGACCCGCCGCGAGCGCCTCATCGCCCGCCACGTGGCGCACGGCAAGACCTCCGCCGAGGCCGAGGCGTGGGCGCTGGGCCCCGACGAGGCCAACGCCCGGCTCATCGCACCCGGGTTGGAGCGCGCCGACTACTCGCTCTCGGGCTGAGCCTCGCCGCTCGGCACGGGCTCCGACGGCGGCAGCGGGCGGGTCTCGACGGGCGCGGCCTGCTCGAACCGCTGCACGGGCAGGGCCTCGGGCCCGTGGTCGCGCACCCAGGCGACGAGCTTCTCGCGCACGAGCACCTGCAGATCCCACAGCGTGCCCGAGTCGGCGGCCGAGACGAGCACGCGGGCGCGCACCATGCCGCCGGTCGCGTCGACGATCTGCACGTTCTTCACGGCGCCGTTCCAGAGGTCGGTCTCGTCGAGCACGCGGTCGAGCTCGGTGCGCAGGCCGTCGACGTCGACGCGCCAGTCGAGGTCGAGCACGACGGGGCCCATGAGATCGGCGGTCGTGCGCGTCCAGTTCTGGAAGGGCGTCGTCGTGAAGTAGGTGCTCGGCAGCACCATGCGGCGCTGGTCCCAGATGCGCACGACCACGTACGTCAGCGTGATCTCCTCGATGCGCCCGTACTCGCCCTCGACGACGACGACGTCGTCGACGCGGATGGCGTCGGAGAAGGCCAGCTGCATGCCCGCGAAGAGGTTCGCGAGGGTCGACTGCGCGGCGAGGCCGGCGACGACGGAGGCGAGACCGGCCGAGGCCAGCAGGCTCGCGCCGACGGCCTCGGCGCCGTCGAAGGTCAGCAGGATCGAGCCGATCGCCACGATGCCGATGACGACGAGGGCGAGGCGCTTGAGGATGAGCAGCTGCGTGCGCATGCGCCGGGCGACGCGGTTGTCGGAGGCCGTGACGTCGTAGCGGCCCGCGGTGCGCTCGAACAGCAGGGTCACGCCGGCGGCGACGACCCACGCGCCCGCGGCGATGACGAGGATGAGGAAGAGCTGGTCGAGCACGGGCATCCAGTCGCGCTCGGGCAGGGTCAGCGCCACCGCGGCCCACAGGGTGATGAGGGCGAGCAGGATGCGCAGCCGGCGCCGCAGCGGACCGAGCGTCGCGTAGACGCCCGGCCGGCGGCGCGCGACGAGGCGGGCCGCGAGCGCGACGGCGGCGATGATGAGCACGACGACGGCGAGCGCGATGAGCACGGCGAGGCCGAAGCCCGTCCAGCTGCGCCAGACGAAGGAGTCGATGAGGAGCATGGTGCCTTCCGGTCGGGGGCGGGGCAGCGCCCGAGGCTACCGCCCGCCGCCGGCGCCCGCGACCCCGGTCGTGCGCGGATGAGCGGCGATGGCGCGCGGCTAGACTGAGGGCATCCACTTTTCTGACGCACCCGGGGAGTCATCCGTGCCCACCATCGTCGTCGAGGTCATGCCGAAGGCCGAGCTGCTCGACCCGGCCGGCAAGGCCGTCACCGGAGCCCTGCACCGTCTGGGCCACGAGAGCATCGCCGAGGTGCGCATCGGCAAGCGCTTCGAGCTGCGCGTCGACGGCGAGGTCGACGCCGACCTGCTCAAGCAGGTCGAGGAGGTCGCCGCTGACATGCTCGCCAACGGCGTCATCGAGGACGTCATCGACGTGCGCGTCGAGGACGCGGGCGCGGCGGGCGAGACCCGCTGATGCGCGTCGGCGTCATCACCTTCCCCGGCTCGCTCGACGACCGGGATGCGATGCGCGCCATCCGCCTCGCGGGCGCCGAGCCGGTCGCGCTGTGGCACGGCACGCACGACCTCGACGGGGTCGACGCGATCGTGCTGCCCGGCGGCTTCAGCTACGGCGACTACCTGCGCGCGGGGGCGATCGCGGCCCGCTCGCCGATCATGGCCGAGGTCATCGAGGCGGCGAACGACGGGATGCCCGTCCTCGGCATCTGCAACGGCTTCCAGATCCTCGTCGAGACCCACCTGCTGCCGGGCGGGCTCGTGCAGAACGACCACGGCGACTTCATCCGCCGCGACCAGCGGCTGCGCGTCGAGTCGACGTCGAGCGCCTGGACGAACGGCTTCGCCGAGGGCCAGGAGATAACCATCCCGCTGAAGAACGGCGAAGGCGGGTACATCGCCTCGGAGGAGACCCTCGACCAGCTCGAGGGCGACGGCCTCGTCGCGTTCCGCTACCTGGACGTCAACCCGAACGGCTCGATGCGCGACATCGCGGGCCTGCGCAACGAGCGCGGCAACGTCGTCGGCCTCATGCCGCACCCCGAGCACGCCGTCGAGGCGGGCTTCGGCCCCGACACCGCGCTCGCCATGCGCTCGGGCGTCGACGGGCTCACCTTCTTCACGAGCGTGCTGCAGCAGAGCGTCCTGCGATGACGGCGGCGGCCCCGGCCACTGACGGCCGCAGCACCGGCGCGCCCAGCACCGCCCCGCGCGGCCTCACCCCGAAGCGGCTCTACCGCGTCGTCGCGATCGCCGAGGCGATCACCTGGACGGCGCTCATCTCGGGCCTCGTCATCCGCGCCGTCGTCGGCGGCGACACCGGCGACCTCGCCGTGCGCATCGGCGGCAGCGTGCACGGCTTCGTCTTCCTCGCCTACGGCGCGACGGCCGTGCTCACCGCCATCAATCAGCGCTGGAGCGTCGGCCTCGGCATGCTCGCCGTCGTCACCGCCGTCGTGCCCTACGCGACCATCCCCTTCGACATGTGGGCGCACCGCACGGGCCGGCTCGAGGGGGGCTGGCGGCGGGAGGCGACGGACGATCCGCGCGACGCCGTCTGGTTCGATCGCCTGGTGCGATGGATGCTGCGCCACCCGATCCTCTTGGCCGCAGCCCTGCTGCTCGCCGTCGTCGCGCTGTTCACCGTGCTGCTGATCGTCGGCCCGCCCGTGCCGAAGGCTTAGGGGCTCGGAGCTCAGACGCCGCCGTTGACGGCGAAGCCGAGCAGCGCCGCCCCTGCGAACACCAGCAGGGCGAAGCCGAGGAACATGAAGAGCTGGCGCTTGGTCATGCCGCGAGCCTAGGCGAACGGCGTTTCGGTGCGGTTTCGGGCGGCGGGCGGGCCTGCTGCTGATGAAGCCTCGGTGGCGTTGTGCCCGAAAGCCGACCCTCACCGGGACACCCCGGGGCGGTCGGGGCGCGCATCGAGATCGCGCTGGATGCTTGTGACTTCGTCTGCTGAATGGCGGGGTTCTTCGGTCGCTTCGTGGCGGGGTCAGGTGACACCGATGACCAGGGTGCTCTGTGCGGCTTCGATGACGTCGTTGGTGATGGTGTCGAGTTCGTTGATCTTCAGGACCCGCTGGATCTGGGGGAAGAGGCGTTCGAGGAGCCGGAAGTCGCCGCGGGTGATCCGTGCGATGGCTGCGATGGCTTGGGCGTCGGTGAAGTCGTCGGGGTCGAGGGTCTTGCCGAGGGATCGCCAGTGTCGCTCGAGGACGAACAGCAGTTCGTCTTGTCCCAGGGGCCGGTACTGGTGGGCGAAGCCGACTCGGCTGTAGAACTGGGGGTAGTGGCTGAACTGCTTCTCCAGGCCGGGCATGCCGATCAGGATCAGGGCGATGTCGTCGCGGTCGTAGCGATCGCGCAGCAGTTCCAGCGCGGCGGGACGCAGTCGTTCGGCCTCGTCGACGATGATCAGCTCCACGTAGTTCCTGCCGTGTCGCCATCCCCAGGCCTCGGGAGTGGCCGTGCCGGGAGGTACGAGGTGCTGCTCGATGCACATGTTGGTGCGGGTGATGGCTTGGGTCAGCTCGTCCTTCAGGTCCGCGGGGTGGTCAGCACGCTGGGGGTGTAGAGCACGGTGCGGCTCCGGTTCAAGGCGGCGTAGATCTTGGCGTCGTTGTCGGAGCGCGGCCCCCAGTAGGTCAGCAGGTCATGAGCCTTCTCGTAGTGTGCGTAGCGGCGCGCGGAGAGTGTCTTTCCTACGCCGGCTGATCCGAAGCACAAACCGATGGTGTGCCCGCGGCGCACGGCGTCGGCGAACTCGGTGAAGCGGCGGTGCTCCTTGGTGACGATGAAGCGCTGGCTCACCTGAGGTCCTCCTTGTAGATCTTCAACGCCGACCTCGGCGCCGGAGCCGGTGCTTCGGTGATCCGTGGCGTCTCGGTAGGTGCGGCCACGAGGGCGATGCGTTCGTTGATGCCGGCTCGCAGCGCCCGGCGGCGGGCGTTGCGCGCGGCCTGGATCTCCTTGAGGCTGACCTTCTGGTCGTGGTGCTCTTGGTTGACGGCCTTGCAGACGAATTCGTCGTGATCGAAGACGCGGATCTCGGTGATGTCGCGGGGGTCGTAGCGGATCACGACCGAGCGTCCGACGTAGCCGGCCAGAGTTGGCGAGACGTAGCGCAGGCCCTGGAAGCGGATGCCATCGCGGCGCACGACGCGGGTCTTGGCGACGGTCAACAGCAGTCCGTCGAGGTCTTCCAGGCTCTCGGGCATTCGGGGCAGCCAGCCATCGGCGATCCACGCGCTGCGCGGGGAGGTTCCGAGCTCGCTGTGCGTGCGGTCGTTGTAGGTGGCCACGAACGCCTCCAGGGCGCTATCGAGTTCGGCCAGGGACAGTTTCGGTGTCGGCCAGGGGTGCCCTTCGGTGATGTGTCCGGGCAGGGTGGCGAGTAGCTCGGTGTTGATGGTGCCGAAGAACCGCTCGATCTTGCCGCGGCCCTGGGGTCGGGCGACGGTGGAGTGGATCAGTCGGATGTGGAGGTCGACGGCGGTGTGGGCGAGCTGGTCACTGGTGAAGTCGCTGCCGTGGTCGACGTAGAGCACGTCGGGCAGGCCGCACATCGGCCAGGCCGGGTCGGTCTTGTGCCAGATCGCTTGGCGCAGCGCCAGGGCGGTGTTCATCGCCGACGGTGCGCCCAGGAAGGCTGTGTAGCCGCAGACCGCCCGGGAGCAGTCGTCGAGGATCGTTGTCAGCCATGGCCGTGCGGGCTTGCCGTCGGTGCCCACCACCAGGATGTCGAGCATGGTGTGATCGGATTGCCACATCGCGTTGGGCAGCTCTGCTTGCCGGCGGAGCACCAGCTCGTGCTTGTCGCGGTAGGACGCTGCGCCCTCCAGGGCGAGGGTGACCATGCCGGGATCCAGGGTCCGCACGATGTCCCACACCACCGAGTAGGAGGGGACCGGCCACTTCCGGGCGGCGCAGATGCCGGTGACTTTGCGGTGGATGGTGGCGATGGCCGGCCGCGGCTTGCTCAGCGCCAGGCCCTCGATCAGGTGGACGAGGTCGGGCGGAAGGCGGCGGGAGCCGGTGTCCGCTCGCGAGGCTGTCTCCAGTCCGGCGTAGCCGTCGGCGCGGTAGCGGGCGTGCCAGCGCTCCAGGGTCCGCAGCCCTACATCGGTCTCGCGAGCTAAGCGCGCGAGGGGCACCTGGTCCTCGACGTGGAGCCTGAGGATTCGCCACCGCGCTCGAGCGTCCACGACGCACCTACTGCAAGGCGTTCTCGCGCCCGCGCTCGGCGCGCTGAAGGGCGCGGTAGACCGTGGAGCGGCCCACGCTGAACAGCTCGGCCAGCTCGCCCACGGTGTGCTCGTCGGCGGCATGTAGCTGGACGAGGTGAGCTTCTTGCCGGGGGGTGAGTTTCGGTGACTTCCCGCGCAGCCGGCCCTTGGCCTTGGCGACCTTCATCCCCTCGCGGGTGCGGGCACGGATGAGGTCGGCTTCGAATTCGGCGACCATCGCCAGCACGTTGAACAACAGTTTCCCCATCGGGTCGGTCGGGTCGTACACCGATCCGGCGATGCTCAGCTTCACTTCCCGCGCCGCGAGGTCGTCGGCGATCTGGTGGGCATCACGGACTGAACGCGCCAGCCGATCGAGCTTGGTGACCACGAATGTATCGCCGTCCCGACAGGCAGCCAGCGCCTGCCGCAGGCCCTCACGGTCGGCGTTGCGGCCCGTGAGCCCGTGATCGACGTAGATGCGCTTGGGATCGACGCCGAACGCCGCGAGTCCGTCACGCTGCGCGGTCAGGTCCTGCTCGTCGGTGGAGACTCGGGCATAGCCGACCTTCAAGGGGGACATGCTCCCCAGTGTGTCATATAGCCTCCCTTCACCGGACAGTTCACCGGGCGGGTCTTACGGGACAGCCCGCCAGGCGTGCCGTCGTTCCTCTCGATAAGTAGCGGTGGTGTCCGGTGAGGGTTCCCCTTACGGGCATGCGATCGGGGCTGACGCCTGTGACCGAGTGTTCAGTGCGCGCTGTATAGTTCAGTCCATGCTGACTATTGCTTCGCGTCTCGACGTGATGAACCGCCTGGGTCGTGCACTGGCCGACCCCACTCGATCCCGGATCATCTTGACCCTGCTCGACCATCCCGCTTACCCGGCGGAACTGGCCCGAGATCTGGACCTGACACGCCCGAACGTGTCCAACCACCTGGCATGCCTGCGCGATTGCGGGATCGTCGTCTCCGAGCCCGAGGGTCGTCGGACACGATATGAGATCGCCGATTCGCACCTGGCGCAGGCGCTGACGGCACTGGTCGATGCCACCCTGGCAGTGGACGAAGACGCCCCGTGCATCGATCCCGCCTGCTCGCTTCCCGGATGCGACGCAGCTGGGGAGGGCGCATGATCCTCACCTCGGTCTTGCAGGCGATGGGCCTGTTCGCAGCGACCAACATCGACGACATCATCGTGCTCTCCCTCTTCTTCGCGCGAGGGCAGGCCAGCGCGGCACTACCGCCCGCATTCTGGCCGGCCAGTACCTCGGATTCGCCGGCATCCTCGGTGCCGCGGTCCTGGTGACCATCGGTGCCGGAGCATTCCTGCCCTCGGCAGCCATCCCGTACTTCGGTCTCATCCCTCTGGGCCTCGGCCTCTGGGCCGCATGGCAGGCCTGGCGCGGAGACGATGACGACGATGACGACGAGGCCAAGGTTGCCGGCAAGAAGGTCGGCGTGTGGACAGTCGCAGGCGTCACCCTTGCCAACGGCGGCGACAACATCGGCGTCTACACCCCTGTCTTCCTCAGCGTGGAACCTCTCGCAGTAGTCGCCTACTGCATCGTCTTCCTCGCGCTCGTCGCGGTCCTGGTGGCCCTGGCAAAGTTCGTCGCCACCCGCCCCCCGATCGCCGAAGTGCTCGAACGCTGGGAGCACATCCTCTTCCCCATCGTTCTCATCGGCCTCGGCATCGTGATCCTCGTCAGCGGCGGAGCCTTCGGACTCTGATGTAGCGGCAGCGATCCAAACGGCCCCGACCGGGCGCACCCCTCTCGGTTCAGACCGCGACACCTACCTGCAGCCAGCCCTGCGTGATCGCGGCAACAAGACCGCCACGGAGCGCTGCAAAAACCCCGCCACCAAGCGAACGAAGCCACAGGATGCTCGTCTCGACGATTCCCGTAAGGCCCGCCCGCAAATCTGCCCGATGAGGGGTGGCAAACGCTACAGCTACGGCATGCTGATCGGTTATGCACGCGTGTCCACCATCGAGCAGGATCTGATTGTCCAACGCGACGCGTTGATGGCGCTCGGGGTGGAGGAGCGCAACATCCACGTCGACCACGGACTCACCGGCACGAACCGTGCCCGGCCGGGTCTGCGCGAGGCGCTCGCGGCCTGCCGGGAGGGCGACACCCTCGTGGTGTCGAAGCTTGACCGGCTCGCGCGATCGCTGCCGGATGCGCGCGACATCGCCGACGGGCTCGCAGCGAAGGGTGTGCGCCTGAGCCTCGGTGGCAGCCTCTACGACCCGACCGACCCCGTCGGCCGGCTGCTGTTCAACGTGCTCGGCATGGTCGCCGAGTTCCAAGCTGACCTCATCCGAGCTCGAACGCGCGAGGGCATGGCAGTCGCACGGGCAAAGGGCCGACTCCGCGGAAAGAAGCCAAAGCTCTCGCCGACGCAAGAGGCACACCTGGTCAGTCTCCATCGCGCGGGCGGTCACACTTCGGGTGAACTCGCCGAATTGTTCGGCGTGGTTCGCTCGACGGTCTATCGCGCTCTCGAGCGTGCCAATCGATCGGATGCCTAGAAAATAAAGACTCTTCAACCTCGGCTCTTGGAAGGTGACCGCGGCGCCCGCAGAGCAAACGCTCGTAAGCACAGCTCCAGCGAGACGCCATGCTATTCACTTGAGGCGTTTGAGCGGGCAGGATGACGAGCCGGAAGTACTCGCGTGACGTCGGATGGCAGCCGGCCCGGCACGAAACACGCAACGAGTGACATGCCCTAAGGACCGCCGAATGGTTTCGATTGCTCGCGTTGACTTGGCCGACTGATGTGGGCGCTAGATGGGGCGGTCATCGCGCCGACCACCCCATCCAGCGAGAGGTTGAACCTCAGAACTCGACGACCGATTCCCAGGTCGTTCCGCCGTCGTCGGACCGCTGCACCCCTGCGAGGCCCGCGACTACAAGCGCACCGCCTCGATCGACCGACAGGGCCTCCGCTCCTGCAGGTGCCGTGCCGACAGCGGTCCAGGTGAGCCCGTCCGGACTGGTTTGCACGACGCCGTTGACGTCGATGCCGGCCAGGAAAGGTGCAGCGGCCCCGGTCTGGCTGGACGAGATGAGCAGGAGAGCTGGTGCGCCCTCGACCGGCGAGAACGTCGCTCCGTCATCTGTGCTGACGAGGAGGCCCTCCTCGGTGGTCGCGAACAGCTGCTCCGCTCGAGCATCCCAGCTGAGGGTCCTGGCGGCGAGGGCGGCACCTGGTGTCCAGGTTTCTCCGCGATCGCGACTCACCATGACAGTTCCGGTGGCAGAGTCAATCCCGGCCAGTCCATAGGACGCCAGAGCGACCCCGCCAAGGGTCATGCTGTGGAAGTCGACCTCTCCCTCGAGCGAGAGCGCCTCGGCGTCACGGCCACGGACGTTGATCTCGAACACGCCGATGTTCGCCGGCCCATCCGATCCGGGCGCGGGGTGCCCCGACAGGTAAATGGTGTCATCGAGGCGGGCCATGCCCATGACATCACCCGTCCACTCACCCAGCCGCGTCACCTTCACAGGCTGTGCGATCGACCCGGCTGCCGAGTCAGAGGTGTCTTCTTCGGCTGCCACGCGGAGGATTCCCTCGTGGGTTGCAACGTAGATGGCACCTCGTTCCTCGTCGAGGTCGACGGCATGCACGTGCGTGACGGCGATCGGCTCCTGGGCTGCTGCGCACCCTGCGAGCGCGACGCCGACCGTGGCGGCCGATGCGACAGCCGCCACGAGTCGCGTGCGCATCAGGACTCGAGCATCGAGCGCATCCGCTCGATCTCATCGGCCTGGCTCTCGACGATGTTCTCGGCGAGCTCCCGCACATCGGGGTGCTCACCGTCCTCGAGCACGTCCTCGGCCATGTCGATCGCGCCCTCGTGGTGGACGATCATCTGCTCGAGGAACAGGTCACCGGCGGCAGCGCCGTCGGCTTCTTCGAGCGCGTCCATGTCCTCTGACATGTCACCCATGCCGCCCATGTCGCCGGGGTCCATTCCCTCCATGCCGTCCATTCCCGACATGTCGGACATGTCAACGTCCCACTCCTCCAGCCAGGCCTCCATCTGCTCGATCTCGGGCGCCTGTGCTGCCTTGATCTGCTCGGCAATGGCGACGACGTCGGGGTCGACTCCCGTCTTGTCGAGGAGGACATCGCTCATCTCGACGGCGCCCTCGTGGTGCGGGATCATCATCTGGACGAACATGACGTCGGCCTCGTTCGCGCCGGAATCAGCTGCCGATCCGGCCGGTGCGGCGCAGGCGGTGAGGCCGAGCGCGGCGGTGATGATGAGCGCGCCGGTGGAGAGCGCGCGGAACTTCGTCGTCTTCTGCATGATCCTGCTTCTTTCGTCGTAAGTAATCGTTCGATCGCGAGAGGCGACGACGAAAGTCGTCGCGTAAGCGAATGATCACTGACGACTGATGCAGAGCTCCTCAAGATCCGGCGTGCGGGCAGACACCGTCCCCCGCGTCGGCTCCTCGGCCAACACGACGGCAGGTGGAGTGATGGCGAGCCGCAACGCGAGTGCCGGCAACAAGAAAGTCACAGCCAGGAGCAATGCGATGAAGGCGCACGCCATGAGCAGGCCGGAGGGATCCTCTGCACAGTCAGCACACGCGGCCTCGCCGGAATTCACTGCTGGTGTGCTGCTGTTGGATAGGGACTGCTGGTGAGGCTCTTCGACCGCGTGCACTGGCGCGGTCGACAACGCCGTGGTGCTGTGACTGATCGGTGCCGCGCTGTGGGCGCTCATGGAGATGCCGACGACGGCGAGCGCTGCGATGAGCAGCAGATACGCCATTCTCATCAACATCGTCCAATACCTCCCGGGGTATTCTCACACGGTCCGTGGGCTGCGACCAGGGTAAACGCTGAGTACATGGTTGATCATCGACGCGCATCCGGCGGGGTCGCTCAATGGCAATCGATGTCCGCCGGGGAACTGGATCGCGGTGAGCTTTTCGTGCTCGCGGGCGAGAGCGTCGGCTCGCCCCGGCACCGGTACGGGGTCGGTCTCGCCATCGATGAGCCAGACGGGAACCCCCCGCGAGGCGAGCGTGTGCAGGGCGGTCTGCCACCCGGTATCGCGGATGAGGCTGTCGAACCCGGAGGTGTATCCGTGCCAGGTGTGCTGCACAGCATCCCGGGCGACCGTTATGGGCAGACGTGGGCTGATCGCCACCGCAACCGCTTGTGCTGCGGCACGGTTGTCGCACATCCACTGGCAGACGCGCATCGCGAGCGGTCCCTGGGCGAGCAGCGCCTCGAACGAGCCCATGTGGCGCACGCGCTCGTCCGCTTCCTCGACGGTTGCGTAGAGCGGCGCGTCAAAGGCGACGACCGCTCGCGCTGCCGGGTGCCGCGCAGCAACGCGAAGAGCGAGCGATGCCCCCATCGAGTGCCCGACGATGATCGCGGGCTGTTCGTGCAGGCCGAGCTCGTGGAGCACGCCGAGGACCGCGTCGACGTGCGCATCGGCGTCGACCGGATGGTCCAGAGCTGGGCTGGTCATGGAGGCGCCGAACCCCATCGGATCGATTGCGATCACGCAGGCGCGCCTCCCGAGGACGTCGTACGCTTCGCCCCACATCCGCTCGCTCGAGGCGAGACCCGATAGCAGCACGACGACGGCGTCACCCGTGCCGTGGATGCGCACGCCGAGCTCGCCGGCCTGCATACGCTCTCCGGCGCCGGGGCGCCACCGGCGCGCCTCGGGCGAGCCGGCGTGCACGCCTGCCCAAGCGAGCGCGGGGGTGAACGCGGCGGCGGCGAGTGCGAAGCGGGATGCCCTCATGAGGATCGACGGTACTCGTCACGCGTGCATGAAGCGCTCGTCCAATGATGGGGAACGCTTCCAGTCTGCGCCGACGGGGGACTCGCGCGGTTACCGTGGGGCGGTGAAGTCTTCATCGCGGGTGCCCGACGCCATAGCCGCGGACGACGACCGGCCTCCACTGAGGTGGTGGCTACCGGCGGGTGTGGTCGCGGCATTGATGGTGGTTCTTACCGCTGTGGTCGTGCTGCTCGTCAGACCACCTGGTCCGCTCGATGACCCTCGTCCCGCGCTGCAGCGCGACGGTCTACTGCGGGAAGGGCCGGTGCTCGACGAGGACGTTGCAGGACTCCAGCTCGGCGATCGTGCAGTGATCCTGTTGTTCGACCGCGAGCAGCCAACGGGCTCCGAGTGGGAGCAGTGGCGCGCTGACGTGACCGCGGGAGGGGCCGAGCTCATCATCCTCACCCCGGACGCATCCGCCCATGGTGAGCTCGTCGACGTGATCCCGATGCCGGTGCCGGTGGACGGCGGCCCTCCGGTCGGCTACGCGGTGATCGATGAGGACCGGCAGGTCAGGTACGCCACACTCGATCCGCGATACCTGCTGAACGCTTTCGAAGTGGATGTCATCACCGGAGCGGTGTCGTGAGCACGCGGCGCGCGTCCTGGGCGACGACCTACCGGGCCCTTCACCCGCGATCGTTGGCGATCCAGCTGACGATTCTGGTCATTGCGGAGGTGCTGGTCTTTCAGACGTACAGCGTCCACGATGCCCGCTTCAACTGGGCGACTCACTTCCTCGTCGCCCTGATCGCGGCAGCAGTGGTGTCGCTGGTGGTGCTGGAAGTTCGGGGAGCTCCTGGACCGCGATTCCTGCTGCTGCTGGTGCTCGCTCTTCACCTGTTCGCGATGGCACCGGATCTGGTCTTCCGAGCCGGAGCGCCCCATGCGCCCTGGATGGACGTTTTTCTGGGTCACATCACCGCGCACTACCTTCCCGGCGGCGATACCGCGTGGCTCGCGATCGCCATCCTTGCTGTCGGCGTCTACGTCCTCACGCTGAGCCGCTGGTTGAAGAACAAAGCAGACCCGAGCGATGTCGCCGCCCGGCCGACGAGCTGACTCCAGCGGCACCTCGCACTGGCCCTCGGCCGTGAGGCGCTGCCGGCTCGCTTGGCGGTCCTGCGATGGCAGGGAAGCAGAGAAGGGACTTACACTCAGCCCATGATCATTGCCCCATCCGCCCCACGACGCGAGGCGGCGACGGCGACTCGACGGAAGCGCGTCGTGCGGCGTCGAACCTCCGTGATCAGTGTCGTGGGCGAGCTGCTCATGACGGGCGGCGTCATCGTGTTGCTCTTCCTCGGCTGGTATCTCTGGCTCGGCGACGTCATCGCCGGCTCTGCTCAGAACCAGGCAGGTGAGGAACTTCGCCAGCAGTGGCAGCTCGAGCAGTCGCCCGCGCAGGACGGCCCGCTGATCGGCACGCCGCAAGATCCTTCATCCGCCCCCGTTCTGGAGCAGCCGACCGCGACTGCCGAACGCTTCGCCGCGATGCTCATTCCGCGTTTCGGCGCGGATTATGTCCGTAACGTTGCCGAGGGTGTCGGACTTCGTGACGTACTGAACGACCCCGAGACGGGCGTCGGTCACTATCCCGGCACTGCCATGCCGGGAGCTGTGGGAAATTTCGCCGTCGCCGCGCACCGCACAACCTACGGGGCGCCCTTCAACCGCATCCTCGATCTTCAGGTCGACGACAGCATCTACCTGGAGACCGAAGCGGGCTGGTATCAGTACTCCTTCCGCAGCTTGGAGATCGTGGCCCCGAGTGCGGTCGATGTGCTGGAACCGGTGCCTCGTCAGCCGGGCGTGGAGCCTACGGAGCGCATCCTCACCATGACCACGTGCCATCCGATGTATTCCGCCGCCCAGCGGGCGATCGGCTACTCGGTCATGACCGCCTGGTATCCGCGGGAGGGTGGCGCACCTGCCGAACTCGTGGAGCTCGGCGCGGCCGCACCTGGGTGATCCAACCCGCAGGATCGCATTGGACGGCGCGGAGCGACCTCCCGCGCAGCATCGGAGGGAACCTTCCGCTCACTGCGCAATCCCTGCGGCCCTTGTCAACAAGTCAGATGCGCAGCCCCACACCGCCGGGCCACGGCCCCCGAACGGGGGTGAAAGCATTGCGCGGGTTCGCTATTTCGCGCTCAGGGCGTTACCGTCGACATGGTCGTGACCTCACCGTTACATTCTGAGCTCACACAATCCCTCACCCGGACGGCGCTCGTCGCCTCGGGCTGAGCGACCTATTCCAGGCTCGCGTCGGGCACCCATCCGGCCGCGCAAGCAGATGACGTAAGGCAACCTCCGACTGTGACGGATGCTTCATTGCGGCCCGCTGGGCAGCTAACCCAAGGCCCCGTGACCGACATTCTCCAGTCGCTTCCCCGCCCCGCAAGCGCGGACTCTCTGCCGGCTGCGTCGATCGTTCTGCCGCCGGCCGCCCTTGCCGAGAGCAGCCGGCGCGCGCTCCGCGAGGCCGAGAAGGCCGCCACCCCTGCACGGCGCCGAGCACGCAAAACCGCCGCCGCTGCGCGACCTACCCCCGCCACAGTCCGCCCCAGCACTAGAAGCGCATCCGGTCGCCGAACGACCGAGAGTTCATCGCGTCCGGCCGTAGTGCGGAAGCCCCTCGCGGCTCGCCTTGCACAGAAGGCCTTCCCGCCAATCGTGATGCTCGCAGTCGGGGCATTGCTCGTCGGCACGAACGTGCCCGCGGTGGCGCTGCTCGACCCGGAGGCGACGCCCGCATCCGAAGCGTTCTCCTCAGTCTCCACCGCAGCGACGGGCGGCACCATCGAGGCGGGCCCGGTGCGCGAGCCCGCTCAGGTCATGGACGTCTCCAGCAGCGCCGACGCTGTGGTGCCTGTCGCCACCCGCGATGACTGGACGGTCACGGAGCCTGTCAAGGAGCCCGAACCGGTGTACGTGCAGGCTCCGCGGGAGAGCTACGCGTCACAGAACGCGTCGTACACCACGACGGGGACGGGTGCGGTGCGGTGGCCGTTCCCCTATGCGGCGGAGATCAGCTCGCCCTTCGGCAACCGTGTGGCACCCTGCCGGGGCTGCTCGAGCTACCACCAGGGCTTGGACTTGGCGGCACCGAACGGCACCCCGATCTACAGCATCGCTGACGGGGTGGTGGTCGCTCACTCCGAGGGCGGCGCGTACGGCAACAACGTCAGCATCGAGCACGTGGTGAACGGGCAGAAGGTCGTCTCCCTCTACGCGCACATGGTGTGGGGTTCCTCACCGCTGGTCGTTGGTCAGCAGGTGCTGGCCGGAGAGTTCGTCGGTCAAGTCGGCAACACCGGCGCCTCCACGGGTAACCACCTGCACCTGGAAGTCATTCTTGGCGGGGCCAAGATCGACCCGTACGCCTGGCTTTCCGCCAACGCCAGCTGACTCCCGCGGCGTCGATAGTGAAAGATTTCGGCGCACCGGATGTGCCGAGGGCGCCTGCAAACCGCGCGGATCCACGTTTCGATAACGGGAACGTCGCCTAGGGCGCGCGGACGCGGTCTGTTGTTAGCGTGGCCAAAGGTGCGCGAGTGAGTGCAGCCGTAACGCTCTTCCTGGGGGAATGAGTTCATGAGCATGAGCGACAGTACGGCCGGTGCTCCCGAGCGGGGCCGTGGAGCGAAGATGGTTGTGTCCGCACGACAGCGCCGACGCACCGCGTTCTTTGCTGGATCACAGTTGCGCTATTGGTCGGCACGCTCGGCACCACCTCCGACGACCCGGCGGCGTTCGCCGCGAATTACCCGACCTGGGAAGACGTGCAAGCAGCCAATGCCGACGTCGGTCGGGCCGCGCAAGAAGCCGCCGCGGTGCGGTCGCTGATCGCAGGACTCCGACAGCAAGTGGATGCGGCGCGAGCTGAATCTGATCGGGCCGGAAACGAGTACTACGAAGCGCAAGCGAACTTCGATGACGCCGAGTTTGAAGCAGCCGAGCTGCAAGCGGAGGCAGATACGGCCCAGTCGCAAGCCGATGAGTCGAAGCAGCGGGCCGGAAGGTTTGCGGCCGAACTCAGCCGCTCTGGCGGCGGCGATCTGTCCGCTGCGCTCTTCGGCAACCCCGACCAGGCCGATGCGCTGCTGTCGCGTCTGGGCAATGCGAGCAAGATCATGGAGCAGGCCGAGGGCTTTTACGCCGAGGCCCGCCGCGACCAGCAGGCCGCACAGTCTTTGAGCGACCAGGCGCAAGTCGCCCGGACCCTGCGGGATGAGCTACGCCCAGTCGCTGAGGAGGCCTTCCTCCGCGCCCAGGCCGCTCAGAGGACCTCCGAGGCCGCACTGACCTCCCAGCAAGAGAACGAGGTGCGGCTCGAGTTGCAGCTGCAAGCGCTCGAGTGCGCGCTCACCGTGACCGAGGCGCAGTACCAGGAGGGAGAGCGGATCCGCATCGAGGAGGAGCGCAAGCGCCGCGAGGCTGCGGAGGCGGCCGCCCGTGCAGAGCGTGAGCGAGCTGCCGCTGCGGCGGCTGAGGCTGAGCGAATCCGCCGCGAGCAGGAGGCGGCCGCGAATGTCGGTGGCGGCGGCAACGCCGGCGCTGCCCCCAGTGTGGGAGCTCCAGTCGCGAGCGGTTGGGCGCGCCCGTCTTACGGTTACGTCTCCTCGCATTACGGCTGGCGCATCCACCCGATCTATGGCGACAGTCGCTTGCACGCAGGGACCGGTTTCGCCGCGGGTGCAGGCTCCGCCGTGATGGCCGTCGCCGCGGGCACAGAGACCTTTTCCGGTTGGAATGGCAACTTCGGCAACTACATCGTGATCGATCACGGCAACGGGCTGACCTCCAGCTACGCCCACATGCTGAACGGAAGCCTTCGGGTCGGCGCGGGGCAACGGGTGTCCGCCGGGCAACAGATCGGCGGAGTCGGAACTACGGGCGCCTCAACCGGCAACCACCTCCATTTCGAGATGCGCACCAACGGAAGCTCATTCGACCCCTACACCTACTCGCGTGCGCGCGGGGTCGTCCTGTAGCTCCGATCTGCAGGCGTGATACCGCGACGGTTCATTTCGCTTCGAAGTGATTGTGGCGGCGTCATGTCGCACCTTCTCGTACAGCTGGGTCGTCCTTACTCCATCGCTCCGAACCGGTCAAGGCATTGCCCGCGCAGTCTGATTAGTGCTTCGGTGAATGCCCATCTGGAGGTTCTGATGGCTAAGAAGGGCACGCCCACCGGTACCCGACATGAGGCGATGCACGAAGATGAATCCGACCAAAAGCGGGGCCACGGTACTCCACAGAAGTACCTTCGGTTCGCGGCGATGATCGTGACGTCCATGGTTGTCATGTACTTCGTCATGTTCGCCAGCGTTTGGGAGTGGTCGCACATCCGCTTCAGCGAAAGCCGAGTCTTCATGGCCGTGACAATGGGCGGCACGATGGGGTTGGTGATGCTTGCCTGGATGCTCGGGATGTACAAGAGCGTGAAAGGGAACATCGCGGTTGTCGTCGGCAGCGTGCTCCTGATTACCGGCGGCATCGCGCTAGACCGAAGCCAAGCCACAGTCGATGATGCCGGCTTCATGCAAGCGATGATTCCCCACCACTCCATGGCCATCACGCGCTCAGAGCGGTTCCAGAATGCTGACGTCCGCGTGTGCGAGCTCGCGGTGGAGATCAGCGAGGCGCAGAGGCGTGAGATCGATGAGATGGACTGGCTGATTCGCGACATCGCTGAGAACGGACTAGCGACGACTGCGGAAGCCGCGGCGGGGCGGGAAGTCCCGGACTTCAGTCAAGCCGCCGCGCGAAGTTGCGACACCGATTGAAGCGCGCCAGCTGACAGCTGATCGCTCACGATGTTGGCATGAGGAGGGCTATCGGCCCTTGTCTACGGATATCAAGCGCCGGAAGCTACAGTCCAACCATGCGGACCGTGGACGACGGAAGTGTCGCCCGCAAGAGCAGGCTCGCTGCACAGCGTCAGCCGTAGCGCTCAGTCTGTCTGCCGGGGGCCGCTACGGTGCGCTCGCACCAAATCATCGACGAACTGCTCGATGTTCGGATCGTCACCGCGCGAGAGGCCCGCGTACTGCAGCCGCACGCCGTCACCGCGCTGCTCGGCGACCACCCACAGGCGGCGCCGCGGCACCCACAGGCTCACGACGAGCCCGCCGAGGATACGGTGTCGAAGCTCTCGCCCGTGTCGAGCACGCCCTCGAACGAGACGGGCGCCTGGCGATCCTCGGGCGCGACGACCGTGTACGCGCCGTCGCCCGAGATGTAGCCCTGGCCGGTGCCCGAGCGGTAGTCGTCGGCGAGGCGGTCGCCCTCGGTGGGTGCACACGCCGCGACAGCGAGGGCGGTTGCGGCGATTGCAGCAAAGGCGGCGATGACGCGGGTTCTCACACTGCTCCATAGACGATTGAGGTTTCCGGCAAGTTTGCACCCACTCCCTGGCAGGCAGTGTGTGGACGAGGTGGCGCCTCGCGCGCTTGCCGGGCCACATCGTGGGCCGATTATGGGGTGACAGAGCCGGCCTCCCACGCCATAGAGTGTCGACGGTGACCAATGAGAAGAAGCTCACCCTCGCTGGATCGGTTTCACTCGGTGCGGGGGTGATGATCGGCGCAGGTATCTTCGCCCTGGTCGGTCAGGTTGCCGGTCTCGCGGGAGACTGGTTCCCTGTTGCGTTCTTCGGGGGCGCTGTCGTCGCTGGCGTCAGCTCCTATGCGTACATCCGCTACTCGAGCGTCAATCCGTCCTCGGGCGGCATCGCGATGCTGCTGAAGGATGCGTACGGTCCGGGGGTCGTCGCCGGCTCGTTCTCGCTGTTCATGTACGTGTCGATGGTTGTCGCGGAGAGCCTGCTCGCTCGAACGTTCGGTACGTACCTCCTCACGCCCTTCGGGCTTCAGGGTTCCGTGGTGCTGGTGCCCGTGGTGGGCGTGCTCGCGATCACTGCCGCGACAATCGTGAATCTGATCGGCAACCGCCTGGTCGAGGGGTCGGCGACGACGACGGCCATCCTCAAGATCGCCGGCATCGCGGTCCTCGCGATCGCGGGGCTCATCGGCGCATCGCTGACAGGGGAGGGGCTGTTCGCGAACACTTCGGGCCAACCCGCGGACGTCATCGGGGTCCTCGCCGGAACCACGCTCTGCGTGCTCGCCTACAAGGGCTTCACGACGATCACCAACCAGGGTGATGACATTCGCGATCCCGACAAGAACATCGGCCGGTCGATCATGATCTCGATCTCGATCTGCACCGTGCTGTACCTGCTCATCACCGCGTCGGTGCAGTCCAGCCTCGGCGCCGAGGGCGCGGTCGAGGCGAGGGACTTCGCTCTCGCGAGGGCGGCCGAGCCTTTGTTCGGGACGTGGGGCGTGGGCCTCACTGTCGCGATCGCCGTCATCGCCACTCTCTCGGGTCTGCTCGCCAGCCTGTACTCGGTTTCGCGGCTCTACGGGATGCTGCAGAGCATGGATCAAGCGCCGTCGCTTCCGGCGCGCATTCCGCATCAGCCGCTACTCATCACGGCAGCCCTCGCGATCGTGGTCACTGTCGCGCTGGACTTGAGTCAGATCGCATCCATGGGCGCTCTGCTGTATCTGAGTATGGACATCGCCGTGCAGTGGGGCCTCGTCCGGCCGCTGCGCGATAAGGTTCATGCTCGTCGATGGGTGCCGGTCCTGGCGATCGTCCTGGATCTGTCGCTACTCGTGCCGTTCATCATTGTCAAGGTTCAAACGGACCCGCTCACGATCGTCGTCGCAGCTGCCGTTGGATCGGCCATCGTCATCGCACAAGTTCTCGCGGTCCGGGTCCGGACGCGATCCAAAAACTAGAGCTTCCGGCATTGACGGTTCATTTCCAACCCACGCGAACTAAGCGGATGACATAAGACGGGTTATCCGACGGCCCGTGCTCCAAGGTGTTCGCTGGCCAAAGGTCGGCCAGAGATCGAGCGACCGAGGCCGGCGCTGGCGCCCTCCCCCGCCGCGGCCCGCTCATCCGCGCGGGTAGGCTGAGAGCATCCGGCACGCCCTCGAATCTGGAGCCCTCGCCACCGTGAATCAGCCCACGCCGCACGCCGCCGCCCCCGACGACTCCGGGGAGCAGCACCCGGCGCACGACGAGATGGATCACGAGCGCCGCCACCACCCCGACACCGTCGACGACGCGGCCGCGACCCCCGACAAGGAGCAGCCGTACGAGGCGCTCGGGCTCAAGACCGACGAGTACGAGGCCATCAAGGCGCTGCTCGGCCGGCGCCCCACGAGCGGCGAGCTCGCCATGTACTCGGTGATGTGGAGCGAGCACTGCTCGTACAAGTCGTCGAAGGTGCACCTCAAGCAGTTCGGCCAGAAGGTCAACGACGAGATGCGGAAGCACCTCATGGTCGGCATGGGCGAGAACGCGGGCGTCGTCGACGTCGGCGAGGGCTGGGCCGTCACCTTCAAGATCGAGAGCCACAACCACCCCAGCTACATCGAGCCCTTCCAGGGCGCGGCGACGGGCGTCGGCGGCATCGTGCGCGACATCATCTCGATGGGCGCGCGCCCCGTCGCCGTCATGGATGCTCTGCGCTTCGGCGCCATCGACCACCCCGACACGGCGCGCGTCGTCCCCGGCGTCGTCAGCGGCATCAGCCACTACGGCAACTGCCTGGGCCTTCCGAACATCGGTGGCGAGACCGTCTTCGACTCCGTGTACCAGGCCAACCCGCTCGTCAACGCGCTCGCCGTCGGCGTGCTGCGCCACGAGGACCTGCACCTCGCCAACGCCCGCGGCATCGGCAACAAGGTCGTGCTCTTCGGGGCGCGCACGGGCGGCGACGGAATCGGCGGCGCATCCATTCTCGCGAGCGACACGTTCAGCGAGGGCGGGCCGACGAAGCGCCCGGCCGTGCAGGTCGGCGACCCCTTCGCCGAGAAGGTGCTCATCGAGTGCTGCCTCGAGCTGTACCGCGGCGACCTCGTGGAGGGCATCCAGGATCTCGGCGCCGCCGGCATCTCATGCGCCACGAGCGAGCTCGCGTCGAACGGCGACGGCGGCATGGTCATCGACCTCGACGCCGTGCTGCTGCGCGACCCGTCGCTCACGGCGGAGGAGATCCTCATGTCGGAGAGCCAGGAGCGCATGATGGCGATCGTCGCGCCCGACAAGCTCGATGCGTTCCTCGCCGTGACCGCCAAGTGGGATGTCGAGACGAGCGTCCTCGGCGAGGTCACCGACACCGGGCGCCTCGTGATCCACTGGCGCGGCGAGACGATCGTCGACGTCGACCCGACCACGGTCGCCGTCGACGGCCCGGTCTACAACCGCCCGTTCCACCGGCCCGAATGGCTGGATGCCCTGCAGGCCGACGGCGCCGCCCGACTCGCTCGCCCCGCTGACGACGCCGAGCTGCGCGCGCAGGCGCTGCAGGTGCTCGGCGGCCCGAACCTCGCCGACACGGCCTGGATCACCAACCAGTACGACTACTACGTCATGGGCAACACGGCCCTCGCGACGCCCGACGACGCCGGCATGATCCGCGTCGACGAAGAGAGCGGTCTCGGCGTCGCGCTCGCGACCGACGCCAACGGCCGCTACTGCCAGCTCGACCCGTACGTCGGCGCGCAGCTCGCGCTCGCCGAGGCGTACCGCAACGTCGCGACCTCGGGCGCGACTCCCCTCGCGGTCTCGGACTGCCTCAACTTCGGCAGCCCCGAGAACCCCGACGTCATGTGGCAGTTCGAGCGGGCCGTCACGGGTCTCGCCGACGCGTGCCTCGAGCTGGGCATCCCCGTCACGGGCGGCAACGTCTCGTTCTACAACCAGACCGGCGACGTGCCCATCCACCCGACCCCCGTCGTCGCCGTCTTGGGCGTCATCGACCACGTCGACCGCCGCCTGCCAGCGGGCTGGCAGGACGAGGGCGAGAACCTCTACCTGCTCGGGCTAACGCGCGACGAGCTCGACGGCTCGGTGTGGGCCGACGTCGTGCACGGCCACCTCGGCGGACTGCCCCCGCAGCTCGACCTCGCGGCCGAGAAGAACCTCGCGGGGCTGATGTCGGCCGCGGCCGAGGAGGGGCTCGTCACCTCCGCGCACGACCTGTCCGAGGGCGGCCTGCTCGCGACCCTGGCGGAAGGTGTCCTGCGCTTCGGCGTCGGCGCGCGCGTCTGGCTCACGGAGCTCATGGAGCGCGACGGGGTGGATGCTGTCGCCGCACTCCTCTCCGAGTCGCAGGCCCGCGTGCTCGTGTCGGTGGCTCGCGAAGACGACGTGAAGTTCCGCGGCCTGTGCGAGGGGCGCGACGTGCCCGTGCTGCGCGTCGGCGTCACCGACAGCGAGGTCGACGGCCTCGAGATCCAGGACCGCTTCACGCTCTCGCTCGCCGAGCTGCTCCGCGCGCACCGCGCAACCCTGCCCGAGCGTTTCGGCGCGGTCGTCGGGGGCTAGATGTACTGAGTCATGACCTGGTTGATTGGCAGGGCCTTGACCGTCGAACGCGTCGCCCAGGGCCGCCCAGTCGCTCACGTCGCAGCCGAGCTGGGCGTCTCACGACAGGCCACTTATCGCGGGGTCCGTCGGTTCCCGTCTGCGTTTCCCTTCGAGCCGCTCTTCGGCCCGGCTGGAGGCCCCTCGCGAATCTTCATCGTGAGCGCGTCCGCGGCGACGCAAACGACGGACAGACGTCGCTCCAACTGGCCTGCCATAGAACCCGCGCGGATCCAGGACGAAACCCTGGGTCCGCGTTCAGCGATAGAGACCTTCGACCCTATCCCTCAAGGAATATCCGCGGAATACTCGAGACGTTATCGATACACCGGAGTCGGAGCGTCGTTGTGGAGTCAGCCCCTGCGCTCGCGTCCCTTTCGGCGGCCCGTCAGCCGTCGCGGTGAGGGAGGCGGGCGTATGCCGCTCCTCGGCGAACACTGGTCCGACGCTACGGCGCCCGGTCTTCATCTCCACCGGACAGCGCCGACCCTGCACTCCGACGCCGACGACCGGGGCACCGTCGTGACCGAGGACACCGGGATCGACACTCCAGAGAGGACCGGCATGACCCCCGCGAGCCGCAGCCCCAGCATGACCAGGCGCGGCTTCCTCGCCGTGGGCACCGGCACCATCGCCGCGGTCGCTCTCGCTTCCTGCGCGACCCGGCCGCGCTACGTCACTCCGACCGGCGCGGCGGTGCGTCAGGCAGAACGTGCCCGCGGCGGGACCGGCCGGGTCGCCCGTGTCGACCTGGTGGCCGCCCCGACGCAGATCGACCTCGCCGGCACCACGGCGAAGACCTGGAGCTTCGGGCCGGTGCCGGCGCCGACGATTCGGCTGACAGCGGGTGACACGCTGCGCGCAACCGTGCGCAACCGGCTCCCCGCCGATACGTCCGTGCACTGGCACGGGCTGGCGCTGCGCAACGACATGGACGGTGTCCCCGGCGCGACCCAGGCGCCGATCGGCGCAGGCGAGGACTTCACGTATGAGTTCGTCACCGCGCAACCGGGCACCTACTGGTTCCATCCGCACGTCGGCGCCCAGCTGGACCGTGGCCTGTACGGGGCACTCATCGTCGATGACCCGGACGAGCCCCTGGCCTACGACGAGGAGTGGGTGGTGATCCTCGACGACTGGCTCGACGGGGTGACCGGCACCCCCGACGAGGTGCTCGAGGAGCTGCGCGGAGGGATGGGCGGGATGATGGGCGGCGGTGGCCACATGATGATGGGTGCGCGCTCAGCGCTGCTCGGCGGGGACGCCGGCGACGTGTTCTACCCGCACTACCTCATCAACGGCCGCCCGCCCGCCGACCCGGAGACCTTCACCAGCACCCCCGGACGACGTCTGCGGATCAGGATCATCAACGCGGGCAGCGACACCGCGTTCCGGGTGGCGCTCGGCGGTCACAAACTTACCGTCACCCACAGCGACGGGTTCCCGGTGGACCCGGTGGAAACCGACTCGGTCCTGATCGGCATGGGTGAGCGCTACGACGCGCTGGTCACCCTCCGCGATGGCGCGTTTCCGCTCGTCGCCGCCGCGGAAGGCAAAGGCGAGATGGCGCAGGCGATCGTCCGCACCGGGTCAGGCGATACCCCACGCGCATCGGCGACCCTCCCCGAACTGTCCGGCTCGGTGCTCACCGCGAGCGGCCTCGCCGCCGACCGGAGCGTCGTGCTCCCGACGCGCGCGGTCGACCGTGAGCTGACGGCGACCCTGTCCGGCTCGATGATGGGGTACGACTGGGCGATCAATGGGCGCCGGTTCGACCCGGCCGAGCCGTTGGCCGGCGCGCTCGGCGTGACGCAGGGCGAGCGTGTGCGGCTGCGCATCGAGAACACGACCCAGATGTGGCATCCGTTCCACCTGCACGGGCACACCTACCAGCACTCCGGAGCGGGACCGCGCAAGGACACCTCGATCATCCTCCCGGGCAAGTCCTTGACAGTCGAGTTCGACGCCGACAACCCTGGGCTCTGGGCGGCGCACTGTCACAACATCTATCACGCCGAGGCCGGGATGATGACCATCCTCGGTTACCACGCCGCCTGAGAACCTCGATCAGAGAGAGTCCGAACCCATGCACACACGAACCGTTGTCCTGGAAGTCGTCGGCGTCCACTGGGCGTCGTCGAAGTCGATCGTCGAGGCGACCCTCCTTCGTCAAGCAGGTGTCACCTCGGTGGAGGCCAACCCGGTCGCCCAGACCGCGAACGTCACCTACGACCCCGAACTCACCACTCAGGCCCAGTTGCGCCAATGGATCGTCGAGTGCGGGTATCACTGCGCCGGCCAGTCCGTCCCGAATCACATCTGCGATCCCGCCCACGGCGAGCACGAGGCATCGCACGGCAATCACAACCACCCTCACGTATCCGCGACCGTTGAGCATGCGGCGCCCGATGTCAATCCGGTTCCTCCGGAGTCGACGCATGAGCACCCAGGGCTCGACCAGGCAGGGGAGGGGCACGGCACGCACCAGTCGGCGGCCGGGCAGGTCGTCGCCGAGCCGGACGGGGTCAGGGACCATGACGCTCATGCCGCCCCGGCCCGCAGCAGCCAGGACGTGATGGGGCACGGAGGCGGCCATGGCGGCATGTCGATGGCGTCAATGATCCGCGACATGCGCAACCGGTTCCTGTTCGCGCTGATCATGTCGATCCCGATCACTCTGTTCTCCCCGATCGGGCGGGAAGTTCTGGGCTTCACGGCGCCTGCACCGTTCGGGCTGCGGGATGACGTGATCTCCCTGATCCTGTCCCTGCCCGTGATGTTCTACTCGGCCTGGATCTTCTTCGACGGTGCGTTCAGAGCCCTGAGGGCGCGAACACTGGACATGATGGTGCTCGTCGCCGTCGGCGTCGGCGCAGGATGGCTCTACAGCTTCATCGTCACCCTCACAGGAGGCGGCGAGGTGTTCTACGAAGCCGCGACCGTGCTGGCGACGTTCGTGTTGCTCGGCCACTGGGTGGAAATGCGTGCTCGCGGGGGAGCGAACGACGCGATCCGCCGCCTGTTGGAACTCGCTCCCGCTCGTGCCATCGTGATCCGCGACGGGCAAGAGCTCGAGGTATCCACGTCCGAGGTCATCCCCGGTGACCTGATGCTTGTACGTCCCGGCGCGAAGGTCCCCACCGACGGGGAGGTCGAAGACGGCGAATCCGAGGTCGACGAGTCGATGGTCACCGGCGAGAGCATGCCGGTGGAGAAAGCGCCTGGGTCCATGGTTATCGGCGCGACCGTGAACACCGTCGGCACCCTCCGGGTGCGCGCCACCAAGGTCGGCGCCGACACCGCCTTGGCCCAGATCGTCAAGCTGGTGCAGGAGGCGCAGAACTCCAAAGCCCCCGGTCAGCGGCTCGCGGACCGCGCCGCGTTCTGGTTGGTGCTGGTCGCCCTGATCGGCGGAAGCGCGACCTTCCTGACCTGGTGGCTGACCGGCGCGCCCGTGCCGACCGCGATCCTGTTCGCGATCACCGTCGTCGTCATCACCTGCCCGGACGCGCTCGGTCTGGCTACCCCCACCGCGATCATGGTCGGCACCGGGCTCGGCGCCCGAAGGGGAGTGCTGTTCAAGAACGCTACCGGCATCGAGACCGCCGCCCGCATCGACACCGTCGTCCTCGACAAGACCGGTACCCTCACCAAGGGAGAACCAGAGGTCACCGACTATGTGCCCGTCGGCGAGGACGACCTTGAGCTGCTCGCGCTGGTGGCCGCCGTCGAACGCGAGTCCGAGCACCCCCTCGCGAAGGCAGTCGTCGCCTACGCCGAAGCCCGGAACATCCCGCGACGCGCCGCTTCCGCCTTTCGCAACGTCGCGGGGAAGGGGGCGATCGCCACCGTCGATGGCCGGGAGGTGGCTCTGGGCAACATGCGCCTGATGGCGCAGGAGGGCATCGACATCTCCCCGGTCGAGGACGCCCAGAAGTCCCTCGCCGAGAGCGGGCGCACGGCGATCATGTTCGCCGTCGACGGGGAGGTCGCTGGCGTCATCGCACTCGCCGACGCCCCCCGCGAGACCGCCAGAGCCGCTATCGACGCCCTCCATGAGTCCGGCATTGAGGTGGTGATGCTCACCGGCGACAACCAGCCGACCGCCGAGCGCATCGCATCCCTGCTGGGCATCGACACGGTGATCGCCGAGGTGCTGCCAGAGGACAAGAGCGCGAAGATCGCCGAACTGCAGCGGGCTGGGAAGAAGGTGGCCATGGTCGGTGACGGCGTCAACGACGCCCCTGCCCTCGCCCAGGCCGACCTCGGCATCGCCATCGGCGCTGGCACGGATGTCGCCATCGAGACCGCTGACGTGGTGCTGATGCGTTCGGATCCTCTGGATGTCGCGGTCGCGCTGCGGATCGGGAAGGGAACACTGCGGAAGATGCGGCAGAACCTGGGCTGGGCCATCGGTTACAACGCCATCGCGCTGCCCATCGCCGCCGGCGTGTTCTTCCCCGCGTTCGGGATCATGCTCTCCCCGGAGATCGCCGCGATCAGCATGTCCGGCTCGAGCGTGATCGTCGCCGTGAACGCCCTGTTGCTGAAGCGACTCCGGCTGCCGGCTCAGGAAACCCCCGCGGCGGCGAGCAGTCCCGAGCAGGTGCCCGTCCCCAGCGGTGTCCGGTAGAGCCCCTCATCAGCTACACGCAAAGAAAGCGATGAACTCAATGAGCACACGTTCAACACGGACGGGCACCGATCCGGTTCTCGACCCGGCGCAGCTGGAGCGGATCAACGCCTGGTGGCGGGCGGCCAACTATCTCTCGGTCGGGCAGATCTACCTGCTGGACAACCCGCTGCTTCGGGAGCCGCTACTGCCGGAGCACATCAAGCCCCGGCTGCTCGGGCACTGGGGAACCACGCCGGGGCTGAACTTCATCTACGCCCACCTGAACCGGGCCATCATGCAGCGCGATCTGAACACGATCTACGTCATGGGTCCGGGCCACGGCGGGCCGGGGCCCGTCGCCGCGTCGTGGCTGGAGGGCAGCTACACCGAAACGTACCCGAACATCGCCCAGGATGCCGTGGGCATGCGGCGGCTGTTCCGGCAGTTCTCCTTCCCCGGGGGTATCCCCAGCCATGTCGCGCCGGAGACGCCCGGCTCCATCCACGAGGGCGGCGAGCTCGGATACGCGCTCTCGCATGCCTACGGGGCGGCGTTCGACAACCCCGACCTGATCGTGGCGGCGGTGGTCGGCGACGGGGAGGCGGAGACCGGGCCGCTGGCGGCGAGCTGGCAGTCCAACAAGTTCGTCGACCCCGCCCGGGACGGCACGGTGCTGCCGATCCTGCACTTGAACGGCTACAAGATCGCCAACCCAACCGTGCTGGCGAGGATCAGCCCCGAAGAGCTGGACCACCTGCTGCGCGGCTACGGGCACGCCCCGCACTACGTCGAAGGCGACGACCCCACGCAGATGCACCAGGACTTCGCCCGCACTCTGGACGCCTGCTTGGACGAGATCCGCGAGATCAAGGACCGCGCACGGGACGGGGACACGCGCCGTCCGATGTGGCCGATGATCGTGCTGCGCTCTCCGAAAGGGTGGACCGGGCCGAAGGAGGTCGACGGCAAGAAGGTCGAGGGCAGCTGGCGCTCTCATCAGGTCCCGTTCACTCAGGCACGAGAAAACCCCGAACATCGGGCGATCCTAGAAGCGTGGATGCGCAGCTACCGGCCCGAGGAGCTCTTCGACGAAGCCGGAGCACCGATCGAGGCGATCGCGACCCTGCGTCCCGACGGCGACCGCCGGATGAGCGCCAACCCGCACAGCAACGGCGGCGGGCTGCTGCGCGACCTGCGGATGCCCGACTTCCGCGACCACGCCCTGCTGGTGCCGACCGCTGGGACGGTCACCGGCGAGTCCACCCGGGTGCTCGGTGGGCTGCTGCGCGACGTGATGCTCGCCAACACGGACAACTTCCGGGTCTTCGCACCCGACGAGAACAACTCGAACCGGCTCGACGCCGTGCTCGAGGCCACCGACCGGGCGTGGAACGCCGCCACCGCCGCCGACGACGACCACCTCGCCGTCGAGGGCCGGGTGATGGAGATCCTCTCCGAACACACCCTGCAGGGCTGGCTGGAGGGCTACCTCCTCACGGGCCGGCACGGATTCTTCTCCTGCTACGAGGGCTTCATCCACATCGTGGACTCGATGTTCAACCAGCACGCCAAATGGCTGACCACCACGAACGACATCCCGTGGCGGCGCCCGGTCGCGTCCCTGAACTATCTCCTCACCTCCCACGTGCGGCGCCAGGACAACAACGGCTTCTCCCACCAGGACCCCGGCTTCATCGACCACGTCGTCAACAAGAAGCCGGACGTGATCCGGGTGTACCTGCCGCCGGACGCGAACACGCTCCTGTCCGTCGCCGACCACTGCCTGCGCAGCCGCCAGTACGTCAACGTCATCGTCGCCGGCAAGCAGCCCCAGCTGCAGTTCCTGACCATGGAGCAGGCGATCGAGCACTGCACCAAGGGCATCGGAATCTGGGACTGGGCCAGTAGCGACGACGGACAGGAACCTGACGTCGTCATGGCCTGCGCCGGCGACGTGCCGACCATGGAGACCCTCGCCGCCGTGATGATCCTGAAATACCACTTCCCCGACCTGCGCATCCGGGTCGTCAACGTCGTCGACCTCATGCGGTTGAAAGACCAGCGGGCGCACCCGCACGGCCTGTCCGACGAGGACTTTGATGCCCTGTTCACCACGCACGCGCCCGTCGTGTTCGCGTACCACGGCTACCCGACTCTCATTCACCGGCTCACCTACCGGCGGGCGAACCACGCGAACATGCACATCCACGGCTACCAGGAGGAGGGGACGACCACGACCCCGTTCGACATGTGCGTACTCAACGAACTCGACCGCTACCACCTGGCCATCGACGTCATCGACCGGGTGCCGCGGCTGCGCGACGTGTCCGCACACGTCCGCGATGAGCTGCGCAACGCCCTCATCCGTCACCGCACCTACATTCGCGAGCACGGCGAGGACCTTTCCGAGATCCGCGACTGGACATGGTCAGCGGAGACGGTCCCTTCGGTCCGCCTCGACGAATCGCCATGAAGAGGCCGCCGTCACCTCCCCCTCACGCTCATCAGTTCGAGTCGGCCTACGAGGCGGTGTTGTTCGACATGGATGGTGTGGTCACCGACACCGCCACCATCCATGCCGCCGCCTGGCAGCGACTCTTCGACGAGGTCCTCCAGGACCCCCGCGCCCACGACGCGGACCTGCGGCCGTTCGATCCTGTGGAGGACTATCGCCTGTACGTCGATGGCCGAAGCCGCGAGGATGGGGTCGCGGCCTTCCTGGCCGCCCGTGGAATCGAGCTCGAGCCCCGACGGCTCGGCGACTCAGAGTGGTCGATCGCGGGGCTCGCCGAACGCAAGAACGACCTGTTTCTGGCCGAACTCGGTACACGAGGTCTGCGGAGCTACCCAGGCACGACGGACCTGCTGGGCCGGCTTCGCGCCGGCGGCATTCCGGTCGGCCTGGTCACCGCGAGTCGCAACGCCCACCGGATGCTGGCTGAGGCGGGCTTGGCTGGCATGTTCGACGTGGTCGTGGACGGGGAGATCGCTGCGGAGCAGCATCTGCCGGGCAAACCTGACCCGGCGATGTTCCTCGAGGCCGCCCGTCGCCTGGGAGTCCAGCCGCAGAGCACCGCGGTTGTCGAGGACGCGATCTCCGGGGTTCAGGCCGCTCATGAGGGCGGATTCGGACTGGTTGTCGGGATCGCGCGTGAAGGACGTCGGGATGCCCTCGAAGCCAACGGGGCTGACGTCGTCCTGAACGATGTCAGTGAGCTGGACCTCGGTGCCCACATCACCGACCCGTGGACCCTCACGTACTCCGGATTCGACCCCGCCCATGAAGGGCATCGGGAGGTGCTGGCAGCACTGGGGAACGGATACCTGGTCACTCGCGGCTCCCGGCCGGAGCACCGCGACGACGGGACGCACTACCCGGGGACATACCTCGCAGGTGTGTACAACCGCCTCACCAGCCGCATCCACGGTCGGAGCATGGAGGAGGAACATCTCGTCAACACGCCGAACTGGCTTCCTCTCGACATCCGAGTCGCCGCCGGACCATGGTGGTCCAGCGGTCGAGTCGCTATGCGCGACGAGCGACGGGATGTGAGCCTGCGCGAGGGGATCTCCACCCGGCACGTAACCCTCCTCGGCGCCGACGGAGCTGAGCTGAGCGTCGTGCAACGATCCTTCGCTTCCATGGACGACCCGCATCTGGCCGTGCAGGAGACCACCCTCACTGCCTCCGGTTGGAGTGGGACGGTCACGCTCCGCGCTGGCCTCGATGCAGGTGTGGGCAACAGGAACGTCGCCGAGTATGTCGGATCGGACACCACCCACCTCGGCCCCCCGACGTTCAGCCAGGATGGGGACGTCCTTCTCTGCGAGGTGCGAACCAGGAACAGCGAGATCGACATCGCCTCGGCCATCCACCTTCGACTCGAGGGAGCTGACGGAGTGTGGCCCGACGCGCGCACACGGCCGGGACGCCGCTACACCAGAGACGTCGAGCTGGCGCTCATTGACGGGCAACCCGCTACCCTCACCAAGACGGCCGCGATCTTCACCTCGCGCGACCCCGCGATCGCGTCGCCGGCGATCGCCGCACTCGATCGACTTGAGGAGCATGGCCGGGACACCCGCGGCCTGGAGGACCGCCACCGGGCCGCCTGGGAGCGACTCTGGCAGCGCTTTCCCCTGACCGTCGACGCCGACCCGCGCAGCCAACTCGTTCTCAACCTTCACATCTTCCACCTCATGCAGACGCTCTCCCCCCACACCGCAGCCTTGGATGCCGGCGTGCCGGCACGGGGCCTGCACGGCGAGGGGTACCGCGGGCACGTGTTCTGGGACGAGCTCTTCGTTCTTCCGGTACTCGGCCTTCGGCTGCCACAAGTCGCCCGCGCGATGCTGCAATACCGATGGCACCGGCTGGGGGCCGCCCGCTCCGCGGCACGGGAGAACGGCATGCCCGGAGCGCTCTTTCCCTGGCAGAGCGGCAGCGACGGACGCGAGGAGACACCAGATCACCTCTACAACCCCCACTCCCAACGGTGGATGCCCGACCACTCGCACCTGCAGCGCCACGTCGGTTTGGCAGTCGCATACAACGCCTGGCAGCACTATCAGGTCACCGGCGACCTCGAGTGGCTTGCCGGGCAGGGTGCCGATCTCATCATCGAAGTCGCCCGGTATTTCGCCGCCTGCGCCGTTCACGACCCCCATACCGACCGCTTCCATATCGCCGGCGTGATGGGCCCGGACGAGTACCACGACGGATACGGCCACGGCGTCCGCGACAACACCTACACGAACGTGATGGTCGCATGGGTGTGCGCCCGCGCCGTCGACGCCCTCCAGGAGTTGGCCGGCCACCCCCGCGACGATGTCGTGGCGCGACTCCGGATCGGAGAGGCAGAGATCGCACGCTGGGAGCACGTCAGCCAGCGGCTCGCGATCGCCGTTCACGCCGACGGAATACTCAGCCAGTTCGACGGGTACGAGGATCTCATCGAGCTCGACTGGACCGCCTACCGGGACCGGTATGAGAACATCGGCCGGCTCGACCTCATCCTCGAATCCGAGGACGACAGCACCAATCGGTACAAGCTGGCCAAACAGCCCGACGTCATCATGCTCGTCTATCTGCTTGGCCAGGATGGGCTCCTGCAGCAGCTGGCTGGGCTCGGCTACCCCTTCTCGCAGGACGACCTCGTCCGCACCGTGACCTACTACCTCGAGCGCACCTCCAACGGCTCCACCCTCAGCCGAGTCGTTAGCGCCTCCGTCCTCGCCGGCCTCGACGAATCCCGATCGTGGTCCCTGTTCCGCGAGGCGCTCATCGCCGACCTGGATGACACCCAGGGGGGAACGACCCGCGAAGGCATCCACCTCGGCGCAATGGCCGGCACCATCGACCTCGTCGCGCGATCGTTCGTCGGGCTGAGCTACGAACCGACCCGGGTCAGCTTCGCTCCACGACTGCCGCCGCGACTTCCGAGCATCCGTCTCCAGTTCGCCTACCGGGGGCACCTGATCGACCTTGAACTCGACCACCAGGCCCTCCGACTGCAGCTGCTGCCCAGCCCAGCACCGCCGATCCGTCTCCGAGTCGCCATCGAGGAGGTCTCGCTCGCGGGCGGCGAGTCGCACACGTTCGCCCTGGCTCACGAGTTCCAACCGGAAGAACCCCCCGAGAAGTACCACACCGAGAGAAGGGCACGCTCATGAGCAAGATCAAGGTCGGCGTCAATGGGTACGGAGTGATCGGCAAGCGCGTCGCGGACGCCGTCGTGCTGCAGCCCGACATGGAGTTGGTCGGCATTGCCGACATCGCCACCGACTGGCGCATCAAATCCGTGCGGGGTCGAATTCCCCTCTTCGCCGCCACTGACCAAGCGCTCACCGCGATGGCGGCGGAAGGATTGAGCGCAGCGGGTGGCCTCGAGGACCTGCTGGCGGCATCCGACATCATCATCGACACCACCCCCAAGCACGTCGCCGCGGGCAATCTGCAACGCTACCGCGCGGCCGGGGTGAAGGCAGTCTTCCAGGGTGGCGAATCCCACGAGGTGACCGGACACTCCTTCGTCGCTCAAGCGAACTATCACAGCGCTCTGGGCCGCGACACCACCCGCGTCGTGTCCTGCAACACCACGAGCATCGTTCGTGTACTCGGCGCTCTCGACACCGCCGGGCTACTTCTCCGGGCCCGCGGGGTGCTCATCCGACGCGCCACCGATCCGTGGGAATCCCATCTCGGCGGCATCATGAACACGATGGTCCCCGAGCCGACCATCCCCTCCCATCAAGGCCCCGACGCGCAAACTGTGCTACCCGGCCTCGACCTGGTGACAATCGCCGCCAAGGGTGCCCACACCCAGACGCACAACCACTACTGGACGATCCAATTGACCCGGCACGCGACGCGGGAGGAAGTGCTTGCCGCTCTGCGCGCCGCCCCCCGAATCGCGTTCATACGGATGTCCGACGGTCTGATCGCCCTCAACTCCACGATCGAACTGATGCGCGATCTCGGCCGCCCCCGAGGCGATATGTGGGAGGTGGCGGTGTGGGAGGACCTCGTCACCGTTCAGGGCGACGAGCTCTTTCTGACCTATCAGGTCTACAACGAAGCCATCGTCGTGCCCGAAACCATCGACGCGATCCGGGCACTGACCCGGACCGCCCCCGACGCCGCCGCCTCGATGCACATTACCGACGCCACTCTCGGGATGCTCCAGGACTTCCTGCCACCCACCGTGCCGAACAGCTGAACGCGAGCAACACCGCGCGAAGGAGAAAACGATAGCTATGGTGTCAATGTCAGGGCGCTCGGCAGGACTTCTGCTGTGGTCGAACTCGCGATGACCACTCATCGCAACCGGTATCGACGCATCGGCGCCATCCTCGAGCGTCACGGGCTCGGTCTGGCCACGGGAGCCCTTGGGCTGAACGGGTGGATCCCCTTCAACAAGGGTATCCTCGGGCATCCGAGCCGGGAGGCGCCCTACACGAGCCCGGACCATGTCAGGCTGGCGCTGGAGGAACTCGGTCCCACCTTCATCAAGCTCGGCCAGCTGCTGTCTACCCGGACCGACCTGCTTTCCCCTGACTATCTCGCTGAGCTCGCCAAGCTGCAGGACGACGCGCCTCCTGAGGACTGGGAACCGATCAGGGCCGTGATCCGAGAGGAGCTCGGCGCCGAACCCGAACAGGTATTCGCGCAGTTCGACAGACAGCCGCTCGCTGCGGCGTCGATCGGTCAGGCCTATGCGGCGACTCTTCAGGACGGCACGCAAGTCGTCGTGAAGGTCCGTCGGCCAGGTGTGGTCGCCCAGGTCGCCGAAGACCTGGAGATCCTGCAGAACCTCGCCGAGCGTGCGGACAAGCGATGGGAGGCTGCGCGTCATTACAACCTGATCGGAATTGTCGAGGATTTCTCCCGAACGCTACGCGCGGAGCTCGACTACCTCCAGGAGGGGCGAAGTGCGGAACGATTCGCCACCGATTTTGCCGACTCGCCCGATGTCGCCATCCCGCGGGTGTTCTGGGAGACGACCACCTCACGAGTGTTGACCCTGGAGCGGATGCAGGGGATCGGCATCGATGACATCTCCGCCCTCGACGCCGCTCGCATCGACCGGCACCAACTCGCCCAACGGGGCGCGAACCTCATCCTCACCATGATCTTCGAGAACCGCTTCTTTCACGCCGACCCCCACCCCGGCAACATGTTCGTTCAGGCCAACGGCTCGATCGCCTTGATCGATTTCGGAATGGTCGGGGAGCTTGACGAGGACGTGGCGGACGAACTCTCCGACGTGCTGCTGGCCATTGCCGAGGGAGACGACGACGCGCTCACCACGGCGCTCGTGAAACTGTCGATCACGAAGGACAGCTTCGACCGAACCGAGCTCCGCCGCTCCCTCGCCACCTTCCTCTCGAATTACCGCGGCCGCCCACTATCCGAGATCAACGTCACCCACCTTCTCGGACAGTTGCTCGCCCTTCTGCGCCAGCATCATCTCCAGCTCCCGCATGAGACGGCGCTGCTGTTCAAGGTGCTCATGATGGCGGAGGGCTTGGCGGCACGACTCGACCCGCCGTTCGAGATGCTGCAGGCGCTCACCCCCTTCTCGGAGCGGCTTGTGCAGAGACGGCTCTCGCTTCCTGCCCTTGCGAAGCGCTGGGCGCGGGCATCTGCGAATACACGAGACTTCCTCCTCGAGT
Organism: Microcella flavibacter; assembly: GCF_012530535.1. Taxonomy (NCBI): domain Bacteria; kingdom Bacillati; phylum Actinomycetota; class Actinomycetes; order Micrococcales; family Microbacteriaceae; genus Microcella; species Microcella flavibacter. The sequence continues at coordinate 2,510,526 of NZ_CP051299.1, forward strand.
TGCCCGGGGCGCTCCGCCGAGCGGGCCAGATCCTGGAGACCAGCGGCTTGGAGGTGCACCTGCGCGCCCGCGAACTGGAACCGCTCGTCGGCCGCGCCGAGCGCATCGGCAATCGCCTCATCGCCGGGATGATCGCCGCCGCGCTGATCAACGGCATCGGCGAGCTCGTCAGCGGCAACGCCCGGTGGCGACCGCGGGAAGGCGCCATGATCCGCGCTGGCGCCACCATGATCAGCGCCCTGGGCGGCTACCTCCTGTGGACTACGCGGCGGCGATGACGTTGCGCTCGGAGAAGGCACATCAATGAGCAGGACCCACGTCGGTGACACAGGCAGGGGCGAGAGCCTGCCCGTCGGCTCTCGCGGTCGTGAAGGGCCCCCGCCACCACCCGGCGAGGGCCCTTCGAGCCTGCGGAGAGCGACCTAGTGGTCGACCGACTTCTCGGCGCCGACTCCGGTGAGGGAGCGCACCTCCATCTCGGCCTGCTTGTCCAGGCTCTCCTTGTTCTTGTCGAGCATCGTGCCCAGCCAGCCCAGGAAGAAGGCCAGCGGGATGGAGACGATGCCGGGGTTCGACAGCGGGAAGATGCTGAAGTCGACGCCCTGGATCATCGAGGTCGGGCCGCCCGAGACGACCGGCGAGAGGCTGATCAGCAGGATCGCCGAGCCGAGACCGCCGTACATGCTGAACAGCGCGCCCTGGGTGGTGAAGCGGCGCCAGAACAGCGAGTAGATGATCGTCGGCAGGTTCGCCGAGGCGGCCACCGCGAAGGCGAGCGCGACGAGGAACGCGACGTTCTGCCCGTTGGCCCCGATGCCGCCGATGATGGCGACGATGCCGATGACGATGACCGTGCGACGGGCCACCTTGACCTCGGCGCCGGCGGGCGGGTCGCCCTTCTTGATGACGCTCGCGTAGATGTCGTGCGAGAAGGATGCCGCCGCCGTGATCGTGAGACCGGCCACGACCGCGAGGATCGTCGCGAAGGCGATCGCCGAGATGATGCCGAGCAGCACCGAGCCGCCCAGCTCGAAGGCGAGCAGCGGGGCCGCGGAGTTGGCGCCGCCCGGAGCAGCGGCGATGCGCTCGGCGCCGATGAGGGCCGCCGCGCCGTAGCCGAGCACGAGGGTGAACAGGTAGAAGATGCCGATGAGCCAGATGGCCCAGACCACGCTCTTCCGGGCCTCCTTCGCCGTCGGCACCGTGTAGAAGCGCATGAGCACGTGCGGCAGGGCCGCGGTGCCGAGCACGAGCGCGAGGCCGAGCGAGAGGAAGTCGAGGCGACTGACGTCGCTGATGCCGTACTGCAGGCCCGGAGCGAGCACCGCGGGGTTGCCCGAGGTCTCGACGGCCGAGTCGAGCAGCGTCGACAGGTTGAAGCCGTTGAGCGCGAGCACCCAGATCGTCATGATGCCGGCGCCCGCGATGAGCAGCACCGCCTTGATGATCTGCACCCAGGTGGTGCCCTTCATGCCGCCGACGAGCACGTAGAGGATCATGAGCGCGCCGACGACGGCGATGACGACCGACTGGCCGACCCGCTCCTCGATGCCGAGCAGCAGGGCCACGAGCCCTCCGGCGCCCGCCATCTGCGCGAGCAGGTAGAAGAAGCAGACGACGAGGGTCGAGATCGCGGCGGCGATGCGCACGGGGCGCTGCTTGAGGCGGAACGCCAGCACGTCGGCCATCGTGAACTTGCCGGTGTTGCGCAGCAGCTCGGCGACGAGCAGCAGGGCCACGACCCAGGCCACGAGGAACCCGATCGAGTAGAGGAACCCGTCGTAGCCGTTGATCGCGATGGCGCCGACGATGCCGAGGAACGAGGCGGCCGAGAGGTAGTCGCCCGCGATGGCCGAGCCGTTCTGGCCGCCCGTGAACGAGCGCCCGGCGGCGTAGTAGTCGGCCGCGGTCTTGTTGTTGCGCGATGCCCGGAACACGATGATCATCGTGACCGCCACGAAGGCGCCGAAGATCGCGATGTTGAGGATCGGGTCGCCCGGCGAGGTCGAGGCGGTGTCGGCGGCGAGACGCAGCATCAGCGCACCCCCTCGTTCTTCTCGAGGCGCTCGCGGATCGCGCGGGCGCCGGGGTCGAGGTTGCGGTTCGCGTAGGAGACGTAGGTCATCGTCACGATGAACGTCGTCGCGACCTGCGACAGGCCGAGCAGGATGCCGACGTTGACGCTGCCGAACACGGGCTGCGCCATGAAGTCGGGCGCGTAGCCGGCGAGCAGCACGAACGAGATGTACCAGAGCAGGCACACGGCGGTCACGGGCAGCACGAAGCCGCGGTGCTTGCGGCGCAGCGTCGTGAACTCCTCCGAGCTCTGCGTCTCACGGAACACCGCGGCCGTCTGGCCGGACGAGTGCTCCTCGGTCAGGGCGTCATTGCCCATGATCTCTCCTCGAGGTCGACGGCGGCGACGTCCTCGTCGGCGTCGGTGCCGTGCATGGTGGCGGTGCGGGGGGATGGTTCAGGGGTGGTGCGCGCCCACACTCCCCCCGACGGGGGCCGGGAGGAACGCCCGGCGCGCTCGTCGGCGGCGAGCGGCACCGCTCGTGCGACGAGCGGCGCTCCGCCGCCATCCATCGCCCCCTCGATGCGCCCGCCGCCGCCCGCGTCGCCTACGGTGGATGCTCGTGACCGAGTCAGTGCTGCTCGCCCTCGCCGTCGGCGTGCTCGTCGGCGTGGCGATCGCCGTGCTCGGCGTCGTCGCCTGGCGCGTGGTCAGGCTCTCGCGCGAGATGGGCACGGCCGCCGAGCGGGCCACCTACTCGACGCTGCACCTCGCCAGCCAGGCCGCGACGCACCTGCGCGGCGGGCTCGACACCGGCGATCCGCAGCGGGCGCTGCGCCCCCTGCGCGCGCTGCTCGACTGCCGCGTGCTCGCGCTCGCCGACGAGCACGGCGTGCTCGCGCTCGACGCCGCCTCGGGCGACCAGCGCCTCGCCGGCGAGCTCAAGGCCATCGCCGAGAGCCTCGCCGAGGAGGTGCGGCGCGGCGACAAGCCGCAGGTGTTCCGCGGCATCGACCCGAGCCGGCGCGGCGTCGCCAACACCGATGCCGTCGCGGCGCCCATCCTCGCCGGCGACCGCGTGGCGGGCGTCATCATCGCCTTCTCGCCCGCCGTGCGCCCCGGCCTCGTGCGCGCCACCGGCGAGGTCGCCGAATGGGTCTCGGCGCAGCTCGAGCTCGCCGAGCTCGACGCCAGCCGCGCCGCCCTCGCCGAGGCCGAGGTGAAGGCCCTGCGCAGCCAGATCAGTCCGCACTTCATCTACAACGCCCTCACCGCCATCGCCAGCACCATCACGACGAACCCGCCGCGGGCGCGCGACCTCGTGCTCGAGTTCGCCGACTTCACGCGGTACTCCTTCCGCCGGCAGGGCGACTTCACGACCCTCGCCGACGAGCTCAAGAGCGTCGACTCCTACCTGCAGCTCGAGCGCGCGCGCTTCGGCGACCGCCTCACCCTCACCCTGCAGGTCGCCCCCGAGGTGCTGCCGACGGTCATCCCCTTCCTCAGCGTGCAGCCGCTCGTCGAGAACGCCGTGCGGCACGGGCTCGAGCCCAAGGCCGCCGGCGGCCGCATCACCATCCGGGCGAGCGACGCGGGCGCCTTCGCGCTCATCGAGATCGAGGACGACGGGGTCGGCATCGATCCCGAGCTGCTGCGGGGCATCCTGGCGGGGCGGCCCTCGGTCGACCACGTGGGGGTGCGCAACGTGGATGCCCGGCTGCGGCAGCTCTACGGCGACGAGCACGGCCTCACCGTCGAGACGAACCTCGATGCCGGCACCCTCGTGCGCATGCGCGTGCCCAAATCGCAGCCCGACAACGCCGTAGGAGACTGAGGCCCATGCTGACCGTGCTCATCGCCGACGACGAGCAGCCCGCGCTCGACGAGCTGGCCTACCTGCTCGGCCACGACGCGCGCATCGGCGCCGTGCACCGGGCCTCGAACGGCGCCGACGCCCTGCGCATCCTCACGCAGGAGGACATCGACGCCGTCTTCCTCGACATCCACATGCCGGGCCTCAGCGGCATCGACCTCGCGCGCGCGCTCGGGCACTTCGACCGCCGCCCGCCCTTCGTCTTCGTCACCGCCGACGAGGAGCGCGCCGTCGAGGCCTTCGATCTCGCCGCCGTCGACTACCTGCTGAAGCCCGTGCGCACCGAGCGGCTCGAGCGCGCCGTCGGGCGACTCATCGAGGCGCGCGCGGCCGCGAGCGCGCCGCCCGCGACCGGGCCGATCCCCGTCACCGCGCCCGCCCGCCCCGAGCTCGTCGCCGTCAGCCTCGGCGGCACGACGCGCATGATCCGGCAGGATGCGATCCACTACGTGCAGGCCCAGGGCGACTACGCGCGGCTGCACACCGACGAGGGCAGCTACCTCGTGCGCGTGCCCATGAGCGACCTCGAGCAGCAGTGGGCCGCCGCCGGCTTCGTGCGCATCCACCGCTCGTACCTCGTCGCCCTCGGGCACGTCGAGCGCCTGCGCCTCGGCGCCAGCAACCCCACGGTGCTCGTCGGCGGGGTCGAGCTGCCCGTCAGCCGCCGCCTGCTGCCGTCGCTGCGCGACCGGGTCGCCGCGAGCCGGGTGCGGCCCCGCGCGTGAGCACCGCGGAGCCGACCCCGGCGAGCACCCCGCCGGCGCGGGTCAGCGTCACCGCGCCCCGGCAGGGGGCGCCGCTCGCGGCTGCGGCCGGGCATCCCGCCCTCGATCGCAGCGACACCGCGACCGTCTACGTGCGCTCCCTCATCCGCTCGCAGCTGCGCCTCGCGCTCGTGTGCGCCGCGGGCTTCGTCGTCAGCCTCGGGATGCTCTGGCTCGTGCTCGCCGCCGCCCCCGGCCTCGACGCCGTCGTCGTCGCCGGGGTGCCCGTCAGCTGGCTGCTGCTCGCCTTCGGCAGCTACCCCGCGATCATCGCCTTCGCGCTCATCTTCATCGTGGCGAGCGGGCGCAACGAGGCGGGTTACCGCTCGCTGACGGAGCAGTCGTGAACCCCGCCCTCGGCTACATCGCCATCGCGACCGTCACCCTCATGACGGCCTTCATCGGCTTCTTCGGCCTGCGCATCTCGCGCACGACGCGCGACTTCTACGTCGCCTCGCGCACGGTGAAGCCGTGGTGGAACGCGAGCGCCATCGGCGGCGAGTACCTCTCGGCCGCGAGCGTGCTCGGCGTGGCCGGGCTGATCCTGCTGCAGGGCGCGGGCGGGCTGTGGTTCCCGATCGGGTACACGGCCGGCTACCTCATGCTGCTGCTCTTCGTCGCCGCGCCGCTGCGGCGGTCGGGCGCGTACACGATCCCCGACTTCACGCGGGCGCGGCTCGAGTCGCAGGGCGTGCGGCGGCTGACGAGCATCCTCGTCATCCTCATCGGCTGGTTCTACATCGTGCCGCAGCTGCAGGGCGCGGCCCTCACCATCCGCATCACGACGGGGCTGCCCTCCTGGATCGGCGCGGTCGCGGTGGCCGTCATCGTCGGCCTCATCGTCGCCGCGGGCGGGATGCGCTCCATCACCTTCGTCCAGGCGTTCCAGTTCTGGCTGAAGCTCACGGCGATCGCCGTGCCGGTGGTGTTCCTGCTGATCGCGGTGGCCGGCGGCGCGGGCACGGCGCTGGAGACGGCCGAGGCCTTCCCGGCGGCCCTCGGCCCCGCATCCCTCGACGGCTACGCCACCGTCTCGCTCGTCATCGCGCTGCTGCTCGGCACCATGGGCCTGCCGCATGTGCTCGTGCGCTTCTACACGAACCCCGACGGCCCGGCCGCGCGGCGCACGACCCTCATCGTGCTCGGGCTGCTGTCGGTGTTCTACCTGTTCCCGACGATCGTCGGGCTGCTCGGCCGAGCGCTCGCCCCCGAGCTCGCCGAGAGCGGCGAGGCCGACGCCCTCGTGCTGCTGCTGCCCGGCCTCGTCATCGGCGGCCCGCTCGGCGACGCCCTCACCGCTCTCGTCATCGCCGGAGCCTTCGGCGCCTTCCTCTCCACCAGCTCGGGGCTCGTCATCTCGCTCGCGGGCGTCATCTCGCAGGAGGTCGCCGGCGGCTCGGTGCGGGGCTTCCGCATCGCCGCGATCGCCTCCTCGCTCGTGCCGCTCGCCGTCGCCCTGCTGCTCGAACCGGGCGGGCTCGCCGGCAGCGTCGGGCTCGTGTTCGCCTTCACCGCGTCGACGCTGTGCCCCGTGCTCGTGCTCGGCATCTGGTGGCGGGGCCTCACCGCCCGCGGCGCCATCGTCGGGATGCTCGGCGGCGGCCTCGCCTGCGGCCTCGCCATCCTGCTCGGGCCGATCCTCACGGCCGCCGGCGCCCCCGACTGGGCGCAGTCGGCCCTGCAGCAGCCCGCCGCCTGGACCGTTCCGCTGGCCTTCGCGCTGACGGTGCTGGTCTCCCGGCTCGACCGCCGCCGCGTCCCGCGCGGGGCCGACCGCTTCCTCGCGCGCCTGCACGTGCCCGAGCGCGCCGAGTAGCCCGCGCCGGGCATCCCGCCGCCGCCTGCCGCCCGGCCCCGCCGCCCTGCCGCCCTGCCCCGCCGCCTCGCCCCGCCCCTGGGCCGCCGCCCGTCGCCCACCGGCTGTCCGCGATCAGGACGCGGACGGTCGGGGTCGGCGTGTCGCCGCATGACTCGGGTCGACACGCCGCGCGACTCCTGATCGCGGGCACCCCGGAGCCGCTCGCCCGTCCTGCCTGGCACGAATGCAGGAGTTCGGCGACCGAGGTCGGTGTGTCGCCGCATGACCAGAGTCGACGCGCCGTGCGACTCCTGCATTTGCGCACGCCTGAGCCGAGCATCCCGACGCCGGGCCGTCCCGCGGCCGGGTCCCGCCGCCGGGTCCCGCCGCGTCGCCCCCGCGCCGCCGGTCAGGCGGCGGGCAGCACCGGCCCGGTCGGCCGACGCCGCACCCGCAGCCGCCCCTGCGCGAGCAGCACCCCGAGGATGACGAGGGCGGCGCCGACGGGCTCGTTCCAGACGAGGCGCTCGCCGAGCACGAGGATGCCGAGCAGCACGCCGATGACCGGCGTGATGTACGTGACGGTGGATGCCCGCGTCGCGCCCCACGCGCGCACGACGTTCTGGTTCCAGACGTAGGCGAGCCCGGTCCCGAGGGCCCCGAGGGCCACCACCGTCCCGACCACGGTCGGCGTCAGCGAGACCGGATCGAGCCCGATGATCGGCGTGAGCGCCAGCAGCACGACCGCCGCGATGCCGATGTACGCCGCCGTCATGGCCAGTGCGCTGAGCCCGGTCGCGGCGAGGTGGCGGCGCATGTACGAGAGGCTGAAGCCGTAGCAGGCGGTCGCGCCGAGCATGGCGAGCTGGGGCAGCAGGTCGCCGCCGAGCTCGACGCCCTGCCACGGCCCGATGATGACGACGACGCCGAGGATGCCGATGCCGATGCCGAGCACCTGCGCCCGGTCGAGCCGCTCGACGCGCAGCACGAGCGCCGCGATGAGCGCGGTCATGATCGGGGTCGTGGCGTTGTAGACGCTCGCGAGCCCCGAGGCGACGTACTGCTGCGCCCACGAGAACAGCAGGTACGGCACGACGCAGAACATCACGCCGATGACGGCGAGGTGCCCCCAGACCGGGCCCCAGGCGGGTAGGCGGTCGCGGGTGACGAGCACGAGCAGCAGCAGCGTGACGGCGCCGAGGACGGCGCGGGCGGTGGCCACCTGCACGGGCGAGAGGCCCGTGAGGGCGAGGGCGATGAAGAGGAAGCTGGCGCCCCAGACGAGCCCGGCGAGCCCGAACTGGGCGGCGATCCAGCCCTCGCGGGGCCGCGCCGCGTCCGCCGGAGCGGGCGCGCTCACTCCGCGGCCGCGACGGAGCCGGTGGAGGCGATCTGCTCGTGGTGGTGGATGACCTCGGCGACGATGAACGTCAGGAACTTCTCGGCGAAGGCCGGGTCGAGCTCGGCCTCCTCGGCGAGGCTGCGCAGCCGGGCGATCTGCACGCGCTCGCGCTCGGGGTCGGAGGCGGGCAGGCCGGTGACGGCCTTGAGCCGCCCGACGCTCTGCGTGCACTTGAACCGCTCGGCGAGCAGGTGCACGAGGGCCGCATCGATGTTGTCGATGCTCTTGCGCAGGGAGCCGAGCTCGGCGAGGGCCGCATCATCCATGCTCCGAGCGTATCCGTCGCGCAGGCGCTCGTCAGCGCCGGGATGCGCGGCTCAGCGGTGGCGGATGCGCTGGGCGATCGCGGCCCACGCGCCGACGGCCCGCTCGGCTACCCAGACGGGCGCCCAGAGCGCGGCATCCCCCCGGTAGTGGTCGGCCCCGCCCGCACGGCGGCGCCCGACCTCGGCGACGATCACGGTGCCGAGCGCGGCCGCGGCCAGCAGCGGCGGCTTGCGGGCGGCCAGCAAGATGCTCGGCAGCAACGCCAGCTCGCCGGCGACCCGCGCGGGGTGGCCGAACGAGTCGCCCGCCTGCCGCAGCCGCTGGCGCCAGAAGCGCGGCACGCTCGGAGCGAGGCGCTCCACGTAGACGTCGAGCGCCGTCACCACCTCGCCGCCGACGGAGTCGACGATGCGCTGCAGCTCGGGCACGTCGTGCAGCAGCGGGCTCTCCTTACCGCCGACCGCCTGGAAGGTGTCGCGGCAGATGACGGCCGTGGCGCGCTCGTCGCCGACGAACCAGGGCGAGACCACGGCGCGCGTCACGAGACTGCGCGCGGTGTCCCAGCGCGCGTGCCACGGCTGCGGGCGCAGCACCGTCTGGGGCAGCACGATGTCGGCCTCGGGGGCCGCCTCGAGCAGGGCCACGAGGCTGTCGCGGTCGTAGCGAACGTCGTGCGCGGCGATGATCGCCCGCGGGCGCAGGCCCGGCAGGCGCCCGGTGTGCACGCCGTGGGCGGTGCCGTGCCGGCCGGTGACCCGGGGCTGCCCGGGCCGGTGGTGCCGCACCGAGTCGGGCAGCGCATGCGCGTGCACGGCGGCGAGCGCGGGTGCCGAGTCGTCGATCACGGTGACGGGCATCCATTCGGCGATGGATGCCGCGTACCGTGCGACCTCGGCGATGGGCCCGGGCTCGCGCCAGCGGAGGGTGAGGACGTACTCGGCGTCGGTGAACGCCTCGTCGTTCATCGCCGGATGCCGCCCGTGCGCTCGACGGGGAGGGTGATGGGGCGATCGTCGACGAGGGGCGCCTCGGCGGCGCGATCGGCGCGCAGCACCTCGTCGCGGCCGATCGCGTCGCAGTCGCGGAGGGCGCTGCGGCCGACCTTCCAGCGCACGACCTCGTGCTCGGTGATCCAGCGCTCGACGGCGACGCCGATCGCGGCGCCGAGGAGCACGTCGTCGAGCAGCGCGGGCTCGGCCTCGACCAGTCCGGCGGCGATGCGGGCGCGGCCCGCGCCGGCGCCGCGGGCGGCGTCGGACTGCAGGAGGGGCTTGCCGAGTCGGCCGAGGGCAGCGACCACGGCGGTCTCGATCGAGGTCTCGACCGAGCCGGTGGTGGTGCGCAGGCCGTAGAAGAGGCCGCGCAGGCGGTCGTGGCGCGCGAGCATGGCCGTCGTGTTCACGGCGGTCAGCACGCGCACGTCGACCACGTCGACGTAGCAGCCGCGCTGGGTCTGCAGGCGCTGGTCGCCGAGCCGCGCGAGCAGGCCGGCGGCCGCGGTCGCGTCGTCGGCGACGACGCGCTGGTCGGCGTCGACGAGCACGGAGCGGATCGACCGGGCCACGAGGTGCTCGCGCAGCTGCGCGGCGGTCGCGTGCTGGGCGAGGTAGCAGTAGGGGCGCGCGGCGTCCGCGTCATCGATGATGCCGTCGAGCGTCGCGGCGACCGCGTCGGCGACGTCGTCGCCGGTCGCGAGCGCGCCGCGGGCGAGTCGTGCGGAGGGCAGGTGCACCTCCTGGCGCAGGGACTCCTCGAGGGCCACCTCGAGGTTCTCGCGCACGGCGAGGAGCAGCGGATCGGCGGCCCAGCGCGCATCCACCCGGCCGAGGCCGCCGGCGTCGAGCGCGCCGAAGCAGAGCAGCGCGAGCTGCAGGTCGTCATCGGTGAGGATGTCGGGGCTCGCGATGATCGCGCGCTCGACCTGGGCGTCGAAGGACGACACGATCGGCGGAGCGCCGACGCGACCGGTGAGCACGGCGATGAGCGCCGCGCTGACGGGTCCGCGGGGGGTCGGGATGGGCAGGGGTTCGACGGGGGCGGTGCGGGCGGCCGAACGGGTGCGGCGCGGGGTGGTCTGGGTGGCGGTGCGGGGGGCACGGCTCTCGGGGGCGCCGTCCGGATCGGCGTCCGCGCCGGGAGCGGGGGGTGCGAGTGTCATTCTGCGAAGCTACGGAGCCTGAGCGATCGATGCCAGGGGCTTGACAGGGTGTCAGAAGTAGGTCACCCTCGTCCGTCTCGTCAGCCCGCGCCGGTGACGCGGGCGAGGAGAGCGGCCCGCACGCCGGGCCAGTCGTCGATCGTGATGGAGAAGACCGCCGCATCGCGCCAGGTGCCGTCGGCGCGCTGCTGGTCGCGGCGGGTGATGCCCTCGAACGTCGCCCCGAGCCGCGCGATCGCGGCGCGCGAGCGGGCGTTGCGCACGTCGGCCTGCAGCTTCACCCGGCCGTAGCCGTGGTCGAAGAGGTGGCCGAGCAGCAGCAGCTTGCATGCCGGGTTGACCGTGCCGCCCCACGCCTCGGGGGCGTAGGCGGTGTATCCGATGTGCGCCGACTCCGTGCGCGCGACGAGGTCGGTGATCGTGCTCGTGCCGATCACACGGCCGGCGAGCGCGCCCGCCGTCGCCCGCACGACGCGCACCTGCGGCCGCGGCTCGGGCAGCTCGGGCCGCACCGGCAGGTACTGCACGACCCAGGCGTCGAAGGCCTCGCCCTCGCGGAATGCCGCGGGGCCGCCGCCCCAGCCGCCGGCGAAGACCTCCGGCCGCGCGAGGGCGTCGCGCAGGCCCGGCAGATGAGCCGACTCGAAGGGCTCCAACCGCACCCCGTGCCCCTCGAGCACGTCGGCGGGCAGCGGGCGGGCGGTCACGCGGGCCTAGTCGAGCAGGTCGTGGCGCACGACGATCTCGTCGCGGCCGGGGCCGACGCCGATGGCCGAGATGCGCGCACCGCTCATCGCCTCGATGGCGATGACGTAGTCCTGCGCGTTCTTCGGCAGCTCCTCGAAGGTGCGGGCGCCCGAGATGTCCTCGCTCCAGCCCGGCAGCTCCTCGTAGATCGGGGTCGCGTGGTGGAAGTCGCTCTGCGAGACGGGCACCTCGTCGACGCGCACGCCGTCGACGTCGTAGGCGACGCAGACGGGGATGCGCTCGAGGCCGGTGAGCACGTCGAGCTTCGTCATCACGTAGTCGGTGACCCCGTTGACGCGGGCCGAGTAGCGGGCGATGGGGGCGTCGTACCAGCCGCAGCGGCGGGGGCGACCCGTCGTGGTGCCGTACTCGTGCCCCGCATCCCGCAGGAAATCGCCGGAGGCGTCGAATAGCTCCGTCGGGAACGGGCCCGCGCCGACGCGCGTCGTGTACGCCTTGACGATGCCGATGACCCGGTCGATGCGGTTGGGCGCGATGCCCGAGCCGGTGGCCGCGCCGCCGCTCGTCGAGCTCGACGAGGTGACGAAGGGGTAGGTGCCGTGGTCGACGTCGAGCATGGTGGCCTGGCCGCCCTCGAAGAGCACGGTATCGCCGCGCTCGAGGGCCTGGTGCAGCTCGAGGCCGGTGTCGACCACCATGGGGCGCAGGCGCTCGGTGTACGACAGCAGGTCCTCGACGATCTCGTCGACGGTGATCGCGCGGCGGTTGTAGACCTTCACCAGCAGGTGGTTCTTCTGGTGCAGGGCGCCCTCGACCTTCTGCCGCAGGATGTTCTCGTCGAAGAGATCCTGCATGCGGATCCCGACGCGGTTGATCTTGTCGGCGTAGGTCGGCCCGATGCCGCGGCCGGTGGTGCCGATCTGGCGCTTGCCGAGGAACCGCTCCGTCACCTTGTCGAGGGTGCGGTGGTAGTGGGTGATGACGTGCGCGTTGGCGCTGATGCGCAGGCGCGAGACGTCGACGCCTCGGGCCACGAGCGCGTCGAGCTCCTCGAAGAGCACGGCGATGTCGATGACGACGCCGCCCGCGATGACGGGCGTGACGCCCGGAGTGAGGATGCCGCTCGGCAGCAGGTGCAGGGCGTACTTCTCGTCGCCGATGACGACGGTGTGCCCGGCGTTGTTGCCGCCGTTGAACTTGACGACGTAGTCGATGCGGCCGGCGAGCAGATCGGTCGCCTTGCCCTTGCCTTCGTCGCCCCACTGGGCGCCGATGATGACGGCGGCTGGCATGGTGGTCCCTTCGGGTGGAAATGGGATTGCATCTCACCCTATCTGGCGTCGTGTTCGGGGCGATGGTACGTTTGTTCTGCGAACACTCGTTCGCTATGTGAACCAACGCTCGGCGCCCCGTGGCGCCGGCGGTGCGCGCGACGGAGCGCGCCTGACGAGGGGAGCGCCGTGATCGCGAAGATCGCGCCATCGATCCGGGATGCCCTCGCCGACGTCGCCGACGGCGCGACCGTCATGATCGGCGGCTTCGGCCTCGCCGGGCAGCCCGCCGCCCTCATCGAGGGCCTCATCGAGCACGGCGCCTCGGATCTCACCGTGGTCTCGAACAACGCGGGCAACGGCGACCACGGCCTCGCCGCGCTCCTCGCCGCGGGTCGCGTGCGGCGCATCGTCTGCTCCTTCCCCCGCCAGACCGACTCATGGGTCTTCGACGAGCTGTACCGCTCCGGCCGCATCGAGCTCGAGCTCGTGCCGCAGGGCAACCTCGCCGAGCGCATCCGGGCCGCGGGCGCCGGCATCGGCGCCTTCTACACGCCCACCGGCGCCGGCACCCTGATCGCCGAGGGCAAGGAGGTGCGCGAGTTCGACGGTCGCCCGCACATCCTCGAGCTGCCCCTGCACGCCGACCTGGCCCTCATCAGCGCCTACCGCGCCGACGCGCTCGGCAACCTCGTCTACCGCCGCACGAGCCGCAACTTCGGCCCGCTCATGGCGGCCGCGGCGCGCACCACCGTCGCGCAGGTCGACCGCGTCGTGCCGGTGGGGGCGCTCGACCCCGAGGCCGTCGTCACGCCGGGCATCTACGTGCAGCGCGTCGTCGAGGTCGGCGACCGCGACTGGCTCGACGCGGAGGGCGCCCTGCGCCCGGTCGCCGAGCGGGCAGCCGCCGAGGCGAGCACGGGAGGGGCATCCGCATGACCGACACGCACTCCGCACCGGCCGCATCGGCCGCGGCAGAAGCCGCGCCCGCCGCCGGCGCCGCCCGCCTCGACCGCACCGCCCTCGCCGCGCGCATCGCCGCCGACATCGCCCCCGGCTCCTTCGTCAACCTCGGCATCGGCGCGCCCACCCTCGTCGCCGATCACCTGCGCCCCGAGGACGGCGTGACCCTGCATACCGAGAACGGCATGCTCGGCATGGGGCCCGCCGCGAGCGGCGACGCCGTCGACCCCGACCTCATCAACGCGGGCAAGATCCCGGTGACCGAGCTGCCCGGCGCCGCGTACTTCCACCACGCCGACTCCTTCGCGATGATGCGCGGCGGGCACCTCGACGTCTGCGTGCTCGGGGCCTTCCAGGTCTCGGCGCAGGGCGACCTCGCGAACTGGTCGACGGGCTCCCCCGACGCCATCCCCGCCGTCGGCGGCGCGATGGACCTCGCCCTCGGCGCCCGCAGCGTCTGGGTGATGATGGATCTGCTGACGAAGTCCGGCGCCTCCAAGCTCGTCGCGGCGTGCAGCTACCCGCTCACCGCGGTCGGCTGCGTCTCGCGCGTGTATACGGATCACGGCATCTTCGAGCCCGGGGCCGAGGGGCTGCGGCTCGTCGAGTCGTTCGGCGCCCCGCACGCCGAGCTCGAGGCGCTCGTGGGCCTGCCGCTGCGGGCCGATCCAGCCGCCCGACCCGAGGCCGAGGAGGCCAGAGCATGACCGCTGCCGTCATCTACGACGCCGTGCGCACACCGTTCGGCCGCATCGGGAAGGCGCTCGCGGGCATCCGCCCCGACGACCTCGCCGCCTCGACGCTGCGCGCCCTCGTTGACCGCCACCCGGGGCTCGACCCCGCCCGCATCGAGGACGTCATCCTCGGCGACGCGAATCAGGCAGGCGAGGACAACCGCAACGTGGCCCGCATGGCCGCGCTGCTCGCGGGACTGCCGACCTCCGTGCCGGGTGTCACCGTCAATCGGCTCTGCGGCTCGAGCGTCGAGAGCGTCATCCAGGCCTCGCGCGCGATCGAGGCGGGGGATGCCGCGCTCATGGTCGCCGGCGGCGTCGAGTCGATGAGCCGGGCGCCCTGGGTCGTGCAGAAGCCGAGCCGCGCCTACCCCGTCGGGCACGAGCAGATGCACTCGACGACCCTCGGATGGCGCATGACGAACCCGCGCATGGACGCGCGCTGGACGGTCGCGCTGGGCGAGACCGCCGAGATCCTCGCCGACCGCTTTGACATCACCCGCGAGGAGCAGGATGCCTTCGCCGTGCGCTCGCACCAGCGCGCCGCCGCCGCCTGGGATGCGGGGCGGTACGACGCCGAGATCGTTCCCGTCCCGGGCGTCGACCTCGCGCGCGACGAGGGCATCCGCGCCGATTCGACGATGGATGCCCTCGCCGGGCTCTCCCCGGTGTTCCGACCCGAGGGCGGCACCGTGACGGCGGGCAACTCCTCCCCCCTCAACGACGGCGCGAGCATGCTGCTCATCGGGTCGGAGGGCGCGCTCGACGCCGAGCCCCTCGCCCGCATCACCGGCCGTGGAACGGCCGGCAACGACCCCGACGTCTTCGGCATCGCCCCCGTCGAGGCGGCGAACCGGGCACTCGCCCGCGCCGGGCGCACCTGGGCCGACGTCGACCTCGTCGAGCTCAATGAGGCCTTCGCCGCGCAGAGCCTCGCCTGCCTGCGGCTCTGGACGGAGCTCGACCCCGAGAAGGTGAACGTCGACGGCGGCGCGATCGCCCTCGGCCACCCGCTCGGCGCCTCCGGCGGCCGCATCATCGGCCACCTCGCGCACGCCCTGCGTGCCCGCGGCGGCGGCATCGGCGTCGCCGCGATCTGCATCGGCGTCGGGCAGGGCCTCGCGGTGGTCGTCGAGGCCTAGCGCCGCTCGACGGCGTGGCGCAGGCGGCCCCGACGGCTCCGACGGCTCAGTCGGCCCAGCGGCCGCGGGCCGCGCCCGTGCCGGCGCCCGCGTCGGCGAGCACGGCGGCGAGCGAGCCCGGGGTCATGCCGAGGCGCTGCTCGGTCGCCGTGAAGACGAGCGCGTCGGCGGCGGGCGCATCCACCACCCCCATCGCGTGGTGCTGCACGGCGACGCCGTCGGCGAGCGCCGTCAGCATGCGCGCGTCGTCGTCGGGGTCGGCGCTCGTCGCGAGCCCGACGTCGACCGCGCGCCGGATGACGCCCGCGAGCAGCGCCTCGCACGCGTGGTGGTGCCGCACGAGCGTCTGGGCGAGGGCGGGGTTGCGGGGCGCCTCGCTCCAGGCGTCGATCCAGACCAGGTAGTGGTCCTCCGGCGTCGTCGCGAGCCAGGCGGCGAGCGCCGGCACCGGCTCGAGCGAGGCGAGCAGCGCCGAGTCGGCCGCGAGCTCGGCGGTGGCCGCGCGGTCGAAGGCGACCGCCATGAGCTCCTCGCGGGTGGCGAAGTAGTGGCGGATGAGCCCGTGCACGACGCCGACCTCGGCCGCGACCTCGCGCAGCGTCACGCTCGCGAAGCCCTTGCGGGCGACGATGCCGAGGGTGGCGCGCAGGATCTCCTCGCGGCGCTCCTCCGAGCTCTTGCGCCCCGCGGGCTTGCGCTCGACCGCAGAGGCCCCGGCGGCGGCCGGGACGGCGGCCACGGAGGCGTCGGGCGCGGCGTCGCGGTCGGTCTCGGGCACCCGTCGAGTGTAGGGCGGCGACGCGCGGTTGTCCGCTCGGACAACTGGCTCGACCGACCGTCGCGGCGGCCGCACAGCCCGCATCCACGCGCGCCCGCGACACTGACCGTATGGGCCGGAAGCGCGAGGCGAGCGACACCGCGGCGGATGCGCGCGCCGACAAGACCTGCGCGAGCTGCGGGCGCCGCATCGAGTGGCGGGCGGCGTGGGCGCGCGACTGGGAGGCGGTGCGCTACTGCAGCGACGCCTGCCGGGCCCGCACGGTGCGGCCCGTCGACCGGGCGCTCGAGGAGAGCATCCGCGGCCTGCTCGCGCAGCGCGCGCACGACGCCACCATCTGCCCGAGCGAGGCCGCCCGCGCGGTCGCCGCGGCGGACGGCGCAACCGGCCACGCGACCGACGGTGGCACCGACGATGACGCCTGGCGCGCCCTCATGGAGCCCGCACGCCGCGCCGCCCGCCGACTCGTCGCCGCGGGCGAGGTGGAGATCACGCAGGGCGGCCGGGTCGTCGACCCGTCGACCGCGAAGGGGCCGATCCGGGTGCGGCGCGCGCGCTGAGCGCCGCCGACCGCCTCAGTCGACCGGCGTCTGCTGGTGCGCCCCGATGCGCCAGCGGCCCTCGTGGTACAGGTACGTCGTCGAGGCGCGCAGCTCGACGGGGCTGCCGTCGCGGCGGGCGCTGACCCGGTACGCCAGCACGGCCGCGCGGTCGCCGAGGCGCACCACGCGGTGCTCGCTCATCGCGTACTCGTCCCACGTCGAGCCCTGCAGCGCGGCGATGATCGCGCCGCGCTCGATCACCGAGCCGGGGGTGATCATCACCGCGTCCCCGGTCATCGCGTGATGGAAGTGGGTGCCGCCGTCGCCTCGCACGAGCGCGTCCCACCCCTCGTGCTCCTGGTGGATGAGTCGGGCGGGCAGATCATCGGTGATCGCGGTCATGCGCCCAGTCCATCGGTCGCGGCGGGCGCGGTCAAGAGCGCATCGCGCGCGCCGCGCAGCGATGCATCGCGGTCAGGATGCTCCGGCCGGCGCCGCGTGCACGCGCACCCACTCGTGCATCACGACGGCCGCGGCGGCGCCGGCGTTCATCGACCGCGTCGACCCGAACTGCCGGATCTCGACGACCTCGGAGGCCGCGGCGAGCGCCTCGACGCTCACGCCCGGGCCCTCCTGGCCGAAGAGCAGCAGGCAGCGCTCGGGCAGCGGCCGGGCGTCCACCGCCCTGCTGCCCTCGACGTTGTCGACCGCCACGATCACGAGGTCGTGCGCGCGCGCGAAGTCGACGAGCTCGGCGACGGTCCCGTGGTGCCGCACGTGCTGGTAGCGGTCGGTGACCATGGCCCCGCGCTTGTTCCAGCGGCGGCGGCCGACGATGTGCACCTCGGCGGCGAGAAACGCGTTGGCCGTGCGCACGATCGAGCCGATGTTCATGTCGTGCTGCCAGTTCTCGATCGCGACGTGGAACGGGTGCCGCCGCTCGTCGAGGTCGGCGACGATGGCGGCCATGCTCCAGTAGCGGTAGCGATCGACGACGTTGCGGGCGTCGCCCTCGCGCAGCAGCTCGGGGTCGAGTCGCGGGTCGTCGGGCCAGGGCTCGGGGTGCGGGCCGACGCCGTGCGCGGGGGCGGGCTCGCCCGGCGCGCCCACCGGATCGCCGGTCGCGGGCAGCGGGTCGCCCGGCGGCGTCGAGTCGGTCACGCGCCCAGGCTACGCAGTCGGCCGACCCCGCGGAGCGGGGAGCCGGCGTGCCGGAACTCCTGCAATCCCGGCCCGAACCTCCCCTCTGCCCGCGGCGCTGTCGGGCCGCCCGCGGCAGATGCAGGAGTT
This sequence comes from Microcella flavibacter, assembly GCF_012530535.1. Lineage (NCBI taxonomy): Bacteria > Bacillati > Actinomycetota > Actinomycetes > Micrococcales > Microbacteriaceae > Microcella > Microcella flavibacter. The sequence goes on from NZ_CP051299.1 coordinate 2,528,233, forward strand.
GCGGCACGCGAGCCCGCGGTGCGCGGCTGTTAATCTCGGGCCATGACCGAGACGGGGGCCGAGCATCCGGATGCCCCGCTCTGGCACCCCGGCAGCCCCGACCTGCTCGTGCACGGCGACAACCTCGCGGTCATGCGCCGCCTGCCCGACGCGAGCATGCGACTGATCTACCTGGATCCGCCGTTCAACACCGGCCGGCCCCAGCAGCGACGCACCACCTCGCACGTGCGCGAGGCCGAGCCCGGCGATGCCACCGCCTGGCGCGGCTTCGGCGGCCAGAGCTACATCCGCACCGTCGAGGCCCTCACCAGCTACGACGACCGCTTCGCCGACTACTGGGCCTTCCTCGCGCCGCGCCTCGAGCAGGCGTGGCGGCTGCTCGACGAGCGCGGCACGCTCTACCTGCACCTCGACTACCGCGAGGCGCACTACGCGAAGGTCGCGCTCGATGCGCTGTTCGGCCGCGACTGCTTCCTCAACGAGATCATCTGGGCCTACGACTACGGGGCGAAGTCGCGCCGGCGCTGGCCGACGAAGCACGACACGATCCTCGTCTACGTCAAGAATCCGAAGGCCTACTTCTTCGATTCGAAGGAGGTCGATCGCGAGCCGTACATGGCGCCGGGGCTCGTGACGGCCGAGAAGGCGGTGCGCGGCAAGCTGCCGACCGACGTCTGGTGGCACACGATCGTGACGACGACCGGGCGCGAGAAGACCGGGTACCCGACGCAGAAGCCGCTCGGCATCCTGCGCCGCATCGTGCAGGCCTCCACCGCCGAGGGCGACTGGGTGCTCGATCCCTTCGCGGGCAGCGGCACGACCGCCGAGGCGGCCCGCCTGCTCGGGCGCCGCGTCATCGCGATCGACGAGAGCGAGGCGGCCCTCGCCGTCATGCAGCGGCGCCTCGGGCTCGACGTCACCCGGGCCTGAGCCGGGCATCCCGTCGCCGCGACCCGCCGGTAGGCTCGCCCCATGGCTGACCGCAGTGAGATCGAGTGCTGGCTGACCGACATGGACGGCGTGCTCGTCCACGAGAACACCGCGCTGCCCGGGGCCGCGGCGCTCATCCAGCAGTGGCGCGACACCGGCACCCCGTTCCTCGTGCTGACGAACAACTCGATCTTCACGCCGCGCGACCTCGCGGCCCGCCTGCGCTCGAGCGGCCTCGACGTGCCCGAGGAGTCGATCTGGACGAGCGCGCTCGCCACCGCCGACTTCTGCGCCAGCCAGATGCCCGGCGGCAGCGCCTTCGTCATCGGCGAGGCCGGCATCACCACGGCCCTGCACGAGGCGGGCTTCATCATGACCGAGACGAACCCCGACTACGTCGTCGTCGGCGAGACCCGCAACTACTCCTTCGACGCCATCACGAAGGCCATCCGCCTCATCGGCAACGGCGCGCGCTTCATCGCGACGAACCCCGACGCGACCGGCCCGAGCGCCGAGGGCCCGATGCCCGCGACGGGCGCGATCAGCGCCCTCATCACGAAGGCCACGGGCAAGGAGCCCTACGTGGTCGGCAAGCCGAACCCGATGATGTTCCGCTCGGCCATGAACCGCATCGGCGCGCACAGCGAGAACACCGCGATGATCGGCGACCGCATGGACACCGACATCGTCGCCGGCATCGAGGCCGGGCTGCACACCATCCTCGTGATGACGGGCATCGCCGACGAGCGCGAGATCGCCCGCTACCCCTTCCGCCCGAGCGAGATCCTCGCCGGCGTGCACGAGCTCGTCAGCAGCGAGCCCCTCGAAGTCGAGATGTAGCCCCGGCGCGCGGCGGTGCTGCGGGATGCCCGGCGCGCGTCGAGCGCGGTGCGGGGTCGCCCGCCTCAGCCGATCGGCGGCGTCAGCGAGCCGGTGATCGGCTCGCCCGAGCTGCGCGTGACGAAGCAGCGGTAGGTGCGCTCGCCGTCGGCCCAGTCCTCGGCCGACACCGGGTACGAGCCCGCCACCTGCAGGTCGCGGAACGCCGAGGCCACCCCGAGGTCGACCAGTCCGGCCGTGCGGCACAGGGTCGGGATCTCGGCCGCGAGCGCCTCCTCCCCCGGGTAAGCCGAGACCTCCTCGCCGGGAAGCGTGCCGGCGACGATGAGCTGCGCGGCGTGCGGGGCGGCGCAGTCGACGACCGTGTACTCCTCCTGCCACGGGTCGACGAAGGGGTCGAGGCACTCCCCGCCGACGAGCGCGTCCCAGTCGTGCACGCCGGCCGGCAGCGGGCCGGTCGCGGGCGCGACGGTCTCGCTCGGCTCGGGCGGCGGGGTCGCGGTGGCGCTCGGCTCGGCGGCCGGCGACGCGCTCTCGGTCGGCGCGGCGGAGGACGAGAGGCCGGGCCCCGTCGAGGCGACCGGCCCGAAGCCGACGAGCCCCGGCAGGCGCATGCCGATGATGAAGGCGGCGATCGCGGCGACGAGCACGCCGAGCCCGATGGCGATGCCGATGAGCACCTTCTGGCTGCGGGGGAGGCCCGGGGCGGGGGCCGTCGCGCCGGAAGCGGTCGGCGGCGCGGCCGCGGCGGCGCGACGGGCGGGACGGGGCTCGTCGGGGCGACGGGCGAGCAGCGGCTCATCCTGGTACTCGACGAAGGCGGCGTCGCCGAAGACCGTGTCGAGGGTCGACGGGCCGGAGGGGGCGGGGTCGAGGGCGCTCGCGTCGACGAGGAGCTCGGTGGGGGCATCCACGTTCGCGGGGGGCGGCGGATCGAGCAGCGCGCCCATCGGCACGCCCGGGGTGAGCAGCTGCTCGACCGGCACGGCCTGCGTCGTGAGATCCTCGATGGCGACCGGCTCGGTCGGCGGACCGGCGTCGGGCTCGGGCTCGGGCTCGACGAGCGAGGGCGGCTCGACCGCGGGCGGCGGCTCGACCGAGGTCGGCGGATCGACCGCGACTGCGGGCTCGCCGGCGGCCTCCGCGGCCCGGGCCTCGCGCCGCGAGGGCAGCGCGCCCTCGTCGTGCTCCGGCCGGTCGTCGGTCATGCGCTCGACCCTAGGCGAGCCCGAGGTCGGCGAGCCCGATGGCGGCCCGGTACTCGTACCCGGCATCCTCGATGACCTGCTGCGCGCCGGTCGCGCGGTCGACGACGACGGCCACCGCGACGACGATCGCGCCGACCTTCTCGAGCGCGGCCGCGGCGGCGAGCGGCGAGCCGCCGGTGGTCGACGTGTCCTCGAGCACGATGACGCGCTTGCCCTCGAGCTCGGGGCCCTCGACCTGCTTGCCGCGGCCGTGGTCCTTCGGCTCCTTGCGCACGACGAAGGCGTCGTAGGCGTGCCCGGCGGCGGCGCCCTGGTGCAGCACGGCGGCCGCGATCGGGTCGGCGCCCATGGTGAGCCCGCCGACGGCGGCGACGTCGGGGATGTCCGCGATGAGCTCGGTCATGACGCGGCCGATGAGCGGGGCGACGCGGTGGTCGAGGCTGACCTTGCGCAGATCGATGTAGTACGTCGCCTTCTTGCCGCTCGTGAGGGTGAAGTCGCCGTGGAACACGGCCTCGTCGCGGATGTACTGGATCAGCTGCTCGCGTGCGTCGGTCACGCGGCCAGCCTACCGGCGGGCCGGATGCCGCCCGCGGGCGCCGGGAGCGCGGGGGCCGCGGCCGCGCGACCGTACGCTGGGCTCATGCGCATCGCCACCTGGAACGTCAACTCGATCCGCACCCGCAAGCAGCGCGTCGTCGACTGGCTCGTCAGCGCCGACGTCGACGTGCTGGCGATGCAGGAGATCAAGTGCAAGAACGAGCAGTTCCCGCTCGAGGTCTTTGAGGAGGCCGGCTACGAGGTGCAGATCCACGGCCTCAACCAGTGGAACGGCGTCGCGATCGCCAGCCGCCGCCCCATGACCGACGTCGAGGTCGGCTTCGCGGGCCAGCCCGGCTTCGCGAAGGGGCATGAGGGTCCGGATGCTCCGCAGGAGGCCCGTGCGCTCGGCGTCACCGTCGACGGGGTGCGCGTCTGGAGCCTCTACATCCCGAACGGCCGCGCCCTCGACGACCCGCACATGGACTACAAGCTGCGGTTCCTCGAGGCGCTGAGCCTCGACGCCGAGCGCTGGCAGCGCGAGAACCCGGGGGCGCCGCTCGCGCTCACGGGGGATTTCAACGTCGCGCCGACCGATGCCGACATGGGCGACCCGAGCTTCGTGCCGGGCGTCTCGACCCACATCTCCCCCGCCGAGCGCGCCGCCTTCGCCCGCTTCGAGCAGGTCGCCATGACGGACGTCGTGCGCCCGCTCGTCCCGGAGGGCTTCACCTTCTGGGACTACAAGCAGCTGCGGTTCCCGCGCGACGAGGGCATGCGCATCGACTTCGTGCTCGGCTCGCCGGCGTTCGCCGACCGGGTGGTGGACGCCCGCATCGAGCGCGAGCAGCGCAAGGGCGACGCCCCGAGCGACCACGTGCCCGTGCTCGTCGAGCTCTCGGAGGACGAGGACGACGACGACCGGCCGATGATCTTCTAGGCGGTCGAGCGGCGGCCGAGCATCCCGCCGTGCCCGCTCAGCCCCCTCAGCCTGCTCAGCCCAGCGACACCAGCTGCGTCAGATCGTCGCCCGGCAGCTCGTCGACCGTCGCCGTGACGGTGAGATCCTGCAGCGAGACCCCGCCGCCGCGCACGCTGAGGAAGGCGGTGTCGCTCGCGTCGCGCCCCGCGGCGATGCGCAGCAGCGAGGAGCGCGGGGCGAGCGTGGTGGCGTCGACGACGCACCAGCGGCCGTCGATCGCGGCCTCGGCGACGGCGTGGAAGTCCATCGGGTCGAGCCCCGGCGCGTAGACCGAGGCGAGCCGCGCGGGCACGTCGAGCGCGCGCAGCAGCCCGACGACGAGGTGCGCGTAGTCGCGGCAGACGCCCTGGCCCGAGAGCAGCGTGCGCACGGCGCCGTCGGTCGGCAGGCTCGAGCCGGGCACGTAGGCGAGGCGCTCGCCCACCCACGAGCTCACGCCGAACAGCAGGTCCGTGCCCGACAGGCCGCGGAACTCCCGGTGCGCGGTCGGCCCGAGCGAGTCCGACTCGCTGTAGCGGCTCGGCCGCAGGTACACGACCTCGTCGACCGCGGAGACGGCGAGCGGCTCGGCGCGGCCCTCGACCGTCGCGCGGTACGACACCCGCACCTCGCCCGCGCCGACGTCGACGAGGTGCAGGCGCGTGCCGTGCGGGTCGACGACCTCGGTGGCGCGCAGCCCCCGGCCCTCCTGGGTGATCTCGAGGTGCTCGTCGAGGGAGGGGGCGGGGGCGTGCGCGGCGACGGAGAGCACGAGGCGGGCATCCCCCGTCGCCGCCAGCGTCATGTCGGCCGTGGAGTGTCTGCGCATGCGCTGCATCCTGACAGGTCGGCGTCGCGCCGTCGTCATAGGCGGGAGCGGTACAGTCCGGTCTCGTGGGTATCGACGACTGGGCCGTGGCCATCATGGAGACCCTCGGCGTGTTCGGTGCCGGGCTGCTCGTGGCGATCGAGAGCATCTTCCCGCCCATCCCGAGCGAGATCATCCTGCCGCTCGCCGGCTTCACGGCGAGCCAGGGGTCCTTCACCGTCGCCGGCGCGATCATCGCCACGACGATCGGCTCGATCGTCGGCGCCGTGGGGCTCTACTACCTCGGCCAGGTGCTCGGCGTCGTCCGCCTGCGGCGCTGGGCCGAGAAAGTGCCGCTCATGAGCGGCGAGGACGTCGACAAGGCCATGGCGTGGTTCCACCGTCACGGCAAGACCGCCGTCTTCACGGGGCGCTTCGTGCCCATCGTGCGCAGCCTCGTCTCCATCCCCGCGGGCGTCGACCGCATGCCGCTGCCGCTGTTCCTGCTGCTGACGACCCTCGGCTCCGGCCTGTGGAACAGCCTCTTCGTCGTGCTCGGCTTCGTCCTCGGCGAGAACTGGACGGTCGTGGAGCAGTTCATGGGCACGTACTCGCGCGCGATCGTCGTGATCGTCGTCATCGCGGTGCTCGTGATCGCGGTGCTGCGCATCCGCCGTCGCCGTCGCGCCGCCGAGCGGTAACGAGCGGTCCCGAGGGATCGCGGGCGGTCAGCGCGGCGCGAGGAGCGCTGCCACCACCACGAGCGCGGGCACCGAGAGCGCCGTCGTGATGAGCACCGTGTCGCGGGCGACGACGACCGCCCGGTCGTAGCGCTGCGCGTACTGGAACACGTTCTGGCCCGCGGGCAGCGCCGCGAGGGTGACGACGGTGAAGAGCTCGGCGCCCTCGAGGCCGACGACGTAGGCGCCGACGATCCAGGCGACGATCGGCATGACGACGATCTTGAGCCCGGTCGCGAGCAGCACGTCGCGCCGGCCCGATCCGGGTTCGAGCACGCGCTGACCCGTGAGCGAGAGGCCGAGCACGAACAGCACGATCGGCACGGCGGCGCCGCCGAGCAGGCGGAACGGCTCCACCACCGGGTCGGGCAGCTCGACGCCCGTCACCGCGATGACGACGCCGAGCAGCGAGCCGATGATGAGCGGGCTGCGGAACGGCTGCGTCAGCACCCGCCCGAGCGAGAGCCGGCCGCTCGTCGAGACGTCGAGCACGGTGAGCGCGATCGGCGCGATAACGACGAGCTGCAGCAGGATGACCGGGGCCGAGAGCGCCGGATCCCCCAGCACGTACGCCGCGAGCGGCAGACCGATGTTGTTGGCGTTCGTGTAGCTCGACCCCAGGGCCCCGATGGTGGATTCCGCCGCCCCGCGCCGCCATACCAGCCGCGCGACGAGCGCGTAGGCCACGAGGCAGAGCACCGCGGCGGCCGCCGAGACGGGCAGCAGCGCCGAGAAGAGCTGCCCGACGTCGGCGTCGGCGAGAACGGTGAACAGCAGCGCCGGCGAGAACACGAAGAAGGCCGCGCGCCCGAGCGCGGTGTCGCTGCCCGCGGGCAGCACCCGCAGCCGGCCGACGAGGTAGCCGATGGCCACGATCGCGCCGATGATCGCGAACCCCGTGAGCACTCCGGCCATCCGCCCAGTCTCGCGCCTCCGCGTGCGAGCAGCGGACCGGGCGGACCGCTCGCCGACTGTCGGCGGCGGATACGAGCGCAGAATCCTGCGTGCACGCAGTTTTCATGCGCTGACCACAACCCTCCGTCCACGTCTCCTGCGTAGGCTCGGATCGCCGCGCACGCGGCCGAACTCGACGAAGGAGGGATCCATGACCGACACCGCCCGCACCACCGGCGCCCGCACCATCATCGGCGAGCCCGAGGTCGTCGAGGACGCCCGCCCGATCACCGCCGTCGAGATCGTCGCCGACCCCGCCTGGGGGCGCCTCGAGCAGGCCGCGCTCGCGATCCGACCCCACCAGGTGAAGGACGGCTCGATCCCCGAGCGGGATGCCCACGCCGAGGCCGCCCGTCACGTCGCCGTGATCGTCGACGCCCTGCGGCACTTCGCGCCGCGCATCCCGCACGATCGCGACTACCTGCTCGCCGCCGTCGCCGATTTCGAGACCTGGCGCGACGGCGGGTTCGGCGTGCCCGACTTCTACGACGCGCTCGCCGCCTTCGCGCCCGCCGCCGACCGCCGCGACGGCGCCGCGCACCTCGTGGTGTTCCCGATGTACACGCAGAACGGCTCGACCGACCGCCTCATCGAGGCCGTCGTGATCGAGGTCATCTGGCCCGACTTCATCGCCGAGCTCGAGGCCGGCGAGTACGCGAACCCGCTGTACCTGGGGCTGCGGTTCGCCGGCTTCACGCCCGGCTACGACACCAACTCGGCCGTGCTGTTCCCCGAGTCGGTGGCCGTGACCCCGCGCGTTCCCGAGGGCGCTCCCGCGGGCACGCCCGCCGCCCTGCCGACCTTCACCTGGGGCGCGATCTTCGCCGACCGCGAGGCGGCCCGATACCGCCGGGTCGTGCGCGCGGCCGCCGAGATCACCAAGCTCGAGCTGCCCGAGGGCGCCGCCCGGCTGCTCGAGGATCAGCAGCTCGCCGAGCGCACCTTCGTGATGTGGGACATGATCCACGACCGCACCCACATGCGCGGCGACCTGCCCTTCGACCCCTTCATGATCAAGCAGCGCATGCCGTTCTTCCTCTACTCCCTCGAGGAGATGCGCTGCGACCTCACCGCGTTCCGCGAGGCCGTGCGCCTGCAGCGGGACGAGGCGACCGACGCCGTCACGCGCGAGCACGCCCAGCTCGTGCAGTACGCGATCATCTTCGACCGCATCTTCCGCTTCTCGATCACCGGCACGCGCGTGCGCAACTACGACGCGGTCGGCGGCCAGCTGCTGTTCGCCTGGATGCACCAGAAGGGCGTGCTGCACTGGACGGACACCCGGCTCGCCATCGACTGGGATGCCGTTCCCGACGTCGTCGTCGCCCTCAGCGACGCGATCAACGACCTGTACTGGGCCTCGATCGACCGCCCGAAGGGCGCGCACTGGCTCGCCGCCTACGCGCTCGTCTCGTCGACCCTCACCCCGCACCCCGCCTCGACGTGGGCGGCCGGCCTGCCGCGCGAGGTGCTCGAGGGCCCGCTCAAGGGCTGGACGGATCTCGTGATGGACGACGAGTTCCCGCTGTCGATGTTCTTCGAGGCGCTGCAGAAGAAGATGGGCGTCGTGATCGAATCCACCGCCGGCATCACCGGGCGCACCGCGTGACCGCCGAGGGCCGCACGATCCTCGTCGCCGGCGCGGGCGGCACCGCCGGGCGCGCGGTCTGCGCGGCCCTCACCGCGGGCGGCGCGCACGTCGTCGCGCTCGGCTCGCGCGCGGCATCGCTGTCGGGCGTCGCGGCGGCCGAGACGCACGCGATCGATCTGGCCGATCAGGATGCCGTCGCCGCACTCGCGGCGGATGTCCGAGCCCGGTGGGGCGGGGTCGACGGCCTCGTGCACCTCGTCGGCGGCTGGCGCGGCGGCGCGGGCGAGGCCGACTGGGAGTGGCTCGAGCGCCGCGTGCTCACCACCCTGCGGGTCGCGAGCCGCGAGCTGCGCGACGACCTCAGCGCGTCGAGCGCGGGCCGCCTGGTCGCCGTGAGCAGTGCATCCGTCGCCGAACCGCGCTGGGGCATGGCCAACTACGTCACCCTCAAGGCGGCCGTCGAGACGTGGATGGCCGCGCTCGCGACGGGCTGGCGCGTGAAGGGCACGCCGACGGCCGCGATCACCTTCGTCGTGCGCTCGCTCGATGACGAGGGCGTGGTCGACGCGCTCGCCGAGAGCATCGCGGCGCTGTGGGAGCTGCCGCACGCGCAGCTCAACGGGGCGCTCGTATCTCTCGGCGACGGGAAGGTCGTCGAGGAGTAGGCGCGGCGGGGTCCGGGGCGTCCGCACCGCTCCCACGGCCGCGGATCCGTCGCGCGACGGATGCCGCGCGGGCGCCCCGGCGGCTACCGTGCTGAGGTGACCTCCGCCGACCTCGATCTCGACTCCGACGGCCACTGGCGCCGGCCCCGGCCGGGCCGCGCCGGCATGCGCGCCGACGCGCTGCTCGCCCTCGGCATCGCGGCGGGCGGCGCCTTCGCCGTGTGGCTCTACGCCTCGGCGGGCTTCTTCGGCGAGGCCGCCCCGCCCGAGCCGTGGGAGGCCGCGCTCATGATCATCGGGTTCTCGGGCCCGCTCGTCTGGCGCCGCTTCGCCCCGATCACGGTCACCGTCGTCATCTCGGTCGTCTACTTCCTCGGCATCACGGCCGAGGTGCCCGAGGTGCTGTTCAGCAACATCGCGCTCTTCTCGGCGATGTACTCGATCGGCGCGTGGAGCCGCACCCGCCGGGCCGCCCTCATCGGCCGCATCGTGATCGTCAACGGCATGTTCGGCTGGCTGTTCTGGTCGACCACGCAGGCCGCCTTTGACACCTCGATGGTCGACGAGGACGCCGGCATCGGCCTCATCGCCCCCGGCGTCGCCTTCGGCCTCATCTCGGTGCTCACCAACGTGCTCTACTTCGCCGGCGCCTGGGCCTTCGGCGACCGCGCGTGGCACGCCGCGCGCGAGCGCGCCGAGCTGAAGGCGAGCACCGAGGAGCTCGCCCGCGAGCGGGAGCGCACGGCCGAGCAGGCCGTCGCCCTCGACCGGGTGCGCATCGGGCGCGAGCTGCACGACGTCGTCGCGCACCACGTCTCGGTCATGGGCATCCAGGCGGGGGCCGCCCGCCGCGCGCTCGCCGGCGGCCGCCCCGATGCCGCCGCCGCGGCCGGGCGCTCCCTCGAGGCCATCGAGGGCTCGGCGCGGCAGGCCGTCGACGAGCTGCACCGGCTCGTGTCGACCCTGCGCCGCGCCGACGAGGTCGACGGCACCGCCGAGGACGGCCCCAGCACGCGCGGCACCGCGCAGCTCGAGTCGCTCGTCGAGGAGGTGCGCGGCACCGGCCGCGTCGCCGCGCTGACCGTCGTCGGCGAGCCCGTCGCCCTCTCGCCCCTCATCGACACGACGCTATACCGGGTCGCCCGCGAGGCCGTCACCAACAGCCTCAAGCACGCCGGCGCCTCGGCCGCGCTCGACGTGCGCCTGCGCTACACCGAGCGGGCCGTCGAGCTCGAGGTCGCCGACACCGGGGTGGGGGCGCGCGGGGCGCGGCCCGCGGCGCGCGCGGGCTCGGCCGCCGGATCCGGCTCGGGGGGCGGGCTCGGGCAGGTGGGCATGCGCGAGCGCCTCGCCGCCATCGGCGGCACGCTCGAGGCCGGGCCGCGCAGCCGCGGCGGCTACCTCGTGCGGGCATCCGTGCCGCTCGTCGTGGCGGAGCCGGCCGCGCCCGCCGTCCCCGCCGAGGACGTGCGCACCGGGGCCGCCTCGTGACCGCCATCCGCGTGCTGCTCGTCGACGACCACGACCTCGTGCGCATGGGCTTCCGCACCATCCTCGAGTCGGAGCCCGGCATCGAGGTCGTCGGCGAGGCCCGCGATGGCGCCGAGGCGATCCTCCGCGCCGCCGAGCTCGCCCCCGACGTCGTCTGCATGGACGTGCAGATGCCCGGCATGGACGGCCTCGAGGCCACGCGCCGCATCGTCGCCGAGCGGTCCGCCCGAGCGGTGCGGGATGCTCCCGGCAGCGCCGCGACCGGCCCCGGCGTGCTCGTTCTCACCACCTTCGACCGCGACGACTACCTGTTCGCCGCGCTCGACGCGGGGGCCAGCGGGTTCCTGCTGAAGAACGCGAGCCCCGAGAAGCTCGTCGACGCCGTGCAGGTCGTCGCGGCGGGCGATGCCCTGCTCGCCCCCGACGTGACCCGCCGGGTGATCGAGCGCGCCACGAGCGAGCGCGAGGCCGCGCGGCCCGCCGACGCGCGCCTGCACGACCTCACCGAGCGCGAGGCCGAGGTGCTGCGCCTGCTCGCCCGCGGTCGCAGCAACGCCGAGCTCGCCGCCGAGCTCTGGCTCGGCGAGGCGACCGTGAAGACCCACGTCTCGAAGGTGCTGCTGAAGCTCGGGCTGCGCGACCGCGTGCACGCGGTGGTCTTCGCCTACGAGAACGGCGTGGCCGTTCCGGGCGACGCGGCGTAGGCCGACCCGCGCCGGCTCCCGGTGCGGCCCGGTGCCGCCGCAGCCATCGACCGTGCGCGAATGCAGGACTTCTGCGACGCACTCCGGCGTGTCGCCGCGTCATGCGGATCGACGCGCCGGAGGAGTCCTGCATTCGTGCACACCTGAGCGCCGACCGCGGCCGGACCAGCCCGCACTGCCGAGCGACACCGATCCGTGCCGCCCCGCCGCACCCCCGCCCGCCTCCCCCGCGAGGGGGAGCCCCGCACCGCACGACCACCCGTCAGGCGGATGCCCGCGCGCACCCGCGCTGCCTACCGTGGTACCCGACGGAAGGGGCATCCATGCTCGAGATCAGCGACGTGACCAAGCACTTCGGCGAGCGCCGCGCACTGGACTCGGTGAGCTTCACGGTCGGCGAGGGCCGGCTGACGGGGTTCGTCGGGGGCAACGGCGCCGGCAAGACGACGACCATGCGCATCATGCTCGGCGTGCTCGCCGCCGACAGCGGCACGGTGTCGCTCGACGGCCGGCCGCTCACCGCGGACGACCGCCGTCGCTTCGGCTACATGCCGGAGGAGCGCGGCCTGTACCCGAAGATGAAGGTGCACGAGCAGCTCGTCTACCTCGCCCGGCTGCGCGGCCTGCGCGCGGGCGACGCCGCGACGAAGGCCGACGAGCTCATCGACCGCCTCGAGCTGACCGAGCGCCGGGACGAGCCGATCGAGAAGCTCTCGCTCGGCAACCAGCAGCGCGCGCAGATCGCCGCCGCCCTCGTGCACGACCCGGACGTGCTCGTGCTCGACGAGCCCTTCTCGGGCCTCGACCCGATGGCCGTCGAGACGGTGCTCGGGGTGCTCTCCGAGCGGGCCGCCCGCGGCGTGCCCGTGCTGTTCTCCAGCCACCAGCTCGACGTGGTCGAGCGCCTCTGCGACGACATCGTCGTCATCGCCGGCGGCCGCATCCGCGCCGCGGGCACCCGCGATGAGCTGCGCGAGGCGAACGCCGGCAAGCAGTACGAGCTGCAGGTCGCCGACGACGCCGCGTGGGTGCGCGAGCTGCCCGAGGTCGACGTCGTCGAGTTCGACGGCGGCTACGTGCTCTTCGAGGCCGAGCCCGCCGGCGCCCAGTCGGTGCTGCAGCACGCGGCCCGCCGCGGCGCGGTGCACCGCTTCGCGCCCCGCCGCCCCACCCTGACCGAGATCTTCCGAGAGGTCGTGCAGTGATGACCACCACGCAGAACCGCCCGCAGCCCTCCGGCCGCCCGAGCGCCGCCGAGCAGCGCGAGGCCCGCAACGCCGCCGCGCCGAAGCTCGGCTTCACCAGCGCCGTCGGCCTCGTCGCCGGCCGCGAGATCAGCAGCCGCATCCGGTCGAAGTCGTTCATCATCTCGACGGTGATCCTGCTCGTCGCGGTGCTCGCCTCCATCGTCGTGAGCGGCATCGTCAGCCGCACGGCGGGCGACGACACGACGCCCGTGGCCGCGGTCGGCGGCGTCGCGTCGGTCTTCGACGAGGTCGAGGGCTACGAGGTCACCGACGTCGGCTCGCTCGCCGAGGCCGAGGCGCTCGTCGAGGAGGGCGAGGTCGACGCCGCCGTCGTCCCCGTCGAGAACCCCGTCGAGGGCGGCCCGACCGTCGAGGTCGTCGCGCTCGAATCGGCGCCCGGCGGCCTGCTGCAGGCGCTGTCGATCGTGCCCGAGGTGCGGCTGCTCGATCCCGCCCCGGCCGAGAACGTGTTCGGCTACCTCGTGGCCTTCGGCTTCGGGCTGCTGTTCCTCTTCGCCGCGAGCACCTTCGGCGGCACGATCGCGCAGAGCGTGGTGGAGGAGAAACAGACCCGCATCGTCGAGATCCTGCTCTCGGCTGTGCCGGCCCGAGCGCTGCTGGCGGGCAAGGTGCTCGGCAACTCCGTGCTCGCGCTGGGTCAGATCGTGGCGATCGCCGTGCTCGCCGCGGTCGGCCTCATGGTGATCGGGCAGGACGTACTGCTGAGCGACCTGGGCCCCTCGGTGCTCTGGTTCCTGGTCTTCTTCGCCATCGGGTTCGTGCTGCTGGCCTCGATGTACGCGGCTGCGGCATCCCTCGTCAGTCGCATGGAGGACACCGGTGCGGTGCTCGCCCCGCTCATCTACCTCGTGATGGTGCCGTACTTCCTGGTCATCTTCTTCTACGAGAACGAGCTGGTGCTGACGATCATGTCGTACGTGCCGTTCTCGGCCCCGGTCGGGATGCCCATGCGCGTGTTCCTCGGAGAGGCCCAGTGGTGGGAGCCCCTGCTCTCGCTCGTGGTGCTCGTCGTGTCGACCGCGCTCGTGGTCGCCCTCGGGGCCCGGATCTACCAGAACTCGCTGCTGCGCACGGGCGGCCGCGTCAAGCTCGGCGAGGCCCTCAAGGGCTGAGCCGGAGAGGTCGGCGGCGGTCGGGTGCGGGCGCGCCCGGCCGCCGTCGTCGGGAATGCCGGGCGCGGTGGCGCCGTTGGCCCGGGTGCGGCGTCGCGGAAGCGGCGCCGTTCCTCGTTCCCGGGCGCATCGCGAGCGACATCACCCGCGCACCCTGGAGCGACGACATGAGCCTCACCACCACCCGCCGGGCCGAGACCGCGGCCCCCATCCTCGACGTGCTCGCCGAGCGCTGGAGCACCCGCGCCTTCGCCGGCTCGCCCGCCGTCGACGAGTCCGCGATCGCCTCGATGCTCGAGGCCGCCCGCTGGAGCCCCTCGGCGAACAACTCGCAGCCCTGGCGCTTCGTCGTCGCCCGCCGCGGATCCTCGGCCTTCGACACGATCGTCGAGCACCTCGTCGGCTTCAACCGCGACTGGGCGCAGCACGCGCCGCTGCTCGTCGCCGGCCTCATCGAGCCCGTCGGCGCCGACGGCCGCCCGCGCGCCCTCGCCCTGCACGACCTCGGCCAGGCGATGGCGCATCTCAGCGTGCAGGCGCACGCCGAGGGGCTGCTCGTGCACCAGATGGCCGGGCTCGACGCGGCGGGGCTGCACACCGCGCTCGGCCTCGACGCGGGCCTGCAGCTGGTGACGGTGAGCGCGGTCGGCGCCCTCGGCGATGCGGATGCTCTGCACGAGGCCCTGCGCGAGCGCGAGACCGCCCCGCGCACGCGCCTCGAGCGCGCCGAGCTCGTGGTGCTCGACGGGCGCTGAGCCGGGCATCCCGAACCGCACCCGACGCGCGCCCCGCCCGCCGCGCGGTGGGAGAATGAGCGCGTGACGCGACTTCATGACACCACGTACCGGGGCTTCGCCAGCGACAACTACGCGGGGGTGCACCCCGAGGTGCTGCAGGCTCTGGCCGCGGCCAACGAGGGCCACCAGATCGCCTACGGCGAGGACCAGTACACGGCCCGCCTCGCCGAGGTCGTGAAGGCCGAGTTCGGCGAGCAGGCCGAGGTGTTCCCGGTGTTCAACGGCACGGGCGCGAACGTGCTCGCCCTCACGGCGCTCATGCCGCGCTGGGGCGCCGTGATCGCGAGCGGCACCGCGCACATCCACACCGACGAGGGCGGGGCGCCCGAGCGCGTCAGCGGACTCAAGCTCTTCACGGTGCCGACGCCCGACGGCAAGCTGACGCCCGAGCTCGTCGACACGGAGGCCTTCGGCTGGGGCGACGAGCACCGCGCGCAGCCGCTCGCCGTGAGCATCACCAACACCACCGAGGTCGGCACCGTCTACACGCCGGACGAGGTGCGCGCCCTCGCCGACCACGCGCACGCCCGCGGCATGGCCCTGCACCTCGACGGCGCCCGCGTCTGGAACGCCGCCGCCGCCCTCGGCACGAGCCTGCGCGCCTTCACCGCCGACGCGGGCGTCGACGTGCTCTCGCTCGGCGGCACCAAGAACGGCCTGCTCGGCGCCGAGGCGATCGTCGTGCTCGACCCCTCGCGCGTCGAGGGGCTCGTCTACCTGCGCAAGATGAGCATGCAGCTCGCGAGCAAGATGCGCTTCATCTCGGCGCAGCTGCTGACGCTGTTCGACGACGGGCTGGGCATCCGCTCGGCGTCGCACGCCAACGCCATGGCCGCACGCCTGCGGGCCGGCCTCGAGGGGATGCTCGCCGAGGGCGCCGTGCCCGCCGAGTCGCTCGGCTTCAGCCAGGCGACCCAGGCCAACGCGGTGTTCGCGCTCCTCCCCAACGACGCCGCCGACCGGATCCGCGAGCGCTTCCGCTTCTACGACTGGGATCGCGCCGCCGGCGAGGTGCGCTGGATGTGCGCCTTCGACACCACCGAGGCCGACATCGACGCGTTCCTCGCGGTCGTGCGCGAGGAGCTGACCCGCTAGCGACTCACTCTTCGCGCTGGCGAAGTACGAACTGCGCCATGTGGGGAACAGTGAAGGCCACCAGCCCTCGGTCGGGGGCGTAAATGATCCCCTTCTCGATCAAGCTCTGACGGGACGGGCTGAGCCGCGACGGCGGGACTCCCATCCGCTCGGCGACGATAGCGCTCCTGACCGGTGCGTCTCCGCTCTCGCTCATCGCGCGCAGATAATCACGCTCGGACCGCGTCGCGCGCTCCCATCGCGCCGGGAAGAACCCCATGTCGAGTTCGGCGGTACCGGCGACGATCGCGTCTTCGGCATCGGCTTCGGTGATGAGGCGATCGCTCGCGATGTCCCACACAGCCTGCCCGTAGGTCTGCAGGAAGTACGGATAGCCGCCGGCTGCGTTCACGATCTTCGAGAGGGCCCGAGTGTCGAAGCGCACTCCCCGCTCACGCGCCGGCTCCGACAACGCCGCAATTGACGCCGCTTCGTCGAGCGCCGTGATCGCGCGGTAGCTGTACAGCCTCTCCGCGTACGACTTGCTCGCGCTCAAGGCGGCGGGAAGCGACGGGAGGCCCGCTCCGATGACATAGAAAGGCCAACCGCGTTGACCGGCGCGATGCTGAACAGCGAGAAGCGCGGCCAGCAGCTCCGGATCGAGGTCCTGCATCTCGTCGACGAAGATCGCGAACGCGCTTGACGCCGCGCTCAAGGCGGGGGCGAGATCCTCCACTAGCTCCTCGAGATCGACATCCAAGCGGCCGGAGTCCGCTCGTCCGTTCGCCGCAGGAACGTCGAACTGCAGCGTGGGGCCGGCGAGGGAGATGCCGAACGATTTCACAGTGCCCAGCGCCGACGACACCGCCTCGGAGATCGACTTGCCGCGCTGCAGCTTTCTCGCCGACAGCACCAGCGAGCGCGCGAGCCTCTGCCGCACCGCTTGTCGCCCACTCGCTTCCGAACGTCCTTCGATCTCGACGATGAACCAGTCAGCGCGCTCAGCCTGGTCTCGGAACGAATTCAGCAGCACGGTTTTGCCGACCCCCCGAAGACCGTGCAGAACGAGACCCCGGCTGGCGCGCCGTCCGCGAGTTCTCGCCACGAGGAGATCGAAAGCATCGATTTCTGCTTGCCGCCCGACGAGAGCGGGCGGACGCAAGCCGGATCCCGGGGAGAAGGGGTTCAGTGCGGATTCCATGTACATAAATCTAGCGCAATCTGCACTTTTGGTTAGATTTATGTAGATAACCCTCGAGAGCGAAGGGCGACGACGATCGAACGCGCTCGGCGGAACTAGCGAGGGCGACTCGCCCACAGGGCACCCCACTGCTCGGCGGTGATGCGCGAGACCGCGCGCTCGGCGTCGATCCCCGCGCGCCGGCACCGCTGCCTCGCCGCGCGGCGCGGCGTGCCGTCCACCCGCGCGAGCGCGAGCGTCGCCGACCCCGGCACGGAGAAGACCGCACCGACCCAGCGCTGGTAGGCGACGCGCTCGGGGGACGGCACGATCGGGGTACGTCGGCGGTCGACGAGCAGGAGCGCAGCATCCACTGCCGGTCGCGGGCGGAACGCCGTCGAGGGGATGCGGCGGTCGACGCGGAAGGAGAACCACGGCGACCACTGCGCTGTGAGCTGACTGCCTCCGCCGATGCCGGCTCGTCGCCGCGCGGCCTCCCACTGCATGATGAGCACCGCGGTCGTCCAGTGCTCGGCGGCGAGCAGTCGCCGCAGGGCCGCGGTCGTCAGGTGGAACGGCAGATTGCCGACGACGACGTGAGGCGCTCTGGGGAGCGCGGCCGTCAGGAGATCGCCGTGCACGATGCGGACGGCGTCGGGCAGGCGCGAGCGGAGGGCATCGACGCGGCGTGGGTCGAGCTCGATCGCCGTGAGCGACCGCCTGAGATCCGCGAGCGGGGTCGTCAGGCGGCCGGTGCCGGCGGCGAGCTCGACGATCGGGCCCCGCGTCGCGGCGACCGCGTCGACGACGGCGCGGATGGTGCGCGCGTCGACGAGGTCGTTCTGGCCGAGATCGTGGCGCCGGCTCGGCGGGTGGCCTGCGCGGGGGATGGAGGAGGGCGGGGTGGACGGGCTCCCGGTGTACGGGCGCGGGGACGATGATGCGGGTCGTCGAGACACGGGTGCTCCATTGCTCAGAAGAAGCCGGGCAGCACTCAGAGGCTGCGCCGGCGATGACCGGGAGAACGGTCGAGCACGGAGGAACACCGCGACAATGGTCGCGGTCGGACTTCGAGAGGGAGGGTCGCGCTCGCCGTTAGCGGCGGCACCACCGGATCAACGTCGTGTAATCCATGATGGCCACGACGCTAGCACCGCCGGTGAGCGGAACTCCACCCGGGCGCCCTCCCGGCTCGACTCGACAGAATGCCCTCATGTCCTCTGTCTTCGAGAACCGCCCCTGGCTCGACCAGTACGCCGAGGGCGTGCCGCACGACATCGAGCCCCCCACCCAGACGCTCGTCGACATGATGGACGCCTCGGTGACGCGCTACGGCCCGAACGCGGCGCTCGACTTCTTCGGCGAGACCGTCACCTACGCCCAGCTCGGGCAGCGCATCGACCGGGTCTCCGGGGAGCTCGCCGCGCGCGGGGTCGGTCACGGCGACCGCGTCGCCATCGTGCTGCCGAACTGCCCCGAGCACGTCATCGCCTTCTACGCGGTGCTGCGCCTCGGCGCCATCGTCGTCGAGCACAACCCGCTCTACACGGCCGACGAGCTCAAGCACCAGTTCGAGGATCACGGCGCCCGCGTCGCCATCGTCTGGGACAACACGGCCGCGACCGTGCGCAGCTTCGCCGACGAGCTCGGCATCACCACGATCGTCGGCGTCGACATGACGCGCTCGATGCCGCTCGGCACGCGCGCCATGCTCCGGCTGCCGATCGCGAAGGCGCGCACCTCGCGCGCGGCGCTCACCTCGGGCGGGCTGCCCTCGGGGGCCGTGGCCTGGGCCGCGCTCGAGCGCGGTGCGCGGCTCGCGGCCGGGCATCCCCGCCCCGTTCTCGACGATGTGGCAGCCCTGCAGTACACCAGCGGCACCACGGGCCGCCCGAAGGGCGCCATCCTGACCCACCGCAACCTGCGCGCCAACGCCGCGCAGGGCGGGGCCTGGGTGCCGGGCCTCGCCGAGGGCGAGGAGGTCGTCTACGCGGCGCTGCCGATGTTCCACGCCTACGGCCTCACGCTGTGCCTCACCTTCGCGATGAGCATCGGGGCGCGCCTGGTGCTGCTTCCCAAGTTCACCGTCGAGCTCGTGCTCGAGGTCATGCGCCGCACGCCGGCGACCTTCCTGCCCGCCGTGCCGCCCATCTACCAGCGGCTCGCCTCGGGTGCGGCGGAGAAGGGCGTGAGCCTCGACGGCATCCGCTTCGCCATCTCGGGCGCCATGAGCCTGCCCGTCAGCACCGTCGAGACATGGGAGGCGGCGACCGGCGGCCTGCTCGTCGAGGGCTACGGCATGACCGAGTCGTCGCCCGTCGCCGTCGGCAACCCGATCGGCCCGAGCCGACGCCCCGGCACGGTCGGCGTACCGTTCCCGAGCACGACGATCCGCGTCGTCGACCCCGACGACACCTCGATCGACCGCGGGTTCGACGAGGAGGGCGAGCTGCTGCTGCACGGGCCGCAGGTGTTCCAGGGCTACTGGAACAAGCCGGACGAGACCGCCGCGACCCTGCTCGACGGCGGCTGGCTGCGCACGGGCGACATCGTGACCGTCTCACCCGACGGCTTCATCACGATCGTCGACCGCATCAAGGAGCTCGTCATCACGGGCGGCTTCAACGTCGCCCCGAGCGAGGTCGAGCAGGTGCTCGCCGCCCATCCCAGCATCGAGAGCGCGGCCGTCGTCGGCCTCGAATCGCCGCAGGGCGGCGAGGAGCTCGTCGCCGCGGTCGTGCTCGCCGAGGGCGCGGCCCTCGACGTCGAGGCCCTGCGCGAGCACGCCAAGAAGAGCCTCGCCGCCTACAAGGTGCCCCGCCGGTTCACGGTGCTGGATGCCCTCCCGGTGTCGCTCATCGGCAAGGTGCTGCGCCGCGAGGTGCGCGAGCAGCTGCAGGCGGAGGCGGCCGCGCGCTGAGCGAGCTCCAAGCCCGAGCGCGCACGCTGGAGGGGTGACCGACTCCGAGCCGCGCATCCTGCACCCCGACGACCCCGGGTACGCCGCGGGCGACCGCGCCGCGAAGGCCGGCCCCGTGCGCGCCACGGCGAGCGCCGCGCGCGAGGCGATCCGCCAGCGGCCCGGCGTCGACAAGGTCTACCGCACGGGCGTGAAAGTGGTCGGCGGCACGACCGTCGGACTCGGCGTCGTGCTCATGCCGCTGCCCGGCCCGGGCGCCCTCATCGCCCTCGGCGGCCTCGCCGTCCTCGGCACCGAGAACGAGAAGGCGAAGAAGCTCAACCAGCAGGGCGTCGAGCTCGCCAAGCGCGCCGCGGCCGCGGCGAAGGCCCGACGGGATGCTCGGCGCGCGGCCCGCACGACGACCGAGGCGCCTTCCCAGCATCCGACCGGAGGGTCGCGCGGCACCCCGTCCTAGGCTGGCGCCATGCGATTCGGACTCTTCATCCCTCAGGGCTGGCGCCACGACCTCGTCGACATCGACTCGAGCGAGCACTGGGCGGTGATGAAGCGTCTGGCCCAGCACGCCGATGCCGGGCCGTGGGAGTCGATCTGGGTCTACGACCACTTCCACACCGTGCCGGTGCCGACCGATCAGGCCACCCACGAGGCCTGGACGCTCATGGCCGCCTTCGCCGCCGTCACCGACCGCGTGCGCCTCGGCCAGATGTGCACGTGCATGGGCTACCGCAACCCGATGCACCTGGCGAAGGTCGCCGCGACGGTCGACCACGTCTCGGGCGGGCGCACCGAGATGGGCATCGGCGGCGGCTGGTACGAGCACGAGTGGAACGCCTACGGCTACGGGTTCCCCGAGATCGGCGACCGGCTGCGGATGCTCGACGAGGGCGTGCAGATCATGAGCCAGGCCTGGCGCGAGGGCACGGCGACCCTGGACGGGCGCTACTACCAGGTGGACGGCGCGATCCTGCAGCCGCAGCCCCCGCAGCGCGGCGCCGACGGCACGCCCGCCATCCCGCTCTGGATCGCCGGCGGCGGCGAGAAGGTCACCCTGCGCATCGCCGCGCAGTACGGCCAGTACACGAACTTCGCCGGCAGCCCCGACGAGTTCACCCGCAAGAGCGAGATCCTGCGCGGGCACTGCGAGCGCCTCGGCACCGACTTCGACGCCATCACCCGCTCGTCGAACTACAACATCGTCATCGGACGCGACGCCGCCGAGGTCGCGCAGCGCGTCGACGCGATCGAGGCCCGCCTCACCCCGCACATCGGCGCCGAGAAGGCCGCGGGCGCCGTGCGCGACCTGCGCGACGGCACCGGCCTCGCCGGCACGCCCGAGCAGGTCGTCGAGCGACTGCACGCGATGGAGGCGCTCGGCATGACGTACGCGATCCTGTACTTCCCCGAGGCCGCCTACGACTCCAGCGGCATCGAGCTGTTCGAGCGCGAGGTCGTGCCCGCGCTGGCGCAGGGCTGAGCGCCGTGATCGTCGCGCGCATCTCCGAGGGCGGGCGCGAGCGGTGGGCGCGGGTCGAGGGCTCCGTGGCGCTCACGAGCGAGCGACCGCTGACGCTGGCCGAGACGGCCGCGGCGGGCGAGGGGATGCTCGAGCGCAGCATCCCGCTCACCGACGTCACCCTGCTCGCGCCGACGCTGCCCGACACGAAGATCCTCTGCGTCGGGCTCAACTACCGCGACCACGTGGCCGAGACCGGGCGGGATCTCCCCTCCCACCCCGTCATCTTCACCCGCTACCCCGACTCGCTCGTGGGGCCGGGCGCGCCGATCGTCGTCCCCGCGGTCTCGCACCGGCTCGATTACGAGGCCGAGCTGGCCGTCGTCATCGGCTCGGGCGGCCGGGCGATCCCGGCGGAGCGCGCGCTCGACCACGTGCTCGGCTACACGCTGCTCAACGACGGCTCGGTGCGCGACTTCCAGCGCCACACCGCGCAGTTCACGCCGGGCAAGAACTTCGAGGCCTCGGGGTCGGTCGGTCCGTGGATCGTCACGCGCGACGCGGTCGGCGAGCTCGGCCCGCAGGCGATCACGCTGACGCTCGGCGGCGAGCGGCTGCAGTCGTCGACGCTCGACCAGCTGATCTTCGGCGTGCCCGAACTGATCGCCTACGTGTCGACGTTCACGCCGCTGCGCCCGGGCGACATCATCGCGACCGGCACCCCCGGCGGGGTCGGCTCGGTGCGGTCGCCGCGGCGGTGGATGACGCCCGGCGAGGAGGTCGTCGTGGCGATCGACGGCCTCGGCGAGCTGCGCAACCCGATCGTCGCGGAGGTGCCGGCCGCCTGAGCGGCCTCGGGTCGCACCGGGGTCGCGCGCGCGGAGGTGTCCGCCTGCGCGCGGACTCTCGCGTCGGAAGTCTCGGAACCGC
Source organism: Microcella flavibacter (assembly GCF_012530535.1). NCBI lineage: Bacteria > Bacillati > Actinomycetota > Actinomycetes > Micrococcales > Microbacteriaceae > Microcella > Microcella flavibacter. The sequence continues at coordinate 2,550,402 of NZ_CP051299.1, forward strand.
GGCCCGATCGACCGCGAATCCCGCGCAATCGGGCCGACCGCGTCACCGTTTCCGAGTTTCCCGACGCGTCCTCGCGGGCAGGCCCGGCGGCAGACCCGGCGAGGGGATGCCCGGCTAGGGCCGCAGCAGCACCTTGGTCGCGCGGCGCTCGTCCATGGCCGCGTAGGCCTCGGCCACCTCGGCGAGCGGCAGCTCGAGGTCGAACACGAGCCCGGGCTCGATCGCACCCGAGAGCACGTCGGGCAGCAGCTCCTCGACGTAGTTGCGCACGGGGGCGACGCCGCCGTTGACGCCGACGTTCGTGCCGAAGAGGGTGCGGATGGGCAGCTCCGCACCGCCGTGGGGCACGCCGACGTAGCCGACCATGCCGCCCGGGCGGGCGCTGAGGATGGCCTGCTCCATCGACTCGGCGGTGCCGACGCACTCGAGAGCGGCATCCGGACCGATGCCATCGACGAGCGCCCTCACGGCGGCGACGCCCTCCTCGCCGCGCTGCTCCACGACGTCGGTGGCGCCGAAGCGGCGGGCGAGCGCCTGCCGGTCGGGGTGGCGCGACATGATGACGATGCGCTCGGCGCCGAGGCGCTTCGCGGCGATGACGGCGCAGAGGCCGACGGCTCCGTCGCCGACGACCGCGACGGTCGAGCCGGGGCCGACGCCGGCGGAGACGGCCGCGTGGTGGCCCGTGCCCATGACGTCGCTGAGGGCGAGCAGGTGCGGGACGAGCGCCTCGTGGACCGGGCCGGGCACGACGACGAGCGAGCCGTCGGCGTGGGGCACGCGCACGCGCTCGGCCTGGGCGCCGCCGGTGGGGAAGCCCTCGCGGTCGGGGCGGCCCCACCAGTTGCCGTCGAGGCAGGAGGGGCTGACGCCGTTGGCGCAGTTGGCGCAGGTCATGTCGCAGTCGTAGAACGGGGCGATCACGAACTCGCCCACGGCGACGCCGGTGACGGCCTTGCCGATCTGCTCGACGACGCCGACGAACTCGTGCCCGATCGGGCGCGGCTCCTTCGTCTCGGTGACGCCTCGGTACGGCCAGAGGTCGCTGCCGCAGACGCAGGCCGCGACGACCCGCACGAGGGCGTCGCGCCCGCTCGCGGGCTCGCCTCCCTCGCCGGTGCCGGAGGCGAGGACGAGGTCGTCGACCTCCTCGAGGCGGATGTCGCGAGGGCCGTGGATGATCGTGGCGAGCATCCCCTCACCGTACCGACCGGGCGTGAACGCGCCCTGGGTCGCGCACCCTCGGGAGGTGCTACGCGGGTGCGGCATCGCCTCCGGGAACGAGAACGCGGCAGTGGATGCCCGGCACGCCGGCGAGGCGCCGATCCAGCGTCACGAGCGTCGTCGAGAGCTCCTCCGCGAGTGCGATGTACGCGGCGTCGTAGGCCGAGACGTTGTCGACGAGCTGCACGACGCGGCCCAGGAGCGGATCGGTCGGCCAGACATCGAGCTCGATGTCGAGCAGTCGCTCGACCATCCGAGGCAGCTCGTCGCGGAGCGCGGACCGGCGCAGTGCCATCCCGCGCAGCGCGCTCACCGCTTCGATGCGCGCGTGCGGCGGCGCCGCCCAGTGGGCGTCGTGCTCGAGCGCCGGCACGACGGCGTCGACGGCATCCCGATCGCCCGCGACGAGCGAGACGAGCACCGATGCGTCGATGACGATCACGCGCCGCGCGCCGCGCGCTCGGCGGCGAGCGAGGCCACGATCTCCTCGGCGGATGCGCTGGCGCCGTCGGGCCGAGGGCTCGACCGCAGTGACTCGATGAGTCCGCGGTTGCGCGCGGCCGCCGCCTCGCGCGCGAGCACGTCGGAGAGGTACGCCTGCAGCGACTGGTCGCGCCGCCGAGCCTCCTGCGTCAGCAGGTCGCGAACGGAGTCGGGGACGTCACGGATCTGGAGAGCCACCATGAACCCAGTATGCACCGGCGCATGCAGTTGTGCATGCACCATCCGCCCTCTCGGTGCGGCGGCCCCCTACGCCTCCGCGACCGGGGCGTCCTCCATGCGGGTCACGGCGAGCTTCTCGCCGTCCTCGCGCACGTCGACGCGCACGACGTCGCCGTCCTGGATGCTGCCGCCGAGCAGCGCGCGGGCGAGCTGGTCGTCGATCTCGTGCTGCATGAGCCGGCGCAACGGACGCGCCCCGTACACGGGGTCGTAGCCGCGCTCGGCGAGCCAGGTGCGGGCATCCGGCGTCACCGCCAGCTGCAGCCGTCGGTCGGCGAGGCGGCGCTCGAGGCGGTCGACCTGCAGCGAGACGATCTGGCCGAGGTCGGCCAGGCTCAGCGGCGCGAAGATGACGATGTCGTCGAGCCGGTTGATGAACTCGGGCTTGAAGGCCTGCCGCACCATGTCGTGCACGGCGGCCGACTTCGCCTCCCAGTCGAGGGCGGGGTCGATGAGCGCCTGCGAACCCAGGTTCGAGGTGAGCACGAGGATCGTGTTGCGGAAGTCGACCGTGCGGCCCTGCCCGTCGGTGAGGCGGCCGTCGTCGAGCACCTGCAGCAGCAGGTCGAAGACCTCGGGATGCGCCTTCTCGACCTCGTCGAGCAGGATCACCGAGTACGGGCGTCGGCGGACCGCCTCGGTCAGCTGCCCACCCTGCTCGTAGCCGACGTAGCCCGGAGGGGCGCCGATCAGCCGGGAGACGCTGAACTTCTCCCCGTACTCGCTCATGTCGATGCGCAGCAGCGCCTTCTCGTCGTCGAAGAGGTAGTCGGCGAGCGCCTTGGCGAGCTCGGTCTTGCCGACGCCCGTCGGGCCGAGGAAGAGGAATGAGCCGGTCGGCCGGTCGGGGTCGCTCACGCCGGCTCGCGTGCGGCGCACGGCCTCGCTGACGGCCGCGACCGCGTCCTTCTGGCCGATGATGCGCTTGCCGAGCTCGGTCTCGAGGGTCAGCAGCTTCTCGGTCTCGCCCTGGGTGAGCTTGTCGACGGGGATGCCCGTCCACGCCGCGACGACGCTCGCGATGTCGCCGTCGGTCACCTGGTCGTTGACCATGCGCGGCCCGGCCTCGACGGTCTCGGCCTCGACGATCTGCTGCTCGATGCGCGGGATGACCTCGTAGTTGAGCTTCGAGGCCTCCTGGTACCGGCCCTCCCGCATGGCGCGGTCGAGCTCGATGCGGGCCGAGTTGAGCTCGGTCTTGAGGTCGCCGACGGCGGTGAGGCCGCGCTTCTCGGCCTCCCAGCGCGTGGAGAGGGCATCCCGCTGCGCCGTCTTCTCGCGCAGCTCCTCGCGCAGCTTCGCCAGGCGGGCCTTCGAGGCATCGTCCTTCTCGCGCTTGAGGGCGAGCTCCTCGATCTCGAGGCGGGTGACGGCGCGCTTGAGCTCGTCGAGCTCGACGGGGCTCGACTCGATCTCCATCTTCAGGCGGCTCGCGGCCTCGTCGACGAGGTCGATGGCCTTGTCGGGCAGCTGACGGCTGGTGATGTACCGGTTGCTGAGGGATGCCGCGGCCACGAGGGCGCTGTCGGCGATCGCGACCTTGTGGTGGGCCTCGTAGCGCTCCTTGAGCCCGCGCAGGATCGCGACCGTGTCCTCGACGCTCGGCTCGCCGACGTAGACCTGCTGGAACCGGCGCTCGAGCGCGGCGTCCTTCTCGATGTACTCGCGGTACTCGTTGAGCGTGGTGGCGCCGATGAGGCGCAGCTCGCCGCGGGCGAGCATGGGCTTGAGCATGTTGGCGGCCGCGACCGAGCCCTCGCCGCCGCCCGCGCCCATGAGGGTGTGCAGCTCGTCGATGAAGGTGATGACGCGGCCGTCGCTCTCGTCGATCTCCTTGAGCACGGCCTTGAGGCGCTCCTCGAACTCGCCGCGGTACTTGGCCCCGGCGACGAGGGCGGCCAGGTCGAGGCCGACGAGCTGCTTGTCCTTGAGCGAGTCGGGCACGTCGCCCGCGACGATGCGCTGGGCGAGGCCCTCGACGACGGCGGTCTTGCCGACGCCGGGCTCGCCGATGAGCACGGGGTTGTTCTTCGTGCGCCGGCTGAGCACCTGGCTGACCCGGCGGATCTCGGCGTCGCGGCCGATCACGGGGTCGAGCTTGCCCGAGCGGGCGATCTCGGTGAGGTTGACGCCGTACTTCTCCAGCGCGGACTTCTGCTTCTCCTGGCTGGAGGGCGCGCCCTGCATGTTCGCCATGATTGTGCCGATTCCTTCGGTGTGCATCGAGCCGTGCTCAAACCTGAGCCGCGGTGGCTCAAGTTTACGCCCGTTGCGGGATGCTCCGCCAGGGCTCGCGCACGCTCACGGCGAACGCGCGGGCGTCGGGGGCCGCGCGGCTCAGGCCGTCGGCTGGGCGGGGTCGGCCGGCGCGTGGCCCGCCGGCCGCATCACGTGCGCCATCCACCACCACGACAGTGCGCCGACCGCCGCCGTCACGACGGCGTTGACACCGATCACGAGGAGCCCGAGACCCGCTTCGATCTCGCCGGAACCGCCGAACGAGGGCACGGCCTGGGTGGCGAACTGGAGCGGCAGCGAGAGGAGACCCGAGACGGTGCTGCCCGCGACCACCGCGATGCCGAGACCCGCCCACGTGATCGGCCACGCCTTGTCGTGGCCTCGCGAGCGCAGGATCCCGCGGCTGACGAACAGCGCGCCGACGATGAGGGCGATGCCCAGCAGCACGAGCACGACCCCGACCCCGACGAGCAGCTCGGTCGGGACGAAGCTCAGCACCTCGTCGAGGACGTTCTGCGCCTCGCCGCCGATCGAGGTCGCGATCGTCGCGAACAGCAGTCCGATGAAGAGCAGCAGCAGGGGGATGCCGATGAGCGGTCCGCCGATCGAGACCATGAGCATCGCCACCGCGCCCGCGATGAGGGCTCCGGCCCTCGCGCGCGGCGTCAGGGGCGGGCGCACCGGTCGGGTCGCCGCGTAGGGGTTGTGCTGCGGGGCGCCGTACTGAGGCGCGCCCGGGGCGCCGGACGCGGCCGCGGCGTTGGGGTTCGGGGGCGGCGTGACGCCGGCCTGCGGGTCGGTCATGCGCGGGACTCCTCCCGGCGATCCGCTCCGAATCGCCTCAGCGCCCAGTCTGTCGGGGAATGCTCGTGGCCGCTCGACGATTGACCCCCGCATGACTGCAATCGGAATCATCGGCTCCGGCAACATCGGCTCCCAGCTCGCGCGCGCCTTCGCGCACGCGGGCCACGACATCACGATCGCGAACTCGCGCGGCCCCGAGACCCTCGAGGAGCTCGTCGGCGAGATCAACGCCGCCACGGCATCCCACGGGGGCGGCGGCACCGTCACCGCGGGCACCGTCGAGCAGGCGGCGCAGGCCGGCGACACGGTCGTCGTGACCATTCCGCTGAAGGCCGTGCCGAGCATCCCGGCCCCGCTGCTCGCCGGCCGCACCGTGATCGACACCAACAACTACTACCCGCAGCGCGACGGGCAGATCGCCGAGCTCGACGACGAGACCCTGACCACCGCCGAGTACGTCGCCCGGCACTTCTCGGGCGCGACCGTCGTCAAGGCGTTCAACCACATCCCGAGCGACGACATCACCGCGCAGGCCGAGCCGAGCGGCACCGAGAACCGTCGTGCGCTCGCCGTCTACTCCGACGACGAGAACGCGAAGGGCCTCGTCTCGTCGCTCATCGACGAGATCGGCTTCGACCCCTACGACGGCGGAACCCTCGCCGACAGCTGGCGCATCCAGCGCGACACCCCCGCCTACGGTCCGCGCTTCACGGCGGCCGAGCTCGAGGCGAAGCTCGCCGAGGCGAAGCGCTACCGCGACATGTGACCTCGCGCCGGCGCCCTCGTCACCGACTCAGGCGCGCGGCACCACGGCCTCGAGCAGCTGCGCCCACCGGGCGGCGGCCCGCTCGGGGCCGTTCGCGTCGGCCCACGCGCGCGCGGCGGTCGACATCCGCTGGATGCCCTGCGCATCGCCCAGCACGTCGCCGAGCGCCTCGGCGAGCGCCGCGATGTCGCCCGAGGGCACGAGCCGCCCCGTCACGCCGTCCTGGATGGTCTCGCCGGGGCCGTAGGGCGCGTCGTAGCTGACCGCCGGGCAGCCGCGGGCGGCCGCCTCGAGCAGCACGAGCGACTGCCCCTCGTAGAGCGTCGTGAGCACGAGCGCGGCGGCGGTGCGCAGCTGCTCCGGGGCGGCGGGGTCGTGGCCGTGCAGCGTGACGCGGTCGACGAGCCCGAGCGCCGCGATGAGCGCGGTGAGCTCGGCGCGCAGCGCCCCGTCGCCGTAGACGTCGAGCCGCGCATCCGGATGCCGCTCGAGCACCGCCGGCCACGCCCGGATCGCGTGGTCGACCCGCTTGCCGGGGGCCAGCCGCGCGATCATGACGGCGCGCAACGGGTCGCGCGCGAGCTCGGGTCCGGGCGCCGGCTGGGCGGGGTGCGGCACGACGAACGAGCGCGCGACGTGCTCGCCGAAGCGCCCGTGCACCTCGTCGCGCTGCCGCTGCGTGAGCCAGGCGACCGCGTCGTAGTCGCCGATCGTGTCGATCCAGCCGGCCCAGCTCGCGTCCATGGGCGCGTCGGCCGTGTACGGCGGGCCGACATGGGCGCTGTGCACCGTGTGCACGACGGTCAGGCCCGGGATGCCCGTCACGAGCTCCCCGACCTGCCGGGCCTCGACGATCGCGACGACGGGAAGCCGCGCCCGACCGGCCGTCTCGTCGGAGCGGGCCGCCTCGCGCACGACGTGCAGCATCCACGCCCGGTACAGCCCGCGGAACCCGTCGAGCCGGCCGAGCTCGCGCCCATCGGCGGCGAGCACGGGCACCTCGACCTCGGCGCGCCACCAGTCGGCGCGGCCCGAGATGTAGGGCAGGCGGAAGAGCGGCCGGCCCTCGGCGTCGAGGAAGTCGGTGTGGGTGATCGCGCCCTCGGTGTCGCGGACGAGGATGCGCCAGGGGATGCCGCGCGCGTCGAGGTCGGCGGGGTCGGGGGTGCCGGTCTCCGGCCCCGGGTCGGCGGGCGCGGGCGCCAGCTCGGCCGCCTCGCGCAGGATCGCGGGATGCTCGCGCACCGCCTCGAGGATCGTCCGCAGCCGCGTTCCGTCATCGGCGAGCCCGATCGCCCGGAACCCCTCGAGGAACCCGTCCGACTCGGGCGCGAGGTCGAAGGCGAGCAGCGTCGCGCGCACCCCGGCCCGCTCAGCGAAGAGCCGCGCCCGGCTGAGCGTCGCGACCGTGTACCCGCCGTCGAGCCCCGGCCTCAGCCGGCTCGTCGCGATCAGGTAGTGGGCCGCGGGGAACGCGGCGGTCGGCTCGGGCACGGGGTTCAGGCTAGCGAGCGCGGCGGTCGGCTGCGCTCAGCGGCGGCGCGACGCCGTCACGGTGAACTTCGCGTCGCGCGCGACCTGCCGCGTCGAGCCGATGACGCGCTCGAGCTCGGGCGTGTACTTCAGGTGCGAGTTGAAGACGCACCACAGCTCGCCGCCGGGGCGCAGCACGCGCGCCGCCTCGGTGAACAGCCGGCGGGCCATGCCCGTGTGCACGGCGGCGCCCACGTGGAACGGCGGGTTGAGCAGGATGAGGTCGGCCGTGCCCTCCGGCACCCCGTCGAGCCCGTCCGCCCAGCGCGCCTCGACATCGACGCCGTTCGCCTCGGCGGTCAGGCGGGTCGAGCGCACGGCCGCCGCCGAGACGTCGGTCGCGATGACGCGGCCGGCCGGGTTCTCGCGGGCGAGCAGCGCGGCGACGACGCCGGTGCCGCTGGCCAGGTCGATCGCGGTGCTCCAGGCGGGCATCCGGTGCCGCTGCGCCAGCAGGGCGCGCGTGCCGATATCGAGGGATGCCCCCGCGAACGCCCCCGGCGCCGCGACGATCTCGAGCCCCAGCTCGGCCTCGTGCGCCCGCTCGGGCTCGCGCAGCGCCACGCCGGAGCGCGGCTCGCGCGCGGTCAGCAGCCGCGACTTCTGCCGCGCCAGCGACACGTCGATGCGGCCGAACGAGGCCTTCAGCACGTCGTTCATGCCCAGGCTCATGTGCTTGATCATGCCGCCGGCGACGAGCACGACCTCGGGCGCCGCCTCGCGGGCGACGACGCGGGCCAGCTCGTCGAGGGCGTCGAGCGCGCGCGGCAGGCGGGCGAGCACGAGGGATGCCCCGCGCACGGCATCCGCCGCCTCGTCGTGCACGGCGAAGCCCTCGAGGGCCGCGCGCCCCGCGTTGCCCTGCAGCGCCTCGCGCCCGACGATCGAGTCCTGCCAGACGTGCACCCGCGCGGCCCCGAGGGCGAGCAGGCCGAGCGTGAGCGCGCCGTGGGTGTCGCCCAGCACGGCGATCCGCGCCCGGGGATCCTGCCGCACCCGCTCGGCCACCGCGTCGAGCAGGTGCCGGTCGGCCGCGTCGACGGCGACGAGCGTCGCGTCGTCGACGTCGGGGGCGCGGCGCAGGCCCGCGAGCAGGGACTCGAGCGGGGAGGGAGGAGCGGGCGCGGACGCGCCCGGATCGACGCTCATCCGCGGCGCAGCGGGCGCCACACCACGAGCTGATTGGCCTTCTGGGTGCGGGTGCCGGCGCGCAGGCTGACGACCTCGCCCTCCGAGCCGGCGGCGAAGACGCGGCGGCCGGGGCGGGCGAGCATCTCGTCGGCGAGCGCCGCCTCGAGCGTGCGCACGCGCTCGCGCAGGCTCGTCACCTCGTTCTCGAGCTCGAGGATGCGGCGGATGCCCTCGAGGTTGAGCCCCTCCGAGCTCAGCTGCGCGATCTCGCGCAGCTGCACGACGTCGCGCATCGAGTAGCGGCGGCTCTGCCCGGCGGTGCGGGTGGGCGAGACGAGCCCGAGGCGGTCGTACTGCCGCAGGGTCTGGGGGTGCATCCCGGCCAGTTCGGCCGCGACGGCGATCGCGAACAGCGGGCTGTGCTCATCCATGCTCGCCATCCTGCCCCTCCTCGGTCTCGGTGTCAGCGGCTACGCGCGGGCGCGCGCCAGCAGGTCGTCGCGGGGGTTCTCCTCCGGCAGGGCCGCGGCGAACTCCTCGAGCTTCTTCTTCGCCTCGGCGCTCAGGTGGCTCGGAACGGCCACCTGCACCGTCGCGAGCAGGTCGCCCGTGCCCTTCGGCGTGACGACGCCGCGGCCCTTGACCCGCAGCACGCGGCCGCTGGGGGTGCCGGGCGCGACGCGCAGCTTGACGGGCTCGCCGCCGAGCGTCGGCACCTCGATCGTCGCGCCGAGCGCCGCCTCGTGAAAGGTGACGGGCACGTCGACGCGCAGGTTGAGGTGCTCGCGCTGGAACACGGGATGCGGGCGCACCTGCACCGTCAGCACCAGGTCGCCCGGCTCGCCGCCGGTCATGCTCTGCTCGCCCTTGCCGCGCAGGCGGATCTTCTGCCCGTCGGCGACCCCCGCGGGGATCTTCACGGAGAGCGGGCGCCCGCCCGAGCGCTCGAGCTGCACGGTGTCGCCCTGGATGGCGGTCATGAACTCGAGCGAGACCTGCGCCGTCTGGTCGCGGCCCTTCTGCGGCCCGCGGCCGAAGCCGGCCGGGCCGCCGGTGCCGCCCTGGGCGCCGAACAGACCGCCGAAGATGTCCTCGAAGCCGCCGCCGGCGGGGAAGCCGCCGGCCTGCGCGCGGCGCCCGCCGGGCGCTCCGCCGCCGAACATGCCGCCGAAGACGTCGTCGAAGCCGCCGCCCTGAGCGCCGCCTGCGCTGAAGCGGGCTCCCGAGCCCATGGCCCGGATCTGGTCGTACTCGGCGCGCTGCTCGGCGTCGGAGAGCACCGAGTAGGCCTCGCTGATCTCCTTGAACCGCGCCTCGGCGGCAGCATCCCCCGCATTCGAATCGGGGTGGTACTGCCGCGCGAGGGTGCGGTACTTCTTCTTGAGCTCGGCCTCCGTCGCGGTCTTCGGCAGGCCGAGCACCGCGTAGAAGTCCTTCTCGAACCAGTCGTTGCTGGCCATCGGGCGCTCTAGCCCTCCGGCGTGAAGACGGCCACCTTCGCCGCCCGCACGAGGCGGTCGCCGAGGGCGTAGCCGACCTCGATGACGTCGCCCACGGTGTTGACGGTGACGTCGGGCTTCGGCAGCTGCACGAGCGCCTCGTGGAAGCTGGGGTCGAAGGGCTCGCCCACCTCGCCCACGCGGCGCAGGCCGTACTTCTCGAACCCGGAGCGCAGCTTCTGCGCGACGAGCGCGAGCGGGCCGTCCTCCAGGTCGCCATGAGCGGATGCCCGATCGAGGTCGTCGATGGCCGGCAGCATCGTGCGCACGACCTCGGCGATGACCGCCTCGCGGTTCGCCGCGCGGTCGCGCTCGACCCGGGTGCGGAAGTTCGCGAGCTCCGCCTCGGCGCGGGCGGCGCGGTCGCGGTACTCCTCGATCTCGCGCTGCCCGGCCTCGGAGAGGATGTGGTCGATGTCGGCGTCGAGGTCGTTCGCGCCGTCGGCCGGCGCGCTCGCGGCCGCGGCCGCCCCGGGCGGGGGCTCGGCCGAGGAGGAGGTCTCGACGTCGGCGTCCTCCGCCGCGATGAGCTCCTCGGCCGAGGCCGCGTCGGTCACGGCGCCGTCCTCGGCGAGCGGCTCGGCGCCCGCGGGCACCTCGCCGTTCGCCGCGGTCACGTCGTCGATCGGCAGGTCGCGCGTCTCCCCCGTCTCGGGGTCGACGAACTTGCGCGACTTGATGACCGGTTTGCGATCGTCGTCCTTGCGCTTGCGAGCCATGACTACTTCTTGTCCTTGTCGTCCTCGTCGTCCACGATCTCGGCGTCGACGACGTCGTCATCGTCCTTCGCGCCGGTGGAGCCCTCGGCGCCCTCCGCGCTCGCGTCGGCGGCCGCGGCCTGCGAGGAGGCGTAGATGGCCTCGCCGAGCTTCGACTGCGAGGCGTTGAGCGCGTCGAACGCGGTCTTCACGGCCGCGTCGTCGTCACCCGCGAGCGCCGTCTTGAGGGCATCCACATCGGCCTGCACCTCGCCCTTGACGTCGTCGGGCAGCGAGGCCTCGTTCTCCTTGATGAGCTTGTCGATCGAGTAGGCGAGCTGCTCGGCGTTGTTGCGCACCTCGGCCGCCTCGCGGCGCTGCTTGTCCTCCGCCGCGTGCTCCTCGGCCTCGCGCACCATGCGCTCGATGTCCTCCTTGCCGAGCGACGAGCCGCCCGTGATGGTCATCGACTGCTCCTTGCCGGTGCCCTTGTCCTTCGCCGAGACGTGCACGATGCCGTTCGCGTCGATGTCGAAGGTGACCTCCACCTGAGGGATGCCGCGGGGGGCCGGCGCGATGCCGGTGAGCTCGAAGGTGCCGAGGTTCTTGTTGTCGCGGGTGAACTCGCGCTCGCCCTGGAAGACCTGGATCGCGACCGAGGGCTGGTTGTCGTCGGCCGTGGTGAAGGTCTCGCTGCGCTTGGTCGGGATGGCCGTGTTGCGCTCGATGAGCTTCGTCATGATGCCGCCCTTGGTCTCGATGCCGAGGCTCAGGGGGGTGACGTCGATGAGCAGCACGTCCTTGCGCTCGCCCTTCAGCACGCCGGCCTGCAGGGCGGCGCCCACGGCGACGACCTCGTCGGGGTTCACGCTCTTGTTGGGCTCCTTGCCGCCGGTGAGCTTCTTGACGAGCTCGGTGACGGCGGGCATGCGGGTCGAGCCGCCGACGAGCACGACGTGCGCGATGTCGGAGACCTTGACGCCGGCCTCGCGGATGACGTCGTCGAAGGGCTTCTTGGTGCGGTCGAGCAGGTCGCTCGTGAGCTCCTCGAACTTGGCGCGGGTGAGCGACTCGTCGAGGTTCGCCGGGCCGTTCTCGGTGAGCGAGAGGTAGGGCAGCTGGATGTTCGTGCTCGTCGAGCCCGAGAGCTCCTTCTTCGCCTGCTCGGCGGCCTCCTTGAGGCGCTGCTTGGCGATCTTGTCGTTCGAGACGTCGACGCCGGTCGAGTCCTTGAAGCGCTTGATCAGGTAGTCGACGACGCGGGAATCCCAGTCGTCGCCGCCGAGGCGGTTGTCACCGGCGGTCGAGCGCACCTGGATGGTCGAGAAGTCGTCGTCCTTGCCCACCTCGAGCAGGCTGACGTCGAAGGTTCCGCCACCGAGGTCGAAGACGAGGATGAGCTCGTCCTCCCTGCCCTTGTCGAGGCCGTAGGCGAGCGCGGCCGCGGTGGGCTCGTTGATGATGCGCAGCACGTTGAGGCCCGAGATCTCGCCGGCCTCCTTGGTGGCCTGGCGCTCGGCGTCGTTGAAGTACGCGGGCACGGTGATGACGGCGTCGGTCACCGGCTCGCCGAGGTACTGCTCGGCGTCGCGCTTGAGCTTGGCGAGGATGCGGGCCGAGATCTCCTGCGGGGTGTAGTTCTTGTCGTCCACCGCCTGCTTCCAGTCGGTGCCCATGTGGCGCTTGACGCTCGCGATGGTGCGGTCGACGTTGGTGACGGCCTGGCGCTTGGCGGTCTCGCCGACGAGCACCTCGCCGTCCTTCGTGAAGGCGACGACGGAGGGGGTGGTGCGGAAGCCCTCGGCGTTCGCGATGACGGTGGGCTCACCGCCTTCGAGGACGGAGACGACGGAGTTGGTGGTTCCGAGGTCGATACCGACGGCACGAGCCATGAGATTGCTCCTTCTAAGATCGGGGGCGCGGCAACTTGAGCCGCGCAGTATCAAGTTTCCCGACCCGCTCGATGCGTGTCAAGTCGAGGGGCGGAAACTTGAGCGGCATCGACTCAATTCCCAGGTGCGCGTCGTGCTACCGGCTGTTCACCGCCCGCGGGTACCGTGAGCCCATGAGCCCCGAGCCCACCGACGACGGCGTCGGCCGCGTTCCGCCCGTCCCGCGCGTCTCCAACACCCGTGCCGTCGGCACCATCGGGCAGGCGACCCTGACCGATACGCCCGTGCCGAAGAGCATGGTGCGGGCCTGGGCGCTGTGGGACTGGGGCTCGGCATCCTTCAACGCCGTCGTCACCACCTTCGTCTTCAGCACCTACCTGGCCAGCTCGCTCTTCATCGATCCGGCGATCGTCGCGGCCGCCGGTGAGAACGAGCGGGATGCTGCGCTCGTCGCCGCGGAGGCCGCCAACACGACCGTCATCTCGGGGGCGCTCACGATCGCGGGGGTGCTGATCGCCCTGCTCGCGCCCATCCTCGGACAGCGCTCCGACGGATCGGGGCGCCGCAAGTTCTGGCTCGCCATCAACACGGGCCTCGTCGTGCTGGCGATGCTCGCCATGTTCTTCGTGGCCCCCGTGCCCGCGTACCTGTACCTCGGGGCCGCGCTGCTGGCGATCGGCAACATCTTCTTCGAGTTCGCGAGCGTCAACTACAACGCGATGCTCGTGCAGGTCTCGACCCCGGCGACCGTCGGCCGCGTCTCGGGCTTCGGCTGGGGCATGGGGTACGTGGGCGGCATCGTGCTGCTGATCATCCTGCTGGTGCTGTTCATCCAGAGCTTCGGCAGCGAGACGGGCAACGGGCTGCTCAACGTGCCCTTCGGCGCCGACGGCGGGGCGCTCGACATCCGCCTCGCGATCGTCGTCTCCGCGATCTGGTTCGCGATCTTCGCCATCCCGGTGCTGCGGAAGGTGCCCGAGATCCCCCGTCAGGAGCGCGCGAACAACGTCTCCTTCTTCGGCAGCTACGCGAATCTCTGGCGCACGGTGCGCACCCTCGCGAAGAAGAGCCCGAACGTGCTGCTCTTCCTGCTCGCGAGCGCCGTCTTCCGCGACGGCCTCGCCGCGGTCTTCACCTTCGGCGCCATCATCGCGGCGCAGGTCTTCGGGTTCACCTCGGCCGAGGTCATCTACTTCGCCGTCGCCGCGAACGTCTTCGCCGGCATCGGCACCTTCATCGGCGGCTGGATCGACGACCGCTTCGGCGCGAAGCGCGTCATCATCGGCGCGCTCATCGGGCTCATCATCGCCGGCTCGGCGGTGCTGTTCATCGGCGACGCGAAGACGGGCTTCTGGATCGCCGGGCTGTTCCTCACGCTCTTCGTCGGCCCGGTGCAGGCCGCGAGCCGCTCCTTCCTCGCCCGCATCACGCCTCCCGGCCGCGAGGGCGAGATCTTCGGCCTCTACGCCACGACCGGCCGCGCCGTGTCGTTCCTCGCCCCCGGGCTCTTCAGCCTCTTCGTCGCCACCACCGGCGACACCCGCTTCGGCATCATCGGCATCGTGCTCGTGCTGCTCGCCGGCCTGCTGCTCATGCTGCCGGTCAAGGCGAAGCAGAGCGTCATCGAGTAAGCGCGCGGCCGCGGGCCGGCGGCGGGCGGGCGGCGGCCGCGCTGCACGCCGGGCGAGGTGGGCGCGCTGGGCGTGCGGCACGCTCGGCGCAGTCGGCGTGAGGCGCGGTTCGAACACGACGACCGCGACGAGGCGCTCTCGATTGCCCACGGTGGGCACTCGACATTCACCGTCGAGCTCCTTCCACTCTGCAGGATCTTCGCGAGGATACGTCGTTGACGTCCTGCAGAGTGGAAGGGCCGAAGGTGTTGTGGCCGCACCGGTCGCCGAAGCTGGGGCGCACGGGGGGCACGGGGCGCCGCCGGGCCGGCCGCACGCCACAGCACCCCCGCAGCGCGCCGCGCGGCGAGCGCGACCGGCGCCGCGGGTCGGCGGGGCCGCGGGTCGGCGGGGCCGCGTCAGGTGCGCGCGAGCGCCGCGATGTCCTCGCGGAACTCGAACGCCTCCGTCGACGACACCGTCGCCCGCGTGCGGTCGATCGCCGCGAGGTAGTCCGCCGTCGACGGCCCCGTGAGAGCCCCCGCCGGGCCGTCCGCCCACTCGACGGAGGCGACCCCGAAGACCGACTGCTCCAGCGCCGCCTGCGAGGCCGAGCGAGCGGCGAACTCGATGTCGGCGGGCGAGTAGCCGTCGGTCCGCGCGACGAGCAGCGCGAGGTCGATCGACGCCGCGGCCTGCTCGGGGATGTAGCGGCCCCAGATGGCCTCGCGCGCGGCGGCGTCGGGGAGTCCGATCGGGATGACGTAGTCGAAGCGTCCGTGGCGCAGGAAGGCGGCATCCAGCGCTCGGATGAAATTGGTCGCGCAGATCAGCAGGCGGCCCGGGGAGTCGCGGAAGGCCGGGATGATCTTCAGCAGCTCGTTCGTGACGCCCTGCATGGCCGAGGGCGGCTCGCCGCCGCGCTGGCCCGCGATCTCCTCCACCTCGTCGATGAAGACGATGACGTGATCGAGCTCGGCGATGCGCGTGAACGTCTCGCGCAGCCCGCCCGCGAGCCCCTGCGGGCCGTGCGCCAGCCGCGAGGGGAACACCTCGACGAACGGCCACTGCAGCCGCGAGGCCACCGCCTTCGCGAACGTCGTCTTGCCGGTGCCGGGAGGGCCGAACAGCACGATCGACCGCGGCGCCTGCACGCCGAAGCGGTCGGCGAGGCCCGGGTCGGCGAGCGGCAGCACGAGGCGCCGCTCCAGCAGCTCCTTCTCGGTCTGCATCCCCGCGATCGACCCCCACAGATCACGGGGCAGGATGCGCCCGCCGAGGTCGCGCAGCACCGCCAGCTCGCGCTGCTTCACCGGGATCTCGCGCTCGAAGTAGCTGAGGTGCGCCCGATCGGCGAAGCCGGCGCGAGTCAGGGCGCCGATCTGCTGCTGCTCGTCGGGCACCAGGATCGACAGCTTCGTCAGGCCGTGCGGGGCCATGCCCTGCTCGAGCGCCGCGAGCAGCTTGCCCGCGATGCCCGAGCCGCGGGCGGGGGCCGTGACGGCGAGGAAGACGATCCAGCCCTGGTCGTGTGCGGCGCGCGCGACGGCGACGCCGAGCACCCGATCGCCGTCCACCGCGACCACCGCGTGGTCCTTCTCGCACGAGGCGAGCACCTCGGCGAGCGCGTAGACCGGCTCGACCCCCTCGGTGCGCACCTCGTCCCACAGCCGCAGCACGGCATCCATGTCGGCGGGCTGGTAGTCGCGCAGGCGCATCGAGGTCATGGCGCATCGTGGCAGGGGATGCTGATGACCGGTCGGCGCTCCGCTGGGATTCCGCCCCCAGCCGCGGTGCGCCCTCGCTCGAGCGCCTCGCCCCGCTCGGCATCGCGCGCGTCTCGTTCGGTCCGCAGGTGCTCGGGCTCACCCTCGCGCACCTCGGTGCGGCCGCGGCGCAGCTCACGGCGCGGGGCGAGTACCCGGCGGGGCCGGCCGCGCGGTAGGAGCTGTATCGGCGGGCGACCAGACACGGTCGGCGAGAATGAGCGGGTGAGCATCCCGTACCCCGATGACGTCGACGAGGGCGACTCCGACGGCGTACGCCCCGGCTGGCAGCCCGACCCCGAGCGACCCGGTTACGAGCGGTGGTTCGACGGCTCGGACCTCATCGGGCCCGCCGAGAAGGAGCCCGGCCCGTTCTCGGCGTTCAGCCCCGCGGTCACCCGGTCGATGCGGCCGGGGCCGAACCGGGATGCGGCTCGCGCGCGGGCGAGCATCATCGCGGTGCTGCTGGGCTTCGTGCTGCAGCAGTTCGCGGCGGCGAGAGCGCTGCCGGTTCCCGGGCTCGAGCCGACCGGCGTCGTGCTGCTCGCCCTGATGATCTCGGCCAGTGCCGCCATCATCACCGCCGTCTTCGCCGCGCGGGCGCTGCGGCGGGCGCCCCGGCTCGGCGGGCGCGGCATCAGCTCGCTCGCGCTCGGCATCGCCGTCGTGCTCGGCCTCGCGCCCGTGCTGCTGCTCGTCGCGATCGCCGTCGGCGGCGGACTGTAGCCCGCGCCGACGGCATCGGGGCTCAGCGCAGCCGCACCACCGCGGCCGACCAGGCGGGCAGCACGAGCCGGCTCACGCCGACCGCGTCGTCCGCGGCGAGCATGATCTTCGACGAGGTCGCCAGCAGCAGGCGCTCGCCCGCCTCGCGCTTCCAGTCGAACTCGGCCGGCTCGTCGAAGGCGACGCAGACGGCGACGAGACCCGCGGCGTGGTCGGTGAGCCCGGCGCCCCGGCGCATCTCGAACGCCGTCGGCGGAGCATCCGCTGACGGACCGGTCGTCGTCGCCGCGGTGTGGGCGAAGCGGGCGTCGGTGAGCTCGGGCGACTCGCGCCGCAGCTTGATGAGGGCCCGGTGCAGGCGGAACAGGCGCGCGTGCTCGTCGCCCTCGAGCTCGCTCCAGTCGAGGCGCGAGTTCTCGAACGTCGAGAGCGCCTGCGGGTCGGGCACGACCGACTCGTCCCAGCCCATCTTCACGAACTCGGCGAGCCGGCCCTCCGCCGTCGCCCTGCCGAGCTCGGGCTCGGGGTGCGACGTGAAGAACTGCCAGGGCGTCGTCGCGCCCCACTCCTCGCCCATGAAGAGCATGGGCGTGAACGGGGTGGTGAGGTTGAGCACCGCGGTGACGGCGAGCCGGTCGGCGGTGAGGCCCTGCGAGAGCCGGTCGCCCGCGGCGCGGTTGCCGATCTGGTCGTGGTCCTGCGCGAACGTCACCAGCCTCCAGGTCGGCACCTCGGCCGGGATGGGCTTGCCGTGCTCGCGCTCGCGGAACGAGGAGTACGTGCCGGCGTGGAAGAACCCGCCGGTCGTGGTCGTGCGCAGGGCATCCCGCGTCGCGAAATCGGCGTAATAGCCCGCCGACTCGCCCGAGACGGCCGCGTGCATCGCGTGGTGGTGGTCGTCGCTCCACTGCGCGGTGAGGCCGTAGCCGCCCGCCTCGCGGGGCAGGATGAGCGTCGGGTCGTTGAGGTCGCTCTCGGCGATGAGCGTCAGCGGCCGGCCGAGGTGCGCCGAGCGGGCATCGGTCTCCTCCGCCATCGACTGCAGGATGTGCACGGGGCTCTCGTCGACGAGCGCGTGCACGGCGTCGAGGCGCAGGCCGTCGACGTGGAAGTCCTCGAACCACATCGCGAGGTTGTCGAGCACGTAGCGCCGCACCTCGGGGTGGGCGACGTTCACCGAGTCGCCCCAGGTGTTCGCCGTCCCTTCGCGCAGGTACGGGCCGTACAGCGGCAGGTAGTTGCCGCTGGGGCCGAGGTGGTTGTAGACGACGTCCTGCACGACCGCGAGGCCGCGCGTGTGGCAGGCGTCGACGAAGCGGCGGTAGCCCTCGGGCCCGCCGTACTGCTCGTGCACGGTGAACCACAGCACGCCGTCGTAGCCCCAGTTGTGCGTGCCGTTGAACCCGTTGACCGGCAGCACCTCGACCATGTCGACGCCGAGCTCGACCAGGTGGTCGAGGCGGGCGATCGCGCCGTCGAAGGTGCCCTCGGGCGAGTAGGTGCCGATGTGCATCTCGTAGATGACGGCGCCGGCGAGCTGCCGGCCCTGCCACCCCTCGTCGAGCCAGGCGAAGGCGGCGGGCTCATCGAGCGCGCTGAGCCCGTGCACGCCCTCGGGCTGGCGGCGCGAGCGGGGGTCGGGGCGGGGATGCTCGTCCCCATCGATGAGGAACCCGTAGCGGTCGCCCGGCTCGAGCGTCCCCTCGGCGACCCACCAGTCGTCGTCGCCGCGGGTCATCGGCACGCGGTCGACGACCTCGGATCGCACGCGGTGCAGCGCGAGCTCGCCGGCGCGCGGCGCCCAGACGCGGGCGTCGCGCGCGGTGCGCTCGTTGCTCGGCTCGGTCGGCTCGGTCGTGGTCTCGAACGTCATGCGGTCTCCTCCTCGACGAGCAGCGCGACGGGGTAGGTGTCGAGCACCTCCGCCAGCCGCAGCTCGCCTCCGTCGTAGCGGCGCCCGGTGAAGGCGTCGAGCACCGGGCGCTGCGGCAGCACGATCACGGTGTCGCCCCAGCCGCCGGCCGCCTCGAGACCCACCGGCAGGCGGGTCGCGACCGCGACGGCGCCGCCGCGGTCGAACACGATCGCGTGGGCGGCGGCCGATCCGAGTGCCGGCAGGGGGGCGTAGCGGGTGAACAGCTCGGGCCGGTCGCGGCGCACGCGCAGGGCGCGGCTCGTGACGAGCAGCTTCGCCGCGGCGGTGTCGTCGATGGCGGGCATCCAGTCGGGGGTCGCCGAGGGCGCCTCGCCGTCGATGCGGGTGAGCAGCGCGCGCCGCTCGTCGTAGTCGACGGGGCGGCGGTTGTCGGGGTCGACGAGGCTCGTCTCCCACAGCTCGCTGCCCTGGTACACGTCGGGCACGCCGGGGGTCGCGATCTGCAGCAGCTTCGCCGCGAGGCCGTTCGACCATCCCGCGGGGGCGACGGCGCCGACGAACTCGTCCACGAGGGCGCGCAGCGCACCGCCCTCCTCGAGCACGGCGTCGATCGCCGCGTGCATGCGGGCCTCGAACTCCTCGTCGGGCGCCGTCCAGGTGGTGGCGGTGCCGGCCTCGCGCGAGGCCTTCTCGGCGTAGGCGTGGGCGCGGTCGGCCGAGATCGGCCAGGCGCCGACGAGCGACTCCCACAGCAGGTTCTCGAACGGGCCGTCGCCGAGGGGCACGGCGGCGCGCAGCTCGCCCAGCAGGGTCTGCCAGGCCTGGGGGATCTCGGCGAGCACGTGGATGCGCGCCCGGGTGTCCTCCCCGCGCTTCGTGTCGTGCGTCGACAGCGCCGTGAGCGAGGCCGGGTAGGCGCCCTGGCGCACGAGCTGGCGACGGTGGAACTCGTCGACGTCGACCGCGAACTCGGCCGGGTCGGCGCCCACCTCGGTGAGCGAGGCGAGGCGCGAGACCCGGTAGAAGGCCGTGTCCTCCACGCCCTTCGCCATGACCATGCCGCTCGTCTGCTGGAACCGCTGCGCCACCGGCTGCGCGGCGTCGCCGAGCAGGGGCGCGAGCGCGTCGAAGGCGGCCGACAGATCGGGGCGGGATGCCCGAGCGGCGGTCAGCGAGGCCTCCAGCTGCTCGGCCCCCACGGGCAGGTACGAGCGGTACACCGGGAAGCAGGCGAGCAGCTCGGCGAGAGCGTCGGCGGCGTCGGGAACGGGGTGCGGCAGCTCGCGCTCGAGCCGCAGCACCTCGCTGCGCAGGATGGTGTCGGCGATGCGCCGCTTGGTGCGGCGGATGAGCGCGTGCCAGTCGAGGGTCTCGGCGGGAGCATCCGTGCCCTCGGCGCGCAGCGCGGCGTCGAGCGCGTCGAGCGCGCCCCGGCCGGCGGGGTCGACGAGCACGCGGTCGATGGTGGCGAGGGCGTCGTAGCCGGTGGTGCCGGCGGCCTGCCAGAAGGCCGGCAGCTGCTCGTCGCCCTCGAGGATCTTCTCGACCCACACCGGGGCGTGCCCGGTGGCGGCGGCGAGGTCGTCGAGGTAGCCGCCCGGGTCGAGCAGGCCGTCGGGGTGGTCGACACGGATGCCCTGCACGAGCCCCTCGCGCACCCAGCGCACGATCTCGGCGTGCGATTCCTCGAACACCCACGGCACCTCGACGCGCACGGCGGCGAGGGTGTTGACGGCGAAGAAGCGGCGGTAGTTGAGGTCGGCGTCGGCGCGCGTCCAGTGCACGAGCTCGTAGTGCTGGCGGCCGAGCACGGCCAGCAGCTCGTCGTGCGTGGCGGCGGCGCGGTCGGCGACGTCATCGGCAGAGCCCGCGGTGAGCGGGTACTCGGTGCCGTAGACGCTCACGCTGTCCTCGCCGAGCACGACCTGCCCGTCGGCGACGACCTGCTCCAGCTCCTCCCCCAGCACCGGGATGCGCAGCCGACCCTGCCCGAAGGCCCAGTCGACGTCGAAGGCCTCGGCCATCCGGCCCTCGCGGCCGTCGCGCAGCAGCTGCCACCACCAGCCGTTCTGGCGCGGATCCGCGACGCCCATGTGGTTCGGTACCGTGTCGACGAGCACCCCCATGCCGTGCTCGCGCGCCGCGGCAGCCGCGCGCTCGAGGCCCTCGGCCCCGCCGCGCTGCTCGTCGACGCGGCCGTGGTCGGTGACGTCGTAGCCGTGCGTCGAGTCGCGCGTCGCCTGCAGCAGCGGCGAGAGGTACAGCCAGTCGGCGCCGAGCAGGCGCACGTAGTCGGCGAGCGCCGCCGTCTGCTCGAGCGTGAAGTCGGCGCTCACCTGCAGGCGGTACGTGGAGCGGGGCAGCTCGGTGGGGCTCACGAGGGCGTCACCACCGAGATCGAGGAGGTCTCGGTCGAGACGGGCGGCGACGAGATCGACAGCGACACGGCGTCGTCCACCGTGTGCTCGGCGACCTGGTGCTCGCGCAGCACGACGAGGCTGATGCCCTCGAGCTGCATGGATGCCCCGGCCTCCAGCACGGCGGCCGCGTCACCGAGACCGCTCGTGTCGACGAGCCGCTCCCAGCGCGCGCCGTACTCGGCGGGCGGCAGCGTCGCCTCGATCGGCTCGGTGTGGGCCGAGTAGTAGACGAGGAAGTGGCGGTCGACGATCGGCTCGCCGCGGTCATCCCGCCCCCGGATGCCGTGGCCGTTGAGGAAGACGCCGACGGTGCGGCCGAAGCCCGACTCCCAGTCGGTGTCGTCCATCGCGGTGCCGTCGGGGCGCAGCCAGACGGCGTCGGGCAGGGGCTCGCCCTCGCTGCGGCGCGCGGGGCGGCCGTCGAAGTAGCGGGTGCGGCGGAAGGTCGGGTGCTCGCGGCGCAGCCGCACGAGCGAGCCGACGAACTCGATGAGCGACTGGTCGGCGTGCTCCCAGTCGACCCACGAGAGCGCGTCGTCGTGGGCGTAGACGTTGTTGTTGCCCTTCTGGGTGCGGCCGAGCTCGTCGCCGTGGGCGAGCATGGGCACGCCCTGGCTGAGCAGCAGCGTCGCGAGGAAGTTGCGCACCTGGCGCGCCCGCAGCGCGAGCACGATGGGGTCGTCGGTCGGCCCCTCGACGCCCATGTTGTACGAGCGGTTGTGGCTCTCGCCGTCGTTGTTGCCCTCGCCGTTCGCCTCGTTGTGCTTCTCGTTGTACGAGACGAGGTCGCGCATGGTGAAGCCGTCGTGCGCGGTGACGAAGTTGATGCTCGCGACCGGGCGGCGGCCGTCGGCCTCGTAGAGGTCGGCCGAGCCGGTGATGCGGGCGGCGAACTCGCCGAGCGTGCCCTCCTCGCCGCGCCAGAAGTCGCGCACGGTGTCGCGGTACTTGCCGTTCCACTCCGTCCACAGGGGCGGGAAGTTGCCGACCTGGTAGCCGCCGGGGCCGATGTCCCAGGGCTCGGCGATGAGCTTCACCTGCGAGACGATCGGATCCTGCTGCACGAGGTCGAAGAAGGTCGACAGGCGGTCGACGTCGTAGAACTCGCGCGCGAGCGTCGCGGCGAGGTCGAAGCGGAACCCGTCGACGTGCATCTCGGTGACCCAGTACCGCAGCGAGTCCATGATCAGCTGCAGCGAGTGCGGGTGGCGCACGTTGAGGCTGTTGCCCGTGCCGGTGTAGTCGCGGTAGTACTGCGGCTCGTCATCCATCAGCCGGTAGTAGGCGGCGTTGTCGAGGCCCTTGAACGAGATGATCGGGCCCATGTGGTTGCCCTCGGCGGTGTGGTTGTAGACCACGTCGAGGATGACCTCGATGCCGGCGACGTGCAGCGACTTCACCATGTTCTTGAACTCCTGCACCTGCTGACCGCGGTCGCCGGCGGAGGAGTACGAGTTGTGCGGGGCGAGGAACCCGATGGTGTTGTAGCCCCAGTAGTTGGTGAGGCCCTGGTCGACGAGGTGCTTGTCCTGCACGAACTGGTGCACGGGCATGAGCTCGATGGCGGTGACGCCGATGCGCTTGAGGTGGTCGACGATCGCGGGATGCCCGATGGCCGCGTAGGTGCCGCGGATCTCCTCGGGGATGTCGGGGTGGGTCATGGTGAGGCCCTTGACGTGCGCCTCGTAGATGACCGACTGGCTGTACGGCACGCGCGGCAGGCGGTCGCCGGCCCAGTCGAAGAAGGGGTTGATCACGACGCCGAGCATGGCGTGCTTGCCGGAGTCGAGGTCGTTCTGCTTCTCGGGGTCGTCGAAGTGATACGGGAACAGCGACTCGTCCCAGTCGATCTGCCCGTGGACGGCCTTCGCGTAGGGGTCGAGCAGCAGCTTCGCGGGGTTGGCGCGGCGACCGGTGGCGGGGTCGTTGACGCCGTGCACGCGGAAGCCGTAGAGCTGCCCGGGCTGCACGGTGGGCAGGTACGCGTGCCAGACGAAGGCGTCGACCTCGATGAGCTCGACGCAGGTCTCGACGCGCTCGCCGTCCGCACCGATGTCGATGAGGCAGAGGTCGACGCGCTCGGCCGCCTCGCTGAAGATGGCGAAGTTGGTGCCGTTGCCGTCGAAGGTCGCACCCAGCGGGTACGGGGTTCCGGGCCAAGTGTGCATGGGGGTGCCTCCCTGATCGCCTCACAGCGTAGGGGCGACCGCGGCACGGGCGCCCGCGGCCGTGAGGGGGATGCCCAGCTTACGGCGGGCGCGACGGCGGGCCGTGATCGGGGGCCGTCTCAGCGCAGCAGCGTCCAGGCGATCATCAGCATCGTGACGAGCGCGCCGGCGAGGAAGTTGAACCAGAGGAACCGCTTCCAGCCCCGGTTCGCGCTCTCGGCGTCCTCGTCGCGCACGGTCCACCACTGCGCCGTGCTGATCGCGTAGGGCAGGGCGGCGAGCGCCGCGATCGGCCCCGGCCAGTCGGTGCCGAGCAGCAGCAGCCCGGCGATCACGTAGGCGACGACGGCGAGGCGCACGGTCGCGCGGCCGCCGATGACGGTCGCGATCGACGAGATGCCGCCCTCGCGGTCCGCCACGATGTCCTGCACCGCCCCGAAGGCGTGGCTCGCGACGCCCCAGAGGAAGAACGAGACGAGGATGAGCCAGAGCGCCGGCGTGAACGCCGCGTCGGCGAGCACGAGCGCGTAGACGGCGGGGCTCACGAAGTGCGTGCTCGAGGTGAGCGAGTCGAGGAAGGGCTTCTCTTTGAAGCGCAGCCCCTTCGCCGAGTAGGCGACGACGGCGAACATGCTGATCGCGAGCACGAGCCACGACAGCGGGTCGCCGACGACGCTCAAGTAGACGAGGAACGGCGCGCAGCTGATCGCCGCGGCCCACAGCGTCGTGCGGTGGATGCGCGGGTCGAGCAGCGCCCCCTCCACGCCGCCCTTGCGCGGGTTGCGCAGGTCGCTCTCGTAGTCGAAGACGTCGTTGATGCCGTACATCGCGAGGTTGTACGGCACGAGGAAGAAGATCGTGCCGATGACGAGGGTGGCGTCGATGCGACCGGTGGTGAGCAGGTACGCCGCGGCGAAGGGGAAGGCCGTGTTGATCCAGCTGAGGGGCCGCGAGCTCAGGACGAGCTGGGAGAAGGTGCTCACGGGGAACCATCATCGCGCGTGCGGCGGCGCGGCAGCAGCTCCCACACCGCCGGCAGCAGCACGAGGGCGGCGACCGTGTAGGCGAAGTCCTCGATGGGGGCGAGCCCGATGCGCACCCCGCTGATGAGCGCGTCGTCGTAGTCGACGAGGCCCGTGCCGATGATGACGTTGTCGAAGATCGCCGTGAGGGTCAGCAGCAGCACGGCCGCCGCCCCGACGGCCCGCCACTCCGGCGAGCGCCGCGCGAGCACCGCGGCGAGCGCGACGAGCGCCACCGCGGCGAGGAACACGAGGTTGAGCAGGGTGTACGTCACGCCGCCGCCCCTGTTCCCATCGAGGTGCGTCGGGCCCGCCGCCGCTCGAGCAGCAGCACGGCCGCCCCGTAGGCGTTCATCGTGTTGTAGCAGAGCAGCGTCAGGAAGAAGACCTCCTCGAGCGGCAGCTCCGTGCCGACGAGCACGCCGGTCATGAACTCCGTCTGCCCCCGGAAGAAGATGCCGAGCGCGATGCCGAGCACGTCCCAGACGAGGAAGAAGGCGACGCCCAGGGGCAGCACGATGGATGCCCGGCGCGCGTCGCGCCAGAAGAACAGCCCGAACCGCCGATCGAGCACCACCATGCCCGTGATCGAGACGAGCAGGGCGATGAGGTAGCTGAAGCCGATCACGCCGTGGGCGCCGCCGCCGGCCTGCTCGCCTCGAGGGGCTCGGGGAGCGGGCCCGTCGAGGTGTCGCCGCGCAGGCGCTTGATGAGCACCTCGGCGCTGATGAGGCACATCGGCAGCCCGATGCCCGGGATGGTCGAGGCGCCCGCGTAGTAGAGGCCGCGCACCTTCTTCGAGACGTTGCCGCTGCGGAAGAAGGCGCTCTGCTTGAGCGTGTGCGCCGGGCCGAGCATGCTGCCGCGCCAGGCGTTGAGGTCGCCGGCGAAGTCGCCGGGGCCGTAGGTGCGGCGCAGCACGATGCGCTCGGCCAGGTCGGGCGTGCGCGTCCACTCCGCGATCTGCGCGATGATGCGGTCGGCGTAGGCCTCGAGCCGGGTGTCGCCGTCGCCGCCGACGTCGCCGCGGCCGAACTTGAGGTCGGCCGGAGCCGGCACGAGCACGAAGACGTTCTCGTGCCCCTCGGGGGCGACCGAGGGATCGATGCCGCTCGGCTTGCAGATGTAGAGCGACGCCGGCTCGGGCATCCGCGCATCGGGGCCGAAGATGGCCTCGAAGTTCTCGCGCCAGTCGGCGGCGAAGAGCAGCGTGTGGTGCTCGAGGTTCGGCAGCTCGCCCTTGACGCCCAGGTACATGAGCAGGGCGCTCGGGCCGGGGTTGCGGGGCTGCCAGTAGCTCTCGGGGTAGGTCTGCAGGTGCTCGGGCAGCAGGCGGGTCTCGGTGTGGTGCAGGTCGGCGGCCGAGACGACGATGTCGGCCTCGATCGTCTCGCCGCCGACGAGCTCGACGCCGCGGGCCTCGGCCGAGGCCTCGTCGACGAGGATGCGCGCGACGGGCGCCGAGGTGCGCACCTCGACGCCGTGCTCGACGGCGACGTGGTGGATGCGGTCGATGAGCGTCGTGAACCCGCCCATCGGGTACAGCACGCCGTCGGCGAGGTCGAGGTGGCTCATGAGGTGGTACATCGAGGGCGTGTCGAAGGGCGAGGAGCCGAGGAACACCGCCGGGTAGCCGAGCACCTGGCGCAGGCGCAGGTCGGTGAAGCGCTTGGCGACGAAGTCGTCGAGGTTCTGCAGCAGCAGGCCGACGAGCTTGGGGGCGCGGCGCAGCACGTCGCTCGTCAGCAGCGGGCCGAACGACTGGAAGCTCGTGTAGAGGAACCGCTTCTTCGCCATCTCGTAGGTGTCGAGCGCCGACTCGAGGTAGCGCTCGAGCTCGCGGCCCGCGCCCTTCTCGATCGATTCGAACAGCGCCACGTTCTCCTCGCGCGAGGCGGCGATGTCCGTCCACTCCTCGAAGCCCTGCGTGATGACGCGGTAGCCGGGGTCGAGCTGCACGAGGTCGAGCTGCTCGGCGGCGCTCGTGCCCATGAGCTTGAAGAAGTGGTCGAAGACCTCGGGCATGAGGTACCAGCTGGGCCCGGTGTCGAAGCGGAACCCGTCGGCCTCCCACGAGCCGGCGCGCCCGCCGAGCTGGTCGCGCTTCTCGACGAGGGTCACCTGATGACCCTCGCGGGCGAGCAGCGCGGCGCTCGCGAGGCCCGCGATGCCGCCGCCGATGACGAGAGCGCGGCTCACGCGGTCACCGCCGCGACGGGGCGGGGGCTCGGGATGCGGCCGGCGAGCACGCCGGCCGCGATGCGCAGCTTGACCGCGTCGGGCACCCGCACGCGCGCGCGCACGAGCTCGGAGGCGGGGGTGCGGCGCAGCCGCACCGACAGCTCGGCGAAGAGCCCCTGGGCGAGCGCGACCGCGCGCCGGCTCGAGGCCGGCAGGTCGGGGATGACCGCGGCGCTGGTGCGCAGATCGGCGTCGATGTCGTCGAGCAAGCGGTGCTTCTCCTCTTCGGTGAACGAGTCGACCCGCACGCCGGGGAAGTAGCTCCGCCCGAGCGACTCGAAGTCGGCCGAGAGATCGCGCAGGAAGTTGACCTTCTGGAACGCGGCGCCGAGAGCGCGGGCGCCGTGCACCATGCGCTCATTCTGCGCGTCGGTCATGTCGAGTTCCTGCACGAAGGCCCGGAGGCACATGAGGCCGACGACCTCGGCCGAGCCGTAGACGTACTCCTCGAAGCTCTGCTGGTCGTGCTCGGTGTCGGTGAGGTCCATGCGCATCGAGTGGAAGAAGGGCTCGGTGAGCTCGCGGCCGAAGCCGACCTCGCGCGCGGTGCGGGCGAAGGCGTGCACGACGATGTTCGTGGAGTAGCCGTTCTCCATCGCCTGGTTCGTGTCGGCCTCGAACTCGTCGAGGTAGCGGCCGGCGGCGGCGAGGTCGAGCCCGGCATCGGTGACGCCGCCGTCGACGATCTCGTCGGCGACGCGCACGAGGGCGTAGATGTTCTCAACGTGCTGGCGCACGCCCGCGCCGAGCAGGCGCGAGGCGAGGCCGAAGGAGGTGGAGTAGCGGTGGATCACGACGGCGGCGACCTCGTCGGCGACGCGGTCGTACAGCTCCAGGCGGTTCATCGCACTCTCTTCAGGACGGTCTCGGCGATGGGGTGCAGCTCGTCGCGCAGCGCGGCGGGGATGCACGGCTCGGCCAGGCGCGCGAGGGCCCGGTGCGCGTAGCCCCGGGCCAGATCCTCGGCGAAGGCCTTCGCGCCGCACTCGATCAGCAGCAGCCGGGCCTCCATCGCCTCCTCGCCCGTGAGGTCGGATTTGCCGATCAGGTCGCGCAGCCGCGCACACGCCGGGGTCGAGCAGGCGAAGGCGATCATGACGGTGCGCTTGCCCTCGCGCAGGTCGCCGATCGTCGTCTTGCCGGTCGCCTCCTCCTCGCCGAAGACCCCGAGCACGTCGTCGATGATCTGGTAGGCGATGCCGATCTCGCGCCCGAACTCGCCGAGCGTCGTGACGGCGGTCTCGGGCGCGCCGGCGAGGATGGCGCCGGCCTGCAGCGGCGTCTCGAACGAGTAGACCGCGGTCTTGAGCCGCTCCATGGTGATGATGTCGTCGACGAGCGGCAGGCACGGTGCGATCGAGAAGTCGACGTCGATGAGCTCGCCCGCGGCGCTCGCGAACATCGCCTCGTCGAGCACGTCGAGCAGGCGCTCGCGCACGGGCGAGCCGACGCCGCTGCGGTCGATCAGGCGGTAGGCGTTGAACAGGGCCAGGTCGCCCGCGATGACGGCGGCCGAGACGCCGCGGTGCTCGGCGATCTCGACGCTCGCTCCGCGGTCGACGGCGTGGTCGCGGTAGGCCCCCGAGATGTTCGGGATGCCCCGCCGCACGAAATCGCGATCGATCACGTCGTCGTGCACGATCAGGGCGGTGTGCAGCAGCTCGAAGCTCGCGCCGACGTAGGCAGCGGCATCCATGTCGTCGCCCCCGAAGCCGGCGTAGGCGGACATGACCATGCGGGGGCGGAACCGCTTGCCGCCCTGGGTGTTGCGCTCGAGCAGGCCCCAGAGGTGCACGTAGTGGTCGCCCAGGGGCGCGGCGCGCTTCTTGGATAGGCTGAAGAAGCGCTCCAGCACAGCGTCGACCAGGCTCGCGCGCTCAGCGCCGAGCTTCACCGGGTCGTGTCGATCCACCCCCCCGAGACTAGCGCGAGCAATGACTGAGACCATCGAGAGCGTCGTCCTCCTCGCCGACGACGGCACCCCCGTCGGCACGGCCCCCAAGGCGACCGTGCACACCCGCGAGACGCCCCTGCACCTGGCCTTCTCGTGCCACGTCTTCGACGCCCGCGGCCGCGTGCTCGTGACGCGCCGGGCCCTGTCGAAGGCGACCTGGCCGGGCGTCTGGACGAACAGCTTCTGCGGGCATCCCGCCCCCGGCGAGGATTTCGCGGAGGCGATCGTGCGCCGCGCCGAGCGCGAGCTGGGGCTGCGCATCGGCGCGGTCACCGAGGTGCTGCCCGACTTCCGCTACCGGGCGGTCGACGCCTCGGGCGTCGTCGAGAACGAGATCTGCCCCGTCTTCACCGCCGTCGCCGAGGGCGAGCCGCAGCCGGCCGCCGACGAGGTCGCCGAGTGGGCGTGGGTCGACCCGGCCGATCTGCGCGGCGCGGTCGCCGCGACGCCCTTCGCGTACAGCCCCTGGCTCGGCTGGCAGCTCGCCGCCTGGCAGGGCGACTACGCCGCACCGCACCCCGTGCCGCAGGGCTGAGGCCCGCCGCCACTCCGCCACCCGCGCGCGGTGCTGCGGCCTCAGTCCGAGGCGGCGAGGTGCGCGGCGGGCGCCGCCGGTGCGGGGTTCTCGGCCGTGCCCGAGGGCAGGTCGAGCAGGGCCGTGGTGCCCGAGACGCCGTCCGACTCGAGGCGCACGACGCCGCCGAGCCGCTTCTCGACGAGCTCGCGCACGATCGGCAGGCCGAGCCCGGTGCCCGGCACGTCGCGGTGCCGGTCGTCCTGCACCCGCGAGAACCGGCCCCAGACGTGGGCGAGCTGATCCGGCGGGATGCCCATCCCGTGGTCCTCGATGCGCACGCGCCAGCCGTCCCCGTGCGCCGCGAGCGACACCTCCACGAGTCCGCCGTCCTCGCTGAACTTCACCGCGTTCGACAGCAGGTTCGCCAGCACGCGGGCGAGCGCGGGCGCCTCCGTGCGGATGACGACGGGGGTGTCGGGCACGTCGAGCCGGATCTCGAGGCGACGCGTCGGTGCGAGCCCCTCGGCGTCCTGCACGCACAGGGCGAGCACGTGCCGCAGGTCGAGCGCGGCGGCCGGGCGGGCGATCGCGGCCCCCGAGCTGAGCTTGCTGAGCTCGAGGACGTCCTCGATGACGTCGGCGAGGCGGCGCGCGTTGCGGGCGATCACCTCGGCGGCGACCCGCTCGCGCGGCTCGAGCGGGGCATCCTCGAGATCCTCGGCGAACCCGAGGATGCTCGTGACGGGCGTGCGCAGCTCGTGGCTGACGGAGGAGATGAAGTCGTCCTTCTGCCGGTTCAGGTCGCGCAGCTGCTCGGCGGCGTCGAGGGCGCGGCGCTCGCGCTCGTCGCGCTGGGTGACGTCGGTGAAGACGACCGTGAAGACGCTCGCGCCGATCGTGCCCTCGTGGATGGCGACGTCGACGTCGAAGCGCCTGCCCTGCGTCTCGAACTCGACCTGGCCGCTTCGCCCCTTGCCGATGAGGGCGTCGAGCTCGGGCAGTCCGAGCACGGGGTGCTTCTCGCTGATGCGGATGCCGCTCACCGCCCAGGTCGGCGGCATCGAGTCCCGGCCGAGCGCCGCGAGCGCCGTGGGGTTGACGCCGACGACGCGCAGACGATCGCCGTCGATCACCTCGGCGATGAGGATGCCCGTCTCGGAGCTGACGATGCCGCGCCGCAGCAGCGCCTCGCGCGCGCTGAGCTGCACGACCGCCGCGCCCCAGTCGTTCCGCGCCGCCGACACGAACAGCGCCGAGGTCGCGTAGACGGCGAGGAAGGTCTGCAGCAGGAGCACGGCGAGCGCGGGGTCTGGGGCGGTGTACTCGGCGAAGGGGCCCCCGCCGATGTTGGTGAGGCGGATGGACATCACCGCCATGAGGAAGAGCTCGATCGCGACGACGACCGTCGGAAGCCGGAACGCCGCCCAGAGCAGCGCCGTGAGCGGCAGGAAGGCGAGCGGCAGCGTGGTGCCGGGCCAGAACACCAGCAGCATCACGCCGATGAAGCTCAGCGTCTGCAGCACCACCTCGAGCGGTCGGGTGCCGCGCCGAAGGCGACGGCTGACGAGCGCGAGCGGGGTGACGACGAGCAGGGCGCTGCCGTGGGAGGCGACGAGGGAGAAGAACGTCGCGATCGGGTCCGCACCGACGACGAGCGCCGCCGTGCCGGCGCCGACGACCGCCATGCTCGCGGCGCCGGCGATCACCGCCACCATCAGCCGTCCGACGTCGCGGATGCCGTCGAGCCGCGCCTCGGGCCCGCCGCGCGAGGCGACCTGCGCGACCACGTAGGCCTCGACGGCGTTGGCGAGGCCGTAGCCGACGGTGAGACCGAGCTCACGGCCGACCAGCAGATTGGCGAGCATCGCGACGATGGAGATGCCGACCGTAGCCGCCATGCGCGAGCCTCGGGAAGCGAGCACGGCGATCACGGCGACGCCGGCGGCCGGCCACCAGCTCGCGATCACGGCGCCCTCGGGACGCAATGCGACGCTCGCATAACTGACGAGACCGGTCAGGAGGATTAGGCTGACGATCGCGACACGCCGGACGACGGGGCCGGAGTACCAGATCTCGGTAGCGAGACCCCCTGTTCCCACGATGTCCTCCGCTCATGCGGATGAAAAGCGAAACGCCCTCCACCTCTTGGGAGGAGACTACGACCGGGAAGGCTGGAGGGGAATCAATGGCACGCATCCTGATCGTGGAGGACGAGCCCGATGTGATGCTCCTGCTCGAGAACCGCGTGCGCGGCGCCGGGCACGACGTCATCTCGGCCACCGACGGCGAGCTCGGTCTCGAGCTCGCGCTCGCCGAGCGGCCCGATCTCATCGTGCTCGACTGGATGATGCCGAAGCTCGACGGCATCCGCGTCTGCGAGCTCGTGCGCCACGCCGACCCCGAGCGCGACATCAAGGTGCTCATGCTCACCGCGCGCTCGCAGCAGAAGGACGTCGACCGCGCCTACGCGGCCGGCGCCGACGAGTACATCGTCAAGCCGTTCAGCTCGCGCGAGCTCATCACGCGCATCGGCGCGCTGCTCGAGGGCGAGGGCGCCTCGGCGGAGGCTCCGCAGGCCTGAGCGCGGTCGCGCGCGGGCGCAGCATCCCCCCGCCGCGTCGTGCGGAGGGGATCGCCGCTAGCGCGGGGCGATCTCGGTGCGGTGGAAGTTCTGCCACGAGCGCGAGGCCGTCGGCCCGCGCTGACCCTGGTACCGGTTGAGGTACTGGCCCGTTCCGTAGGGGTTCTCGGCCGGCGAGCTGAGCCGGAAGAAGCACAGCTGGCCGATCTTCATGCCCGGCCACAGCTTGATCGGCAGCGTGGCGACGTTGCTGAGCTCGAGCGTGACGTGACCCGTGAAGCCCGGGTCGATGAAGCCTGCGGTCGAGTGGGTCAGCAGTCCGAGACGGCCGAGCGAGCTCTTGCCCTCGAGGCGCGCGGCCACGTCGTCGGGCAGCGTCACCTGCTCGTAGGTGGCGCCGAGCACGAACTCGCCCGGGTGCAGGATGAACGGCTCGTCGCTCTTCGCCTCGACCAGCCGGGTCAGCTCCGGCTGCTCGGCCGCCGGGTCGATGAAGGGGTACTTGTGGTTGTCGAACAGCCGGAAGAACGAGTCGAGCCGCACGTCGACGCTCGAGGGCTGCACCATCGCGAGGTCGAGCGGGTCGAGGCCGATGCGGCCGCTGTCGAGTTCGGCCCGGATATCGCGATCGCTCAGCAGCATGAGGTCACCCTACCGAGGGGCGAGCACGTGGTGCTCCGCGCCAGAGGCCGAGACGGATGGGTATGCTGGAAACGACCGCTCGACCCGTGCTGCTCTCCGCCGCCCGGGACGGGCGTCGGCACTGGCGTCGCGGCGATGGTCGGCAATGACCGTCGCTCTCAGCTCCAGCGTGCGGATGTAGTTCAATGGTAGAACTTCAGCTTCCCAAGCTGATAGCGCGGGTTCGATTCCCGTCATCCGCTCCACTGTCCCGTCGGCCGCCCGGCCGGAGTCGACTCAGAGCACCGTGGGGAGGCCGCCCGCATGATGCACTCGGCCAACCGGCGCGCGGGGCTCGTCATCGGCGGGCTGCTCGCCGTGCTCGGCATCGCGGGGCTCATCGCCTCGATCGGGGTGCCGCTCGCCGACACCGAGGGCGTCGCGCTCGTGGCCGCGCTGACGGTCAACCCGCTGCAGGGCATCCTGACGCTCGCGACCGGCGCCGCGCTCATCGTGCCCGCCACGCGCTCGCTCGACGCCTCGCGGCGCGTGAACGGCGTCGTCGGCACGCTGCTGCTCGCGGCGGGCATCGGCGGGCTCTACCTCATCGGCACCGAGTTCAACGTGCTCGCCATCACGAGCACCAACTCGCTCATCCAGTTCGCGGTGTCGGCCGTGCTGCTCGTCGCGGCGCTCGGCGCCGACCGGCCCCCGCGGGACGACCCGGCCGCGCACTGAGGCCTGCGGCGCCTGCGGCGCCCTCGGCTCAGCCCGCCTGGGGCGGCTCCACGGCCCGGTCGATGGCCGGCCCTGCCTCGGCCATGAAGCGCCGCACGTCGTCGTCGACGATGACGTCGCTCGGCCGCATCGGCCGGGTCAGGTAGAGGCCCTCGATCGAGCGGATGCGCGACAGCGCCACATAGGCCTGCCCCGGCGCGAAGGCCCGCGGCCCGAGGTCGACGACGGCCGCATCGTAGGTCTGGCCCTGAGACTTGTGGATGGTGACCGCCCAGGCCAGCCGCAGCGGGAACTGCGTGAACTCCCCCACGATGTCCTTCGTCACCTGCTTGCGCGCCGCCGAGTAGGTGTACTTGTACTTCTCCCACGTGGCCGGCAGCACCTCGTGGCTTTCGCCGTCGACGTCGACCCACACGGTCTTGCCGATGCGTTCGACCGTGCCGAGCGTGCCGTTCACCCAGCGCGGATGGCCGTCGCCGCCGGTGTCGTTGCGCAGGAACATCACCTGCGCGCCGACCTTGAGCTCGAGCGCCTCGTCGGCGGGGTAGCCGCCCTTCGTGCCGAAGTCGCCCGCGACGTCGGCCCGCGCCGTCCTGGGCGCGCCGGGCAGGCGGCGCAGGGCATCCTGATTGATGCGCGTGACGGTCGCATTCGTCGTCGCGAGGGTCAAAATGCCCTCCGAGGGCGCCCGCCGCGCCCCGGCCTGATTCAGCGCCCCGCCGATCTCCTGCGTCACCTCGCCGTGGCGCACGGCCGAGAGCATGGCGCGGAACGCTTCGTCCTGCTGGCGGTGGATGGTCTGCAGCTCGACGATGCGCAGATCGGCCTCCTGCCAGACGGCCGCGTCGAAGAACCACATCGAGCGGTAGTGGTCGGCGTAGTACGCGCGCTCGCCCTCGTCGCGGCCGGGAACGGGCGCCAGCTGGTACGGGTCGCCGAAGAGCACGACCTGCACGCCGCCGAAGGCCTCGTGCCGCCGGCCTCGGGCCTGGCGCAGGCGGCGGTCGATCGCATCCATGAGGTCGGCGCTCACCATCGAGACCTCGTCGATGACGACGGTGTCGACGCCCTGCAGCAGCGTGCGCAGCTCGCGCGAGAGGTCGAGCTCCTGATCGGCGATGAGGCCGATCGGCAGCCGGAACAGCGAGTGGATCGTCTGCCCACCGACGTTGAGCGCCGCGACGCCGGTCGGCGCGCTGACGACGACGGTGCGCTCGGTCGTGGCGAGGAAGGTCTGCAGCAGCGTCGACTTGCCCGTGCCCGCGCGGCCCGTGACGAAGACGTGCTCGCGCGTCGACTCGATGAGGCCGAGCACCGCGAGCTGCTCGGCGCTCAGCTGCGTGCGGGCCGTCATCTCCCCAGCGTACCGAGGGCGTCGGCGGGTGCTCGCCCCGCGCACCTAGGCTGGCGGCATGCGCCGTCGAGGGATGCTCTGGGGAGGGGTCGTGGCCCTCTCGGCGCTCCTCGCCGCCTCCGGCGCGGCCGTCACGGCCGCCGTCACCCGCACCCCCGAGCGGCATGTTGAGGCGTACCTCGAGGCCCTCGCCGCCGACGACGCGCTGAGCCTGCGGCTGCTCGCCGGGCTGCCGACCGACGCCCCGATGCCGCTCGGCGACAGCGGCGCCCCGACGGTCGCCGCCGTGCGGGCGACCGAGGCACGCGCCGACGGCCGGGTCGCCGTGGCCGTCGAGTACGGCGAGGCGGGCCGCGACGTGACGACGGCCATCCTCGTCGTCGAGCCGGCCACCTTCACGACCCCGACTGGGTGGCGCTTCGTCGAGCCGCCGCTCGCGAGCGTCGCCCTCACCGCGCCCGCGGGCGCCGACGCGATCGTCAACGGCCGCGAGCTGGCCGGGGCGGAGGGCGGCGAGGGCCGCGCCGCGACGACCGTCACGGCCTTCGTGCCGGCGCGCGTGACCGCCCAGCTCGATAGCCCCTGGCTCGACGCCGAGCCGGCGTCGGTGCGCGCGGGCGCCGGCGCGGCCCTCGCCCTCGTCGGCCGCCCGAGCGCCCGCCTCGAGCGGGCCGTCGAGCAGCAGGTCACCGGGTTCCTCGAGCAGTGCACCGAGCAGCGCGTGCTGCTGCCCCGCGGCTGTCCCTACGGGTTCGAGATCGACGACCGCGTGCTCGGCGAGCCCGAGTGGAGCCTCGAGCTCGGACCGGCCCTGCGGATCGCGGCCGCGGCCGACGGCGACGGCTACCGGGTGGAGGGCGAGGCCTCGATGCGCCTGCGGGCCGAGGTGCAGCGACTGCGCGACGGGGTGATCGAGCAGCTCGACACGCTCGTTCCGGCGGGCATCGACGCGCGGCTGAGCCTCTCGGGCGAGACGCCGCAGCTCGAGATCAGGCCTCCGGCCGCCTGAGGTCGTCGCCCGCGGGGGCGCCGGCAGCGGCATCCACCGTCGTCGATCGTGCCGCGCGCTGCTCGAGCATCGCGTTGTAGGCCTGCAGCTCGGCGTCGCCGTCGCGGTCGGCCTGCCGGTCGCGCCGTCTCGTCTCGCGGGAGTCGTCGCGCGACCACATGACCGCGACGAGGATGGCGAGGGCGAGGGTCGGGATCTCGCCGACGCTCCACGCGATCTCGCCGCCCGTGACCTGGTCGGCCAGCGGCGCATCGCCCCACTCGCGTCCCATGGCGCCGAACCACTCGGGCAGCAGCAGGCTCGTGCCGGTGATGAGCGAGAGGCCGAAGAAGGCGTGGAAGGCCATCGTGGCGAGCAGGATCATCAGCCGCACGGGGTACGCGGGGCGGTACGGCGCCGGGTCGACGCCGATGAGGGCGTTGACGAAGAGGAAGCCGCTGAGCAGGAAGTGCAGGATCATCCACTGGTGGCCGAGATGGTCGGTGACCGCCCAGGAGAACAGCGGCGAGTAGTAGAAGGCGATGAGCGAGACCGCGAAGATCACCGAGGCGACGACGGGATGCCCGAGCACGCCCACCGGCTTCGAGTGCACGATCGCGAGGATCCACTCGCGGGGGCCGCGCGAGCCGTCCTTGCGCACGCGGGTCGCCCGCGCGGCGAGCGTCACGGGCGCCGCGAGCACGAGGGTGATCGGTATGGCCATGCTGAGGATCATGTGCCCGAGCATGTGCACGCTGAACAGGTAGCGCTCGTAGACGGCGAAGCCGCTCGAGGTCACGAGGAACAGCGCGACCATGCCGAGCACCCACAGGATCGTGCGGTGCACGGGCCAGGCGTCGCCGCGACGGTGCAGGCGCCAGACGCCGGCGAGGTAGAAGAACGCGCCGAAGCCGACGATGAGGGCCCAGACCAGGTTGAGGTCCCACTCGGTCAGCAGGCGCCAGGGCTCGAAGGCGGGCGGCAGCGGAGAGCCGGTGAGCAGCTCGGCGGGGCTCGGGTCGGCGAGCTGCTCGGCGGGCACCTCCGGCGCCGGTGACGGCGTGCGGCCGAGCGCCGCCGCGAGCCCCGAGGCGATGCCCATGACGGCGAGCTCTGCCACGACGATCGTCCAGAAAGAGGTGCGCGGGCGGCGATCGTCGGCGACGCGCGCGATCAGCACGCGGCGGTACGCGGCGCCGAAGCCCGCGAGGACGGTCAGCGCCATGACCTTCCCGATGAGGACGGCGCCGTACGCCGAGTCGAGGCCCTCCCACCCACCGACGCGCAGCTGCGCGCTCACGACGCCCGAGGTCGCGACGACGATGAAGGCGACGAGCGCGATGGAGGAGTAGCGGGCGAGCACGACCGGCAGTCGGTCGCCGAGCGCCCTGCGCAGCAGCACGAGGGCGAGCAGCCCGCCCACCCAGACGGCGGCGAAGACCGAGTGCAGGTAGACGGCGGTGGTCGCGTCCCCGTGATCGGCGGTGCCGCCCGCGTGACCCGTCTGCGCGACCGGCCACAGAGCCGCCACCGCGACGACGGTCGTGACCGCCAGCACCGCGGGCGCGCGCACGGCGAAGCAGACGACCGTGATCGCCGCGGCCATGATCGTCGTGATGAGCCAGGGCTGGCCGAGCGGCGTCTCCCCGAAGTAGAAGGCGAGCTGCTCGCCGAAGGCGGCATCGAGGCTGAAGGGCTGCAGGTAGATGGTCAGGAACGAGAAGTAGCCCGTGGCCCCGGTGGCGAGCGTCCACAGCGCGCCCGAGACGGCGGCGATGTCGAGCGCGCGGCCGAACTCGGGGCGCTTCGGGCTCAGCGCGAGCACGGCGAGCAGCAGGGAGCCGATCGTGCCGGCCGCGGCCAGGTTCGAGACGAGCTTGGCGATCGGCAGGCCGTAGCGGGCGACGACGCCCGGGTCGGCGAGCAGGGGGGCGGCCGCTCCCCCGCCCAGCACCAGGGCGACGAGCGAGGCGAGCACCGCCGCGATGACGAGGGCGGCGACGCCGAGCGGGCCGGTCGCTCCCGACCGCAGCGATGCGGGCACGGCAGCGTTCGGTCGCGCCGCAGGGCGATCCGAGGGGGCGGGGCGGGTCGTGGTCACCGGTGATTCCTTGGCGTGGGCGGGGCGGAGGGCGCTCTCACTGTAGGCGAGCATCCTGACCATCGAACGAGGGGATGCCCGGCCGCAGCCGCGCGAAGCTCGGACGCCGCCCGGTGGAACGCCGCGACGGGGGCGGCCCGGTAGCCGCCCCCGTCGCGGGGACCATCAGTGGTCGGAATTACTTGACAGCGGCCTTGAGCTTGCTGCCGGCCGAGATCTTGACGCCGTTCGAGGCGGCGATCTGGATGGCCTCGCCGGTCTGCGGGTTGCGGCCCTGGCGGGCGGCGCGAGCGGTGCGCTCGACCGAGAGCCAGCCCGGGATCGAGACCTTGGTGCCCGACGCGAGCGAGCTCGAGAGGGTCGAGAACAGGCCGTCGACGACGCGGTTCACGTCGGCCTGGCTCAGGCCGGACTCAGCGGCCACGGCAGCGACGAGCTCGGAACGGTTCAGGGACTTGTCAGCCATTGGGGTCCTCCTCGGACTTCACAACATTCAGTGGTGCGGCAACATCGGCGAGGGGCGCCGCGAGCCGCCTCGAAACTAGCAGTGATTCCGCATGATTCCGGGCATTCCGGCGCACGGTGCGCCGGGAACGCTCAGGATCGTCGGTTTCGGGAACGCCGAAGGGGCGCCTCCCTGACGGAAGACGCCCCTTCGGGACGAGACGTGGTGCGGTGCTACCAGCTCGACTTGGTGATGCCGGGCAGCTCGCCGCGGTGCGCCATGTCGCGGAAGCGGACGCGCGAGATGCCGTACTGCTTGAGGTGACCGCGGGGGCGGCCGTCGACCGCGTCGCGGTTGCGCACGCGCACGGGCGAGGCGTTGCGGGGCAGCTTCTGCAGGCCCTGGCGGGCGGCCTCGCGGGACTCGTCGGTGCCGTTCGGGTCGACGAGGGCCTTCTTCAGCTCCAGGCGCTTGGTCGCGTAGCGCGCGACGATGACCTTGCGCTGCTCGTTACGAGCGATCTTGCTCTTCTTCGCCATGGTTAGCGCTCCTCGCGGAAATCGACGTGCTTGCGGATGACCGGGTCGTACTTCTTCAGCACGAGGCGGTCGGGGTCGTTGCGGCGGTTCTTGCGGGTCACGTAGGTGTACCCGGTGCCGGCGGTCGACCGGAGCTTGATGATGGGACGGACGTCCTGCTGCTTGGCCATTAGATCTTCTCCCCGCGCGCAAGGAGGTCCTTGACCACGGACTCGATACCGCGTGCGTCGATCACCTTGATGCCCTTGGCCGACAGGGTCAGCGTGACATTGCGGCGGAGCGACGGCACGAAGTACGTCTTCTTCTGGATGTTCGGGTCGAACCGGCGCTTGGTGCGGCGGTGCGAGTGCGAGATGTTGTGGCCAAAGCCGGGAACGGCTCCGGTCACCTGGCAGACGGCTGCCATGGCTTCCTCATTTCGATAGGGCTACCGTGCGGCGAATGCCGCACCCAAGGTCACTTGTCGGCACGCGGACACCGCCTGCTCCGTTCGAGTAGCGGGATGAACGGGGCGGAGCGCGCACAATGCGGGCGATCTCTCGCCCGGCACAATCCCCCAGCTTAGGGCGTGACGGGCGAATCGGCAACGCGGCTGCAGGCGGCGCAGAGACCGAAGACGTCGACGACGTGCTCAGCGGCCGTGAAGCCGTGCTCGGCGGCGACGCTGCGCGCCCACTCCTCGACGGCGCGGGCCTCGATCTCGACCGTGAGTCCGCAGGTGCGGCAGATGAGGTGGTGGTGGTGCGTGCCCGGGGTGCAGGCGCGGTAGAGCGCCTCGCCGTCCTGGGTGAGCGAGTCGGCCTCGCCCTCCTCCGAGAGGTCGGTGAGCGCGCGGTAGACGGTGGCGAGGCCGATCGTCGAGCCGCCCTCCCGCAGCGAGGAGTGCAGGGCCTGGGCGCTCACGAAACCGGTCGACTCGCCGAGGGCCGTGCGCACGGCCTCGCGCTGCCAGGTGTTCCGCTTCATGGTGAGACCAGGGTACGCGGCGCCGCTGGGCGGCCGGCGCTCCGCGCGCCGCGACGATAGCCCAGGACGCGGCAGACGAGGTAGATGGCGAACGAGATCGTGGTGATGTACGGACTGATGGGGAGGGATCCGCCGAGAGCCAGCAGGATGCCCCCCACCGCGGACACGAGACCGAACAGCATGCTGAGCACCGGAACGAGCACCGGGGAGGCGGAGACGCGCAGAGCGGCGGCGGCCGGCGTGACGAGGAGCGCCAGTACGAGGAGCGCCCCGATCACCTGGATGGACACCGCGACGGCGAGACCCAGCAGGATCATGAAGACGATGCTGAGGGTCCGCGCGGGGACACCGCGCGCGCTCGCCACCTCGGGATCGAGACTGTCGAAGGTCAGGGGTCGCCAGATGACGAGCAGAGCGACGAGCACGGCGGCGCTGATGCTCATCAGCAGTCCGAGCTGCGGAAGGTCGACGCTGATGATCTGCCCGGTCAGAAGCCCGAACTTGTTGCCGCTGCGTCCCGGGTAGAGCGCCAGGAAGAGGATGCCGAGGCCGAGGCCGAACGGCATGAGCACGCCGATGATCGAGTTGCGATCGCGCGCGCGCGATCCGAGCACCCCGATGATGCCCGCGGCGATGAGCGATCCGAGGATCGAGCCCGCGACGACGTTGAGACCCAGCAGGAGCGCTGCGGCCGCGCCGGCGAAGGAGAGCTCGCTGATGCCGTGCACGGCGAAGGCCATATCGCGCTGCATCACGACTACCCCGATCAGGCCGCCGACGACGCCCAGCACCGCCGCAGCGATGATCGAGTTCCCCACCAGGTCGAGCAACCGCAGATACGTCGACCAGTCGACGGTGGTCATGACCTCTCCTCGTGATGGTGATCGCTATCGGGGGCGCCCACGACGACCACGCGCCCGTGAGCGCGGAACACGTCGACCGGGGTGCCGTACAGGCGAGTGAGGACCTCGCTGCGCAGCACCTCGTCAGCCGTGCCGACGGTGAACGCGCCGTGCGCGAGGTACAGCACCCGGTCGACCATCTCGAGCACGGGGTTGACGTCGTGCGTGACGAAGACGACGGCAGTGCCGTGAGCCCGGCGACGCCCGTCGATGAGCTCGCTCACGCCCCGCTGGTGCTGCAGATCGAGGCTCATGAGGGGTTCGTCGCAGAGGAGCAGCGCCGGGTCGTCGGCGAGCGCCTGCGCGACGCGGAGCCGCTGCTGCTCGCCGCCGGAGAGACTGCCGAGCGGCTGGTCGGCGTAGGCCGACGCGCCCACGGAGGCGAGGAGAGCATCCACGCGTTCTCTGTCGGCCCTGCGGGTGATCGGGGGGCCGTACCGCTGGCCGTTCACGCCGAGCATCACCAGATCGCGACCGCGCAGGGGCGTGCCCGGGGCGACGATCTTCTGCTGCGGGATGTAGCCGATGCGCCGATGACCGCGATGGGCGGGATGCCCGTCCACGAGCACCTCGCCGGCATCGAGCTGCTGCTCGCCGAGCATCGCACGAAGCAGGCTCGTCTTGCCCGTGCCGTTCGCCCCGAGCACCGCGATGAACTCGCCGGGGAGCACGTCCAGATCGAGATCGCTCCACAGCAGACGGTCGCCGAAACCGAGCGCACCGCCCCGGATCGAGAGAACCGGGGCGGTGCGGAGCGACGTGATGTCGGAGGTCACGAATCGCTGAGGGCTGCGCCGACCGCCGCGAGGTTCGCTCTCATCCATGACACGTAGTCTTCCGCGTCCGGCAGCGTCTCGGTGAACGAGACCACCGGGATGCTCGCGGCCTCGGCCGCCTCGCGGATGCGCTCCGTCTCCGGGCTCGCGGTCTGCTCGTTGTAGGCCAGCAGGCGGACCTCGCCGGAGTCGAGGAGTTCGAACGTCTGCTGGAGGGCGAGCGGCGGCACGTCGGCGCCCTCCTCGACCGCCTCCAGGAACTCCTCCGGCGTCTCGTCATCGAGACCCAGTTCGGCGAGCAGGTAGGCCGGCACCGGCTCGGTGGAGGCGACCACCCCGCCGCCCAGCTCGTCGGCCAACCGCGCGAGCTCGGCCTCGACGCTCTCGAGCTCGGCCTCGAGATCGGTCAGGTTCTGCTCGTACGTCGCCGCGTTGTCGGGGTCGAGCTCGATGAGCGCCTCGGAGATGGCCGCGGCGATGCCGCTCATGGCGTGCACGTCGTACCAGACGTGCTCGTTCGCGCCCTCCTCGTGACCCTGGCCGTTATCGCCGGCCTCCTCCTCGGAGTGCGCTTCCTCGCCCTCCTCGAGCGCTCCCCCGGCCACGACCGCGGTGACCACTGCGGCATCGGTGTCCGAACCGTCCACCAGCAGGTCGATGAAGGGGTCGTACCCCCCGCCGTTCTCGATGACGAGGTCGGCGTCGGCGATCGCCAGCTGAACCTGCGCGCTCGCCTCGTAGCTGTGCGGATCCTGCGCGGGCGAGTCGATGATGCTCGTGACCGTCGCGAGATCGCCCGCGATGGACGCGGCGATGTCGCCGTAGACGTTCGTCGACGCGACGATGGAGAGGGAGTCGGACGACGACTCGGCCACCGGTGCCGAGCACCCGACGAGCGCGAGTCCGGTAGCGGCGGAGAGGACAAGGACGGGGACGGCACGGCGGGGGGCGGTAGAGGGGGACATGGCGCCACGGTACGTCTTATCGATAATGGTTGTCAAAACGATTCTCAGTAGCCGGGCCGGCGCCGGGCATCCCGACCCGCGCCCAGCGGGCGCCGCTACCCTGCGGCCATGTCGAACCGCCGCAGCATGCTCGCGATGACCGGCCTCCACCGCGCGCTCGTGCGGGTGACCGGCGGACGGCTCGGCTGGTCGATCGGCGCGATGCGCGTCATCGAGCTCGAGACGTTGGGCCGGAGGACGGGCGAGCGTCGGCGCGCGATGCTCACCGTGCCCGTCGAGGAGGGCGACCGTTTCGTCGTCATCGCCTCGCGCGGCGGCGACGACTGCATGCCCGGGTGGTACCTCAACCTCGTCGACGAGCCGCGCGTGGGCGTCGCCGAGAAGGGCCACGCACCTCGGCCGTACCGCGCCCGCACCGCCGACGCCGCCGAGCGCGCCAGGCTGTGGCCTCGCGCCGTGCGGGCCTACCGCGGCTATGCGGCGTACCAGCGCCGCACGGAGCGCGAGATCCCCGTCGTCATCCTCGAGCCGGACAGCGAAAAGTAGTGCGATGAAGAGTGACCGCATGCGTGACCTCCGCACGGTAGAGGTCGGCGGGTCCTCCATCCAGTACTGCGCTGTCGTCGGAGGAGTCCCTTCGCCGGTCGCGTACCTCGGCACTCCCGACGTGGCATGGCTGCTGGCAGCCCCGGGAGAGGTCGACGGCGATCGCGTCCGGGGTGCACACCACATCGGCTGGGCCGATGTGGTGGCGAGTGAGGAACTCGGACTGGGGCAGCCACCGTTGGTGAGCATGAACGACGCGCACGCGGCGGCTCTCGGCGAATGGGATCTTCACGGGCAGCAGTCGGGTCGATGGCTCGTCGTCGGACTCGGCACGGGGATCGGCTCCGCCATCGTCGAGAACGGCACCGTCTCCGACGTCGATCTCAGTCACGCGACCTACTTCGGACCGCGTGTGTGCGGCGGATGCGGCGCCGAGGGGTGCCTCGATGCGCGAATCGGAGGTCACGCCCTGTCCGATCCCCTCAGTG
The DNA here is from genome assembly GCF_012530535.1 of Microcella flavibacter. NCBI lineage: Bacteria > Bacillati > Actinomycetota > Actinomycetes > Micrococcales > Microbacteriaceae > Microcella > Microcella flavibacter. The sequence goes on from NZ_CP051299.1 coordinate 2,593,220, forward strand.
TGCGAGATCACGAGCGCCTCCTTGCGTCGCTCGCCCTCGCGATCACCCGATTGGATCGGGTACCGGATGCGATCGTGCTCGCCGGAGGAATGGCACGACGGTACCCGGAACTCGTCCGGGAACTGGCAGGACGCCTTCGCGCCTCGGTCCATCCTTCCGCTGCGGAAGCGGGAATGAAGTCCGCTGCGCCGTGGGGCCTGCTCCTCCGATGGTCGGCCGCCAGCGACTCGACGGGATAGAGCGCACCGCGCGGCTCATCCCCGTCATCATCCTCGAGCCGGAGAGCCCCGCCGCAGACGGTCGCTGATCAGCGCCGCCGCGACGATCCCCGCGAGCAGCGCGACGGCGAGCGAGCCCGCCGAGAGCGAGCTCAGCCACTGCGGCGCCGGGCCGAGCCCGATGCCGACGCCGAACGACCACAGGGCGATCGCGCCGGCGCCGATCACCGTGACGGCGGCGAGGACGATCGCGTCGGGGGATTCGTGCGGCCGGCCGGCCGCGCCGGCGAGGAGCCGGCCCGCGAGGAGCGCCGCGGCCGAGAGGGCGAGGAATCCGACGAGCATCGCGGCCGCCCAGACGATGGCCGGGGGAGTGCCCCAGGCGGCGGGGTCGGTCGCTCCGGGGACGAGGACGGCGAGGACGAGGGCGCCCGCGATCGCGAGGAGGCCGAGCGGGACCGCGGCGGCGAGGGCGATGAGGGCCGCGCGAGGAGGCGTGCGCTGAGCATCCATCACGCCATCATGCCCCGCCGGGCGGTGACGCGCCCTAATCGAGCAGCAGCGCGGGCTCCTCGATGACGCTCGCGACGTCGGCGAGGAAGCGGCTGGCGACGTCGCCGTCGACCACGCGGTGATCGAAGGAGGCGCCGAGCGTCGTGACGAAGCGCGGGCGCACCTCGCCGTCGACGACCCAGGGCTTCTGCTTGATCGTGCCGAGCGCGACGATCGCGACCTCGCCCGGGTTGAGGATGGGCGTGCCGGTGTCCATGCCGAAGACCCCGATGTTCGTCACCGTGATCGTGCCCTCGGCCATGTCGGCCGGCTGCAGCTTGCCGTCGCGCGCCGTGATCGTCAGCTGCTCGATCGCCTGGGCGAGCTCGCGCAGGCTCATCGACTGGGCGTCCTTGACGTTCGGCACGACGAGGCCGCGGGGGGTCGCTGCCGCGAAGCCGAAGTTGACGAAGTGGTGCACGATGATCTCCTCATCGGTCCACGTCGAGTTGACGGTCGGGTTGCGCCGCACCGCCCAGATCATCGCCTTCGCCATGATGAGCATCGGCGAGACCTTGATGCCCGCGAAGTCGGGGCTGGCCTTCAGGCGCTTGACGAACTCCATCGTGCGGGTCGCGTCGACGTCGACGAAGAGCCCCACGTGCGGGGCCGTGAACGCGCTGCGCACCATGGCCTGCGCGATCGCCTTGCGCACGCCCTTCACGGGGATGCGGTCCTCCCGCGCCTGCGGCCACTCCGGCGTCTGGATGTTGCGGAACACGCTCGCCTGCGAGGCCTGCCGGATGACGTCGTCGCGCGTGATCTCGCCCGCGAGGCCCGTGGGCTGCACCTCCTGCAGGTCGACGCCGAGATCCTTCGCCAGCTTGCGGATCGGCGGCTTCGCGATGACGGGCGCCGCCTGCGCGGCGGGAACGAAGGCCGAGCGGGTCGGCGGGGCGGCCGGGGCGGGGGTGCTCGGGAAGCTCGCCGCGGGCGCGGCCGGTGCGGGCCGCGCTGCCGCGGGCGCGGGGGTCGTAGCGGCCGGTGCCGCGGCGGCCGGCGGGGTCGCCGTCGGCGCGGCCTGGGGCCCCGCGGCGGGCCGGCGGCGGCGCGAGGCGACGTGCCCCTTCGCGCCGTAGCCGACGAGCACCGCGCCCGAGCCGTCCTCGGCGGGCGTCGCGGGAGCGCCCTCGGCGCCCCGCTCGTCGCGGTCGATCGTGCCGGCCGCGTCCGCGGCCGCCGAGGAGGCCTCGGCGTCGACGGCGGCCGGTGCGGCCTCGGGCACCGGAGGAACCGCGGCAGCGGCATCCCCGTCGCTCACCCGCACGATCGGGGTGCCGACCTCGACGGTCTGCCCCTCCGAGACGAGCAGGGCCTCGACGGTGCCGGCGAAGGGGCTCGGCAGCTCGACGAGCGACTTCGCCGTCTCGATCTCGACGATGACCTGGTTCACGGCGACCGAGTCGCCGGCCTTGACGTGCCAGGTGACGATCTCGGCCTCGGTGAGGCCCTCGCCGACGTCGGGGAGGGGGAACTCGGAAGTGCTCACAACGGGCTCCTGTCGCGGTTCAGTAGGCCAGCGCGCGGTCGACGGCATCGAGGATGCGGTCGACGTCGGGCAGGTAGGCGCCCTCGAGCTTCGCGGGAGGGAAGGGGGTGTCGAAGCCGCTGACGCGCAGCACGGGCGCCTCGAGCGAGTAGAACGCCGACTCGGTGACGGTCGCGGCGATCTCGCTGCCGACGCTCGCCGAGCCGGGGGCCTCCTGCGCGACGACGAGCCTGCCGGTGCGCCGCACCGAGTCGAGCAGCGGCGCGTAGTCGATGGGGCTCAGCGAGCGCAGGTCGACCACCTCGATGCTCGTGCCCTCCTCGGCGGCGAGCGCGGCGGCATCCAGCAGCATGCTCACCATCGCGCCGTGGCCGACGACGGTGACGTCGGTGCCGGGGCGCACGACGCGGGTGGCGTGCAGCGGGCCGGCGGGGGAGTCGAGGTCGACCTCGCCCTTCGGCCAGTAGCGGCTCTTCGGCTCGAAGAACATCACCGGGTCGTCGCTCGCGATCGCCTGCTGGATCATCCAGTAGGCGTCGTGCGGCGTCGCCGGGCTGACCAGGCGCAGGCCCGCGGTGTGGGCGAAGTAGGCCTCGGGGCTCTCCTGATGGTGCTCGACCGCGCCGATGTGCCCGCCGTAGGGCACCCGGATGACGACGGGCATGCGCAGCGAGCCCTCGTGCCGGGCCGTGAGCTTCGCCAGCTGCGTCGTGATCTGGTCGAAGCCGGGGAAGATGAAGCCGTCGAACTGGATCTCGACGACCGGCCGGTACCCGCGCATCGCGAGCCCGATGGCGGTGCCGATGATGCCCGACTCCGCGAGCGGGGTGTCGAGCACCCGGTGCGCGCCGAACTGCTTCTGCAGGTTCTCGGTGACGCGGAACACACCGCCGAGCGGCCCGATGTCCTCGCCCATGAGCATGACCTTGGGGTCGGCGCTCATCGCGGCGGCGAGGCCCTGGTTGAGCGCCTTCGCCATCGTCATCGTGCGGATGCCCGTCGCGGGCTCCGTCGTCGGTGCCGGGTTCATCGTGCCGGTGCTGACGGTGTCGGTCATGACTCCCCCTCGAACGAGGCCTCGTAGGCGGCGAGCCAGTCGCGCTGGGCATCCATCACCGGATGCGGCTCGCTGTAGACGTGCGCGAACATGCTCGCGGCAGCGGGCGGCTCGAGCGCGAGCGTGCGGCGGCGGGCGTCGGCGGCGGTGTCCTCCGCCTCCTGGCGCACCTCCTCGAAGAAGGCGTCGCCCTCGCCGAGCCCGCGCAGGTAGGTCTCGAAACGGCTGATCGGGTCGCGCTCGCGCCAGTACTCCATCTCGGATTCGAGGCGGTACTTCGTCGGGTCGTCGCTCGTCGTGTGCGCGCCCATGCGGTAGGTGAGCGCCTCGATGAAGCGGGGGCCCTGGCCGGTGCGCGCGGCGTCGAGGTTCTCGCGGGTGACGGCGTAGCTGGCGAGCACGTCGTTGCCGTCGATCTGGATGCTGGGGATGCCGAAGCCCGCCGGCCGGTGGAACAGCGGCGTGCGCGACTGCACGCTCACCGGCACCGAGATGGCCCAGTGGTTGTTCTGCAGGAAGAACACCTGGGGCGTGTTGTAGCTCTGCGCGAAGACGAGCGCCTCGTTGACGTCGCCCTGGCTCGTCGCGCCGTCGCCGAAGTAGACCATGACGGCCGCGTCGCGGTCGACGTCGCCAGAGCCGCTCGCGCCGTCGAGCGCGAGCCCCATGGCGTAGCCGGTGGCGTGCAGCGTCTGCGAGCCGATGACGAGCGTGTAGAGGTGGAAGTTGCCGGTCTCCTCCGGCACCCAGCCGCCGTGGCTGAGACCGCGCAGCATGGCGATGATCTTCACCGGATCGAGCCCGCGGATGTAGCCGACGGCGTGCTCGCGGTAGGCGGGGAAGAGGTGGTCCTGCGGACGGGCGGCGTAGCCCGAGCCGACCTGCGCGGCCTCCTGGCCGAGGCTCGGGATCCACAGCGCGAGCTGCCCCTGCCGCTGCAGGTTGCCCGCCTCGATGTCGAAGCGGCGCACGACGCTCATCGTGCGGTGGAAGTCGCGCAGGCGCTCCTCGTCGATCGACTCGATGACGGGGCGGTAGCGCTCGGCGGCCTCGCTCTGCACGAGACGGCCCTCCGGCGAGAGCAGCTGCAGGGTCTCGGCCGTGTACGACATGGGTTCCACTCTAGGGCGGCCCCCGACGCGGCGCTCAGAGACCGCGGACAACCTCGCCGGCGATCCGCAGGAGAGTCGCCACAGACTGCTCCTCGCCGATCGACACCCGGATGCCCTCCGGCGGGAAGGCCCGCCCGATGATGCCCGCGGCCGTGAAGCGCTCGGCGACCTCGGCCGTCGCCGCGCCCGTGGCGAGCCAGACGAAGTTGCCCTGACTGCTCGGGATGCTCCACCCCTGCTGCTCGAGGGCGTCGCGCACGCGCTCCCGGCGCTCGGCGAGCTCGGCGACCTGGGCCAGCAGCTCGGGTTCGTGGTCGAGCGCCGCGAGCACGGCGGCCTGCGCGGCGCCCGTCACCGAGAGCGGGATCTGCGTCGCCCGTGCCGCGTCGAGGATGCTCTGCTCGCCGATCGCGTAGCCGACGCGCATGCCGGCGAGCCCGTAAGCCTTCGAGAAGGTGCGCAGCACCACGAGGTTCGGCCAGCGGCCGAGCAGCGCGCCGCCGTCGACCGCGGAGTCGTCGGTGACGAACTCGGCGTAGGCCTCGTCGAGGACGACGAGCAGATCGGCGGGGAGGGCGGCCATGAGCTCGGCGAACTCCGCGGCCCCGACGGTCGGGCCGGTCGGGTTGTTGGGGGAGCAGACCATGAGCAGCCGGGTTCGGTCGGTCACGGCGGCGGCCATCGCGGGCAGGTCGTGGCGGGCATCCGCCGTCAGCGGCACGGGCACGGGGGTCGCGCCGGCGACGGTCACGAGGCCGGGGTACGCCTCGAAGCTGCGCCAGGCGAAGACGACCTCGTCGCCGGCGCCCGCGGCGGCCTGGATGAGCTGCGCGAGCAGGCTGACGCTGCCCGCGCCGACGATGACCTCGTCGGCGCCGACGCCGTGCCGGGCGGCGAGGCGCTCGCGGACGGCGAGCGCGGTGGCGTCGGGGTAGCGGTTGATGCCGGCTGCGGCCTCGGCGATCGCGGCGACGACGGCCGGGTGCGGCGGGTTCGGGTTCTCGTTGCTCGAGAGCTTGAAGGCGCTCGCGGCGGCGGGACGGCCCTGGCGGTACGGCGGCAGGGCGACGATCTCGGGGCGCAGGCGCACGGGCGGGGTCACCGGTCAAGAGTACGCGCGGCCGCGCGGCACGTGACGCGGGGGCCGTGCGGGGCCATCATGGTCGTATGAAGCGCTTCGTGGTCCGCCTGCTCATCAATTCGCTGGCCCTCTGGCTGACGACGCTCATCGTGGCGGGCGTCAGCGTGCGCTCCTACGGCGACGACACGCTCTCGACCGTCGTCACCTACCTGATCGTCGGGCTGATCTTCGGCGTCGTCAACGCGATCATCGGCAACACGATCCGCATCCTCGCCTTCCCGCTCTACATCCTCACGCTCGGGCTCATCGCCCTGGTCGTCAACGGCCTGCTGCTGCTGCTCGTCGCCTGGATCTCGGACCTGCTCGGCTTCGGCCTCGAGGTCGACGGCTTCTGGTGGGGCGTGCTCGGCGCGATCGTGCTCGGGCTGCTGAGCTGGCTGATCGGGGTGCTCGTGCGCCCCATCCTCGGCCGGCAGCGCTAGCCGGCGCCCGTTCCGTCCTTCCGGCGCGCGGTGTAGTCGATCGTCTCCTGCCCGACCCCGCCACGGGGCAGCGCGTTCACGGCGTCGCGCAGCAGCGGCACCTCGCTCGCATCGGCGCGGGCCGCCGTCGCGCGGTAGCCGTCGAGCTCGTGCGCGGCGAAGAGCCCGTCGCCCTCCTGCCGTCCGTCGGAATCGGCGGTGACGAGCACCGCCGCGGTCGGCTCGGGCGCACCGCCGAGGGCGGTGATGATGTCGTCGCGGTGGCCGATGGTGACGGCCGGGTAGTCGCCCGTCACGGGCATCCCGCCGGTCGGGGCGCCGACGGTCACCAGCCCGGCGGTGCGGTACTCGCCCGACTCGGCCAGCAGGGTCGCGACCGCGCCGCCCTGCGAGTACCCGGTGAAGACGACCGGGCTGGCGGGGCCGGCGCCGGCATCGGCGAGCGCCGCCCGCACCGCGCGCAGCGATGAGGCGTCGTGCTCGGCGACGAGGGCGATGTTGCTGGCGCCGTCCCAGGGATGCTCCCCTCCGAGCGGGGCGTCGTGCGCGGTCCCGGCGATGAACACCTCGAAGCGCTCGGCCCCGCCGGCGCCGCGGTACACCTCGACGCGCACCGGCTGAGCCGGATCGGGGATGCGCGCCACGCGGCCGGCGAGCCCCGCGGGCGGCGTCGGCGGGCTGCTCGCGGGCGCCGGCGGCACGCGCTGCACCTCGACGGGCGCGGCGCCCCGGGCCCCGGCGGCCGCGCCGAGCACGGCGATGACGCCGGCCGTGGCCGCGACCGAGCCCGGCTCCGCACCGTCGATGGACGGCATCATCGACTGCAGGCGCAGGGCGAGCGCGGGCGGCACCCCGATCGCGCCGAGCACGCCGTCGTCGACGTGCGGCATGAGCAGCCCGGCCATCATCGTCGTCGTCCGCTCGTCGAGCACCCGTTCGCCGAGGAAGCGCAGGCCGTCGCGCGCGCTCCGATCCATCGCCTCCCTGCTCGAGGCGGGCAGCAGCGCGTACCCGGCGGCGGCGACGCCGAGCCCCGCGAGCAAGGGCCCGCCGACGAGCCCGAGGAGGCTGCGCGCGGCGGCCCCGACGAGCCCCGCCATGGGGGCGAGGAGCTGGTCGAGCGCCGTGCGCACCGCGGAATCGGCGAGCTCGTAGCCGTCGAGCGCGAGCCGCAGGGCGGTGCCGAGCCGGGCGATCTCATCGGCCGAGCGGGCGAGCGCGGCGGCGGCCGTCTCGGCGACGGTGCCGGACCCGTCGAACACCCCGCCGGGCAGCGGTGCGCCGAGCGGCCGCAGACGGCGGGCCGCACGATCGCAGTCGTCGGCGCACAGGGCCAGTCGGTGCTCGGCCACGAGCAGATGCTCGGCGATCACGGTCGATCCGCCCCCGCCGCCGATCGCGAGCGCACCCGTCGCGGTTCTCATCGACTCAGGGCTCACCGAGGGCCTCCTGCTGCCGCAGCCGGGCCGCCGCGGTCTCGAGGGCGAGGCCGAGCATCTGGACGTGGTCGGCCGCGGCGCCCACCGCCGGCCGGGAGCGCTCGACCGCGTCGACGAAGGCGCGAGCAGCGGGCCCCCGCCAGCCCGGCTCCTGCGCGATGGCGCGCAGGCGGCCGTCGACGCTCGCGATCTCGGCGGCGACGGCGAGCGCCGTGCGGCGCCGCGACTCGATCTCGAGGAGCGCGGCGTTCGCGGTCGGGGCGAGCAGGGGAGGCGGGGGCGGCGGGGACACGGCGGCTCCTGGGGTGACGGGGTGACGGACGGGCGGGCCGACCAGCCGGCGGACGGACGGGCGGACGGGCGGGCGGCTCGATGGTGCCGCGGGCGCGCGGCCCGGGTCCGTCGAGCAGCGCGCCTCGTGCATCCCGCCGCCGTTCCCGCGGCTGTGGAGGAGGGGGTTGTGGGCCACAATGGGGGCATGAGCTTCGACCGGGACATCGGGGAGCCCGGCATCTTCCGCATCTGCTTCGTGTGCACGGGCAACATCTGCCGCTCGCCGATGGCCGAGGCCGTGTTCCGCGATCTCATCCGCCAGCGCGGGTGGGAGCACCTCGTCTCCGTGCGCTCGGCCGGCACCGGCGAGTGGCACGTGGGCGAGTCGAGCGATCCGCGCACCATCCAGGTGCTCGAGACGCGCGGCCTGCCCGCCGCGCACCACCGCGCCCGCCAGTTCGACAGCCAGTGGTTCGACGACCTCGACCTCGTCATCGCCTTCGATCGCACCCACGAGCGCATCCTCAAGACCTGGGCGCCGACCGACGACGCGCGCAGCAAGGTGCACCTGCTCATGAGCTTCGACCCGGCCACCGAGGGCGCGCCCGACGTGCCCGACCCCTACTACTCCGACGCCGCGATGTTCGACTCGGTGCTCGGCATGATCGAGCGCGCCTGCCGCGCCCTCTTCCGTCAACTCGAACCCGGAATCCGACAGGGAACCCCATGAGCCTCGCCCCCCAGCCCCTCAGCCCGCTCGACGGCCGCTACCGCGCGCAGGTCTCCGCCCTCGGCGAGCACCTCTCCGAGGCGGGGCTCAACCGGGCGCGCATCCAGGTCGAGGTCGAGTGGCTCATCCACCTCACCGATCGCTCGCTCTTCGGCTCCGAGCCCCTGGCCGATGAGGCCAAGCGCCGCCTGCGCCGCCTCGTCACCGAGTTCGGGCAGGACGACATCGACTCGCTCGCCGAGCGCGAGGCCGTCACCCGCCACGACGTCAAGGCCGTCGAGTACCACGTGCGCGACGCGCTCGCCCGGCTCGGGCTCGGCCACCTGGCCGAGCTCACCCACTTCGCCTGCACGAGCGAGGACATCAACAACCTCTCCTACGCCATCACGATCCGCGCGGCGGTGCGCGAGGTGTGGATGCCCCGCGCCCGCGCCGTCGTCGAGGCGCTGCGCGCCCGGTCGCTCGAGCTCGCCGAGGCGCCGATGCTCGCGCACACGCACGGGCAGCCCGCGACCCCGACGACCATGGGCAAGGAGCTCGCCGTCACCGTGCACCGGCTCGAGCGCCTGCTCGCCTCCGTCGAGGAGGTCGAGTACCTGGGCAAGTTCTCGGGCGCGACGGGCACCTTCTCGGCGCACTACGCCGCCGACCCCGACCACGACTGGGTGGCGAGCTCGTACGAGTTCGTGACCGGCCTCGGCCTCACCTGGAACCCGCTGACCACCCAGATCGAGTCGCACGACTGGCAGGCGCAGCTCTACCAGCGCATCGCCCACATCGGCCGGGTGCTGCACAACCTCTGCACCGATGTCTGGTCGTACATCTCGATGGGCTACTTCCGGCAGATCCCCCAGGCGGGCGCCACCGGCTCGTCGACGATGCCGCACAAGATCAACCCGATCCGCTTCGAGAACGCCGAGGCGAACCTCGAGCTCTCGGCCGCGATCCTCGATTCGCTCGCCGCGACCCTCGTCACCTCGCGCCTCCAGCGCGACCTCACCGACTCCTCGGCGCAGCGCAACATCGGCGTGGGCCTCGGCCACTCGATGCTCGCGCTCGACAACATCCTCAAGGGGCTCGGCGAGATCGCCCTCGATCAGGATGCTCTGGATCGCGACCTCGAGGGCAACTGGGAGGTGCTCGGCGAGGCCATCCAGACGGTCATCCGCGCCGAGATCACCGCCGGCCGCTCGTCGATCGCCGACCCCTACGCGATGCTCAAGGAGCTCACGCGCGGCCACCGCGTCACGGGCGACGAGCTGCGCGCCTTCGTCGAGGGCCTCGACATCCCGGCCGAGGCGAAGCAGCGCCTGCAGGCGCTGACGCCGGCGCTCTACGTCGGCGTCGCGGCCGACCTCGCGCGGCGGGTCGCCCGGGCCGACTAAGGCCGGCGGGCCTGCGCCGCTACTGGTGCGGGTGGTTCTCGGCGTCGGGGCGGATCTCGCCGTCCATCTGCTTGTTCGGCGTGACGGCGAGCATGAGCATGGCGATGACGACGAGGTCGATCACGAACGTCGCCCCGAAGAAGATGAGCGACAGGATGGGGTCGCGGGTCGCCATGAGCGTGATCGCGCCGACGGCGACGGCGACGAGCGCGGCGAAGGTGACGAGCTCGAGCGGGCGCAGACGCTCGCGGCGGCGGGGTTCGGTCATGAGGGGGAGTGCTCCTTGTCGGCGGTGGTCCCGGGAGTGCTGTCGGTGGCGCCGTCCGCAGTGCCGCCGACGCTGATGCCGGCGATGACGAGGAACACACCGGCGATGATCGCGTAAGCGCCGAGGAATCCGGCCGCGCTGCGGGGGTCGCCCACGAGCGTGGCGATGAGGGCGAGCAGGGCGGTGGCGGCTCCGATGACGATCGCGTCGCGGGCGATCGGGTGGGCGCCGCGGCGGCGGATGCCCCACACGAGCTCCCCGACGCCGCCGAAGGCGGCGTACGCCCCGACGAGCAGCAGCAGGAACGCGAGGCCGAACGAGCTGAGCGCGAGCGCGAGCCCCCCGACCACGGTCGCCACGACGGCGAGCCCCAGGTGCAACCCGCGCAGGGCATCCCCCGCCGGCAGCCGGAGCGCGCCGATCACCAGCCCGGCCGCGCTCGCGAGCCCGAGAACGCCGAGCATCACGAAGCCGAAGCTCGTCGGGTACTCCTTGGTGAAGGTGATGACGAGTCCGACGACGATGAGCGGCAGCGCGCGCAGCACGAGCGCACCGCGCTGCGCGGCGGGCGACGCCGCGGCGGGCGCGGGCGGGGGGCTGTCGATCGACACGGGGAGTCCTTCATCGGCGGATCGGAACGACGACCAGCCTACGGCCGTCGGCCGGGAGCCGCCTGCGTCGCCGATCCGCGCGAACCCGCTACACCTGCGGCATGTCGGCGAAGCGCGAGAAGTGGCCGTGGAACCCGACGGTCACGGTCTTCGTCGGGCCGTTGCGGTTCTTCGCGACGATGAGGTCGGCCTCGCCCGCGCGGGGGTTCTCCTTCTCGTAGGCGCTCTCGCGGTGGAGGAGGATGACGATGTCGGCGTCCTGCTCGAGCGAGCCCGACTCGCGCAGGTCGCTGATGGCGGGCATCTTGTCGGCGCGCTGCTCGGGGCCTCGGTTCAGCTGCGAGAGCGCGACGACGGGAACCTGCAGCTCCTTCGCCATGAGCTTGAGCGCCCGCGAGAACTCGCTGACCTCCTGCTGGCGCGACTCGACCTTCTTGCCGCTCGTCATGAGCTGCAGGTAGTCGATGACGACCATCTTGAGGCCTACGGTCTGCTTGAGCCGGCGGCACTTGGCGCGGATCTCGACGAGGGTCATGTTGGGGCTGTCGTCGATGTAGAGCGGGGCATCCGCGATGCGACCGCGCGTGGCCGCGATCGTCGTCCAGTCGCGGGTCTCGAGCGTGCCCTTGCGCATCGAGTGCAGCGGCACCGAGGCCTCGGCCGACAGCAGGCGCATCGCGATCTCGCTGCGCCCCATCTCGAGCGAGAAGAAGACGGTCGGCATCGAATGCTTGATGGTCGCGGCACGGGCGAAGTCGAGGGCGAGAGTCGACTTGCCGAGGGCGGGGCGGGCGGCGATGAGCACGAGCTGGCCGGCGTGGAGGCCGTTCGTGAGCCCGTCGAGCTCGGCGAAGCCCGTCGGCACGCCCGTCATCGAGCCGTCGAGCCCGCGGGCGGCCTCGATCTCGTCGATGGCCTCGCCGACGGCGTCGGTGAGCGGCACGTAGTCCTCGGTCTGCACGCCGCCGGCGACGGCGTAGATCTCGGCCTGCGCGTTGTTGACGAGGTCGGTGACCTCGCCCTCGCTCGCGTAGCCCATCTGCACGATGCGCGTGCCCGCGTCGACGAGGCGGCGCAGCACGGCCTTCTCGGCGACGAGCGAGGCGTAGAAGCCGGCGTTGGCGGCGGTCGGCACGATCGCGGTGAGGGTGTGCAGGTAGTCGGCCCCGCCCGCGCGCGACAGCGTGCCCGACTTCTGCAGCTCGTCGGTGACGGCGATGACGTCGGTGGGCTCGCCGTGCGCGTAGAGCGTCAGCAGGGCCTCGAAGATGACCTCGTGCTTGGGGATGTAGAAGTCGATGCCCCGCACCGACTCGATGACGTCGGCGACGGCGTCCTTGCTCAGCAGCATGCCGCCGAGGGCGCTCTGCTCGGCGAGCAGATCGTGCGGGGGCACCCGCTCGGAGCCGCGGTTCTCGCTCGTGCTGCGACCGTCGAGGGCGCTGCCGATGTGCGCGATGGACACGGGGGACCGCCTTTCGAGTGGATGCCGCCGAGCGGGAGGGGCCGCTGTGCAGTGTGTCTACCGCCGACCTCCGACAGGGCCACGGGGAGGCGGCGCACCGGTCGGGATCGGGGCTCCGCCTCACAGTAGGGAGCGGCCAGGATCGGCCCAAACGGCCCCTGTGGATAACTCTGTGGACTATCGGCGCGAAACGCCGGTGCTCGTGTGCACAGCCTGTGGATGACTCTGTGGACTTCTCGCGGTGATTCGAGGAGAAACAGCTTCTGACCTGGTCTTTCGCTCTCCACACCGTGTGGGGAGAAACAGGTCTCAATCGGGGGATGAAGGTTGGTACGGCTGGCGCACTCCTGTGCACAGATGCGTGCGGAATCCACCCCTTCAGGGGTCTTGCGCACCCCCGCGGCGTTCGATAGGCGCGATGTGCGACCGGGCGGTCTGCCCCCGCGCGAGGGCGGGCGTCCGGCGCCCCGCGCGACCCCCGGAACGCGGAACGGCGCCCCCCGCGTGAGCGGAGGGCGCCGTGACCGTTCGTGCGCGTCGCGCGACTACTTCGCCGCGACCACCTGGAGGGTGATCGTGGCGACGATGCCGTCGCGCAGCTTGAGGATCGCCTCGTGGGTGCCGACCGACTTGATGGGCGACACGATCTCGATGAGGCGCTTGTCGACCGAGCCGACGCCGGCGGCCTCGACGGCCGACGCGATATCGCTCGTCTTGACCGAGCCGAACAGACGCCCCTCGGCGCCCGCCTTGACGGTGAGCTTCACGGGGTTCGCCTCGAGACGCAGCTTGAGATCCTGCGCCTCCTCGATCGTGGCGTGCTCGCGAGCGGTGCGAGCGGCCTTGATCTGCTCGACCTGCTTCTCACCGCCGCGGCTCCACGAGACCGCGAAACCCTGGGGGATGAGGTAGTTGCGGGCGTACCCGTTCTTGACCTCGACGACATCGCCGGGGGCACCGAGACCGGTGACCTCCTGCGTGAGAATGAGCTTCGACATCGCGGCCCCCTAGCGGCCCGCGCCAGCGTACGGAAGCAGTGCCATCTCGCGCGCGTTCTTGACGGCGCGGGCGATGAGGCGCTGCTCCTGCACGGAGACACCGGTGATTCGGCGAGCACGGATCTTTCCGCGCTCGGAGATGAACTTGCGGAGGGTGGCGACATCCTTGTAATCGATGACACCGACCCGGATCGCCTTCGCGGGGGCGGCGTTCTTCGCGCCCTTGCCGCCGCGAGGCTTGCGGCGGTCGCCGCTGCTCTTGCCAGCCATAGTGGTTGTCCTTTGCGTGCTGTTGTTCAGTGCCGGTCGTCAGACCGGATCAGAAAGGGGTGTCGTCGGAGAAGGATCCGGGAGTGTTCCACACGTCGCCCCCGGCGTTGCCGCCGGGCTTGCTCGACTGCGCCGCGGGGGTGCCCCACGGCTCGTCGGCGACGGGCGCCGCGCCACCACGGCCGCCGCCCATCGCGCCGCCACCCGAGCTGGCCCGGGTGATCTGCGCGGTGGCGTACCGCAGGCTGGGGCCGATCTCGTCGACCTCCAGCTCGATGGTGGTGCGCTTCTCGCCTTCCTTCGTCTCGTACGACCGCTGCTTGAGGCGACCGGATGCGATGACCCGGCTGCCCTTCGTCAGCGTCGAGGCGACGTGCTCGGCGAACTCGCGCCACACGCTCGCGCGCAGGAACAGCGCCTCGCCGTCCTTCCACTCGTTCGCCTGACGGTCGAACGTGCGGGGGGTGGAGGCGATGGTGAAGTTCGCGACCGCGAGACCGTTCTGCGTGTATCGCAGTTCGGGGTCGGCAGTGAGGTTGCCGACGACGGTGATGAGCGTCTCGCCGGCCATGACTACTCGGCGGCCTTCTTGGCGGCGCGCGCCGCCTTGGCCTCGGCCTTGGCAGCGGTCTCGGCCTCGTAGGCGGCGACGCGAGCGACGGCCTCCTCGGCACGCAGCACCTTGGTGCGCATGACGGCCTCGCTGAGCTTCAGCTGGCGGTCGAGCTCCTGCGTGGCAGAAGGGTTCGCGGTGAAGTTCACGACGGCGTAGATGCCCTCGGTCTTCTTGTTGATCTCGTACGCGAGGCGACGACGGCCCCAGATATCGACGTTCTCGATGTTTCCGCCATCGTTGCGAACAACGTTGAGGAACTTATCGAGGCTGGGAGCGACAGTGCGCTCGTCGATCTCGGGGTCGAGGATCACCATCATTTCGTACTGATGCATGACTCACCCACCTCCTTCGGACTCGAACGGCCGCAGACGGTCTGCGGCAGGAGGGTATGGCATCCGTTGCGCAGGACAGGGCCCGCGGACAACCTCGTCAGCATAGTCGGTTCGGGATGCCCGCCGCCACCTCAGACGGATCGGCCCGCGTACCACTCCCGCAGCCGCCGCTCGGCCTCCTCGTCGCCGAGGGGCCCCTCGTCGAGCCGGGTCTCGAGCAGGAACCGGTACGCCTCGCCCACGAGCGGCCCCGGGCGGATGCCGAGCAGCTGCATGATGCGCTCCCCGTCGAGGTCGGGGCGGATGGCGGCGAGCTCCTCCTGCTCCGAGAGCTGCGCGATGCGGTCCTCGAGCTCCTGGTAGGCGCCGTGCAGGCGCGCGGCCTTGCGGGCGTTGCGCGTGGTGACGTCGGCCCGGGTGAGGATGTGCAGCCGCTCGAGGAGGGCATCGGCATCCCGCACGTAGCGCCGCACGCCCGAATCCGTCCACTTCGCGTCGCTGTAGCCGAAGAAGCGCAGGTGCAGCTCGACGAGCCGCGAGACCTGCTTGATGGTGTCGCGGTCGAAGCGCAGGGCGGTGAGGCGCTTGCGGGCGAGCTTCGCGCCGACGAGGTCGTGGTGGTGGAAGGTGACGGCGCCGCCGGCCTCGACCTTCTTCGTCGCGGGCTTGCCGATGTCGTGCAGCAGGGCGGCGAGGCGCAGCACGACGTCGGCTTCGGGCTCCGGCACGGTCGACCGGGAGCGCTCGAGGTCGATCGCCTGGTCGAGCACCGTGAGGGAGTGCTCGTAGACGTCCTTGTGGTGGGCGTGCTCGTCGACCTCGAGGCGCAGGGCGGGCAGCTCGGGCAGCACGATGGCGGCGAGGCCCGTGTCGACCATGAGCTCGAGGCCGCGGCGGGGGGCGTCGGTGGAGAGCAGCTTCACGAGCTCGTCGCGCGCGCGCTCGGCCGAGACGATCGACAGCCGGTCGAGCATCCCGCGGATGGCGGTCAGCGCCGCCTCGTCGACCTCGGCGCCCAGCTGCGCGGCGAAGCGCACGGCCCGCATCATGCGCAGCGGGTCGTCGCTGAACGAGCGCTCCGGCTCGATCGGGGTGCGCAGCCGGCCGGCCAGCAGGTCGTCGAGGCCGCCGGTCGGGTCGACGAGCGTCAGCGAGGGCAGCCGCAGCGCCATGGCGTTCATCGTGAAGTCGCGCCGCGTCAGGTCGCCCTCGAGGGTGTCGCCGAAGGCCACGACGGGCTTGCGCGACTCGGGGTCGTAGGCGTCGGAGCGGTAGGTCGTGATCTCGACCGTCTCGTCGCCGAACTGCGCGCCGATCGTGCCGAACTCGCGCCCGATGTCCCAGTGGGCCGTGGCGACGGGCCGCACGATGCGGATGATGTCGTCGGGATGCGCGTCGGTCGTGAGGTCGAGATCGTTCACGGGGCGGCCCAGGAACGCGTCGCGCACCGGCCCGCCGACGAGGGCCAGCTCGTGCCCCGCCGCCTCGAAGCGCTGCGCGAGGGTCGCCAGGGGCTCGGCGGCGGCGAGGTGCCGCAACCGCTCGACGGCCTGCGCCACGCTCTGCATAGTGACCTGAGTCTAGACTTCCCGCATGTCGGCCAGGCGGGTGCACGGGGTTCAGCGCGCCCTGGCAACCCTCCTGCGGCCCGCTCTCGCCGGCGCCCTGCTGCTGGCGCTCGGCGCCGGCGCCGGGCCGGCCGCCGCGGCCTCCCCGCCGCTCGTCGCTCCCGTCGCGCGCGCCGTGGACGCCCCCGACCCGGCGCTCACCGAGCCGGCCCTCGAGCTCGTCGCCGCCCCCGTCAGCACCTCGGTGGCCCCCGACGCCCCGCTCGCGCTGCGGGTGACCGTGCGCAACACCGGCGGGTCCGCGAGCGCCGCGGGCACCCTCGTCGTCGGGCTCGACGGCGGCACGAGGGCGACGCTCAGCGCGCTCGAGGCCTGGTTCTCGGGCGGCGAGCAGAGCGCCGTGCTGCCGACCGTCGCCGAGGCGGCACTGCCCGCGCTCGACGCCGGAGCCGCCGCCGTGATCGAGGTGCCCGTGCCCGCCGCCGCGGCCGGGCTCGCGGGGGAGTGGGGCCCGAGACTGGTCACCGCGACCGCGATGATGGGGGATGCTGCGGCCGCGGCATCCCGCACCGCGATCACCTTCGCGCCGCCCGAGTCGGCGCCCGCGGTCTCCCCGGTGCGCGTGGTCACCCCCTTCTCCACCCCGGGCTCGGAGAGCGCGCTGCTCTCGACGGAGGAGCTCGCCGAGCTCACCGGCCCCGACGGGTCGCTGACCCGCACGCTCGACGCCGTCGAGGGCACCGGCGCCGCCCTCGGGGTCGACCCGCGCATCATCGCCTCGGTGCGCGCGCTCGGCACCGCCGCTCCCGAGTCGGCGACGCTGCTGCTCGAGCGGCTCGCCGGGCTGTCGAACCCGACCTTCGCCCTCGCCTGGGCCGACGCCGATCCGACCGCGACGGTGCTCGCGCGGGGCATCCCGCTGCCCGCCGTCGAGGGGGCCGGCGCCCCGCTCGACGCGGCGCTGCTCGAGGGCGCGACGGCGCTGCCCCCGGCTGCCGCCGGCCCCGATCCGGCCGCGCCGGCCGACCCGGTCCCCGAGCAGTCGAGCGCGGCGGACGACCCGGCCGCATCGCCCTCCCCCGCGGCCAGCGACCCCGCCGAGGCGCCCGCGACCGTGACCCTCGCCGAGCTCGCCGCCTGGCCGCACGACCTCGACGGCTGGGCGTGGCCGCGCGCGGGCGGGCTGAGCGCGGCCGGCATCGAGCAGCTGGTCGCCGGCGGGGCGGGCACCATCATCGCCAGCGACGCGCAGCTCGGCGACGGGGTCGGCTCGGCAGCCCGATCGGGCGGTGCGACGCTCGCCGTCGCCGACGAGAGCGCCTCGCGCGCGGCGATCGGCATCACCACGGCGACCGTGCAGCAGCAGGCGCAGGCCTCGACGGCCGAGCTCGCCGCCCTGCTCGCCGCGCGGGCCGTCGAGCTGCCCGGCTCGGCCACCCTGCTGGCCCTCGATCGCACCGCCGCCCAGTCGGTCGCCCGCCTCGACGGGCTGCTGACGGCGATCGACGCGCTCGGCTGGGCCGCCCTCACCCCGCTCGGCCAGCCCGCGGCCTCGGCACCGGAGACGATCGTGAGCGAAGGCGCTCTGCCCGAGGGTCTCGGCGACGCCGTCGGCAGCGCCCTCGACGCGGAGGCGGCCGATCGGGCGTACGCGCGGATCGCCGTCGATCCCGCCGCGATCACCGACATCCGGCGCCTCGAGCTGCTCGCCGCCCTCTCGCTCGGCTGGGGCGATGAGGCGGCGGAGGCGGCGCAGCGCTTCGTCGCCGACTCGGCCGAGCTGCGCACGAGCGTGCAGCTCGTCGAGACGCCGAGCATCACGCTGTTCTCCGACCGGCTCTCGGTGCCCGTGACCGTGCAGAACGGCCTCGGCACCCCGATCGTCGTCTACGTGCACGTCGAGTCGGCGACGGGGCAGCTGCGGGTGCTCGAGGCGCGGGTCGAGACCCTCATCGAGGGAACGGCCCAGGCGGTGGCGCGCGTCCCCGTGCAGTCCCTCACCAATGGCGACGTCGACATCACCATCACGGTGCGCGACGCCGAGGGCACCAGCGTGTCGGGCCCGATCACGGTGCCGCTCAGCCTGCAGGCCGGGTGGGAGACCGCCGGCATCGTCGCGCTCTCGGTCGCGATCGCGGGGCTCTTCGTGACGGGCCTCGCCCGCGACATCCGGCGCCGCAAGGTCCGCCGGGCCGAGACCGCGGCATCGCCCGTGTGAACACTCGGTGACCGGCGGGGGATGCGGAATACCGCCGCTCTAGAGTGGGTTGTCACCCGTGTCGCCCTCCGGCGGCACCGCACCCCAGCAGAAGGAGCATGATGCGCCACGTCATCATCATCGGATCGGGCCCGGCCGGCTACACCGCCGCCATCTACGCCGCGCGCGCGAACCTGCAGCCGCTCGTCATCGCGTCCTCCGTCGAGTTCGGCGGCGAGCTCATGAAGACCACCGAGGTCGAGAACTTCCCCGGGTTCCCCGAGGGCATCATGGGGCCCGACCTCATGACGCAGATGCAGAAGCAGGCCGAGCGCTTCGGCGCCGAGATCGTCTACGACGACGTCGTCTCGCTCGAGCTCGACGGCCCGGTCAAGGCCGTCACGCTCGGCAACGGCGACCGCCACGAGGCGCACTCGGTGATCTACGCCACGGGCTCGGCCTACCGCAAGCTCGGGCTGCCCGACGAGGATCGCCTCAGCGGTTACGGCGTCTCGTGGTGCGCCACCTGCGACGGCGCGTTCTTCCGCCAGAAGTCGGTCGCCGTCGTCGGCGGCGGCGACTCGGCGATGGAGGAGGCGACCTTCCTCACCCGCTTCGCCTCGAAGGTCTACGTCATCCACCGCAGCGAGACGTTCCGCGCCTCGGCGGCGATGCTCGAGCGGGCGCAGAACGACCCGAAGATCGAGTTCGTCACCAACGCCTCGGTCGCGCACATCTACGGCGCCGACCTCGTCACGGGCGTCGGCATCGTCGACACGGTGACGGGGGAGGAGCGGACGCTCGACGTGACCGGCCTCTTCATCGCCATCGGCGCCGACCCGCGCACCCACCTCGTGCACGGCGTGCTCGACCTCACCGAGCACGGCACGATCGCCGTCGAGGGCCGCAGCTCGCGCACGAGCGTCGCCGGCGTCTTCGCCGCGGGCGACGTGGTCGACCCCACCTACAAGCAGGCGATCACCGCCGCGGGCAGCGGCACCGTCGCCGCCCTCGACGCCCAGCACTACCTCGAGACGATCGGCGACGCCGCCCGGCAGACCGTCGCGGCGGCGACCGCCGTCTGATCCATCCGCGCCATCCGCGCGGCATCCGCACCCCCACCGCAACGCAAGGAGTACAGTATGAGCACCCGCGACGTCACCGACGCCACCTTCGAAGCCGAGGTCCTCAACAGCGAGAAGACGATCATGGTCGACTTCTGGGCCGAGTGGTGCGGCCCCTGCCGCGCCGTCTCGCCGATCCTCGACGCGATCGCGACCGAGAACAGCGACAAGATCGACATCGTCAAGATCGACGTCGACAAGAACCCCGAGACCGCCATGAAGTACCAGATCACCTCCATCCCGGCGATGAAGGTCTTCAAGGGCGGCGAGGTCGTCAAGACCGTCATCGGCGCCAAGCCCAAGCCGGCCCTCGAGGCCGATCTCGCCGAGTTCCTCGCGTAGACCGCTCGCCGAGCATCCCGAACGGCCCGCCCCCTCGACCGGGGAGCGGGCCGTTCGCGGTTCGTGCGCTTATCCTGATGGTTCCTGCCGCCGCGGCAGCGAGCTAACGGGTGGTGAGCCATGACGATTCCCCGCGAGGGCACCAATCTCGACCCCTGGTACGGGCTGTACGCCGACCGCACCGCCGGGCTGAGCGCCTCCGAGGTGCGCGCCCTCTTCGCCGTCGCCTCCCGCCCCGAGGTCGTCTCGCTCGCCGGCGGCATGCCGTTCGTCAAGGCCCTGCCGCTCGAGCGCGTCACCGCCTCGATGGAGCGGGTCATGCGCGAGCAGGGCACCCGCGCGCTGCAGTACGGCTCGGGCCAGGGCACGCCCGAGCTGCGCGAGCACATCCTCGAGATCATGGCGCTCGAGGGGGTGCGCGCGGGCGTCGACGACGTCGTCGTCACGACCGGCTCGCAGCAGGCGCTCGACCTCATCGCCAAGCTGTTCCTCGACTCGGGCGATGTCGTGCTCGCCGAATCGCCCTCCTACGTCGGCGCGATGGGCATCTTCCGCTCGTACCAGGCCGAGGTCTCGCACGTGGCGATGGACGACGACGGGATGATCCCGCAGGCGCTCGTCGATCGCATCCGGTCGTTGCGCTCGCAAGGTCGCGAGATCAAGTTCCTCTACCTCATCCCCAACTTCCACAACCCTGCAGGGGTGACGCTCTCGTGGGGGCGGCGGCTCGAGATCATCGAGATCGCGCGTCGGGAGGGCATCCTGATCGTGGAGGACAACCCTTACGGGTTGCTCTGGTTCGATCGGCCGGCCCCGCACGCGATGCGCTCGGTCGAGACGGACGGCATCGTCTACCTCGGGTCGTTCTCCAAGACGCTCGCCCCCGGATTCCGCATCGGCTGGGCCCTCGCCCCGCACGGCATCCGCGAGAAGCTCGTCCTCGCCGCCGAGTCCGCGATCCTCTCGCCGAGCGTCGCGAACGAGCTCATCGTCAGCGACTACCTCGCCAGCACCGACTGGAAGGGCCAGATCGACACCTACCGCGGCCTCTACCGCGAGCGGCGCGACGCCATGATCGACGCGCTCGAGCACTACCTGCCCGACCTGCACTGGACCATGCCCAACGGCGGGTTCTACGTCTGGGTCACGCTGCCCGAGGGACTCGATTCGAAGGGGATGCTCCCCCGCGCCGTGAAGGAGCTGGTCGCCTACACGCCGGGCACCGCCTTCTTCGCCGACGGCTCGGGCCGCGCGAACCTGCGGCTCTCGTACTGCTACCCGACCCCGGCCGAGATCCGCGAGGGGATCCGGCGCCTCGCGGGCGTCGTCCGCGGCGAGCAGGAGCTGCTGTCGACCTTCTCGCCCGCGGCCGCCGCCGAGCGCATCGGCACGGCCCCGCACGTCATCAGCCCGCCCCCCAACATCGGATAGGCGCATGAGCGACTCCCTCCCCTCGACCGTCCCCTCCTCCGCCGCGTCGACTGGGCCGGTGCGCGTCGTCGTGCTCGCGGGCGGCATCTCGCACGAGCGCGACATCTCGCTGCGCTCGGGCCGCCGCGTCGCCGACGCCCTCGCCAGTCACGGCCTGCACGTCGAGCTGCGCGACCCCGACGCCTCGCTCCTCGGCTCGCTGACCGACGATCGGCCCGACGTGGTGTTCCCGGTGCTGCACGGGGCGAGCGGCGAGGACGGCACGCTGCGCAGCCTGCTCGAGTTCCTCGGCCTGCCCTACGTGGGCTCGAGCGCCGCGGCGACTCGGCTCGCCTGGGACAAGCCCACGGCGAAGACGCTCGTCGACCGCGCGGGCGTGCCCACGCCGCACTCGATCACCCTCACCCGCGACGCGTTCCGCGAGCTCGGCGCGGAGAGCGTGCTGACCGTCGTCCGCGGCGAGCTGCCCACCCCCGTCGCCGTCAAGCCGGCCCAGGGCGGATCCGCGCAGGGCGTGACGCTCGTCGACACCGAGGAGGAGCTGCGCCGCGCCATGGTGCACGCCTACACCTACTGCGACGTCGCGATCATCGAGCAGCGCATCACCGGCACCGAGATCTGCATCGGCATCATCGACACCGGCGACGGCCCGGTGGCCCTGCCGCCCGTCGAGATCGAGCCGCTCTCGGGCGTCTACGGCTTCGAGGCCCGCTACAACGCGGGGGAGACCCGCTTCTACGCGCCGGCGCGCATCGCGGACGGCATCACCGAGCGCGCGACCGCGATCGCCCTCGACGCGCACCGGGCGCTCGGCCTGCGCCACCTCAGCCGCATCGACATGATCGTCGACGGCGCAGGCACCCCGTGGTTCCTCGAGGCGAGCGTGATGCCGGGGCTCACCGAGACGTCGACGCTCGCGCTCGCGCTCGAGGCCGCCGGGCACGACGTCGGCTGGGTCTACGCTGCGCTCGCCCAGGCGGCCATCCGCGACGCCTCCGCCTGACGGTCCGGCGGTCCCGCGCATCGGCTCGCGACAGCCGAGTTTCACGTGAAACATTGGCCGCGCCCCCCCGGGGGCAGCGATCGCGATGTTTCACGTGAAACATGGGTGGGCCACCGCGCGGGGTGCCCGCATCCCGTCGCGCGGGGCCCGGGCATCTCACCGCGCACTCGATCGACTGCGCGGGCCAGCGCCCGGCCCGCAACTACGAGTGACGGTACGGAAGGCACGGTCGACCGCGGGGTGCAGGCTGCGCGATCCCAGCGATCAGCTCCGCCGCGACGCGCGATGTTTCACGTGAAACCCTCACGCTCGCACGCCGGGTAAGGCTTTGACTTCCAAGAAACCCCTGATCAGAGGGCAGGCGTCAGCTGAAGCCGGGCTCCCCGAGCTCCGCGAGGATGCGGTTGAGGTCGCCGATGCTCGCGAAGTCGATGGTCACGGTGCCCTTGCGCTGCCCGAGCGAGATCGACACGCGGGTGTCGAGCCGGTCGCCGAGACGCCCGGCGATCTCGTTGAGGGATCCCTGGCGGGTCCCCGCGGCCGGGGGCTTCTGCTTGCGCGTACCGGCGGTGCCGCTCATCAGCTGCGCGGCCGCCTCGGCCTGGCGAACCGACAGCTCCTCGTTGACGATCTTGTCGGCGAGGCGCCGCATGAGCTCGCCGTCGTTGGTCGACAGGATGGCGCGGGCGTGCCCGGCGCTCAGCACCCCGGCGGCGACGCGCGACTGCACGGCCTCCGGCAGGCGCAGCAGCCGCAGGGTGTTGCTGATCTGCGGCCGCGATCGGCCGAGCCGCTGCGCGAGCTGGTCCTGGGTGATGCCGAAGTCCTCGAGCAGCTGCTGGTACGCGCTGGCCTCCTCGAGCGGGTTCAGCTGCGCACGATGCAGGTTCTCGAGCAGAGCATCCCGCAGCATGTCCTCATCGGCGGTGTTGCGCACGATCGCGGGGATCGTGGCGAGGCCGGCGATGGTGGATGCTCGCAGCCGTCGCTCGCCCATGATCAGCTCGAACTGCGGCTCGCCCTGCTGGGCTCCCGGCCGCTCGCGCACGACGATGGGCTGCAGCACGCCGAACTCGCGCACGGAGTGCACGAGCTCGGAGAGCTCCTCCTCGCGGAACTCGCTGCGCGGGTTGGAGGGGTTCGGCACGATGTCGCTCGGCGCGATGGCGGCGAGACGCGCCCCGGGCACGGCCGCGAGCTCCGGCCCGTCGCCTTTCGGCTCCGGCGTCTGCGGGAAGAACACGTCGACGGGGCGATCGCCGTCGCCCGTGGGGATGAGCGCGCCGATGCCGCGGCCGAGTCCGGTTCTCTTGGTCGCCATCAGGCCGGCGCCCCTCTCTTCGCGATCTCCGCGGCCGCCTCCAGGTAGGAGAGGGAGCCGGAGGAGCTCTGGTCGTAGCTGATGACGCTCTGCCCGAAGGACGGCGCCTCGCTGATGCGCACGTTGCGGGGGATGAGCGTCGTGAGCGTCTCGGCGGGGAAGTGCTCGCGCACCTCGGCGACGACCTGCTGCGCGAGGTTCGTGCGCCCGTCGTACATGGTCATGAGGATGGTGGAGACCTGCAGGTCGGGATTCAGGTGCCGCTCGATGAGCTTGATCGAGTTGAGCAGCTGGCTGAGTCCCTCGAGCGCGTAGTACTCGCACTGGATGGGGATGAGCACCTCGCGCGCGGCCACGAAGGCGTTGATGGTGAGCAGCCCCAGCGAGGGCGGGCAGTCGATGAACACGTAGTGCACCGGCTCGCCGATCTCGGCCTGCTCGGCGAGGTAGGCGTCGAGGGCCGTGCGCAGACGCTGCTCCCGCGCGACGAGCGAGACGAGCTCGATCTCGGCGCCCGCGAGGTGGATGGTGGCGGGCACGCAGTAGAGGTGCTCGAACTCGGGGCTCTTCTGCACGACGTCGTCGAGCAGCGCCTCACCGACGATGACGTCGTAGACGCTGGGCGTCTCGGCGCGGTGCTCGACGCCGAGCGCCGTCGAGGCGTTCCCCTGCGGGTCGAGGTCGATGACCACGACGCGCGCACCCGACCGGGCGAGCGCCGCGGCGAGGTTCACGGTCGTCGTCGTCTTGCCGACGCCGCCCTTCTGGTTCGACACGGTGAGCACGCGCGGGGCGTCGGGAAGTGGCAGATCCGACTGCTGCAGCGCGAGGCGCCGGCGGGTGATGTCGGCGATCTCCCGGGCCAGGGGAGTGGTCTCGTCGTACGTTCCGCCCGTGGTCATCGCCAGACCTCCCGGTCGAATGTTTCACGTGAAACGGGCGCCGACACGACGCCCGCTCGCACATCCGCCGCGGGTGCCGCAGTCAGGATGCCGCGTCCACTGTAGCCCGAAACAGACGGGTCACTTCGGGCACGACCCCCTCCCCGAGGACGAGCACCTCGGGGTTCCGCAGCCGGAACGTGGCGATCTGCTTCGCCGCGGCGACGATCTCCTCCTCGACGCGCGCGCCCTTGAGGAGGATGAGCTGCCCGCCCCGGCGCACCAGGGGAGCGGTGAGGGGGATGAGCGTGCGCAGGGCGCTGACCGCACGGGCCGTCACCTGGTCGAACGGCCCGGAATCGACCGCGTCCTCCGCGCGGGCGCGCACGACCTCCACGTTGTCGAGGCCGAGCCGGTCGGCCTCGGCGCGCAGCCAGTCGCAGCGCCGCTCCATCGGCTCGATGAGCACGAGCCGAGCATCCGGCCGCGCGATCGCGAGCACGAGACCCGGCAGGCCGGCACCGCTGCCGACGTCGGCCACCTGCGCGTCCGGCAGCAGATACGGCGCCACCACGGCGGAGTTCAGCACGTGCCGCGACCAGAGCCGGGGCAGCTCGAGCGGCCCGATGAGCCCGAGCAGCTCTCCGTGCTCGGCGAGGTCGGCGGTGAACCGCCGGGCGAGCTCGATCCGATCGCCGAACACCGCGGCGGCACCGGACGGCTCGACCTCGAGCACGGGCGCCCCGGCGGGGGAGAGGTCGTCAGCAGCCGGATGTTCCACGTGAAACGTCGCGTTCGTCGTCAGCGGGAGCAGCCTCAGGCGCGGCGGATGACCGTGTGGCGGTCAGCGCCCTCGCCCTCGGACTCCGAGGTGAAGCCGCGCTCGGCGACCAGGTCGTGCACGAGCTTGCGCTCGTAGCTCGACATCGGGGGCAGGGCGGCAGTGGATGCTCCACCCTCGATCCGCTCCACCGCGCGGTCGACGAGCACCGACAGCTCCTGGGCCCGCGCATCGCGCGATCCGCCGATGTCGAGGATCAGTCGGGAGAAGTCGCCGGTCTTCGCGTGCACCGCGAGCCGCGTGAGCTCCTGCAGCGCCGAGACCACGTCGGACTTGGAGAGCAGCCGCAGGTCGTCGGGCTGCTCCGACTCGATGCTGAGGTACACGCGGCCCGCGCGCGCCTCGATGTCGATGTCGCCGTCGAGATCGGCGATGTCGAGGAGCTCCTCGAGGTAATCGGCGGCGATGTCGCCCTCGTCCTGCACGGCCTCGGGGGCCGTCTCCGGCGCCTGCTCGGTCACATCGGTCATGGCTACTTGCCACCCTTCTTCTTGGCGCGGTTCTTGCCCACGGGCTGCACGCGCTGGGTCTTCTTGGGCTCCTCGACGACCGCGGCGGGAGCATCCTCGACGATGGTCGGCAGGCCCTTGCGCTGGCGGCGCTTGGCGAGCCGCGCCTCGCGGGCGAGCGCGGCCTCCGAACCGGGGGTCGGCATGTTCCGGATGACGATGAACTGCTGCACCATCGTCCAGAGGTTCGAGACGAACCAGTAGAACATGACGCCGAGCGGGAACGCGAAGCCCGAGAAGGCGAACACGAGGGGCAGCACGTAGAGCAGGATGCGCTGCTGGCGGTACATCGGCGACGCCTTCATCTCGGGCGACTGGTTCTTCGACATGATCTGCAGCTGCGTGATGAACTGCGAGCCGGTCATGAGGATGACGAGGATGACCGCGATGACGATGACCGCGACGTTGCCGTCGGAGGTCGCCATCGACGAGCCGAGGGGCGCGATGCCGAAGAGGGAGGCGTCACCGAACTGCTGCTGCAGCGAGGGGGTGAGCAGACCCACCGAGGGGCGCTCCGTGTAGGCGTCGTTGAGCACGGAGAACAGGCCGAAGAAGATCGGCATCTGCAGCAGCAGCGGGAGGCAGGAGGACAGCGGGTTGGTACCG
This sequence comes from Microcella flavibacter, assembly GCF_012530535.1. Classification (NCBI taxonomy): domain Bacteria; kingdom Bacillati; phylum Actinomycetota; class Actinomycetes; order Micrococcales; family Microbacteriaceae; genus Microcella; species Microcella flavibacter. The sequence goes on from NZ_CP051299.1 coordinate 2,619,421, forward strand.
GTGTTCTTGTACAGCGCCATGGTCTCGCGCGACATGGCCTCGCGCGAGAACTGGTCGCGCTTGCCCTTGTACTTGTCCTGGATCTTCTTGAGCTGCGGCGCGATCTCCATCATGCGGCGCTGACTCTTGATCTGCCGCACGAAGACGGGGATCAGCGCGGCGCGGATGACGAGGACGAGGCCCGTGATCGAGAGCACCCAGGTGATGCCCGCGGCCTCCTCCATGCCCGCCGCCGTCAGCAGCGAGTGGAATCCGACCAGGATCGCTTCGATGACCCATTTGATGGGCCACAGGATGAAGCCGATGATGTCCATTGCGGGAGTTATCCGTTTCTCTCGAGAACCATGAAGCCGAACCGGCTGCGCCGGTAGGGCGAATGCTCGTGGGGCGGCACGTCGTCGATGCCGCCGGCAGCCCAGGGGTGGCAGCGCGCCAGGCGGCGGACGGTCATCCAGCCGCCCTTGACCACCCCGTGCTCCTGCACCGCCGTCAGCCCGTACGCCGAGCAGCTCGGGTAGTAGCGGCACACGTCGCCGTAGAGCGGGGAGATGATCGCCCGGTACACGCGCAGAACCGCGATGACGATGTTGCGGGGGAGCAGGCCGATGGCTCGCATGATCCTCATGCCGTCACCACCCGTCGTAGACCCGCGTCGATCTCGGCTCGCAGGGTATCCCAGTCGACCTCGCCGGCTCCTGGGAGGGCGCGGATGACGATGGTGTCGCCGGCCGGCACCGGGATGCCGTCGACGGCGGTCGCGCAGACCGCCTGCACCCGACGGCGCACCCGGTTGCGAACGACAGCGCTCCCGACCTGCTTCGACACGATGACCCCGAATCGGGGCGGGTCGGCAGATGGGGAGCGCAGTCGGTACAGCACGGCGTGGGGCTGGGCCGCTCGACGACCTCGGCGCACCGCGGTGCGGAAGTCGTCGGCCCGGGTGACCCGGTGGGCCCGGCCGAGCACGGAAGGAGGCTTAGGCCGAGAGCTCGGTGCGGCCCTTGCGACGACGGGCAGCGAGGATGCTGCGGCCGGCGCGGGTGCGCATGCGGAGGCGGAAGCCGTGCACCTTGGCGCGGCGACGGTTGTTCGGCTGGAAAGTGCGCTTGCTCATGGTTATCTCCTCGGCCCCGCAGGACCAGCGACGAAAGACGGTGTTCGCCCGGCCGCAGAGACCCGCGGGCAGGCAGAAGTCAACTGACTAAAGGTACGTCGTCGAGCGCCCGCGGTCAAACCGCGGCGGGGCGCCCGGCATTATCACCACCGCACGGGGGAACCATTGGTAACGACATGCCGCGTCGCAGTACAGTGATCCG